>VAFM01000005.1 GCA_005768725.1 Blastochloris viridis | reverse complement strand
CCTATCATCTATGAAAAACGTCGGCTGAGCTACCGACGTTTTTTTTATATGGGGGAATTTTTTTACGCTAGCAGACCATGGGGCAGCCGACGTTTTTTTTCTCGACCAGCCGACGTTTTTTAAAAAACAGGGTTCTAATAGGGCTAAGGCTCTAAGAAAGAGATATATATAACTCTAAGCTATAAGGATTTTAGAAATTAAGTCTTTTTTCTTATATCTTATCCCCTTATTTTTCTAGAATTATTTAAAGATAAAAAAGAGGAATTTTAATGGGGTGGTCAGTGCAACTAGCGTTACGCTAAAAATCCCCAACCACCGCCGCAACCTAGCTACCTAGCCACACCAACCACTATGCCAGCCACAACTAAGGCAATTTCTTAGCCAATAAGCTTTAACCTTTATTTTCCTTCTTTCTTTTAATTCTTCTATAAAGACTCTATTTTTTCCTAGCTATATATTTCTAATCTCTATCTCTATCTCTATCTTAATTACCTATAAGCCTTATAATTATGGATTATTTTACTTATATCTCTATTTTTTCCCTTCTTATTTGCAAGACTTGTAAAACCGCAGTTCTTTTTAACCAAATTCAACAACACCTCCGCCAACAGCCTCATCAGCTTTCCCTTGAAGAGATCAAGCCCGCCCTAGAGCAGGCTGCTAAGCTTGATCTTCTTCAAGGCCAGAAAGACCTTGCAAGGCTACCTAAGCCTATTCCCCTAGGCCCTCCTATCTCACAACTTGGAGAGCCTATGCAACAGGGCTTCCGCTGTACCTTTGAGCCTAGCTGCTTCTATATTGGCTCTGAGCTACGCCGAATTAGAGAGCACCTACGGGTCTTTCATAAGGTCCAGCAGAAAGGTCAAAAGGGCCGGCCTTGCTCTGAAGCTCTCTCTCTTCCAGAAGCTAAGGCTGCCTTTGAGGCCCAAGCCCTAGCTATCAGAAGCAAGGAGGCCGAGGCTATAGAGCAGCTAAATGACTTTACTGCTCCTAATCCTTGGCTTCGAAGGCTAGGATCAGCAAGGCACCTAGCTAACTTTAGTGGGGAAAAGGATTTCCTAAGAGACCTACTTTCTCTTAACCTTACCTTAACTAAAGAGTCACTAGAAGAGACCTCTGAGCTTGCCTGCTTTTTTCTCTTGCGGGCCTTTGAGGAGCTTATTCAAGAAGCTATAAGCCTTATAGCTTCTAATGAGATTCCTCTGAATGCTCTCTTTGAGGTTAACCGGCAAGATGCCTCGCAGCCAGCAAAGAAGCCCTTTAGCTATAGGTATAAGAAAGCTACGCAAGACCGCTATGCCATAGTGGCAAAGCAGCTTCTAGTCTATACCTTCCGCTGCCTCAACCTAGAGCCCACAGAGAGGCCACCTTTCAAAGCAAGCCAGCAGCAGCTAGCTAGCTATAAGGCTCTATCTGATAACCTAGATGACCTAGAAGAGGCCTGGCTCTTAGCTAAAGGCAACTTCTCTAGCTATAAGGTTATAGAGCTTTATAAGGGGGCAAAGGAAAAGACCTTGGCGCTATTTATCTCGATCCTAGATCATCAGACTAAGGATAGTGAATTTAATAGCGTTATGGTCTCTTTTCTTACTGTGCTTAGTATATCTCCTAATGGCTCTTGGCTTAGCTTTGAGACTTTTACCCCTTTTCTCTCTGCCTTAGTCTCTATTTCTAGGCTCCTTATCTTGCGAGAAGTAGCTAGAAAAAGAGATAAGGCTATCCAGCAGCATATCGAGCTTGGAAGGAGCCTTCTAGAAGCTCGAGAAGCTAGCCCTGGCTATTTTGAGCTTGTGCAACAGCTCGTAACTAGGTGTATGCTGAATAGCCCGGCTGGGGCTGATACGACCCCTATGCAGTTTATCCTTCGGCTGCGTAGCTATGGAATAGCTGCCAAGGCCAATACAGCCCAGCCCGGCTATATCAGCTGGGAAGGAGAGACTATCCTCTATAGAGGCAACCGGCTTAGCCTTCCTAGCCTGCAGCATATACTGCAGGCTGCCTTGGATGAAGCCCGGCTTCTTCTCTTCCAGGGGCTTCTTATGCAAGAGAGCTATACCTTGGAGGAGAGCCAGCCGGCCCTAGTGCCTTCTATCCCCTGGGATTCTATCCAGGATAACCCTACTGATGATTCAGTGGGTTATTCCTTTTTAGATAGCCTCTATGAGGTAGCTAGGGGAGGGACTAAGAGCTGGCTTTTTTCCTTTCTCTGGGAAGACCCTATTCTCAAGGCCCGCTGGTTTGGAAGCTCTAGTAGCTCTTCTATAGCCCCAGAGGCTAGGGCTATGTCTTCTTATAGCCAAAGCATTGAGAAGTTGCTTGAGCTGCTAGCCTTTTTGATTCACTTGAGCAGTGGTCTTCCGGCTCGGTCAAATGAGCTCCTAACCCTTCGGCACCGCAATACCGCCGCAGGGGGCATCCGCAATATCTTCCTAGACCAAGGGCTAGTTATGCTAGTTACTGGTATTCATAAGGGCTTTTCTAGGTCAGAGAGACTCAAAGTTATCCACCGCTTCCTTCCTCAGGAGGTTGGAACCCTTTTAGTCTATTATCTCTGGCTTATCTTGCCCTTCTGGGAAGCTATGCAGGCTAATTTTGACCCTAGCTCTCAGGGCTCTTTTTCCCCCTTTCTCTGGAAGACCTCTAGCCTAGATGGCGATGAGGCTTATGGCAAGAAGGTAGAGGCCCTAGGGGATAACCCCCAGCTACAGCAGCTGCAGGCCGAGCTAGGCTTCTATAGCCTTAGAAGCTCTCCCTTTGTGGCCCTGAGAGGTAGCCAGGCTGATAGCCCTAGGCTGCATATAGGGCTTGCAGCAGGCTCTTGGAATTCAGCTAGGCTTAGCCGGGTCCTTAAGCGCTGGGGCAAGTTGGCTGGCATTGAGTCTCTTACTATTAGTAGCTGGCGGCATATAGCTATTGCCCTAGGCCGCCGCTATATCCGGGATGCAGCTATTACTAGCCAGGGGCTATATAGCGAAGTCGACCACGGAGATAGTGAAAGCAGCTCTGATGAAGAGGGCCCTGGAGAAAGAGATACTATTCTCCATAGGCAGACCGGCCATAGCAGTATGACTTCCAACCTAGTCTACGGCCGGCAGCTTACAGAAGCCCATTTTGAGACCTATCAGCGCAGGCAAAGCTTCCGGCTTCTTAGTGAAGAGTGGCACTTCTTGCTTGGTTTCCCCTCTGCCCCTGGCTTCTCAAGGGCAACTATCCCCTCGGGCTCAAAGAGAGGCCTAGCTGCCGTTGACCTTGAGCATTTCCAGGAGCTTCAAGTAGCCCGCTGGAAGCAGCTACGCAAGGTTAACCTTGACCTTGAGCTGCAGAGGCTGCTCGGCTCTAACGCCACCTTCCGGCAAGGCCAGAAGCCGATTCTAGAGGCCATCATGAGTAATAGGAATCCAATCCTAGCCATCATGCCCACTAGCGGCGGCAAGAGCCTTCTATTTCAGTTGCCGGCTGCTAGCTGCCCAGATAGCATAACTATAGTAGTTGTGCCGCTGGTCTCGCTGCTAGGCAACCTCCTAGACCGCTGCCAAGCTATGGATATCCCTGCTGCTCAGTGGCAGGCTGATAGGGCACCAAGGGGGGCTTCTATTATCTTTGTGACGCCCGAGTCAGCTATGACAAAGCGGTTCCAGGCCTATCTAGATGGCCTCCAAGCCCTAGCCCGCCTTGACCGCATAGTTATAGATGAGTGCCACACGATTCTAGAAGGCAGCCCCCGGTTCAGGCCTAAGCTAAGGCAGCTAGGCCTATTGGCCTTGCGAGGCGTGCAGATAGTATACCTAACTGCAACGTTGCCTATAGCTGAAGAGCGTGAATTCCTAGGCCTAGTTTACACCAAGGCCAAAGATGCCACTATCTTCCGGGCTCCCACAACCCGGCCTAATATCAGCTACAGGGTAGTTGATTTCCCTCTGCTTCCCAAAGAGGGCTATCTGCAGTCTGCTGAGAATGCCCTGAGGCAGCTGCTTGATAGCAAGCTTACCCTATACCCTCGCCCAGCCAAAGCTATAGTCTATTGCAAGACTATAGCTATAACTGAAGCCCTAGCCCAGGCTCTAGGGTGTGATGCCTACTATAACGAGGTTGATACTCGCGATGGCAAGGCAGAACGCCTGCAGGCCTGGATGGAAGGGTCTCGGGAGACCCTCTATGGCAATGGCAGGGTTATAGTTGCAACTAATGCTCTTGGCCTCGGTATTGATATCCCTAATATCAGGGTTATCATACACCTTGAGATGCCAAAGAGGCTTGCAGACTATGGGCAGCAGAGCGGCCGTGCCGGTCGAGATGGGCTTCCTAGCGAGGCTATTACCCTCAGGCCTTTGCAAAGCTCGACCCAAGAAGCCCAATCTTCTAGGTTCCTAAGCATAGGCAGCAGAGAATTCCTCTCTACTAGCCAATGCCGTAGGATAGCCTTAGATAGGGCTCTAGATGGCCGAGCTAGCCGGCAAGTATGCGAGGCAGGGGAGGAAAAGTGTGACTTTTGCCTAGAGAACCTGCCTTTAACCGCAGAAGAAGGCTATGCCCTAGAGAGCCCTGAAGAGAGGGATCTTAGGCTTAGAGCTATGCAAGTACAGCAGATGCGTACTGCAGCAGCTACCCGGGCCGAGAGGGAAAGGGCAGACTTTGAGACCTTTCAGAGGCTGCTTTCTCAGCAGCTTCTTCAGGGCTGCCTTTTCTGCAAGCTTGATGGGCTAGATAGGCGAGACCATCTGCCATTAAGCTGCACCCGGGCCACTTCTTCCAGCCGCAAGGATATACGCCTTGGCTTTGAGCTAACTAAGTCTATTACCCGCTACCTAAGGCAGCGGGATAGGCTAGGAAGCTTTGGAGCCTGTGCCTATTGCCTTGTGCCCCAGGAGCTTTGCAGCCGCTGGGAGGAAGACCCGCAGCATGGCGGCTGGCAGCTAATCCAGGGGGGTAGTTGCCAGTTTCCTGGGCTTATTGCTGCCCTCTGGAGCTCTGCTGTATTACAGCAGCCACAACTAGCTAGCCGGCTTTATAAAGAGCTTGGGTTTGAGGGGGAAATTAACCCCCCTAACTGCGCTCCTAAGCACCATCGGGTCTTATGGTCCTGGCTAGGGGAGAGGATCTCTTGGGCTAGCTATGATGCTATCCGGATCTGCCGTATCTATAAGGAGCTGGCAGAAGCCTTGAATATGCCTTAGCATAGCTAAAGAGATACTCTAGGATAGTTACTAGGTATTTATTTTAGGTAGTATTATAATAATAGTACCCTTTGCACTTAATAAAATAGCCCTATCCTCTTAGCCCTCTTAGTTATTTCCCTTAGTAGCCTATAATAAATAGGATAAGAAAAATAATACCTGCCTCTTACCCTATAGCCGCCTCTTATAGCGCAAATAGCCCCCTATAGCCCAAGTACCCGCCCCTTACCCTTATAGCCGCCCCCTGTAGCGCAAATAGCCCCCTGTAGCCTAAGTACCCGCCCCTTACCCTTATAGCCGCCCCCTGTAGCCTAAATAGCCCCCTGAAAGTTAAATGCAGTTTCCTCTAAGCCCACTATAATAGAAGCTTGAGCCTTAAGTTATCTATTATATATAGGGGCATAGAAACTGGTTTGAACCATTGCGGCGCGCCCCAGTCGCTATGTGACTCCCCTGTTGCCCCCCTATAGCTATAAATAGCATATAGAGTTAATAGGCCCATCTAGCAGCTAGAAAAGAAGGTCCTTTAGCTAGCTATAGCTAGGCATCCCTAGTAGCTGTGCACCCGGAGGAGCCAGGTTCGTAGGGGCCGATTACAGCTATAATCCCCCCGGCCGCGAGGCACAGAGCCTACAAGCATATATATAAGGGATACATAAAGGTAATCTAATAAGATAAGGTACAGTGGGGCTAGTTTAGTCACATAGCCCAGGTGAATTATAAGCTATTTTTTACTTTACTTTAGCTATAGGGTAGCTCAGACCTATAGGTTAGGCTATTAGCTTGCTTATAAGCCTTTTTTAGCCTTATTGCCCCCAGCTGCCTTGGGGCCTTTTCAGGCCGCCTTGGCTCCCTCTTATATACCCACCGAAAAAAATCAACTCACGGCCTTAAGGCTTAAAAGGCTAGCTTTTAAAGCTATAGGGTAGCTTAATCTATTAGTTATTCTTATATGCCTTAGCTTCTTTTTAAGCTATATTAGCTAATATAATATAAGGTAGCTTAGTCTTATTATATTATAGCTAGCTAGTAACTATAGGGTAATAAGACTACTTATTACCTAGACCTACTAGGGTTATAGCTGCCTAACGCGTTATATTATAGCTACCCTATACCTCTAAGGAATTATATATTAAGATAATAAAATAAGTATTTTATTTACTATAGGGTAGCTTAATTTATTAATTATTTTAATATATCTTAGCTTCTTTTTAAGCTATATTAAGTATTAAAATATAAAGTAAATTAGTCCTTTATTTATTATAAGGTATTTAATTTTTATAATTACCTTATATAATATTATAAATAATTATATTTAAAAAATAATAATATAATAATAATAATAA
>VAFM01000004.1 GCA_005768725.1 Blastochloris viridis | reverse complement strand
AAATCACTCCTCAGATATATTAAAAGCGGTTATAGGTTAATGGTAGACTTGTCGATTTCCACTCGATTTGTGTCAGTTCAAGTCTGACTAACCGTATATTTAGTAGCTTTATTGCATAGCACAGTGCAGCAAACATTAAACATAATAATTCTAATAGTAAATTCTACCTTATTAAATATAAAGGTAAACATTACATTATAGTTTAAAATACTAAAGATAATATTATTATAAAACAATGTTTGTGTTGTAGCTTCGCTAGCTTTATTGCTGCTATGAAATAGCAAGCTATGCTATAAAAAGTTATATAGATATATTATCCCTAATTATTAATAGTGTTTATACATAAATAAATAGTTTATAGCTTCTTTATTTATATGCATGTATATAATAATCAATTTCTAGGGCTATGAAGCTCATCTTCTAGCTAAGAATAAAACTATTTAATGTTTATTACATATATAACAACTAGTTTTATATACAATTATTACTAAGATTAATAAATTAATTTACGTTTCGTGTTTATGAAATAGCAAGCTAAAGCTACTAATTACTGACAGCCATGCTACGCTAGAGCCAGCCAGTATTACATAAGCAGGGATAATTGATAACTGCTATTTTTAGCTTTATAGTAGCTTATTTTACAACATTACTGCTATGTCATAAAGTTACTTCATAAAGCTGTAGCTTGCTTAGTGCATATTTACTTAACTTATCTTATTTAATTTTTACTATAAATAAAACTATAAAGAATTCAGAATAGAACTAATGGAGACCAGCAAAACTACGTCATTTAGCTAGCTTATACCTAGCTAGTATCTATCTAGCTAAACAGCATGTAGTTCGTAGTATAAATATATACTACGCAAGCGTAGTAAGCAAGAGTTAAGGTGCAAACCCTTAGAATTCTAATGAAAAACTTATTCACTACATCTTTCATACTAACAAATAATAATATAGTTGTAGTTGTATCTATATTACCTATATTTTACCTATTACAAATTAGTACTTTTATAGGTAGCTTGATAGCTTTATTAAATAACACAGCTATGCAATAAAGCTAAAGCTATCAGCAATTTGTGCTATGCAATAAAACTACTAAATATATCTTTTAGTGCTATGAAATAAAGCTATGGAGAGGGCTAAATTAATTTTTAGACTTGCTAGAAGTAGCGCTAAAGCTCTAAATTAATTGTTAGACACGATAGAGATAAAAAGATAAGTGTTATGCAATAAATTAGATACACTAGAGATAAAAAAGATAAGTGTTATGCAATAAATTAGATACACTAGAGATAAAAAAGATAAGTGTTATGCAATAAATTAATTTTTAGAAAATTTAGTTAAAAATCGTGAATAAAAGGGTAAGCTTTTATATATTAAATATAAAGGGGGTAAGCTTTTATTTAATATAAATATTATTATATAATAATAGTATTATAAATAGACATAAAATAGATCTGTAAGCTAATATATATATATATTGTAAAATCTGGATTAATATTGACAATTTTAAGGTTGGTTATAAAATCTAATTAAATATTAGTGTAAATGCTTACTTGCGTTAAAGGGAAAACGTTCAGTGGAAGGCTGACGAAGCAATAACACCCTTATGGCACTAGTTTAATTACTAGCATTATTTTATAGCAGTAATTAATCTAGGTATTCGAATCCTAAAATAATAGGTAAAATTTTAAGACTAATGGTATTAATATTATCAAAAATAAACGATATAATAAAATTGTATACTACTAGGCTACAAATAGTGAACGGCCTAAATAGTGCGCAAGCTACAATTTTGGATTTAAAATTATATCCGTTTATAGGTATTATACTTATTTATATTGTAGTACCAATTAAATTCGAAGAGGAGTATTATATGGACATTTTGGTGAATGTTGGATTAAAAATTGGATTGTTTAAATATAAATTTACCAGTAGTAGCGTATATATATTATTATCTAGCTATAGATCTATATTAGGGTTTAAAGTATCAATACTAATATTTGTGATAGGACTTATATTAATCCCTATTTTATTTATGATAGATAACTATATTTTTATAATTCTTAGTTTATTAAGTGTAATATTTGTTAAAGCTTTTATCATGAATTTTTATACAAAACATTTTAAATTATTTGGTGGTTCGGCTAAAAATATTAATTATATGAAAGTTATAAAAAATATAGTAAGTAATATTGAAAAAATTGTAAAATTACTACTAAAGTTATGGATGATTTCTATTGTAATAATTATTACTCTTAGGTATTCTATAGCCGCTATGTTATTAAATGAAGGGGATATTAATATTGTATCAATTATACTAATAGTTAGCCTTCCTCTTCCAATATTTTTGTATTTGTTGAATTTTATTATAAAATTTATAAAGAAAGAGAAAATAAATTTGTCAGATTATTATTTATATAATGATTTTGTAATAGAAAGAGTAAATTTATATAGAATAATATATTTAGCCTCAATACATTATATGATTAGATACTATTATTATACTTATTGTATAATTATAATCACAGTGCTTATTATTGCTATACTAATAGCTTGCGTACTAATAATTTACAAATTAAACAGTCAACCTAGCAACAACAAGGTATGCCAAGCAGTCCTTGAATCTAGGTTGGATGTAGCAATGTCTACTGTCTTATCTTTTATCTCAATAAGTCCTCTTTTACAGGAAGCATGTAATAAAGGATTTATGGAATATTATACTAATACAGGTACTGCTAAGTATACCGGTTGAAACAAAATATTATGATCTAAACCGGGTATACAGTTGAGAGGATCAACTATTAATTTTATAGAAAATAGAAAACTTGACAATTTACTTGTAGATAATCCACATCGGGCAGATTTACTTAAGGAATATAGAGCAAGAGTGGAAAAATCTCCTATTCTTAATATGGCGTATAGACTTAAAAATAATGATGCTACTTTAAACTCACCTAATAAATGATCAATAAGACCGGTAACTTTATTTAGTAATGAAAGATATTACGGTTCAGTTTCTCTTGTTATAAAAGAGAAAAAATTCGGAAGATTTTTAGTTGTTATTATAATTAGACATGACTCTTCGGGTTGTGTATTTGTACCTACATACTTTTTACCGGATGGAAGCCCGGATAGTAGAATGAAAATAATAGAAACTGTTAATCTATTAGAATATAAGTATAATATAGCTATACCTAGAGAACCTAATAGACATAATGGTTTAATAATTTTTACTCAAGCTGAATCCATAAATGATCAGGGTTTATTTAAAGTATGAAGACCTTCAATTAATTTTACTGAACCAAAAAAAATAACAACAGTAAAAGATTATTTTCTAATTGATGAAGAGAAAATAAATAGACCTAAAGACTTTTCTACTTGTGTAGATACTGTTAAGTATCTAAAAATAAGTGCTCTAGAGCATACTAGGGATTATTCAAAGTTTATTAAACCCCGTGCAGAGCTTACAAAGGAAAGTGCAAGAGGAATTGCTCGTAGTGAATTTAAAGCTGATAAAAAGTTTAAAGAGCTGGTGCAATTTTATATAAGTAAAGGTAGCGATAATTCTTCTCACTATGAGCTTATGTCTGAGGAGTTCTATGAGGATTATCCAGATAATTATAAGGATGCTTTAAAAATAGCTAAAGATAATGTAGAAGCTACTAAATTAGAAGAATCATACAGAAATCCATATACTAATCTTAACGATCTTTTAGATAATGTAATAAGCGAATTTGCTAGATTTCAATCGAATAATCAATACATTGACCACAAGTACTATTACTTACAAACTCGTCGTGATTATTCTATGAGACATACATTATTTCCAATTAAAACTAAATATCTAGTTTATTTTAATTTATATAGAACTGGAATTTTAGAAGGTTTTAAAGAAAAGGATCAAACATTAGGTGACTTAGGTTCTAATTTTATATTACCATTAAAAGATTCTAGAACTGAGTTAGTAAAATGTATGTCTACTAAATTCAGTGACCCTATGTATGAGCCAATCCCAAAATTTTATGGTGTTTCTATTAACAGACTTACATATGAATTTTTTGAAGTTATACCTAGTAGTGATATATGGGGAGTATTCTTAGATGAGGTCTTTACGGATGACGGAAAGGATATTATACCTAATTGTGAAGTTTATAGTATTATAGACCTTTCAAATAATAATACAAAATCCCGAGTTGTTTTAGATTCAGGGAATCATTATCTATCAAGATGAATATAGCATTAGAAAATTTATGGATTTTATCCATGAGAATAGAGATGGGTCTTTGACCTATCAATCAGATGAAAAAAATTTAGATGTGGCGGGTAGAAAATCTATAAACTGGGCTCGTTCTATTAAATCCAAAAACAAAAGTGTAAATAAAGAAGTTGGTTTTGGTCAAGATGCAGTAGATTATAAGAATAAAGAGCGTAAGGGAATTAATTATACTCTAGAGGCATTAGAAAGACCCGAAAAACAAGCTAAGGCTACAGCAGCCAATATTAAAAATAAGGAAAGATCTGCAGATAGAGTCGCTCATATTCAAAAAAATGGTAAGGATATAGATAATGCCAGAGAACTTCTTAGAAAAGATAAGGAAGATTTAGAAAAAGGTAAGGAAGTTATAGATAAGGGTAAAGGTAAATCTATAGAAGGTGAATCTATAGAACAAGATGAGTCTATAGGGCAAGATGAGCCTATAGAACAAAATCAAGAGGCAGGACAACCTGAATTTTTAGGGCTAGGTGGGTCTAGTCAATTTGCAGGGCAATATCACTCATTAGAAGAAGGTGAGCCTAGTCAATTTACAGGGCAATATCAGTCTTTAGAAGTAGGCGGATTTATGACACCTATTCAAAATTTAGGGCAATATTCACATATAGGTCCTAATCAAAATTTAGAGCAATACCTAAATATGGCACCTAATCAGTATACAGGACAATATCCGGATGTGTACCCTAATCAATATACAGGGCAATATCCGGATATGGGGGCTAATCCGTATACGGGAGCTAATCCGTATACAGGACAATATCAGGATATGGGGGCTAATTCGCATCCAGCCCCATATCCCCCTGAATCTGGAGGATTAGTAGGAAATGTAGGTCTTGCAGAAGATTCCTCTATGCCGGAATCTAACGAATTAGTAAGAAATGAACCTATAATTGTACAAGATTCCCCTATGGCCGAGTCTAGTTACCCAACCGGACAAGGGGAATCTTCAAAAACGGGAGAGGCTAGAGGTCAAATCCAAGAAGGGGAATCTTCAAAAAAGGGAAAAGCTATACGCAAAAACAGGGGATTAGGAAAACCTTGGAGATCCAAAGAGGGTCTAACTAAAGGACAATACCTAGATATGTATTATGAAAATATGTATGCAAGAGAATATATATATTTAGGGGGTGAAAGAGCCCTTAGTGAGGATGATGCAGTAAACGAATCCGGGGGTAAACAAGTATCTAAGGGTAAAGCTGTAGCCGAACCTAAAGGTAAAAAAGTAGCTAAGGGTAAAAAAGTATCTAAAGATAAAACAGTAGCGAAATCTAAAGGTAAAAAAGATTCTAGATTCGTTACTAAAGGTAAACAAGTATCTAAAGGTAAAGGAGTAGCCTTTAATTCGGAGATAGAAAAGTTTTTGATTCCAGCTAAAGAATCTAATGAATATGAGTATAGCGCTGAGGATTTTCATGCTTCACCGGACGATGGGTTTAGTTCTACAAATTGAGGTCCTTCTAGTTATACAAATGGGGGTCCTTCTAGTGAATATATATCTTCAAAGTATAGATATGAAGATGGATATAGAGCTACAGGGTTTATTTCACCCCGTGATAATTCTAATGATAGTTATGAATATCTCCCTATGGGAGAGAACAATGGAGGGTATTCCCCCGATAGCTTTAGTGAGGATATTTCTAAAGATGATAGTCAGAAATATCCACTACATAAAACTTCCACTAACACAGGTTCTTTAGGTCCAACCCATACAGGTTTATCTAAAGATTCACCTATGGTTATACATATATCTTCGGATGATAGCTCTAGTGAGGGTATTTTAGATGATGATAGTTATAAATATCCAGGATATAATACTTCTTCGGCTGCTTTAGCTTGCGCAGCTGAAGGAAGAGCTACTGGTAATAATAGGGATGTATCGCCAAAAGATACAGATCTAAATATTACAAATACACATAGAAATCTAGAAGGTAATAATACAGATATATCCGAAGACAATGCTGGTATTTATAATATGGGTACTCCTATAGAGGAGAACGATGTTAGTTTGGATAGAGCTCATCTAGATTTACCCGATAATGATGATTGTGTAATGGAAGATTCTAATAGTATTGATAATACAGCAAGTAACCATCAAGACATGGTTCCAGAATGGGAGGATATACCAACATATGATGTACCAGAGTACCCTCTTGCAAGCTGAGATTTCGATAGTTATCCACATGAGCTTGATAATTTTGGATATAGAGAAGGTCTAGATTGGAGGCGAACTCTTGAGGATGCAATTGCTAGGATGCAAGAAGAAGGCCGAAATGAGATACCAGATTCTCATACGGCTGTCGATACTTCAGAAGCCGAGAGTCCTGTAGTAGCAAACATGAACGTAAAAGCTGAGGAATCTGTGGAATTTAACACTACGGTAGACGCCGAAATAGGGGTTGTGCAAGCTACTCCTACAACTGTAGCTTCGCAAGAAACAGCAGAAGTAGAGGAATTACATTCCATCCCTGAAGTTAGAGAAATAGAGGAATCTAACAGTTCATATCCTGCGGATCAGCAAGCTACTGTAGAAATTACAGAAACTGAATCTCAGACTACTATCCAAGGAGATCTTCCTGTTTCGGAAGATCTACCGGAAGAAAGTGGCGCAGATATGAACTCAAGGGAGGATAATATAAACTCTGCGTCAGCTATAGAAGAAAACCAAAGAATAAGTGTTAATTCATCCGTCTATCCTAGTTTGCATGGCGGAGAAAGCGAAGCACTATATTTGCATATTGATGAGGAATATGTGCAACCAGACCCTGATTCATTCTTAGACTTTGATCCGTGTGGGGTTGATGTTGATTTTTATGGTTATGAATATCATGAAAATGTAAGACAACAACGCCGTGAGGCTGAAGGAGTTGGGTCCGCAAAC
>VAFM01000010.1 GCA_005768725.1 Blastochloris viridis | reverse complement strand
ACGACTTAGCTGTGCGAAACGGTCCTGTAAGCAGTAGAGTAGCCTTGTTGTTACGATCTGCTGAGGGTAAGCCGTCCTTCGCCTCGATTTCCCAGTGAAAGGCTCCGTCATGTTACGGGGCTTCGCAGGGGTTTCAGGGGGTTAAGCTAGTGGCTTCGGCTGCTGGGCTCCAGCGCCTAGAGGCGAGTTTCAGATGGGCCGGTCAAAGGGACTGACTTTGAAAAATTCTCGTCGCCGGTTTTTTCAAGTTTTCAACTTCCTTGCGAAGTTTTAAGCGTCGCCAGCCGGTACTGAGAAAATTCTCATCGCTGGTTTTTTTTTTTTTTTCTTCCCCCGCTCAAGTCCCATACCTGGGAAGAGTCAGGAAAAAACCAGCTCTGGACTGTGCTGGAGGTCTAGGGTAGCTGAAAAGTTAGCTACCTGACTTGGTGACATTCTCTGACAGGTGTAGGGTAGGAGTCTAGGGTAACACTCCAGGGTAAGTGAAAAGTTGCCTGCCCTGTAGCAGATTCTGGGTGGTATAGGGTAGGTGAAAAGCTGGCTACCCTGGAGCTCCCTCTGGGCTGGCGCGCAGCTGTGTGATTTGGTCTAGGGTAGCTGAAAAGTTGCCTACCCTGTACCTGATCTGGTGCTACAGGGTAAGTCAAGAGCTGCCTACCCTGGAGCGCGCACAAAATCGCCTCTCCTGCCTTCCACAGGCGTCGTACGGAACTGGGAACACCACCATTCGACTCGTCTCGTCGAGGCGCTTCATATGAGCCCGCATGTCAAAAACGCGTGCAAAATGGTTTAGCCGTTTGGTGGCCGTGAGTCGATTTTTTTTGTTTTCCCATACAAATGAATTTTGCGGAACGCGAAAAGTGGCCCGCGAGCCCGGTCTGGCGTGCATCTCACAGAAAGTCCGTCGGTGGGTACGTGAGGAGGAGATCTGGCCGGGCAGGGGTCCGCCCAGAAGTGCAGGGTAGGTAAAATGAAAAAAGTTGTTAACGCGCGCGGTGGCGCTGTGCTTTTCTTTGGAGAGAGATTTTTTTTTTTCATGGCCTCTCCAGGGTCCCTACAGGGTCTCTACAGAGGTACCGTTAATTTGACGGCCGTCCTTGAGCTGAGTCAGCAGGTATAGGGTAGCTGAAAATTCACCTACCCTGGAGCTGATCAGGTGGTGTAGGGTAGGCGGTTGAACTTGGTAAAAAAAAAACTTTCTGGTACAGGGTAGCTGGATTTTGCTCCAGGGTAAGTCGATTTGGACCAGGGTAGCTGGGTCTGGCTTGGTGAAAAAGAAATTCTGGTATAGGGTAGGTGGATTTTGGTACAGGGTAAGTCGATTTTGCTCCAGGGTAGGTCGATTTTGGTCTAGGGTAGGTGAATTTTGCTCCAGGGTAGGTGGGAAAATCTGGAAAATCCTCTTCCTCACAGAGTTGGCTTGACCAACTCAAGCAATCGTCAGTTGAATTTCTGAAAAAGTCGACCCGACACGTGCATCTCGCCAGCCGTGGCCCCAACCGCCAATTGGGGGCCACCAATCGACGCGTCTCGACGAGACGATCATAACGGTACAGGGCATGCCTCGCTGACGCCTCTCCCCGAGCCGTGGCGGCCGTTTGAATTTGGAGGGGGTGTAGGGTAGGCGGGTCTGAGGTACAGGGTAGGTGGGCCTGGCCCCAGAAGAAGTGGACTGAGCTCCAGGGTAGCTGGAAAATCCGGCGCGCGCCCGAAAACGACCAAGTCCAACCGTCTACCCTGGAGCGCGCACAAAAACAGCTCTCCCGGCTTCCACAGGCGTCGCACGAAGGTGTGAATGCGTGCAAAATGGTTTCGCCGTTTGGTGGCCGTGAGTCGATTTTTTTGTTTTCCCATACAAATGAATTTTGCGGAACGCGAAAAGTGGCCCGCGAGACCGGTCTGGCGTGCGGCCCACAAAAAGTCCGTCGGTGGGTATGTGAGAGGGGGCAAAGCGGCGGCGGCTGGAAACGGCCAAAGCCACTGCGCATCCCTCTTAGTGGCGCCCTCACAGGCGCTGCGCCCACTGTACCTGATCTTGCAGACCTCCACTGCGTGTCCCTTCATACAAGCTTGCAGGCTCCGTGCCTC
>VAFM01000002.1 GCA_005768725.1 Blastochloris viridis | reverse complement strand
CTCCGTTCAGATCGTTTATATGAACGGCACCACCGATTATCTGGAAATGCAGGGGTATTCGGATGGCACCACGATCCAGGTGGCCGACTTCAGTGCCATTCTCAGCGCTTCGGGCAACGGCATCGTGTCCGGCACGGGTGCGAGTGCCCTCTCAGCATTGGCGGATGTCACTCTTTCCAGCCCGGCCAGCGGCCAGGTGTTAACCTTCAACGGTACCAACTGGGTGAACGTCACGCCAAGTGCCACCACGACGATTTCCGGCACCACGACCATGGTTGCCAACTGGCCAGACGCGATTTTATGTACGATGGGCGGAGCGACCGACGCACGTATTTTCTACGCGCATTATATGCCCCAAGCCAGTACCGGACGATACTGGTACCGATCTGTTGAAGGCCAATTGTCCTCTTCCGACACTGCAACCTATGTGCAAATCGGTTTCAACTCAAACCAGTCTTACTACATGATGCAAACCGCAAACACGGCTTACACATCAGGTGGTACATGTGACAGCAAATCGATTTCCCAGCTTTACTCCTCTGGTCAAGCTTTCAACTTTATCGGGGGCTCCGGCCAAGCTGGTGGGGCTTTAGGCGACCGCCTGACGAGCGGCACGCTGGCGGTAACCACCAACAGCGCCACCAGCATCATCAGCCTGAGTACCGCGGGGACAACGTGGGGTTACCTTGGCAGTGCCGCCAGCTATATTCCGAACCTGGCGACCAACAATATCTCGCTGAGCACGATTAATGGCGTGTCGGTGTCAGCACTCGGTGGCGGGGCTTCGCCCACCAATGTGCCGGCGTTCCGCGTTCATAAAAACAGCACCGCCCAAACAGGGGTTCCCGCCACCACATGGACAAAGATCACGTTCAGCACGAAAGATTCCGATACCTATAATAACTTCAACACCTCCACCAGCCGTTTCCAGCCGACGATCGCAGGCCATTATCTGATTACAGGTAACGTCAGTTGCGGCAATACCGTTGCTACGTGTTACGTGGGTATCTTCAAAAACGGATCAGGTACCCGTACCTCGGGCCTTGCCACAAGTTCCTCCTCTCAAATCTTCGCGACAACGTCAGATGTCATCTACATGAATGGCACCACAGATTATGTCGAGCTGTTTGGCTACACGTCGGGTTCAACCTTTGACGGATCTTACTCTCAGACCAATTTCTCCGGGTCGCTCCTTGCCTCTGGCAATGGGTTGGTGAGCAATGGAGCAGGTGTCAGTGCAATGTCGAGCCTGACCGATGTAACGCTGACCAGCCCCGTAGCTAACAGTATTCTGGTGTATGACGGCTCCAAGTGGGTGAACAAGTTCATTCAGGATACGGTAAGCACCTCCACCATGGTCAGCGGCTGGCCGGATGCCATTGTCTGTACCGGCACCAGCCAAGGCAGCGATATCTATTACAACTCAGGTTTGCGGACATCCACCAACCGCATGCTCTATGCACCAGCATGGGATGACACCGGCACAAGCTACGGCATGTGGTTCAATGCTTCGACGGGGGCCTATGTCAGCGGTCAGGCCAACTTTGTGGGAGCCTGCGCGAATAAATCCATTAGCCAGCTTTATGCCGAAGGGCGCGCCTTCAACTTTGTGGGCGGCGCGGCCAATGGAGCGGCTTTAGGCGACCGGCTGACCTCCGGCACACTGGCGGTTACGACCAACAGCGCCACCAGCATCATCAGCCTGAGTACCGCCGGGACGACGTGGGGTTACCTTGGCAGTGCCGCCAGCTATATCCCTAACCTGGCCACCAACAACATCTCGCTCAGCACTATTAATGGCGTATCAGTGTCCGCACTCGGTGGCGGGGCTTCGCCCACCAATGTTCCGGCGTTCCGTGCTGTGAAGAGTGCGTCCCAGAGCATTACGGCCAGCACATGGACCAAAATGGCTCTCGGTACCAAGGTATTCGATACCTACAATAACTTCGATACCGGTACAGGCCGCTTTACGCCCACTATCGCTGGTTATTACTACTTCACAGGCAGCGTCTCCTGCGATGTAGCAGGCGGCTGTTATGTCGGCATTTACAAGAACGGCGCCCAGAACAGTTATGCGGGTAGCAATGCCTCCGGTGTTACATCTCAAGCCACCTCTCTTATCTACATGAACGGCAGTACCGATTATGTGGAGCTTTGGGCCTACTCCAACGGCAGCGGTCCCACCATCAGTTCTGTAAACAGTGTAACCTATCTCACAGGCTCCCTTATTGCCTCCGGTAATGGTCTGATTTCCGGTACAACGGCTAACACCGACCGCATCGTCTCTGGCAGTACTTCGGTGATCGCCAACACGGCGGGCAGCGTTGCCATCAATGCACCGGTCACCGTCAGCGGACGTGTCTCGGCCAGTACCGTGCAGCTCTCCGACAGCCCGGCAGATGCGTGTAACAGCGCCTCCTTCGGTACCTTCAAGATGGTGAACGGCCGCCCCTACGTCTGCCGTCAGTAAAGCGCTTCGTTCGCGCGATTCTGCAAATGCATACGCATGAAAAAGGGTGCCCGGCTGCACCCTTTTGTCTGATGTAATCGCAATCCTTAACTCGAACGCTTCGGTGATGTGGTGGTCACATCCTCTTCGGTCTCGCGGCGCGCGGTGTGCGAGCTACGCCCGCCTTTGCGGCCCGCTTCGGCCGCCCGTTTGGGGTCGTTGGCGAAATTCCCGCCTGAGGCACGACCCCCCTTGCGACCCGCTTCGGCGGCCCGTTCCGGATTATTGGCAAAGTTACCGCCCGAAACACGCCCGCCCTTACGGCCCGCAGCCGCGGCCCGTTGCGGATTGTTGGCGAAGTTTCCTGGATTACGTGTGCGATTTTCTGTGGTCTCCATATCGGCATTCCTCCCCTTCTTCAGCTTGCCGGCGTTGAACAATTGGCTAACGCCTAAGCCTTAGAAGAGTTCCGCCCCGTGCGGCTTTGCCCCTCCTGCCACAGTGATGTTTCCCGAACACACCGCGCCGCTGAATGGCAGCACGCCCTCTTGTACAACCTACAAGTGCAGGTAGGCTGAGTCTCACCAAGAATAACCAACCCCCCTGAGGTTCTCATGCGTAAAATCGCTCTCTTCTCGACTTCCCTGCTGGCAGGTTTCGTCTCCATCTCTCCGGCCCATGCCGTGGATGTGAAGATGTACGGCCAAGTTAACAAGGCCCTCGTCGGTTTTGATGACGGTGTGAATACCGACTTCGCCATCGTGGACAACGACAACTCCTCCACCCGCTTCGGCCTGAAAGGCGAACAGAAACTGGACAACGGTCTGACCGCCAGCGTGCTGATCGAAGCAGAAATGCAGTCCAACCCGTCTAACCTGATGACTCAAAACAACACCGCCGGCCAAAGCGCTACCCCGCTGTCTGGCAGCAACGCCGGTACCGGTACCAACGCCAACCTGGAAGAGCGTCACGCCTCCGTAGGTCTGGCCGGTCAATACGGTGGTCTGGTGCTCGGTAAGACCTCCACCGCGACCGACGGTATCTTCACCAAGGACAAGGCCGGTGTAACCGACATCATGACCTCCGACGTGTTCCGTATCGGTGGTGGCCTCAACTTCCGTGACGGTGCCGACGCCCTCTCCGGCGCCACCATCGCTAACATGACCTTCAACGGCGCCGTCGACCGTGCCAACGCCATCCGCTACGACAGCCCGAAGATCACTCTGCCGTTCGGTAGTGTGTCCGCCAAGGCCAGCACCTCGCAAGGTGGCGACGTGGATGCCTCCGCCCTGTTTGAAAACAAGTTTGCCGGTTTTGACCTGATCGCCGCCGGTGGTGTCAAGCTGAACAACGATGATACCAGCACGGCTACCAACGTTGCTCAGCGTCGCTACATGGCTGCCATCAGCGCCAAGCACGATAGCGGCTTTGCCGGTACCTTTGCCTACACGACCGACGACCTTGGCCAGACAACCGCGACCTCGCATGATCCGGAACAGTGGTACGCCAAGGTGTCCTACGCCTGGGATGCTTACGAAGTTGCTGCTGACTACGGTCAGGCCAGCCACTACGGCACAACCGGCGCCACGCTGGCTACCAGCAAGCTGAAGACCTATGGTCTGGGCGCCCAGTACAACATGGGTAACGGTGTGAGCCTGGCCGGTATGTACCGCAACTACGATGCCGACCGCAGCGCCACCAGCCTGCAGGACATCGATATGTTCGTGGCCAACATGCGCGTTAA
Organism: Blastochloris viridis; assembly: GCA_005768725.1. Classification (GTDB taxonomy): domain Bacteria; phylum Pseudomonadota; class Alphaproteobacteria; order UBA2136; family UBA6156; genus UBA6156. The sequence goes on along the minus strand of VAFM01000002.1, from coordinate 622,413 downwards.
GTTCTAAGGCTCGCAAAGATAAGGCTCCCTTTGGGGAGCTTTTTTGCTTTTCTGTTGGTAGGCACATATCGCATTTCGATAGACAGGTTTTGCGGCTCACGGCATCTTCATCCTTATGGAATACCTTATTGCTCTCGCGTATGACCCCACCGTATGGGTCGCCCTTGTTACCCTGATCGTCATGGAGGTCGTGCTCGGCATCGATAACCTGATCTTCATCTCCATTCTCACCAACAAATTGCCGCACGAGCACCGCGCCCGCGCACGCCGCTATGGCATTGGTGGAGCACTTGTGATGCGTCTGCTGCTGCTGTGTACCGTGGCGGTGATCGTGGGCCTGACCGCACCTGTGTTTGAGGTGCTGGGCAAGCCCTTCTCGTGGCGCGACCTGATCCTGATTGCTGGGGGCCTGTTTCTGGTGTGGAAAGCGACCAAAGAGATTCATCACAAGGTGGACCCCGCTGATACAGATGCGACCGGTAAAGTGGTGGCCAAAGCCGCTACGATCGGTTTTACAGCGGTTGTAGGGCAGATCCTGTTGCTCGACCTCGTCTTCTCCATCGACAGCATCATTACGGCTGTCGGGATGACCGAGCATATTCCAGTGATGGTGATTGCGGTGGTGGTAGCTGTGGGCAGCATGGCCTTGGCTGCCGGGCCGCTGGCCACGTTTGTAGAGCGCAACCCGACCATCGTCATGCTGGCGCTGGCGTTCCTGATGCTGATCGGCACCACGCTGATTGCCGAAGGCTTTGGGGCGCATGTGCCGAAAGGTTACATCTATGCCGCCATGGCATTCTCCGGCTTAGTGGAAGGCCTTAACATGCTGAGCCGCCGCAACGCCAAAAAGGCCTAGCTGCCTCGGCATACCTCCACAATAAAACCGGCCATTGGCCGGTTTTCCCCTTAGCTGTCGAACGGGCAAGGCCGGTAATTCTACCTTCAGCTTGCCGTGTGCTTTATGTAAGGGAGATCACGGCCTTACACGCCCGACTGGTGCGCGAGCCATTCTTCCAGCGGCTTGCGACTAAATGTGTTGATCATGGTATTTGCGGCCTCTGGCGTGAAGCCCATCAGCTGCGCTTTTTCGGCCGCGATAGCACGTGCTTCGGCGTCCTTTTCCAGCAGCGTCGTCCAATACGCATGTGTGAGACTGCGTACAACGTCTTCGTATTCGATGGTCATGATGATTTACCCCCTTTTTGTTTCGCCCACGACGCTCCGCGGACGGAGTGCCGTGAGTATCCACATGAGTTTTCACTCTGCCTCCGATGCACATTGCCGTGCGCGAGCCCTACCCCAGTGAGAAACGCCGAACCATGGGGGAGGTTCCGTCTCTGACCGCCTGCTCTGCGAAGGCCGGATGATGCCCCCTGCGTCATCCTTACTCAAGCGTCGCAAAGCCGAGCACGGCTGTCAATATTATTTCATATTATTGATTTTTATACGTTATCGTATCATTTAACGGGTCGTTTTATCCATACTGTGGCACCACTGCGCCACCGGACACTCTGCACACTTGGGCGCACGCGCCAGACAGGTATAGCGACCATGGAGAATCAGCCAATGATGCGCATGTTGCAAAAATTCCGCAGGAATGACCTTCATCAGGTCGGCTTCGACTGCATCCGGCGTTGAACCACGTGACAGACCGAGACGGCGGGCGACGCGGTAGACGTGGGTGTCCACGGCAATGGTATGATGTCCGAAGAGTTGACTCAGCACGACGTTGGCGGTTTTACGCCCCACGCCGGGCAGTGCCGTCAGTTCGTCCATGGTATCCGGCACTTCGCCGCCATGCCGCTCGACCAGATACTGCGACAGGGCGATGACGTTTTTGGCCTTGGTACGATAAAGGCCGATGGATTTGATATAGCCGGTCAGACCCTCTTCACCCAGTTGCACCATCTCGGCGGGAGTATGGACGTGTGCAAAGAGGGGTGCGGTCGCCTTGTTGACGCCTTTGTCGGTGGCCTGAGCCGACAATACGACCGCCACCAGAAGCTGATAGCCGTTGTTATAGAGCAGTTCGGTGCGCGGTGATTCAGACAGAGACCGGAAGGCAGTAAAAATGGCGCGTATCGCGTCTGGCTTAGCCTTAGGGGGTAAGGAAGAGGACATCGGGAGCGCAGGCATGGGGCCTACTCCGTAAACAGGCTATGCTCGGTGGTACGGTACCAGTCGGCCAGACGTTGCAGTCCGGTGGCCAACGGCGTGGACGGCGCCCAGCCCACGGCCGCATGCAGACGGGTGGTGTCGGCATGGGTTTTGTAAACTTCTGTGGGTGGCCATTCGCGCGCGTCGATATTGGCCTGCTGCCCCAGAACATCGGCCAACGTCGTCACGAAGGCGCCAACCTGCACCGGCTGCTGGTTGCCCAGATTGTAGATGGTGTGCGGCACTTCGCCCTGTGGTGTTACCGGAACGAGACGGATAATGGCCTCGACAATGTCATCTATGTAGGTGAAGTCGCGCCAGAGGTCGCCGCCATTGAACAGTGGAATCGTGGCACCGCTCAGCAATGCACGCGTGAACATTACCGGTGCCATATCGGGGCGTCCCCATGGGCCATAAACCGTGAAGAAGCGCATGCCGGTGGCGCGCAGTTTAAACTGGTTGCACCAGGCGTGGGTAACCAGCTCGTTGGCGACCTTGGTAGCCGCATAGAGGCTGAGCGGCTGGTTGACGTTGTCGGTTTCGCGCAGGGCTTCGGCGCTCGGCGTGTTGGATTTCGCACCATAGACGCTGCTGCTGCTGGCATAGAGGAAGTGCTGGAGCGGATGCCCGGCGTCGGCCAGCGCCTTGCAGGCCATCAGCATATGGAAGTGGCCCATCAGGTTGGCTTCCAGATAGGGCAACTGATGGGTAAAGCCGTAGCGTACGCTTGCCTGTGCGGCCAGATGCACGATGACGTCCGGCTTGGTTTCCAGCAGCAGGGTTATCACCGCGTCACGGTCGACCAGATCGGTCTTATGAAACTGGAATCGGGCGGCCTGCGGATGCTGGGCAAGGTTATCCAGACGCGCCTGTTTCAGTACCGGCGTGTAATAGTCGTTCAGATTATCCATACCGACCACATGCCAGCCTTCGGTCAGCATACGGCCTGCCAGTGCCGCCCCGATAAAGCCCGCAACACCGGTGATGAACACGGTGCGGCGGGCTGAGGTGGCGCCGGCAGCGGTCATGGTTAGACCTTGCAGACCGTCGCGGCTTCGGTCGCCATTTCGTTCAGGAACGGCTGCAGGCGCTCGGCGATGTAAGGATCCTTCATCGCAAAGTACAGGTTGGCCATTTGGAAGCCGACCTTATCACCGCAGTCGAAGCGGCGATTGGTGGACACGTACCCGTTGTAACCTTCGGTGGCGGCAATCTCGGCCATGGCGTCGGTCAGTTGGATTTCTCCGCCCTTGCCCGGCTTGACGTGCTGCAGCACACCCATGTGAGCGGGGCTGAGCACATAGCGACCGACCACACCGTAACGGCTGGGAGCCTCTTCTGCTTTCGGCTTTTCGACAAAGCCGTTCACCGACAGACGGGTACCGTTGGCCGCTTCGGCCAGCTTGAGGATACCGTAGTTGCTGACGCGGTCTTCCGGCACTTCCTCGCACATCACGACGCTCTTGCCGGTTTCTTCGTACATTTTGATCATTTCCGCCAGACCATTGCTTTTGCCCCGGCAGACTACGTCATCCGGCAGCAGCACGGCAAAAGGATCATCGCCGGTGATAGTGTGACCACACCAGACGGCATGACCCAAGCCCAGCGGTTCGCCCTGACGGGTGTAGTACAGGCGGGCATCAGATGGCAGCGTGCTCTTCACCATCTCGAGTTCAGCCATTTTACCTTTCTTCAGGAGGGTGTCGGCCAGTTCATAGGGGTAATCAAAGTGGTTTTCCATCGCCGCCTTGCCACGACCGGTGATGATGATGAACTCACGGATACCGGCCTCGTACGCTTCTTCGATCGCGTACTGGATGATCGGCTTGTTGACAACGGTCAGCATTTCCTTCGGCATCGCCTTGGTGGCGGGGAGGAAGCGGGTACCAAGGCCGGCGGCGGGAATAATGGCTTTGGTGACTTTACGTGGGGTAGACATGGGTTGGAGTCTCTTTCACTCATCACTTACGGGTTTAGGCCACCTTCGACGGGCGGGCCTTTTCTCGGTGGCGGATATACCATGCAATGGCACAGATTTCCAGCACCCCCACCACAAAACCCCAGCCGGGATGGCCCAGCTTATGGAAAGCGAACGCCAGCGCCAGCAAACTTAGATTTATGAAAGCCACTGTACGCACCAGTTGCAGGTGGCTGCGGCCCAACGCCAGATAGCGGTGGAACCAGAAGGTCTTGTGGGGTTCCCAGGGTTTATGGCCAGTAACGATACGGCGGAACAGAGTGGAGGTGGCGTCGGCCGCAAACACCAGCGGTAACGTTGCCAGCGGCCAGATGATGTTGACGGTGTCATCCACCGCCGCCAGCAGGAACAAACCCGCCAGTGTGTAGCCGAGCCAGGTTGCGCCGACATCGCCCATAAAGACTTTGGCCTTGGGTGCGTTCACGCGCATGAAACCGAGAGTCACGGCGGCCAGCAGCAGGCCCAGCGGTGCAAACGCCGGAACCACCACCGACAGGCCGATGCCCATGGCCACAGCTTGCGACGACGCCAGACCATCGGCACCATCCATAAAATTGTAAAGGTTCACAAACCAGGCCCACCCGAACATCAGGATGGCTTTTTCCAGCCACAGCGGCATGAAGTCGAACAGGCGCGGCAACAAGGCCAGCGTGACTGCCACGGCCAGCAGGTGAATGACCAAACGGAAACGCGGTGACAACTCGTGGCGGTCATCCAGCCAGCCGACATAGGCGACCAATGCCCCCGCCAGCAGCAGCATGGTGAGGTACCCCTTGAACGGCATCGGCCACGCCCATGTCAGCGCTAGACCTACCGGGATGAACAGCAGCGGCATCAGGAAACCACCACCATGCGGCGTAGGTACGCTATGGCTTGAGCGCGCCACAACGGCAGCGACCATGCCCAGACGACGGCAAAGTTTAACAGTCGAAGGTGCCATAAACCAGCTCACCAGCATTACGGCAGCCAGCAGCAGCGGCAAGACAGAGGGAGCCACCAGCGACAGATTCATCATAGTCATGTCTTCTCTTAGGCTTGGCCTGCGCGGCCGGCCAGTTGATTCATCAGCGCCAGATAGCTGGCGGCCAGACGGCTGTGCAGGAAGGTCTGGGCCACATAGGCGCGCCCGGCACGGCCCATCTGGGCGCAGCGTTCCGGGTCATCCAGCAAGGTCGTGATGGCTTCGGCCATCTTCTCCGGTTCTTCCGAACCGACCACCATGGCACAGCCAGATTCAGTCATGATCTCGGCACCTTCGCCACGCAGACCTGCTACGGCACAACTGCCGGAGGCCATGATCTCGAACATCTTGCTCGGGATAAACATTTCGAAATCGGGAATGTTCTTGAGGCAGACGAGGTTGATATCAGCCATGCAGTAATAGGGCCAGACATCGGCCGGGCCGACCGGCGGCAGAAACTGCACGTTGGGCACACCACGGGCGTACTCCTGCAGCTTAGCCTTATCGGCCCCCTGCCCCACAAACAGGAAGGTCGTGTCAGTGCGTTTGACCATCAGACGGGCGGCATCCACCACCTGGCTCAAGGCCTGCGCCTCGCCATGGTTACCGATGTACAGCACAACCTTGGTGAGCGGGCTGATGCCTAACTGCGCACGCAACTGCGTGGTGGCACCGGTCTCGCGCGGGCGGGCGGCCTGCACGTAGTCGGCATCCGACACACCGTTAAACACGACATAGAGCTTCTCCGGTTTGATGCCGCGCGCGATGATCTGGCGCACGAAGCTGCGGGTGACGGCCACGATCGCATCTGCACGGCGGTAGAGGAACATCTCCATCTTCTCCAACGTGTCGTAAATGAAGCCCGGGCGCAGGATGCCCATTTGCAGGAAGATGGCAGGCCAGAGGTCGCGGACCTCGAAAATGAATTTGGCCTTATGGTGACGCGCCAGCATCCACGCGGAAAAAACGCAGAAAAAGCTGGGGGAACTTGCGATAATCACATCCGGCTTCGGTAGACCACGGTGAGCGGGGTTCCCCCAGTTCTTCTTCAGAACCGACCAGGCAAAGGTGCACATATTGAGCATACGCGGCAGCTTGCCTTTGTTGGGCGCTACATACAGCCAATGGCGGGCAACCTTGATGCCATCGATGGTTTCTACCATGTACGGGTCTTTGCCCACATAGTCCGGCTTCAGAACACCGTCCGGATGGTTGGGAATACCGGTGAGAATGACCGGATTGGCACCCATCTCCTGCCAGCTTTTGGCCATGCCGGACAGACGCGTGGAGGGCGCGCCCGGCTCCGGGCGGTAATACTGGCAGATAACCCAGATATTCAGAGGCGCTGGCGACGGCGTGGCTTCGTTCATACGCTTTGTTTAGCACAGAATTTCGGCTTCGGCGTGCCTCAAGTTTCGGCAGATGCCGGTGGATTAGAGAATGACTTGCTCGCGCTCGGGGGCGATCTTCTGCAGCATACTCTGGAAGGTGCGGAGTTTGCGGGCATCCGGGGCTTCCAGCGGCAGGTGGAGCACGATCTTCTTCTCGTCCAATTGCGCGATCTTGCAGGCCTTCCAGGCGTTGTTGATGAAGTGCTTGAGCTCGTTGTCGCGTTTTTCCTGTTCGCTTTCGCCCTTGCCGTCTGGAATAAGCGTGATGCGGCGCAGGCCGAGCACCTGTTGCAGGTGTTTGACGTTAATACCATCCTTTTCCAGCCAGGCCGACATATGTTCCGGTTTCATGCGGATGACGGCCCATGAGTTGGAAGCCCCCATCCAGATGCCGGAAATACAGTCCGGGTAATACTCTTCGGTCACGGCGGCGACAAATTCTTTCCCGCGGCGGGTCGCGACACGCATCTTCGAGACAGGGTCCACGGAAGCGCACATGGTGATGACCTGCTTGCTGCCGACGGTCGGTTTTTCATGGAAGTCCATCACCGAAATCAGGTTCTCCGGGATGTAGACGAACTTGTCGTCCGGTACGCGGTAGATAATGCCACCATCGCGGTAGCCAGCCACTTCGGCCTCCAGGATGCGCCCCGGTGCGCCATCGCCCCACTGCATCAGTTCCATGGTGCCGATGAGCTGCTTGGTGCTGGGGAGAATCGGGTTGTTGATGTCGATCCAGACACCGTGTTCGCCAAAGCCGCTGCGGCGGCGCACGGTGATGGCTGCCAACTCCAGGTTGACGTCCACTTCCACCAACATGCCGCGGTCGACATACGACAGGCGGATGGCATTGGCCAACGCCAGTTCCAGCTGGCGCTCGGTCCAGCCGAATTCTTCACCTATTTTGCGGATGGTTTGGATGTCGACGATATTCATGGCTCTGCCTTTCGGTGTTTCGGGAAACGTATGACGGAAAGTTTAAGACGGGTTTTTGTCAGGCGCAAGCGTTTCTGCGGCCTCGCCACGTTGCTTAATTCTGCGACGTGACCTGATAGCTCTTCTGGCCAGCCTTGAATTCGGCGGTATCGGCATTGACGGCTACCAGCTCCCAGCCATTGATGCTTTCGCCTATCAACAGCACGCCTTCACGGCCATCGGCAAAGGCAACCACACCCTGGTTCGGGACATAGCTCAGCACTTCCAGGGCGGGGAAGTCTGTCGCGGCCAGCTTGGGCTTGAGGTTCGCCGGAATTTCGACCTTTTCACGCTCCGGCATGTAGGCATCCACATCCGGGAAGTCGGCCAGCGTGCGGACGCGTTCCGGTGCATTGGTAACCGGCTCGGCGACGACAGGCAGGTTCTTCGGGTTGTTGGTGTAAAGCTCGGCCGGCGGCAATGCGGCTGGCGGCGGCAGCAATGAGCCAGACGCCATTTCAGCATCGGTCTGGCCACCGGTGCGGCTGGCATCGAAGCTGCCCGGCTTGAGCTCGGCAGGGTTGGCGCTGGATGCCAGAGCGGTACGGTAAGCTTCCAGCTCTTTCTTCAATTCATCCTGCGTGTAACCGGTACCGGCTGCGGCGGCAGGTGCGGTGGCAGAGGTGATACCGGATGGCACTTCGGCCACGGCGGCACCGCTGTCCTTCAGGTTACGGGCCTTTTCCACTTCGCTTTGGAATTGCGCGATGAAGCCCTTGGGCATCTCTTCGTTGCCGTCAGCCACGATCGGTTGGTTGGCCTCGTCGGGCGATACATCGGCAAACGAGACCATGGCGCTGCCGCTGGGGTCGGTCGCCGGGCTGGGGCTGGCCGCCATGAAGCTGCCGGTGGCGCCCGTACCATCGGGCGGGGGCAGCAGCGGCTGCTGCTCGTTACCGGTGGCGGTACGGTTGGTGATACTGGCCAACTGGGCACTGGCACCCTTCTTACCGCTGGTCAGCATATAGCCGCCTGCCGCAAGAACCACGACCGCACCGACAGCCACCAAGGCCCACGGCGTGCCCTGCGCTTTACGACGCTGGCCCGGCAGCTCCGGAGTCAGGCTGGCAGAAGCGGACGGTGTGGGAATACCCCCTGGAATTTGCGGCGGCACCGAGGCCGGACGTCCGGTCATCGGTTTGTAAAGGTCGGCCTGCGGCGGCATATGCACGGCCGGTTCGGACGCGGTTTCCGGCGCATGCTGGCCCCAGTCATTCGCGGCTGTACCACCGATATCCCACTCGGCAGCCGGTTGGGATTGCACCCACGGCAGGTCGGACTGCGGGGCAGGCAAAGCTTCGGCCGAGGGCGACGCCGCCGTATTGGACAGATTGAAGGACGGGGTACGGATCTCGGACTCCGGCGGCAGCATGGTCGCGGCGGGCACAAATTCGGGCACCGAAGGCTGCGGCAACGGTTGCGGTTCCGGTGGTAATTCTGGTGCGGTCTGCGGCTGCGGAGCTGGCTCACGGACAGGTTCCGGCAGACTTACAGGTGCCACTTCAACGACCGGTTCTGCCACCGGCTCCACGATAGGTTCGGGCTGCGGAGACGCCATAAACGGCGCCGATTGCGGTTCCGGCTCAAAACGCTGGGTGCTTTCAGCGACACCGGTCGGCAGGTGACTGGTCAGACTGTCGCCGGGGCGCGGTGCAATCACACCGGATTCAATTAGGGCATCGTCGACCTGGTCGATCGGACGGGTGTCGACCGGTACAGTGGGGGCAAAGGCATCGGTCACGGCGTGGTTGCGGGGACGCGCGTCTTCGGAAGCTCCCATCGCGGAAAAATCGCGGGCGCGCTTTTCGCGGATACGGCGCTTAATACGGCTATTATCCGGACGCGACGGTTCGAAGGAAAAGTTGGTCGGTCCCTGTGCGGTTTCACCTGCGGCGTCGGTAGAGGCCTCGGCTTCGCTTTCGGCAACGGCAGCAATACCAACGGCCTGCGGCAGATCGGTTGCGATTTCAGGGAAGGAGGACACCGTCGTTTCGGGCGCAGCGACAGTCTCTTCGTGCGGGAGGAAGTCCGTCACGATCAGGGCGGCAGGCGCTTCGGCTTCCCAGGTGTTTGCAGGCCCTTCAGCCATCGGTTCGGCAACGGTGTCGGCAGGCGTCACGACCACAGGCTGATCCCAGGCGGGTGCGCTGAATACCGGTTCAGGTTGGATGACCGGTTGGGCTTCTGGGTGAATCTCGATGACAGCTGGAGCGGCGACTTCCACTTCGACAGCAGCAGGTGCGTCCCAGGCCGGTGCACTGTAGGCAGGTTCAGGCGTTGTCACGTCCACCGGCGCATCCCACGCCGGAGCCGAGAAGCTTTCGGCCGGTTGTTGCCAGGCAGGGGCGGTAAAGGCTTCGGTCGCGGGCTCAGCTACAGGCTGCACAGCAACCGGCTCTGCTATATGCTCGGCATTTGCAGCAGGTACACTAAAACTGTCTTCCAGTACACGCGGCTTGGGAGCAGCTTCAACGGTTCCAAAGGCTTCGGCCGCGGCGGCGGCAAAGGGATCGTAGGTTGGCGCAGCGGCGGTAACAGGTTCCTGCGGAGCGGGGGATTCTACCGGTGCGGGAGCAGGTGTGGCAGGCTTAGGAGCCGAAACCTTAGGCGTAGCTTCGCTTTCCGACGGTGTGTCGGTCGTCATGCGCGAAGGAAGCTTGCGTCGTAGGGCCATGTTTTTACTCTTGCTCAGCCTAATCTAGCGGGGCTTTGGCACAGATACTAGTGCAAGTGGTGCGATTGGTGGCAGGGATGTGGACTTTTGGCCATTTTCGTTGCGTTGCGTTTTGCAAATGGCTCTCTCACCGTCCGCTATATGCGTTAAACGCCGCGCGCCTTGCTGGCAGAACGGGCCGCGCGCACGCCGTGCGGGAAGCGTTCGGCGAAGGTCACCGTGGCTTGCCACCAGTCGCAGCCGGTCTCTTCCTTGATACGGCGCATCTCGGCAACATCGTCCGGCGTGGTGGTCGCCAAGGCGTAGGTGAGCTTGTCGGGAATCAGGCGGCAGACCACTTCACCGTGCGGCGACATGAGGTAGAACTCCGAATAGAACCCGGGACGCGTTTCCAAGCTGGCGATATTGCTCTGGTGGCGTTCTGCGCGCAGACCCAGCGATTCCATCAGCATCGGGATCATTTCGCGACGCGGTTTGAGAATAAGACGTTTGGTAATGTTACCGATGATGGCCTGCCCGACCTCAGTAGTCAGGTCTTCCTCGTTCTGGGAGGAAATGCCGCACATGCAGTTCAGCGAGCGGTAGGTACGGAATGCGCGCTTGAGCTGGTTGGCCACGGCAGCACCGCCTTTAGAGGAGATCATGCTCACCATCTCGTCGCACAGCAGGTGCTTCTTCTCGCCGCGGTTACCGAGGTACATCACGTTGTCGATCATGGTGAACACCGCATTGATGATCACGTCGGAGATCTTCTCATTCAGCACGTTCTGCAGGTTGAAAACGACCAGCTTGTCCTGTTCGCTGAAGCTCGGGCGGCCATCGAAGAGGTGGCCGTAAATACCGTTTTCGCAGTACGAACCGATTTCACGCGCCATGCTCATACCGGCCTGACGGCTTTCTTCATCGGAATACGGGAATTTAAGATAGGCCTGCTGGATCCAGGTGGGACGCAGTACATCGTCCGGCGGCACGATATCGTAGGCATATTGCACGACCTGCTCGATCAGGCGCTGCTCGACACGCGTCACCTCGTAGTCGCCCTTGGCGATCATCAGCTCTACCGTGGTGGTCCACTGCTGCAGGCGGTGTTTGGAAATCTCACCGGTGAAGGGATTGATACAGACATCCTTGCGGTCGAGGTCGATGATGATCAGCTTGCCCATGGTCTCGGCAAAGCGGTCGTAGTCGTCCTTGATGGTCATCAGATACTGCTTCTCGATCCCCGCGCTGAACAGCTGGAGCACGAGGTCGGTCACGGCAAAGCTCTTACCGGAACCGGAGGTCCCGGTAATGGCATAGTGCCAGTTCATGAAGTCGCCGCTGGTGTGGTCGAAGAAGGAAATTTCGCCGTCGCGGTTGACGTAAAGAGCTTGCGGCGTCTGTTTTTCGAAGCGCGTGTACGGACGACCGTGCCCGCCCCAGTGCCCGTGGAAGGGCATCAGATCGGTGATATCGTCGCTCATCACGCGGCGGGTACGGGCAAACGGTGCCGAGAACCTGTTCCGCCAGGTTAACGGCCAGCTATAGGCAAACGCCTGCAGCCCCATGGTCTTTTCGATATCCGGCACCACCGACAGTTTTTTGAACTGCGACGCAATACGCAACAGGTTGTCTTCCACTTCCTCGCGCGATTTGCCGTGGATCATCACGCCCACCATGGCGCGCACGATCTTGCGGCCGCTATAAAGGCGCGTCTTCACTTCCGAGGCTTCCTGCGCGTACAGCTCGGCTTCCTCTTTGTTGAACGCACTGGCGACGCGTTTCCGCATGGCGGCACCAAGCGTCAGCTTCACCTTTTCGGCGGTCTGGTTGACGGAGGTCAGGTTGCAGAAGAACGTGGTCTGCGAATTCAGCGTGCGACGAATAATACCGAGATAATCGGCGATCACGCTGTCGGGCATCATGGCGAGCATGATGGTCCCGTGATAGTCTTCGCCGACTTTAATGATATCGAAACCGTTCTCGATCGGCAGCGGGAAAATCTGCTGGTCGAAGGGCATCAAGGGATCGACCACGATGCGCTGGGCAGGGTCTTTGTAGCTGGGGGCGTAGGCCTGCCAGTAGTGCTCCTTCAGTTCTTCCAGCGACATGCGGTGGATTTCGAACATGCCGTTGAGGGTACTTTCGGCCGCCAGCACGGCTTCGCGGAATTCCACCATAGCCGTCTTGACCAGATCTTTGACAAAACGACCGGCCAATTTGCTGAGATCCAGACCCAGCGAGACGACAATCAACGCCAGGGCCTGATAGGTCATTTCGATCGCGCCCTTGAGAAGACCATAGCGTTCAACGGTTTCCGGGCAACGCAGGCTGATGACCATGTACGATTCACGCAGACGGGTAAACCCGCGCTCGGATGTGGCATAGCCCCGATGGCCGGAGTCGCGGATCTTTTCGGCGCGCGACTGGCGCAGCAGACGGGCACGCTCCAGATTCGGGGTGGCTTCCAGATAGTTCTGCAGCGGTTTGACGAGGTTGTTGTGCGACAGGATCGAAATCTGTGCTTCGTAATCGGTCGGTATGCTTTCGAGGAACGTGCGGAATTCGTTGGTCGTGGAGCCGTAGCCGTCATCGTACGAATAACTTGCAGGAACCGGGCATTTCCAGCAGATGCCCAAACCACCATCCTTCAGCAGGTGGAAGCGGTAGAACTGCGAGGACTCATCCTCATTAAACTCGAAATACGGCAGTTGCTCGGCCAGCTGGTCCGGGCGGGGCGGCGTATAGGTATTTTTGTGGTCCATACGTGGTGTGCCGTTATTCTTGCCGATATTCTTGTTTGTGTGCCAGTTGCCTTACACGCGTTTAGGGCGTGGGGGCGGCCGCGCCGTTCTGCGGCGCCATGCCCAGCGACGGACGACCGGCTGCGGTGCCAGCATCGTCTTCGTTGCTCGGCAGTTCGTTGCTCGGGCGGGCCCATTCGTAGCGGTCGGTCAGGAAGATGGTGCTCCAGTTACCGAACACGCGCGTATTATCGTCGGTGACGTGCGGGTAGGTCCAGACCAGCAGGGTTTTGGGCGGGCTGACAAGTGCCAGTTCCTTTTCCGGCAGGTAGCTTGGGCGCTCGACGCGCGGGCGGGTAGGATTACGCACCACCGGACGCTGGCTGCCGCCGGCGCTGGCGCGCTGGTCGTTGGCCGAGGTCAGGGCATCTTCCATGCTCATCGGGTACTCCGGCGGAAGGGCGCTGCCATAGTACTTACAGCCGCCCAGCATGGCGACCACACCCAGAAGTGCTACAGGTAGACGGTAGGTTTTCATGATCTGTCTTCCCCCTTATTGCGTTGCGCCGGATGTCTCGGCGGGTAAATTGGATTGCGGCAGGCCGCTGTCGGTATTGCCGTCGAACAGCGCGCTCCAGACTTCGCCGGACTTGCGCAGTTCGGTACCGTTCAGGATCACCAGATTGATTTCGCGCGTGGCATCCAGACGGATGAACGACTGAACGCGGTCGGCACGTTTCTGGAGATAATCACGCAGCGAACCCATCACCTTGCCGGACCCGCCGACAATCTGCTCGGCCCAGTCAGCACTGCTCGGCAGTTCGAACGTAGACGTTGTACCATCGGTATTCACGCGGGTGACGCTGTTGCCGGTGTTGTCTTCCACGATACCGGCGACACCGGCGGCAAACTCGGCCAGCATGGCGGCCGCGATACGGCTCGGGTCGCCTTCATATAGAACGCCGGGAATTCCAATAATACCGTCCTCGGCATCGACCGCGTACCCAGAGAGACTGTAGGTCGCGGCGCCGCCGTCTGGGTAGACACACGTCATGCGGACCGGCTTACCCGTGGCGCGCTCGGTGGAAATATTACCGGTAAATTCGACCATGGCGATACAGCCATCCAGCGAGATCGTGCTGTTCATGGCGGTTTTGTAGGTTCCCGACAGGCGGGCCAGAGCTGGTGTCGTGGTTCCACCGACCAGCGCATCAACACCGTTCAGCATGGTTGCACGGACAAAGCCCAGCGGCGGAATGAATGGTAAGCGCTCTTCCGCCGCCTTTTCAGCGGGGTTACGGACAGCCTGACCCGCTGAGTCCGACTTGTTAGAGCCCGTCCCCGCCTGCGCGAAAGGGGCGCGGACAGCTCCCATCACACCACCGCCACCGCCGCCCAGCACAACCTGCTGGATGGCACGGCGCTGCGGCGTAATGCCGCCGACCTGACCAACGCCGTTGACCGGCGCATTCAGTTCCAACTGGCGTTGCTGGTCGGCCAGTTGAGCCAGACGCTCGTTATCGCGGGCGCGCTCCACCTGAATGCTCTTCAGCTCGGTGGTAAAGTCGCCCATCATCTGCTGCATTTGGCGCTGCAGTTCCTGGTTTTGGGTGATAGCATCCTGCAGGGCTTTGTCGCGGATGCTGAAATCGCTTTCGATCTTGGAACGCAGTTCGGCCATATCACGACGGTTCTGCTCGAACACCGCCTGCATCACGGCCGGACGGTCGGTTTCGATACCTGTGAAAGTCGCACTGACCTGGCCGGTGCGGTTATTGGTCTGCCCCAGATTGACAACGCTGCGCTGCGTAGACGCACCGCCGCCGCGCAGGGTGGAAATGACGTAGAACACCAGAATCAGCGCACCGATGAGAATGGCACCCTGCAGCTTGGGCGGCAATGCGCGGAAACGCTGCAGTGCGTCAGAGGCTTGCGACGTGCCACCTTCCGGCTTGCCACCGGCGCCCGGACGGGCGATGTAATCGGGTGAGTTTTCGGACGCCATCTTCGGTTATTCCATGCCGTTGTTATCGGTTTGCGCGCGACCCTGCCGCACCTTGTGCGAGGCCTTGTCCAGCGCCCGTGGGGGCTTAGGCCGCTCAGCTTGCGTGAGCTTACCCTGTGCCGCAGAGGAAGGCAAACCATCCGCCCTCTGGAGAGGCACCTCTGCAACCACTCCCAGCCCGCTGGCACGCGCGTGCTGCACCTGCGCATGACGCACCGGATCGGACTCCGGCACCAGAAGTTCAGCCGCGGTAAGATCCAAACCTTCTGCCGCAGCCTGCTGCCAGACCGAGGCATACTTGCCAAACAGGCGGTAACGCAAGCGGCGCCAAGCCAGCGCTGACTCTCGGAATTGGTAGAAGGCCGCCGGAAAACCAGACTGTCCCCAGCGGACCGACTGCTCTTGTACCGCCTGCCGATAGCGCCGTGCTGCGAAAATTCTCTTGATATTTACCGCGAGATGGCTGGCTGAAATTTCAGGCAACCAGACCGGCACGGCCCGCATGTGCGGTTCCGGCTGCGCCAGCAATTCGGCAGGAAGCAGTGTGGCATGGATGTCGCAAACAGCTTCCTCAAACGGAGCCGTACACGCATGCGCCAATACATCCCGCATCGCTTCGGTTACCACCGTGTCGTGCGTACGGTAGCTGTCGGCATCGCTTAATGTGGCAATACCCATGCGACGACCAGCCAAAACTTCTGGATAGACCACCGCACGATGACGCGGATGCAGCGCTGGCAGATGGGCTGGGTCCAATTCATATTCCAACCCCCACGGCAGACGGTGATACCCGGCGGGCGCCACTTCGCGCATCAGCGGCACCATGTCGATGGCACTGCCGTACAAGGGGTGGGCCGGATCCTGCATGCGCTGCTGGGCGGTCCGCTCGTTGTAGGCGTCGTACCACGTCAGTTGCGCCAGCGGATGGAAGCGCAGCTTGACGGATTCCGGCAGCACATAGGCGCCTGCCACCACCGGGTGCGGTTTGCGCAGCGCCCGCAGAAGCGGTGCCGTGCTGGTATAAACATAATGGAGAGGATCCCAGAGCGGGCCTGAGATCTGGACAAAATGCCCCATCTCGTTCCAGTCGTACAAGGCCGGTTCGGCAAAGTGTTCGGGATGTGTCGGCAGCCAGACATCGCCCACCTTGCCCCCCACCCGCGCGTGCGGCAGCGCCAAGTCTGGCAACTGCGGCAGCGGGGCATCGGCTGCAACGAATGCACTGCCATCACTCACAACCACCTGCGCCTTGTGCACCGTGGTCGCCGTCACCCAGCCCGGGGCTTTGACTTCAAGAATCGTACCTGCGGCATATTCCGACGGCTCACGCCCGACAACCTCATGCAACCCCGGCAGAGCGCGGCCCGGATCGACCGCCGTCGCCACGTAATCGGCCCCGATATGATAGCGGCCATTGTAGGCCTCCAGGGTCGGGATCACCGTACAGCCGCGCTCGAACAGCTCTTCAAACCAGATCTCACCATTGTTGGCGTCGTAAAAGGCTTCGTAATCCTGCCCTTCCGGACGCTGCTGCCAGCGCGCCAGAAGTTCGTCGGCCGCTGCCTGCGCCTGCACCGGCTGCACCGGCACGGCAAACACGCGCGGCACCACCGGCAAGCGCCAGCCATCGGCGTAAAACGTGTCCGGGCGAAGCTTGAAAGCATACGCTTGCGGTTGGGCAATGGCGGCCCGCAAACTCAGTTCAGGCTGCCCTGCAAGCCCTGCGGCATCGGGACGCACCGGCGCGCATTCGATACGGCGCAGCGTCTGCCAGATCAGGCTTTCGAGATGCGCATAGGCCGGATGATCCTTCGGGACATGACGGCAACCTGTAGGAAAGAGGGGTACCGACGGTGCGGCAGGCAGCGGAACAAGACCGGTATGGATGGGACGACCGCAGAGGTCGCGCACAAAGACCGGCGCCAACGGATAGACATCCGCCGCTTCGACCATACCCCCCTGCGGCATGGCAGCGGCAAGCAGAGCCGCATCCTTCATCAGGTGGTGACCGGTGGTTGCAAGCGCGACGGGAAGCTCCAGCTCTGCCAACTGCTGCGCCTCAACCGATTCCAACACCGGAAGGTCGGCCAGCATCGGCAATTGCTGTTTCAGGGACGGGTGATAGCCTAGGCGTAGATCCCAGCAGCCGGCGAGAACCGGAAGTATCTGCGGCCCCTCCCCCGCCATCACATGCTGCATATCGGACACGACTTATTGTTCCCCTGTTACACCTTGGGCCGATAATGCCCGCGTTTTTACAGAGTGTCAGCTGTTATCCGGTGTTGCAGGGAAACAAGTTGGTGAAAGAACGAGCGGCTTGCGCGCCTACGGACGAAATGTCGCGGGTCTGCCATTTGGCAGAACGAACCCTGCAGGCTGCGACATACATCCACTCTTATTGTTATAAATTTCCCGGACACGCTGACCAAAGACACCGCGCGTGGTGTTCAGTTCATCCAGACGCTGGATTTGGGCATCCACGTACGGAATCATGACATCCTTCACGACCGTGGCGAACTTGGCGTTCAGTTCCGGGCTAAGGGTCGGGCTGACAGATGTATTCGTCGTATCAGAGACCGGTACCATCGCTTCCGTCAGCAGGCGGGCATAGACCTGCTTCAGCTTGAGGCCTGTGTAGCGGTAGACATCGCGCGTAGCAGTTAAGGCGACATCGTAACCGGCCATGGTATAGAAAGCGGAGCGGTCTTGCGCACTGCATTGGGTTTGAAGAGCCGCAGTGATATTCGGGTCAAAAATCGGAATGGACTGGTTGGCCGTACAACCAATAGCCGTTTTGAGAAGAGCACCTACCGCCTTCACATCCTTTTCATCATTAACATCACCACCACCCGATTCTGCGCCCGCTGCACCACTGTTCTTACCCGACATACTGGGCAGCTTCATCCTCTTTACCACCTGTTCGTAGGCGGGTTCTAAAAGCTCTTCTATATCCTTAATTTCGACACCCGATCCGGCTTTTTCTTTAATGCGGTTCTGATATTCCTTCAAAGGAATAAGAATATCATTCTGTTTACAACTGAGGTAGCCAAGCTGATAATCCTGCACTGTATTAAGAGGCATGGAGGGAATATCTGAACCCGTCGATGTCGTGCCACTCACACCGCGGAACAATGTAGCTGTGCTCATTGCCAGCGAGGCCTCTGCCGCTGCAAGGCGACGTGCAGAGGGTCCTATATTTTTTTGATCCAACTGGGTGGTAAAACTGATAACGCGACGTGCGATCACTTCATCTTCCATAACAAAGCGCATGGTATCGAATAGACGCTGCATCGTGATAATCGGCTCTTTAACGCCATAGTTACCATCGGTGCAGCCGCCTTCCAGATCATTCCCAAGACAGATGCGGACTTGCGGAATCAGGAATTGACTCCAGCAGCCAGCAATATCATCGGACGCCTTCTGAGAGTTGGTCAGTTGGCACAGCAGCGGTGCAACAGCATCGTTCACACGTTCCAGTTCACGTGTTTTTGTATAGAAATCCGTAAGCTTGGTATTGCGTACGTCCAATGCCGTTGTATTACTCGTGTACTGGTTGCCACAGACTTCCCACGCCTGGGCATAGGCCATCGGGCCGATCTGTGCCTCGGGAATCCGCGCATTTTGAGGACGTTTGTTATTGTCTTCTTCGATCAGCTTTTTGCGCTCAGGCGTCAGCTTTTCCACACAGGCCTGCATGTAGGTCTGTTTGGCATCCTGCTGAAGCTGAGTGACGTTACAGGCGCGCTGGAACTGGTCATAACGCTGGTTACCGATATTGTTCAACTGCTCAAACAGCGCCGAGGTTTGCGGCATGACGAAGTTGAGGGAGAGCAAGTTCTTCGAGAGGGTCGAGTTCACATCCTGCTGGAATTTCAGATAGGTCTCCGGCATATTGTACAAACCGCTGGTAAACTCACCCTGACCGATACCAGCGCAACCAAGCGTATTCGTCACGTCTCCTACCTTTGCGGCTTCACCGGTCATAACAGGAGTTCGATCACCCATCGCTTCTTCGGGATTTAAAGCTGGGGTAATATTGATAGCTCCACTCGGCGGAACACGAAGACCTGTTTCCGGCAGAGGTGATAGATACAGGTCAGCCGCGGGAATGCCGCCGGTTCCATCGAATTGCGCATAAACGCTGCCAACACAGATTTGCAATGCCAAAACAGCCGCTCCAACGGCCTTACCCGATCGCCCGGAAATACGTTTCCATTCCATATAGTTCCAAAATGGTGCAGGTGTACGCATTATGCAAGGGTTAGCGCGTATTTTCGGGTGTGGGGGTGGGGGATTTTACCAGTTGCACGCGCAGAGCCGTTTGCAGAGAGGCAACTTTCTCCAACAACTGTTCCAATTCAACCGTTTGACGGTGGGTTAGGTTCAGGCTGCGCACCGCGGTGTGGGTCTTTTCCAGTTGGTGGATGGCACTGGCCAAACGCTCCTGCACCGCATAGAAGGCTTTGAGTTCCTTCATATAATTGGCCATGGTCGCCGCATCGCCATGTTGCAGCAGAGTTTGCGCTTCAAGTTCGCGTTTATAACTCTCAACCTGTTGACGCAGATCATGAATCTGGCTGGTTTGGCTGGTAATGGTCGCCTCACGCTGACGGGCCCAGATCTCGCTGTCGCGCAGTGCGGTTTCCAGTGCCTCCTGTCGCTTTTTAAGCGCGGTTGCCAGTGTGGGAGAGAGTGAACCGGGAGGCGCTACCAGTTGGGCACCCTGCACCGGAGCGGATGCCAGTGTGGCGGCGGGAATGCTGGGGAGTGGCAGAATGGCAGCATGGCTGGGTTGCGGCCCACCTACCTGCGGCGGCACAAGGGCGGCAATCTGACCTTCGGCGGCAGCGGCGTACAGCTCGTTAAACTGCGGGCCACGGCCCCACCCGGCACCGTATTGGCGAATGAAGTCGGCCATTTCATCCTGCGACTGGACCGGAAGATCGACCGCGCTGGAAGCATTGGTGATCTGAATCAGTCCGTCTTCGAACAACTGGCGCAGGCGCGGCGAAGCTTTTTCGCGCACCTTGGCGTAAACGATAACGTTGGGGCGACTGGTACCAAGCGCTTGGGCGATAACGCCCTGGGTCAGGCCCAGCTCGGACAATGCACCGATGGCGAAATACAGTTCCAGTTTATCCAGCGGACGGACACGGCTGTTGAGGCAGACACGCAACTGGCGGGCCAGCGCAGCACTAGGCGTGGTACGTACCTGACAGAGCAAACGGGTGATACCCTTGGCGCGGGCGGCCGCAATGCGGCGCTCCCCATCAATCACGCCGCCTTCCGGCGTCACGATCAGCGGTGCCCAGGTTTCGGCGGGATGGGCGGCAATCTGGCGGATATGCGCCATATCTTCCGGTGCCTGCATCAAGGTCGGGCGGAATTGGACGCCCAGCGCGGTCAGGGTTGCGATTTCGCGCCATTCCACGGCCTGCAACGGGTACTGGTCCTCTTCGGCGGGCGTCAGCTGTGCCGGCAACGCGTTGCCGCTGGCAGTCGCTGGCGCTTCGGCGCTGTCGGTTTCGGTCTTTTCGGCAATCTGGCCGGGTTTCGGCAGGCTGCCCAATACCTCGCGCAGGTCCGGGTATTCGGCCATGAACAGGTTGGCAATCTCGGCGGCGCGGGGTGTAGGGGCATTGCGCATGGCCTCTTCCAGCAGGCGCTGGGTGCGTTTAGGTTGCAGACTGAGCTTGCGGAAGTCGTACATCACGCTCTTCAGGTCGCCATCAATCAGGCGCTGCACGTAGAACGCATCCATCAGTTCGTTCAGGATCTGGCTGGCGCGACTGTCGGTGACCCCGAAGTGGTAGGCGATCTCTTCAAAGCTGCTGACGCCACCCACCTTGACGTGCATCAGGGCGGCACGGCGCTTGTCGTCGCGTTCGGCGGCAATCAGGTCGTTCAGTTTGCGTTCGATGAAGGTATCCTGCACTACTTTCAGTGCCATATTGGTCTGGCGGGAGCGCTGGGCGGCGGCCACCTCGCCGCGCAGGGTTTCCTGCATGGTGGTTTCCTGGTCGAGGTGCTGTACCAGCAAGGGCGGGTTTTTACGGAATTCGGTGCGTTCCTCGTCGCTCATGTCCTGCAGGTGGGCCTGACGGGCCTGGTATTCCGGGTCACGGTTGCGCTGCTCCAGCGCCTTGCCTTCCAAACGGTTGCCGAAAAAGGTGTTGAACTGGACGTTGACGGTGGTGCCATCGGCCTTGGTGTAGAGCGGGTTGAAATCGCGCAGGCAGGTCAACAGCACTTCGTAGGCTTCCTGCTGCAGGTCGTCGGCATCCAGGTGGAAATGGCGGGCCAATGCGAAAATGGCCTGACGGCGGCTGTGCAGGTACTTCACCGCATTCTCGCGGGCAAGCTTGAAACCTTCGTCGGCAGCCTTGAGGGCCGCGACATCGGCCTCGTTACGGGCGACCTGACGCTGCTGGCCTTTGGTGGGCGCTTTGGCCTTGGGTTCGGCCACCGCTTTGATGGCAGGTGCGGCCTTAACAGTTTTGGCGGGAGCTGCAGGTTTACGGACCGTGGCTTTGGTGGCTTTACTCATACGTGACGATGCCTTCTGGCTTGTTATTACCCTTAGAATGGCACGGATTTCTGCGAGTGTCAGTTTTTTGATGCACCCCCCTTCTCAAAACTGACAGGGGGTGTGCGAATTTGGTGTCGGGTTTGTCTTCTTTGAGATGTAATCGTTTTGCAGCCTGATATCTCGTCGTTCCGGACGCTATGTCAGACACCCCACCCCTCATCCCTATAAAGGTACACATGAGTCTCTTCACGAAAACCCTTTTCTGCGTCGCAAGCCTTGCTGGCCTTGCCTGTGGCGTTTACCTCCCTGCCGCCGCAGCCCAGGAACGCGCCGTGACCGAGTCTCTTGAGACGGAAACAAAATGGTCCGGTATCGCCAATTCCCTCAACAAAACCCAGATGGCGGCACAAACCGTGTCCATCCGGCTGAACCAGTCGTCCAAATGCGCCGCCAAGGGACGTATGTATGCGCCAGGCATTAACGGGGCCGACGCGGAAGGCTGCCTTGCTGCGCCCTACTCCAGCGCCATTCTGAACAAGTTCATCGCCTGCGGTGACCAAGGCCTGATCTATGCGATGAATCAGGACCGTTGCCTCTCCACCATCGAAAAGGTTCAGGTATGCTCCATGCGAACGACCACAATCACCAGCAATATGTCGTACGGCAACCGTTGCCCGGCCGGATATAACAATATGGGTACCGTTTTCGCGGGCTACAAATCCTCCGGTTGGCATGACGGTTGCGAAACGTGCAACCCCATTTACACGACGACCTGTGCCACGATGGTGTGCGAGTACAAATAACAACCAACATCAAGAGCCTTACCATGATCTTCGCCTCTTCCCGCCTTCTCGCCCTGTGCCTCTCCTTGTGTGCCCTGAGCATGACCTCCGCCGCTCCCCTTGCGCAGGAGCGCACGGCAGCGGGTGCGCAGACAGACCAAACCTCCTGGCAGGCACTCTCCAATCTCGCCACGGCTGCAGAAGGGCGGATAGCAGGACTGAATGTGCGTGTGACCGAAGCGATTGAATGCGGTAAGCGCGGTCTTCTCTATATCGGTAAAAACGAACAGGGTGCCGATGCGCTTGGATGTAAGGGGGCGGCCTATGATGATTCGATCCTGCAGAAGTTCATCGCGTGCGGCAACAACAACCAGGTCTACTCTCGCGCCAGCGACAGCTGCCGTTCGACCTCCAGCAGCCAGGTTTCGGCCAACTGCCGTCTGGAGACGACCACGACAACCTCTGGCCAGTGCCCCGCAGGTTACAGCAGCTTTGGTACGGTTTTAACCGGGTACCGCTCTTCGGGATATCATGACGGTTGTGAGACCTGTAACCCCATTTACACGACGACCTGTGGTCGCAGCGTGTGCCAATAACGCTCAAAACTCTGAACCGGCCTGGAGGCCGGTTCTTTTATGCAGCCTTGCGGGCCTGCTGCTTCAGGCTCTGCTGAAGCTCCTGCACCAGCGGCGATGCTTCCGGCTGGTGGCGGGTAAAGATGAGCGAACCGGCGCTCCGGGTAATGGCCAGATAGAACAGGCGGCGCTCGTGGTCGGCATCCGTGCCCATCAGTTTGGAGGGCGGCTTGGGCCAGTGGTTCGCCGAGGCATAGGGCAGAATGACGGTACCGAACTGCTGGTTGCGGGTTTCGCGCACCGGCGCCACCACGATGGGTGAAGCCATATCCGGCAGGGTTTCCGTCCGCACGCGCGGCAATACTTCGGTGAGCTTGCCGGACAGATTCAGCAGCATATCCGTGGCCAGTAGCGCGTAGGCGTGTTCGTCGGCCGGCAGGTGGGGCAGAAGTTCAGACACCAGTGCTTTGAAGACCATACGCGGCGTGAGTGCGGCATCGGCCATGCCGGTGGCGGCCGGTGGCGCCTGCAGAAGTTGTTGGGACGTACGCATGGCACGACGGACTTGCTGGAGCGTAGCCAGGGTTGTCGGGGATTCGTCTGGCAAGGCAGGAACAGTAAACCCGTGGGCCGCCCATTGTTCGGCGCGCAGGCCCGCCTGGAAGAGTGCCGCGACGGTGGTGGCGGGTACACCAAAGCCGAGCAGCACCATATGCAGGTGGCCGTTGTTGCCCTGCCCGAGCATCAGGTACAGCAGCGAGAGGATGATCTGGGGCGTGCGTTCTTCCCAGATAAGACGGGCATAGCTTGCGGGATTCAGGCCATGGCGGCGCAGCGCGTGGGTGATGCAAGCGGCCTCGAAGTGGGTGCGGGTAAGAATGCCGATCTGGTGGCCGGCGCCGGGTGTGCGCTGGCCCTGTGGAAGCTTGCGCAGCAGTTCCTGACAGGTTTCGGCCAGAAAGACGTGCTCGGCGGGCGCGTTGGGAAAAACCTCGACGCGCAGGGTGGCATTCTGACGGAGAGAGTCCTTCGTCGCAGGGGCGGCCTCCAGCGTTTTGGCAACGCGGGTGCGGAGCTGGCGCGCGATCTTGTCGACCGCCGGTACGAGTACCGGTGCGATGCGCTGGGTCTCGGTCAGGTTAAAGCGGGTCATCTCGCCCCAGCTTTCAATCGTTTCCAGCGCTTTAGGGCCTTGCGCGCCATCCTGACCGAAGGCGGTAACGTCATCGTCGCCAGTCAGTTTGAGCGTGATACCCTGCGCCAGATGCATCTGCAGCCAGATAAGCTGGAGTTCGGTGGCATCCTGCACGTTATCCAGCAACAGATGGGTGACGGGCAGCGGCGGCACCGAGCCATCGCGCATGCCGATAACGTGGCGGCGGATGATGTCATGGCGGTCGGCCAGGCCAAGTTCTTCCAGACGCGCTTTATAGGCTTCGACGAATGGGTAATAACGATCACTTTCGGGCAGCTTTTTGGCACGGGCCTTGGCGGTACGGATGATGTGCTCGGCATCTTCCAGCGTACCGGGGAAGGCCTGGGCCGGGATCAGGCCGCGCAGGATCTCGCGCACCTGATTGTTGCTGGCGAAGCTGAAGCTCTGGCCCGCAATATGCAGTTGCTGGATGGCCAGATCGCGCAGCGTACCGGTACCGAGGCGGTTCCAGATAGCCGCCTGCGACGGCGTGGCGATGGCCTTGAGATACTGATGGCTGCGGAAGGAGAAGGTGGCGACGGCCACCTTGTGGCCATGATTGGCCAGATGCTCGGCCTGCGCCAGCAGCAGCGAGGTTTTGCCACTGCCGGGCGTACCAACGGTCAGGCTGCTGCCATTGAAGGCCAGCACCTGCTGTTGCGAAGGCGTCCAGCTACGCCCGGAGGACATCGGTTTGCTCATGCGGAGGTATTCACCCGGTGAATGCGCAGGTACATGTTGTACACGCTGCGGATGTATTTGTTGGCATAGCGGCTGGTGCCACTGTGGTAACGGCCGACCGAACCCCACCAGTCGCGGGTCTGACGGTGCTCCAACAGGTAGCGCACGGCATAATTGAGGTTGGTGTCGGGGTTCAGGGCTTCTTCGATACTGCTGAAGTGCTGGCTGTGGACGCGCCAGTTGATCTGCATCATGCCGACATCGACATTGCGGTAGCCTGCGCTGAACATGCGGCGGAGAAATGCGGCGGCTTCACGCTCGCTATTGAAGCGACGGCCGTAATTGATGCCTTCCAGCGTAACCGGAGAACCTGCCGGAACACTGCCCAGTGCGGCGGCCACTTCCAAGGGTTTGGCCTTGCTGAGGCGTACACCGAGCGCGCTGACATTAAAACGGACGAAGCCCAGGTTGCGGTAACGGGTGAACGCCGTCATCGCCTCTTCACGCGTGGCAAACTTTTGTACTCCGGTGCCATTGACGCCGATGGTGTACGGCCACGGCAAGACCCAGCCACGGATCCCCTTGCCAGTTTCGACCAGGCTCATGGCGTGCAGCAGGCCTGCCGGAATACCGTTGGAGCGTTCGGCCTGAGCGATCAGCATCCAGGCGTCACGGGCGATCAGCGGGTCGAACGGGTCGTTCTCATAATCGGCACGCACCGGCTGCGCCATAACGGCGGCAGACAGACAGATACATGCCAACAAGGCCCGAGAGAGGTTCATACTGAGAATATAGGGCTGAAAAAGGCGGATTGCCAAGGGGAAAGCCGCCAAGAGCGGCAGGGAGCGCGGGGTTTTTGTCACGCCGCACTCCGGTCAAAACGACTAGCGCAGGAAGACGAGCAGCAGCACGCCCTTGTCGTTCGGCTGGCCAGCGGGTGCAAGGCGCAGATTTTCCATGCTGGCAAAGCGCAGATTACCCCATTCGCTAGTTTTGGGGATGACGATGGCGGGCAGGTTGACCTCGTTCGGCACCGGGTTTTCATTCCGCACGTGTACGACCAAACCGGTCATGGTCGGCGACTGCCAGATCTCGGAGAGGTCGAAGGTCATGCCGCTGCCACGGAACCAGTTGGGAACCACGTAGGTTTCGCGAGTGATGCCGGGCACATCGACATCCTGCGCCATGGCGCGGATGAGATCGTGCGGCCCCATTTTGGAGGCGACCGTTTCCTTGAGCTGCTTCATCGCCACGCCGTCGACAATTTCGATATACGTGCGGTACGGCACGTCGGTGGTCAGAATGAGAATATACGTATTACCGCTCTGGCCGACAAAGAAGCCGCGGGTTGCCATCTTCGGCAGCAGGGACTGGAACATGATGGCCTGACCGTTATAGCCGTCGAGCGGTTTACCATCGATATAGCTCGGGTTTTCCAGCGTCACGGCCTTGATCGGCTCCGGGAACATCACCTGCGTATAGTCGCCGGTGGAGAGACCGATGGTCAGCGGCTTGGTGGGGCTGCGCCAGACCAGAGTATCGGCCCAGACACCGGCGACCTGTGCCACCAAAGCCAAAGTGAGAAGAGTGAGGCGCATACGCATAGAGTTATCTCCTTTACAGAATTACCGGGCCGCGGCGGGCGGCAGTTTGGGGGCTTGCAGCGGGTCGACCAGCAGTTTCTCGTAGTACTTGGTCAGCAGGAAGCCGTAGGGGTTGACCGGGCTGGCGAAGACTTTCTGGAAAGTCATCTGGATCTCCATCGGAGAGCCTTCGGCCAGTGTACCGCCGACGATGGTGCTGATCTGGCCGCGTACGGCGACATCACGGAATTCCACACCGTTTTCGCGGCGCTTCTTCACGGTCGGCAGTTGCGTGCGGTCCGGCACAAAGAAGGACGAGCGGCGATCGGAGGTCGAGTCACGGATCTTACGCTCAAAGTAAGGCTGCGAGTCGGTTTGCAGGGCTGGCCCCATGTAGGGGTACAGGCCACGATAGAGCTGGCCAATATTGGCTGGCGTGTAAGAGTTAAGCGACTGGGTGACGAAGTCGGCAAACAGGTAGATCAGGCGATCTTCTTCGGTCGGGCTGTATACCCCAGTGGTAGCGTCCGGCACCACGATCACCGGATAACGGATACGCTGGGCGTTCATTTCCGCCTGGAGATTCTGATTCTCAACCAGCTGGCACATGCTGACCAGACAGAGCACGAGCACGCATAACAACAGAATACCGGCCACCCGGTGGGCACGGTCGACAATTGCACCTGCACGCGCGACAAAATCCATTCTTGGTCTTCTCCTTGCGCGTCAGACTAGCTGCTTTTGAAGGCGTTGGGGAGTAGGCTGTTGCGAAAACAGGCAGCAACCCTCCCGCCTGCGCTTTGCGTGTGGCACCAAAGCCGCGCTTGAGCCGCGATGCTCAATCAGATTTCGAGACGGGGGGCGTGCTTGGGGCTCGGGCGCATTTTGCCGAATTTGACATGACGGTAGGCGAGACGCATGGCCAGACCTTCCGGTTTATCCAATGTGACCTTGTACATGATGTAGGTTGCTATAGCGCCTACCAGCAGCGCTACCAAGGCTTTACTGAACAGGAACAGCGTCATGTAATAGGCAAACAGGAACGTGACCGCGTATTCCGGGGTGCGGTTCGGTTTATCGATATTACGGGGTACCGGACGCATCTGCATGACTGTTACGTCCTACTGCGAAGTTTCAGTTCCACAATGCCCGCCAAAGCCCTCCGCGATCGGGCAGGCAATGTAACGGAGGCCATTATAGACACCCGGCAGCATGGTGATAAGCACGCCCAGAATGACGGTAAAGATCGCGCCACCGGTATCGCCCTGCACGAACATGATGATGCCCATGATCGTGATAGCCAGCCCGATGAAAAGGCCGATATTCCCCGTGAAGATACGCCGCACGAGATCAAGCTCGACCGCGCCGGCATCGCTCTGCGCATAGCCAGTGGCGGCACCCAGAAGGAGTGCCGCCACCACCAGTAGCAAGAGTTTTGTCACGGATGCTACTACGCTTGGATTAGTTAGCTCCCGAGGACTGGGCGCCGTCGACCTGGTAGGCTTCGCCACCAAAACCTTCGACCACACCCACGGCCACGTCGCGAGCACCCTTGAAGATACCCGGGGCCATGGTCAGCAGCACGCCACCTACAACCATGGTGAGACCAGCTGCGGTCTTCTGGCCGATAATCCAGGTCCACAGGCCCATCACGGTGATACCGAGGCCGATCAATAGACCGATGTTACCGGTAATGGCGCTGACAAGGGTTTGCGCTGCTGCGTTACCGGCTTCGCCGACGTCGCCCGTACCCTGCGCCAGAGCCGGGTTAGCGATCATGACCGCCATGAGGGCCACGGCAGCTACACTGAAGAGAAGAGTGCGTTGATTCATATGTTTGGGTCTCCTTTGCCTTTGATTATGGTGCTTCATGCAAGGTTTGCAAGATCTTTACCGAAAAATGTGCGTACACGAGGGTGCTTAACGCGTTGGGGGTGTGGCCTCGGTGACAACAATCAGCTGTGACTGGCCGAATTGCGTGAACAGCAACGGGAATCCGTAGGCGTCCTTAACCTGTTGGTTCAACTGGGCCAGCACCTGCTCCACCGGGGCTTCCGCCGTCAGCGACCATTTGTCGCTCAGCAGCTTTTTGTTGGCGGCGGCGAGTTGCCAGTCGGCTTTCCAGGCACCCGCCTGCGGGGCTGCCTGCTTGAGGACATCGCTCAGAATCTCCGGCAGGGTTTTGCCGTTGGCGACCACGGTCACCGGCGTTTCCATCAGTTGCAGCGGCACGGCGGGCGGGGCCCCCACGCCGTTCACCAGCACATTTTTCCCGGAATTCATCGCCAGCGCGCGGTCCATCATGGTCTCGGCTTCTGACTTCAGACGCGCAGCTTCGCGCAGCTTGATCTGTTGTTCCTGAATCTTGGCGGCAGAGGCGAGCTGTTCAGCTTCGGCAATCTTGGCGGCGGCCTGCAGAATCAGCTCGCGGCGAGAGACATCGGCCTGCTGTTCGGCGACCTTGAGGTCGGAACTGAGGGTGTTGATCTGCTGCTGATAAGCTTTTTCTTTATTCGCTTTTTCGGCATTCAGGCGTTGAGCAAGCTGTTCCACCTGCGCCAGACGCTGTTGGGTGGCCTTAAGCTGGCCTTCCAGTTCCGATTCCTTCTGCTGCCATTCGTTACGGGCAGCCACGGTGATATCGCGGTTGCGCTGTGCACGTTCAAGCGTTTCGGTATGACGGCGCTGCTCTTCCTGTACCTGACGTTCACGCTCGCGCAACTGGGCCATCAGCTTCGACATGGTCTCCTGCTCGGAGTTGCTGCGGTTGCCCTTGACGATGTTGTTCAGGTTGCGCTCGGCGGCAGCGGTCGCTTCTTCGCTGCGGGCGGCGTACACGGTGTCCTGGTTCTGCCAGGAGGCCAGCGTGGCCAGTACGGGGTCTGGCTTATTGACGGCAGCAACCTGCACCGGAGCCGGTGTAGCCGGTACCGTGCCGTTGGCCGAGAGCTTGGCCGGGCCAGCGGCCGGTTCGATCGCACTAAAGTCGGTCTGCGCCACCGCCTTGCCCCCTTGCGGCAATAGCTCCGACTTCAACTGAATCGTCGGAACTGGTTGCAGATCCGGCAGGTCGCCAGTGGTCTTGGCGGATTTACCGTCGAAGAACTTGAGTGTGATGGCGGGATCGCCCTGGCGCTGATTGACCTGACTGCGGCCATCGAACAGCATTTCGGCAGAGTCGCAGGGTTCGCCGTTCTTATCGAACAGGAAGCGGTCGTCGCCGCGCGTGGTGCCAACCGTGACACCCAGGCCCGGGCCGACGCAGTCGTCGGTGCCACCGGTAATGCTGTTGCCCTTGGAGACACCGGTGACCAGTGTCGATTCGGCAATCACCACACCTTCATCGCTGAGGCGCGGTGCCTCAAACGCCGTAGGGCCCGAGGCCGTATGCGGTACAGCGCAACCCGCCAGCAGCGTGGAGGCGGTGAGAGCGAGGAGGAAGCGGCGGCGCATCGGGGTCATCAGTCGGAAATTACAATAATTCGTTCGCTGTCGAACAGGCTTACGCTCAGTTTTACGCCACGATCGTTGACGATGTACTGGGCCAGGTAACTGACAAACTCTTCAAACGGCGCTTCGGCGTCCAGGCTGAACTTCTCGGTCATCAGGTCCTTGTTGCTGTCGGAGATCTTCCAGCGGATCTGCCACGGACCGGTGAACGGCTCGGCGTGCTTGAGGATATTGCCAAGCAGGGTTTCCAGCGTCTGGTCATCTTGGTGCACCACCACCTTGTACTGACGGATGTCCATCCAGTCGGCACGGTTACGCGGGCGCATGAGGCTGGTGCCCTGCGCCGACCATGATTGCTGGCCTACCACCGCGCCAGCCGAAGCCTGACCTGCGGCCGGGCTGATGGCCGCCAGCTGGGCATCGGTCAGCTTGGCGGCGTCGGAGGCGGGACCGCCTTCCGGTGCCAGTAACTGGGCAATGCGCAGGCGGTTGGGGTCGAGTTGTTCGGCTTCGGTCAGGGTGTGGTCCGGGCCCAAGGTTGTGCGTGCGCCGGTGGCGGGCTCGGCCGTCGTGGTCGTGCCGGTGACGGCACTCTGCAATTCGTCGGCCACGGCTTTGCGGATGGCGAAGACGACCTTGTCGTCACGGGTAATCACATCACGCGCGGCATCGGCCAGCGCACTGGTCATGCCGGGGTCTTTGTCCTGTACCGCGCTGCGGGCGACGCTGCGGATATAATCCTGACCATCCTTGAGGGTCTGAAGAGCCAGAGCGCGGAATTCGGGGGTGGATTCGGCCACGGTCTGTTCGGCGATGGCGCGGATCTGGGCCGGTTCGATCTTCTGAGAAGCGGTCTGCTGCTGCAGGGCGGCAACGCTGGCGGCCACGGCGTTGGCCTTTTCTTCGGCCAGTTTTTCGGCCTGACGGCTGGCGGCGGTCCACATCACACCCATGCGCTGGCTGGTGCGTTGGTCCAACGCGGCAATGTTCTGATTGGTGGCGGAAGCCATCTCGGCCAGCGTGGCGGAGGTGGTCGCCTGCGCCTGCGCCAGCTGGCGGTCGGCGTAAATACGCAGCGCCACGGCGACGTTGGCGGTTTCGGAGCTGGCGAGCGCGCGGTTTTCGGCGGCGACCTTACGGAGGTCAGCCAGTTGCGCCTCGGTGAGGCGCTGGTTGGCGGCCAATTGACTGCTGACCGCAACCATACGGGCCTGCTGCACCTGCTCGGCAGCGGCGAGTTGCGTGCTGACTTCTTTGAGACGGGCATTCTGAACCTGCTCGACCGTCGCCAGGCGAGCCTGCTGCAGTTGTTCTGCCGTGGCCACCTGATTGCTGACTTCCTTGAGGCGTGCCTGATGGAGTTGCTCGGCCGTAGTGAGGCGTTCCTGTTGAACCTTCTCAGCAGCTGCCAGACGTTCCTGCTGGATCTTTTCGGCGGCAGCTAACTGAATACTGACCTCCTTGAGGCGTGCGTTGTGGGCTTCTTCGGCAGCCTTCTGGCGCGCCAGCTGGACTTCGGCCGCGGTTTTCTGAAGGGTTTTCACCTCGCTCAGTTGCGATTGCAGGCTGTTTTCCAAGCGCGACAACTGCTGGTTGCTCTGTTCGAGCGTCTGCGAATTGTTTTCGGCCACCTGACGCATGGAGCGCAGGCTTTCTTCGGCCATTTTGGCCACATTGGAGACGGTGGAGGTGGTTTGCTCACGCAGGTCACGCTCCTGACGGGCCTGCTCGGCCGAGACCTGCTGGAGAGCCTGCTCGTTGGTAGCCAGTTTCTGCTGGAGGGCTGCGATCTGCTCAGTGGTGAGGCCCTGCATGCGTTCGACCGCTTCGCGCAGGCGCTTGAGCTCTTCGCTCACTTGCGGTTCCGGGGCCTTGGGCGCCGGTTCGTCTCCCATACGGCGCCAGAGCACGGTGCCTTTGCGCACGACCGGTTCGGTGGCGTCGGTCATCACCTCGGAGGTGTCGAGACTGGCATACTGCACGCCCTGCGGCTGGTTAAGGCTGGCCGCTGCGGTGTGGTTCTGCTCGGTTACGGCAGCCGCCGGGCTTGCGGCACAGCCAGCGAGGGTCAGGCCAAGGGCCGTCCCCACCAGAGCGGTACGCGAAAGGGTGTGCAACACTGTCATACTGGCCGGATTGTGCCGTGCATGCGGCGCTCCGCCAAGTGTTCAACGCATTGTGTTCACTTTTGGGCGCGCGGGCTGTGGGAAATTAGCACCGCCCGGCAGGAGATGGAGCGGGAGGGTGGTTAACCCTGAAGGAGCGCCACAAGAGCTGCAGCGAGAAGTGCGCAGACGATCTCAATCCAGAGACTGGTGCTGCCGATACGGATGCCGCAATGGCGGCAACGGCCCCGTAATGCCACGAAGCTAAGGATCGGCACGAGGTCTGGTACGCCCAGCACCGTTTTGCAGGAGGGGCAATGACTGGGTGGACGGCGCAGCGATAGCCCCCGCGGAACCCGGTAGCGCGCACAGTTGAGGAAGGACCCGAAGACGGCGCCCAGCATGCCACCCACCAGCGGCCAGAACCACGGCCAAGCGGCGGCTATCGCCGCCGCTCCGTTGACGTAGAGCGTCATCAGTCTGGTCAGGAACTCCACGTCCGGCCGCGTCCGATTAACCGCAGGTACGCTGGGCGCTGGTATCTACGTTGTAGATGGTAGTGATACGCGCCGGCAATTTGGCGGCATCCACACCTGGGCGGGCACCACAGGAACTCACGTCACGCGGGCGCGGGTTGCTGAAGTAGTAGAACGGCGCAGGTTTGCCATCGGCTGCGTTGTTCAGCGCCGAGCAGCAATACTCCAGCGGCAAACCGAGACGGGCCATCAGGTCTTCCATGTTCTTACGGCGATCATCATCCGTTGTAGCTGCGTTGTTGACGACCACTTCGGTGACGATAGCTCCATCGCGAACATAGCGGGCGGCATCGGCCGTCACCTGACGGGCGGTACTGCGCGGGTAGTAGATCGCCAGGCGCGGGGTACCATCGCTGTTACAGGTGGCGGTGGTGGTGGTAGAGGACGAACAGGCGGCCACGTGGTTGGCATACTGGCTGCGGGCATAGGTTTCCAGCGCTTCGCTGAGTTTGTCCATACGTTCGCGCGTGGCGTTATAGCGGCGCAGCACGTCTTCGTAATTGGTATAGCGCATCATCTGGTCATCCCCCGCGCCGCGTACGGTAGCAAAGGCGGTGGCACGGTCGGTCATGTTCTTCCACCAACCGGTAGCGCCGGATGCGGTGCTGCCGCTGAACGCGTTGTTGCTGACAGCGACACCGTTCACGGTCACGGTACTGCCGTTCACGGTTTCCGTCCGTTCAGCCCGACCGTTCTCGCCCATGCTGTGCAGGGTGACGTAGGTCACGCTGACGGTCGTCCCGTAGATATTGCGGGAGGTATCGAGATACGAGAGATACATGCGCGGACGGCCCCAGACGTCGTTGGCAATCTCGTTCGCGGACAGGCTGGTATAACCGGCCAGTTTTTCGTACCACGGTTCGGTCACATCGTTGTCGCTCGGCGGTACGCCCTTGTCGGCGATATAGGCTTCCAGCGCCTTGCGCACCTGCATTTGCGCGACCTCCTCATTCTGCTTGTCGCGCTGGCGAATGAATTCGTAGATCGACGGCGTGGTGGTGGCCACCAGAATCGCCATAATGGCGACGGTCAAGATCATTTCAAACAGCGTAAAGCCTTTGGAACTCTTCAGGTTCATGGGTGCATCCTTTTGTTGGGGGGCGGATTTAAACAATGTGCGGGTTAAGATCATACGTGGGGCTCCCGTTAGATTTTATCCGGAAAGACGCGGACAACGTAGCGGAACGGTCGGCTGGACGTGCCCCAGGGTGTCGGGCTGGAGCTGCTGTTGGTGAGTGTCAGCACCAGCGGTGCGGTAGCGGTTGCCGGTGTGACGGCCGAAAGCACCATGCGACGGCCACTGGCCAGCGTACGCTCCAGAATGGCGATATCTTCGTCCACCCCCAGCTTGTAACGGTTGGCACTGCTGTCCAGCGACAGCATTTTGGGCGGGTTGGGCTGGTTGGCCAGATTCATATCCGGTGCAGCCACAGCCTTACCCAGCGCCACATCGGTCTCATACTGTTTGATCAGGGCCGCGCGGAAATCGCTGACACGGTACTGGTACTCTTTGAGCGAGGCAGTACCGATACGCTCCATGTGCGCGTGGAGGGTTTGCAACTGGCGCATCTGGTCTTCGCGGTTATCGAACGTATAGACGATATCGTCGCTGGTCGGGCGGCCTGCGGCATCGCTCGGCGCCACGATATTACGCACCTGGTTGATGGTGGTCGGGTTAAGCGGCATTACGGTTTGCAACACGCCATCCGGTCCGCTGGAAACAAAGGCAATGGCCGTGACCGGTACACTGACCGCGCTATTAGCATCGGCGGAGGCGGTAATCAGCTGATATTCGGTGACGATGGCACCTTGCAGGGGCTTACCCCAGGCATCGACGCCGACATCGTTATACAGACCCGCCGACATGGCGGCCACTTCCGGAAGACCCGTAATATAATTGGCAATCGTTACGTGATTGTTCGGGTTGGCCGTCAGATACTTCTGGGTCACATCCGTCTTGATCACCTGCGCCATGGCTTCGAAGAAGCGTCCGGTTTCCTTGATACGTTCGTCGGTCAGGATCGCGGCATCCTTACTGCCGAACGAGATAATCGAGCCCATCAACGCCAGGACGAACGTAAACAGAGAAAAGATGAACATTGCCTGCATATGCGCTGTAAGTATCCTTGGTTATAGGCCTTCGTGGTCACTTCTTATGGAAGGTGTCTCCAACCTTTGTGACTGACACGCGGTTATTGCATGACGAATTTCATGACTTTTTCGCCGTAGTCGCCCACCAGCACCAGCGAGTCGCTACGGATCTCGCGCAGTTTCATCTTGGTCAGCGGGGTCTGGCGCAGGCGCAGGGAAAGCTGCTCCTTCAGGCTTTTGGCGGTATCCTGGTTAAAGTCGGAGACCTTGTTGATGGCCTCGCGCACACTGTCGGACGCCATCAGGCGCACATTCATGCTCATGCCCGGGCCGATCCATTCATTACCGATAAGAATCTTGCTGCCGTGGGGACCTTCGACCCGACCGCCAACTACGGCACCTTCCATGTAGGGTACCAGCGCGCCGGGCGAGTTGATCAGCTGCGTAGCGTGTTCCACCGCTTCCTGCTGGAGGCGCTCCACTTCCATGTCTTCCAGCGTCGGACCTTCGGGAGAGGCTTCCGGCACGACGGTGACGACGGACGGGAATGGACTGGGCTGACCGGTGTAGGGAGGAACTACCGCCGGCTGGTAGCGGCTGGTGGTCTTCCAGAGCAAGCCTTCGGCCTGAGCCGCCGGCATAGCCGCCAGCGTGAGAATCAACGCGGTCAGACTGCGGGCGAAAGTGGGGGAGAATATCATAGTGCCGCCTCCTTACTGCTGGGCCGGTTGCGGTGACGCAGCTGCGTCGGCCGGTGCCGTTTCGGTTGATGCTTCCGGGACCGCTCCGGCCTCGGTCTCCGGCTTCATCGGCTCGGCAGGAATGATCTCCAGCGGCGGAATGATCTTGTCCAGACCGTAAATATTCCCGCGGATGGTGAGACCGACGAGGTTATCGTTGGCACTGGGCTGCGGCGCATCCAACGTGATCTCGCTCATCACGATCTTCTTGGTGTTCTGAAGACGGTCGCACAGGGCCAGCGCCTCGGCATACGGCAGTTTGGCCGAAACCTGCACGGTGTGGATGAACAGCGAGGTACCGCCCACGCTCTGCTGGTCGCGCGCTTCCAGCTGGAAGTTGTAATCACTCTTGTCGAGGCCCAAGTGGCGCAGAATGTCGAGCTGTGTGGCGGTCTGTTCGGTGATCGTCAGGTTATCCAGCTCGGTCAGCGCGACGTTGAGGTTCTGCATATTCTCCAGTTCCTGATTCAGACGAATCAGGTCGTTGTTGTTCTGCTGGATCTGCAGCTGGAAATCCTGCGAGGTGGTGAACAGGTAATACGACAGGCCAAAGCAGGCCAGAAGCACACCGATCATCAGGTTGCGGTAGGTACTGCGAATCATTGCGCGGCCTCCTGTACTTTAGGCTGCGTAGCCGACACGGCGGGCGCCGCTGCCGGAAGTGTGGCCGAAACCGGTTGAGTTTGGGGCTGCGCCGCCGGCTGGAAGCTTCCACCGGTGGAGGGTGCCGAAGTGGAAACGAGTCCTTCCGGCTGAACGGTGGCCGACGCCTGGACAGCCGGTACCGGAGCAAAGGTCGAGGCCACTGGCTGGGTGGCAGACGGTCCTTCAGGAACCGTGGCAGCAGGTGCCTCGGTCGCGGTTGCGGCGTCGGGGTTAGGCGCAGAAGCTTCCGGTTGCGGAGCCGGTTGAGCCTCTGGCAACGGAGCGGTCGCGGCCGCACGCATCTCGGCGGTCTGGTCCACCTGCAGAACCACGGCGATGACGCCAGATTCTCCGACCGCGCCACCACGCATGATGCCACGCACCCACGGGTGGGTGGCGACGATCTGGGTGGCATCCAGTTCCTGATCCAGCAGCAGTTCTTTCTTCATCTCCAACAGACGGACAAGTGCGACCTGCTGGCCCTCGCCCACACCTTCGACCGGAATACCTTCGTAGTCGCCGCCTTCAAACATCAGGCGAACTTTTTCCATTTTCCCCAACTGTTCGCCCACTTCACCTGCGGCGTGCAGAATGACGGACATCTGCTGGTTGATACCACGGCTCATGGCCTGCAAGACGGATTGCGGGTCGGTCACCTGACCGACGTTCTGGTTGAGCTTGATCGACTCGATGCGGTGCTGGACGTCCTTGACCTCTTCGGCCAGTTTGTCGCGCTCCAGCATCGTAAAGAAGGCATAGGCGCCGCTGGCCAGCACGGTGATAAGACCCAGCAATGCGAAGGTGAGATAGAGAATGGTGTAGTCGCGGTGGCGGTACAGCGGTTTGACGCCCGGCTGCGGCTTAAGCTTGGAGAACGGCACCGGGCTGATGTTATAGGTCGCCAGGCCCGCCTGCAGCTTTTCGTACAAGTCCAGCTTGTTGAGCACCGCCACGGTGAGCGTTTCGGTGGAATTGGCCAGCGCATAGTCGCTGATGGCATCGATGATGTTCTTGACCGGGTCACCTTCCCCCAGCAGCAACTGGGCGGTGCGCCAGCTTTGCTGGCCTTCGTCATCCTGCTCGCGCACACCGTGGATAACCACCGTGCTGCTGAACACATAGAAGAACGCCTGGCTCTGGGTCGGCGCGTAGTCTTCGGCCAGCCAGACCTTTACCGGCTGGCGGAGATCGGAAATCTCGTTCGGCAGGTTACCGTAAATATACCGGCGACCAATATACACACGGCTTAACTGCGCCTGTTTGCGCACCTGTACCTGCTTGCCTTGCGCATTGGGGTCGCGTACCGGAATGTCGGCCTTACCGAGACCGGCAAGGTCTTTCACAACCTGAATCTGGTCGCGTCCCGGGACCAGCAGCACGGTCATTTCGCCGCTACCGCTTTCGCGGTAGACAACAGAACGGCGGGAAATAACGGTTAATGGCATGGTGTGGGTCGTCCTTCGTAATCCTGCATCGTCCTAGCGTCCGTATTCCATCAGCGCGAAGATCGGCCCCACCAGCGAGGTATAGGTGCAGATAATGAACAACGGCAGCAGCACGGTCATCACGATGAACTTGAGGGTTGCAGAAACCTGACGGATATAGCGCTCAAGCTCCAGTTTGTAGGCCAGCTGGAGGTCTTCCACACGGGCCGCGATGGCACCGGTGGACTCGCCCGCCACGATGGCGTTGAAAAACGAGGCGCGGAACGGCAGGCCTTCCACGGCCTGGCTCATACGCATCCCATTGCGGTGATCTTCGGCAGCGGCCAGATACTGGCTGCGGATAAGAGGGTGACTGACACAGTAAGCCATTTGCTCCAGCACCATGTAGGTCGGCATGCCGGAGCGCACCAGCGCCGGAATGAAGAAGACCGAGACCATCGCGTTGAAGCCCAGAATCAGCTTACGGGTCACGCCCCACCACATGGTGAAACGGATCCAGTGCGGCTGGACCAACGGTGCATTGCGCAGCAGCAGACCCGCTACGAGAACCCCCACCAACACGATCGGTATCATCGGGTTGGCGCGTAGCCAGACCGAAGTGTACCAGAACATGCGTAGAATAAACGGAAACTTCATCAGCGCTTCGGCATTACGGTCAAGTACCGGCTGGATCACCATCGGCAGCATGAAAATCAGTACCCCGATCGACAGCGCGATCAGCATCACGCCGATAATGATCGGGCCCGCCATTTTCGACATCAGGTCGCGTCGGCCGGAGCTTTCGACTTCCAGCGCCTCGACCAGTGCCGGCAAGGCCTGGCGCAATTGGTTCCCTTTTTCCGCAGCCTCGATGATGGCCAATTCCTGCGGTTTGAAGCCGACGTTGGCCATGGCCAGGGCCTGATACAGCGGTGTCTGACCACCAGCCACGTCGCGCTCGATCATGCTCATCTGCGGGGCCAGCGTGGCGTATTCTTCCTGACTGAAACCCTGTGTGGTGTTGGCCACGGCTTCACCCAGCGACATCTGCCCGGCGCCGGAGTTCATCCAGCCCGACAGGGTCTTGAAAAAATCGATACGGTCGGAGGTATTGAACCCGGCTTTACCAAACTGAATGCCCATATGCCGTTATCCCGTCAGCGTCTCGGCGGCGAGCTCGAGAATCTTGGTGGACAGTTCGGTCGCGTCGGTAATGCCGTTCTTGACATGCTGCACGCCCATACGGCCCATCGGCTGCCAGCCGGCACGCTTAGCCATATCTTCCAGGTCGGCGTAGTTCTTTTCGGTACTGGCTTCAACGATCTCGCGCGTCGGCTTGAGCCATTCGGCGGCGGCGATACGGCCATAGTAACCGGTGTAGTTGCAGTTGGCACAACCTTCGTTATTGGCCACGAACAGGTTGGCGCCACTCAGCGGCACGTTGTAGCGGTCGAAGACGTAACGGGTGTAATCATCCGGCTCTTGCATCGGCAGTTTGCAGTGACCGCACAGACGACGCACCAGACGCTGTGCTGCGATACCGCGGACATAGGACAGCAGGAAGCCGTTGATGCCGAGCTCATCTAGACGCGCGATCGCATCCAACGCGGTGTTGGTGTGGAGCGTTGTGAACACCAAGTGACCGGTGTTGGCGGCTTCGAACACCAGTTTGGCCATTTCCGAGTCACGTACCTCACCAAAGATCACCACATCCGGGTCGGCACGCAGCGACGATTTCATGAGCTGCAGACCGGTACGGTTGGGGTCTTCACTGGCAATCTCCATCTGCACGGCATAACCGGGCACGCGCTTTTCGGGCGGGTCTTCAATGGTATGGACCGAGAGGCCCTTGGCCATCGGGTTGGCACTGACCACGGCGGAGTGAATCGCTTCGGTTTTGCCGCTCCCGGTCGGCCCGGTCCAGAAAATAACCCCGTTCGGCGAGCCGGCGGCAGTCTTGATCTTTTCAATGAAGTCAGGCGGATAACCCAGCACTTCGAGCGGCATGACATCCGGCTGCAGACGACGCAGGACCAGACGCGGCACCGGGCCCAGACGGCCCGCGTGCGGCTGGATCTGGACACGCCAGTCGTACCCCGAACGCGTGAACGCGCCCTTGTTGGCGTAATTGAGGTTCACTTTCGGCATACGCGCCAAGTTCTCAATACGCACGCGCAGGCGTTCCAGCTGCTCGGTGGTGATCACCTCTTTGGGGTGCACGAAACCATCGATACGGTACTTGATGATGGCGCGCGGCTCACCCTTGATCGACGGGTCGATGTGAATATCCGAGGAGCGGGCATCGATGGCGTTGGTGATGATACGGTCAAGCAGGGCTTCGGCCTCCATGTCGGAGTCGATGCTTTCCGATTCGCCGGCCATCCAGAACGCACCCGCCACTTCGCGCAGGCAGAAGTGCCAGTGAATTTTGGCGGTAGGGGGGAAGAATTCCCGCAGGTTGGCTTCCAGCACCAAGTCGCGCAGCGGGCTGTCGTGGGCAAAGTGGACGTCGGTGATCGCGCCACTTTCCTCCTTGCGGATGGACATCGGAATAATACGTTCGCGGCGCAGCACGGTGCGCAGACGTGGCTGCAGTTCGGAGCGGAGGGCCTGCGCTTCGGCGGGAATATCGAGAATCGAGAGAAGCTCACGCGCGCGGTTGTAGCGTGCCATGGCGCGGGCCAGCTGGACGCGGTTAATGATCTTCTGGTTAATGAGGTCACGCACCACCAGCTGCTTGCTGCTGGCGCTGACCAGCGCCTTCTCCAGATGCGCGTGCGCCATGCGGTCGATACCGAGATCGTTCGAGGCATGCAGAATCTTCAGAATGCTCTGATACATCTCCTCGCGCGGGGAAAGTTCTTCTCCCCCCACCTGGACCTGCGGCGTCGGGCTCAGGCTGATCGGCATCGGAACGCCTTGTGGCAAGGACGTTTGCGGCGGCAACGCGGCACCAGCCTCCTGCGCCGGTGTAGCTTCCGGCGGGAGCGGGTTCTGCATGGGCAGGGGCGTGTTAATGGTTTTT
Source organism: Blastochloris viridis (assembly GCA_005768725.1). Taxonomy (GTDB): domain Bacteria; phylum Pseudomonadota; class Alphaproteobacteria; order UBA2136; family UBA6156; genus UBA6156. Next base: position 582,188 of record VAFM01000002.1, on the reverse strand, counting down.
CCTCCTCTTGGTCTTACCCGTGCGGGGCGTAAGAGATTACGCACCGCCCCACACCGGCAGACAGACCTTGGATTCTATGTTGCCCTGATTTGCCCTGTTTCGGCTAGAGGCCGCGGGCATTTGAGCTTAATAGAGACGACGCACCTGTAGCAAAATTACAAACTCGACGTTCTCGTACTGGATCGCTTCTTCGTTGGCCAGCTTGCCCAGCGCCGGGATATCGCGGATCAGCGGCACGCCGGATTCGGTATCAATCGCAATGGTCTTGGTCAAACCACCGATGACTTTGATCTCGTTATCGCGGATACGCACCTTCTGGTCGATAAGACGGGTGTTGGCGACAGGAGCGACACCGGCCGTGGTACCGTCACCATTCGGAATATCGATGGTTTTGGCCAGCGAGGTGATCGGAATCTGCAGGCTGATGGTGTGCGGCTCTTCCGGGCTGTCGCTCACCTGCGCTGTGGCGGAGAACTGCAGGCCCAGGAACTGGCTGCGCTCTTCCACTTCGCTGGTGCTGGTGGTGGTGCCAGAATCGGTCGTGGTATCGGTGGTAACCACGTAGTACTTCTCGTTACGGCCATCAATCAGAGTGGCGCGCTGGCGGTCCATCAGCTCCATCATCGGATGCATCAGCTCATAGGTAGTGCCGTACTGTTCCAGCAACGCTATCACGGCATCCAGCGAACCACTCTTGACAGCGATACCGCCCACGGTGGTCATGTCGGTGGCCGTGAAAGTCGGCAGCATGTTATTGAGCGCCGCGGTGACGCTACCGCTAAAGCCGGCACCGGTGTTCAGCTTGTTGCTGCCCACCTTGAGGTTAGCCTGCTGGTTGAAATTGCGGTTGCGACTGACAGCCAGCACACGGGCTTCCAGCAGCAGACGGCGGCTGGCGATATCCTGCACACGTTGAATGATTTCATCGGCTTCGTCGAGCACGGCACGTGGTGCACGCATCTGGATGAGACCGACCGCGCTGTTGATACGCACATAACCACACTGTGCTGCAGCGCTTGCGTCGTCGGTCATGCCCGAGCTTGAAGAGCCCGTACTACTACCGCCTACGCCTGCCATAGAGGGATCTTGCGGCGGAACCAGAGACGGATCCGGCGTGCTGCCATCCGGTGGTGGCAGCAGGCTGGCCGTGGCGGGCTGCACCACACCGGCATCCAGCGGGCGGATACAGTTGCTCTTGACCAATTCGTCCAGATCTTCCTGCAGATCTTTCCAGAGGTTACGGTCGTATTTGACGCTGACCTTGGTGCTGCCACCGGCGCTTTGGGCACCGCTGGAAGACTCGGACGAGCCGCCACCGCTGCTGCTGCCGGTACCGCCGCCGGTGGCTGCGGAGAAGTCGGACGAGTAGTTCACTTCCACGGTTTCGGTGCGCTGCGGCTCGTACAGGTTCAGTGTCCACTGGCGTTGCGGCAGGCCACCGACGGTCATGTAGTCGCCTGCGTTGATGATGCTGAGACCGTGCGGATTGAGCAGGGCTTCAAACGCGTCGTAGCAGGTGACGTTCTTGAGGTTGGCGGTCACGCGGATGCTGTTGATCTGCTCGCGGTTCTCGTTAATGACGAGGTTGTAGTTACATTGCTCGGCCAGACCGCGCAGTGCCTGCGACAGGCTGACGTTGTTGCCCGGGTTGAAGGCTGTCAGGCGCGGTTCGGAGGCCGACGGCAGAATCAGCAGGCGGCGTTCGCCTTCCTTGATGATCTGGATATCGTAAACATCTTCGATATAGTTACGCGCTTCATCGAAGGTCAGCTTGTTGATGGTCACGTTCTCGCGCTTTTCGCGGCGGGCGCCGTTGCCCCAGCGGATAGCGGTATTATAGGTACCGGCCACGCGCTGCATTACCTCGGCCAGCGTGTACTGGCCATTGAGCGACAGCGTGGCGTTGGCGGTCATCTGGCGCGAGCTGATCGGCTCGCCCATACCCAGCACCGAGGCGTTAGACTGGTTCTTCTCTTTGAAATCTTTGTATGGATTGGCCGGAGACTGGCGCTGAGTGTACGAGATACCGTTGCACGATGCCAAAGCAGCAGCTACCAGAACAAGGGCTGAAGCGCGGCAGAACAGTTTGCCGGAGGGTTGCGAACTGAAAGGCATCATGCTGGGACGGGTCATCGTTTTCTACTTCTTCTTATTCTACGCCGCGGAAACCAAACGTGCTGCCACTGGTCACCACGATAAGCTTGCCACCGGGGAAGATTTCGTAACGCAGGTTAAACACCTTAAGGATACGCTCAAGGGCAACACCGAAGGGTTCTTCGACGTGGGCAGGCTTCAGGACCTGGTCGGTACCGGCGTACATACGCAGGCGCCACTGGCCCTTACCAGCCTGGTTCACAATGTTTTCCAGCGCATCGACCAGCGGAATTTCATCGTAGTGGAGGCTGATGGTGCTTTCCTTCAGCACGGTCTCGGTGATCGCAACGTTACCGCCTGCGGCTCCACCGGCACCGATGCTGCCGCTACGGGCGTCGCCGCCGGTACGGTCGGTGACAACCAGACGCTGGGTCTTATCGTACTTGATCACGCGGATCGGCTGGCCGCTGCGGGTTTGCAGACGGGCAAGCATGGCATTCATCACCTTGATGAACGGCTCTTCAGCGTAAATGCTAATCTCCATATCCGGCAGACCGGCGTTAACCTCATCAAGGTCCCACACCACTGTCCAGCCTGCACCGCCAACCTGGTCGAGCATGCGCTGCATGGCGCGGCGGACGGAAATACGTTCTTCCTTCAGGCGGACGATACCGTTCTGGAGGTCGAGGTCGGAACGGCCAGCCGGACCGCCGACGGCCAGTTCAACACCGCCATCGCTCATAGCGGAGGATGAAGGCGCGGACGGCGCAGCGGCTGCTGACGGAGCCGCACCGATATCCACGCCTGCCTGGGTGCGAGGACGACCACCGGTGGCCAGCGAGGGGTAATCTTCCAGACCGCGCGGTTGGCTGGCGCGGGTGTTCTGGGCCAATTGACGGCCATTCATCGACAGTGTTTCGGTGTTGTCGGCGTATTCATCCTGCGCGTACAGGTCGGCATCGGCCTTGGGCTTGCCGCCTTGCAGAAGGCCAGGGTCGCCGGCAATGCGGTCCAGTTCGCTGCGGGTGTCGGCGACACCGGAAGCGACCGTGTTAAGGGCGCGCTCATACTGGCGGCCAGCCGGGTTTTGCTGGGCGTAGAGCGGACGGTTGGTTTCCATCACCGCATCCCAGTTGGCCAGTTCGGAATCGGTTTTCTGGCGCAGTTGCTGGTGCGGCGGAATGTAAACCCCGCGCGTATCATCGACATAGGGTGCTACATCGGTGCCGACGACCGGCGCGACATAGCCCGGTACCGGTAGTGAGGGTGCGGCAGACGCTGTGCTGAGCACCGTGGACGCGAGAGCGACGGCCCAGAATGCGTGGCGCATCCCGCTCAGGTTGATGCGGGTTTGCTGCGGTAGGGTCTGAAAAAGTTTCATGGACATGCCCGACGTGCTTGACTGTTATTGGTTGGATGTGACGCTATCATAGTTGTATGGCGGTCTGGGAGTGGCCCAGCCGCATCTGATGACCGGAGTGTGACCAAAAGACAATGCTGCAACCGCAGCGGAACCTTGGAAAGCCACGCTCTCACAAAGGAAAAGTGCCGTATGGGACCTAGAGGTCGCGCCGTTCTGGTGATGAGTCTTTTGATGATGTTTTTGTGGGCAGCCCACGTGGTCTGGAGTGTTTTGCTCGGGACTGGCCTTGATACGCATCGTTATGCCGGAAGTGTTCTGCTCTTAGCGGGCGGCGCACTGGCCGGTTTTGTACTGGTATGGGCCGCCACCCTGCTGGGCGATATGCGTCGCAATCTCTCCACCGGGTTTGAAGCCGGAGTAACGGATGAGTTCGGCACCGAATTCCAGATGGCGACGCCGGACGGAAAATCCACCACTCCCTTCAAGATGTCTCTGACCAAGTTCCTGCCGCAACTGGTGGCTCCGCCGGACTGGCCGGGATTGCACCCGCTGGAAGCGGAATTGATTGGTTTTCTGCAGGGTTATCGTCACTGGCCGGTCAATCTGAATGCCCAGAACAAACGCCACGAAGCCAGCCCCGGCCGCGAGTTCGCCAGCCTGTATGAGCTGGCCGTTGCCCGTTGGCAGGTGATGCGGCAGATCCCCGGTGCGACCCACTGGCATCGTATTGCGGCACTCTCGAAGGATCTGGCCTTAGTCCATGCCTTTGTGGAGAAGCGCAGCAGCGCGCCACTCAGCCATTTCTGGAAGCGCGATAGCGTGAAGTTCACGCAGCGTTGCCAAGCCCATGGCGGCATTACCGCCTTTCTGCTCTCCACGTTCCCGGCGTTCCGCGCGATGAAAGGCACTGCTGAAGGTGAAGAATTACAACGCACTCTGCTGATAGCCCTGCGCTACCACGCGACACCCCACCAGTTGCCCCTGAACAGCACGCCGCTGGCGCGCGAAATTGTTGATTATCTGTGGCGTGCCGATGCCCAGCTCCAGCAACTGGATGTGCGCGAACTGGACCAGATGGACGCCGAACAACTGGACGAACTGCGCACGAATATGGCCAGCCAGTGGCCCGCCCTGCTGAACGAACTGGAACCTGCTTCCAGCCTGGACAGTGGCACCACCTGCCTGAAACTGGCCGATGGCAGCGTCTGGCTAAAACAGGAAGCGCTGTTGCATGTGCTAGCACCGCTCTTGAAGCCCACCCTGCGCCAAACCCTTGGCCTGTGGGATACCAGCGGCGGCTTGCAACACCCGGCATGGCCGCACCTGGCCAACCAGTTGCAGGAAGCTGGTTTCATCGCCCGTGAGCATGACGGCCAGAATGCCAGCAATGGCTGCTTTACCTTACTGATCCACACGCACATGTGGGGTCCGGTTCTGAAACTAACGCCGGACGCAGGACGCCACACCGCGGTGCTGAAGCGCTGGCACGAGCTACCCAGCCTGCCAGACCAGCCGGAAGTGGTGATGGACCTGCAGCAACTGACCGCGTTTGCCCATGTACAGGCAGGCCATGTGGACGCCAAGCTCTCGGAGATGTTCTAACGCTTCGCTCTGAAAAAGCCGCCCTTCCGGCGGCTTTTTCAGGCATCTGGAGGCTTATTGGTGGATACCGCCGACACCCTGATCCTCAATAGTGACCGGCACACCGCTCAGGGGGTTTTGCTCAAGCGTTTCGGAGAAGACAATGCTGAAACCGTAGTAGCAGCCGGTCATCAGGTAACGCTGGACGTACAGACTCCAGGTCGGCTGGCGGCCAGAGACGGTTGTGGCCATTTCATGGAGGAACTGGGTGGCATATTCGATCGGCTTGCAGGCCTGTTCCAGGCGGCGCTCACCTTGGGCGGAGGCGATCATCAACCCCCAGACACAGACACCGATCAATACACCGAAAACGACGATGGTGCTTACCGTCGACATGCCATCTTTACCAGCCATGGGGGCTCCTTCTCTCGTTACTGAACCAGACCTTACGGTACATTTGGGCGTCTGACCAGTCCTCCCGCGTCTTCTGATGTTTCATGTGGCACGCCACTGCGACATCGCAACGTACCAAAAACCCCCGCAGATGCGGGGGCTTGGGCTGTCGGTAAGCGACCACCCACTAGAGATCGTCAACGTCCGGCATCACCGTGGCGGCCTTCGGCTGGGCCGGAACGCGCGCGGGGCGGGCAGCCTCTTCGGCCTGCACGGGTGCAGCTGCCTGCGGGGCAAAGGCGTCAACCTGTTCATCGCTCGGCTTGGCACTCAGACTGGGAGCCTTGCGGACCTTGTCGGCGATACCGTAACGCTGAGCCACGCGGGAGATAAAGTTGGTACCAGAGAGATCCAGCTTGTGGCGTTGGCTGGCGCTGCGGAGTTTGCTGACCATGAAATCGACACAGTCTTCAAAATCCTTGCGGGTCTGTTCAAATTCGTTACGGCTGGTCTTGGCCACATAACCGCGGGTTTGGCGGTCAGCCTGCACCAGAACATATTCCCACATACGGGCAAAGTTCACCATATCGGTGCCTTCTGGCGTGGTGCGGATAAAGGTTTCGGCGAAATTACCATGGCGGGCCAGCTGCACCATCTGGTTGAGCAATCGGGCACGGAACTGGGCGTTACCCTTGGCGAGGTGCTTGTTGAGCACGGCGCCGAGAGCGGCTTCAAGGCTGGCGGTTTCGGCATTGGAACCGGAGCCATTGGACATAGGAGACGTGGGGACGTCGGACATAAGCAGGTGCCTTTCTTTTGGTTCTAGGCGAGAAAGGGGAGTCTTCCTCGGCACGTTTGCAGCCGGAGCTGCATAGGTATCATTCCTCTACCGAAGTAGGTGAACGTTCGCTCATCCTAAGGGGTTTTGCCGGAGACCTCAAGCGTAGCGGGCCTCCAACAGCTCTCCGTAAGAAACTAGTGTGTCACAACAATCTCAATGGTCTCGTCATCGAGGTGCGGCGCGGCCATGGCGGCAATCGGCACGGTCTCCAGACTGCTGACCTTGGACAGGTAACGGCTAAGGGCCTTGACGCGGTCACGGAACTCGACCGCGCTGGCGTTTTTGCCGCGGGCATAGATATTGGCCTTACCGTTCTCACGCAGTACATCCACCACATCACGGCTGGAGGGCAACTGGGTGCGGTCCGGCCAGACCTTGCCGGACTCGTAATGGACGGTCCAGATGGCGACATCCTGCTGACCCGCTTTTAGATCACGCCCCGCGGGACGGACCGGATCGGCCAGAGACGGCAGACTGTTACGGCTGGCCATGCGCACCGGCTCGCTGCGCGGGGCGCCGATATCGGTCGAGGCCAGGCTCGGTGCGGCTTGCAAAGCCGAGGTAATCGTTTCGTTACGACTGACAACCGGACGGTAGCCAGAGGCATCGTTCAGGCCCAACGCCTTCATGGCTTCATCTACATCCGAGGCATTGGCGCTGACGGACACAGCCTGACCGGCATCAGAACCTGTCGCCGGTGCTAAGGACGAGGTACGGCCGTTCATGCGGGATAATTCGTTGCGCTCCACCAGTTGCATGCGGCGGTCCAGACGCAGCATGGCTTTTTCGACGCGGTCGAGGCGCTCTTTCAATTCCATCGTCGCACCTTCCAACGCCTGATACGCCGGAGACTGGTAAGGAACCTCGGTAACAGCTGGCTGGGGAGCCTGTGCTGCCGGGCGGGGCGCCGTGCTGTAATCATAGGCCGGATACGCCGGGTAACCGCCGTAAGGACCCGGTGCCGACTGGCAACCGCCGCCGACCAACGCCACCGCCGCAACGCTTAAGTGCCAGCCATACCGACGACCGATGCGTACCGTGCCTGTCTTTCCCATATCCGGGGCTCCTTCTTGGTATCCTCTGCAACAGGTGAAAACCTGTTACTGTTCTGACCCAATTAAATAGACACCTTATAATATAGGCAAGTACACCGCCTCTTTATGCAGCACTTAAATAGCACCTTATGTGATAAGTTGAACACTCGTGATTTTTGACAACTCTTTTACACAAACACAATCGCAATCACCATCTATCTCATTAAAATAACTACAAATCGCGCGATGTAAAAAAGTCGCGAATAACCGCAAACACCAGCATCATACGCTTAATGAAGCCGCGCATCAACTTGACCATCAGGACTCCAAACAAACACACCGTCTTATAGATCAGGCGGAAGAAACCGTTCACCAGCTTGGTAATGGCGTCGTCCTTACCGCCACGCAGCAGGTTGAACACATAGAGCACCGCCATGATCAGGGCAATAATCGCGAAGATACGCAAGCCCGGCTCAATAACATTGACATACAACTGCGCGAGGTACGCGATCATGAACTCATTCTCTCCTTAAAAGGCTTTGCCATTATGCGCTAACCCCCTGTGGCGCTGAACATATGGTATTTTTCAGCCACCGCCAAGCCAGGTACCGGCGTCATACGGAAGCGCGGAAAAACAATATCTTCGCCATTTTTGGCCAGCTTGACTAAGGGAACCCGGATCTTCATCACCCCACTGGGACCCATATAGATGCCTTCCCCGACCTTGAGGTTACTGAAGTCTTCCGGGCGCGCCACGGCATCGTACTCGACACGGGTCGACGTACTGACACTGCGCCCACGGTTGGCAGTATAAAGCATCGAAGCATCCTGCGTGCCGGAGGCAAAGCCAATGTTTTCGCCTACACTCTTGCTGACAAACTCCTTCAGCGCCTGACCGGCAATCTTGCTCATCTGCTCGCACGATTCCGGGTCTTTTAACACAAAACTTATTTTATTCCATGTGTTACCGATAATCTTCTGGGCAAAGTCCGGACTCAGGCCACGCTCCTTATCCGACAGCGACGAGACGGTCTGGATAAAGGGGAACAGACAGATATTAGCCGAACGCGCCTGCTCGAACAGCGGCGCCAGGGTAGGCATGGCGTAGCTGCTGAACTCGTCCATCAGACAGAGGAAGGTCGGATTCGGACGCTGCTCCGGCGGCACGTTCTGGAGCTGACCGACGGCGGTACGCAGGTCGGAGAGGAAGATCTTGGCAAAGTCGGTGGCCACTTCCGCCTTACTGAGCATGGGCAACGCCACATACACCAGCAGGTTTTCCTTAATCGCCTGCAGCAGATCCACTTCCGGATTGTAACTGTTTACTACGTCGCGCGCCTGGCCACGGGTATAGGCCGCCAAGCGGCCAAGCATATCGCCAAAGGTATGCTGAAGCTTCTTTTCGCTGACGATCATCGCACCCGTACGACGGTCCGCTTCCAGCAATTGGTCAAAGAACATCTTAAAATCGGTGTATTCGCGGGTATCCTTCGGTGCTTCCCGCAGCAGATAACGCAGCGCCCCCTCGCTTCCCATCAGCACAGAGAGGTCCGCAAAGCTGAACGGGACGCCCATACGCTTCACCAAGCCGGAAATGGCTCCCAGACCCTTACTGGCCTGCGAACGGAAAAAGGAATCGCCGCCACTGCCGATCAGCAGCATGATACGCGTCGTCAACTCTTCCGCGTCGCCACGCAGCAGCGGGTTATAGGTATTACTAAGAGAGGCTTCATCGATATTGATGATCCGCACGTCCTGCCAGCGGTTATGCTGCTCGGCCAGCGTCAGGAATTCGCGAATGGCATCCTTGTTGTTCTTCCCGTCGACGTGAATAACCCCGCCTCCGCGCATCATCTGCTGTTTGAGGATCAGGTTCAGGAAATTGGACTTACCACCCCCGGTGGCAGCAATACCCAGACAGTGACGGGAGAGAAGATCGGACGGAAGGAAGAGATCCTGGCTCATGGGGCGGTCTATCTATTTATTTTATCTTGCTTTACGGCTTAGCTGTTGTCGTACATCACTTGCGCGATGCTACCCCAGTAGTATTCAGACGGCACGCGGTTGGGGGTCTGGGTCAGGCTGGCGGGCTTGAGGGTCAGGTAGGAACGCAGCTTGCGGCCATACAGAACCAGCCCGTAGGCCGTCCCCGCCAGAAAGCCCATCAGAGCCAGGTGCACTGCGTCCGAGCCGATACCGGTAGCCGGGTGCAAAATCCAGAGAACCAGAATGAGCAGGCCCATCGGACGGCTCGCCCAGATAAGGCGCTCCTTCACAAAAGCTGTCTCGCCGCCGATCTTGGCGCTGACCGCCTGGGTCTTGATCTCACTCATGGGTATATCCTTTCTTTCCTGCCGGAAGCAGGGCTTATTGTGCTGTCTTATGAAGGGAAAGAAAAGCCCCGCCTGACAGACGGGGTTTCGACATTAAGCGGCTTACTTGTGGCGCGCTTTTACTCTGATGCCTAACGGGCGAAGTACGGCTTGAGTTGCTCCTGCGACATGTAACCGGAAAGTTTCACCTGTGCCTTGCCACCCTGTTGTACGAGTAACGTTGGGGTCTGGTTCACACCTTCGCGCTGCAATTCTCCTTCTCCCGGCAAACGCCACTGGCATGCCAATTTGTCACGCAGATAGGCTGGGTTGGGTGCTGTTGCACCGGAGAACGGCGTCACATCTACGCAAGTAAATTCTAACTTACCTGAATAATTATTTGTTAATACAGATAATTCAGGTGTCATACGCGCACAGTACGGGCAGACCTGACTGAAGTAATAGGTCAGTTTCAGCCCCTGGTCCTGAGGCATCACTCCCCCGGTTTGAGCTGCTACGGGGACCGCATTCAAACCACCAAAATTGCCCAGTGGCGAAGCCTGAGCCGACGGAACCGTGACAGCAGGTTGAGGGTGCGTAGTCGGTTGAGGTGTAACTGCCGGTACGACCGTTGCGGGACGACGCAATGCCGGTTCTGCTCCCTGCTGAGTGTAGAGACGCTCGGCATCTTCCCACATCTTGGACAGATCCTGACTCTTCTGCACGATCCCTTGGTAGGCTTCCACCCACTTTTTGGCATTATCCGGTGTAGGGTTCATATAAAACTCAACAAATTCCCGCGGCGGTTTCCCATAGTTTTCAAGGTACTCATCCACTTTTTGGTCATCGCTCTTCGCAGTTGTCGGCTTTAACAGCGTGGGAGCATTTGAAGACGGCTCAGTTGCCTTGGTTGCCGGCTCACATTTGCTGTCTCCGACCGTATAGAAGTTGATACACTCCTTATCTTCAGCATGCCCAATCGTTAAAAACCCTTGAAAAACAGCCAAAGCCGTCCCTGCTAAGCAGACATGGCTCCATTTAAGGCGATTGTTGCGGGAATGCGTCAATAAAGCACCCTCCCTTAACTGCATCAACTGATTCAAACCTTCACTCAACATCCGTTGCACGTGAAACACACTCCCTCTCTTTGCCACTGGCATTGCCTGTATTTTAGACACACTCTTGCCACAGCTGTCAAAACCATATTTCTTGAACCCCTGAGCCAGCCTGACAGCCTGTGCGTGGCGCCCTGCGACAGCAGCTTCATAAGCCGGCTGGCTCATCAAGAGGCGTAGAGGGTAGGCCATTTCGGAGGTTCTCTTTCTTTTCCTTCAGGATATGCTATCTATAAACAGAAAAAAAGGAGACAACCATGTACGCCATCGCCTACCCCCTGCTGGCTGCGGTCAATATCATCGACTCGCTTCTGCTGATTTATATGTGCATTATCATTGCCGTAGCTATCTTCAGCTGGGTCAATCCAGACCCCCTCAACCCCCTGGTTCGCATCCTGCGGAATATTACGGAGCCTGTGTTGGAAAAGCTGCGCCCCTATGTTCCCCTGATCGGCGGACTGGACCTGACCCCCGTTGTTCTGATCGTGGCAATTGTGTTCATTCGTAACGGAATTCTGAAAGTCATCAGCACATTCGCTGCCAGCATGATCCACTAGAAAATCCCTTATTTATCAGTTTAAAGCCCCGATAAGGGGCTTTTTCTCACCATAGGCTAGTGTTTAGGCGGTTGTTTTCATGAATCTAAAGATTTTCTTCTAAAGCACACAAGACACACATTATTGCCTATATGCATCACCTAGAATTCCTCCTGGACACCCTCTATGGCAAAAAAATACGACCTATTTTAGGCCGCATTTTCCAGAGATTCTGGTAATGGCGGGGTGTGCCCAGCCATTTGCAGCAGCGATTGGAGCGCGTCGCGCAGGGATGGATACATGCCCTGAACCAAAACGGCCTCACTCTCATCCGTCCCCATTTCCGCCACGTAGCTGGCCTCAGCGAGCGCCAGGACGTTTCCGGAGGCATGGATCAGAGCCCGGCCACGTAGTTCAGCATAATCACGCCCCTCTTCCTGGCGACGGCGCATCGCGACCGAAAACTCAACCTCACGCTCACCCGGCTTCGGCTCATATCCAAAAGATGCTAAAGACGTCTCCAAAGAGGCATCCTGAATCCATCCTGTCACGCTTGCTTTCTTTTGAAAGCTAGAATTTTCTTTTGCGAGATCCGCCTTTGCATTCTTATCTGCAACAGTCTTCTTGGCGCTCTGACTCGCTTTATTTGTCTGCCGTTCAGCGCTCGCTTTTGTCGATTGTTTCACAATCCCTATCCCCTTCTATTTCAGGTCACACACTGCTTCGGCGACCTCATTACACTCCTTTATACGCCAGCCAGACGCATTTGGGATTGCCAGAGGTCATGACAATGCCTAGCATCTGCCCACTGACAAAGGAAAGGAACGACACGCCATGCAGCAAGCTCCCCGCACGATCCCTCATCTTGAGCTTCTCAACCAAGACGGCACCCCTGTACAGATCGCAGAAACGCTAGGTAAGTTTGTAGTTATTTACTTTTACCCGAAAGCCATGACATCTGGCTGTACAGAGCAAGCCTGTGCCATACGGGATAATAAGGACGTTTTGAGCAAGCTGAACGCAATCACCTATGGCATCAGCCCCGATGCCCCCGCCACTCTCGTCAAATTCAAGCAAAAAGAAGGTCTTAACTTCGATTTACTGAGCGATAACGCGCAAATCCTTGCAAATCAGTTTCATTCCTGGGTGCAGAAGAGCATGTACGGGCGCACTTATATGGGTCTTTCGCGTGATATTTTCATTTACAGCCCCCAGGGGGACCTTGTTGCAGCCAAGCGAAAAATATCACCCAAAGACCATATCAACTTCGTTGTTGAAAGCATAAGTCACTATCAATCCTAATATTCAATAAGTGCTATAATGCGTCACTTCCGTTCAATGTTTCACATGCATCATTGAACGCACTGCCAGAAAGCTTGCCTTTCCGGCCAAGCTTCCTTAAAGGTCAGACCCACCTCTTGAGGGACGATTAAAAGGATTTTTATCATGACCACACCATCTACCCCTCTGCGCGCTGACGGACGCACCGCCAACGAGCTGCGTGAAGTGCGTATTACGACCGGTTGCAACCCTTACGCGGAAGGCAGCTGCCTTATTCAGTTTGGTCGTACCGAGGTGATTTGCACGGCCAGCGTGCAAACCAAAGTGCCGCAATGGCTGAAAGGCAAAGGCCAGGGCTGGCTAACAGCCGAGTACGGCATGTTGCCGCGCGCAACAGGCGAACGCAAAGACCGTGAAGCGACACGCGGCAAGCAGGACGGCCGCACCGTTGAAATTCAACGCCTTATTGGCCGCTCCCTGCGCAGCATTTGCACCCTCTCCGACATGGATGGCCTGACTCTCTGGCTCGATTGCGATGTACTGGTCGCCGATGGCGGAACGCGCACAGCAGCCATTACCGGCAGCTATATTGCCGCTGCGCTGGCTTTGCGCGAATGCGCTTCCAAAAAACTGCTGAGAGGCCCTGTATTGCGAGAGCCTGTGGCCGCCATTTCCTGCGGACTTACAGATACGGGCGTTATTCTGGACATGGATTATGCCGAAGACAGCCAGACACACGCCGATGCGAACTTTGTCATGTCGGCCAGTGGCGACTGGATTGAGGTTCAGGTCTCCGCCGAGCAACGCCCCGTGAAGGATGCCGAGATTGCCCTGATGAAAGATTATGCTGCCCAAGGCATTCGCCAGCTTATCGATCTGCAACAGCAGGCACTCGCAATGAGCGCCTAATCGTCTGATTTTCAACCCGTCAAATTTAAGTAAATACCTACTCATTGCACAAACACCACACAACTCTCTCGATGCTGCTTGCGCACTGTTTTCAGACTTGACCCGAAAGCCACTCCCGATGACTCTTAATGCCCCGAATTTACTGGAAAATCGCCCCCAACGCGGCGAGACGCTGCTCCTTGCAACACACAACGTCGGCAAGGCGCGTGAATTAGAAACGCTCCTCTCTCCCTTCGGGTTCCGCATGCGCACACTTGCCGAGGAAGGCCTGCCCGCGCCCGAAGAAACGGGCACAACCTTCCATGCCAACGCTGAATTGAAAGCAACCCAAGGACGCCTTGCGACCGGCTGTTGGACTCTGGCCGATGATTCTGGTCTGAAAGTGCTTACCTTAAACGGCGCGCCAGGCGTCGATACGGCGCACTACGGAGGGTGGGAAAAGCTCTTAAACGCACTGAAGGAGACGCCGGAGAAACAACGGCAGGCGCGCTTCGTGTGTGTTCTGGCCTTGCAGTCTCCGCAAGGCGTTACAACGTTTTTTGAGGGCGTGTGCGAAGGCGTTATTACACTCGATGCGCGTGGCGAAAAAGGTTTTGGGTATGACCCTGTGTTCCGCCCTGAGGGCCAGTTACAGACATTTGCAGAGATGACCGCTGAGGCCAAACACAGCTTCTCCCATCGTGGCGCTGCCTTGCGCCAACCCGCCGCCTGGCTGGAGTCTTAAACGTGAGTGATTCCTTACAGGAATTCAGGGCATCGCCAACTCCTTTGGCAGCCTATGTGCACTGGCCTTGGTGCAAGGCCAAGTGCCCGTATTGCGACTTCAACAGCCATGCCAGCGCCCCACGCGAGCAGGACTATCTCAACGCCGTTTTGCGTGAGTTTCGGCATTTTCATGATCATGGAGTCATTACCCCTTCACAAAAGGTACAATTCCGGCCTACACACAGCTCTCTCACCAGCGTGTTTTTCGGGGGCGGCACGCCTAGCCTGATGTCTCCCAAAACATTGGAAAAGCTCATCATCGGATTGACCGAAATTGCTCCGCCAGAGCCGGATATGGAAGTCACCGTCGAGTGTAACCCTACCAGTTTTGCCTCTCCGGTTGAAGCACAACAGTTTTTTCAAGATCTTAAATCCTGTGGCGTTAACCGCATCAGCATCGGCATTCAAGGCCTTAAACCCGAATGGCTCACCTTTTTAGGCCGCGAACATAGTGTTAGCGATGCTCTAGCCACGCTGGATGCCGCGCAGAGCGTTTTTGACAACGTAAATGCCGACGTGATCTATGGCTTACCGAATCAGGATATCGCCGACTGGCGCGAACTGCTGCATTTCCTTGCTGACCGCGGTTTAAGTCATATTTCCGCCTATCAGCTGACGATCGAACCCAACACAGCGTTTTACACAGCTGTACGGCGCGGCGCGTGGGAGCCTCTGGACAGCGATCAAGAGCATGTTTTCTTTGAAGAAACGCGTCAGATTCTGCGGCAGCATAACTATAGTAATTATGAGATCAGCAATTTCTGCAAGCCGGGCAAGGAATGCCGCCATAACCTGCACATCTGGCGTTATGGCGATTATGCCGGCTTCGGACCGGGAGCTCACGGCCGCCTGCACACCTCTCCCCGTGATGTTTTAGCGACACGTGTTTTGAAGCATCCCGACAGTTATTTCCGTGCTGTAGAGGATATTTCGCGCGTTTTGCACGTCACCGAGCTCACACCTGCTGAAGCGATTCAGGAAGCGTTTTTTGCAGGTTTACGTCTTGCAGAGGGTGTTGATATGGACTCCCTCTTAAAACACTCTCCAGAGGCGCTGTATAAAGCGGCAATTGACACCGATGAAGTGGCCTTTTTGATCTCGAAAGGCCTGTTAAAGCGTACACGCAGCCATCTTCATCTGACGGACGCCGGATGGCCGCTGCTGAACAGTATTTTACAACGCATTCTGCGTCCGCTCCCCCTCGTCTAACGTCACACCCTCTCCTCATGACACCCTACATGAGTGCATACATTATCACGCAAAATGCGCTTTTCATGTCACACATGAAGACTTGAAATTGCAGATCTTTTCGGTTTCAGGCCATCTTTTACAGAGCTTTCACACTTTATTGTGCGGCGCACAACGAAGCCTAGCTATCCCCTTTGATTTTATGAGAATAACTTTTATGTAAATGCTTATTCACAAATTAGACCTGTGTGTGAGCGCGGATTTTGGAAATTCACACAATTTGTGAAACGCCTTTTCAAGCGTTTTTGAGGGTGTTTTCGCGTGTTGCAAAAACTTTCGGGACCCTTCCGAGGGGTATGATGCCATTTTAGGCACCCTTGACGTCTGAGGCAAGACCTATTCCGCGCTTTGCTTACTTTGTGTGCACGGCACTGTGGAGTTGTGAAACGCCGTTTCGGCAGCTTCGCCTGAAGTGATGAGCATGAAGCTGTCGCCCCTGTGGAATCGGGCTATGTTTCACAGAAACATGCAACATGATTCACAGAGTTCCACAAACGCAGATGGAGAGATCCTCAAGAACGTTAATTCACTGATATTAAAGAAGTGCTCTCGCTACAGGGTAACGCAGAGAGGCTTAAAAAGATCCCGCCAGAGACTGTTCATACTTTTCACATACGCATCAAAAAGACGCCCAGAGGGCGTCTGAGACAGAGGTCTTAGCAACTAGTTGCGCTTGACAACATTGGCCCGGTCATCATCGGGATTCACACCTTTTATCACAAGATAATCATGCACTTGCTGAACACCGCGCGTGGTCCGCAAGATGTGCAACACGTGATCCTTTTCGCCCTGCGTCAGCGCGTCTCCCATGATGTAGACGTGATTATTCACGACTGTGATGAGGTAGTTGAGCGGGTAGGCATCCTTCGCACCGAGCAGGCGCGGCTGAATCTGCGCCGATATCCAGGCATCCTTGGCTTTTTGGCCCGCGGTATAGGCGCTGCCGACAAAGAGTTCGTTATACACCTTCTGGACGCCGACCGTGCGGCGAGCCAGATCCAGCACCTGCTCGCCTTCCGCCTGCGTGGGGACGACGCCGGTCAGCAAGACATTCCCGTAAAAGACATCAATACCAACATCGACAAAGTAGTTACCGCGCGCCTGAGTGAGGGCATCCTTGATGCGCAGCTTCACCTCGGTATCGGCCGCAATTTGCTGGGTCGTGCGGTTCTGCAGACCCACGTAACCGGCGGTAGCCGCGCCACCGATGATTAGCGGCGCCGCACACCCACCCAACAGCGTAGAGAGAACCAGCGTGGTGGCGAGGGCCGTGGAGCGAAGGGGAGAGGCAAACATCGGGAAAACTTTCTTGTTACCCGATGGTAGGAAACGCGGCGGGTACCTGTCAACCACGCGTGTCGACAAAAGTCTTGGCGTTTATCAGCGATGAATTCAGGCATCCTGCAACGGTATACGCTGCTGAAACGGCCAATGCGGGAAGAGCAGACAGACCTCGAGACGCACCGTACACGCTGGATAACGAGCGGCGACACTGCGCGCCTGCCGGTTAAGGCGTGCCTTTTGAGCGGGTGTAAGTGCCAGATGGCCACGCTCGCGCGTGGTGCGGTATTTAACTTCCACCAAGAGAATCAAGTTGCCACGGCGCAGCGTCAGGTCGGTCTGCGCCAGATGCTGCGAGACGGTGAGGGGTGTAAAGCCACGTATCAGGTAACTTACCAGCGCCGCTTTTTCGGCCAACGCACCACGCACATGTACCGGCAGGCGCTTGGCAAGCCGCGAGAGCAGGGGTAGGCTTTGCATCATGACGCGCAGCATAGCCCTTTCTCCTACCCTTCTGGCAACCACCTTTTTGGTAAGCCTCGGTTTTTTCAGTCAACCCGCCGTGGCTCAGGCGCCTGTGGTAGGGGCCAGCCAGCCGGTCATGGCCTCCGGCACCGGTGGTCTGGAAGCCGGTGCGCTGGCGCTCCGCGAGCGCCGCTGGCTTGCCGCCATTGAGACCTATAAGCCTTTGGTAAACAATGCTGACAGTGTGGTGCGTGGACAATCGCGCTATGGTTTGGCTCTGGCGCTCAGCCAACTAGGCGAAGACGAGGAAGCCTTTAAAGTATTGGACGGCACCCTGCGTGACGCCACCCCGCTGGGACAGGCCGTGGGCGATCTGCGCGGCCGTCTGGCTTTGCAGTTGGCCGAGCGTTTTCTGGCCGAAAAAGGCACTGCAACTGCCAACCCGTGGCTCAACAGCTATGAACGCCTGACCGATCAGCCGGACCGCTCGCGTTATGAGCGCTTGCGCGCCGCTTACGATACCTTCCAGGGCCAGCAGGCCAGCATGGTACTACGGGTAGGTGTGATTCTGCCGCTGAGCGGACAACTGGGGGAGGTGGGGACAAGCATTCTGCATGGGCTGCAATTGGGGCTGCGTGAGTTTGATGGCCGCCGCGGTACGCGTTTAGAGCTGATTGTGCAGGACAGCGGTGACGGCGCCCAAACGGCCACTGCCGCCAAGGCATTGCGCGAACAGGGCGTGGATATTGTGGTCGGCCCGCTGCTGGCCAACGGCGTAGGCGATACCGCGGAAGCCTTTGACGGCAGCAACACGCCGATTCTGGCCCTCAGCAATGACAAAAGTGTAATGGGGCATGGTGTATACGCACTCAATTACCTGCCGAGCGAGCAGGCCCGCCTGGCGGCACGCGCAGCCATCCGGCAGGGCAACCGCAAGCTGGCGGTCTTGGCCCCCAGCACGGATTACAGCACAGAAGCTCTGGAAGCCTTTGCCGATGAGGGCCGCCGCGAGGGCGCGACTGTGACCGGAACGGCGTACTTTGACCCGAACGCGACGGATATCGGCGCCAGCATCCGCCAGCTGACCGGTGCTTCGGCGACATCGTCCACCTTGCCTTTCAACGCGTTACTGGTACCGGCGCCTGCGTCGAAGATGCCCCTGATCAAGGCGCAGTTGAGCTACTACGGTGTGAACAACGCCACTGTGATGCTGCTGGGCACGGGCCTCTGGCAGAATAATGACCTCTTGCGTACCAACAGCGGTATGCGCGGCGCGGTATTCGCGGCGGCTCCCAAGGTGCAGCGCTTTGAGCAGAGCTACAAGGCCAGCTTTGGCGAAGATGCCACCGCCTTGGCCGTGACCGGCTACGATGCCGCCCGGATTCTGGCGGATATTGCGGGAGAGAAGCAGCGCACCGGCAAACCGGTAGGCGAACTGCTAACCCGTCCGGAAGGCTATTACGGTAGCGGCGGCTACTTCCGTTTTGGTAGCAATGGCTTAACCGAGCGCGGACTGGATGTGGTGAGCATCGGTACACAGTTTGAAGTCAAGAAACCGGCACTGAATTTACTGCCGCTGACGTTACCGACGGATCTGCGTCCGGATGGGGCCGCTGGCTGGCGCTGGCAACGTTAAGAGACCAAAAAAACCGGCTTTGGCCGGTTTTTTTTATAGGTATTAGGCGCTGAGACCCAGCAGGGCGCGGGAGAGCGCAAGTGTGGGATCGAGCAGGCCGGAGCGGGCCTGGGAGAGGGTTTCCGTCGCGTAAGCCGACAGACCCGCCAGACGAGCAGGGGGATAGGCCTGCACCTGCTTGAGGAACTCATTCTGGACATTGCGCGGCGCGCGGAATTTGCCGGTGACCTTGAGAATTTCGCCTTCCGGCTCGTTACGGGCTTTCATGGCCTGCGCCGTTTTCAGACTTTGCAGGTGTTTGAGGGTAAGGCTGAAGGCGGGCGTCAGATCTTCGCCCTGATGGATCAGGTGCTGCAGCAGGCGGTCGGTTTCGGTGCGGTTACGACTACCGACCGCTTCGGCCAGACGGAACGCATCAGCAGGAATGGCACCTGCCAGACAGGCCTGAACGTGGGCGACGGTAATCGGCAACTCATCTCCGGCATACACCAGCAGCTTTTCCACTTCTCGGCGGGCCAGTTCACGGTCGGCACCCAAGCCGGATGCCATCATTTGGATGGCATCCGGTTCTACAGCCACTCCGGCGGCGTTAAATTCGGTTCGAAGGAATCCGCTGATATCGGATGCGCTATCGACAAAGAAACGCACCGCAAGGGCTTTAGAATGCCCTTCAATGGCTTTGACAATGGGGGAGGTCTTCTCCAGCGCATGGGGCACAGCCAGCACAATGGTGACGGCCTCCAGCGGAAACTCCAATGCGGTTTTCACCGATTGGGTAAGAGCGGTGATGGTCGCGCCGGATTCATCGCCGGAGATGCCCTGCACCCAGATCAGGCGGTGCGGGCTGGTGAAACTCATGGTCTGGGCGCTGTCGGCCAAGCGCGATGGCGAGGCGAGCAGGTCGGTCAACGTGATCTTTTCGGCCGCAAAGGGATCGTTCAGATCGACGCCGGTAGCGGCGATGACCTGCTGGGCAGCCTGACGCAGCGCGCCGGCATCTTCGCCCCACAGCAGCACCAGCGGGGGCAGGGGCTTGAGGTTTTGCGCCAGTTGGTTGGGGTAAATACCCGGCATGGTTAGACCCCGCCCAAAAGGTTCGCCCTCGGGCGGATTTTTGTGCTGCCTCGGCTTTCGCGGTTCGCACGTACCTCATGTACGTTTACGCTTCCACGATCCTCAGCATCCCAAAAATTCATCCCGATGTCTCCCTTCTGAACGAGCTCTATTACTTGGTTTTAGCCGGACCGCCGATATCCGGGCGGGTGCTGTAGTACAGGTACACGCGGCGCGAGATCTCGGCAGCCAGATTACGGGCGGCAGTGAGGCGGGCGTAGGTCTTGCCGGATTCGGTACTGAACGGGGTATCTTCCACGTTATAGGGCGCGCTGGTCGACAGGCCCGTCTTCAGCAGAGTCTTGCCATCCGCGTCGGTCAGTTCCATCTGGCCACGCAGGTAAATTTCAGCACGCTGGATGGCGGCGGTACGCTGCACGGCCAGAGTGGTGGTTTCTTCTTCCATGTACACGGTCAGGGTGTCCATCTCGGCGCCACTGTGGGGGAAGTTCAGCTTCAACTCCTGCGCGACGGTCTGGGCGGTACGGCGCATACCAACGGTCTTGGTCTTCTGCGCCATGCGGCTGTCCGGGCGGCGCTCGCCCTGAGCGACCGCGACATCGCCCACCTGCACACGGCCGGCGGCAGCCGACGCGCCTTCGCCGGGCGCATAAAGCGGGCTGTAGCCGCAGGATGCCAGAAAGACCGTAAGGGACAGGGCGCTTGCGCGCAGGGCAGGGGTGACGTTCATGTGCGGCAGCATATGCGGCACAACGCCGGTCGGCAAGGGCTGTTATATGTATACTTTGAAAGATAACGCACAAGGCCGGAGAACACACATCCTCCGGCCTTTTGCTTTTATTCAGCCTTACGCGCTGACAGTGGCGATGTTGACCAGACGGCCCGGCACATAGACCTGCTTGGCGATGATCTTACCTTCCAGCCACGGTTTGGCGTCTTCAGCTGCGTGGGCGGCGGCGAGGGCGTCGGCTTCAGAGACATCCGCCGCGAGCGTCACACGGGCACGGAGCTTGCCGTCGACCTGCACGATGAGAGTGATCTCGTCTTCCTTGGCGGCCTCTTCACTGAAGACCGGCCACTTTGCGGCGTGCAACGGCTCGGCATGGCCCAGCAGTTGCCAGAGTTCTTCAGTGACGTGCGGCACGGCCGGGTTGAGCAGACGTACCAGTGCTTCCACCCCTTCGCGGAACAGGGCCGGAGAGGCCTTGCCTTCGGCAGCGGCCAGTGCGTTGGCCAGCTCCATACAGGCGGCAACCATGGTGTTGTACTGGAAACGCTCAATATCGAACGTCACTTTGCGGATGGTCTGGTGAATCTTACGGTTGAGGGCCTTATCGGTGGCGGCATCGCCCGAGCCGGAGACCGTCGCCACTTTCTCGGCCAACGCCCAGACGCGGTTGATGAAGCGCCAGGCGCCTTCGATGGCGGCTTCCGACCATTCCAGGTCGCGCTCCGGCGGGGCGGTGAAGAGCATGAAGAGGCGGAGTGTGTCGGCGCCATACTTTTCGACCAAGGCATCCGGTGCGTCGCCGTTGTTCTTACTCTTGCTGATCTTTTCGGCCGGTTTGACAGTGATGGCCTCGCCGGTGGCTTTTTCCACCCACTTGCCGTCCTTCTGCTCCACCTGCGAGGGGTAGAGGTAGGTGCCGTCGGCCTTCTGGTAACTGTTGCCGATAACCATACCTTGGCAGAGCAGGGCCGAGAACGGCTCGGTGCAACTGACGTGGCCGGTATCGCGCAGAGCTTTGGTGAAGAAGCGGGCGTAGAGGAGGTGGAGCACGGCGTGTTCGATCCCGCCAATGTACTGGTCGACACCGCTACCGGCCGGCATCCAGTAATCCAGCGCTTTTTTATCGAGCGGCTGCGGGGATTGCGGACACAGATAGCGCATGAAGTACCAGCTGCTGTCGGCAAAGGTGTCCATGGTGTCGGTTTCGCGCACCGCTTTGCCGCTGCAGGTCGGGCAGGTGGTGTGCTTCCAGGTCGGGTGGGTATCCAGCGGGTTGCCGGAGCCGGTAATGTCGACATCTTCGGGCAATTCCACCGGCAGTGATTCACGGGGAACAGGGACAACCCCGCATTTTTCGCAATGAATGAAGGGGATAGGACAGCCCCAGTAACGCTGGCGGGAAATACCCCAGTCGCGCAGGCGCCATTGAGTGACGCCTTTCCCCCAGCCGCCCTTTTCGGCAGCCGCAATGATGGTGGCTTTCGCTTCGTCCACCTTCTGGCCGTTGATAAGCGGGCTGTTGATGTGGGCGCCGTCGCCGGTATACGGAAGTTCTTGGGCACTTTCCACGACTGGGATAATCGGCAGATTGTACTTGATGGCGAAGGCGTGGTCGCGTTCATCGTGCGCCGGAACCGCCATGAGGGCGCCGGTGCCGTAGGTGCTCAGCACGAAGTTGGCGATGAAGATCGGCAGCTCCTGTCCGGTGAGGGGGTGAACAGCGGTGAAGGGGGTCTTGTAACCCTTCTTCTCGGCTTTATCGATCGTTTCCTGTGCCGTTCCGAGGGCTGCGGCTTCGGCGATGAATTCCTGCGCTTTAACGTCGTTTAAAGCGGTCTGGGCAGCCAGAGCGTGCTCGGGGGCAACCGCACAGAAGGTGGCGCCGTAGAGGGTGTCCGGACGCGTCGTGAAGACATCAAGGGTGTCGGGCAGGGTTTCAGCGCCGTTTTTGACGACAAAGCTGAATTGCAGGCCCTGCGATTTGCCGATCCAGTTCTCCTGCATGGTGCGCACGCGCTCCGGCCAGTTGGGCAACTGGTCGAGGTCGGCGAGCAATTCGTCGGCGTACTGGGTGATCTTCAACATCCACTGCGGCATGGAGCGACGCTCCACCGGGGCGCCCGAGCGCCAGCCCTTGCCGTCAACCACCTGTTCATTCGCCAGCACGGTCTGGTCGATGGGGTCCCAGTTCACAAAGGTTTCCTTGCGGTAGACCAGACCTTTCTCATACAGACTGATGAACAGTCCCTGCTGGTGGCCGTAGTATTCCGGCAGGCAGGTCGCCACTTCCTTGCTCCAGTCGTAACTCCAGCCGAACTGCTGCATGGTGCGCTTCATTTCGGCGATATTGGCCAGCGTCCACGCCTTGGGGTGAACCTTGCGCTTGATGGCCGCGTTCTCGGCGGGCAGGCCGAAGGCGTCCCAGCCCATCGGGTGCATCACGTTAAAGCCCTGGGCGCGCTTGTAGCGGGCCAGCACATCGCCCAGCGTGTAGTTGCGCACGTGGCCCATGTGCAGTTGACCGGACGGGTAGGGCAGCATCTCCAGCACGTAGTACTTGGGCTTGGAGGTATCTACCTCGGCACGGAAAACGTTGGAAGCGAACCAGTTGTGTTGCCATTTAGGTTCGATAGATTCAGGTGTATACTTAGGAGATGCTGTATTCATGGGCATAGTTGTAGCAGGGCTTGCGCCATAAAAAAAGAGGCTTTTCAGCCTCTTTTTCATGATTTCCGCTATTTGCCGCGGGTCTGCACCTTGATGGCGCGAGCCTTGGTGAGGATCGTGTCTTCCAGTGCGGTAACGGTGGCAGGGGCGACCGCTTCGTCCTTCCAGGCATCGCCCACGCGGACCTGCTTGAACAGCGCGACCTTGAGAGCATCGGCACGCAGGGTCTTGCCGAGAATCAGCACATTGGCGCGGACACGCTCGTTCGGCTGGGATGGGTTGGTGTACCAGTCGGTGGTGATCACGCCACCGTTGCTGTCGGCCTGGGTGATAGGCATGAAGGCCACGCTCTCCAAGGCCGCACGCCACAGGTAGATATTGACGCCGATGGTACCGCCGGTTTCAGCGTTGTTCTTGTCGCGCTTGAAGGCTTCCAGAATATTGCCGGACTCGCCTGAGAACAGACCCGGACCCTTCGGCATATCGGTCGGGTTGGCTTCCGGCGCCTCTACCTTGGCGCCCGCACACGCCACCAGCACACTGGCACACAGGGCAGCCGCCAGCAGGCGGGACGGGACGGCGAACGTTCGGGACATGGGCGTTTCTTTCATGGATTGGCCTTTCTTGTTGGCGCTCTCTGGGGAGCACGGATGAGGCGGATGGTGGCGGCGCCTCCGCCGTTTGTCAAGCCAGCGCGCCCTCTCACGCGGCATCGCCACGCCAAGCCCCTAAAAAAGGCCCCGAAGGGCCTTTTGAGTCAGATCTAACGCAGGTTAGAACTTAACGCGCATGTTGACACCGTACAGGTCAACGTCAGAGGCGCTGGACGCCACTACATCGGCATCGTACTTGCGGTACAGACCAGCAACGCTTACGCCGTTACCCATGTTGTACTGAGCACCGAGACCGTAGGCGTTCAGCTTGTTGCCATCGGTCACAAAGTCGCTGCTCTTGCCGTAGTCGGCAGCCACTTCGTAGGCATCCCAGGCGTAACCAACCTTGGCGTACCAAGCGTCAGCGTCCGTGCCGCCATCTTGTTTGGTGTAACCGAGGGTACCAGCCAGGCCGGAGTCGTGGGCAGCGCTGACGCTGGCAACGTATTCACGGCTCGGGTTGCTACCAGCGGCGGTGGTGGTGTCGCTGTTGTTGAAGCGTACACCGGCGGCGCTCTTAACCTTCAGGCCAGCAACAGCACCATCGTAGAAGACGGAGCCTTCGCTGTCGCCACCCTGGGCTACGCTTGCGCGGGCCTGGAAGCCGTTAAAGATCGGGCTGTCGTAACGGATGCTGTCATCGCGGCTTTGGGCCAGATCGCTGGTCAGGTCGCCAATGGTGGTGCCACCGGCGTTGACAAAGGTGTCATTGCTGCTTTGACGCAGTTTGAGACCGCCGCCGATACGGGCGTAGTCAGCCGACATAACGTCCTGGGCGCCAGCGAGGTCTTGGGTCAGAACACCGTCGATAGCGGTGCTTTGCTTACCGAGGTAAACACCACCAAAGTTACCGGACAGACCGACACGAGCCTGACGCTCGGAGAAGGTGGCAGCACCGCTGCTGGCCGGGGTGGTGGCGGTACCGGAGGAACCGTTCGCGCTGGATTGGGTGAAAGCGTCGGAGGCGTTGGAGGCCATTTCGCCTTCGAACAGCACGCTGGCGGTCAGACCGTTGTCGAGGGTTTGAGCACCCTTGACACCCAGACGCGAGCTGCTGAGAGCGTTGTCGGATACGACAAAGTCGGTACCGCGGCCATCGTTGTAACCAAACAGGCCCTTGTTAACTTGGCCGTACAGGTCTACGTCCACAGCGGACGCATGTGCGGCGACGAAAGCGAGGGCCGTCGTTGCCAGAAGGGTCTTTTTCATTACGTTATCCCTATCTCTTTATTGCTATAGTTCCGCCAAGCCGTACGACCTTGCGGTTGGATGCAGGGTGTACTCCAACCATGGGGCCGTCAACGTCCCGCGACTCAACTACGGAAGGGAGTGTGACTTTTGAGACAAATTGTATTCGTCTTCATTTCCCAAGCCTTTACAGGAGACACCCCCCAGGTAGCCTCGCTCCGCATGCTATCTGTTGCCCCCCGGATGTCAATTGGCGGGACCTTTACAAGTGCCTGTTCGCAAAGCGTTTCCTTTCCGCGCATGCATACAAAACCTCGGTTTGCCATTCCAGCCACTATTTCCTGCCGTCAGTGGGCGCTTACAGATTTTGGGATATTTATGATTTCCGGATCGCCTTGTTTTATTCAGCATACAAGCCGCATACACAGCTGCCCAAAAGGGCGGCAACCGTTCATAACAAACCCCTGCCACACGGGCAGGGGTCGGAATGTCGGTCAGCACTTACTTAATTCAGCACCTTTCTGATATCACAGCACTTCCTATACTAGATATCGATACGACCTTCATTAGCAGCTTCGGCCATGCGCGCCAGCTGCTGCTGGGTACCGATACGCTTGAGCAGGGATGACAGTTCTTCCACGTTATCAAAGAAGATGCGCACCGAACCGCCGCCTTTGGCATCCTTCTGACGGATGGCCACCTTCAGGCCGACGCGTTCCTGCATCAGGGTTTCCAGCGCGGAGATCTTGGGGTCGGCGGGACGGCGGCCACGGGCAGGCTGGTTGGGACGGACAAGGTTACGCACCAGGTCTTCGGTCTCACGCACGCTCAGTTGATTCTTGATCACGCGGTTGGCGGCACGGAGCTGGAGTTCCGGGTCTTCCGCCAGACCGAGCAGGGCACGGGCATGACCCATGCTCAGGAGGCCATTATTGACACATTCCTTGATCTTTTCCGGCAGGGCCAGCAGGCGCAGCAGGTTGGTAATATGGCTGCGGGACTTACCGGTCACACGGGCCATATCTTCGTGGGTATAGTTGAACTCGGCGACCAGACGCTGGTAACCGGTGGCTTCTTCAAGCGGGTTCAGGTCGGCACGCTGGATGTTCTCCACCAGCGCGACTTCCAGCGCACGGCCGTCGTCGAGGTCGCGGATGATCACCGGCACCACGCTGAGGCCTGCGGCCTTGGCGGCACGCCAGCGGCGTTCGCCACCAATAATCTCGTACTGGCCCTGCATCTTGGCCGGACGCACCAGCAGCGGCTGAAGCACGCCTTGCGCCTTAATAGAGGAGGTGAGGGCTTCCAGCATGGTGTCATCGAACTGGCGGCGCGGCTGGACGGTGGAAGGAATCAGCGCGGTGAGGGGCAGGGTGGTATCACCCTTCACAGCCTGGGCCGGCGTTGCGGCGCTTTGCATTTGCGGCGCAACGGCAGCAGCGGCAGTGTCATCCAGCAGCGCACCCAAACCACGCCCCAGACCTTTTACAGGCTGAGCTGCAGCAGGCTTGGGCTGTTGTTGGGACATTGTGGCCTGTGCTGCAGCTTGGGCAGCCGCAATAGCGGCCATGGCGCCTGCCTGAGCCTGCGGGTTGGGTGTGACACCCGGCAGGGACACAGATTGCAACGGGGAAGGGGTGCCGCCGGTTTGGGTGGTGGCGTGCGTCGGTTTGGTATCAGTCATGACTATCGTCCTTCTTGTTGCTTGGAGTTAGGCGGCCTGGGCCGGGGTTTGGGAAGATGCAGCCGCCGCTTCAGGTGCGACCGGCACGGTCAGGCGCTGCATCAGTTCGGCCGCGAGACGGATGTAGGCCTGCGAACCGGGGGATTTCACATCATAGATAAGGCCCGGCGCACCGTGAGACGGGGCTTCCGACAGGCGGACATTACGCGGGATAATGGTATCGAAAACTTTGTCGCCGAGGTGTTCGCGCACATCATTCACCACCTGCTGGGCGAGATTGTTGCGCTTGTCGAACATCGTCAGCAGCACACCCATCATTTCCAGCTGCGGGTTGAGGTTGCGCTTGACCAGATCAATGGTCTTGAACAACTGGCTCAGACCTTCCATGGCAAAGAATTCGCACTGGAGCGGGATCATCACATCGGTGCTGGCGACCAAGGCGTTAATCGTCAGAAGGCCAAGAGAGGGAGGGCTATCGATAAAGACATAGTCATACACTTCCTGGGCAGGCAGCAGGGCGTCTTTTAAACGGTTTTCGCGTGCCATAACGGGGACGAGTTCAACTTCGGCTCCGCTCAGGTGAATCGTACTGGGCACCAGCCAAAGCCCCGGAACACTGGTGGCGATGGTGGACTGGGACAGGTCGGTTTCGCCCATGACCAGGCTATAGCTGCTGGCCGAGAGATTGCGTTTGTCGATACCGAAGCCGGTAGTGGTATTCCCCTGCGGGTCGAAGTCGACCACCAGAACGCGGTTGCCGCAGGCGGCGAGGGCGGTTGCCAGGTTAATGGCCGTAGTGGTTTTGCCGACCCCACCCTTCTGATTGCTGAGAGTAATGATACGCGTGGCCATGATGGTCCCCCCTGATTTCCCTTCTCTACCGGACATGACATCCGGCTGTGGCGCTACCTGCGCGATACCCTATAGATGAGGGGGAGAAGGGTCCGGGGTTTCCCGTGGAACTCGGTTAAAGTTTCACTTGCCCACGTGTCAGTTTGACTACCCAACCACGCCCGCCATCGATGTCTGATACTCTACTCGGAAAACGCTCCTCTGTCAGGTGAAACATCGTTTCACAAACCTTTAATTCTGCGTCGAGTGCCTTACCTTTAAGCAGCAACCACGACCCCTGTTCCTTCAGGAGGGGGGAGGTAAGGGTAAAGATAGCCTGCATGTCGGCCCAAGCGCGGCATGTGACAATATCGTATTGATTTTCCAGCTTTGTTACGTCGGCCGCATGGACTTTCAGGTTCTTCAAACCCAGCGTATAGGCCGCCATATGCAGGAAAGCACACTTCCGTTGGTCCCGTTCGGCCAGCGTGAAACGATGGTGCGGCGCCAAAGTGGCCATGATAATGCCCGGAAGACCAGCACCAGAGCCAACATCCAGCACATCCAAACCCTCTTGCGCAGGCAGGTGAGGCACCAGCTGGGCACTGTCTACTATATGTCTCTTTTCGAGATCGGGCAGCGTGGTCGGCGAAACCAGATTGATCTTTGGATTCCACTGGCGCAGCATCTGCGCATAGTCTTGTAATTGCTTGATTTCCTGCGATGTCAGCGGGCGGCCAATCGCCTGTTCCACATGTTCCATACGCTAAGCCTCTGACTGTGCTGCTTTTTTACGCAGATGCAGCCAGATGGCCTGCACGGCAGCAGGCGTGACCCCGGAAATACGACCCGCAGCGGCAAGGGTAGGGGGCTGATGCAACCGGAGCTTTTGCTTGACCTCGGTGGAGAGTCCGCCGATGATTTCGTAGTCGAGGGTTGTGGGTATCTCGAGCATTTCCTCTTCGGCCAGACGTTGTGCGTCGGAGAGCTGGCGCTGCAGGTAGCCATCATACTGTGCCTCAATATCAAGCTGCTCTATGGAAGCCGCAGAAAACTGCGCAAGTTGAGGTATGTAAGTTTTTACGTATGAGATGTCGATTTGGGGGCGTTTCAGCACTTCGAATACACTACATGTAGCGGTGTAGTTGCCTGCTTGTTGAGCAACATACCCTCCCAAGGGGGACGACGGCTTCACCTTCTCGGATTTTGCGAAGGCAAACAGCTCGGCGACTTCACTCTGGTGACGTGCGAACACACCTTTACGTTGTACTCCGATACACCCGATTTCCAGACCGCGCGGCGTGAGTCGGAGGTCGGCATTGTCGGCGCGGAGGAGCAAACGGTACTCGGCACGAGAGGTAAACATGCGGTACGGCTCACTTGTTCCACGGGTGACCAGATCGTCGATCAGCACCCCGATGTAGGCTTCCGACCGGTTAAGGACGAAGGCGGGCTTGCCGGCTGCTTTGAGGGCCGCGTTCAAACCGGCCATCAAGCCCTGTGCCGCCGCTTCTTCGTAGCCCGTAGTGCCGTTGATCTGGCCTGCCAAGAACAGACCGGGGATCTTCTTGGTCTCCAGCGTATGGCGCAGCTCGGTGGGTTCAATGTAATCATATTCAATGGCATAGCCGGGACGCAGGATCTCAGCGTTCTCCAGCCCCGGAATGGTGCGGAGGATGGCGTGCTGGACGTCGATCGGCAGAGAGGTAGAAATACCATTGGGGTAAACCTCAAGCGAATCATAGCCTTCCGGCTCCAGGAAGATCTGGTGGCCGGTCTTTTCGGCGAAGCGGACGACCTTATCCTCGATGCTCGGGCAGTAGCGCGGCCCTGTGCCTTCGATCTGGCCGCTGTACATGGGGCTACGGTGCAGATTCTGGCGGATGACCTCGTGCGTCGCCTCATTAGTATAAGCGACATGGCACGGCAGCTGCGGCTGTGAAATAGTGGAACTCAGAAAACTGAACGGCAGGGGCGGGGTATCGCCGGGCTGTTCTTCCAAGCCACTGTAATTAATCGTTTTGGTGTTCAGGCGCGGCGGGGTACCGGTTTTGAGGCGCCCCGTACGGAAGCCCATCTGTTTGATGCGGTCGGCCAGACGGATACTGGCGGATTCTCCGGCACGGCCGCCGACCTGCTGCTGCTGGCCAATGTGAATCAAGCCGCGCAGGAAGGTGCCGGTGGTAATGACGATCGCCTCGGCGGCAAAACGCCAGCCGCTGGAGCACACCACCACGCGGGCGCGACCGGTATCGTCCAACTCAACGTCCGTCACCTCCGACTGGCGGATGGTGAGATTGGGGGTTGCGAAGAGCTCATGTTGCACGGCTTCACGGTAAAGCTTGCGATCGGCCTGGGCACGCGGGCCACGTACGGCGGGACCCTTGCTGGCGTTGAGCATGCGGAACTGCAGACCGGCGATATCGGTCATGCGGCCCATGATACCGTCCAGCGCGTCGATCTCCCGCACCAGGTGCCCCTTGGCCAGACCACCGATGGCCGGGTTGCAGGACATCTGGCCGATGGTATCGAGATTGCCTGTTAGTAACAGCGTGTTAGCCCCCATACGGGCGGCGGCGGCGGCGGCTTCACTCCCCGCATGGCCACCTCCCACAACGATAACGTCATAGGTGGCGGTGAGGGGATTCGTGGCGTTGGTAAGTGCTGACATGCCTCTTGGATAGGCACTTGGGGGTCATTCGTCAAGCGGGAAGACCTTACAACACCTGCGTTTTTCCTGCTGGCCGGCATGCAAAAACCGGCCTTCGGGAGAGAAGGCCGGTCAGGTTTGGGACGTGCCGAGAGGTAGGATTGATCCTTTCAGCTGTGTGCGCATACGCCCTTGGCTTCCAGCAGCATAAGAACGAGGGCATTGCCGGCCTGATCATCCATCGACGCCACACCTTGCAGAAAACTGTAGGAGAGACTGATGAGCAGTTCAGTCGGTTGACCTGTCTTCAGGGCAGGCGGTTTCTGTAACAGACCCAATGCCAGCACCAACTGGCTCGGGCTGGTGGTGGATTTAAGCGCCGTGGCCATGACGGCATTGGATTGGCGCGCGACGAGATGGTCCTTCAGGTCTGCAAATCCTGTTTGAACGACCTCGCAAAGCGATGTCATCTGGAGCACAGGCTTGGTATCTGCTTGAATCTCGGGGCTCGGGCTATACGCTGCATATGCGGGATACGCCAGCGCAAGGCTGGCCAGTACGACGAAAGAGGTACGCATGGGATGTCTCCGTTCAAGAGGGACGTGAACACCTTCAGCGTACGCCGTG
This sequence comes from Blastochloris viridis, assembly GCA_005768725.1. Lineage (GTDB taxonomy): Bacteria > Pseudomonadota > Alphaproteobacteria > UBA2136 > UBA6156 > UBA6156. Next base: position 551,230 of record VAFM01000002.1, on the reverse strand, counting down.
CAACGTGAACGTCAAGTTCCACGCGGAACACGGGCTTGATTTGCTTGGTTTTCTGGCATTTGTGTATGCGAAAGGCCCGCGCGGGGCGGGCCTTTCGGTGTCGAGGGCCAACCTTCGTCAGCGTATATATTTGGCGGCAGCCTTGGCCAGATTGTCGCAGTAATTCTTGATTCGGTCTTTGTCGCCGACCGCTGTGGCGATGTAGGACAAACGAATCAATGTGCGGCTACCCATATTGATCTTGTAGTAGCTGGCTTCGATGCGATGTGCGGTCTGGGACGTGATCGTATCGCTGCAGCGATAGAGAATGACGTCCGCCCGATAGGGCTCCGGCACTGACTGGGCATAGGCCCCAACCGGAACAGACGCCAGCATGAGTATTCCAAGAATCGCCTTTTTCATGGCGGACTCCTTTAGGTAAGAGGACAGGGAGAGATAGAGCTTGTACGGGACTAGCTGCCTTTAGATGTAGGGCGGGGGAGGTGGAACCGCAAGCGGAAGAGAGACTTAAAGCGTCCAGCGGGCTTCGTAGCGGTCGGGAAGGTCGTTGGCCAGCAGGATCACATCGGTCGGCTGGCCGTGGGTTTGCAGCCAGGTGCGGGCCTCGGCCAAGGTAGCAAAGGTGTGGAGTTCGGTGGCTTTGGCGGCTTCTACAAAGGTCGGAATGCGCTGCGGCTGGATGGCGAGGATGATATCGGCGTGGGTGGCAGACAGTTTGCCGAGCCTGGCATGGACTTCGGCATGGGCGGTGCCGAGCTCCACCAGCCCCGGGGTGACAAGTATACGGCGACGCGGATGATCTGGGTCGGCATGGCCCAGCAGGGTCAGCGTTTCCAGCGCCGTGCTAAAGCCTTGAGGATTCGCGTTATAGGCATCATCAATAAGTGTTTGCGTGCCTATTTGCTGGACAGACAGGCGGTGCGGAGCGGCCTGGGCAGTACTGAGCGCGGCGGCAATCGCCTTGGGTTTCAGGCCCAGCTCGGCGGCCAGTGCATACGCAACTGCGATGTTGCCGGCCTGAACATGACCAAAAAGAGGGGTCTGGATGGGGGTCGCTTCGCCGTTACGGGTGAGGGTAAGGGCCAAGCCTTTGGGAGCCTGCACGATTTCGGAAAGGAGAGTGTCACCGTCACGCAGAACGTCCGGTCGGGTTGAGACCAAGCGATAGGCTGCGGAATTTTGCGCGACGCGCGGCTGCCAGAGATGGTCGGGAATACCATCGACATTCAGAATACATTTACCTCCGCGGGCGAGGGTGGCTTCGGCGAGTTCGAATTTGGCCTGTGCGACTGTCTCGAGCGACTTGAAACGCTCGTAGTGGGCTTCGCCGACGGCGGTGATGCAGGCGATATCGGGTGGCGCAAGCTTGCACAAACCGGCGATACTGCCGGGACCGTAGGCGCCCATTTCGGCCAGAAAATACTGATGGTTGGGCTGGAGTTGCTCGCGCACGATGCGGGCAATGCCGAGAGGTGTATTCACACTGCCGGGGGTGGCAAGAGTCGGGGCACTTGCCGAAAGGATATGATTAAGAAGGTACTTGGTGCTGGTTTTGCCGAACGACCCGGTAAGGCCAATGGTGGTGGGCTTCAGGCGGGTGAGGAGGGTGCGCGCCTCGGTTGTATACTTTTTGTTCTGCCAGGTTTGGAGGGGGCGAAGCAGCGTATTGGCTGCCATCAGGTAGGGTGGCAAGGTCTGGATATGAGCGATGAGCAGCAGCACCTGTACCCAGGCGGGTAGAGGGGCGACAGTAAGGGCGATAAGCACCGGCAGGTTCAGCCCTGCGGCTAAGTACCAGATGTGGCGGGCACGTTGTGTGAGGACAAGTGCTTTTTTGGCGGTGGTCGTGGGGTCGGGCTCCTGTCGCGCCTTCAGGACAAGCCACAGAATAGCGGTAAGCGTTGGGGCGGACGCCTGCAAAAACCCAAAGGGAGCGCCGATGGCGAGGCCCAAACTTGCATACCTGTCGTAGGCGCGTTTGTCCTTCCACCATTGCAGCAGACGAGGGCTGTCGTACTCTTCCTGCTGGAAGGGATGGAGGTAGGTGCGCAGGCGCAGAGTCGTGAAGTAGGCAGTGGTTGCGGCAAAAGCGAGGGGCAGGAACACGCTAGCGCTCCAATGTGGAAATAAAGTCGCGAACCAAAGGTGCCACCACATGACGGCCCCCGGCCAGCACAGTGTAGTGGGTCTGATGCGGGAGGATCTTGAGCTGGGCCTGCGGCAGGAGACTTAAGAACTTCTGGCCGACCGAGGGCGGAGTTTCGGTGTCGGCATCGCCATATATAAGGAGTGTCGGTAGCGTCACCGACGGGGCGATACTGGTGACGTTGTCGTTCACCACCGCAATAAAGGTCGGGCGCAGGCCTTCCGAGACATTCTTGTAATCGCTGCTGCCGAACTTCTGGCGCAGCGTATTGAGTAAACCTTCACCGAGCACCGGTTTGAGGAGCTTGGCCAGCTTCATGGCCCCGCGGATGAGGCGGCGGCGGGATTTTTCCTTGGCCGACAAGGCGCGCGGTACGCCGGCACCCGCCAAGGAGACGAGACCCATCAGGCTTTGGGTGCGTTGGTGCGCCATATGCACGGCCACACGAAAACCCAGACTGTGGCCAAGAATCACGGTCGGGCAGACGGGCTGAGTCATCAGCCAGGCGGCGACCAATTTGGCGTATTTGGCGGGGTCATAGGGTTCCGGCGGGTTCGGGGCTTCGCCGTGGCCGGGGAGGTCGAGAATCCAGCTTTCGCCCAGCACGGAGAGACTTTCGGCCAGCGGGCGCAAAGCCTCCCGCGACTGGCCCCAGCCGTGCAGCCAGACCAAGCGGATCGGCCCGGCAGCTTCGGTCAACGGCTCGGCACGCAGGGTGGCGGCGTTGTGTTCGAAGCGGGTGGATTGCGGCATGGCGGACAAGCAGTCGTTGTGTATTCGGTTACGATAAGTGGTACGGGATGCCATGGGTTTTGGCAAAGCCTGTTGTGGGTTTGCGGGATTTGGGTACGATGGGGGTGACGCAAGGGGGTAACAATTCTATGTCTGAAAAAATCAAAGTCGCCGTTGTTTTCGGCGGTCTGAGCAGTGAACACGATGTGAGCGTGCTGACCGGCCTGGAAGTATTGGAAGCGTTAAACCCCGCAAAGTATGACGCTTTTCCGGTGTATGTCGGTCTGGATGGTCAATGGTGGGTGGGCGACGCCTTACGCGACCGCAAAAACTACCTGCCGGACGCCGCGACCAAGCGCAGCCTGACGCGTGTGAGCCTGAACGTAGGTGCAGCGTATGAAGGCGGCCACTGGCTGCTGCGCGAGGTGGGCGGTGGAGGCTTGCTTTCCAAGCCCAAGAGCTTAGAGTTCGATATGATCATCCCTGCGCTGCACGGCACGTGGGGGGAAGATGGTACGCTGCAAGGCGTGCTGGCGGCGGAGAAGATTCCGTTCGTGGGCGGGGGTGTGGACGCCATGGCGCTGACCATTCATAAAATGTGGACGCTGGGTGCGGCGGAACGCGCGGGCTTACCGATTCCGCCGACCATGTTCGTGAGCAAGGATGACGACCTGGATGACAAGCTGGACAGCTGGCGCGGTGACTACCCTGTGTTTGTAAAGCCCAACTACTTAGGCAGCAGCATCGGTGCCCGTGTCGCCAAAACGCCGGATGACGCGCGCATGGCGCTGACCGAGGTGTTCCGGCTGGACCACGCCGCGCTGGTGCAGCGGTGCATCCCCAACCTGATTGAGTACAACGTGGCGGTACGCCGCAAGCCGGACGGCACGGTGATTACCAGTGCGATTGAGCGCCCGCTGCGCAAGGACGAGAGTTATACCTTCAAGGACAAGTACCTGAGCGGCGATATGGCGAGCAAGCTTTCCGGCGGCAGCAACCCGGGACTGGTGAATGCGACCCGCATCATTAATCCGCCGGAGCTGGATGACGGCCGCGCGACCCAGTTGCGGGCGTGGGCGGTGGCATTGTTCGAAGCGCTGGACCTGGCGGGGGCGCCGCGCCTGGACTTTTTGTGCAACGAGCAGACCGGCGAGATCTGGTTCAATGAGGTCAACCCGCTGCCGGGCAGCTTCGGGTACTTTTTATGGGAAGCAGCGACGCCCAGCGTGGGTTACAGCGAGCTGCTGGACGACATGCTGGTGGAAGCCCGCCAGCGGTCGCGCAACCGCGTGCGCGTGATCGACCCCGTGGCCAACGGCGGTTCGATCTTCCCCAAACGCGGGGTGTAAGTACTTACCCAGCGGACGCCAAAAACCGCCGAAGAACCGGCGGTTTTTGTGTGTTTTGAGTCGCTTATTGGGAGGCCATACAGTGGTGGAGAGTAAAGCTGAGTTTCTCTTCCACCTCGGCGGCCACCGCCGGACGGCCCAACAGGCGCATCACGCGCGGCAGCTCGTCTACCGCCATCTCGTAGAAGTCGGACGGTGGTTGCCAGCCATTCTGGCGCAGCCAGTAGTACATCTCGCGGCGGATACGCTCGTAGTTATCGGCCGAGCAGGCGACGTTAAGGCCGGTTGGGCGCTCGGCGAGGGTGGTCTCGGGCAGGAGGAGGGAGGCGAATGCCGCCGGTGCGGGAAGGGTAAGGCTTCCCAGACAGATCAGGAGTTTCAGGATGCGCATCTCGGTTGTTCCCCGTAGTGAGAGTGCACGCAGTACAAATGCTTCAGAACATTTACAGTCTGCGCCTGTCTGACCTGTGTTGTAAAGAGTTATACGCAAGCCAAAGGCCGCCCGAAGGCGGCCTGAGGGTATCGGTTAGAAGTAGGCGACCTGTTCCCGCTGGTGGGCGTTGAGATACAGGTAGTCCTGGCTCTTTTCGTGCGGAGGCAGGCGGGCATCCGACTTGCGGGGGTCCGGCTGGCGCTGGCGCGCCGGGGTCTGGGCACGGAAGGAGTGCGACGGCAGGTGAGCTGCCTTGACGACCGGCGGAGTGCAGAGTTCCGCAATCGCTTTGTCCGCATCGAACTCCGGTGTTGCGGCGTCGCGCGGGGGGAGGGCGACACGGGTGCGGACATCGGCACGCGGGGCCTCTGACGGGGCTTTGACGCGCGTATAATACGCATCGAGCTCCGTCTGGAAGTCGCGAGTGAGGGCACGGGAGTGGGCAGGGTGGGCGGCATGCATGAGAATACTCCTTCTCGGTTGCCACGTAGGAAACTTTTAAGTTCATCCTACAAATAAGGTGTTTTGCGGTGCGATTCAAGCGGGGGAGGGTACTTAAGCTTGTTTTTCCGGCAAAATAAGCGCATACGTTGTGGCACGGGGACTACGTACAACTTTGCGGAGCGTTCCGCTTCGCCTTCAGGAGTAACCCAGTACATGCGTACCTTTTTCGACCCCTTCTGGGGGATGACCCTGCCGACCGCTATGCCTGCCGAAGATCCGCTCTTTGTGCCGGTGGTGCGGAAAGCGCGCACGCCTTCGGTCGCGGCCTCCTCGGTGGTGAGACCGGCGGTGCGGGCTGCGCCGCCTGTGGCGGCTGAACCTGTGCTCAGTGAACCGGCCCGGCTGGCCGCACTGGTGCAGGCTAAGACCGGTGAACCTCTCTGTGAGACCCCCGACCGCCACTGGCGCGGGGCGAATGACAGCGTGGTGCCGGTACTCCGGCGGCGGGCTTCTTAACACGATCGGCTTCGGCCGGACTCCTCCCTTTATGGGAGGAGTTTTTTTGTTAGAACAGCAGCCAGCCCAGGCCGAGCCCCAGCAGCACGCCGTAGGCGGTGAACATGATGTAGGCCAGAATGATGGCAGAGCCGGGTGAGGGGTCGGTCATAGGGGGTTCTCCCGTTGGTTGGCGCCAAAAAGCCAACGGCCTCAAAACTGAGGCCGGGGAGTTAAGAACCGTACAAAGATACGGCGCGGCTTATTCGCTCGCGCTATCATATTCGCCGCCTCCCCGACTAACGGGTGGCAGTTTTTGAACTTTCGTTCTCTTTGTGGGGTTCTTACGCCCCGCCTTTTGGCAGGGGGAGTATAGCACCATATAAATATCTGCGAAGACATTTATATTGCTTAAATATTACACTCTATATCTTTGATATGTAGAGAGCCCTTGACAATTTGATTGTTGTTACTTATATATTAAATACGCCGTGACTGCGTCAAAATTGCAGGATGGGAAACCACGCGGCGTCTATTTTTTTGGAAAATATACCAATCCATATCCTTCAATTTTTCCATCAGGGCTATTTCTGAAAGATGGCTTAAGAATTGAAGTATATCTGTCATCTTTGCTATTAAAATGACGCGATAGGCCTCCAGCAATTAAATCCGCAAACTGAATTCCAACACTCAAATGAGAAGGAGCCATAAATAGCCCTTCTATAAGGTTTTTACATGACGTAAAGCTGGGCCCACCATCTAACATTCTGCTATGTAATTCTCTCAAAATATTGTCTTCCCATTTATTCCGATGGTCACAAACAATCATTCCGTATTCGTCCACGCCTAATTTACGACTAATATCTTGGAGAAAGTATTGGAATCTTTCGGCAATCTGCTTATATGCAAACCAGTATAGATCCATTTGGTTATTAACATACGAGAGTTTATATGCAGCTTCGATATTAGCAACTACTCCTAATAAAGTTGTAGCTTTATATTTTGTAATTATTGACATAACTGCTAATTTAAAAGATTCTCGTTTTGCCGGATCCAAATGCTGTAAAGAATTATTTTCATCATCATTGTTTGGAGAAAAGTACCTCCATTTGATCTCTCCATTAACACCATATGCTTTTTTGAGAGAATTCAAATCATCGCGCATACTATGCCAGCGCGCTTGCGGTATAATTATTCCACCTAAGCAAAAGTTTTTAACCCCAGCCTTGTTCGGTGGAGGTGGCGCTCCCGATTCATCAATAAATAGTAAATGCATAGCCTTACCTTTCCCGTCATATAATACAGAAAATTACTGCTACTTAAACTACTTATTCGCCGAGTTTGAGGGCGGCGAGGAAGGCTTCTTGCGGGATGTCGACGTTGCCCATCGACTTCATGCGCTTTTTGCCTTCCTTCTGCTTGTCGAGCAGTTTGCGCTTACGGGTGATGTCGCCGCCGTAGCACTTGGCGGTCACGTCCTTGCGCACGGCCTTCACCGTTTCGCGGGCGATGATCTTGCCGCCGATGGCCGCTTGCAGGGCTACATCGAAGAGCTGTCTCGGGATCAGCTCCTTCATCTTGGAAATCAGCGCGCGGCCGCGGTGTTCGGCCATGGAGCGGTGCACCACCATGGTGAAGGCGTCGACCGGGTCGCCATTGATGAGGATGTTGACCTTGACCAGATCGCCTTCTTCGAAGCCATCCGGCTGGTAATCGAAGCTGGCGTAGCCGCGGGTCATGGATTTGAGGCGGTCATTGAAGTCGAGCACGACCTCATTCAGCGGCAGGCGGTAGGTGAGCATGGCGCGGTTGCCGTGCCAGGCGAGGTTGAGCTGGATGCCGCGCTTTTCTTGGCAAAGCGTCATCACCGGGCCGAGGTATTCTTCCGGCACCATGATGGTGGCCTTGATGAAGGGCTCGAGCATTTCGTCGATCTGGGCGTTGTCCGGCAGATCGGCGGGTTTTTCGATGTCGATGAGAGTGCCGTCGGTCTTGCGCACTTGGTAGACCACGTTCGGGGCGGTGGTAACGAGGTCGAGGTTGTACTCGCGTTCCAAGCGGGTCTGGATGATATCCATGTGCAGAAGGCCGAGGAAGCCGCAGCGGAAGCCGTGGCCGAGGGCGGGCGAGTGCTCGTTGATGTAGGTGAAGGAGGTATCGTTGAGACGCAGCTTGGCCAGCGCGTCCTTCAGCTTTTCGTAGTCGTCGCCTTCGGTGGGGTAGAGGCCACAGAAGACCATCGGCATGACGGTTTTAAAGCCGGGCAGGGGGGTGATGAGGCCCTGGTTGGCGGCGGTGAAGTCGGCAATGGTATCGCCCACCTGCGCATCGGCCACTTCCTTCATGGCGGCGGTGAAGACGCCTACTTCGCCGGCGTGGAGGGTTTCAATGGCGCGGAAACGCTGGGCTTCCTGCGGGTGGAGGATACCGACGCGGTCGATGATGTAGGTACGGTCGGCGTTCATCAGCTTGATCTTGCTGCCGCGGGTGAGCTTGCCATCGAGCAGGCGCACCAGCACCACCACGCCAAGGTAGTTGTCGTACCAGGCGTCGACCAGCATGCCCTTGGTGGGGGCGTCCGGGTCGCCCTTGGGGGCGGGGACTTTATCGACAATGGCTTGCAGAATAGCTTCGACACCCATACCGGTCTTGGCCGAGCAGGGCAGGGCGTCGTCGGCCGGGATGCCGATCATGTCCTCGATCTGCTTCTTGACCTTCTCCGGCTCGGCCGACGGAAGGTCGATCTTGTTGAGTACCGGCAGAATTTCGAGGTCGTTCTCGATGGCGGTATAAACGTTGGCAAGGGTCTGGGCTTCCACACCCTGGGCGGCGTCTACCACCAGCAGCGCGCCTTCGCAGGCGGTAAGGGAGCGCGAGACTTCATACGCGAAGTCGACGTGGCCCGGGGTGTCGATGAAGTTCATCTGGTAGGTCTGGCCATCGGCTGCCTTGAAGTGCAGGCGGGTGGCGTTGGCCTTGATGGTGATGCCGCGCTCACGCTCGATCTCCATCGTGTCCATCATCTGGTCCTTCATCACGCGCTTGTCGATGGTGCCGGTGACTTCCAGCAGACGGTCGGCCAGCGTGGACTTACCGTGGTCGATGTGCGCGATAATGCTGAAATTGCGGATGTGGGACAGGGACTTTTGGCTCATAAACCGCTGTTTAGCAGAGATTTGGGGGAATTTGAAGCGCCGTGATGCACCGGACGTGAAAATGCCGCTCTCCTGTGGGAAAGCGGCAGATCCGTTTAATGGTAGTAACGCAGCAGGTCTCGTGCCAGATGCTCCGGCGGGTAACCGTGAGCGGCATCGTGCAGCAACCGTTCCGCACTATAGAAATACTGGAAGGCCTCGCGGATAAAAGGGGCGTGTTCAGCCCGCTTGCGAAACCGCCGTATGGCATTGAGTGCCGCCAGTTCGTTGTGATCGAAGGCCAATTGCCAGTAGTCGTTCAGTTCGGCTTCCATGTTTGTCCCCGTCCGCACATGAGTGAAGGTAAAATGATTCAGAAGACGTTAGGTATGCGCCCGTCCCGCATCGCTGGCAAGGGGTTCAAAAACCCTTATTTTGGTGAGAAATTAGCCGTTCCGGAAACGCAAAAACGCCACCCGGAGGTGGCGTTTCGTATCGTTATCTGCCGCGCATTCAGTCGTGGGGACCGAAGCGGCTGAGATCCTGCTTTTCCGACGTCTGTGTCGGCTTGCAGTTTTTGGCGGTGTGGGCGATCTCCATCATCGGGTTGACGGGGTTCGTCATCGGCGAGTTGCGCTCACCGCCGGTCATGCGGACGACTTTTTCGGCGGCATCGCCTGTGAAGGCAGTCTTAGCAAGTTCCTGAGCCACGTTCGTCATGTGTTATGTCCTCGTTTTTCGGAAAAGGGTGGGCCGGTTTGGAGCCGGTTATGGGTGTTCCTCGTGCTCAGCCCAGTTGGAGCGGGCTTTGGTTGCCCTCTGACATGGGCCGGGTTCGGGCTTCTGGCAAGGGGAAAGTGCGGAGACTGTAAGCAAGACGCAAGTTTTGGCGCTGATAGGCGGTTTGCGGAATAATGGCCTGCGGAATAAGCGGCACGATAGCGAACCGCGGCGGTTTTAGGTAACGTCTCCGTATGGTTAGTCAGGTTCAAACACTCGCGTTACAGGGTCTTCATGGTCTGCCGGTTCAGGTGGAAGTCCAGGTGAGCGGCGGCTTACAGGGGATCTATATCATCGGCTTACCGAGCAATGCGGTGAAGGAAAGCCGTGACCGCGTGCGCGGGGCGTTCCATGCGCTGGGGATTGCAATACCGGACAAACGCGTGACGGTGAACCTAAGCCCCGCCGACGTGACCAAGGACGGCAGCCACTATGACCTGCCGATCGCGCTGGGCCTGCTGGTGGCCTTTGGTGTGGTGCCTGAGGATGCCGCCCATGGTGTGGTGGCGATGGGGGAATTGGGTCTGGATGGCAGCCTGAAGCCGGTGGCCGGATGTTTGCCTGCCGCGCTGCATGCCGCCAGCCATGGTGCGCGCATTATGCTAGTGCCTGCCGCCAATGGGCCGGAAGCGGCATGGGCCGGGCAGAGTTCGAGCTTAGGTGGCGGGATGGCAGTGTTCGGCGTGGAAAGCCTGTATGCGTTGATCCGACACCTGCGTGGCGAGGAGCTGATGGTGCCGGTGGTGCCGGGTGCCCGCACCAATGCGGCACTGGCCGTGGGAGATCTGTCGGATATTCGCGGGCAGGAAGGTGCCAAGCGCGCGGCGGAGATTGCCGCGGCGGGTGGGCACCATTTGCTGATGAGCGGGCCTCCCGGCAGTGGCAAAAGCATGCTGGCGGCGCGTATGCCGGGGCTGATGCCCCCGCTGACGCCGCAGGAAGCGCTGGAAGTGAGTATGATACACAGTGTAGCGGGCACGCTTGGCGCTGAAACCGAAGGCGGGCTGGTAACGCAGCGCCCGTTCCGTGACCCACACCATAGCGCCAGCAGTGTGGCGCTGACCGGCGGCGGCCTGAAGGCCAAGCCGGGCGAGATGAGCCTATCCCATCGCGGCGTGCTGTTTCTGGACGAATTGCCCGAGTTTCCGCGTACGGTACTGGAAACCCTGCGCCAGCCTCTGGAAACCGGGACGATCACCATCAGCCGTGCCAGTGCCCATGTGACTTACCCGGCACGCTTTCAGTTGATCGCCGCTATGAACCCGTGCCCGTGTGGTTACTTGGGAGACCCCCAGAAAGGCTGCAAGAAACAGCCCAGTTGCGGCGCGGATTACACCAGCCGCCTGAGCGGGCCGTTACTTGACCGTTTTGACCTGCGGGTGAATGTGCCTGCCGTGAAGGTAAGTGACCTGAGCCTGCCCCCCGCCAAAGAGAGCACCGCCGATGTGGCGGCACGCGTGGCGCGGGCGCGGGAGATTCAGACCCGCCGTTTTGCAACACTGGAAGGCAAAGTACTCACCTGCAACGCCGAGATGAGCGGTAGCCTGCTCGACCGGTTTTGTCCGCTGAATGACGAAGGCAAACGCCTGATGGCGACGGCCGCCGAAAAAATGGGGCTTTCGGCCCGCGGCTACCACCGTGTGCTCCGTGTGGCTCGCACTCTGGCCGACCTGGCCGGTGAGGAACAGATAGGCAAACCCCATCTGGCCGAGGCGTTGGCGTATCGTGTTTTGTGAGGTAGGGTGGCGGCATGATGATGCGTCTCGTAGCTTCGCTTGTGGTGGCCTCGGTGGCCGGGGCCGTGCAGGCCCAGGATCTGGCTGCGCCGGTCAATTCGCCGTTCCCTTGGTACGGCAGCCTGAAAAAGAACGAGGTGAATGTCCGCAGCGGGCCGGGTAACCAGTACCCGATTTTATGGGTGTACCAGCGCGCCGGTTACCCGGTGGAAGTGATGGCCCGTTACGACAACTATTATAAGCTGCGCGATATTGAAGGCGAAGAAGGCTGGGTTTACCTCGGGATGGTCAGCCGCAAGCCGACAGCCTTGGTCGGTGGCAAAACACCCGCCAACCTAAGCCGCAGCAGCAGCATCGGCAGCCCGCTGGTGGCCCGCCTGGCTCCTGGCGTGGTGGTGGAACTCGACAAATGCGAGGATGTAGCCGAGGCCGGAACGCTGTGCAAGGTCGAAGCGCCCGGTGCCTCCGGCTGGGTGAACAAGCGTAACCTCGAAATGGTCAAATAGCCTGCTTGAATTGCAGGGTTTTCATGCCTATCATGGGCTTATGAAGCGTCTTCCGTTAATCGCCCTCTGTGTGGGGGCATGTGTAGCAGGTTCGGCCTGGGCCCAAGGTATTCAGACAGGTACGTCGTCGAAGGCTTCCAGCCTTGGCGCGGCCGCTGAAGAGATTGTGGAGACCGTTCAAGCGGCTGCCACCGAGGCTAAGGATGCCTTTATGAACCCGGAAGCCAAGAACCGCTGTGTACCGGCCTGTTATAATACGCCGAACGCCACCCCGGGCTGCGATGTGCCGCCGGCCTGTACCAAGATTGAAAAAGAGAGCGGCTACTTCTCCAATATCGATAAAGCCTGCAACCTACCCGCCGGGACCGCCATCAAGATGGGTCAGTTGGAAAGCAGCTGTAACTTCAATGCCGGGCCCAACCGTTTTGGATATACCGGGATGTTCCAGTTCGATACCAACTCCTGCAAGCAGGGCAACCTGAAAGACCCCGCAGTACAGGCCCGCTGCATGTGCGAGTACACCAGTAACACCCGCAACCAGTTCAAGAAACAGAACGGCGGGCAAGAGCCTTCGGCCGGGATGTATTATCTGTTCCACCAGCAGGGCGGTGGGTGTGCCACCAAGCTGGCGTTTGGTGGTAACCAGAGCGCCGTGGCGGTGGTTCAGCAGTGCGGCAAGGTTTCGGCCGCGACCGCGCTCAAGCGCATCGCCTGCAACCTGCCCGGTGGCTGTGAGGCCAACCAGAGCACCGCGGCACGTATGACCGCGCAGGATTTTGCCAACCTGTATCTGTCGAAGTTCAATGGCATTGATAACACCAACGTATGTGCTGGTGGCAGCTTAGCCAATATTGCCGGTGGCGATACCAGTGGCTTGGCCAACATCGTCAAGCAACAGATGGCAAGCAACCCGGTTCTTTCCACCTTTGTGAATGCGGCTGGCGGCCCGAACGCTTTAGCTAACATGCTGGCCAACAGCGGTTCGCTAACGTCATCCGGCCAGCCAATGAATATCTTTGATGTGCTGAAGATCCTCGGTATGGAAGATACCTCGAGCGTCTATGATGATGACGCCGGCAAGGGGTACGACACTGACACCCCGACCCAAGTGACCAAGGACGAAATGGCGTTCGATGTCACAACGAATGCGGATGGCAGCAAGACCGTTAAAGTGACCCATAACGGTACCGAGCGCACCCTGAAGGTCAATGTCGGTATGCGTCTGTATGTGTGTGATAAGACCCTGCAGACCGTCAAGATCGACTCGGCTCAGGACACCGCTCTGGCCGCCAAGAGCAGCTGCGGCAAGATCACCGAAAGCATCAAGGAAGATGTGGTGGAAGATGCGACCGATCTGAATGATGCCGAAGCCGTTAAGGAGAATACCGCCCCTTAATGACTGCTGTTAAGAAGCCCCCGATCTGGGGGCTTTTCTTTTTACTTTCCGAAACGCGGCAGACCGTGGTCGAAGCGGTTGAGGCCCTGTTCGCTCTCGGGCGGTTGGCAGGCTGCCGAACAGAAGGGACAGGTGCAACTGAAACGATTAGCGATGTCCGGGCTGAGTTTGGCCACCGTTTCGGCAAATGGGGCGGAGGTCTGCATCAGATGCAGGAACAGCAGAAAGCTACCCGCACTCCCTGCCAGAGCCGTTAATGCCAGCCACGGACCGCGATGGCGGCGAAAGGTGGAAGGGGCGACCCAGGAACTCATGCTATCAGGCTACCGAAGCGTGCGGGGCTTGCCAAGCCTTTACCGTATCGACAATGCGCTGGACGTTGTCCGGGCGCGTTTGCGGTGTGAGACCATGGCCCAGGTTGACGACATAGCCGGGATGAATCGCGGCGGTGTTCAGCATGGTAGTGAGGGCCTGTTGCAGCGGGATGGCCGGACCTTCGGTCAGCAGAGGATCGAGGTTACCCTGAATGGCGACATGCGGTTGCAGGTTTTGGGTGGCCCACGCCAGGTTGGCATCGGTGCCCAACGAAAGACCGTTAAACGCATTCGCCGATTTGGCGGCCAGAGCCGTGAGCTGGTTCTGGTTGGCGCCGCGCGGAAAGAGAATGACGGGCGTTGTAGGATGAGTGCTGTGCAGGTTACGTCCCATGGTCAGCAGCGGGCCTTCCACGGCGATCTCCCAGAGATAGCTGGGGCAGGCCAGTGCCCAGCTCTCAAAAATCTGTACGGCGTTGGCACCGGCGTCGATCTGCTGACGCAGATAGGTGGTGCAGGCTTCGGTCAGCAAGGCCAACAAGGCTTTGAAGGTTTGCGGATCTTCTTCGGCCATCTTGAGGGTATTGGGGATACCTTCAGACGGTTTCTTGTCCATCATGTAACAGGCCAGCGTGAACGGACCGCCGCTGAAACCGATCACGGCCTTATCATCCGGTAGTGCGGCACGGACCTGACGGACCGTCTGGCTGACGGGGTCCAGTACTGTTGGGATCGCGGCCAGATGCAGGTGCATATCGGCGAGCTGACTGGCGCTGTGGAAGGTTTCGACACGGGGACCATGGCCTTTGGTGAATGTTACATTCAGGCCCAGCGCATGGGGGATCGTCAGGATATCGGCAAAAATGATGGCGGCATCGAGATCGAAACGAGTGACCGGCTGGATCGAAACTTCGGTGGCTGCATCCGGCGTTAAGCAGAACTCGATGAGCGCGGACGGCCTGATACTCCGGCAGATAGCGGCCGGCCTGACGCATCAACCAGACCGGTGGGCGGCTGACAGGTTGACGGGTGAGGGCTTGTACAAGAAGAGGCGTCGTCATGGGCGCACCCTAATCGCAAATGCTCAAAAAACCAAGTGTCGTCTCGGAGACCTGACCGCTTCGTGTAAGGGAGACAAAAAAAGAGAAAGAGAGAGTTTTTAAAAAAGAGAAAAGACATGACATGTTCTTGTGCTGTGGGATGTGGGGGTAAGTTGGAAAAAGACCTTTTGTACAGACTGATAGAGAGAGAAGGTTTGTGTGGGAAAGATGGGGGACGGGACGGGGGAAGGGCTGTTTTTATCCGGAGGTGAGAGGGGGGAGAGGGGGGTGGTTTGGTGGTTTTTATCCCGCAGCTCGGGGAGATTATCCCGAGGGGGTTGGGGACAAGGTTGTCAGGTGACTGAGGTTGCTCGGATTAGCGCTGCGGGCGTTTGAGATAGACATAGATGGCACCGGTGCCACCATCGGTCTGCACGGTGGTGTGGAAGGCCAAAACCTTGGGATGCGAGGCCAGCCAGGTGGCTATCTGGAACTTGATAACGCCCATGTTGCGGTGGGGACCGTAGCCTGTGCCCTTGCCATGAATGACCAGCACGGTGCGGTGGTCGCCTTCGACACAGGCGTGCAGAAAATCGACCAGTTCCAGCCAGGCATCGCCTTCGCCGAGGCCGTGGAGATCAAGGATAGCCGTAGGGCGCAGTTTGCCATTGCCAAGTTGTTTGAAAAGACCCGGTTCCATATGCGGTGCATGGCCGGAGATCAGCTCGGCGGTACTGCTTAAGATAGGAAAGGCGGGCGCGTCGTTCCAGCCCATGATGATCTTCGGTTTATAAGGAAGCTCATGCATGTCCGGATTGGACGGCTTGGGCATTTTGGGCAATGCCGGTGTGGCGGGGCCTTTGGCGCCGAGGGGTTTGATGTCGGCGATTTCGTTTAGCCAGTCGAGGTCGGTGCCATGGGGCGGCTTGCCCTTGGTCATTGCGGAAGATCCTCGGACGGTGTGGCGAGCCAGAGTTCGAAGTCCTTCACGAAGCGGCTTTCCAGCAGTGGGCGGGCGGTTGTGGCATCCGGCCCTTGCAGGATCTGACCGATCAGTTTGGTGTTGGCGGCGCCAAGGTCGGTTTTGAGAAGCGGGAGTAATGTGGAGGCCTGCGGGTCTCCGAGATTGCAGAGCGCTTTGAATTGCAGAACACGTAGCGGGAGGTGTTGAGGTGCATGCTCGCGGCCCAGCGCGGTGATGCGGGCGACTTCATCCCATTGCGACTGATGGGCGGCGGCACGGGCACCAGCCCATGCGGCAAGGACGACAGTGGACGGGTTAGCGAGGTGCTTTTCCAGTCTTTCCGGCATGGTGGCAGTATCGAGATTATCGCGCAGGCGCAGCATGTCGGCCAAAATAGCGTGCGTTTCGGTATCGGCTTTAAAATCTTTCAGGCGTTTCTGGGCTTCGGTCAGGTCTTCCAGCAGATAGGCGCTGTAGGCATCGATCAGCTGCTGACCCGCTTTGCGGTTACGGATGTGCAGCAGCTGACCCGGCAAACGTAGGAACCAACCGGTGAGACGACCTACATAGAAAGTGAGGACCAGCACCGCCAGCACCAGCATGATGGCGACCGGCACCGAGGTGTGGAGCACGGTGGTATTGATCGTCAGCGTGACCGGCAGAGGTGCGGTGCCCCACAGCGCCAGCAGCCACGCTACCACCAGCAAGAGGCCGAGAACGAGGATGGCAGTGAAGGCGGATTTCATGAGGTTTTAATCGTCCTGCTTCAGCAGATAGGTGTTGGTGTAGGTGGTGATCAGGTTGGTGAGTTTACCGCTCTGGCTGAGGTAGTTGCGGGTGAGGATGCGCAGACCTTCGAGGCGCGGGTCAGCTTCCAGCGGCGAGCTTTCCAGATTGGCCATGGCGTCGGTCACGGCGCCGCGTACCAGTTGCTGCTGGACCGTGTTAATGGCGGTGACCCAGCGGTTCTGTGTGGCCGGGTTTTCAGAGATGGTGACGATCTTTTCCAGCTGTTTGCGGAACCAAGACTTCTGTTCTTCGGCTTGGACATCGTTCTGCGGCAGGTTTTCCGGTGGGGTTAGCTGCACGACGTTGGAGGTTTCCAGCAGCAGGACCTGCAGTGTGACTGGCCCTTCGCGCGGGGTGGAGCTGCGCAGCGCGTTGGCGGCGGAGGCGAGGGCGGGTTGGCCGGTCTCATTGGCGAGTTGGGCTGCAGCCGTGGCGAGTTGACGCGGCAGCGGGCCACCGTTGGGCCAGGCGTTGATAAGCAGGCTAAGTGTAGTACCGAGACGGGCAGCAGTGGGATCGAACACCGCGGATTTGGCCGGAGCAATCTGGGTTTCCGGCGCCTGCGGCAGCGTGATGCTGGTGGTGCTGGGTAGTGGAGCATCGGAGGACGTGACGGGTGTGCCGAGACCATCCTGATTGGGCAGGACATTAATTTTGCTGCTGGAGGTGGGTGGCAGGGGCAGGCCTGCGGCCACCTTGGCGGTGGACGTGCCACCGGATTGCTGCTGGTATAGGTAGTACACCAGACCACTGCCACCGACAGTGAGGACAGCAATGGTGGGGACGAGAAGGCGGGCGGGGAGTTTCATGGCGGGCCTGTTTTTTATTCGTGTTCTGCCTGTGCCAGAAGCGCGACGACCGCTTCCAGCGTGGGTTGCGAAGCGATGCGGGTGTGAGGCCAGTGGGTGCTGGCTTCGGTCGCGACGGCCTCGCTGAGGCACAGGGCTGTGCCACTGGGGGTTATGTTGGCGTGTTTTAACAGGTTTGCCAAGTGGCGTGCGCTGCCCGCCGAGAAGAGCAGCGTGAAGGCTGGAAAGCCTTCTGCCGCTATGCGCTGGGCGACAGCCGTGGGAAGGGCCTCGACATGATGCGTATGGTAGGCGGCCAAGGGTGTGACGGTATGACCGGCGTCGGTGAGAATGGTGTGCCAGTCCATGCCGGCGTGGTCTCCGTGCAGGTGGGCGAAGGTTTGCAGGCGGGTTTCCTGCTGGCAGATATCGTGGGCCATGGTGTGGCCGTTATCGGTGCCGATAAGCACGACATCGGCGCCCAGTGCGCGGGCGGCCTCGGCTGTCGTGGGGCCGACAGCGTAGACCGGCAGAGTGAGGGCCTGCGGGTGTACGGCGAGGGCGGGGCAGGCCAAGGGGCTGGTGAGGATAAGCGCTGTGGTCTCTGAAGGAATGCTGATGGGCAGGGTTTCCGGCTCGGCCAGTACGAAGCTGACGATGTTTTCTGGCGTGATACCGGCGTTTTGGAGCGTTTGCAGGGTGCGCTGCATGTGCGGGCGGGGGCGGGAAATCAGAATCATGATGGGTGAGACTAGCGGATTTTACGGTTTTGGGACAGTATGCCGCCATGAATCACGCCACTGCCTTTACCTTCGATTATGTTTTAGGGGACACCATTGTTGCCCTTGCCACAGCACCGGTTGCGGCGGGCGTGGCTGTCATCCGGATTTCCGGGCCGCGGGCGTGGGAGGTGGGCGCCAGTGTGTGCGCGGCGTTGGAAGGCGCGCATCCGCGCAAGGTGGTGTTCGGGACGTTCAAGTTCGGACGTGAAGAGCTGGACGAGGGGTTGGCGGTGGGATTCCGGGCTCCGGCCAGTTTTACCGGTGAAGATGTGGTGGAGTTGCAAGGCCATGGCGGACGCGCAGTGGTACAAGCGGTGCTGGATGCGATTCTGGCCCATGGCGTGCGTATGGCGCTGCCGGGGGAATTTTCGCGTCGGGCGGTGTTGAATGGCAAGATGGATCTGACTGCGGCGGAAGGTCTGGCGGACCTGATCGCGGCGCAGACCGAGGTGCAGCGCAAGCAGGCTTTGCGTCAGTTGGACGGGGCCCTGGGTGAGCGGTTTGAAGGTTGGCGCAAAGGTGTGATGAACCTGCTGGCGCAGGTGGAAGCCGCGATCGACTTCCCCGATGAAGAGTTGGATGTGCTAGCGGCGCCCGCCTTGACCAAGAACATGCATGCGCTGATGGCTGACCTGACCGCAGCCTTGGGTGAGCAGGCCGGGGCACGAGTGCGCGACGGGATTGCGCTGGCGATTGTGGGGCGGCCGAATGCGGGCAAGAGTACGCTGCTGAATTTGCTTTCTGGCCGCGATGTGGCGATTGTCTCTGATATTGCTGGAACCACCCGCGATGTGGTGACCAGTGTGCTGGATATCGGCGGGTTCCCGGTGACGTTGGCGGATACGGCGGGGATGCGTGCGACACAGGATGTGATCGAGGCCGAGGGCGTGCGCCGGGCCCGTAAGCAGGCTGAGCGGGCGGATTTATTGCTGGTGGTAGTGGACAGTACGCTGGGCGAAGAGATTGCGGAGGATATTGCCGAAGTGATGCAGCCCGGGCGCACACTGGTGGTGATGAGCAAGGCGGATAAGGTGGATGGGGATTTTCCGGCCAAGGTGAAGGTGGATGAGGAATGGTATCCGGTTGTGGCGGCCAACCTGACCGAACAGGAAGCTTTGAAGCGTGTGATGCCGGTGCTGACGCGTATGGTGGCGGAGATTGGCGGTGAGGCGACCGAGAGCGCACTACTTACCCGTCAGCGCCATAAAGCAGCGGTAGAGCTGGCCTTACAGGCGCTGGGCCATGCACTGGCGATGATGGGGCGTGCCGGTGAAGGCGAAGGCAGTGTGGCCGAGCTTGCGGCGCAGGATCTGCGCGATGCGGCGAGTGCGATCGGCTCGGTGACGGGGCGGACGTCGAGCGAAGACGTGCTGGATGTGGTGTTCAGTACGTTCTGTATCGGGAAATAAAAGAAACGGGCCACGAGGGCCCGTTTTCATGAGGAGAGTCAGGCTTTCAGCCAACTGATGAGGGCGCCTGTGATGGCACCTGCAAAGGCCAGACCGACGAAGAGGTACGGCGAGAGCGGCGGTTGCAGTAGATCGTACAGCAGCAAGATGCCGATGAGGGTTGTCAGCCATGCCAGCATGGCTGGAATGATCAGGCGCAGGTAGCTATCGGCCAGATCGGGCAGGACATGGGTGACGGCGCGTTCCAGATGGTAAAGCGGCACCAGAAGCGCAAGCCGGAAACGGCAGGCTAGCGTGACGATGACGAAACTACTCAGGAACGTGAGGCTGCCGGCAAGTAAAGGCGTCATGAGTGTCTCCTGTGGTTGGAGGTGGAAACGGGATGAAGGGTCAGATTTTCGTGTCTGGGCGCAATGTTTTTCGACGCGGTGGAGACACCATGTGCTAACTTGCGGCCATGAGCAAACACCTAGTGATTATCGATGGCATGGGCTTTGTGTTCCGTGCGTTCCATGCCGTACGCGGTAACTTAAGCCGCAGCACCGACGGAATGCCCACCAATGCGCTGTTCGGGATGGCGCAGATGCTGGTGAAAGTGGTGGAAGACCTGAAACCCGACATGTGCGTGGTGGCGCTGGATGCCAAGGGTGGTAACTGGCGCCATAAGCTTTACCCGACCTACAAGGCCAACCGCAAAGAGCCTGATGAGGCGCTGGCGCTGCAGCTGCCGCATGTGCGTCCGCTGGTGGAGGCGTTCGGTCTGCCGGTGATCTGTGAGACGGGGTTTGAGGCGGATGACATCATTGCGACTCTGGTGAAGCACAAGCAGCGTTATGGTGCCGAGAAGGTGACGATCGTGACCTCTGACAAGGACCTGTTGCAGTTGGTGGGTGATGGTGTGGTGCTGCTGGATACCCTGCGTGACAAGACCAGTGGGCCGGACGAAGCGGTGGAGAAATTCGGGGTCGGGCCGGATCTGATTGCCGATGTACAGGGCCTGATGGGTGACAGCATTGATAACATCCCCGGTGTGCCTGGCGTGGGGCCGAAGACGGCGGGAGATCTGGTTTCGCAACTGGGGAATCTGGAAGCCATTTATGCGGATTTGAGCAAGGTGGCGCGGGATACCTTGCGCGCCAAGCTGGAGGAGAACCGTGACAACGCGTTTTTGAGCCGTGACCTGGCCCGTTTGGACTACGATGTGGCGTGGCCGGAGATCGATCTGACATTTCATCCGCGCTTGCATGAGGCGGCGGATTATCTGCGCGATGAGCTGGAATTCAAGACGCTGGCGAACCGTCTGGAGAAGCGCCAAGGGAAGGCCACCGGTATGCCGGATGACCGCAAGACCGTATGGCGCCCCGTGGAGAAAAAGGCCGAGCCGGTGGAAGGGGCTGCTGCGTGGGGCGACTATGAATGCGTGACCACGCGTGAACGCTGGGACTGGTGGATGGCCGAGGTGCGCCGGGTGGGTAAGATGGCGCTGGATACCGAGACCACCGGCCTTGACCCCTACACAGCGGAGCTGGTGGGACTGTGTCTGAGTGTGGGAGCGGGTAAAGCCTGCTATGTGCCGGTGAAAATGAAGCCTCAGCCAACCGCTGATACGCTGGATATGTTTGCGGCGCAGGACGCCCATGGCCCGCATGGTGTGGAGGGGCTGGATGTGCTGGATGATGTGCGGGCTTTGCTGGCCGACCCGGCGGTGACCAAGATCGGGCACAACCTGAAATTCGACTGGCTGGTGCTGGCGCGTGCGTTGGGTGTAACGCCGCAGGAGACCGGTGAGGCGTTGCAGAAGCTGATCGTGAACTATGACGATACGATGCTGATGTCGGCCTGTGTGGATGGCGGACGCTGGGGCCATGGCATGGATGATTTGGTCGCGCGGCACCTGGGGCATACCATGATCGCCTTCAAGGATGTGGCCGGAAGCGGCAAAGCCATGGTGACGTTTGATAAAGTACCCTTGGAACAGGCGGTGGCGTATGCGGCGGAAGATGCCGATGCGACATGGCGGTTGTGGGAGGTGTTTGCGGCGCGTCTGGACGCCGAGAATGCCGATGCCACACGCGGCGTGAAAGTTGTGTATGAGCAGGTGGAGCGCCCTCTGTTACCTGTACTGGTGGCGATGGAAGCGCGTGGCGTGTGCGTGGATAAGCCGGAACTGGAGCGACTGAGTGCTGACTTTGACAGCCGCATGAAGGTGTTTGAGGGTAAGATCTGGGAACTGGCCGGGCACGAATTTAACGTGCAGAGCACGCAGCAGCTGGCCGTGGTATTGTTTGATGAACTGAATGCCGGTAGCGACAAACTGAAGAAGAAGCGCAGCACCGCGGTGGATGTGCTGGAAGAGATCGCGGCCGAAGGGACGACCAAAGGGGCTTTGGTGGCGCAGATCGTCAGCGAGTACCGCCAGCTTGCGAAGCTGAAGAGCACGTATGCCGATGCGCTGGTGAAGCAGATTTCTCCGGTGACACAGCGGGTGCATACCAGCTATCAGCAAGTGGGTGCGGCGACCGGACGTTTCTCGTCGTCTGACCCTAATCTGCAGAACATCCCGATCCGGACCGAAGAAGGTCGTAAGATCCGTCATGCCTTTGTGCCGCGCGAAGGCTGGGTGATGGTGAGTGCCGACTATAGTCAGATCGAGCTGCGGTTGCTGGCGCATTTTTCCGGCTCCGAGCCGCTGCGTCAGGCGTTCCGGGAAGGGTTCGATATTCACGCTTACACCGCCAGCTTAGTGCGCGGGATTCCGATGGAGCAGGTGACCAAGGAGCAGCGCCGGGCCGCGAAGTTCATCAACTTCGGGCTGGTGTATGGCATGGGCGCGCGGAGCTTAGCCGGGCAGATCGGGTGTTCACTGTCTGAAGCGCAGGAATGGATTGAAGCGTACTTTAGACGCTACGACGGTGTGCGCGATTACATGGAGCTAAACAAGCAACTGGCGCGGGAGCGCGGGTATGTGGAAACCCTGTGTGGGCGCCGCGTATGGCTGCCGGAAATTCAATCAGTGAACGGCGGTTTACGGGCCGGGGCTGAGCGTGCCGCGATCAATGCGCCGCTGCAGGGCAGTAATGCGGACGTCATCAAGCTGGCCATGCCGAAAGTGGAGATGGCCTTGAAAAACAAGCCCGCGCAGTTACTGATGCAGGTGCATGACGAACTGGTGTTGGAATGTGCGCCTGAGGCGGTCGATGAGATCAAGGTGATGCTACCGCATGTGATGGGAAGCGTTGTGGAGTTGGCGGTGCCGCTGGCGGTGGAGGCCGGTGAGGGGCCGAACTGGGAGGCGGCCCACTAAACAAGGAAGCCCGGCGCAATGCCGGGCTTTTCTTGGTGTCAGCCGCGCTCTTCAAGATGTGCGAGGAACTGATACAGGCAGAACAGGCAGCCGAGAGCGACACCGCCCAGGCAAAGCCAGAACGGAGCACCCGCCTTCAGTTGGGTATAAGACTGATGGGAAAGGAGAAGACCCATACCAAACGAAAGCGCATTCGGACGTGCGATGAAGTAGGAAACAACGCGAGACATACTGATTTCCTCAGGGTTTAAGAACACAAAAGAGCGAGCCCGACGGGCCAAGCCCATACAGGCAGATTGCATATGTTGATCTGCTTCCTTGTATGGGCCTCCATAAGAAAATCGCTGACAGGGCGCGGGAACGTCTTGACGGCATTTCGGGGATTGGTTACAGGTTGGGTGTAAGGCCGTTCGGCCGGACATCTTCCCCACCAAAACCAAGTCTTCCCACTTTGTTTTCCGTATAAGTATATAAGTCAGGTCATATTTTCCTCATGGACGACGTAAAGAGCCAAGGACGCCGTGTGTATCGCCCTACCGGCGGCAGTTTGAGTGTCAAACCTACCGGCGAGGCCAGCGGTACGCTGGGTGTGCGCGCCAAAGCTGATGAGGTGCTGGATACGGTGGCCGCCGCTGTGGAAAGTGTTGAGGCTGCGAGCGAAGGCCGTGAACCGCGCGAGTTTAAAGACCGTGGCGACCGGAATGGTGGCCGTGGACGCCCGCGCCGTGATGACCGCAACGGCGGTGGTAATGGTGGCCATGGCGATGAGCCCCGTGAGCCGCGCGCGCCGCGCGAAGGTGGTGCCAGTGTGGAAATTACCCACCTGCAACAAATCCGCGATATGTCGAACGAAGACATCTTCCAACTGGCCGAAGAAGCCGGTGTAAAGGACCCTGCCAACCTGCGCCGTCATGAACTGATGTTCCGTATTGTTGAGCGTCAGGACCGTAACATCGTGGTCCGCGGTGAAGGCTGTCTGGATATTGTGCCGGATGGTTTTGGCTTCCTGCGTGCAAAGGAAAACAACTACACCGGTACGCCGGAAGACATTTACGTCAGCCCGAGCCTGATCCGCCGCATGGGTCTGCGCAACGGCGATATGATCCAGGGTATCGTGCGTCACCCCAACCCGGGTGAGCGTTACTTTGCGCTGGTGAGCATTGAGAGCCTGCAGGACATGAAGCCCGAGCAGGTGCGTCACCGCCCGAACTTTGACAAGCTGACCCCGCTGTACCCGACCGAGAAGTTCACGCTGGAAGATTCCAACAGCAAGGACCGTACCGGTCAGGTCATCGATCTGGTTGCGCCGATCGGTAAGGGCCAGCGCTGCATGCTGGTGGCGCCGCCCAAAGCCGGTAAGACCATGATGATGAAGGCGATTGCCCACGCAATTGAAGAAAAGCACCCGGAAGTGACCCTGATGGTGTTGCTGATTGATGAGCGCCCTGAGGAAGTGACCGACATGGAGCGCAGCGTGAAGGGTGAGGTTATCTCTTCCACCTTTGACGAGCCGGCCAGCCGCCACGTTCAGGTTAGCGAAATGGTGATTGAAAAAGCCAAGCGCTTGGTGGAAATGGGCAAGGACGTCGTGATTCTGCTCGACTCTCTGACCCGTCTGGCCCGTGCCTATAACACCGTTGTTCCGTCTTCCGGGAAGGTTCTGACCGGTGGTGTGGATGCCAACGCGCTGCAGAAGCCGAAGCGCTTCTTTGGTGCCGCCCGTAAGATCGAACAGGGTGGCAGCCTCACCATCATCGCCACCGCGTTGATCGATACCGGCAGCCGCATGGACGAAGTGATCTTTGAAGAGTTCAAGGGGACCGGTAACTCGGAAATCACCCTCGACCGCAAGCTGGTGGAAAAGCGTACCTATCCGGCGATCGATATTTCCAAGTCTGGTACCCGTCACGAAGAGATGCTGTTCAGCGAAGACGAGTTGCAGAAGGTCTGGATTCTGCGTCGTATCCTTCAGCCGATGGGGATTGTGGAGAGCATGGAGTTTCTGCTCGACAAGATGAAGCGCGCCAAGACCAATGCCGACTTCTTCCGTTCGATGAACCAATAACGAAAACCGCCCTTCGGGGCGGTTTTCCTTGGTTTTGGGGTTTCAGACGGGGGATTTTTGTCTTATAATTCCTGTCATGGATATTATTCAGGATGTGATGTCGCTGGAGCGACGCCTGCTGACCCCCGAGGTGCGTGCCAACCGGGAGATGCTTGACCTTCTTATCGCGGACGACTTTGTGGAAGTGGGGGCCGATGGGCGCCGCTTCGGGAAAGATGAAGTTCTGAAACGGTTGCCGCAGGATGCCAACGTGCGGTTTGAAGCGACTGATTTTGAGGCGCGTCTGGTGGCCGACAATGTGGTGTTGATCACGTTTGCTACGGAGAAGTTTGTGGAGGGTGTCAGTGTGCGCAAGAGCCTGCGGGCCTCGCTGTGGGTGTACAAGCGCTCCCGCTGGCAGATCGTCTACCATCAAGGGACGCGCGTTGTAGAAAGTGCTTAGGCGGTTTGTGCTTCGGTTTGTGTAGCGGTAACGCGCTGTTTGGCGAGTTTGCCCCAGTGGAAGAAGCCCTGCACTGACATACCGATCAGAATAACATTGAACACCGCGATGCCGTATTGATTGGACATCAGCGCGACGGCGAGACCGGCAGTACAGCCCAAAATACTGGTGAGGAATGCCCAGCGGTTCTGCTGGATCATCAGCCATTTGGTGGTGAGGCCCAACGCCAGTAACATCCAGTCGAGGCCATAGTAATCGAACATCTTCTTCTTCCTTTGCTGGAGGTGTATGGCGGGTCAGGAAAATGTGGCTGACAGGACTGTACGGAGATAGGGCAGGGTGGTGGCGCGAAGCGTGTGGGTAGAGTAGGGTGACGCCATGAGCATTCATTCTTCCGAAAAACTGGTCTTCTGCATGAAATGGGGCACGCGTTACGGCCCGGAATATGTGAACCGTCTGTGGCGCGGCGTGCGCAAGCATACCAGTGGCAAGGTGCGTCTGGTGTGCTTCACCGATGATGTGACCGGCATCGACCCCGAAGTGGATTGCCGAGCGCTGCCGCCGTTCCCCGGTGTGCCGGAGCATCTGAGCGTCAAGCCGTGGAAGAAGCTGAGCCTTTGGAAAAAAGACTTAGCTGCCGACCTGAATGGCCGTGATGCGCTGTTTTTGGATGTGGACCTGGTGCTGACTGGGAACCTCGACGCTTTCTGGGACTATGAGCCCGGGATGTACTGCGTGTGGGAGAACCCGACCAAGGAAGGTAAGTTGACGCCGAATGGTCAGCCGATCGGAAATACCAGCGTGTTTCGGTTTACGGTAGGTGCCTACCCCGAGATTTACGACCGGTTTGTGGCCGACCCTGAAGGGTTGCACAAGTATGAGTTCCGTATTGAACAGGAGTTTATCTCTGCGACCTTGGGGGCGAAGGGCGTGCAGCGCTTCTGGCCCAAGGGCTGGTGCAGCAGCTTTAAGGAAGACCTGCTTCCGAGTTGGCCGCAACGCTGGTGGCAGGACGTGCCGCTGCCTCCGGAATGCCGTGTGGCGGTGTTCCATGGCAAGCCTGACCCGGATGAGGCGATGGTAGGGAAGTGGCCGGCCAAGGGGTGGAAGAAGATTTACAAGCATGTGCGGCCGGTGCAGTGGGTGAGCGAGAACTGGTAGACCCCTTCGGGTGTCTCCGAGGACTGATCCGGCTACGCGCCGGATTTTCAGTCTATTATCTATTATTTTTTGTATGCAGTTGTGTCGTATAGCGATGTGGGGTAGGGTCTGCTCATCGTAAGCGTTTCAGCCTGGTCTTCGTAAAGGAGCATGCCATGGGAAAAACTTCTTTCTTGATTATGCCTTTGGAAGGCAACTTCCATAGTTCGTTCGTGTTTGAAGCGGACGCCTTGAATTCGCCCCGTGGTTTTGACTGCGAAGCGGGTTCTCTGGAAACATTTCTGGCATGCATGGCCCTTCATAACGGGATTTGGCATATGCAGAACGGGAAATATGGTCTGGCCGTTCAGGTTGTCGATCAAAGCGGCGGGAAGGTCTATCCGGACAAGCTGCTTATGGTGGATGATGTGTTTGCACCGAAAGCGGTGCGTTATGTTCCGTTGAAGTACCAGCGTAAGCGTTTGCCGGATGGTACGCGCGCGCCTAAAGATGCCGCGGGACTTCTGGCAGCCGCTGCGTTCGTGCTTGCACATGGCAATGCCTTTTACGAAGGCGTTCGGCTTGAATGGGAGGCGGAGCATTACACGCGTGAAGAGATCGTACGCGCTCTCAAGTTCCATCTGATGGGAGATGAGTCTCCCTGGAAGCGGAACATCCACGTGCATTCCGTTGAGATCATCGACGAGGAGGAAGGTCAGTTGCGCGAACAGGTTTATCTGGCCGAGCAATGGACGTTTCTTGACAACAGCGTTGCGTATCTCACCCCAACCGGCCTGATGACGGAGGATGAATTCCAGCATTACATTGTCAATGAGCTGAAAATTCCGCAGCCCGATGTGGATTTTACAGACCATTACGTCTATTCGACCACTCTCAATTAACGGACAACAAACGGCGCCTTCGGGCGCCGTTTTTGCGTGGGTGAGTGTTTAAAAACCCGGGAGGCCAGAGGGGCCGGAGAGGATGTGCAGATGCAGGTGAGGGACTTCCTGCCCTGCGCCTTTGCCGGCGTTGGTGATGAGGCGGTAGCCTTGTTCTTTCAGGCCGAGCTCAGCGGCGATCTTATTCGCTGTGACCATCAGGCGGCCGAGGAGGTCGGCATCAGCCTCCTGCGCATCCTGAAGGCCTTCCAGATGGGTTTTAGGGATGACCAACACGTGAACGGGAGCTTTGGGGGCGATATCGTGGAAGGCGAGCACGTGGTCGTCTTCGTAGACTTTTTTGCAGGGGATCTCGCCGCGGAGGATTTTACCGAAGATGGTGGGGTTTTCGTCGAAGGAATATCTCATGTCGCCAAGGGTAGCCGAGGTGGCGGCAAAAAGAAAGGCCCCGGAAGGGGCCTTAGCTTAGTTGCCGGCAGCGGGTTCGAGTTCCGCGATAGTTTCGGCCTTCTTGATACTGGCGGCTTGCTGGCCGACATTCTCTTTCGGCACCATCACCCACAGTTGGCCGGGGGCGTTCTGGTCGCCGGCGCGATCGCCTGCCAGCGGGCCATGGCCGAAGTAGATATCGCCACGGTTGGCGCCCTTGATGGCAGAGCCGACGTCTTGGGCGAACATGATGCGGTCCCACGGGGCGGCGTCGAAGGTGTTCTTCGACTTGATGAACAGCGGCACGCCGAGCGGCATATGGGCGCGGTCGACGGCCATGCTGCGACCGGCGGTGAGGGCGACACCGTAGGCGCCGGGGGCCTCTTCGGCAGTTTCAGTAAAGAAGATGAAGCTCGGGTTGGTGTTGATGACTTCTTGGGCGCGGGACGGGTTGTCCTTCAGCCATTGGCGGATTTTCGGTGCGGTGATGGTGCCGGTCAGCTCGCCCATGTCGCGCAGAGTCTTACCAATCGCGATGTAGGGGTGGCCGTTTTTGCCCGCGAAACCGATGTGGATCGCGTCGCCGTTCTCAAGCTCGACCGTGCCCGAACCCTGAACATGCAGGAAGAAGGCATCCACCGGGTCCTTCAGCCAGACGATGACCTTGTACTCTTTGAGGTTGGCCATGATCTCGGCACGGGTGCGGTAGGGGTTGCGGCAAGAACCGTCCGGCAGTTTGCGACCGGTGGCGCCGTTGCACAGCGTCAGGTCCTTCGGGCGGGCCAGCAGCGGGGTTTGGTAGGCACCGTGACGGGTACGGGAGCCTTCCAGAACCGGTTTATAGTAACCGGTGAATTTGCCTTCACCACCGCCGAGTTTGACCTTGGCGAGGCGGCTTTCGAGGTAGTCTTCCAAGAGATTGGGTTTTTTGGCCAGACCTTCACGGCAGATGGATTGCCACTGGCTGGCTTTACCGAACACCGGATTGGCGTGGAGCTGCTTGGACGCCGGCAGTTTGCTGAGTTTGGAGCAACTGGCTTCGAACGCCTTATAGAGCGCGATGTCATCGGCGCCAAAGGGCGGATAATCCCAGGTTTTGTGGACTTCGTCGGCGTTCGTCGGGCCGAAAAGACCGAAGAATAGGGCGACAATAATGAGGCAGAGCTTGAGCTGTGGGGATGTGTGCATGAATGTGAGCTGAGTTTTGACGAGTGTCTGGATGGGGGTGATATAGACCAGCCTGCCGGGATTGGGAAGTGTTAATCCGGTCAAACAGTGTGGCGTTCCGGCAAAAATAATTACAAGCTATTGAATTATAAAATCTATAATCTGCCGATTATTTAAGCTTCTGGTAAGATTTATGCGTTTTTTAGGCTGTTTTTGCCATGTCTTCGAGGGGCCAGCGGGGCAGAACACGTGTGGAGAGAGAACCCGTGTCGAGACCGTGATGAGCGCGGATTCCTGCGGCATAAGCGATCATCGCGGCGTTGTCGGTGCAGAGAATGAGTGGTGGGGCGGTAAAGGTGGTGCCAGCCTCTTCGCAGACCTGCATAAGGGCCTGACGGATAGTGGCATTGGCGGCGACACCGCCCGCGACCACCACATGGCGGCTGCCGGTGGCTTTGATAGCGGCGGCGGTTTTGCGGGCCAGAAGTGTGGCGACGGTGGTCTGGAAACTGGCGGCGAGGTCGGCGTGTACGACGTCGGGGTGTTTGGTCAGATATTCGCGTACCGCGGTTTTGAGGCCGGAGAAGGAGAAGCCGAGCGGGTTTTCGGTTTTGGGGTGCGGCAGCTGCACGGCCGAGGCGTTGCCGGTGGCGGCGAGTTTCTCGATAGCGGGGCCTGCGGGATGCGGCAGGCCGAGCAGTTTGCCGACTTTGTCGAAGGCTTCGCCGACGGCGTCATCCTGCGTGGTGCCGAGTGTGGTGTAGTGGCCGGGCTTGGTCACCTGAATGAGTTGCGTGTGGCCGCCGGTGACGAGCAGGAGCAGGTAGGGTTCGTCGTGTTCTAAAAAGGCTTCGGCGAGGGCGGCGCTGTTCTCGGCCAGCAGCGGCGAGAGGGCGTGGCCCTCGATATGGTTGGTGGCGAGGAAGGGTTTGCCGAGGCCCACGGCCAGGGTTTTGGCGAACGTGGCGCCCACTACCAAGGCGGTGGTAAGGCCCGGGCCGACGGTGGCGGCGATGGCATCGATGTCGTTCCACTGCAGACCGGCTTGCTGGAGAGTATGGTTGGCCAGATGGGGCAGGCGCTCGAGGTGGGCGCGGGAGGCGAGCTCGGGCACCACACCGCCGTAGGGCGCGTGCTCGGTGTACTGGGAGTAGATGCTCTGGGCGAGAATGCGGCGCGCGGACACATCGACGATGGCAGTGGCCGTTTCGTCGCAGGAGGTTTCAATCGCGAATACCAGATTCGGGGACATGAGGGTGATATACGGTGTTTCGGCCGGTTTGGCCAGTGGGGTGGGGGTTGTGCCGAGTGTTGGTTTTTGGGCGCAGCACGTCAGGGTGAATTTTCAAAAGGCTTGTCATGGCCCGCCATAAGGGCATCATGACGGTTATGAAATTCTTTCCCCTGATGCGCGGTGCGTTGTCCTCCGCGGTACTGATGACCCTGCTGGGAGCTTTGGTGGTGACATCTGTGCTGGCGCAGGATTCGCTGCAATCCGGCAGCCGTGAAGGCAATGTGACTCTGCCCGGCGTGACGATGACCCCGGTCAAGACCTCGGAGATTATGGACAAGGGTCCGCAGTGTATGGATTACAAATGGGATTCGGCGGGTATCTGCTGCAAATGGTGCCGCAAGAACCGCAAGACCATTTGCTGTCCCGGTTATGAAGGCACCAAGCACAATATCAGCTACTGGGAGCCTTCGGAGATCATTGAGGTCAGCTGCCGCACCGGGTACAGCATGGTAGCACCGGGCGGTGTTCCGTCCCGCCTTTCCAACTACGTGCAGGGTGGCGGTGATGCCGCCCGCATGCCGCAGACCTGCGTCGGGTTTTCCAAGCCGGGGAACCAGAGATGGTTTTTTGAAGCACGGACATGGGCCATTAACGGGTTTGACGGCAAACTGCGCCACAAGGCGATGGGCGCCGAGCATGGTGAACGTGCGCGCCAGTGCACCCTGGCCCGCGGGAAAGACCTGCCGTGGGGTAACCTGCCCAGCGACAAATACTGGGGTTATGGCGTAAAGTGGCTGGATATGAAAGTCGGCAGCGCCAACGGGCCGGATGGCTCGTGGGAAGGGTATATCTCGGACAGTGACCCTGCGTGGGCCCTGGAAACCAGCGGTCAGGCCGGTGCGACGGGCTTGAGTGCCTGCCAGCCCGGCAGCAACGACATGCAGAACTGCTGGGGCCCGGTGACCGAGAACGGTTGGGTAACCCACAGCAACCCGAAGGTGGCGGCGGCCCTTGTGGCCTGGCGTGCCCATACCAAGGCGCTGAAGAAGAAGTCGGTCTCCCGTGCCGGGAAAAGTGCGGGTTCCAAGAACGGTTTTTACATGATGATGGACTATCCGTATCAGGGGTATGTGGGGGCCCATGGTGCGAGCATGGGAATGTCCGGTTCGGGCAAGACCGGCTCGGCCTGCTTCAACCCCGGTGATGCGGGTCCGGAATGGTACGGCGGCATGACGCCGGGTCAGATCCCGGGTGAAGTAATGGGGCTGACCTCGGGGTCTATCGCGCAGATGGCGGAGATCAATCCCGGCGTGTACGTGTTCACCATCTGGGTGAATACCAGCTGTACGCGCTATGAATTCCCGGCGGGGATTCCGACACCGATCTGTCACTACCGGAATGGTACTTAAGAGAACGCCCGGGATTGTCCCGGGCTTTTTCATAATCAGGCCTTCTGGCAGGTGGGGCACCAGAAGGTGTTGCGCTGGTTGACGACCTGCGCGGCGATGGGGGTGGCACAGACCGGGCAGGGCTGACCCTTGCGGCCATAGACCGCGAAGCTGTGCTGGAAGTAGCCGAGCTGGCCTTCGGAATGGGAGAAATCGCGTAAGGAGGAACCGCCTGCGGCGATGGCATCGTGCAGGGTTTCCTGAATGCAGCCGACCAGCGTGGTGCACTGTTTTTTGGTGAGGGTGTTGGCGGGTTTGAGGGGGTGGATCTTTGCGCGGAAGAGGCTTTCTGACGCGTAGATATTGCCGACACCGGCGACGAGTTTACCGTCCATGATGGCGGTTTTGACCGGGATGGTTTTGCCTTGCAGGGCATTATGCAGATAGGTGGTGTTGAAGGCGTCGGTGAGGGGTTCGGGGCCGATATCGCGCAGCAGAGGGTGATGGCTGAGTTCTGGCGTGGGCACCAGCAGTACCAGCCCGAAGCGGCGGGGGTCGTGGAAGCGGACCTGTTGGCCCTGTGTGGTGGTGAGCAGGATGTGGTCGTGCTTGAGGATGGGGCTTGCCGAGGTGGTGAGGGTGAGGCGGCCGGACATGCCGAGGTGGAGGATGAGGGAGGTGTCGGTGTCGCTTTCGGCCAGAATGTACTTATTGCGGCGGCGGAAGTTGCGGAAGGTGCGGCCTTCGAACTCGGAGGCCTGCGGTGTGGGCAGGCGTAGTGTTGGTACGCGGACTTCGGCGTGGGCTATGCGCTGGCCTTCCAGCACCGGCTGGACACCGTGGAGGGTGGTTTCGACCTCGGGGAGTTCGGGCATGTCAGGTTCTCGGGTATCTAGGATTTGGCTGGTGCCGTGCAGTAGAGATAGGTGGGGCCAAGTTGGTAGGTGCGGCGGACTATCTGGCGGCTGCGGGCTGCGACATAGGGGCCGGGTTTGCGGGCCGACCACTTGAGCGGTAAGGGAAGGATGGCGGCAAGGCGGGCCGATTGCTCACGCGTTAAACGCTTGGCCGAAGTGTTGAAGTGGTGCTGGGCGGCGGCTTCGGCACCGTACACGCCCGGGCCCCATTCGGCGATGTTGAGGTAGACCTCCAGAATTCGCTGCTTGGGCCACATCGCTTCGAGGAGGGCGGTGAGGGGGAGTTCCAGCGCTTTACGCCACGCGGCGCGCACCGGCAGCAGATAGAGATTTTTGGCGACCTGCATGCTGATGGTGCTGCCGCCCTTGCTGGCATTGCCTTCCTGCCATTGTTCGATGGCTTTGTTGAGATAGCGCCAGTCGAAACCGTTGTGGGAGCAGAAGATGTTGTCTTCGGCGGCGACCACCGCGTGGCGCAGGTGGGGCGAGATCTGGGTCAGGGGGATCCAGTCCTTGTGATAGCCGTAACCTTGGACCAAGCGTTGCATCATCAGCGGTGTAAGGGGTACCGGCACAAAGCGGAAGAGGACTGCCATGGCGATGGGGGTGATGAGCACTAGCAGCGTGATCAGGCCCAGGCGTGCCCAGATGCGGCGGCCACGGCTGCGTTTGGCGCTGGAGGTGCGGCGGGAACGTCGGGGGTTGCGCTGAATAAAACTCATACGGTCAGGCTCATAGGGTTAGAACGGCTTGGTCACGGCCAGAATCACGATGGCGAGCAGCAGCAGGGTGGGGAGCTCGTTGTACATCCGGAAAAAGCGGCCGGATTTGGTGTTCTGGCCATTTTTCAGCTGGGTGCGGAAGTATTCCAGTGACGCATGATAGCCGACCAGCAGCAGCACGAGCGTGAGCTTGGCGTGGAGCCAGCCCATCTGCATCAGCTCGGGGACCATCAGGATAAGAATGAGGCCGAACAGCGCGGTGCTGATGGCAGCGGGCAACATGATGTAACGGGCGAGTTTGTGCTCCATGACGGTGAGAACGGCGGCGGCTTCGGGGCGTTCCACATGGTAGACAAACAGGCGCGGCAGATAGAAGAGCCCTGCGAACCACGCCACCATGCTGATGATGTGGAGCGCCTTGAACAGAAGATACAGATCCATGCCGCGCACGATACGCGGGGAAAGCGAAGTGCGGAAGAGGCAGAATTGTCCAAAGTCAAAAAGGTACCGTAATTGAACGGTTTTTAGACGGTGATGGCACGAAAAGGTTGTCGCGCGGCGTAATTGGGGTTATGAAGCCGAAAGTTTCACAGAAAGGCTCCCGCTTATGGCCCGTACGTTCCGCATCGCGACCCGCAAAAGTAAAATGGCGATGGCCCAGACCAACCGTATCATCGGTTTGCTGAAGGCTGTGGCGCCGGAACATGACTTCGTGGCCCACGAAGTGGTGAGCGATGGTTGCTACGAGCGTTTCAAGGGTGATCTGCAGACCATCGGTGGGAAGGGGGCCTTTGTGAAGGCGCTGGAGCACGCCATGCTGACCGGCGAAGCCGACATGGCCATGCACAGCCTGAAAGATGTACCCGGCGACGTGCCACTGCCGGAAGGTCTTTGCCTGCCGTGCGTCTTGCAGCGCGATGACCTGCGCGATGCCGCGGTCTGCCGTCCGGGCGAGAGTCTGGTGGCGCTGAAGCCAGGATCGAAGATCGGCACCAGCAGCGTGCGCCGTGCCGCTCAATTGAAAATGAATTTCCCGCACCTGGAGATCGTGCCTCTGCGCGGCAACGCCGACACCCGTGTGGCCAAGGTGGACAGCGGCGAAGTGGATGCGGCGATTCTGGCACTGGCCGGTTTGCGCCGGATTGGCCTGGAAGGCCGCGTGTGCGACGTGTTTGAACCCGATGTGATGCTGCCGGCGATCGGGCAGGGTGTAGTGTGCGTGGAAGCCCGCGATGATGACCCGGAACTGCTGGGCCTGCTGGCGAAGATCAACCACCCCGATACCATGGCCTGCATCACTGCCGAGCGCGCCATGCTGATGAAGCTGCAAGGCAATTGCCATACGCCCATCGCCGGTTATTGCGAGATCACCGGCAACCGCAACCTGCGCCTGATCGCGATGGTTTCCAGTCTGGACGGCACCGAAGTGCTGCGCGCCCGCGACAAGATGACATATGACGATGCCGTCAAGCTGGGTGAAACCGTGGCCGACGAACTGCTGGCCCAGGGTGCCGCGCGTCTGTTAAGCAACGCCTAGCGCTTTTAAAACGACGAATAAGCTGATGAGGACCGCCAGAGCGGTGGCGGGGGCTTGTGGAGTGTGGTTTAATATCCCACATATTCAAAAACCCGTGGGGTGTAAGCCCTGCGCCAAAAGACGGAACCCGCATGATCGATCTGATTGTTATTGCTCTTGTCGCCGCGATCGTGGTGAGCCGCTTCACCAAGTTCAAGCTGCCCAAAGACCCGCGCGACGCCGCCCAGCGCCGCAGCGACCTTGACCGTCTGCGCCGCAACCCGCTGATGCGCGATGATGCCCCGAATACCGTGGTGGACATTACTGACCAGACCGAAGCCCGGAAATCAGGGCCGGTTGTAAGTGCCCACGAGCAGGCCAAGGCTGCCCGCGAGGCTGCCAAGAACCTGAGTGGTCTGGCGAAGATCAAGGCGCTGGACGCCGGTTTTAAAGAGGATGACTTTTTAGAAGGGGCCAAGGCCGCCTACACCTATTTTTACCAGAGCTGGAACGCCAAGGACGAAGAGGCCCTTGCCAACCTGTGCGCGCCCGCCCTGTATGACCGTCTGATGGTTGAGTTGCAGGACCGGAACTGGCAGCCGGTGCATGTGGACGACCTGCGCGATGCGATGATCCTGAATGCCCGCGTACATGGCAAAACCGCCGTGATCGAAGTGCAGTTTGACAGCATTGAGCGCGAAGGTGAGGCCACCGCCCGCAGCATGCAGCGCCGCTGGGTGCTGGCGCGTCCGCTCAACAGCGATGACCCCAACTGGGAACTGGAACATATCAGCACGGGAGCCGATGCCTAATGGATGCCTATGTACCGAGCCGCGCAGGCGCCAAATCGTCTAAATGGACCGTACTGGGTGCCGGTGCCTGGGGCACCGCCCTTGCCAACGCCCTGAGCCACGGCGGCCAGAATGTGGTGGTGTGGGACCGTGACCCGGGTGTGGTGGATGACATCAATAAATTCCAGCAGAACCGCAAGCGCTACCCGGACCTGGCCGTGCACCGCGGCTTGCGCGCCACGACCAATCTGGAAGAGGCTGCCAAGCATGCCGAGCTGATACTGGTGGCGTTGCCGAGTGAGGCCAACATGGTGATCGCGACCCAGCTTTCGGATCTGTTGACCGAGAACCATGGTCTGGTGATGACCTCCAAGGGGTTCCGCGAAAGTGACGGCGCGCTGCTGAGCGATGTGTGGCGCGAGATGATCCCGCAGCTTGGCCCTGTGGCCGTATTGACCGGCCCAACCTTTGCGCGTGAACTGATGGAACAGAAAATGACCGCCATGTTGGTGGCCTGCCATAACGAGGCCTTCCGTGCCACGGTGGCCGACGGTTTTGACCTGCCGTTCATGCGGATTTACGAGAGCACCGATATTGTCGGGGCGCAGGTAGGTGGGGCTATCAAGAACGTGCTGGCGGTAGCGGCGGGGATTCTGGACGGCCTGCAGCTGGGCCACAACGCCCGTGCCGCCGTGATGACCCGTGGCCTTGGCGAAATGGCCCGTTACGCCCGTGCCATGGGCGGCAAGGAACAGACCATCTGGGGCCTGGCCGGGATGGGCGACCTGCTGCTGACCGCCACCAGTGCGCTGAGCCGGAACTACCGGTTCGGTCAGTTGGTCGGGAAAGGGGTGTCGATCCATGAAGCCCGCCTGCGCGTGGGTACCGTGGAAGGTATTCTGGCAGCGCGAATTGTGACCGTGCAGGCACAGGCCCACGGGCTGGATTTAGCCATTGTGAGTGCGGTGGACGGCATTCTGCACGGAGACGTGACCCCCATACAGGCCGCGGAATATCTGATGCATCGCCCGCGTGCGCCGGAATTTGACGAGTAAACCGCGCGGTTGCGTAAGGGGAGGGTGGCTTGATGCCACCCTTTTGCTGTGGTTTTGTGGCGGTATGACGCGCTGGCGCTTTTCTGTGTTGACCCTTGCCTTGGCTGCCTGTGCGGCTTCTTCAGGCTGGGCGCAGTTGAGCATGCCCACACCGGGATTACCCTTTAACGCCAAAATGCCGGTGATGCCGCAGGACGATGTGCTGCCGGCCACGCTGGATACGTTGTACCAGTACCGTGAGGATATTGACCAGGTGCTGGTGACCGTGGAGATGGGGCAGGGGGTAGACAACCCGCAATGGCTGATGAGCGCGACCCAGCGTGAGGTATTGCTGGATAGTCTACTGCAGTTCATGCCCGAGAAGCCCCAGCCGGAAGACATGCTGTGGCCCAAGCTCAAGAAGATGGACCGCAAGTACAAGGGTTTCCGGATTGTGATGCGCACGGTGTGGGGCCGCAATATTGCACCTATCACGATTTTTGAAGGTAAGGTGAGTGCTGAGAACGGCGCGCTGCTGGCGCCGGATTACGGTCGCCGCATGGAGTACTGGATGTTTGGGACCAGCCGTATCCGCCGCGACCAGATGGTGGGGGCTGCGGTACTGCCGGTGTTTACCTTTGAGCAGTGCCGTTTGCTGGGTCAGCCGATCGTGCACACGCGTCCGCGTCAGTGCCTGCTGCCCGATAACAACCTGCTGCTGGAGACGAGCGAAATGCCGACGCTGCAGTCGGCCCGTATCGCCAATTTTGATGAGTGCCTGATCAACGGCAAGGCGCTGATCTATACCTTCCCGCGCCGCTGTGTGGCGGCGGGCGGACGTGTGTTCACCGAGCCGCCGCGTGTGTATGAAGTACCGGGTGCAACGGCTGATGCCGCCAGCACGCCGATCGTGATGGGGACCTCGGCCACCCAGCCGAGCCCGCAGCGGATGCAGATCGAGACCGGCGGGCTGGTGAGTGGAACGTTGCTGCCAGCGGTATCTGGCACCCAAGCCCCCTAGGAGAGATATTCCATGGCCTATTGGCTGATGAAAAGCGAGCCCTTCAAGTACAGCTGGCAGCAGCTCGTGAAGGACAAGACCACGAAATGGGACGGTGTGCGCAACTACCTGGCGCGCAACCATATGCAGGCCATGCAGGCGGGCGATGAGGTTCTTTTTTATCATTCCAACGAGGGTTTGGCTTGTGTCGGCATCGCGAAGGTCGTGAAGACCGCCGAGCCGGATGTGACAGTCGGGCCGGACAAACTGAACAAGGACGGCAGCAACCCGTGGGTGGTGGTGACCGTGGCGCCGGTACGGGAGTTTAAGAATCCGGTGACGCTGGAGGCGGTGAAGGCGAACCCTAAGCTGAAGGATATGGCGTTGGTGACCAGCATGCGGCTTTCTGTTCAGCCGGTGACCAAGGCCGAGTGGAGTGAGATTTTACGAATGGCGGAGTAACGTCGCAAAAAAGGCTCCTGAGGGAGCCTTTTTTAGGTGGTGCCGCGGTCTTAGCGACGGTCGCCCATCAGGTGCAACAGGCTAGTGAACATGTTGATGAAGTTGATGTACAGCGAGATGGCTTGCGTGATGGCAAGGCGCGAACGCAGCAGCTCATCGCGGCCGTAGGCGGCGAAGTTCTCGCGGATGCTGTTCACTTCCCATGCGGTCAGACCGGCAAACAGCGGGATGGCGATGATGTTCAGCACCATGGCCATCGGGCCCATGTTGATGCCGAACAGGCTGAGCACCAGACCGATCAGGCTGGCGCCGACCAGACCCCAGACACCCATGATCAGGAAGGTACCCCAGCTGGAGAGGCTCTTCTTGGTGAAGTAACCGTAAGCGGCGGTACCGGCGAACATCACGCTGGCGGTGAAGAACGCGGTGGCGATGGAGCTACCGGTGTAGACCAGCGCCAGCGGCGACAGGGCGAAACCCATCAGGGCCGAAAAACCGGCGAAGACGGCCAGACCGGCTGCAGGTTGCAGGCGGAACACCAGGCTTTGCAGGAAGAAGGCGGCGCCCAGGATGGCGAACAGCCAGACGATCTGGCCCTTCACGGCGATTTGCATCACAGCCGGGTTGGTGGCGGCGAGGTAGGCGACGAGGCCGGAGACGCCAACGCCCCCTGCCATATAGTTAAAAACTTGCGACATGTGTGCCGAAAGGGCGCTGTCGCGGCCTTCGGTACGGCTAATAATAGGACTGGCCATTTTGGTCTTTCTCCTTTGGTTGCAGCGTTTCCTGTCACTCTTATGGTTATTGTGACAAGCGGAGCTGTTGGGCTCATCATAAAAGGTTGAGTTGGGGGGTCAAGTAAAACACGACACGGATGTTCCGATTAAGTTTTCGTTCGTAAGAAACGAATTCTACTGGCAGCGGTGCTTTTTGCGCTTTGCTTGATGCTGCGCTCCGCATGTACTGGTTTGTACACTTACGGTGCTCGCATCTGCGCACATCTCAAAAATCCCTCGCTGCCAGCGAATTCCAGTTCCGAAATAAACGCCCGCCTTGTGGCGGGCGGAATGGAAAATGCGTTGCTTTTCCTAGTGGC
Source organism: Blastochloris viridis (assembly GCA_005768725.1). GTDB lineage: Bacteria > Pseudomonadota > Alphaproteobacteria > UBA2136 > UBA6156 > UBA6156. Next base: position 512,384 of record VAFM01000002.1, on the reverse strand, counting down.
CGCCGGCGATGTGGGCGCCGTTGGATTCGATCAGGCTGGTGAGGCTGTCGAGCTGGGTCTGCAGGGCCTCGGCATTGCGGGCTTCGACGTTCAGGCGCAGCAGCGGCTCGGTATTGCTGGCACGGATGTTGGCGCGCCAGTCCGGCATCGCGACGCTGACGCCATCGACATTGGTGACCTCGCCGTCGGTCGGCAGGGCGGCCTTGATCATCTCGAGGAAGTCCTTGGCCGGAACCGGGGTCTGGAAGTTGATCTCTTCGGAGGCGGGGGTGGTCAGCGCGCGGTCGGTGATGGCCTGGGCCAACGTCTGGTTCTTCTGGCCGAGGTATTGGAGGGTTAACAGCCAGGGCAGCATGCCGGTGTCGCAGAAGAAGAAGTCGCGGAAATAGAAGTGGCCGGAGACTTCGCCTGCGAACGGGGAGTTGTGCTGGCGCATGGCGGGCTTAATATTGCTGTGGCCGACCTTGGCGATGACCGGCGTACCGCCCGCAGCGCGGACGCTGACCTCGGTATCCCAGTACAGGCGCGGGTCGTGCACGATCGTGCTGCCGGGGTATTTGGCCAGCATGCTCTGGGCCAGCAGGCCGGAGAGGTAGTAGTTGCTGACGAAGGCGCCGCTGTCGTCGTAGAGGAAGCAGCGGTCGAAGTCGCCATCCCAGGCGATACCCAAGGCTGCGCCGTGTTCTTTCACGGCTTCGATGGTGCTGACACGGTTTTCCGGCAGCAGCGGGTTGGGAATGCCGTTGGGGAAGGTGCCATCCGGCGCGTGGTGCAGGCGGATGATGTTGAGCTGCGGCAGGTGCTTGAGAATCGCATCGGCGGTGGGGCCAGCGGCACCGTTACCGGCATTGATAACAATAGTCTGGGCCGGAATGGACTTCACGTCGATGAATTGCAGCAGGTGCTTCACGTAATCGTCACGGAAGGACACGGTCGGGACCTCCGGGAAGGTCTCCGGTGCGCCTGCCGACATATTGGCGCGGGTGAATTCTTCGATCGGGCCGAGGTCTTCGGTCGGGCTGAACGGCAGGCCGCCCCGTTTGACGAACTTCATGCCGTTGTATTCCATCGGGTTGTGGCTGGCAGTGACCATGATGCCGATGTCGGCATTGCCTGCGCCAGCGGCGTGGTAGACCTCTTCGGTACCGCAGAGACCGAGCGAGCGGCATTGCACGCCTTCGGCAGCCAGACCGGCGGCGACGGCGCGGAGCAGTTCGGGGGAACTGAGGCGGCTGTCCATACCCAGAATGGCGGTTTTGGCACCGGTGGTGTGGGCCAAGCCGCGGCCGATATGGTAGGCCATGGTCGGGTTGAGTTCGGTCGGCATTTTGCCGCGGATGTCATAAGCCTTGAAGGCGCTGAGTTTCGTTTCCATTCTCGATGTATTAAGGGGCCTTGCAGGATTTTGCAAGGGATGTTCGTAACGAAATGAATACAATTTATAAATTGAGAGGATGGAAGCTGAAAAACGCCTCGGAAGAGGCGTTTTTCAGGGCGGGGTTTTACGCGCCGAAAGTGTCGTACAGCAGCATGTCGCTGACATCGGCACTGGAGCTGGTGTCGAGGGACGCGGTGACAGCGGTGGTCGTGCTGTCGGGCATCAGTACGAAGGCCAGCACAATGGAGGCTGCCATGGTGGCCAGGCCGCCGCTGTAGGCCATGTTCTGGAAGAACGTGCGGTGCTGCGGGAAGGCAATGACCTTGCCGCTGCGCGGGGTGGAAGTCTCCTGCGGGTGGCTGAGGGCGATGTCGATCATGGCTTCCAGCTTGGCGTTACTTAATGCCTGGAAGGTGGCTTCCGGGAGACGAGGGGCTTGCGGTTTCATCATGCGTTCTCCTTGTTAATGGACGGTTGGGCTTAACGATGCGGGCAGCAGCTCGGCCAGCGATTTGCGGGCGCGGACCAGCAGACTTTCGACCGCTTTCTCTGTCGTACCCAGCGCCGAGGCTATATCCTGCGCGCGGTACTCGTGAAAGTAGGCGAGGGTCACGGCCTGTTGCTGGCGTTCAGGCAATTGGGCCATGGCACCGAGCAGCAGGTGGCGGGTCTGCTTCTGGGCGATACTTGAGGTGACGGTTTCCGGTTCCGGAATCTCCATCGCGGTTTCGTCCAACGAGGCCGTCACGTGCGTGCGGCGGTGGTGGTCCATTGCCGTGGTATAAACCAGCCGGCTGGCAAAGGCCGAGACCGAGCCGCCGGATTGCCATTTGGGCGCCTGCTGCCAGAGTTTGATCAGGGCTTCCTGGGCAATATCTTCGGCCTGCGCGGCATTGCCGCCGACCAGACGGGCGGCCAGACCGTGCATACGCGGCCCAAGCTGGCGCGCCAGCTGGCGGAAGGCGTTCTGACTTCCACCAGCGGTCTGCTCCATCAGCGCCGTGAGTTCGGCGTTCTTATCGTTGAGGTTCATCGGGAGCGCGTCAGCTGTTATTTGGTTGCGGCGTCCTTGGCGGCATCACGTTCCGCCTCGAAGCGTGCCTTCATCTTTTCACGCATCAGCTTACGGCCTTTTTCCATTTCTTCGCGGGTCAGCTTGCCGTCCTTGTCGGTGTCGACCGTGGCGAAGAATTCATCGAGGCGGGCGGTTTGCTTGGCGATCATTTCGTCCTTGGTGATCACGCCATCCTTGTTGGTGTCGCCCATGGCAAAGAAATCCGGGCGCTTGCGGTCGCGGTCGGCACGCGGGCCGTGGCCATCGAAGCGGCGTTCGAAGCCGGGGCGGTCGTGCGGGCCCTTATGGTGGTGACCCTTGTGCAGTACGCCTTGCAAAGCGATACCGAGGGTGGTGGAGGCAAACAGGATGCTGGTTGCCAAGAGGAACATTTCGCGGTTGGTCATGAGTGGGGTTCTCCGTTTCGGTTAAATCTGGGCTGGTTTTACTGCCCTGTCACTGCTTAAACGCGGTGGGGTGAGAATTCCCTGCGCTACCGCATACTTTTTTATCTGGGGGAGGAGAGTGAATAGAAAATGGTGCTGGAGAAGTGACTCGAACACTCGACCTACGCATTACGAATGCGCCGCTCTACCAACTGAGCTACACCAGCACTGGCTGCGGTTTTAGGCGAGGGGGTGTTTAACGTCAAGACGTGTGTGCAAAATTACGCTTTGGAGGGGGTGTGTGCCTGTCAAAACAGCAGAAGTGAGTAAGTGCCTACTTAAATGTTGCATGTGCGCGACAGGGGGTGCTGAAAGCTTGAGCGGGAGAGGCTTTGCTGCGTTCGGGGTGATGGCCTTGGCACCCCTTTTGCGGCCATACTGCCAGATGAGAACGTGCTCTCGGCGTACGAGAGTGCCGTGGAAACCCCTTACGCATCCGGCTGACTTAACACCAGCAATAAAAAACGCGGCCCGGATGCGGGAACTGCAGGAGACTACCTTATGGCCGCACCGTCCAACCGCTCGTCCAGCCGACCCAGCAATGCTCTGGGGCGTGGCTCTGTCCGTGCCCCGCAGGGCGCGCGTCAGGCCGTGCGTCGCAGCCTGATTGCCGAACGCTTTGCCGAAGGCGTAGGGGTACTGTTGGTGGTGGCGGCAGCATACCTGCTGCTTTCGCTGGTGACCTTTGCGCCGACTGATCCGAGCTTCAGTTACTCCGGTCCCGGTGGTGCCGTACTGAACTGGGGCGGTACGGTGGGGGCGTATCTTTCGGATGTGTTGCTGACGACCTTCGGGCTGGGTGCCTTCGTGTGGGTCGGGTGGCTGTGCTTCCATGCCTATAATTTATTAACCCACCGTGAAGACTCGCCGAGCTTCAGCCTGCAGATCGTGACTCTGCCGATGATGCTGCTGAGCCTGGGTGTGCTGCTGTACGTGTTTGACCCCCTGCCGAGCTGGCCCAATATGCAACGCGGGATTGCGACTGTGGCGGAAATCGGTGCGACCGGCATCGGCGGTGGCGGCCTGCTGGGCAAGCTGATGGCGAGCCTAGTGCTGCCGCTGCTGGGCACCGTGGGTGGCACCATGCTGATGGCAGCGGTGCTGGCGCTGAGTATTCTGTGGTTTACCGGCTGGACCCTGGCCGATGTGCGCGCCACCTGTGTGTGGCTGTACAAGGTAGGGTGCATCATGGGTACCCAATTGCTGCGCTGGAACGCACGTCTGCGCGCCGCCGTACCTGAACAGTTTGACCTGCCGCTGAGCCATCCGGTGCCGAAGCGTCCGCGCCCTGTGGTTGTGCGTGACGAGGAAGCGCCGCGCCCGGCCCGCCGCGAACATGCCGTGGTGCAGGCCAGTCTGCCGCTGGCCGAGGATGGCGACTTCAGCCTGCCGCCCCTTGACCTGCTGAATGAGCCGAAGCCGCGCAAGGGTGGCGAGAGCGAACAGGCGCTGGAGCAGAATGCCCGCCGCATTGAAGCCGAGCTGCGTAATTTTAACGTGGAAGGCACCGTGACCAATATCCGCCCGGGTCCGGTGATCACCATTTACGAGCTGGAGCCTGCCGCAGGTGTGAAGACCAGCCAGATTTTGAACCTGCAGGATGACCTTGCCCGTGCGATGAGCGCGCTGAGCATCCGTATCACCACTATTCCGGGAAAGAACGTGCTGGGGATCGAGGTTCCGAACCGTGAGCGCCAGTTCCTTGGTTTGAAAGAACTGCTGGATACCGATGAGTTTGAGCATGATGCCGGAGGCCTTGTGGTGGCGCTGGGTGTGGATACCACTGGTCAGCCGGTGTACACCGACATCGCCAAGATGCCGCACAGCCTGATCGCCGGTACTACCGGTTCCGGTAAGTCGGTGGCGATCAACGCGTTTATTCTGAGCCTGCTCTACCGCCTGACGCCCGATCAGCTGCGCTTTGTGATGATCGACCCGAAGATGCTGGAACTGAGCATCTACAATGATATTCCGCACCTGCTGACACCGGTGATTACCGACCCCAACAAGGCGGCTGCCGCGCTGAACTGGGTAGTGAAGGAAATGGAAAACCGCTACCGCCTGATGAGCGAGATCGGTGTGAAGAATATTGTCGGGTTTAATGAAAAGTTTGCGACCATGCAGGCTGAAGGCCGCGTGCCGACCAAGCTGGTGCAGGTCGGTTTTGACCTGAACACCGGCCAGCCGCGCCATGAAGAGCAGCCGCTGGCGACCAAGCCGATGCCGTATATTGTCGTGGTGATCGATGAGCTAGCCGACCTGATGATGGTGGCCGGTAAGGCTGTGGAATTCTCCATCGCCCGTCTGACCCAGATGGCGCGTGCCTCGGGCATTCACCTGCTGGTAGCGACCCAGCGCCCGAGCGTGGATGTGGTGACCGGTCTGATTAAGGCCAACATCCCGACGCGTATTTCATTCAGTGTAGCTTCGAAAATCGATAGCCGTACCGTGCTGGACAGCATGGGGGCCGAAGCTCTGCTGGGTAAAGGTGACATGTTGCACCTGGCCAACGGCAGCAATACCCTGCAGCGTTGCCACGGGGCGTTTGTAAGTGAAGACGAGTGCACCAAGGTGGCGCAATACCTGAAGAGTCAGGCTGAACCGAGCTATGTGGAAGACGTGTTCAAGGCCGGTGCCGCCCTGGTGCCAGGCAGCAAGGAAGCCAAGGCCGCCGCAGCTGCCGGGGAAGAGGGTGAGGATGGCGAAGAGGGCGATCTGTACGGTCAGGCCGTGGATATTATCTCCCGCGAGAACAAGGCCAGCACCAGCTTTTTGCAGCGCAGCCTAAAGATCGGGTACAACCGCGCAGCGGACCTGATCGACCGGATGGAGAGTGAGGGGTTGATCTCGGCACCGAATCATGTGGGTAAACGGGAAGTGCTGGCGCGTCGCTAACAGCCGTGTGCGCGGTAAAAAAACCTCCGCCCGAAAGCGGAGGTTTTTGTATTAATGATGAAGTTCGGCAAGAAGGGTGCGCTGCTTCTTGTAAACCTCATAACTGGTATTCGGTTCGAACGTCAGCGGGACATCCTTGCGGTTACCGATGAGCGCGGCATTGGGGTCTTTGCCGAGGATCGCGTATCGGAAGTAGATCCAGACGTCGTTGTCCAAGGTGACGAACTGGAATTTCATGTTCTTCATCTTGGGTGCGGCGGCCCGGTAATAGGGAAAGTTGGTATCTGCGCCGAGAGGCTCTTGGCCACGCATGAACTTATACATGTTGATGGTACTGCCTTCGTCCAGATCGTCGGCGATGACCAGATCAAATTCCATCAGCGCCAGAAGCAGATCACGCGCCCTGGTTTCGGTATTGCAGAACACGATCGAAGGGGCGCTGAGGCGCTGACCTTGCGCATCGTGTATGGCGTATTCTTCAAACAGGCGTTCCATCAGATTGGCTTCGCGCTGCCGGGTGGAGCTGAGAAGTAGGATGTGCTGCATGGCAGGGTTTCCTTATCAAACATAACGGGAAGGATGGTGCGGGCGAGATGCCTTGTAGCGGTATACGGTGTTGTGCCATAGGTGGAGGGGAATATCAATCTTGCGTATTAATTTTGTATGCAGTATGAGGGTGGGCGAAAGAACGTCATCCGGACGTTTTGATATTTGGGAGAGATTCCATGACGTTTCGTATTGATTTCGGGGTTTTGTCCCTTGATAAACAGATGCCGAATACCCAGTGGGAAGAGGATATCGAACGTGTCCACCTGTTTCTGCACCCTCAGGGGTGGGAGTGCCAGGCCCTGCCCCGGAAGAGGATGCAGCTGGCCGATGAGCCTGACCACTTGCTGCTGAAGGACTACTTTACTGCCGGCAACGCCGAGGAAGACCCCACCTTTGCCATGCAGACGGGAAACAAGCTAGTGACCATCCTGACAGCAAAGGACGATCGAACCCAACTGGAGCATTCCACCTTGGTGGGCATGGATCATCTGTTCGATGTTCTGCTCGCGACGGGGCTTAGGACGCATCTCACCGCGTTCTATGAAAAAATGCATCCGCAGGTGGCAGGTCTTCTGGCCTATCGGCTGGTGTGGCGGGCGCCTGAGGACAAGTTTCTGCCGTTCTGGAAGCCCAAGCGCCAGTGGAAGATGAAACCGCGCATCGTGTTCGACTTCAAAGAAGATACCTGATGTGAGTTAGATTGTTGACGACAAGCCCCGCAGTTATGCGGGGCTTTTTTGTCAGCTTTTCCAGATATTCTGGAGGAAGACGCTGATGTGGGTGGTTTACTTAACTATTAGACATAAGATATTACAAATAAGAATAAAGTCATTATTTAAGCGACATGCTTGTACCGTTACGTTTGGCTTGGTATGACACCTTACTACGACTTTGACTAAATGAAGGAGATTCCCCCCATGATTCGTATGTCCCCCACTCTTGCCAGCCTGATGGCGGCTCTTCTGGCTGCAGGTTGCGCTGCAACCGGTGAAGAATATGCCAGCAATGTTTACACAGCTGACCAAGTTAATACCCAGCAGGATGTTGTTACTGTTGATATTTTAGGTGTTTTCCCGGCGCGTGTTCAGGTTGACAATATGAAGGCTAAGCAAAATGCCCAGATTATCGGTGGTGTGCTGGGTGCTCTGGCCGGTGGGATTACCGGTAATGCTCTGGACAGTGGCCGTGGCACGCTTGCTGGCGGTGCTGTGGGTGGTGCCGTTGGTGTAGGTGCTGGCTCTCTGGTCAGCGACAAGGTGCTGGTTGATGGTGTGTCGATCGCCTACAAAATAGGGAAGAAGACCCGCAACTCGGCTCAGGTTGGTAAAATGTGCCAATTCAAGCCCGGTACGGCTCTGTTGATCACGACCGTGACTAGCGAAACCCGCATTCAGCCTAATGCGGTTTGCCCGGATCCTAAGGCTAAGGAAAGCAACTAACGTGCGTTACTCGGTAGGTATTGTGATGGCAGCAGGTGCTTGCCTGCTGCCGTTTGCCGGTTTTGCCCAGTCTTTGCAGGACCAGATTACAGCGGTGGATAGTGTGATTTCTCAGCAGACTGCGGAGGAAGAAGCCCGCCAACTGAAAGCTGAGAAACAAGCGGCAGCGCGTGAGGCGAATCGTCGGGCCGCACAGGCCCAGGAAGCGGCCCGTGTCCGCGCTGAAAAATCGGCTGATAAACAGCGTGCGCAAGGGTATGAAGATAAGCTGCGTGCGCTGGAACTTGAGGAAATGAGCCTGAATTTGGAAGCCAAGCGCGCGCGTGCCAAACGTGCGGATGATTTCGTTGAGCAGGAGCTGAAGGCTCAGGCTGCACAGACTGACGTCTTGCAATCGGAAGCGGATGCTACGCGGCATATTTCGTCGGGCATCGGTGAAAATCTGAAGAGCAAGGGTCGCGCCGAAGAAAGCAAAGCCAAGGCGTGGTGGTAACCTCTTTAGAACTGAAAAAACCGGGCGAGCCCGGTTTTTTTTGTTTTTAAGTCCGGTCTATTTGGGACATTGGTTGCCAGATGTTTTGAAGGAAGACGCTGATGTGGGCGAGGGTGGCGGCGTCGATACCGTGGCCGAGGTGGGGGAGAATCTCCAGCGTCACCGGGTAGCCGTGGGCGCGGTAGGTGGCGGCAGCTTCGACACTGGCATCGGCCGGGAGGACGTCGTCGTCTTCGCCGTGCAGGATAAGCAGCGGTGGTTTATTGGTCTGGTTGGCCGGGAAGGTGGGGGCGACCGAAACCGCGCCGCAGCAGGTGATAACCGCGCCCGGCTGGTGTTGGAGCTGGGGCAGGCAGTGGAAAAGCGTCATACCGCCCTGCGAGAAGCCGAGAAGGGCAATGTGGGTGGTAGGGATATCGTGCATTGCCGCGACCTGGGCGATGAAACTGTCGAGCTGGGGGGTGAGGCTGGTGAGGCCTTGGGCGTCGCGGAAGGTCCAGCCCATATCGCGGAACCATTGGCGCCCCATGCCTCCGGGCGATTCGGCAGGCGCGTGGGGCGCGTAGACCGCCAAGGTTTCGGCCAGATTACCAAGGGTTGCTTTGAGGGGGGCGGCGAGCTGGATGAGGTCGTCGCCAGAGGAACCAAAACCGTGTAAACAGATTAGTGCATGGTTGACCGCAGGCGAAACGACTGCGGGACCGTTAATAGGTCCGGAGAAGGACGAGAAGGAGATATTCATGCGCAGATACTACGGAGCTTTGATGGCTTTGCCTATAGCTACCATTATGGTGGCGGCAGCCCAGATGCCGCTGGCCCAGGAACCCACCCCGACCCCGGCTAAGGGCAGCATTCTGGCCGGTGTGAAAACCGCCCACGTGGTGACCGGTACGCAGGTGTTCATGCCCGGCCTGAGCGCCAGCACCAAGCGTGTGGAAGATTATTTCAATGATCTGAGCAGCCTGCAGGCCGACTTCACCCAGACCGTGACCGGTGAGCGCACCCCCAGCAGCGGGACGTTCTACTGGCGCAAGCCCGGTAAGTTCTTGTGGCTGTACAAGACCCCGGTGACCCAGAAAGTGGTGAGCACCGGCAGTGCCATCTACTTCATCGATGACCGTCAGCAGGCAACCCAGTTGCCGATGGATGCGGGTGTGGCGCGTCTGTTCAATGCCAAGAAGCTGAATCTGTCTCAGCAGGGCCTGCGTGCGACCGATACCAAGGAAAACGGCCGCATGTTCAGTGTGACCTTTGCCGTGGACAAGAAGATCGCGACCGGCACCAACAGTGGTCTGGCCAAGCTGACGCTGGTCTTCACCAAGCTGGCGGGCGGGCGTATGTACCTGAGCCAGATCGATGCCGTAGACACTCTCAGCACCACCACGCATGTGGAGTTCCGCAACGTGGACGAGAACGTGACCTTGGTGAACAAGCTGTTTGAGTATACCCCGGGTGTGTATAACCAGCGTAACTAGGCTGGTTGATGAAAAGCCCCTCGGTAGAGGGGCTTTTTTGGTGGGTGCCGTTACGTTTTAGTAGGCTCCGAGGATACTGCCGGTGTTGGTGACCGTGTAGCCGCTACCAGTGATAGCTGCACCGGCTGCCCCACCGGCTGTACCGGCGGCTCCTGCCAAGCCAGCACCTGCATTACCAGAGCCACCGGTGTTGCCTGTGGCACCTGCTGTGCCGGCAACACCCCATGTACCGCCGTTACCGCCGGTGCCACCCGTACCGCCTGTACCGGCGTTGGTGCCACCCGCTGCGCCTGCGCTACCGCCAACCCCGTTGGCGCGGGCTTGGTTGGAGCCTTGGCCCGCACCGCCGTTACCGCCGGTACCGCCTGCGCCGCCGGTGGTGGGAGTGTTTGACTCGTATGTGCGATAGATAGCGTTTGGACCTTCACCACTCGGGTAACTCTTGTAATACAGATAGCCACCATAAGCCCATGGTGAAGCAGGTTCGTTACCATTATTTATCCTGAGTGTAGTTCCGGCCCACACAATGTCTCCATAGTAGTATCCACCAAAGTCCATGAAATACCAGCGATAGCTAGACGAATAGTAAGGGCCTTCTTGCACGACTTGTTGAATAGAGCCTGCTCCGCCGGAACCGCCATTACCGCCACGGCCGCCCCCGCCACCGCCGCCGTAGATGTTACCGGCATTGGTGATGGTGACCCCTGTCTGCTGAGAGTTGATCGCCGGGCCACCCGCGCCACCATTGGCGGCACCCCCGGCACCGGCGATGGTACCGCTGTTCTGGATAATCAGATTACTGCCGCGGCCTGTACCGGTGAGCAGGGCGGCTGTGGCTGGGTTTGTGGAACCGACCGTGACGCCACTGTTGATGACCACCCGTTTGGGGCGGGTGCTGTTAGCCCAGTCGGCGCCGCTGAACAGCGACTGGATATTGACGTTGTTGGCGTTGGAGGCGATGTAGGCCACCGCTTCGGCGGGGGTCACGTCTATCGTAAAGGTACGCTCGACATAGTTGGCGGAGGTGTCGGTGGCGCGGAGGGTGAACGTATAGGTGCCCAGTGCGGAAGGGGTGCCAGACACGGCGCCGGTGGAGGGATTGAACGACAGACCGGTGGGGACCGTACCCTGTACGCTGTACACGAGGCCGGGTTTGTCGTCGGTGACCGAGGGGGTGAGGCTAAAGGGCTGGCCCTGCATGGTGCTGTAACTGTACGTGGTCGGGCCGTTCCAGACCGGATCGGAGAGGTCGTGCGAACAGCCCCAACCCATGGCGACCCAGTTGGTGCTGTCGCAGAACTGGAGCTCGTTATGCGCTGCGGCATACTGGATGGTACCTGCCGGTTGGCCGCTACACCCCGGGCCGTTGGGCTGGCGTTTGGCTGCGCAGGCGGTGTCGACCCAGTTCTGGCCATTGCAGAACTGAACCACGCCGGTGCTGCTGGCATAAATAACTTCTCCGGCCACGCCGGTTGGGGTTGTGCAGCCGGTTTGTGTGGCAGAAGGTTGTGATGTACCGGTGTTCACCCAGTTGGTGCCGTTGCAGTACTGCATGGTTTTGGTGGTGGTGTTGAAGATGATGTGACCGGCGTCTCCGGCGGGGGTACTACACACAGCAAACGCCCATGAGGGCATTATGAGCGCGCAAAGAAGCAGGCGAATCATCGTCATGTCTTATTATGCCATTGCGTACCTCATCCGTCCCGACAGGCCTGAGAGGGAGATGTGTTTTGGTGGAGGGGTCTGTGCACGGGTGACACAGGGTAACAGAGGGGTGAGGACTCACCTGCGTTTAAAGGTCACAGGGGGTCAGTCAAAGCGGGGGAGAGGTGTGCAGAAAGCATTGGTGCAGCGCAGCAGGGCTGGTAGGCTCGGGCCATGTTGTTCCTGATTGGTTTTGTCATTGTTGTTGCCTGCGTTATGGGTGGGTACGCCGCTGCGGGTGGTCACATGGGTGTTTTGTGGCAGCCGTTTGAATTTATCATCATCATCGGGGCGGCCATCGGCGGCCTTGTGATCGGGAGCCCAGGGCCGGTACTTAAAGGCCTGGGCGGTGGCTTTAAAGTGCTGCTGACCGGTCTGCCCTACCAGAAAAAGGGCCCGTACATGGAATTGCTGGGCTTCTTCTTCGAGCTTTCCAAGATGATGCGCACCAAGGGGATCAAAGAGGTTGAGCAACACATCGACCACCCGCACGACAGCAGCCTGTTCCAGAAATATCCGAGCCTGATGAAGGATCACCATGTGGAATCCTTCCTGTGTGACAATATTCGTCTGATCGTTATGGGCAGCGGCATGCCGAACCAGCTGGAAGAACTGATGGACGAGGAACTGCACGTGCACCACACCGAGCGCGCCGCGATTGTGGGCGCGATGCAGGGTATGGCCGACGGTATGCCGGCGCTGGGTATTGTGGCCGCCGTGTTGGGGGTTATCCATACCATGGGGAGCATTACCGAGCCGCCGGAAGTGCTGGGTCACCTGATCGGGGCCGCGCTTGTGGGGACGTTCTCGGGTGTGCTTATCGCCTACGGCTTTATCGGCCCGATGGGCAAGAACATGGAAAATGCCTATGCGGCGGAAGCGGCCTTCTACACCTGCATGAAGATCGCCATTCTGAACTTTGCGCGTCAGTTGAGCCCGCAGATCATCGTTGAATTTACCCGCAAGCACATGCCGGCGTCGGTCCGTCCGAGCTTCCAGCAGTCGGAAGAGTACCTGAACAGCATCGGGGGCGATAAGTAATGGCCGACGAAGAGAACGGCGGCAGCGGCGGCGGTTCGAGCGGCAACGGCGGCGCGACCGTCATTGTCGTCAAGAAAAAGGGCCGCGGCCACGGCCACGGCCACCACGGCGGCGCCTGGAAGGTTGCGTATGCCGACTTTGTGACCGCGATGATGGCGTTCTTTTTGCTGCTGTGGCTGCTGGCCAGCACCACGGAAGAGCAGAAAGCCGGGATCGCCTACTACTTTAACCCCCCCAGCAATGCCAGTCAGTATGGTGGCGGGCAGGGCATCATGAAGGGTAGCAGCGCGATTGCGGCCGATGACAGTGCCCCGGAAGAAACACCGGTGATGCCGCCCGCCCAGGCCGACAGCAATGATGATATGGCGGTTCAGGCCAAGGAAGACGCGATGTTCCGTCAGGTGGCCGAACAGATTAAGCGTGCGGTGATGAACGTGCCCGAGCTGAAAGCGCTGATGGACAATATGATCATCGACCTGACGCCGGAAGGGTTGCGCATTACCATCACCGACAGTGCCGACCGTCCGTTGTTTGAAAACGGCAGTGCCGCGATGTTCCCGTACACCCGCGACATGATGGGTGTGGTGACCAATGTTCTGCTGCCGCTGCCGAATGCGCTGGCGATCGGTGGCCATACCGATGTGGTGCCGTATCGTGGTGCCAACCCTGTTTATACCAACTGGGAGCTTTCTTCCGACCGTGCCCAGATGACCCGCCGTGTGATGATGCAGGAAGGTATGCCGGAGCGCCGCATTGGCCGTGTGGCCGGTTACGCCAGCCAACAGCCGCTGCTGGTGGACCAGCCGGAGGCCATTAAGAACCGCCGTATCACGATCATCATTCTGCGCAGCAAGAAGGGGACGATTGCGGAGTTTACCGATCAAGGGCTCTTGGCGCCTGCCGAAGTTGGTCTTCCTTAGACTTAGGAAAGGCGCGGTTTGAAACGAACCCCGAACACGTTTTGGCATGGCTTATGTACCTTTGTTTTTGTACACCGTGCCCTGCCAAAACGCATCCGGATGTCCGTTTCAACCTCGCGCGCGGGGGCGACGGCGCTTTGCGCCGGATGACTGGATAATCGCTCTTCAGATATGTAAAAGCCTCCGTGTCGGAGGCTTTTGTTTTATGCCTCGGCGTAGGCGGGGGTGAAGGTGTTGTCGCGGGCGGAACCGCCAGCCAGCAGATTGAGAATACGTTGCGTGGCAAGGCCGTCTCCGTACGGATTGGCGGCGCGCGCCATTTTGGCGTAGCTTTGCGGGTTGTCCAGCAGATCGGTGACATTGTCGATGATGCTTTTCTCGGACGTGCCGACCAGACGGCAGGTACCGGACATGATGCCTTCCGGGCGTTCGGTCACTTCGCGCATCACCAGCACCGGTTTGCCCAGGGCCGGGCCTTCTTCCTGCAGGCCGCCGCTGTCGGTGAGGATCAGGTGGGCGTGGCGCATGACGTGCACGAAGGCGGGATAGTCGAGCGGTTGAGTGAGGATCACGTTGGGCAGATTACCCAGCATGGCGTGGACGGGCTCTTGCACGTGCTGGTTGAGGTGTACTGGATAAATGAACGTGTGCTTGGGATAGCGCTTGGACAGTTTGGCGATGGCCTTGCAGATGTGGGAGAAGCCTTCGCCATAACTTTCGCGGCGATGGCCGGTGATGAGGATATAGGGTTTGCCGAGAATGTCGTTGGTCAGTTCCGGCGGTAGATTGAGTGTGGCGCCGTCGCCGAGGCGTTCGACCGTCACATGGAGTGCGTCGATGACCGGGTTGCCGGTGATGAAGACATTGGTGTTGATATTCTCCTGGAAAAGGGCCTCGGCCGCCGTGGCGGTGGGGGCGAAGTGCCAGTTGGCGATGTGGCCGATCAGGCGGCGGTTCACTTCTTCCGGGAAGGGGGCGTAGTTGTCATGCGTGCGCAGGCCCGCCTCGATATGGGCGATCTGGATATGGCGGCGTTGCCCGGTTTCATTCCGTACAAAGTAATCGTAGCCGTAATAGGCGGTCAGCGCGGCCATGAATGCGGTAGTGGTATCGCCCTGCACCATCACGATGTCCGGTTGTTCGGCTTCCATGATGGGATGCAGACCGGCGAGCACCTTGCCAGACAGGAAGGCTAAGGGCTGTTTGGGTGCCATCACATCCAGCGTGTAATCTGGAGTGATGTTGAACCATTCGAGGATCGGCCACAGCATCTCGCGGTGCTGGCCGGTGGCGACAGTGCAGAGTTTAAAGCGCGGGTCGTTCTTCAGCGCCAGAATAAGGGGAGCGACTTTAATGGCTTCCGGACGGGTGCCGAACACAACCATGATCTTCTGGATGTTTTTGGACGGTGCTTTGCTCATGCAAAGTGCATACGCCCTCGCGTCTTTTTGGGCAAGCGGATTGCCTGTTGTAAGGGCCCTGATTTGTGGCGGAGCGGCCATAGCGGGTGCGCTCGTTTGGTGTAAAAGCCGGTAGGACGATTGTGGAATGAGCGCTGGTTTGCGAGAGTAAATGTCAGAAATCCTCGTGCAAGCCCCCAAAAAGGAACAAGAGTGAACAGATTCGTCGCCCGCATGCTGCGTTCGCGCCTTTGGCTGGTGCTGGCGGTGCCTATGCTGGCCGGTTTGCTGCTGCCACTGGCGGCCCCCCAGGCGCAGGAACAGTTCTTTACCCAGAGCGGTGGCCGCGGATTGCAGAATGCCAAGACCAATGCCCGTCTTTCTAAAGTGGAAGGCGATGTGGATGTGCTGAATACCGAAATGGCCAAGGTACAGCCCCACGCCAAAGCCCAGTTGGGCAGCTGCCCCGATGCCGGGGACAAATTGCGCTATACCGGTACCAACTGGGTATGTGACCGCGAAACCGACCCGACCGTACAGGGTTTTGCCAAGAAAGCTTTGCCGACCTGTAGTGGCGGCAGCATTCTGGGTGTGACCGGCGGTGAGTTCTCGTGTGTACAGAGCGGCTTTGTGAGCAACGAAACCGACCCGACCGTGCAAGGTTTTGCCAAGTCTCCGCTGCCGAACTGTGGTAGCGAGCAGGTTCTGAGTGCGAGCGGTGACTCGTTGACGTGTATCCCCGACCAGAAGGGGATTACGCGTGAACAAGACCCCCTGGTGCATAGCTTTGCACGCACCGACACCAACCCGGCCCTGCCGAACTGTGCCACCAATGAAATGCTGACCATGGTTGGCGGTAATCTGCTTTGCCGTGTGGACAGTGTGGGTATCACGCAGGAAGCTGACCCGTTCACGGCGGCGTTTGCCCGTACCGATATCCCCGGTTACAGCCTGGCAGCCTGTGGCAGCGGCGAAATTCTGCGTTCGGTCACGCAGGATGGGAAAGTGATTCTGAAATGTGAAGCGGCCGGTGATGCACTGGAAGGTGCCTTGGCACTGGGCGACCTGAGTGATGTGAACACCAGCGCCCAGACCAGCGGTACCGTACTGATTTACAACGGCACCGAGTGGGTGGCCGGGAGTGAAATGGATCCGACCGTGCCGGATTGGGCTAAGACGACGCTTTCCAGCTGTGCCGCCGGGCAGGTGCTGACTTACAATGGTACCAGCCTGACCTGTGTGAACGACGCGGGTGGTAGCGCTGACCCGCTGACCTTTGCTAACTTGGACGACGTGAACGTGAGCGGTGTTGCTGACGGGCAGTTTGTGAAATACGACCTGACCAGCCAGAAATGGGTACCGGGCACGGTTCAGGGCTTTGCCCAGAATACTCTGCCGACCTGTACCACCGGGCAGGTATTGACCGGGGATGGTACCAATTTGACCTGTGTGAGTGATGCCGGTGGTGCCTCTGACCCCCTTGACCTTGTGGAACTGGGTGACGTGCGCGTGGATGCTAATACGACGTTGAGCCCCAATAACAACGATTTTCTGCGCTATGACAACGGCAAATGGAAAGCCGTGCAGGACAAGCTGGCGGGTCTTGGTGCCGGTAATGACGGCAAATGGTGTTATTACGACCATGCCAGCGGCAGTGTGGTGTGTGACCGCGGTGCCCCCGCCCAATGTAGCACCGGTGAAGTGTTAAGCTGGAATAGCAGCACTAATGCCTTTGCCTGTGTGGCGGCCAATACGGCTTTGGGTCTGGGCGATATGGCCTTGCAGAACAGCAATACCGTGGTGATCCATGGTGGTGCGATCGACGGCACCGTGATCGGCGGTACGAACCCGGCGGCCGGGACGTTCACCAATCTGCGCGTAACAGGCAACCTGTATGTGAGCGGTAGCCAGAGCATTGACGGCGTGAGTTTTGCCAACGGCGGTTTGCAGGCGACCGGAACGGTCAGTGCGACGTCGTTCTCCGGTGACGGGAGCCAGTTGACGGGTATCAATGCCGGTAACCTTGAAGCGGCCGGTATCGTCGGCAGTGTGCAGTTCAAGGGTGCGCTGAATGAGATTTCCGGCTCCAACAGTATTGTCTGGAATCAGACCAACAAGAATCTGGCCGTAGCCGGGACTGTGCAGGTGGCAGGTACCGGTGCCGAGGCCTGTGCGCCAGGCCAGCGCGGACAGATGCGTTATATTGATGTGGGTGGGGGAGACTTCCGCCTGCAGGTGTGCAAGCAATAACCGCGTGCGCGGGGGCAAGTTGCGGCGCGACGGTGTTTTTGCTCATTCTCTCTTGAGTGTATTTTCTTACTGAGGGCTGACTTCGCGAAGGGGTTGGAACCTTACGTGCGTTTAATGGTTGATTGACAGAGCGAAGCGGTTGGTGTGGAGTACCATCGCTTTCCTGAATAACCTCAACAAAAGGATTCTCTTACGATGATGAGCAAGAAATTTGTGATGGCTGCCCTGCTGTCCAGCGTAGCCCTGACCGCCTGTAGCGAAGGTGCCGGCCTGTCCGGGACTGACATCGGTACCGGTATCGGTGCGGTAAGTGGTGCCGTGATCGGTAGCCAGTTCGGTGGTGGTAGCGGCCAGACCGTTGCGGCTGTGGTCGGTGCCCTGGCCGGTGCCTGGGTTGGTAACAAAGTGGCCCAAGGCATGACCGCCCAAGACCGTGGCTACTATGAAGGTGCCGCCAGCCGTGCCGCTACCGCTCCGGTTGGTCAGCAGATCACCTGGTACAACCCGCAAAGCGGAAACCAAGGTACCATCGTACCGGTCCGTGAAGGTCGTGACAGCACCGGTAGCGCCTGCCGTGAGTACCAGCAGACCGTGACCATCGGCGGCAAGACCGAGCGCGCCTACGGTACCGCCTGCAAGCAAGCCGATGGCAGCTGGAAGATCATCAACTAAGGTTGGTATGTATCGGATAATGGGGCGCCCTGCGGGGCGCTTCATTACGTTGTGGGGTGATGGAGAAACCACAGCTCTGACGCTTGAAAGGCGGATTTTCGGGAAAAGGCTTCGCGGGGTAAACCGTTTTTTGTAATGTATGACCAATAATCCTTAATAAGAAGAATACGCCGGAAAGGCTTAGTCATGTATATCTCGTTCAAACAAAAAATCATTGGTTCCCTTCTGCTGGTCGGTGTTCTGCCGATGCTGGTGATGGGCGGTTATTCCATCTATAGCGGTTTTCAGACCATTCAGAAGGGGACGGTCAGTGATTTGACTGTCTCGCGTCAGGATATCGCGCTGGCGGCAGAAGACTACTTCAATACCGTATATGGACTGGCGCGGACGTTGTCGATCAACCCCACCACCCGCACGGCCTTGATCGAGCTGCGGGATGGAGTAGAGACCTTTGATCCGGCCTCGGTGCCGGTCAACCTCGGTAAACTGCGCGCGCGTTATGAGTACCAGCAACAGAACACGCCGGACACCAAGCCTGCCGATGTGGATGCCTGGATGCCGAAGGATGCGCGTATTCAGGCCATGCAGACGCTTTACATTATTGATAATCCGAACCCCATCGGCCAGAAAGAGAAGATGGACAAGGCGCATGATGACAGTGCCTACAGCCAAGCCCATAGTCGTTACCTGCCGTACTTTCGTGAATATCTGCAGGAGTTCGGTTTTTATGACATCTTCCTGATCGATACCAAGGGGAACGTGGTGTTCACGGTGTTCAAGGAGATCGACTTCATGAGCAGTGTGTATGATGGTCCGCTGAAGGATACTAACTTCTCGGATGTGGTGCGCCGGGCGCTGAAAGCCACCAAGCCGGGTGAGATGTTCGTGGCCGACTTCCAGAAATATATGCCGAGCTACGATGCTGGGGCCGGATTTGTGGCCGTGCCGGTGTTTGAAGGCAAGACGCTCATTGGGGTTCTGGCGTTCCAATTGCCCTCGTTGAAAATTGATGCATTGTTCAAGAGTCTGGCGGGTTATGGCGACCACACCGACGGTTACTTTGTCGGTCGTGATGGCCGCCTGCGCAACGATATGCGTACCGTCGAAAAGAATGACCTGCTGCGCCAGTTGAAGGGTCAGGCGTTTGAGATGGTGCCGGAGTTCTTTAAAGAGCCGGGCGTCAAGTTCTTCAAGAACAGCCGCAATGTGCCGGTGGTGGCGGTATACCGCCCGTTGCAGATCGAGGGGCTGGACTGGGCGCTGGTCGTGCGGACCGAGATGGATGGCTTGTACCAAGCCTTCTATGAGGACGCGTTGGCTTCGGTGGTGATTCTCGTGGCCGCGCTCATTGCTATCACTGTATTTGGCTTATGGCTGGGAGGAAAGCTTTCAGAGCCGGTCGTTCGCATGGGTCGGAACTTTAATAAGGGCAGTGAGCGTGTGGGCCAGAGCACCGGCATGGTGGGTGACGCTGTGGCCAGCATGATCGCGGCCAGCGAGGAAACCAGCGCGCAGAGCACCGTGGTACGCCGGAACTCGACCGAGGCCGCCCAGTATGTGGGCTCGGTGACCGTGGCGGTGGAAGAACTGAATACGTCGATCCATGACATTTCGCAGAGCATTCATGAAACCAATCAACTGGTGGATGATGCCGTGACCAAGGCCCGCCATACCGATGAAGTGGTGCGCAAACTGGGTGAGGCCAGCGGGCGCATCAGCGAGGTTGTCGGGCTCATTAATGATCTGGCGGCACAGACCAACCTGCTGGCGTTGAACGCTGCGATTGAAGCGGCGCGTGCTGGTGATGCAGGCCGTGGCTTTGCCGTGGTGGCCGATGAGGTGAAGAAACTGGCCAGCCATACCACGCAGGCAACTGTCGATATTGGTGAGCAGATCCGCGAAATCCAGGAAGTGACCAAGGAGAGTGTGAGTGCGTTGCAGACCGTGGTGAGTGCGATTCACCGCATCCGTGATAATGCCACCTCGGTGAGTGCCGCCGTGGAAGAGCAGAGTGGTGTGGTCAAGCACATTGCCACCAGCGTGCAGGATGCCAGCCACCGCGTGAAAGACGTGGATGAGAATATGATCGGCATCGAACAGGCTGCCAACGATACCGGTGTGGCGGCCGATCAGGTCAATCAGGCTGTGGGCGAGGTGCAGGGGGCGTTCAGTGACATGAAGAGCCAGATGCAACAGGTGATGACCCAAATGGGTGTGAAGGTCTAGGCTTTCTGCGCTTCACCTATTACGGGGGCCGCCACGGCAGTAGCGGCTCTTGGTGAAATGGGATAGCTTGAACCTATGACAGCCCCGACGAATGTAGTCTCCAAAGCGCTCCGGCTGGGGCGCACCTTGCGCTATGTGCCACTGGAGGCCATCAAGTGGCGGTTATTGGCGCGGGCCAAGCGTTTTTATTATGCCTCTCCGTTGTATGGCCTGCAGGACCTGATGCCCGACGATGCGGGCGAACCGCACTGGGTGGGTGTCGAATTATTCGGTGGTGACCCTGCGGCCGGTACGGCGATGGCCAAAGGGCAGTTCACCTTTGCCGGTATCACGTTACCGCTGGCGACCGGGGCTGATGGTAGCCTGCGTACCTGGCTGCCGACGCAGGCCAGTGCCCTGTGGGTGTTTCATCTGCATTACCATGAATGGTTAGCTGATCTGCGGGCGGCAGGGCAGCGCGCCGTGGCGCGGCAACTGGTGGCCGACTGGCTGCTGAGCTTCGGGCGGTATCATCCGGTTGCCTGGCACCCGTACCCGACCAGCCTGCGCGTGGTGGCGTGGCTGACCCATGGGCATTGGTTGCTGGATGGCGCGGATGATGATCTGCGTCAGGCGTTCTATGCCTGTCTGTACCGTCAGGCAGCGTATGTGATGGCCAACCCCGAGCTGGACCTGGGCGGCAACCACTTATTGAAGAACCTGAAGGCGATGATCTATGGCGGTCTGGCGCTGGAGCAGGCCGACATGTACGCACAGGGTATGGCCGGGCTGTTGCGGCAGTTGCCGGTGCAGATTCTGCCCGATGGCATGCATTACGAGCTTTCGCCGTTGTATGCGGCGCAGGTGCTGCGCGATTTACTTGAGATTCGGGCCGTTTTGCGCAACGCCGGGGGCGCACCCAAACCGGTGGAAGAGGCCGTGCGCAAGCTGGGTACGGCGCTGGGGATGTTTGTGCATGGCGATGGCGGGTTAGCCTTGTTCAATGATGCCGATGTACTGGATGCACCGTATGTAGCGCAGCTGTTGCGGCAGAGTGGCGCCGATGATGCGCCGGAGATTTTGCCCGATGCCGGGTATGCACGTTTGAGCCGGGGTGGTATGAGCGCGTGGTTTGATGCAGGCAAAGTGGGGCCGGATGAGAACCCTGGCCACGCCCATGCCGACATGCTGAGTTTTGAGTTAGACATTGGCCGCGAGCGGGTGGTGGTCAATGGTGGGACATATGCCTACCAGCATGCGCTGCGGAATACCTTCCGTGCGACAGCTTCCCACAGCACGGTCAGCCTGGAAGGCGTTGATAGTGCCGAGGTGTGGGGCGGGTTCCGGGTGGGGCGGCGGCCGCGTGAGGTGGAACTGGTGTTGCAGGGCGGTGCCGAGCCGTTGCCGGGGGGTGATATCTGGGTGGAAGGGAGCCATGACGGCTACGCCTACGTGGGCGCGCAGCACCGCCGTAAACTGGTGATGGCGGCCGATGGCAGCCGGATGCGTGGCGAGGATGAGATTACGTTCCGCAAACCCTCGCGGCGGGTGCGGGCGCATTTCCATATCCATCCAGATGTGAATGTACGTCTGGTAAGTGACAGTGAGGCTGAACTGGAAACGGCTGCCGGAGTCCGCATTGCGGTCAAGGTGGATGGCGGGCGTCTGGACGTGCGCGACAGCCGGTATGCGCCGCATTTTGGTGTGATGAAGCCCTGCCGCCAACTGCTGGTGCATGGACGGGCGCAGGGTGGCGTGTGTCGTCTGGGGTGGGCTTTCGAGCGGATTGGCTAGGTTTTTGCGCAACCTACGCTAAGTGTATGCTTATTGCATGAAAGTTGTACACATGTCTTGATGCTGCAGTTGGTATGCAGTATGGTGCCGCCCATGGCGGGGCACGGACGTGACCCTGCGAAGAGGAGAGAGATTCATGTCGGCCAAACGTACGCCCAAGCCTGTCAACAAGCCTTCGTCCGGCCGTGAGACCGTGGCCGGTGTGTTGGCCCAGGTGAGCAAGCCCGGTGCCAAGGGTGCGGATAAAGAGGCTGTGACTACCAGTCCGGCGGTCATCCAGCGTGGTACCGGCGGCCGTTTTGTGTCGTCGAATGCCGTCAAATTCCGCGCGACCGAAGAGCTGCGCGTAGAAACTCAGAAAGTGGAAACCCATATGCTGGAAGCCCGTGCGGCGGATGAACCCGCGGTGATCGTTTCGGCGGATGTGGCGGCCAAGGCTGCTGGCGTAGACTTGCATCCGGCGCCGCGTCAGCTGACGCCGCTACAGCGTCTGTGGGGCTGGCTGCGTCGTGATGCTCAGGCCGAGAAAAAGGCCGAGAAGGCGGAAATGGCGACGCATATGGCGGCCGTGAAAGCGGGTGTGATGCACGAGCTGGAAACCATCGGCGCCAAGAAGGGGATTGCCATCAAGGGTAGCCCTTTCGCCAGTGTGATTCTGCCGGTGAAGCCGCGTCGTAACTACCGTCGCTGGATGTGGGTGGCTGCGGCATTGGTAGTGCTGGTCGGTGCCATGCTATGGGTGGGTAGCCGTCAGGAGTCTCCAGCCAGCACCCTGACCAGCCTGAACCGTGCGATTGCGATGCGCGATGCTGATCGTGTAGTGCAACTAGTGGATCTGCCCTCTGTGGCGACCAGCATTGTGAACCAGATGTTCAGCCTTCCGCCGCGTGATGCGCTGGCTGTGCATGCCGCTTTGCTGGTGAAGCCCGGTATGGTGCTGGAACTGCAGCGTGATATTTTAGAAGCCGTGCGCGGTAATGCTGCCGGCGCCGAAACCCTGCCGCTGCGCCTGTATGGATTGTTGGGGAGTGATAACCTGGAGATCGGCCGCGCCAACGTGCGCATGCAGGATGCCGGTGAAGCCGTGGCGGAAGTGCCGCTGCACCGCCGCGACTTGGCCCTGACCCTGCCGCTGCAGGTAGTGCTTGAGCACCGCGATGACCACTGGGTGGTGGTGAATATTCCGAACTTTGTGCACGTTCTGAGCGGCATTGTACAGGCCGAAGCTGCCGCCGGTGCGACCCGTGCCGCCAATGCCACGGCCAACGCCGAGGTCGTTCAGGCGCCGGTGGTGGGGGCTGATACCGGCCGTCCGGTACTGGATGCTGGCAGCGTGGAAGTGGAAAGCCTTGCCAAGCCGGAAAGCCGTGGCGCCAACATGCTGCTGCGCGCCCGTGTAGCCAACCACAGCGCCTCCACTGTAACCGATGCGCGTCTGGTGGTGCAGTTCGGCGATGCGGCCCAGCGCCCGCTGCTGACCCTGCACCTGCCGCTGGAAGGTACCATGCTGGCCGACGAAGTGCGTGAGCAGGTATGGAGCGTGCCGGTGGATACCACCGAGCCCCACGCCGCGACGGTGGCCCGCCTGCCGCTGGGTGCGATGAGCGTGACCGCGACGGTCGCCTTCTAAAGCTTACCGCAACCATGGAACAAAGGGCCCTGCGGGGCCCTTTGTGTTGACAGGATATGCGGGCGGGGTACGCTTGCAGATTAAGAACACAGGGGAGGTTTTGCGATGCAGATGATGCGGGTTATGAGTGGGGTGGCGATGGCTGTATTGCTGGCCGGATGTGCCGAGCAGCTTTCCGGGTTAGACCAGAGCCTGTACGGCGTGGCCAACAGTGTAAGCACGCAGGACCGCGTGACAGGCAGCCGCATTCTGGCCAGTGGCGACCGGGCCGCCCAGATCGCTGAAAGCAATGCGGCGATTGATCAGCAGTTGGCCAAACTGACAGCGGGAGGTGGGAAGATCAATGCTGACGTGGACCCGGCCGGGTATGCGAAACTGGTGACGATCACACAGCGGATTATTCAGGCCAGCCACTTTGCCGGTGAGGCCAGCCAGTGGAAAGTGGTGCTGCTGCCGGAGAAGGACTTTAACGCCTATGTGAACGGTGGCTCGTACGTGATGGTGTACAAGGGCTTGCTGGACTCGGTGAAGAGTGATGACGAGATTGCGGCGGTGATCGGGCACGAGGTGGGCCACGTGGCGGCCAACCATGTGGGGCGTCAGCAGGCGTACCAGATCGTGAGTCTGCTTGACCGTAAGAATGCCAGTAATGATGCCTTTGGCGAAAGTTTTACCCTGGCGCAGGAACAGCAGGCCGACCAGATCGGGATTTTATATGCGGCACTGGCCGGATATGATCCGATGGCTGCCAGTACGCTCTGGAACCGTTTGTATGCCCAGCAAGGGCAGTCTGCGGGGTTAATCTCGAGTCACCCTCTGAACGGGGATCGTGCCGCCAGCACGAAACAGATCGGTCAGCAGGTGGCGCAGTACCGGGTGGCAGGGCGCGTAAACCCGCAGGCGCAGGAGATTTTGGTGAACAATGTGCTGTGGCAGCGCAGTACCCTGCCACAGCTGGCGGCGGGGCAGGGCGGCGGTTTGCTGGCCGTGGCGCAGACGGCGTGGACGACCTATCAGGAGCGTGAGACGGCCCAAGGACTGGCGGAAGCCCAGACCGCCCGCGCAGCACAGGTGAAGGCGGTGCAGCAGGCGTTGGTGGTGCGGAACATTAATGGCGTGGACCCTGATACGGTGGTGGTGCAGATGACGTATCAGGGCACACAGCCGCTAGCCGAGTTGCGGCTGGCGCTGCAAACCGCCAAGGCGCGGGTTATCGCCAGTGCCGGTGCAGTGGCACCGGGGGCGACATTCGATGTGACGTTCAGTCAGGCGGGGAGTGGCGTTGGCGGAGGCGGGAAGGTGACAATAGCTGTTGACGAAGTGAGGTAGAAAACGGGGCCGGAGAGGCCCCGTTTCAGGTGGGTGGGAGCGGCGAGGGAGGGGGGTTGTATGACAGACCTTAAGAGGGTCTGAGACAGGACTACGGTGCGGGGTGCGGGATGTTCCTGCGGGTGCCTGTTTGTTGGGCAGATGAGGGGTGAAGGCGGGCTTGCCGACAAGCCGGTTTGCTTGCTTTTTTGCGGGTTTTGGGCTAGTTTGCAGCGTTAGAAAAAGTAAGGAACACGTTGTATGAGCGACACCTCTGCCACTCCCGTTGAAAGTCATCCGGCAACCGGTATTTCGGATGATAAGATCGCCCAGGCTCAGGCCAATTATGGTGCTGACAGCATTAAGATTCTGCGTGGTCTGGATGCCGTGCGTAAGCGCCCGGGGATGTATATCGGGGATACCGACGACGGCACCGGTCTGCACCACATGGTGTACGAAGTGCTCGACAACGCCATTGATGAAAGCTTGGCCGGGTACTGCGACCGTGTGACCGTGACCCTGCACGCCGACGGTTCGGCTTCGGTACGCGACAACGGTCGTGGGATTCCGACCGACATTCACCCGGAAGAAGGTGTGAGTGCGGCGGAGGTTATCATGACCAAGCTGCACGCCGGTGGTAAGTTCGACCAGAACAGCTATAAGGTTTCGGGTGGTCTGCACGGTGTGGGTGTGTCGGTGGTGAACGCCCTTTCCAGCCTGCTGGTGCTGAACATCTGGCGCGGCGGCAAGGCCTTTACCATGCAGTTTGCCGATGGTGAGCCGAAGTTCCCGCTGAAGGAAGTGGGCGAGACCGCCGAGCGTGGTACCGAAGTGCGCTTCTACCCCAGCCCGAAGACCTTTACCCAGACGATCTTTAATTACGACACCCTGCTGAACCGTCTGCGCGAGCTGGCGTTCTTGAACAGCGGCGTGCACATCACCCTGCGTGACGAGCGCGAACTGGATGAGCACGGTAAGGCCAAGGAGAACGTGCTGTTTTATGAAGGCGGTGTGAAGGCGTTTGTAAAGCACCTTGACCGCAACCGTACCCCCGTGATGTCGCAGACCGTGTTCTTTGCCGGTCAGAAGGACGGTATTTCGGTAGAAGTATCTCTGCAGTGGAACGACAGCTATACCGAGAACGTGTACCCGTTCACCAACAACATTCCGCAGCGCGACGGCGGGACGCACGTGATGGGTTTCCGTGCCGCACTGACCCGTATTATCAACGCTTATGCCGGTGAGAGCGGTCTGCTCAAGAAGAGCAAGATGGATGCCGGTTTGACCGGTGACGATGCCCGTGAAGGTTTGACCTGCGTGCTTTCTGTGAAGGTGCCGGATCCGAAATTCTCGTCCCAGACCAAGGACAAGCTGGTGTCGTCGGAAGTGCGTCCGGTGGTGGAAAGCATCGTATTTGAAAAGCTGGGCGCTTTCTTTGAAGAAAATCCGGCTGATGCCAAGGCGATTGTGCAGAAGGTAATTGAGTCGGCTGCTGCCCGTGACGCCGCCCGCAAGGCGCGTGAACTGGCCCGCCGCAAGAGCCCGCTCGACATCGCGTCTCTGCCCGGCAAGCTGGCCGACTGCTCGGAAAAGGATCCGTCCAAGTGCGAACTGTTCATCGTTGAGGGTGACTCGGCCGGTGGTTCTGCCAAGCAGGGCCGCGACCGTAAGACCCAGGCGATTCTGCCGCTGAAGGGTAAGATTCTGAACGTGGAGCGCGTGCGCTTTGACCGCATGCTGGCCAGCCAGGAAGTGGGCACGCTGATCAAGGCGCTGGGCACCGGGATCGGCCGCGATGATTTTAAACTGGAAAAGCTGCGTTACCACAAGATCGTGCTGATGACCGACGCGGACGTGGATGGCAGCCACATCCGTACCCTGCTGCTGACGTTCTTCTACCGCAACATGCCGGAACTGATCGCCGCCGGTCACCTGTACATCGCGCAACCGCCGCTGTACCGCGTGGCCAAGGGACGCTCGGAAATGTATCTGAAGGACGATGCCGCGCTGGAAGACTACCTCTCCAGCAGTGCCCTGGACGGTGCCTTCATTGAACTGCCGAACGGTGAAAAGCGTACCGGTGCCGATGCCACCGCGACCTTCAAGCTGGCGACCAAGGCCAAGGGCCTGGTGGATGCATTGGGCAAGCAGCAGTACCTGCCGGAATTCCTCGCCTGGACGCTGGCCAAGGTGGGCGCCAATGTGGACGCGCTGGACAGCAAGGAAACCGCGGCTGTGCTGCAGGTGATGCTGACCGAAAGCCTGAACCAGAACCTGCCAGACACCAGCACGCCGTGGACGGTGGAACTGGTGGAAGGTCTGGAAGGCCAGCCGCGCCTGGTCCTGCAGCGCAAGCTGGATGGTATCCCTGAGCGCCGTACGCTGGACAAGGCCATGCTGCACGCCATCTCGTACCGTCAACTGCTGACCCTGCGCGATGATATTCTGCCGCTGCTGGAAGGTGGGGCTTACGTAGCCAAGGAAGGCAAGGACCCGACCCGCTGGACGAACCCGGCGACCCTGGTCAACGCCATTCTGGCGGAAGGCCGCCGCGGTCTGTCCATCCAGCGCTATAAGGGCTTGGGTGAGATGAACGCCGAACAGCTGTGGGACACTACGCTGAACAGCGACAACCGCGTGCTGCTGCAAGTGAGCGTGAATGACGCCGCGATCGCCGACGACATCTTCTCCACGTTGATGGGGGATGTGGTGGAGCCGCGGAAGGACTTTATTGTCTCGAATGCGCTCACCGTTCAAAACCTCGACGTGTAAGGTCAGAACGACAAAAAACGCCCGTATACCACGGGCGTTTTTTGTAGGCGTATATCTTCAGACAGGTTTAAAGGTCCATAAGTACGACCCTTTGGCAGGCTGAAAATAATGCGGAGCCCCTGTGGGGACGCGGTTGTAACCCCCCTGACCGCATAGGTCGGCCTGAAGGGCACTACAGCAACCTCCATGGCTGACAATGAGGATAGTATCGTGCGGGTAGCTGAGAAACCAGAAGAGGAGAGACTCCTTTATCCGTTCGGTGAGCGCCGGCAGGGTTTCAGCGTCGGGTGGCAGGATATGTTCGTGAGACTCATCCTCGGCAAGGCCATATTTTTCGCGGGTTTTCTGCGAGCTTAGTCCTTCGAAAGCACCGTAAGCACGCTCTTTGAGGCGTGTGTCGACGTCGACCGTGATATTGAGGCTTTTGGCCACGATTTCAGCGGTACGATAGGCGCGTATCAGAGGGCTGGAAACGATGCGTGTAATCGGAACATTCTGCATGCGCAGTTTTTCGGCGGCATAATGGGCTTGTTGTACGCCTGTGGCGTTGAGAGGGACATCGGTTTGCCCCTGCCATATTTTGTCGACATTCCAGTTTGTCTGGCCATGTCGGAGGAAGAAGAAAGGTCTGAGCATATGCGTTGGCCTTTATAAGAGAAAAAAGAGGAATGATGATATGTCCCTAATGTAGGGTGAAGCGACGCGGATACAAGCCCTAAAGAGTGGTAAGTTGCCAGCCGGATGCGGTGGGCTGGAAGTGGTAGGGCGTGGCGTTGCGGGCTTCCATGTAGGGGCCGCCGAGGGCTTCGTACAGCGCGCGGAAGAAGGCGCCATGCCCGACGAAAAGGATGTTTTCCTCCGGGTATGCGCTCAGCCATTTGGCGATGGCCTGCTGGCTGCGGAGTTGGGTTTGCGGCCATTGTTCGGCATCGGCGGGGAGGATGCTGTTGAAGTCCTGATCTTCGCCCAACATGTGTTTGCGGCGGATCTCGTCACGCAGTTCACCTTCGAGGCTGCCGAAGGTGCGTTCCTTCAGTTGGTCGCACAGCTCTAATGGCAGGTTGTGGGCTGCGGCGATGATCTCGGCCGTGATGCGGGCGCGGGAGAGGGGGCTGGCGATGATGCGCGTGAAGCTGCCGGACGTGAGCCGTTTAGCGGCGGCGTGGGCCTGTTCGATGCCGGTGGCATTCAGCGGGATATCGGTATGGCCCTGCATGCGACCTTCGAGGTTCCAGTCGGTCTGGCCGTGGCGGACGAAGGTGAAGGCGCGCGTGGGGGACATGTCTAGATTTTCTGGTTGCCGAAGCGCTGTTCCCATTCGGCGATCTGTTCGTCGGCGATTTTGGGGAAGAGCACGCCTTCGGGCAGGGTGAAGGTGGTGAGCTGCGGCAGGGTTCCGTGGAAGTCTTGCAGGCTACGCGGCCAGGCCCACGGCGTGTTGATGTGGGCGGGCATGCCTTTGGCGGCGGGTACCATGCTGGTCGGGGCCTCAAGCTCCGGGAACAGGGCCATGATCTTGGCGGCCGAGAACGGGCAGATGGGCGCCATGGCGCGGGCGTAGAGCACGATCATGTGGATCGCCAGATTGAGGATGGTCGCGGCGCGGTCTTTATCGGTCTTGATGACCTTCCACGGTTCCTGTTCGGCCAGATACTCGTTGCCGGCAACCCAGAGTTCGCGCAGGGCTTCCTGCGATTTGCGCATCTCGGCACGCTCCATGTGCGTGGTGTAGCGCACGAGGATATCGTTGAGGCGCTTGGCGCAGGCCTGGTCGGCCTCGGTGTAGGTACCGGAGGAGGCGGGAACGCTGGTGCCGAAATTCTTGTGTGTGAACTGAAGCGTGCGGTTGATGAAGTTGCCCAGCACGTCGGCGAGGTCCTTGTTCACCACGGCCTGGAAGTCCGGCCACATGAAGGCGCTGTCGTCGGACTCCGGTGTGCGGGCGATAAGGTAGTAGCGCCAGTAGTCCGGGCCGTTGTCGATGTTTTCCAGCAGTTCCAGGGCGGTATCGGTGAAAATGCCGACCCCCATGGAGGTGGAGAATTTGCCGCCATAGTAGGTGAGCCAGTTGAAGGATTTGAGGGTATCGACCTTCTTCCAGGGTTCACCGCTGCCGATGAGAGTGGCGGGGAAGGAGAGAGTGTGGAAGTAGACGTTATCCTTGCCCATGAACTCGGTGTACTCGACATCCGGGTTGCCGAACCACCAGTCGTCGCGCCAGGCGGAGTCGTCCAGCCCCTGTTTGTCGGCCCACTCCTTGGTGGCGGCGATGTAGGCGATGGGCGCGTCGAACCAGACGTAAAAGACTTTGTCGGCAAAGTCGTCGCCGAAGACCTCTGGCGGCACCGGTACACCCCATTTGATGTCGCGGGTGATGCCGCGGTCTTCCAGGCCTTCATCCAGCCACTTGTAGGCGATCGATTTGCTAAGGTTCGGCCAGTCCTGCGCGTCGATCCAGGTGCGGAGTTTGTCGACCAGTTGCGACTGCTTGAGGTACAGGTGTTTGCTGTCCTTCAGTTCGAGGTCGCGGCTGCCCGAAATGCTGGAGTAGGGATTGATGAGGTCGGTGGGGTCGAGCACCGAGCCACAGTTGTCGCACTGGTCGCCACGGGCCTTGCCGAAGTGACATTTGGGGCATTCGCCCTCGACGTAGCGGTCCGGCAGGAAGCGGCCGTCGGCCTTGCTGTAGAGCATGGTCTGAGTGCGGACGTCGATGAGACCGGCGTCCTTCAATTTTTGGGCAAAATGCTGGGTGAGGACGCGGTTCTGCGGACTGGAGGATGAACCGAAGTGGTCGAAGCTGAGGCCGAAACGGGTGTAGATGTCGGCCTGGAAGTCGTGCCAGTGCTTCACAAAGTCGGCCACCGGGGTGTTTTCCTTCTGGGCGGCAATCTCCACCGGTGTGCCGTGGTCGTCGGTACCGCAAATGAACAGCGTGGCGGAGCCATCGAGTTGGCCCAACTGGCGGCGGAAGCGGCTGTAGACGTCGGCGGGGAGCATGGAGCCGACGAGGTTACCTAAGTGCTTAACGCCGTTTACATAGGGAATAGCTGAGGTGATTAAGTGCTTCTTCATGATCCGAATTCTACTGTGCAGGGTGCTTTTTGATTTTTCCTTGCCCCTGCGCTCCGCATGTACTTGTTTGTACACTTGCGGTGCTCGCGTCTGCGGAGAAAATCAAAAATCCCTCCTGCACAGCGAATTCCGGGGCCGAAACGAACGCCAACCGTTGGTTGGCGCACTCTTAGGTAGAATCTAGCAGGGTGTTGGCTGGAAATCCAGCGTTACGCTTTATTTCGGCTGGTGTTTTTTGCCCTTGGGACGCCAGTTGACGTGCGGATTCGGCATTTCGATCTTGGTCGGTTCCGGTTCGTCCTCGATGAACGTACCGTTCTGGAAGGCCTTGCGGTTAAAGACCCGGCGGCAGCGGGTGCTGCAAAACCGGATGGTGTCCCACTCGGCCTTGGTATTGCGCGTCTGGACGATCGGTTCGCCGCAGTGCTCGCAGGGTTTGGAAATCGGTTCGCTCATGGGGTTTATATAGGCCGAACGGACTGATTTGACTAGTGGGCATGAGAAAGGGCGCCCCTCGCGGGGCGCCCTCGCATCTCTGAGGCAAGGCGGACCTGCCTGAGGTGCGCCGGCTAGCCGAAACTAGGCGGTCGTCACCTTATTCGTGGAAGTCGTCCGTCCTGAGATACCCTCATTTGTGATGCTATTCATTGGACCACCTCCTTTCGTTGTGTGCTGGATCATTGCATTCGCCCTCCTTGCTTGTACCGCCACGCTTCCGAAGAAACGCTTTGGTGGTTGGCTTAGGTGTATGGTGCCGTTTACCAATTCGGCTGACAAGTTTTTCCTGAATGCGGCACTAACCCCCTGTGGCAGATGTGCTGTTTCACGGGTTTAGCTTCGTTTGTTGATCTATATTGTCACTCTTGACATGTGAGTGCTAATGGAGTTTGCTATAAGCCATCTATGAGGAGGACTGACCTATGAATCCGGAAAAATTTACCCAAAAGACCATGGCCCTGCTGGGCGACGCCCAGAGCCTGGCGTTGAAGATGAACCATGCCCGTTTGGATGTAACGCACCTGCTGGTGGCCTTTGTGGAGGACAGTGAAGGCTATGGCGCCCGTCTGCTGGAAGCGGCGGGCGGTGATGTGGCGAAGATCACCGAACAGGCCCGCACGGCGCTTGGCCGTTTGCCGCAGGTGCACGGCGACAGTGTACAGATGAGCGTGACACAGCCGCTGGCCAAGGTGCTGGCCGTGGCTGAGGATACTGCCAAAGAACTGGGTGACCGCTTTGTGGCCGCGGACGGCCTGTTGCTGACGCTGGTGCGCGAGGGCGCCGATGCGGCGGATATTCTGAAAAAAGCCGGTGTGAAGGCTGATGTGCTGAAGAATGTGATTCTGGAACAGCGCGCCGGTGGTACCGCCGACAGCCAAGGAGCTGAGGATGCCCAGGGGGCGCTGGCCAAGTATACCCGTGACCTGACCGAACTGGCGCGGAGCGGGAAGCTGGACCCGGTGATCGGGCGTGAAGACGAAGTACGCCGGACGATCCAGGTACTCAGCCGCCGGACCAAGAACAACCCGGTGCTGATCGGGGAGGCCGGTGTGGGGAAGACCGCGATCGTGGAAGGCCTGGCGCAGCGTATTGTGAAGGAAGACGTGCCGGAAAGCCTGAAGGACAAACGCGTACTGACGCTTGACCTTGGTGCGCTGGTGGCCGGGACGAAATTCCGCGGGGAGTTTGAAGAGCGCCTGAAGGGCATTCTGAAAGAGATCGAGAAGACCAACGGTGCGGTGATCCTGTTCATTGACGAGCTGCACACGTTGGTGGGGGCCGGGGGGACTGGTGATGGCAGCATGGATGCCAGCAACCTGCTGAAACCTGCACTGGCGCGCGGCGAGTTGCGCTGCGTGGGCGCGACCACGCTGGACGAGTATCGTCAGCACATTGAAAAAGATCCGGCGTTGGCACGGCGCTTTCAGAGCGTGTTCGTGGCCGAGCCGACCGTGGGTGAGACGATCAGTATCCTGCGCGGTTTGAAGGAGCGTTACGAGCTGCACCACGGTGTGCGCATTGCCGATGCGGCACTGGTTGCGGCGGCGAATTTGAGCAAGCGCTATATTGCCGACCGGTTTCTGCCGGACAAGGCGATCGACCTGATGGATGAAGCGGCGGCGCATATCCGCATGGAGATTGACAGCAAGCCGAAAGAGCTGGACGAGGTTGACCGTAAACTGATGCAGTTGAAGATCGAGCGCGAGGCGCTGCAGAAGGAAAAGGATGCGCCTTCCAAGATGCGGCTGAAGGAACTGGAGTCCGAGATTGCCGAGTTGCAGACCCAGAGCGACGCGATGACCAAGGACTGGCAGGAAGCGCAGCGTCTGGTGCAGGCCGCCAAGGCCCTGAAGCAGGCACTGGATGATGCGCGTATTGAGAAGGACAAAGCCGCACGCGAAGGCGATTTTGCCAAGGTGGCCGAGTTGACCTATGGGCGGATACCCGAACTGGAAAAGCAGATCGAGGCGTCTCAGGGACAGGACACCGGCGTGCTGAAGGAAGTTGTGACCGCTGATGATATTGCGCGTGTGGTGGCGGCATGGACCGGGATTCCGGTTGAAAAGATGCTCTCCACCGAGCGTGAGAAACTGCTGCGCCTGCCGGAGATTCTGGCCGAGCGTGTGATCGGTCAGCCTGTTGCCGTGAAGAGTGTCGCCGAAGCCGTACAGCGTGCGCGGGCCGGTTTGCAGGACCCGAATCGTCCGATTGGTTCGTTCCTGTTCTTAGGCCCCACAGGCGTTGGGAAAACCGAGCTGGCCAAGGCGCTCGCGAACTATCTGTTCGATGACGACAAGGCGCTGCTGCGCATCGATATGAGCGAGTACATGGAGAAGCATGCGGTCAGCCGTCTGGTGGGGGCGCCTCCCGGTTACGTGGGCTACGAACAGGGCGGTGTACTGACCGAAGATGTGCGTCGTCGGCCGTACAGCGTGGTGTTGTTTGACGAAGTTGAGAAGGCTCACCCGGATGTGTTCAACATTCTGCTGCAGGTGCTGGATGATGGCCGCCTGACGGATGGCCAGGGCCGTACGGTGGACTTCACCAATACGGTGATCATCCTGACCAGCAATCTGGGGTCGGAAGCCTTAGCGGCGTTGAAAGACGGTGAGCCGGCCGAGAAGGCACGGCCTGCGGTGATGGATGTGGTACGGCGTGCGTTCCGTCCGGAGTTCCTCAACCGTCTGGATGACATCGTGCTGTTCAACCGCCTGGACAAGAGCGTGATGCGTGGCATCGTCCGCAACCAGCTGGCCGGTTTGCAGGCACTGGTGGCGGCACAGCAGATCGGGCTGGATGTGGATGACAAGGCCGCCGACTGGCTGGGCGAGCGTGGTTACGACCCGGTGTACGGGGCACGGCCGCTCAAGCGCGTCATTCAGACCGAAGTCCAGAACAAGCTGGCGCAGCGGATTTTGGCTGGTACGATTCAGCAGGGCGATATGGTCAAGGTGAGTCTCATTAAAAACGGGATAGAGATGGCGACGGTCAAGCGTAACTAAAGGTAAAAAAAACCGGCCTGCGGGCCGGTTTTTTAGAGCAGGATCTTGGCCGCTTTGTGGAGAGCTTCGGCCAGTTGGGCGATGTCGCGGCTGGAGGAATAGAGCGCGAGGCTGGCACGGAGGCAGCCTTCGATGCCCAGCATCTTCATGTAGGGCATGGCGCAGTGGTGGCCGCTGCGGACGGCGACGCCCTGCTGGTCGAGTAAAGTCGCTACATCCGCGGCGTGGGCGCCTTCGATATTAAATGCGGCGATACCGGTGTGGGCCGGGCTGTACACCGTGATGAAGGGCAGGTCGGACAGTGTCTGGCTCAGTTCTTCGGCGAGGGCTTTTTCATGCGCGGTGATGGTTTCCCAGCCGAGGCCGGAGATAAAGTCGGCCGCAGCACCGAAGGCGATGGCCTCGGCGATGGCGGGGGTGCCGGCTTCGAACTTGGCGTTGCCGTGAGCGAAGGTGGTGCCGAGTGGCAGGCTTACCGTTTCGATCATATCGCCGCCGCCCTGATAGGGAGGCATGGCATTGAGTGTTTCCGGCTGAGCCCAGAGCAGGCCGATGCCGTTGGGGCCGTAGAGTTTGTGGGCGGTGCAGACGATGAAGTCGGCCCCCACCAACGGGAAGGGAACAGGTCCGTGGACCACGGACTGGGAGGCATCGACCAGTGTGGTGAGGCCCTCGGTACGGGCGGCATGCAGCAGGACGGGCAGGTTGGGGCGCAGGCCGGTGACGTTGGACATGGCGGTGATGGCCAGCAGTTTGGCGTCCTCGAAATACGGATACAGGTCAATCGGGCTGGGGTTTACCAGCAGGGCGAGGGGCAACACCTTGATGGTGAAGCCGATCTCCTTCTGCAGCAGTTGCCACGGCACGATGTTGGCGTGGTGCTCGATCTCGGTCAGCACCACGGTATCGGATGCCGTGAGGTTGGCGCGGCCCCAGGTCTGGGCGACGAGGTTGATGGCTTCGGTACTGTTGCGGGTGAAGACCAGTTCGTCCGGCTTGGCACCGAAGAAAGTGGCGAGTGTGCTGCGGGCGTTTTCGAATGCCGCGGTGGTTTCGGCACTATTGTGGTAGAGACCGCGGTGAATATTGGCGTAGGGGCCGCTGAGAGCCTCTGTGAGGGCGTTTATGACCGCGGTCGGCTTGTGGGCGCTTGCAGCGCTATCGAGGAAGGCCAGGCGCTTTCCGTAGGGCTGAACGGTGAGGGCGGGAAAGTGGCTGGTGGCATCCATGGCTTATGACTCGATGATGATTTCCGGCGTGAGGGGCAGGTTGGTTTCGCGGCGGATGGCGTCCATGCCGAAGTCCGGGGTGGGGTCGGAGGTATCGACGGTATTCGTCTGCCATGCGAAGAGAGCGGCGCCCATGTTTTTTTGCAGGACTTCGGGGAATTCGTCGATGAACTCATTCACAAAGCCTTCGGTCAGCAGGGAGGTGGCCTGGGCGGGCATGAAGCCGCGGGCCTCCAGGTAAAACAGCTGATTGGCGTTGAGGCCGCCGGTGGCGGCGCCGTGCGAGCATTTCACATCGTCGGCGTAAATCTCCAGCTCCGGCTTGTGGCTGGCGCGGGCGGTGTCGTTCAGCAGCAGGTTGTGGCAGTGCATGTAGGCATCGGTCTTCTGGGCGGCCTGGTCGACATGGAATTTGCCCTGAAAAACCGCGTGGGCCTTGTCGTCTATCAGGTTACGCTGGCGGATGTGCGTGCTGTTGGCCGTGCCTGTGTGATGGACGTGCAAGGTGCAGTCGTGGTGCTGCTCGCGGCGGGCGAGGCTGAGGCCGATGTGGCGGAAAGACGTGTTGGAGGCCAGTTCGGCGTGGGTCTCGATACGGCTGAAGGTACCGCCCGACTGGAACGTGGTGGCGGTGTAGGTGGCGGTGTCGGCCAATTTTACGAACGTGCGGCGCGAGAGCACGCAGGTGGCGGGGAGGGTTTGCTGCACGCTGTGCGTGAGGATGGCGCCTTCGGCGAGGACAACCTCGACACTCAGGTTCTGCCAGGTGGTGAAGTGCGGGGCGGCGACCTGGTGTTCGATCAGCGTCAGTTCGGCACCGGCCTCGAGTTCGATACGGAAGCGGCTGGTGGAGGGCTCGCCACTGGCGACATGGATGAGGTGCAGCGGTAGTTTGCCCTTACCGGTGACCTTGAACGTGTGGGTGACGCCAGCAGTGAGGGGCAGGGTGTCGAGGGCATCCAGCGAGCGGCTGAGCACATCATCGGTGGTGGTGGTGTGCAGGGTGACGCCGTGGGCGAGGATGGCGGAACCGGAGAGATTCTCGGCCAGTGCGCCGTTATGGAAGACGTATTGCGGGCCGGAGACGACCGGCAGTGCGGCTTCCAGGCAGCCGATGGTGGTGCAGAGCTCGGTGCAGGCGAGGGTATCGACCACGCGTTGCAGGTTGGTGAATTTCCATGGCTCGCGCGGCAGATTGAGCTGCGGGCGTGCAGGGAGAATTTCCGGGGTACGGGCAGCGGCGGTGGCCATGATTAGGCGGCGCCTTTCAGCAGGTTTTCGTAGCCTTCGGCTTCCAGTTGCAGGGCCAGTTCCGGGCCGCCGCTTTTGACGATCTTACCGTTTGCCATGATGTGCACGACGTCCGGCTTGATGTAGTCGAGCAGGCGCTGGTAGTGGGTGATGACGAGGAACGCGCGGTCTTGTTGACGCAGGCGGTTGACGCCTTCGGCGACGATTTTGAGGGCGTCGATGTCGAGGCCGGAATCGGTTTCATCCAGCACCGCGACCTTCGGTTGCAGCAGGGCCATCTGCAGGATCTCGAAACGCTTCTTCTCGCCACCCGAAAAGCCGGTGTTGACGCTGCGAGTGAGGAAGTCTTCGCTCATGTTGAGGTTCTTCATCTCGGCGCGGCAGAGTTTCAGAAATTCGAGGGCGGAGAGTTCCGGTTCACCGCGTTCGGCACGGTGGGCATT
Source organism: Blastochloris viridis (assembly GCA_005768725.1). Classification (GTDB taxonomy): domain Bacteria; phylum Pseudomonadota; class Alphaproteobacteria; order UBA2136; family UBA6156; genus UBA6156. The sequence continues at coordinate 475,461 of VAFM01000002.1, read as the reverse complement.
GACGGCGGTGCGCAGGAAGGCGGCGGTGTTCACGCCCGGCAGTTCCACCGGATACTGGAAGGCGAGGAAGAGGCCTTTGCGGGCGCGTTCGTCGGCTTCGGCCTCCAGCACCGATTCGCCGTCGACGACGATGTCGCCTTCGGTGACGGTGTAGCCGTCGCGGCCCGCCAGCGTGTAGCCCAGCGTGGATTTACCGGCGCCGTTGGGGCCCATGATGGCGTGGACCTGGCCGGCGGGAATCTCCAGCGACAAACCGTGCAGGATGGTTTTACCGGCTTCTTCGACCGTGGCGTGCAGGTTCTGGATGGTGAGAAGGCTCATACTTTTAGGCTCCGACTTGAAATTTGAATTGGAAAGGCTTATGTAAGGTTTACTTGTTTGGGAGGGAGATATTCACATGAACCCCACGCAGAAACACATGACGTTCATGAAAAGTTTGATCAATGCCCGTGTTCTGGGTTCGATGGCTGACCTGATGACGGCCTGCCCCGACCCCGAACAGCTTCCGAATCTGGAAGAAAGCCTTCGTTTTGTGAAGTGCTGCCATGAACATGGTCGTCCAGTGCGTGTGACCGATGTTGTCCACGGACTCTGCGAGACGTGCCATTGAACGCGTTTGCATAAGCCCTGCCGTAACCGGTGGGGCTTTTTGCATGCGGATGCGGTTGAGGGCGGGCATTAACCGACGCTTCCTTCTAAGCTGATGCCAAGCAGTTTCTGGGCTTCCACGGCGAATTCCATAGGCAGATGCTGCAAAACTTCCTTGGCGAAACCATTCACGATCATGCTGACGGCGTCCTGCTCGGAGAGTCCGCGCTGGGCGCAGTAGAAGAGCTGGTCGTCGGAGATCTTGCTGGTGGTGGCTTCGTGCTCCACCGTGCTGCTGGCGTTCTTGACCTCGATGTAGGGCACGGTGTGGGCGCCGCACTGGTCGCCGATGAGGAGGCTGTCGCACTGGGTGAAGTTACGGCTGCCGGTGGCCTTGGGGCCGATGGTGACGAGGCCGCGATACATATTGTCGCCCTGGTCGGCCGAAATGCCCTTGGAGATGATGACGCTCTTCGTGTTCTTGCCGATATGGAACATCTTGGTGCCGGTGTCGGCCTGCTGCTTCATGCGAGTGAGGGCCACGCTGTAGAATTCGCCCACCGAATTGTCGCCTTCGAGAATGCAGCTCGGGTACTTCCAGGTGATGGCGGAGCCGGTTTCGACCTGCGTCCAGCTAATCTTGCTGTTGGCACCGCGGCAGGCGCCACGCTTGGTGACGAAGTTGTAGATGCCGCCTTTGCCTTCGGCGTCGCCCGGATACCAGTTCTGGACCGTGCTGTACTTGATCTCGGCGCCTTCCATGGCGACGAGCTCGACCACGGCGGCGTGGAGCTGGTTCTCATCGCGTTGTGGAGCGGTGCAGCCTTCCAGGTAGCTCACGTAACTGCCCTTTTCGGCGATGATGAGGGTGCGCTCGAACTGGCCGGTGTTGCGCTCGTTGATGCGGAAATAGGTGGAGAGTTCCATCGGGCAGTTGACGCCCTCGGGGATGTAGACGAACGAACCGTCGGTGAAGACTGCGGAATTCAGAGCGGCGAAGAAGTTATCGCCCTGCGGAACGACGCTGCCGAGGTACTTCTGGACCAGTTCCGGGTACTCGCGCACGGCTTCGGAGATCGGGCAGAAAATCACGCCGGCTTTTTTCAGCTCCTCGCGGAAGGTAGTGGCGACCGAGACGCTGTCGAAGACGGCGTCCACCGCCACCGGCTTACTGCCTGCGGGACGTTCGACACCGGCCAGAATCTCCTGCTCGGCAAGGGGGATGCCGAGTTTTTCGTACGTGCGGCGGAGTTCCGGGTCGATGTCATCGAGGCTTTTCGGCTTTTCGGCGAGGGATTTGGGAGCCGAGTAGTAGCTGATGGCCTGATAGTCGATGGCCGGGATCTCCGGCTTCTGCCAGTGGGGCAGCGTCATGTTCTGCCAGCGTTTAAGGGCTTTGAGGCGCCAGTCGAGCAGCCATTGCGGTTCGCCTTTTTTGGCTGAAATGAAGTGCACCGTATCTTCGGTGAGGCCTGCGGGGATGGTGTCGCTTTCAATCTCGGTGACGAACCCGTAACGGTAGGTATCGCCCAGATCTTCAAGCGTTTGCAGGGTGGAGGCTTCGGCTGGCATGTGTCGTCTTTTATTCCGCTTTAATAACCTAGTAACATGCGGGGTTATACCCCTATAGACAGTGCCTGACAAGGCTGGAATACACCCAAAAAGTGCATGGGTAAGGAAAGGATTGCCGCTTGTAGGGGCGGGGTTGTATAACAGGGTACTTTAAGAAGGATATGCCGATGTTTACCCTGCACCCCCAACTGGCCAATGACTGCGCTGTAGTTGGCGATTACCCCATTTGCCGCGTGCTGCTGAACAAGCAGTTCTCGCAATTCCCGTGGCTGATTCTGGTGCCCAAGCGCACGGCGCTGCGCGACCTGACCGATATGCCTGAACAGGACTACCTGCCGGTGATGGAGGAAGTGCGGGCCGCTCACGATGGTCTGCGCGACCTGACCGGCGCCGACAAGATGAACATGGGCGCCATCGGCAACATGGTGCCGCAGCTGCATATTCACCTGATTGCGCGCTTTAAAGATGATGCCTGCTGGCCCAAGCCGGTATGGGGCAATGCCGAGGCCATCCCCTACGATGCCGATGCCCTTGTAAAAATGGTGGAAACCCTGCGCGAAACCCTTGACGTTACTCTGGTCTCTGAGTAAAAGGCAGGCAGCCTAAAGGTTCTCTGGGCAACGGGTTGCATGACATGGGGTCATGCCGGCCGGAAAAGAGTTCCAAGTATAAGAAAGGTTTACGTCTATGAACGCAACCTCCACCCACAGCGTGATCGCCGCCATCGCCAAGCCGAAGTCCGGCAAGGGCGCCGCCCGCGAACTGCGTCGCAACGGCTATCTGCCGGCTGTTATCTACAAGAAGGGCGAAGACAGCCAGTCCATCGCCATCAAGGCCACCGACCTGGCTGCCAGCCTGCGCAAGGGCCACTTCTTTACCCACAACCACGAGCTGAGCCTTGATGGCAAGGCCGTTAAGGTTCTGGCCCGCGACATCCAGCGCGACCCGGTCACCGACCTGCCGCTGCACGTCGACTTCATCCCCTACAACCCGAAGAGCATCGTTCACGTCAACGTGACCGTGCGTCTGGAAGGCGAAGAGCTGAGCCCGGGCATCAAGATCGGTGGCGTACTGCAGCTGATCGAAACCCAGATCGAAGTGATCTGCCGCGCCGACAGCATTCCGGAAGAACTGGTTGTTTCCGTTGCTGAACTGGAAATCGGTGACAGCGTTCACCTGTCCAACATCAAGCTGCCGGAAGGCGTCAAGCCGGCCGTGACCGACCGCGACCTGACCATTGCCAGCGTGGTTTCCACCCGCGCCAGCAACATAGCTGACGAAGCTGCCGATGCCGCTGCCACCGCCGAAGCTGCCCCGGCTGCCGAAGCACCGAAGGCTGAGTAACGACTGTTACCGAAAAAACCCGCCGATGGCGGGTTTTTTTGGGCTTCAGGTTGGGATGTGTCAGCCTTTTTTGCGGAAACTGGTTATAAAGGAGGTGAAAATGGGTACCAAAATAGGATGTGTACGATGAATGTGTCTGCGGTTGTTCTTGGTCTCGCACTTGTGATTTCGGTCGGTCATGCGCAAGAGCGTACGGCAGGCGCGGGCTTGGATGCCCAGATGACGTGGACGGCGATGTCCTCGCAGTTGGATGCCATGAACAAGCGGGTGACCGCCACCAACGCTCAGGTGACCCAGATCATCAAATGCAACGAGAAGATGAAGCTGTATGCCCCGGCTGTGGCGGGTGTGGATAGTGACGGCTGCATGGAATTACCTTTCGTGAAAGAGACCGAATATGTGGAAAGCAAAGGGTGGCAGCGTCCGTCCTATACTCTGGAGTGCACGAAGGGTCGTGTTATCAGCTACGCGATGGGTAACGTAAGCACTAACCCCAACCAGATGGCCTGCGGCCGTACTGGCGCGAACTGCGACTTTAACGTGACCGCCAGCCTGAAGGGTAAAACCAAGTGGGATGTGCAGGTGGATCCCGGTAAATACGTCGCGTCGTTTATTGAATGCAAATAAGAACCGTCAAGAAAACTTAGCCATGAAAATGATGCGTGTTGTTCTGGGGGTATGTTTCCTGCTGTGCATGAATGTGTCGGCGCAGGAGCGTACGGCAGGTGTAGCATTGGATTCTCAAATGACGTGGACCGCGATGTCCTCGCGGGTTGATGCGGTGAATAACCGTGTTACGGCCACGAACGCCCAAGTGAGCCAGATGATGAAGTGCAATGCGAAGCTGAAGGTCTATGCGCCGGGAACCCAGGGCGCAGATGCGAAAGGATGCGTGGCCGTGAGTGCGGCGCCGTCTTCTCTGAATATTCAGTCGCATACACAGACGCTGTGTGTGAGAGGCGGGTATCACTAGGTTGTCGCTACCTGTGGCGCGGATGAAGAGTTGCTTTCGTGCGCCGGTGGGCCGGGTGACCAATACGAGCAAGGCGAATTCTGGGTACTGCAACCGGATTTCAAGAATCGTCGCTGCGTGGGATATGCCAACCAGCCTGTGTGTTATGATTCCTATTACTATGGTCAGATCGTTGTGACGGCAATCTGCTACAAACGCTAAAAAAACCCGCCTGATGGCGGGTTTTTTGGCTCTAGAAGACGAACAGATAGAGCAGAATGATGACGGTCAGCGGTACGCCCATCAGCCACATGATAATGCCTGCCATGGTGAGTTCTCCCTTTTGTTGAGTGATGTGAGGGACTAACGCGGCGGGACGGAGAAAGTTCGTTTTGCCTATGTCAGGAACTATTGCGGGCAGGGATATAAAGAGTGCGTAACCCCAAAGAGAGTTTAAAAACATGAAGAAAGACCCTTTCCTTTGAAAACATCCCTTATTCTGGCATCGCTTGGCGTTTGCCTGCTTTTAACAACAGGTGTTGCGCAAGAGCGCACCGCCGGTGGGGCGTTAGACGCCCAAATGACGTGGACCGCGATGTCGTCGCGTCTGGACGCCACCAATGGCCGTGTAAGTGCGGTCAATGTGCTTGTGAATCAGATCATCAAATGTAACGAGAAAAAGATGGTCTATGCGCCTGCGAGTGCTCCGGCCGGTAGTGATGGCTGCATCAAATCCGGCGGAGAGGGGCGCTGGTATAAAGTGGGGACGGCGCCAACTACCGAAACATATGGATGTCAGGGCTATTTCAACTGTAAAACCCGTGGTATCAGCCCGCCGGCCGGTTACCCGATGTGTGGGGGAAATGACGGCGTTGTGGCGCGCAAGTGCGGTGATACCAACCAGCGCTGCGCACGTACGGCCAGTGCGTCCAGTACGGTCTATCAGCCCGAAACCTGTCAAAAGGTTCACTTTGGAGATAGCCAGTCTTGCTCGGGTGGAGGCAACGTGACGACGACCTCGACCTGGTATGACCTGTTCGCGTGTGAATAACCACTTTGAAACAAAAAACCCGCCTGTAGGGCGGGTTTTTTGTGCGTCTACCGCGGCGGGACGGGAAAAGTTCAGTTGGCGAAATACCAAGCGCCGCCCCATGAGGGCGGCGTGGTTTAGGTGCGTTTGGTGAGGGTGTTCTGCCAGCTTTCCGGTGTGTGAGCAAAGATGAAGCTGTCGGCCAGCGTGCCGTCAATATGGCGGCGCTCGTTGCGGAGCATGGCTTCCTGCACGAATTCCAGTGCACGGGCGACCTTGGCACTGGCGGTATTGGCGGCATGGCATTGGATAAAGACGCGGTTGGCGCCTCTCTGCTTAAACAGATAGTCGGTTTGGGCGCGAACAGCCTCTTGCATATAGCCTTTGCCGGTATGGCGGACATCCAGCCAATAACCGATTTCGTAGCTGGGGACGTCGACGTCTTTCAGCTTATAGCCGCTGCTACCGATGAAGGTACCGTCGTGGAGGAACAGGCCGCGGGTCCATTCCCTGCCATCGGCTTCCTTCTTGGCTAAGTAGGCAATGGTGCCGTATTCTTTTTCCAGTGTGGGGCGTTCTTGTGCCCATGGCATCCAAGGTTTCAGATGGTCGTGGCTAACGTCTTTTGCTTCGCATAGTGCGGCGGCATCGGTATCGGCGTAGGCTCGGAGCAGGAGGCGTTCGGTATGAAGTCGCATGATGTTTCCCTTTTGCGGAGGATGGTATTTATTAAGTGTATTCAATGTAATGTAAGGCGTCCAGTAAAATGGATTAAAATACAAAAAGAGCCCCGAAGGACTCTTTTTGTGAGGCGGTTGCCTTAGGCAGCTTGGTTACGCTTCGCGTTGAAAGAGCTGCTACGCGGCTCTTTTGGCAGCGATTTCGGTCGCTACGTTGCTTGGTACCGGATCGTAGTGGTCGAATTCCATGGACGGCGAACCGCGGCCCTGGGTCATGGAGCGCAGGGAGGTTACGTAACCGAACAGGTTGGCCAGCGGTACGAAAGCCTTGACCACGGTCTGGCCGAAGCGGTCTTCGGTACCGGTGATCTGACCACGACGGGAGGACAGGTCGCCGATCACGTCGCCCATGAAGTCGGACGGTACGGTGACTTCCATCTTCATGATCGGCTCGAGCAGTTGCGGTGCACACTTCTTGGCGGCTTCCTTCACGGCAAGAATACCGGCCATCTTGAACGCCATTTCGGAGGAGTCTACGTCGTGGTAGCTACCATCGAACAGAGTGGCCTTGACGTCGACAACCGGGTAGCCAGCGTACATACCGTTCTTGAGGGATTCTTCAATACCCGCTTGAATGGCCGGGATGTATTCCTTCGGAACCACACCACCGACGATGGCGTTAACGAATTCGAAGCCCTTACCGGTTTCGTTCGGCTCGAACTTGACCCAGCAGTGACCGTACTGACCACGACCACCGGACTGCTTCTTGTGCGAACCTTCGCACTCGGCGGTCTTGGTGATGGTTTCGCGGTACGATACCTGCGGCGCACCGGTGTTAACTTCGACTTTGTGTTCGCGCTTGAGGCGGTCCACCATGATGTCGAGGTGAAGCTCACCTACACCTGCCAGAATGGTCTGGCCGGTTTCTTCATCGGTGTAAACGCGGAAGCTCGGGTCTTCTGCCATCAGCTTACCGAGGCCGATACCCATCTTTTCCTGGTCGCCCTTGGACTTCGGCTCAACGGCCATGGCGATAACCGGATCCATCGCCTTGATGGTTTCCAGCATGTAGTCTTTGCCTTCAGCGCAGAGGGTGTCACCGGTACGGGTGTCCTTCAGGCCGATCAGAGCGCCGATGTCACCGGCACGCAGTTCGGTCACTTCTTCGCGCTTGTTGGCGTGCATCTTCACGATACGGCCGATACGCTCGGAACGTTGACGGGTGGCGTTGTACACGGCGGTACCCGAGCTGATCACACCGGTGTAAACACGTACGAAGGTGAGGGTACCAACGTAGGGGTCGGTGGCGATTTTGAATGCCAGGGCGCCCAGCGGCTGATCGTCGCCGATCTTGAGGGTGATCTCGGAGCCATCCGGCAGTTCGGCCTTGACGTTCTCTTCGTCGATTTCATCCGGAGCCGGCAGGTAAGCGATAACAGCGTCGAGCAGCGGCTGAACACCCTTGTTCTTGAAGGACGAACCACAGAGAACCGGGAACATCTTCATTTCCACGGTACCCTTACGGATGCACTTCTTGAGGGTTTCAACGGACGGCTCGTTGCCTTCGAGGTAGGCGTTCATGGCTTCGTCATCGAATTCCACGGCCACTTCGACCAGGTTGTTGTGCCACTTGTCGGCTTCGGCCTTCAGTTCGGCCGGGATGTCGAGAACGTCCCAGGTCGCGCCCAGCTCTTCGCCGTTGTAAACCAGAGCCTTCATTTCGACGAGGTCGATCATGCCCTTGAAGTTGTCTTCGGAACCGATCGGCAGCTGGATCGGAACAGCGTTGGCACGCAGGCGCTCCTTCATCATGTCGACGCAGCGCAGGAAGTTGGAACCGACGCGGTCCATCTTGTTGACGTAGCACAGACGCGGCACACCGTAGTTGGAGGCGTGGCCCCAGTTGGTTTCGGATTGCGGCTCAACACCCGATACGGCGTCGAAGGCGGCGATAACGCCGTCGAGAACGCGGACCGAACGCTTTACTTCGATGTTGAAGTCGATGTGTCCCGGTGTGTCGATCAGGTTAAAGGTGTAGCCTTTCCATTCGGCAGTGGTCGCGGCCGAGGTAATGGTAATACCGCGTTCCTGCTCCTGAGCCATCCAGTCCATGGTGGCGGCGCCTTCGTGCACTTCACCGATTTTGTGGGTACGGCCGGTGTAGTACAGAATACGTTCGGACGTGGTGGTTTTACCGGCGTCAACGTGCGCCATAATGCCGATGTTACGGACTTTGCTCATTGGGGTTGTGCGGGCCATGTAAGGTACTTTCCTGCTTTTACTAAACTTCTTGCGGGATATAACGGATGCTGACCAAATAAGCAAGGGTTTGGGGCGGGGTACCTACATAAAAACAAGCCCCGCCGTTGAGTGGCGGGGCTTGAACACGGGAGAGCCTTTGCAGGCGGTCAGGCCTTGTTGGTACGGCTATAGGCCAGAGCGTGGAGCGTTCCCATCGCAACGGGTGTCAGCATCACACCGCTGATGACGGCGAGTTGCAGGTTGCGGGCGGCGGCGGCGTCCATGGTCCAGTTCCACATGCTGTCGGGTGCCATGAGGAAGGCGATCAGCTTGATGCCCGCCAACAGGCTGAGACCGAGCGGGATGGTCGGCGTTTGTACATTCAGCATGTTGAATGTGTATAGGACGAGGACCAAGGCAGCCGTTGCGAGGAGGAACAGCAGCAGGAGTCCGGAGCTGACCGTCCAATTGAGGGTTTCGGCATAGAAGCTTGCGGTGCTGGCGCTGAACACGAGGCCGCAGAGGAATGCGAAGAAATGAGCGAGGACGATGTTCATGATGTCGATCTCCAGATGGCTCCATTCCGGAGCCTGTTAGCGCCGGATGTGGCAATGACAGAAGTATGGTGTGGCTAGAGTAAAAAACAAGCCCCGGAGATCGGGGCTTTGTTTCGGGCGTAGCTTACTACCAGCGGAAGTGAGCGAATGCACGGTTGGCTTCGGCCATTTTGTGCACGTCTTCCTTCTTCTTAAAGGAACCACCGCGACCGGCTACCGCGTCCAACAGTTCGTTGGTCAGGCGGTCGGTCATGGTCTTTTCGTTACGCTTGCGGGCCATGTCCACGATCCAACGGATACCGAGGGATTGGGCGCGGTCCGGACGAACTTCCATCGGAACCTGGTAGGTGGCACCACCAACGCGGCGGGAACGGACTTCCATTTCCGGCTTCACGTTGTTCAGCGCAGCGTGGAAGGTTTCCAGAGCCGGCTTTTTGGTTTTTTCTTCAATGGCGGTGAGGGCACCATAAACAATAGCTTCTGCAGTCCCCTTCTTACCATCCAGCATGACCTTGTTCATGAACTTGGTCAGCACGATGTCTCCGTATTTCGGATCCGGCAGGGTTACTCGCTTCTCAGCACGACGACGACGCATGGGTTAAATCTCCTATTTACCGTCAATTACTTCTTACCGCCAGCAGCGGCCTGGCCCGGCTTCGGACGCTTGGCGCCGTACAGCGAGCGACCTTGCATACGGCCCTTAACGCCCTGGGTATCCAGTGCACCACGGACGATGTGGTAGCGCACACCTGGCAAGTCTTTTACACGGCCGCCGCGGATAAGCACGACGCTGTGTTCTTGCAGGTTGTGGCCTTCACCCGGGATATAGGCGATGACTTCGAAACCGTTGGTCAGACGAACCTTGGCTACTTTACGCAGCGCCGAGTTCGGCTTCTTCGGGGTGGTGGTGTAAACACGGGTGCAAACGCCGCGCTTCTGCGGGCTGCCTTCCATGGCGGGGGACTTGGTACGAGCCTTTTGAATAACGCGCGGCTTGCGTACCAGTTGGTTGACGGTTGGCATGGCCAATCTTCTCCAATACGTTTGTTTTTCCAGACCTTTCCACCGGAAAGGGGAACGCTTCTCCGTGCTGCCTATGGAGGGGCAGGGGATACTCCGTGACGCCTAAATAGGCAGGATAGGGGGGTATGTCAAGGTAATTCGTGGTGTTTTCGTGAATCTTGCGTGCGTTGGACGGTTCGTGTATGCAACGTGCGATTGCCCTCTTACAGGAGTTATCTTTAATGACCCTTTCTTCCGATACCTATCGTCTGGAAACCGACAAAGACCGCCTGATCTCGGGCCTGCTGCACATCTGCGACCTCCCTGTGGATGTGTTTCCCAGTGGTGGCGGATTCATCGGAATATCCGGAAAGCCTGCGGCTGACAGCTTGTTCCAGTTCGTTTTTCCGACCGTGATGGTGAATTGCAGCCCCACCTACAGCCCGGAGGCAGGGCAGCATGCCGCCACCGTATTTCTGGATAATGGCGGCCGTGCCATCCAGGGCGGGAATATGAATTACCGGCTGGACGGTTACAACGATATCGACTTCGATCTTCATGATGTCGACGATGATATGAATGGATATCTCAGCGTGTATTCTGCGCGTATCCGTCTTAACATCCGCAAAGGGCACTCGATTGAGAGTATGGCCCGGATTGAGACCTATCTGCTTGATAATATCATCAAGCTGGAACTGGAGAAGCGCGGGTATTCCTATCAGAGTGCCCGGTATGCGTTGCCGGCTTTTCCGGGACTACAAAGATGATTATTGCAAGGCGGGCCTTAACGGGCCCGCCTTGTGCATTTGGACAGAGGCTTTATACTCGGTGCCATGATTCCGCTTTCCGACCGCAACCCCACCCATATTACCCCTGTTCTGACCTATCTGCTGATCGGGATGAATATCGTCATGTTCGCCGGGCAGATGTTCGGCCCCTATGGCTTTGAATGGAGCGTGCAGGCGATGGGGTTCATCCCGGCGCGTCTGCTGGGTGAGGCGGGAGGCGTGCCCGGTGCGCGCAGTGCGGTGGAGACGCTGTTCCTGAGTATGTTCCTGCATGGCAGCCTGATGCATATTGCCGGGAACATGCTTTATCTGTGGGTGTTTGGTGATAACATCGAGAATGACCTCGGGCGCGGGCGGTTCGTGCTGCTGTACCTGCTGTCCGGTGTCGTCGCGGCATTTGCGCAGATGGCGGTCGATCCGTCGTCCACCATTCCGATGGTGGGAGCGAGTGGGGCGATCTCCGGCGTACTGGGAGCGTATCTGATATTACACCCGCGGCAGCCTATCACCGTGCTTGTGCCGAACATGGGTATTACGCAGTTGCCAGCGATGGCGGTACTGGGGATGTGGTTCGGGTACCAGTTGCTGTATGGCCTGCTGGCGGATGCGAGCAGCGGCGGCGTGGCGTTCTGGGCGCACATCGGTGGATTTGTGGCCGGTGTAGTGCTGGTCAAGATTTTAGGGAAAGGACGTTAATGCGTTGGCTATGGGTAGCGGCTTTACTGGCAGGATGTGGAGGCAACGTGCCGCAGGGTGACATTGTCTGTGAAGCCTCGTGCAAGCGTGAGGACGGGCGTTTTGCCAATCCGCCGGGGTCTCCGCAGCGGACGGCGGGGCGCTGGGAATTCCAGAAGTTCTTTTGGGGCGGTTTGCTGCGCGATAAAAGCCCGACCCCTCCGGCCGGACATGTGATGCCGCTGGCCGAGGCGGCGCATGGCTGGGTGGCCCAGACCGGGAACAAGATGCAATGGCTGGGGCATAGCGCGTTCCGTATGGAGATCGGCGGGACGACCCTGCTGACCGACCCGTTGCTGACCAAGATGGCGAGCCCGTTCCAGTGGGCCGGTCCGTACCGCTATGTGCCGAGCCCGCTGGCGCCGGAAGAGGCGCGGGCGGATCTGATCCTGATCACCCACAACCACTATGACCATCTGGACATAGAGACCCTGAAACGCCTGCCGAACAAAGATACGGTAGTGGTTGTGGTGCCGCTGGGTGTGGGGCCGGTTATCAAGGAGACGGGTATTACACAGGTGGTGGAGCTGGACTGGCACCAGAGCCTGACATTCCGGAATCTCGATATTACGCTGGTTCCGGCGATCCATTTTTCAGCGCGCTGGACCGATGACCGTAACAAGACCCTGTGGGGTGGTTATGCGATCAAGGAGCGCGGGGTGAAGGCACCGGTGAATATCTGGCTTTCCGGTGATACGACCGTGCATCCACAGGTGTTTAAGGACATTGGTAGCAAATACGGGCCGTTCACACATGGGCTGGTGGGTATCGGGGCGTATGAGCCGCGCTCTATTATGATGGGCAGCCATACGACACCCGAAGAAGCGGCCGCGCAAGGCGTGCAGACCCGCAGCAAACGGATTGTGGCACAGCACTGGGGGACCGTGGTGCTGACGCCGGAACCCGCATTTGAAGCACCGGGCCGGTTTACGGCTGCGGCTGCCGCTGAGGGGTATAAGCCCGAGGATGTGTGGGTGATGGCGGTGGGTGAGACGCGGGCGCTGACTGAGTAAACCTCACGCGATGAAAAAGCCTCCCGTATGGGAGGCTTTGAAACTTGGTGGACCCAAGCGGGTTCGAACCGCTGACCTCTTGCATGCCATGCAAGCGCTCTACCAGCTGAGCTATGGGCCCGAAGGCTGCTGAAACCTTGTGGGCTTCGGCTGGTGTGCTGATTACGGTTTGTGCGCGGGTTTGTCAATACTCTGGTGTGAAAAAGCGTGGCATGAGGAGAGGAAAGGCGGGAGTGAGGCCGCGGTGACACAGGGGGGTTGGCGGAAATCCGCCAATTGATGCTTTGTATGGCATTAGCCTGCCCCACGCTGATGAGACTGCGGGCAGGGGGTATTGGTAAGGGCGAGGGGGGTGGCGTAAGTTGGCCACCATGAGTTCCCGTACCGCCGCCCTGCCTGTTGCCGATGATCTTGCCCCCTTTGCCGGGTTGCGCATGGACGACATGCTGACGGTGCGTGTGCGCCTGAACGTGCCCGGCCAGGAACTGGCGCTGGGCCTGCCCCGTACCGAATGGCTGAAGCTGGTGAGCGACTTTGTGCGCATGCCCGCCGACGAGCGTCAGCGCATGGGAATGAGCATCCGCGAAGCGACGGCAGAAAGCCCGTTCCCTACCGAGGGTGAACTGATGACCCCGCGCCTGCAGCGCCGCTGCGATGTGTTTGTGAACGACTGCATTTTATTGGCCGCGCTGGCCGAAGCCACCACCTCGCGGATTTTATTGGATACCGCGGTGGAAGAGGTTACACTTGCCCCTGGACTCCCGAACTTGGGTGGTCCGAAGGGAGCTCTTAACTAGATTATGCCGGACTTTCTCGAAGATTTTCTCCATTGGTATCTGGCGTCGTGGCGCCGCATCGATCGCAAGGGGTTCGGTTTAGCGTTACTTATTGTGAGTGTGCCCAGCCTGCTGGCGGTGTTTACCATGGCCGAAGGGGCAGGCGGGTTCATCGGGCCTATGTTGGACGTGGTGGGCGCTTTGAAGGGCGTGAGTGCGGGGGGTGATGCCTCTGCCGCGCTGGAGAGCGCCCAGAACGCCATGAATACCTTAAACGGCGGCAGTGGTGGGCCGAATGGCATCGCGTGGATGGCGGTGCTGAACAATGTGCTGCTGCTGGCGCTGTTCCCGCTGTGCCGGATGCGCCTGCGTGACATGGGCTATACCGGCCGGCAGGAGTTGGGCTGGGCGATCGTGTTCAATATTTCGGTGGTGGATGCGCTGATCGCGGCGTTCATCGGGGATGGCATCATGCCGTTCGGGTGGCTGTGGACGCTGCTGAACTTTGGCGGCTACATCTGGCTGAGCTCGGCCAAGGGCAAAGGCAGCCTTGCCGTGCATGAGCGGATGGATTACAGCAAACCGCAGAGTGATGATCCGGTCGCGCGTGCGCCGGATCCGATGCGAAAGGACGACCATGGTTACTAACGAGATTTACCCCGCCGATACCGCCCGCAACCCGCTGGCCGGTTTTGCGATTACGGTGGACGGCCCCACTAGTAGCGGCAAAGGTACCGTGGCCAAGGCATTGGCGCGTAAATATCGCCTCAAGTTTCTGGATACCGGGGCCGTGTACCGTGCCGTGGCGATCTCTATTCTCAAAAAGGGTCAGGACCCGGCTGATCCGGCGGTGGCCGAAGCCGCAGCCAAGAGCCTGAACTTTGATTTCCGCCACAAGGGCGACAATGTGTTCGGCGTGTGGGTGGACGGGGTCGAAGTGACCGAAGAGATCCGTACCCTGGAAGTGGGGCAAATTGCCAGTGTGGTGGCGATTCAGCCGGCTGTGCGCGCGGCGCTGAAGGAATTTCAGGTGAACTACGCCAACCACTGGAAGCCGCTGGTGGGTGTGATTTTAGATGGCCGTGACTGCGGGGCACGGATCTGTCCGCAGGCTGAAGTGAAGCTGTTTCTGACCGCCGATGTGGCCGAGCGCGGGCGTCGGCGCTGGCTGGAGACGTCGGCCAAAGGCGATACCACCCCGCTGGAGCAGGTGATCGAGCAGGTGGCAGCGCGTGATGCGCGTGACCGCGACAATACGCTGGTGTGTGAGGATGCGGTGGTGATTGATGGGACGTCGCTGAATCAGGCAGAAGTTTTGGCTGAGGCGGTGCGGGTGATAGAGGCACGGATTAAAACGGCCCCCTAATCCTTTTTCGTGTGGCTTATGTACTCTTTTCCTGTACACCGCGCCCCACGAAAAAGAATCAGGATGGCCGTTTGTCATCGCGTGCGCAGGGGCAACGCCGCCTAAAGGCGGCGGAAGGGGGTAGCAACCCTCTTTGTTTTTAGGGTTGCATTTTGGTGAAATGGGTTTATATGCATACTGTATTCAATTTAACCGTCAGGGGCCGGTACGGCGTCTGACCCTAGAGAGGGAGGCCGGAGATGGCTGGAGTACAGAGTCTGCAAAGCTGGAAGAGCTTGCTTGTGATGGTTGCGCTTGGTCTGCTGGCCATGCTGATCGGTGGGTGTGCCCAGCCGGTACAGTACATTGCCGTGCCGACCGTGACCGATGCCCCTGCCACCCCCGTGCTGCAAGCCTGCGCCGAGCACGCCGCCCGCGGCCAGCGTCAGGCGTTTGGCGATACCTTCCGTGCCCTGCAGTTCAACCGTGCAGGCTTGGTACTGGCCAGCCCGATGAACAAGGTGGGCAGCCAGGACGTAGGTGCCGTGTATGACGGCGACGGCGTATGGTACGGCCGCCCGGCTGGCAGTATGGGTGAATGGCGCAGCGTGCGCTTCCACTGCATGGTCAGCCCGATGGGGAATGTGGTGTACAGCTTTGTGCGCGCTAATTAAGGCTGGCATGTGAAAAACCGCCCTTGGGGCGGTTTTTTTGATATGATCCGGTTGTTTATTCTGGTCCGGGTGCCGAGTTCGGGTTGATCTTGAGTGTAAAAGTACGGGTTATCGCATTTCCAGAGGCATCTGTCGCCGTGAGGATAAGTGTGTAGGTACCTTCGGTTCCATAGTTGGGGGTACCGCTGAGAGTGCGGCTTGCTAAGTTGAAGGCCATGCCCGGGGGCACCGCGGGGGACATGGGGGCATCCTGCGAGTAGGTGACGCTGGAGACGGCGTCTGTCGCGGTAAAGGTGACCGAGTAGGGAACCCCTGAACCGGCTTCGGTTTCAGGGAGCGTGGCGGCGGTTTGCCAGACAGGGGGGGTGGTGTCGGCGGGGGTAGAAGAGCCACCGCTACCGCTGCAGCCCCAGCCCATGGTGACCCAGTTGGTGCTGTCGCAGAACTGGAGTTCGTTGACGGATCCGCCAACGTATTGGATGGCGCCTGCGGGCTTGCCGCCGCAGCCGGAGCCGCCCGGTGTGCGGTTGGATGCACAGGCGGTATTGACCCAGTTCTGGCCGTTACAGAATTGAATGACACCGAGGCTGCCGTTGTACACCACGGCACCGGCAGGGCCGGTGGGGCTGGTGCAGCCGCTTTGCGTGGCGGCGGGATTGGAGGCACCGGTGTTCACCCAGTTGGTACCATTGCAGTACTGCATGGTCTTGGCGGTGGTGCTGAACACCACTTCTCCGGCATTGCCCGCGGGAGAGGTACAGGCAGCATGGGCTGCCAGGGGCAGGAGGAAAACCGCGAGGAGGGTGAGGGTGAAGCGCATAGACATAGCGTGTTCTGTTATGGGCAGCTACTGGTTTGCAATGGAGTGCTGGCGCCAACTTCGGAAATCACAAACTTGTTTCCTTGCGCGGAAATAGCCCCCACATACATCGTTGTGTTCAAGCTGGTCTGCTCTGTCCAAGTGGCACCGGAGTTTACGCTCATGCGCGGACGTATGAGCACATCTGCTTCCAAGGGGCCTGCAATCATCTTTGTGCCATCGGCTGACATGGAGAATATAATGATGTCTTGTGGCAAACCCGAACTGGCCCATGATGTACCACTGTTGGTACTTAACATGGTTGTGCTGCCTGAACCTGAAAGGCCTATAACTTGCATTGAAATAATGCTGCCGTTGGATGATATAGGAGATAAGTATATGTATGCGTTTGGAACTGAATAGATTTCAGTCCAGGATGCGCCCGAGTCGGTGCTGCGGAAGAGTTTGGAACCAGAGGTCATCAGGTTGAGTACGGCGACATAGGCGTTGGAACCGTCGGCGGATATACTTACGCTTGTGTAAACCCGACTGGCTCCCGGGTCTGGTTTTGTAACGGTGGTCCATGACGCACCTCCGTTACTACTGTAACTGAGGATGTAATTGGAAGAATCAAAAATCCATATCAGTGAACCTGTGGTATTGATCGAGACTGTACTTACGTCGTGGCTGGTGGTCATGAGACTCCAACTTGTGCCGTTGTTGGTGCTTTTGTACAGTTTGTTACTGTCGTTTATGGCGTAGAGAATGCTGCCGTCGCTGTTGCCCGTTAAAGAATTGAATGTCTGGCCGCCGGTCGCTATCGGCCCGCTCCATGTTGCGCCACTGTCGGTACTGCGGTAGAGGCCGTCGGTGGCCAATGCGTAGATCTTGCTGCCATCGGCCGTCACGAAGATTTGAGACCATTGGTGGTTACCGGCCCCTGCGATATTCGTCCAGCCCAGATCTCCGCTGCCGCAGCTACCGCCACTGCTCCCGCCGCTACTCCCGGCGCAGCCCCAGCCCATGGCGACCCAGTTGGTGCTGTCGCAGAACTGGAGCTCATTCGCGGTACTGCTGTACTGGATGGTGCCAGGGGCCTTGCCGCCGCAGCCCGAGCCGTTGGGAGAACGGTCGGCGGCGCAGGAGGTATCGACCCAGTCTTGTCCGTTACAGAACTGCACGACACCGCGGGGTTTGGCATAGATGACCGCGCCCGGCGCGCCGGTGGGATTGGTACAGCCGGATTGCGTGGCGGCCGGGACGGAGGCGCCGGTGTTCACCCAGTTGGTGCCATTGCAGTATTGCATGGTTTTAGCCGTGGTGCTGAAAATGACCGCGCCCGCATTGCCCGCCGGAGAGGTACATGCAGCCCAGACGGCCACGGGGCTGGCCAGAACCAGCCCCGCAACGAGGACGAGATGGCGGATTACGGACGGCACATGAACATCTTTTTAGTTGCCGGGTTGAAGCGCATCTTCCCGTAGTCGGCCGTGCTGGAGCAGACGGTGTCGGCATTACCGGCCTGCACGCTACCGGTGGCGGTGATATTGCTGGCGTTGACGATGCTGAAACCGGCCATGTCGAGGTTTTGCGTGGCGGTGTGGTTACCGAGGTTGTCGCCCGCGCTGGTGAGGCTGATACCTGCACTGCCCGAGACGTTTTTGAGTACCAGCATGTTACCGGCCACGGTACCCGAGATATCGAGCTGCACGGTGGGGCTGGAGATGCCACCCATGCCGATGTAGCCGAGTTGACTGTCGATAAAGAGCGGGGTCTTCCAGGTGCTGCCGTCGTAGTAGGCGAAGCCGAGGTCATTCTGCTCGTGCGCCGTGCCGTAGATGCTGTTGCGGGCGTACATGGTCCAGCCCTTGGTAGCGCCGACACCGACGTTACCGGTGAGGCCCGAGGCGGCTTGCGTGACGAACTTGATCTGTGCCTGACTGCTGGCGGACGGGTCGGTGGCGACCTGAATATTGCTCAGCACTTCCAGATTGTTGCTGGGGGCGGAGGTGCCGATACCTACCAGACCTGCCGGGGTGATGCGTAGGCGCTCGGTATTGGTGGTTTTAAAGAGCATCGGGGCAGCTTCTTCAGCCGTAAAGTGGAGGGTACCCGTACCGCGGTGCATCAGGTAGGAGTCGGCATTGGCGCCGCCGCCGGTGCGCCAGAGGCGCAGGCCGTAGTCGGAGTAGGTGGTATCGCCGATGAGGTCGATATAGGCGCTCTTGTTGGTGGAAATGTTGTAACCGATCTCCATGCGGTTGGAGGTGGCGTTCTCGTTGCCGACGATGACGTCTCCCACACGCAGGGTGGACGAGACGGAGAGGGCCTCGGTACCCGGCTGCTGGCCAATACCGACGCGGCCGTTGCTGCCCACAATCACACGCTCGACACCCGCCGTGGCGATAGTGGCCGAAGTATTGTTATAGGTGTACATGCCGGTGGTGCCGGAGGTGATGCGGTCGGTGGCGACCGAACCGCCTGCGCCGGCAATGAGGGTCTCCCATCCGCTTACCGGGTTACGGCAGATCTGGAATTGGTTGGATTCGAACTTGATGGCACCGGTGCGGTTAGCATCGCAGATGTTCAGCGTGCTGCTGGTTTCAGCCGCGAGGCGGACGGAGCCGGCGATATCTAGCGTGGTGGTAGGCGTTACCTTGCCGAGACCGATTTTACCAAAGTTATCCATACGCAAGCCGTTTGTTGATGGAGTCCAAGGGGCAATGACCAAACCGCCGGTGTTGAGTCCTCCATTAAAGGTTATGCGGGCATCGTCTTGTTGAACCAATGGATTGAAA
The DNA here is from genome assembly GCA_005768725.1 of Blastochloris viridis. Classification (GTDB taxonomy): domain Bacteria; phylum Pseudomonadota; class Alphaproteobacteria; order UBA2136; family UBA6156; genus UBA6156. The sequence continues at coordinate 456,567 of VAFM01000002.1, read as the reverse complement.
GAGCCAGGATGGCTTTGAGCCGCCAGTCGCAGGCTTCCGGTTGTACCGAGTGCGGTGAATTGCGATTCTCCGTTGGACTTATCGTTTGCGTACGAAATGATACCATCGCTGAATTGGTTGGTGGTGGTTGATACAACCAACTGTGCCATTGCGCTGAAGTTTGATGTACCGATACCGACATTTCCGTTGTTAGCGAAAGCTATGGGAATTTGGTAAGTGGTGCCGCCATCTTGAGTATTAACGAGCTCAAGCCCTGTTTGACGGTTAGACCACCACCAGCCCACATTACCTCGTTTTAGTCCTAATTCAGCGGCACCAACATTGTTTGTATTCTCTATCATTCCGACAATAAATGTGTTGGATCCGCTTAAATGAAGATTGCTCGTCGGGTTGGTGGTACCGATACCGACGTTGCCGGTATCCATAAAGGTGACACGTGGCGTAAATACTCCCGCAATCCCCGTTCCGAAATTTAGTTTCCAGCCGCTGTTATCGCCCCATGCGATAGAACCCATGTTCGGGGAATCTCCGAGACCACCGATGGCGAGGCCGCTATTCAACGCGCCATAGCCTGTGGCAACGGCAACGCTGCCGGATACCGAGAGTGCGCGGCCTGTAGCCGGTTGCTGACCAATACCGACGCGGCCATCAGTGCCGATGACCATGCGCTCTACGCCCGCTGTGGCGAGGGTGAGGGAGGTGTTTTGGTTGGCTATTACCTGCGTGGTGCCGGAGGTGATGCGGTCGGCGGTGAGGCCCGTGATGTTCGCGGCGTTGATGTTGGTGAGGCCGGAACCGTCACCCGTAAAGCTGGTCGCACTGATAGTGTTGGCGTTGATAATGTTGTTGCCCGCCATGTCGAGGTCTTGTGTGGCGGTGTGGTTGCCGAGGTTGTCGCCCGGGGCTGTGAGGCTAATACCGGCGCCGCCCGCGACACCGCGCAGAACGACCAGGCCTGTATTCACATTTCCCGACGAAACCGTACCCGTGGCAGATACACCCGGTGCGACCAGACCAATTGTGGAATGGAAGTACGAAGTGGTCGTTCCGCCGGTGGTTACGCTGACGGTATTGGCGTTGGTATTGGCGACCACGGCGGTGGTGCCGGAGATAATGCGGTCGGCATTCATCGCGCTGGAACCTGTCTGGCCTACCAGCGTGTTCCACTGGGTACCGTCGGAGTAGCGCAGCGAGTTCAGGGTGGTGTCGTACATAATGGCACCGGCACCAGCAAGGGTAGCGGAGGTCATCAGGGCCGTGGTCTGGCCGCCCGGGCGGATGTACTTACCGAAGACACCGGCACCGTAGCTGAAGACTTCGTCGATCAGCGTATTACCCAGCATGATCTGGTTGGATTTGGTCGGCTGGGCGTCGTAACCCAAGCCGGTGATATTGCTGAACGTATTGCTGACGGCGCTGACGGCATTGTAACCGAGAGCCGTGACCTGGTCGGCAGTGTTCTTGTTGGCAGCCAGTTGACCGACGGCGGTGACGTAATTCCCTGCGTTGAACTGGGCGGCGTTGAAACCGGCTGCAACCACGTTGGCACCGCTGTTCCATTGACCCGCATTCACACCGATGGCGCTGAGGTTGTCGCCACTATTACGCTGGGCGGCCGCGGCACCGATTGCGGCCGTGCTTGCGCCTGAATTGAATTGACCGGAATCGTTACCGACAAAGACTGAGTTAGTACCTGTAGCACGGTTGCTTTGACCTGCGTTGGTACCGACACCTACCACATAAGAGGCCGAGTTGTTTTGTAAGCTGTTGAGGCCCACACCCGTAACTGAATTACCTGCGTTGGTAAGCCCGCTGCCGCTACCGAAGAAGGAGGAGTCGTTACCGCTGTTGTTCTGGGCGGTATAACGACCGACCGCCGTGTTGTTCTGACCGCTGACACCTTGCAGGGCCCCCTGACCGAAACCTGTGTTTTCGGTACCCGTTGCGTTGGCGCCTGCAAAATTACCTACAAACACGTTGTTTGTACCGGGAGTGATAACACCAAGGCGTCCGGAAACGGAGGTGTTGCCCGAGACCGCTAGAGCGACACCTACAGCCGGTTGCTGAGCGATACCTACGCTACCGGTAGCGCCGACGACCACACGTTCGACACCGGCGGTAGCGATGGTGGCTTTGTCGTTATTGTAGGTAATCATGCTGGTGGTGCCGGAGGTGATGCGGTCGGCATCGACGGTACCGCTGTTACCTGCGATCAGCGTTTCCCAACTCGTGCCGTTGCGGCAGATCTGGAACTGTCCGGACTGGTACTTGATGGCACCGGTGCGGTTGGCATCACAGGCTTCTCCGCCCGCAGCGACTTTCAGGGTGCCTGCGACATCCAGTTTGGTTGTAGGGCTGGAGCTGCCGATACCGACGTTACCATCGGCTGTGATGCGCATACGTTCCGGTACGCCTGCGTAGTTGCTGAGGGCACTTCCTGTACCAAAGGCCAGACCGTTTGTATTATTGAGGCCATTGAATTCCATATAGCCTTGGTATGTGGCATCCGTCATCTGCTGGATACGGCTTGAGGCTTCGGACGCGCTGTTACCAGCCGTATGGCGCAGGCTCAGGAAATCAAGACGACTTAGACTATTGTTGAGAGTTTGCAGGCGTTGCAGACGAACGACATCATTAACAGCCGTACCGAGGCTTGCTCCAGAGATATGGAGGAAGCCGCTTGGTAACGTTTCGCCAATACCTACAAAGCCGTTTGAGGTAACCGTCATGCGTGGGGTGCTAAAGGTGCGGAGTTGAATTGTGTTCGAAGCACCGCTGGTAATCACGCTGGCGGTGCCGGAGGTGATGCGGTCGGTATCCACTGTCGCATTGGTGCCTGCAACAAGGTATTCCCATGTGCTGCCGTTGCGGCAGATCTGGAACTGGCCGGACTGGTACTTGATGGCACCGAGGTGGTCGGCATCACAGGTAGCGTTATCGTAGGCCACACGCAGCGTACCGGAAATCTGCAGAGCGGTTGTCGGGGTGGTGGTGCCGATACCGACATTGCCGTTGGAAAGCAATACCATGCGCGGCAGAGCGTTCGAGGCGTCGTTGCCCGGAGTAAACAGAGCGGTGTAATCGGCCCAGCCGTTCCAGCCTGTTTGGAGGACTGTGGTGTAGTTGAAACTACCGGCACGCAGGCTGTTTCCGTAGGGCATGTAAATGTCGTTACTGCCGCGGATGTCGCCGATCACGTGAAGTGTGGAGCTGGGAGTGGTGGTACCGATACCTACGTTGCCGTTGGGCGCGATACGCATGCGTTCGGCATTATTGGCGGCAAAGATAACCGGGTTGGATTTGAGCGTACCGATGGCGAGGGCGCGGCTCTGAGCATCGTTTGTGGCGTTGACGAAAATCGTTGCCAGCAGGTTGCGGGGTATGCCGAACAGGTTGGACGTATTGTTGCTGGACGGCATCGTGAAGGCCAGCTGGGTTCCCGCCCCACCGCGCTCGTCGGAGACCATGAAGCGGAACTCGGCGTTCGGTCCATTGCTCTGGTTGCGCATTTCTACCCCGCCGATACCGGTATAGTTACCGACAATGTCGGCGTAACTCTGGAACGGGCTGATTGCATTGGTAAAGGCACCGGTCTGGCCGATACGCATACTGCCGAAGTAACCACCGCTGGCGGAGACGGTATTGGTGGCGCTGACGCCGGCGTTGACTAACACGCTTGCCGGGGTGAAGTAGGCGGTACCGGTCACGCCGCCGGTGGTCAGGCTGATATAACCGGTGGCGTTGGCCGTGACGCCGGCCATGGAGCTGCTGGTGATGCGGTCGACCGCCGAATTTTCGCCGGTCGTGGCCAAGGCTTCCCAGCCGATGGCCGGGCTTTGACAGATCTGGAACATGCCGCCCTGGTAACGGATAGCACCGGTACGGTTTACGTCACAGGCTTCGCCGCCGCTGGCCATGCGGATGGTACCGGAGACGTGCAGTGTGGCGGACGGGTAGGTCATGTTGCCGATACCGACGCGGCCGGCGTATTCGGCGCCGAGGTTGCCTGAGGCAATCGTCATGCGGCGCGCGTTATTGGTATAGAAGGTCATGTCGGGCTGACCCCAGTGGAAACTGATATAGGTCGCGCTATCCAGGCCACTTGTAATACGGGCGCTATTTACCCCGTTGGCCACGTTACCTACCAATACACCACCTTGCAGATAGCTCGCACCGCCCGCCACGTTCAACTTATAGGTTGTGGGGCTGGTGGTGCCTATGCTGAGGTTGCCAGTGGCCATATCCAGATAAGGGGCTGATACCGGGCAGCCGAGGTCGGTTTTGCCGCCGCCGACACAGAGGCGGGAGGCGTTGTTACCTAATGTACTGGAAATGGTGGCGATGTCCGTCCACTGCGCATGAGCCGGAGCGACCCACGCTGCCGCGACACCCAACAGGGCAATGAGGCGGAACGTGAGCGAGGGGGCGCGCATGTCTAGCAATCTACCGAGATTTGCGGCACTTGGAAGGCATGCAGCCGCCACCATAGGGTATTCAAACCATGGGGTGTGGCCGCCTTGTTGTACACCATGGCCTCTTATAAGTGTATGCGATAGCGTTTGTGACAGTATACTGTCAGGCGGAGCGGCGGGAGAGTCGCGGAATCCGTAGTGTTAAAGTGAATACGGATTTCTGGATACGGTTTTTAGAGAAGCCCGAGGGCGAGTTTGGCTTCCAGCGGGAGGTTCTCTTTTTTCCACGGCGGGTCGAACGTGAGGGTCAGCGTGGTGGCATACCCTGTGGCATTTGCGACAGCATTTTGGGCCTGGCGGGGTAATTCTTCGGCCACCGGACAGTTCGGCGCGGTCAGCGTCATGGTGATATGTGCCGTTTTTTCGGTGTCGTTCAGGGCGATTTTATAGATAAGCCCGAGGTCGTAGATGTTGATCGGCAGTTCCGGGTCGTAGACATTCCGCAGGGCGTGGACCGCCTTTTCATGCAGCGATGCATCGGCGGAGAGGGTGCCGGTGTCGAGGCTGGTTTCGTCGTCGGTGACGATGCGGATGGCCATGGGTTAGTTCTCGGTGGTCGGGACGTCTTGCAGGTGGGCGAGTTCGTCGGCCGTGAACGACACCGACTGGCCGGTGGTGTTGTCGGTCAGGGTAATGGTGCCCAGCGTCATCAGTTCGGCCAGTTCTTCCTGTGGCAGTCCGGCCAGTGCGGCCAGCATACGTGCGCGCGGGTTGTCGGCGGCGAAGGCAGGGGTTTCAGCCTCGAAGGTGCTGATGTCGTCTTCAGCGAACAGGCGCATGAGCAGGGTTTCCGGCGCGATCGAAGGGTCGAGGGCTTCCTGCGGCGTGAGCGTTTGCAGCAGCAGTTTCATGCGGTTCCAGTCGTCGTCCGACATCGGGTCCTCGTGCTGGGCGGTCGGCAGTGCCTGTAACATCAGGGCTGTAGCTTGCTCGGTATTGGCAAAGACCACGAAGAGGGTCGGGGTCTGGACCGAGTGCTCGAAGTAATAGGCCAGGCTTTCGGCGGCGGATGTGCCGGAGAGCGGCACCAGCGACTGGTAGCGGTTGGACAGATCGGCCGGTTCCATGGTGATGGCGAAGATACCGCCTTCGGTGGTGGCCAGGGTTTCGAACGGTGTGCCCTGCGCTGCCGGGTTGGCGTAGGCCTTGAGGGTTGCGGGGGAATCGGATGTTGTGCTGCAGTTGGCGAAGATCAGGGCGCCCAGTTCGGCATGCTGCAACTGCAGACTGACGGACAGGGTATGCTTGGTGTCGTGCGCCAGCAGGGCGGCGGCGGCGAGGAGTTCGGCCAGGGTCTGGGTGCAGGGGGTTGCTTCGCGCAGGCTGGGGATGTGCTCGGCCAACCCGTGCAATTGCAGCAGGCGCCCGCGGATGGGCAGGTTGTGAAACTGGAAGGGCAGCAGGACGTTGGCAGGTGTAGATGTCATGGCGGCGTTTGTACCCGTTTCTGGGCGTGGGGGCAACTCTTGCCGCAATCTGTGTCGGTTAGCCGTAAAAATCCAAGGCAAAAAAAGGGCCCGTAGGGGGACGGGCCTTATTGTAAACCGCGCCGAGGGGTGGGGGGAGGAGGCGCGGGTGAGTGAACAGTAACAGGTTCGTTCAGGTTGGGAAGGGGTAGTTGTGACATGAGTCACACCTGTGTGGCTTTGAAGCACTTAAGAGCGCGGACTCAGACGGCCCCCGACCACGTTTTGACGTGGCTGATGTACCCTTTTGCCGTACACGGCGCCCCGTCAAAACATGCCTGGATGTCCGTTTATGTCTCGTGCGCGGGGGCAACGGCGCTTTGCGCCGGATTTTGGGGTTGTGCTGGAACGGGGGGTGTGGGATTTTGCGCGTCTATAATAAGGAGTAACGCCTGCATGGCCCGTGATACCAGCTCTTCTGCGCTTGGCACCGAGACGATCCGTTGGGATCTGACACAACTGTATAAGGGTCTCGATGACCCACAGATTGAGGCGGATGTGGCGGCGCAGGTGCAGGGTATGGCCGCGTTTGAAGCGGCCTATAAGGGCAAGCTTGACCATAAGCTGGGTGAGGCGTTTGCGGCGATGGAACCGCTGAACCGCCGCGGGTCGAAGCTCGGGATCTATTTCTTCCTCACGCTGGCGCGAAACTCGGCCGACAAGGCGGCGGAAAAGGTTTCCAGCCGCGTGAACGAAAAACTGGCCCAGGCCAGCGCGATGCACCTGACCTTCTTTGACCTGGAAATGGGAAAGCTGAGTGATGCCGCGGTGGAGCAGCAGATGGGTCATCCGCAGGTGGTCAAGCATCTGTCGTACATCCGGCATAACCAGAAGGTGCAGGCGCATTATCTGGGCGAAGAGGCGGAGTCGGTGCTGACCATGCAGGGGCCGTTCGGTGCAGGCGCGTGGTCGAACCTGATGGACGAACTGGAGGGTGACCTGCGGATCGATTTTGAAGGTAAGACCTATAATCTGCCGGAAATTCTGCACGTGATGGCCGAAGATCGCGACCGTGCACGCCGGGCAGCGGCGATGAAAGCGCTGAATGCCCAGCTCAAAGCCTCCAAACACGATTTTTATGCGGCGCGGACGCTGAACGTTCATGTGGGGTCGCATCTGGCCAATGACAAGGCGCGTGGATTTACGCACCCGATGCAGAAAAAGAACCTGAGCAATATGGTGGACGATGCCACCGTGCAGGTGCTGCATGAGGGCGTGGAAGACAAGGCCGGTAAGCTGGCGCAGCGGTTTTACCGCTTGAAGGCGCGAATGCTGGGCCTGGAAACGCTGGCCTGGAGTGACCGCAATGCACCGATGCCGTTTGCGGCGGATACCATTTATGACTGGGCGACCAGCTGCGATGTGGTGAAAAAGGCGTATCGTGCGTTTTCGCCGACCTTGGGTGCCTTGGTGGACACCGTACTGGACCCGAAAAAGGGGTGGGTGGATGCACCGCCGGTGCCGAACAAGAGCGGCGGGGCGTTTGATTATACCGTGGCGCTGCCGGACAAGGATGACCGTAGCTATATGATGCTGAACCACCTGGGCAGTGCGGGGGACGTGATGACGCTGGCGCATGAATTGGGCCATGCCGTACACGGCCTGCTGGCGCTGGAGGCGCAAAGCAGCCTGACGTGGCATGCGCCGATGCCGTATGCCGAGACCGCGAGTGTGTTCGGGGAAATGCTGACATTTGAAAGTCTTATGTCTCAGCTCAGCGACCCGACCGAGAAGCTGGCGCTGTATATGGATAAGATCAACGACTTCATGAACACCGTGGTGCGTCAGATCTGTTTCTCTCAGTTTGAGCAGGCGTTTTTTGCCGAGCGCGTGAACGGCAAGCTGATGGAGGAGGATTACTCGCGTCTGTGGATGGAGATGACCAAGCGCTTCTATGGGCCGGAGGGGGAAACTTTCACCTATGCCGACATTGAGAACATGTGGTGCTACGTGAGTCACTTCTATAGTTATGAATCGTTCTACGTGTATGCCTATGCCTTTGGTGAACTGTTCACGCAGAGCATGATGGCACAGCGTGCGCGGCTGGGTGACCGGTTTGAGCCGTTGTATCTGGACCTGTTGCGGGCCGGGGGCACCAAGAGTGCGGTGGAGCTGATGGAGCCGTTCGGGCTTAACCCCAACAGCCGCGAATTCTGGGAAGCGGGGATTGCCAGCAGTGCCGGTGTATGGCTGGCCGAGGCGGAAAAACTGGCCGACGAGCTGGGATTGTAAAACCCGGTGCACGGGGCCTCTTGCCAGAGGCTCCGTTTTCTGGCACATCCGTACCCGGTGCCGGTGTGGTGAAATGGTAGACGCGTCGGATTCAAAATCCGATTCCGAGAGGAGTGTCAGTTCGAGTCTGACCACCGGCACCAGTTTTTTCTTTTTTCTTTCAATGACGAGTGATGTGTATGGTCTGGCGTGTGCATTTTCCGCAAAGTGTGCCCTGTGAGGGTGGATGTGTGGTGGCCATCGGTAATTTTGACGGCGTGCACGAAGGCCACCGGCACCTGCTGGCGCTGGCGCGGGCCGAAGCGCAGTGGCGGCACCTGCCGCTGGTGGTGCTGACGTTCGAGCCGCATCCGCGCAGTATTCTGCGCCCCGACGTGCCGCTGAAGCGCCTGACCACGCTGGAGGAGAAGACCCAGCGTCTGGCCTTTGCCGAGGTGGACGGTGTGGCAGTGGTGGATTTCAGTCTGGATGTGGCGGGGTGGTCTCCTGCACGGTTTATGGACGATGTGCTGGTGGGCTGGCTTTGCGCAAAAGGCGTATGTGTGGGCGAGAACTTCCGTTTCGGGCACAAGGCGGCGGGTGATGTGACGACCCTCAAGGCACGGACAGAATTCACCACCCTGGCTGTACCGTTGTTAACGGATGAAGCCGGGGTGGTGAGCTCGAGTCGTTTACGCTCCCTTTAGACTTTGCGGCCTTCGAAGCGGAAGTCCGGCCGTTTAAAGGTGGCGGTGTGCAGGCCAAGCTGCTGGAGCAGCCGGATCGTTGTTCTTGCGGCGTCATCGTCTTTGTCCTGAAGGTAAAAGACCGTATTTTCCATGTCGATACGGGCTTTGGATGTCGGGTTGAGATTGGATTCAGGAATAAGGGTTTCCAGTTCCTCCCATGTCAGCATGTCCAGGGCGTCGTTGATGAGGCGTCGCTCGTCGTCGGTCAGGCGTTCCAGTCGCTGGCGTGTGACGGCCTGTTCGGCCTTCATCAACGGGTTCACGATCATGGATGGCGGTCCGGTTTCAGTGATTTTACGAAAGCGGGAAAAGACATTCATTTCGGTTCCTCCTCTGGTCGGAATGATGTCGGGATGGTCCTTGGTATTTACGTCCCTATTTTGCCACAGGGGGTTGCGAAACGCCAGCTTTTTCGGTAGGTTTGGCGCCTATCCCACATGTACCCCAGATGATGTAGACGAAAGAATTTCCCGTGTCCGAAGCCCTAAATGCTGTGAGTAAAAAAGCCGAAAAGCCCGAGCAGAACGCCTGGAGCGACACGCTTCATCTGCCGAAGACGGAGTTTCCGATGCGCGCCGGGCTTGCCCAGCGTGAGCCGGGCTGGGTACAGCGCTGGCTGGACAACGATGTTTACAACGAACTGTGCCGCACGCGTCTGGCGGAAAAGGCGCCGGTGTATATCGTTCACTTAGGCCCGCCCTATGCCAACGGCCGCATGCACATGGGTCACGCGCTGACCTACACCCTGAAGGATTTTGTGGTGCGCAGCAAATTCATGGCCGGTTTTTACAGCCCGTATGCGCCGGGCTGGGACTGCCACGGTCTGCCGATCGAGTGGAAGGTGGAGCAGGATTTGCGCGCCGAGGGCAAGAGCAAGCATGATATTTCCAAGACCGAACTGCGCGCGCGCTGCCGTGCCTACGCCCAGAAGTGGGTGGACGTGCAGAAGGCCGATTGGCAGCGCTTTGGGGCCCTTGGCGACTGGGAACACCCTTACCTGACGATGGCGCCGAAGAACGAAGCCGGGATTGTGCGCGAGCTGGGCAAGCTGGTGGCACGTGGTCTGGTAGAGAAGAACCTGCGCAGCACCCAGTGGAGCTGGGCCGAAGAGACCGCCATGGCGGAAGCGGAAGTTGAGTATAAGGACGTGACCAGCACGGCTGTGTATGTGGCCCTGCCGATCGTCGGTCGGGATAATGAGCATCTGGTGATCTGGACCACCACGCCGTGGACGCTGCCGGCCAACCGGGCTGTGGCGGTGAAGGTGGATGAGACGTATGTGCGTCTGGGTACGGCTGATGAGTCGTTCTGGGTAGCCAAAGAGCTTGCGGACAGCTTCCGTGGTGCCGTGGGACGTGTGTTGCCGCAAGAGATGGAAACCCGCAGCGGTGAACAGCTGGTGGGCTGGCAGTACAAGCACCCGCTGTATGACACCTTGCAGCCTGTTGTTGAGGGCTTCCATGTGACCACTGATGCCGGGACCGGTTTGGTGCATATTGCACCGGCGCACGGCGCGGAAGATTTCCAGATCGGCAAGCAGTTCGGGCTGGAGCTTGTCTGTCCGGTGGATGGTGCCGGCAAGTACGTGAAGGGTACGCCCAATCTGCCCGTGACCGGTGAGAGCATCGAGGGTCAGCTTATCTGGCCGATGCAGAAGAAGATTCTGGCGGAGCTTGAAGCGAATGGCCGTTTGTTGTCCGCCAAGGACTTCCAGCACAGTTACCCGGTGAGTTGGCGCTCCAAAGAAAAGCTGATCTTCCGCACCACCGAGCAGTGGTTCGTGACGCTGGACAAACCGATCAAGGGTTTGATCGCCGAGCAGCCGGAGCTGGAAATTTCGCTGCGCGATGCCAGCCTGGCACGCATCTACGGCAAGGACGGCAAAGGCCATGAGGCCCGCAAGGTGAACTGGGTGCCGGAGTACGGCATGAACCGCATCGGCAGCATGATCGAGAACCGCCCGGACTGGTGTATTTCCCGTCAGCGTGCGTGGGGTGTGCCGATCACGATCTTCATGGTCAAGAAGACCGGCATTGACGGCGTGACGGAGGGTCTGGTGACCGACCCGGCCGTATTTGAGCATGTGGCCAAGCTGATTGAAGCCGAGACCATTGATGCGTGGGACAGCCGCATCGAAAGCGGCCGTGTGGCAGAACTCTTCCCGGCCAACTGGCTGGAAAGCCGTGGCCTGACCGTGGCCGATGTGGAGCCGGTGACGGATATTCTGGATGTGTGGTTCGACAGCGGGACGTCTCATGCCCACGTGCTGCGTGCCGAGAGCGGCGAGGGGCAGCGTTTCCACCGCGAAGACGGCAAGCGTCCGGCCGATCTGTATCAGGAAGGCTCTGACCAGCACCGCGGGTGGTTCCACTCGGCGCTGCTGACCAGCGTGGCCAATTATGGCGATGCACCGTATGAGAACGTGGTGACCAGCGGTTTTGTGGTGGACGGTGAAGGCCGTAAGTTCTCCAAGAGCCTGGGCAACGGCGTTGAGCCGCACCAGCTGATGGAAAAGTACGGGATGGATATCATCCGTCTGTGGGTGGCATCGACCGACTACAGCGAGGACATCCGTTACAGCCCGCAGATCATGGATTCCATGGCCGATGCGTACCGTCGTTTCCGCAATACCTTCCGCTGGCTGCTGGGCACCCTGAACGGTGTTGAGGATATGCCGCTTGATGTGCAGGCCTTGCCGGAGCTGGAGCGTTACATGCTGCACCGCCTGGGTACCGTGCTAGGTGAGGTACGCGCGCATTACGATGCGTACCAGTTCCATAAGGGTTACCGCGCGCTGTATGAGTTCTGCGGTACCGAGCTATCGAACTTCTACTTTGATGTGCGCAAGGACGTCTTGTACTGCGACGCCGCGACCAGCCCGACTCGCACCGCGACGCTGGCCGTGCTGGTGCAGGTGTTCCGTGGTCTGGTGACGCATCTGGCGCCGGTGATGCCGTTCACCACTGATGAAGCCTGGCGCGAGCGTTATGGTGAAAGCGCATGCGTGCATCTGGAGCGTTTCCAGACTGTGCCGGAGGTGACGGTGGATACCAGCCGCTGGAATGCGCTGTTTGACATGCGCGATGCTGTGAACAGCGAGCTTGAAAAGCTGCGTGCGGCCGGTGGCATCGGGGCCAATACCGAGGCGGATGTTACCGTGGCCGATGCGGGTACGGATGCCGAACTGGTGCGCGAAGTGCTGGGTGTGAGCCGTGTGAACACAGGTTCAGATTTGCGCGTGGCCAAACATGATGGACATAAGTGCCCACGTTGCTGGCGTTACTATGGGAAGGTGGAGCAATCCGGCCTATGCTTGCGCTGTGACGAAGCCGTTGCAGACCGCAAAACCCAACAAGGAGCCGCTTAGGTTTTGGCACCCGAGATTGAAACGAAGGAAGTCTTCCTGCCCTCCCGCGTATTGGAGATCTGCCTGAAAGGCTGGGAAGAAGCTGATGATGCCGCGCTGGCACGTGCCGTGGGCGAAGCCATGGAGCATGCCTACTGGCACTGGCGCTGGCTGATGGCCGTGCGTGCCAAAAAGTGCCGCCTTGTGGTGGTGCAGGTACGCGATGCGCGCGGCGTGGAAATGATGCCGCATTATCAGATCGGCGAGCTTTCCACATTAAGCGGCTGGCACCCCGAGCGCGCCATTGCGGAAGCGCAGACCGAACTTTCGGAAAGCGGGGACGGCCTGACCTTTGACCTGCCGGTGGACCGTGAAATGATGGCGGAGTGGGCCGAGATCGCCCGCAGTTTTGACGTGGACGACGACAGCGCGCTGGAGCTGCTGGGCAGCGCCATGCTGCTGCTTGACCAGGCGCATGACACCTACGTGGAAGAACTGGGCGAGAATTTTTACGTGGCGACGCGCGGCATTGAGCGTGATCTGGATGCGCTCATCGGTGATGAATACGGCCGCTGGAGCGCGGAGACCATGCAGGTGGTGGACAAGACCAGTACCGTGAGCATGGCGCAGATCTTTCCCGAAGTACCGGAGGGTATGAAGACCTCTGTTCCGATCGTGTATCTGCCCGAGATTATTGAAGAAGCCGAAGAGGACGATGACGATGCACGCGACTAAGATGAAGGCCTATCTGATGGTGCGCCAGAGTGGTCTGGCTGTGGCGCTAGTGGCGCTGCTGCTGGACTATGCCAGCAAGGCCTGGGCGCTGGCTGCTGAAACCGCCGGTACATTGCCGTTGTGGCTGGTGCCGGGTGAGGTGGGATTCCGGTTCGCGTGGAACCGGGGCATGAGTTTTTCATTGCTCAATGACGTGGCCTGGGGACCGTGGGTATTAGGTGCTGTGGCGGTCGCTGCGTGCGTCTGGTTCGTTCACTGGCTGGGCGAAAGCACGCGCTGGATGCACCAGTGGGGTCTCGGTATGTTGATCGGCGGTGCCGTTGGCAACGTGGTAGACCGCGTGCAGCATGGTGCGGTCGTTGACTTTCTACTGTTCAATCCGAACGGGATGTTCCCGTTCACGTTCAATATCGCCGATGCCGCGATTACGGTAGGTGTGGTGATGCTGCTGCTGGACAGCTGGCGGCAACGTGCTTAGTATTGCGCTCAATAAACCAGTTTCAAGAAAAGGGGATTCCTCTCATGCGTAAAGTGCAGATAGCCATGGTGGCAACAGCGTTGCTGCTGGCAGCCTGCGGCAACAGTGCCGGTAAACTGATGGGCAAAAGCCTGCCGGATGAAACGCAGGTTATCGATGGCCCGACGCTGGCGCTGCCGCCGCAGTATGAATTGCGTCCGCCCCGTGAAGCCGCCGATTATGAAAGCGTGCTGCGCGCCCAGAAGACCGTGGAAGCCCAGAGCCTGATCACCGGTGTGAGTGCAACCGCTGTGGCGCCGTCGGCTGGGGCTGTTCCGGCCGGTGACGACTGGCTTGTGAAGCAGACCAGCCAGCAGGTAGGCGTGGTTGCTGACCCGAGCGTGCGCGAAGATCTGCGTGTGGTCACGCCTGAAGAACTGCAGGCCCGTGAAGAGGCCAAGGCCAAGAAGGGCCTGTTCGGCCGCTGGTTCGGCGGACAGTCGGACGACGAGTAGACGCGGCTATGAGCTTCGGCTTGAATTTCGGCATGCGGGGCGCCATGGGCGCCCTGCTGCTGCTGGGAAGCATGACATTTGCGAATAAAGGATACGCTGAGATGGATATTCAGGATTTTACGCTTGAGAACGGTATGAAGGTGGTGGTGGTGCATGACGGCCGTGCACCGGTGGTAACCCACAGCGTGTGGTACAACGTGGGCAGCATGGACGAAAAACCCGGCAAAACCGGCCTGGCCCACATGACCGAACACCTGATGTTCAAGGGCACCAAGACCTACCCGGCGGGTGTGATGGACAAGATGGTGCAGCGTAAGGGCGGTGTGCTGAACGCCTTCACCAGCTACGATTTTACGGCCTACTACGAGAAGATTCCGGTAACCGAGCTTGAGCCGATGATGGACATTGAGAGCGACCGTATGGAGAACCTGCAGCTTTCGGATGCGGTGTTCCAGCCCGAGCGCAATGTGGTGGCGGAAGAGCGCAAACTGCGCACCGACAGCGACCCGAGCGACCGCTTTTTTGAACAGGTGATGCGTCGCCATTACATTCACCATACTTATGGTCACCCGATCATTGGATGGGGTGCGGATATTCAGGGCTACACGTTTGAAGACGCCATCGACTGGTACAAGACCCACTATGCGCCGAACAACGCGACGCTGATCCTGGTGGGGAATGTGACCGCCGAGCAGGTGAAGCCGCTGGCAGAGAAGTACTACGGACGTTTGGCCCGCGAGAACGTGCCCGCCCGTGTGGTGCCGGTGGAACCGCTGCGCAGCACGCCGCTGGAGTACATCAAGATTGATCCGCAGGTGCAGGTGGCGAGCTGGACCGCGATGTACCGCACGCCGAGCCAGTTTCAGGGCGTGGCCGGTGCACCGGTTGTGAAGGGTGAAGCGACCGGTTTGTGGGTGCTGGCCGAGATCTTAGGCGGCGGCTCGACCGCGCGTCTGTATCAGGAGCTGGTGGTGAAGCAGCAGCTCGCCGACAGCGCCAGCGCGCAGTACGACGTGGTGCGTGCGGGGGAAAGTACGTTTGACCTGTCGGTTCAGCCGAAGGAGACCGTGCCGGCGGATAAGATTGGTGACGCCGTGCAGAAGCTGGTGGATGAGCTGCTGGCCAACGGCGTGACCGATGCCGAGCTGGAGCGCGCCAAGGTGAGCCTGAAGGCGGATGAAATTTATGCCCGTGATGATCCGTTCACGAGCCTGTACCGCCTGGGTATGTGGGTGACCGTGGGTGGCAAGATCGCGGACTTCAATAGCTGGCAGGATGAGCTGGAAGACCTGACCGTGGCTGACGTGAATGCGCTGGCGCGGAAGTACCTTAAACCCGAAAGCCGCACGCTGGCCGTGCTGGCGGGCAACACCGCCCAGCTTGGAAAACTGAAGGTGACCAAAGATCAGTAGGTAACCGGCCGTTTCGCTGCTACAAAGAGGGGATGAAGCCTGTGCTTCAGCCCCTTTTTTAGTGGAAAGACCCATACCGTGCCCGATTCTCTTGACCTGCCCGTGCTGACCTGGCCGTGGCTGTGGCTTGTACTGGCCCTTGCCAGCAGCCTGCTTGCTGCCCAGAACGTGGAAGTGAACCGCCGTGCGCGGCAGGAGGGGTTCCGGCTGAACTTCTGGCGCTCGGCGATGACGGCGGGATTCTGGTTGCCGCTGACGCTTCTTAACCCGTGGCCGACGGACTGGTCGTTCTATGCCGTGGCGTTCTTCGGCGGGGTGTCGATGATCGTCGGTTTTACCATTCAGAACGACCTGGCCAACAAGCACAATGGCCGTGTGGCGATTCTGTACGTGCCGCTGAAGGCCGTGCTGGTGTTTGTGCTGTGGGCGATCATCGATCCCGTGGCGCGCCACCATGTGATGGACAAACCGCTGGTGACGATGGGTGTGATGGTGTGCCTTGGCACCATGATCGCGGCGCTGGCGGAGTTTCGCAAGAACGACGTGAGCTGGAGCAGTTTCCGCGCGGTGATGCCGATTGTGGTGCTGTACGGTGTGGGCGATATTCTGGCGCGTTTGAGCATTACGCCGGAGGTGCTGCACCAGCGTTTGCTGATCTTCCTGTTCCTGATGACCGCGACCAGTTCGCTGGTCAGTCTGATGATCTATCCGTTCCGCCCCAAGCCGGAACTGCCGTTTTACACGCCGAAACTGGTGACCAGTGCGTTCCGTGCGGCGTTGGGGCAGATGGGGAATCAGGTGTGCTTCTTCATGGCGCTGGTACTGGCGCCCAGCCCAGCCTATGCGAGCATGGTGATCATGCTCACGCCGGTGTGGCTGCTGGTGTACCACCGCTATGCGGGCATTAAGGACGACGCCAACCCGATGGCCGGGACTGTGGTCGTCGCGGCGGCAATCATCCTGATGTATCTGGTGTCGTAATGGATCTGCCATCTGCTTTTCCGCTGTGGCCTGTTCTGGCGCTGGTGTTCAGTTTTTGCGGGGCGGTGATCGTCGGGTTCAACCATTATGCCAAGGTGGATGGCGGCAAGCTTGTCGTGCTGCGCTGGCTGGGTGTGGCGCCGCTGGCGGTGGCATCGTATCTGGTATTGCCGTGGCCGGAGACGCCGGCGTTTTATATGATTGCGCTGGCGATGGGGGTGCTGCTGGCGCTCTCTGACAAGCTTTTGTTTGATGCTGCGGCCAAGCATGGCGGGCGGCTGACCGCGCTGTATATTCCGATGAAAATGCTGCTGGGGTTTGTGCTGTGGGGCCTGCTGGACCCGGCGAGTGTGACGCTGCTGGCGGCGGTGCCGTGGCGCGGTGTGCTGGTGGCGGCGGGCTTTGCCGCGTGCGTTTATGCGTTTACGCATCTGCGCCGGAACGATGCCAGCAAGGCGGCGATTTTGGCGATCGTGCCGGTGGCGGTGCTGCTGGCGATCGGGGATGTGGTGGCTAAATATGCGCTGGAGGCGCCGAGCGGTGATGTGTGGCGCGTGGTGGGCAGTGCCACGGCGTTTCTGGCCATGACGAATAGCATCGGCTGTGCGGTGGGTTTGATGATGACCCGGCGCTTTGTACCGACCCGGCGCGAGGTGCTGTTGAGTGCGCTGTTCGGGGCGATTCTGATGGTGAGCCTGAGTGTGTTTCTGCTGGCATTGGCATTAGCGCCCAACCCTGGGTATGTGGGGGCGATTACGATGCTTTCGGCACTGTGGCTGGCGATCCATGGTTATTACGCGCATAACGAGCGTACGAACTGGTGGGGTGGGGTACTTCTTCTTGCTGGCGCTATTTTGGTTGCTGTGGGTGCCGCTTAAGATTGCCTCGGAGCCTTATTTCGGGCTAGGATGCGCCGGTAAACGGGGGTTACCGAATGATAAAAACACATAGCAACAAAGTGCGTGGCCTGACGGCGGGCGTACTGATGGCTGCAGCAGGTTGGGCGATGAGCGCCTGCGCCCCGACAACTCCCCTTAATGTAAGCGAGAAAAGCATGACCCAAGACCAGACGCAGGCCGCGGTTTCCGGCGGATTTGACAGCAGCAAGATTCAGGACATCGTCACCCCGAAAGGGCTGCATGTATGGCTGATCAATGCCCCGGAACTGCCGATGGTGGCGGTGGAGCTTAATTTTAGAGCCGGTGCCATGCTGGAACACAAGGACAAGCAGGGTGTGGCCCAGTTTACCGCCGCGCTGACCGATGAAGGTGCCGGTGAGTACGACGCCAAGGCCTTCCGTGAAGAACTGGACGCTATTGGTGCCCGTTTTGGCGCGAATACCGATATGCAGGATTTCGGGATCAATCTGACCACCTTGAGCGAGCACAAGGAACGTGCGTTTGAGCTGATGGGCCTGGCCGTGAATGCGCCGCGTTATGACGCCGATGCCGTGGCCCGCATGCGCGATGCGTTGCTGGCGGATATCCGTCAGGGGGATGAAGATCCGAGTACCGTGGCGTGGCGTCTGTTCCGCCCGGCCGTGTATGGCGACCACGCTTACGCCAATGGCGGTGACGGTACCCTGACCACGGTGGCGAGCCTGAATGAGGCCGATGCGCGTGCCTGGCACGACCGTTATTTTACCAAGGCCAACCTGCGCATTGCCGTGGTGGGTGATATCTCGGCCAAGGATGTGAGCCGCCTGCTGGACAAAGTGCTGGGGGATTTACCGGCCGGTGACGTGCGGTATGCGATTGATGCCGTGCCCAGCCCGACCACACCGCAACTGGTGAAGAAGCAGATGGAGGTGCCGCAGGCGACCGTGCTGTTCGGCCACCTGGGCTTGCCGCGTACCGACCCGGATTTTTACGCGATGCTGGTGATGAATGAAATGCTGGGTGGCAACGTGCTGACCAGCCGCCTGGGCCTGGATGTGCGTGAGAAGCACGGCCTTGTGTACGGCATTAACAGCGTGAACGCGCCACTGCCGCATAACGGGATGTTCTACATCAGTTTTGCCACCGGCAATGCCAATGTGACCAAAGCACTTGGTCTGGTGCGCACGCATCTGAAGACCATCCGTGAAGAACCGGTGGGCGATGAGGAACTGGCGGATGCCAAGGCGTATCTGATCGGGAGCTTCCCGCTGCGTTTGGACAGCAACGCCAAGCTGCTGAACATGATCGCGATGATGCAGAGTGAGAGCCTGCCGAAGGAGTATCTGACCGATTGGCCGAAGAAGATCGCCGCCGTGACCAAGGAAGATGTGCAGCGCGTGGCGCAGCGTTTGATCCGACCTGAAGATGCGGCGTTGGTGATCGTCGGTGACAAAGAGGCGCTGGACGCCGAATAATGCGGGATTTATTCGACGTACCGGATGAGGTTGAGCTGGACGTTGCTCCGGCGGTCTTGCCGGTATGGACCGTAACCGAGCTGGCGGCCAAGGTGAAAGCCCGTGTGGAAGCGGGCTTTGGCAGTGTGGTGGTGCAGGGTGAGATCAGCGGCGGCAAGCTGCATTCCAGCGGGCATTTTTACTTCGACATCAAGGATGCGGGCGCCGTGATCAACGGTGTGGCGTGGCGCAGCACGGTGTCCCGGTGGGCCAAAGTACCCGCCAACGGCACACTGGTGGTGGTGAAGGGTAAACTGACCACCTATGCCCAGCGCAGCAGTTACCAGATTTTGGCTGACAGCATGGAGCCTGCAGGGCTTGGCGCGCTGATGCAGCAACTGGAAGAGCTAAAGCAGCGCCTGATGGCCGAAGGGTTGTTTGATGCCAGTGAGAAGCGCGCGATACCGCTGCTGCCCAAGCGCATCGGGATCATCACCAGCCCGACCGGGGCAGTAATACAGGATATGCTGCACCGGATCGCGGACCGGTGTCCGCGTGAGGTGGTGCTGTGGCCGGTTGCGGTGCAGGGCACAGGCGCGGCGGAACAGGTGGCGGCGGCGATTGAAGGCTTTAATGCGCTGCCGGATGCGACGCGGCCGGATGTGTTGATTGTGGCCCGCGGCGGGGGGAGTTTTGAAGACCTGATGCCGTTCAATGCCGAGGTGGTGGTGCGGGCGGTGGCGGGCAGTGCCATACCGGTAGTGAGCGGGGTGGGCCACGAACCGGATGTGACGCTGTGCGATTTTGCGGCGGACATACGTGCGCCTACACCGAGTGCGGCGGCGGAGATGGTGGTGCCGGTGCGGGAGGATCTTCTGTATGGATTGACACTGACCCAGCGCCGCATGCGCCAGACGATGGTGGGGCAGATTGCGGAGTTGCGTCAGCGTTTGGCGTATATGCAGCGTTTATTGCCGGATCCGCGGCGCCAGGTAGTGCAGGCCGGTCAGCGCCTGGGCGAACTGGATGAGCGTTTGCGTAAGCTGGTGCCGCAGCGCGTGAATTTAGCCCGTGAACGGCTGGAGGCGATGGCGCGGGTGTTGGCGGCCCACGGCCCCGATGTACCGCTGGCGCGCGGCTATGTGTACCTGACGCGCGACGGCCAGCCACTGCGCAGTGCGAACGCCGAGGCGGGGGCGATGACGATTCATTTTAAAGACGGACAACGGGAAGGGACCCTGGCATGAAGCAGATGATGATGGTGATGGGATGTATGATGGCCTCAGGGGCGGTTTTCGCAGCACCGCAGGTGATCCATCAGAACCTGCAGCCCGGCGGGTTTTACGTGGCGCGTGTGGCGCCTGACAGCACGGTCAAGCTGGGTAAGGACAGCATTGTGGTCGGGCCGAAGGGTGAGATCGTGGTCGGGTTTGACCGCAACGCGGCGTTGAAGCAGGTACTGACCGTATGTGGTGGACAGAACTGCAAGGAGACTGTGCTGAACTTGAAACCGCGGACCTATGTGACCCAGAACGTCACCAAGGTGCCGCAGGGCACCGTGACGCCCGACCCCGTGCAGGAAAAGCGTGTAGCCGAAGATAACGTCGCGACCAAGGCCGCACGCGACAAGGCCGAGGCCGGTGCCCGCTGGCGTGACGGGTTTACGCAGGACTGGATCTTGCCGATCACGGCGCCGACCAGCGGGGTATTCGGCAGCCGCCGCACGTACAACGGCACCGAGCGCAGCTGGCACCGTGGCCATGACCTGGCGGCCAAGACCGGCACGCCGATCAAGGCGCCGGCCGACGGCATCGTGCGTCTGGCGCGCGATACCTTCATGAGCGGGAATTTAGTGATGCTGGACCATGGCGGTGCGGTGACGAGTGTGTACGCGCATATGTCGGAAATGGACGTGAAGGTAGGCGATGAAGTGAAAGCGGGCGATGTTATCGGCAAGGTCGGTACCACTGGCCGCAGCAGCGGGCCGCACCTGCACTGGGGAATGTACTGGAAAAATATACCGATTGACCCTATCTTGTGGGTACGCAAGTAAACGCGCGCTGCGATAAGGTTTAAGGAGGCTCCCCCGATGTTCCGCTGGATGATGAATATTCTGGTCATGTTGCTGGTGACGGCGGTGGCCGCCAACTATTTTTACGATAACGGCAACGGCTACGGGTTTGAAGTACACCCGTACGTGTATTACGCGATTGGTGGTGTGGTGGCGTTCCTGCCGGTGTTCTGGGCCGTGGCCCACGTCTGCGGCGGTGTCTTGCTGGGCTTGGCCAGCGGTGGCGTGCTGGAAGGTATGCGTCTGGGGATTTTGTTAGGGCTTGGTATGGCGTTGGCCAAGTTGTGGCCCGCGGCGTTCGGCGTGGCGGCCGGAGCTTACCTGGGTGGTGGCGGGATGACGTATATGATTTTGGGTGTGTTGGGGGGCGTTCTGCTGTTCGCGCTGGATTGGATATTAGGCTACTTCTGGAAAGCTACAACGGAGTAGTTCGGCCGAACCGGACGGGCGCCTTGAAGCGTTTTGGCCTGGCTTATGTATGCTTTTGCTTGTACACCGCGCCATGCCAAAACACTCCAATGCATCCCGCCGGATTCAGCCGAGGTGCGGCAGCCTTATCTTGGGCTTTGTGCTGGAAAGAACAGATGTTGAAAAAACCGCCTTTGGGCGGTTTTTGGTTAAACGGCGGTGAGGCGCTGGTCGATGTCGGTGAGGATATCGGTTTGCTGGGGGCCGGTGAGGGTTTGCTCGACCACATACGCGAAGCCCTGCGGGAGTTTGGCGGCGTCTTTGGTAGTGGTGACGAGGATGCCTTTGGCCTCGGCGGCGCGCTGTTTGAGATAGGTGAGATTTTTGGGCGTGTAGGCGTGATGATCCGGGAAGGCGATGGCGGCAGCGAGTTTCAGGCCGTTTGCGGCGAGGCTCTTCATGAACTTTTCGGGGTGCGCCAGACCGGCAAACGCCACCAGCGGTTTGCCGTGCAACGGTGCGAGGCTGGCTTCGGTCAGTTGGGTTTGCAGGCGGTAGGCGGGCAGGCCGTAATAGGGCAGCGTGCCGCTTTCCGGCTCGTTCAGGACGATAGCGAAGTGGGCGCGGCTGCGGTGCTTAAGAGGTTCGCGCAACGGGCCTGCGGGTAATGTGAGGCCGTTGCCCCACGGGCTTTCGGTCTGGCCGTTGATGACCAGAATATCGCAGGTACGGGCAACATCGCGGCGCTGGAAGCCGTCGTCGAGAATCAGCAATGTGGCACCGGCTTCTTCGGCACGGCGGGCGACCGCAGCCCGGTTGCGCCCGACCCAGATCGTGACCGACTGGCCGACGAAGTGACGGGCAAGGGCGAGGGGTTCGTCGCCGACTTCTTGCGCCGTATGGAAGCGTTCGGACACGCGCATGGGTTGGGTGGCCTGACCACCGTAACCACGGCTTAAAATGGCGACCTGATGGCCCTGGGAGGCATAATGCGCGGCGAGCCACTGCACCACCGGGGTTTTACCGGCACCGCCGACCACCAGATTGCCGACACTGATGACCGGTACCCCGGCGAAGTACGGATGCTTGGCGCGGAGTTTACCGTGCAGGGTAGCACCTGCGGCATAGAGTGCGGCGACCGGCCACAGGGCGTAGGCGGTGAGGGACGGCGTTTTTTTGTACCAGAAGGCAGGAGCGAACATGAGGCGAGTGTGGGGTGCGTTCGCGCGGCTTGTCCAGCAGATTATGCGGGTACGTAAGCTGGCGTCAGGTTTCGCTTAGGCCATCGGCAGCATGTTGATGAGCTGCTCGCAGGTGGTTTGGGTAGGGCCTGCGAAGCTCGGCATGACAGTCATAATATGATTCTGCGCGGCATCCAGCTCCGGCTGGCTGGTGAGCAGCTTGCGCACGGTACCTGTGAGTGTGGCCAGATCCGGTTCGATCTTCACCAGTTTGGCTTCGACCAGCGCGGGCAGCATATCCTGGAAGTTGAACATATGCGGGCCGGTGAGAGTGGGAACGCCGAGTTTGAGCGGTTCCAGCGGGTTGTGCCCACCGTGCTTGATCAGGCTGCCGCCGATGATGGCGACAGAGGCCAGACGGTACCAGAGGCCCAGTTCGCCAAGGCTGTCAGCGATGTAGATATCGGTGTGGCGGTTGCCGCCGAGTACCGGCATTTCGCCCAGACCGCGACGTTTGATGGCCTTGGTAAAGCGCGCGACCTCGTTGGCGGCCTGTGTGCCGCGGTGCGGGTGGCGTGGCACGATGATGGTCAGCAGGTTGGGAATGGCCGGTTTGAGATTCATGTGCATCTGCGCAAGCTGCGCTTCTTCGCCGGGGTGGGTGGAGCCAGCGACCAGCACCGGACGCTCTTGCAGGGCGGCAATGAACTTTTCAAGCTGGGCGGCATCGACCGGCAGCGGGTCGGCGTCGAACTTCAGGTTGCCGGCGACGACCACGTTTTTGGCGCCGAGGGCGGCGATGCGCTCGGCATCGGTTTTACGTTGTGCCAGCACTAGCGTGAAGCGGCTGATGAGCGGACGGAAGAACCAACTGTAGCGTTTGTACTTAGGCCAGGAACGGTCGGAGATGCGGCCGTTGAGAAGCACCGGATTGGGGGCTTTGGAGAGGAGTTCCGGCCAGAAGTCGCTCTCGGTAAAGACGCTGACCGATGGTTTCCAGTGGGCAAGGAAGCGGGTGGTGGCAGCCTGGGTGTCGAGCGGCACATACTGCACGCAGGTGGTGCCGGTGCCGGGCAGGCCGGCGGAGATCTTCATCAGCATGCGGCGGCCGGTCATGGTGCCGGAGGTGAGCAGCAGGTTGAGGTTCGGCTGGCGGTGACGCAGGGCGCGCAGCACCGGCTGGGTGCTGATAACCTCGCCCACGCTGGCGCCATGAATCCAGAGCAGCGGACCTGCCGGACGTTCCTGCGACGCAAAGCCACGACGTTCGGCGAAGTTGTCGCGGTCTTCACGGCCACGGAAGCCACGCCACATCAGCACGGTGAAAATGACGGGGAACAGCAGAACCTTGAGCAGTCGGTAAATGAAAAGAGCCATGAAGGGAAACCTAGTTGGTTGCTGCCTGTTGCGCAATATCTCCGGCGGCGGCTTGTGCCTGCGCGGTGAGCGTATTCAGCGCCTGTGCGAGGGAGTGTGGCGTGGCGTCCTCAAGAGGTGTGCCGACGGCCAGCGTGATACGGGCGAAGGGATAGGGCAGACGGAAGGCATCCCAGCTGGTGAAGCTTTTGCCGCGGCTGCTCCAGACCGCGCAGGGGACCAAGGGCAGGCCGGTGAGGCGCGAGACCTCGGTCGCGCCTTGTTTGGCTTTGCGGGCCGGGCCGCGCGGACCGTCCGGCGTGATCATCAGATTGTGGCCGGTGCGGGCGGCGCGGAGGAGGTTGCGCGTGCCGGAGAGCGCACCGCGGTGGCTTGAACCGATAGCGGCCTGAATGTCGAATTTGGCGGCAAGGAGGCGGATGGCGGTGCCATCGCGGCTGGCCGACATCAATGCCAATAACGGACGGCGCGTCTGGCGCATCAGGATGGGGGTAAAGGCGATCTGCTGGTGCCACAGGGCGAAGACCACGGGTGACGTGGTTGCTACGGCAGGCAAGGATTGAATGACCTGAACACGGCTGGTTGCAAACACCAACCATGCATACGCGGCGGCAAGGTTGATCAGGGCTTTCTGGAACAGCGGGTGGCGGGTGATTTTCTTCATACGCGTTGAGCGTTTAGCGCGTTCTGTCCGCCGGTGCAAGGGTTAGGGTTTGGTGCAGCCGCAGGTGTCGCCGCAGGGGTGTGTCTCTGGTGCGCGGGCCGCTTTGAGGGCGGCGCAGATGGCGATGCCGACCAGAGCACCCTGTACGAGAGCGGTTGCGGCCCAGGCCGCGGGAATATCGGTTTCGGCGAAGGGCATCATGGCGTAGGTGTTGACCGAGACCATGGCGACCGGCACAGAGGCGACCACGCCGCTGATGGTGGCGCCCCACCAGCGGGCGGCGTGACCCATGCCGAGGATGATGGCGGCATAGGCCAAGGCGGTGACGGCCTGGGTTGTGATCAGCAGACCGGTGCGGATATCGCCCTCGGTGCGCCAGAAGGCAGAGGTAGCGACATAATCGGCCATCAGCATATGGTTGTTGACCAGCCAGTCGGTGATGAACAGCATGATGAAAGCAACCACGGACGATGCCCAGAAGCTGCGGGTGCAGATGTGTTTGCCGAGCGGGCATTCGTTCAGGAGCGCGCACAGGCGGCTGGTGGTGGACGTGGCGCAGCAGCAGGATGCGGTTTCAGGCATGGCAACCGGTGTGGCCACAGCCGGAGCGACGGCCTTGCGGGCGGCAGGCTTGGCGGTGGTCTTGGTTTTGGCAGTCGGTTTGGTAACGACCGGTTTGCGCGGGGCCATGAGGGAGTCTTTCCTTGGTTCTGGCCAGTTTAACGGAGTGACAGAGGATGGAAAGGTTTGCCCCGCCGGTTGGGCGGGGTTGTGTGGCATTTAGGTTGGTGTGTGCGCTTAGGCTTGGGGCTTAGGCTGCAAGGTCTTCGGCGGTGGCCTGCATGCTCCAGAGCTTGTGGTAGAGACCGCGCTTTTTCAGCAGTGCGGCGTGGTTGCCCTGCTCGACGATCTTACCGCCGTCCAGCACCACGATGGTGTCGGCATGGGCGATGGTGGAGAGGCGGTGCGCCACGATGAGCGTGGTGCGGTTCTCAGACAGCTTCTGGAGGGCTTTCTGGACGTCTTTTTCCGATGCAGTGTCGAGGGCGGCGGTGGCTTCGTCCAGCAGCAGGATCGGGGCGTTCTTCAGAATCGCGCGGGCGATGGCGAGGCGTTGTTTCTGGCCGCCCGACAGTTTGAGACCGCCTTCGCCGAGCACGGTCTGGTAACCGTCCGGCAGGTTGGTGATAAAACTGTGGGCCGAGGCGGCCTTGGCAGCGGCTTCGATGGTGGCCTGCGAGGCCTTGGGGTTGCCGTAGGCGATGTTGGCGGCGACGGTTTCGTCGAACACCGCGACCTCTTGCGTGACCATGGCGATATGGCTGCGCAGCGATTTGAGCGTAGCTTTTGCTGTGTCGTGACCGTCGATACTGATATGGCCGTGCGAGATATCGTAAAAACGTGGCAGCAGGTTCAGCAACGAGGTTTTACCGGCACCCGACGGGCCGACAAAGGCCACGGTATGACCGGCGGGGACGTTGAGATTAATGTCGGTGAGGGCGTTGGTACCGTCGGCGTAGGTAAGGTTGACCTCGCTGAAGCGAATGGCGCCCTTTTTGACGGTGAGTGCGGTGGCACCGGGGGTGTCGGTGAGGCTGAGGGGGGCGTCGATCACTTCGAATGCGCGCTGGGCCGCGGCCAGACCTTCTTGCAGGTTGTTGTTGAGATTGGTGATGCCTTTGAGCGGGCGGCTGAGCATGACCAGGGACGCCATGAAACTGGCGAAGGACCCGGTGGTGAGGGTGCCCTCGGCAATGCGTTGACCGGCATAAAGCATGATGGCGGCAATGATGACCGTACCGATAAGTTCGACCACCGGGGATGATGCGGCGCGGATGCGGACGGCGCGCAGGGTGCTGTCCAGCACTTCGTTGATGCGTTGGCCCATACGCTTGATCTCGGTTTTTTCCTGCGTGTAGCTTTGTACCTGGCGGATGTTGATCAGCGTCTGCGACAGGTGGTGGGCCATGCGTGCCGTGCTTTCCTGGTTCACGCGGCTGTACTTGCGGGTGAGGCGGCCGAAGCGGCGCACCGGAATGATGGTTAGCGGAATGATCAGCATGGTCAGCAGGGTTAGTTTGATATCCTGCACCAGCATGTTGGCAAAGAGGCCGATGATGGTGCCGCTGTCGCGCAGGCCCGAGCTGAAGATCTGGGTAACGGCGTATTTGAGGCGCTGGAGGTCGGAAATAAAGCGGCTGGTGATGGTGCCGGTGGGGTGTTCGGCAAAGAACGACAGGCTTTGGCCCAATGTGCGGGTGTACATCTGTTCTTGCAGCGATGCGACGATGCGCTGGCCGACGCTTTCCATGAAATAGGACTGGTAATAGGTGGCGATGCCGCGGATGACGGTGAGGCCGACGATGGTGAAGATCACTGTATTGATGACACCGATGCGCCCGGAGATAAGACCTTTGTCGAACAGCGGCTGGATGAGGTGCGCCTGCATGGCAAGGGCGCCGGCGATGATCACCATGGAGATACCCGCCCACAGAAGGTCGCGCTTGTGTTGCCACAAGTAATGCCGCATCAGGCGGGCAAGCATGTTTCCGGTGGAATACTGAAGGGACGTTGCGTGATATTTTTTGGCCATGGCGGAGCTTATAGCATGGAAGGTTAGCAGATGCCTATGCCCTTCGTACCGGTGGGGGTAACTGCCTGCGGGATGGGCGTTTATACCGGAATAACCCAAGGTGTCGGGTGGCTCTCCGAGTGGCTATCAGGTATAAAACCCGCAATGAACCTTTCTGCACACCTGCGCCCTTTGAGATATGCCCTGATGGGCCCGCTGACACTGGTGGTGTGGGGGATGGCGCTTGGCGTACTGCTGTGGGGTACTGGCATCGATGTGGCGATTCAGGTATGGCTGAATGAAAATTACACCCAGAACTTTAACTTTGTGATGCGGCTTATCGGTGAGCTGGGCAAGGGTAGTCTGCAGGCAGGTGTGTGCTTGCTCGCTGGGTTTGCCTGGTGGCTGTACAACTGGCTGTACGGCAAGGTGGATTGCCGCCGCTTTATGGATATTTTAGGCGCGGTGCCGGTGTTTGCCGTGGCGGGACTGTTTAACTGGCTGTTGAAATTAAGTGTGGGGCGCGCGCGTCCAAAGGAATTTTTATGGGAAGGGGCTTCGCCTTACGTGGTGAATCCGTTTGAAATGAACGCGACGTGGTGGAGTTTCCCTAGTGGGCATAGCTGCAGCGCGTTTGCCATCGGCGTGTGGCTGGGATTTGCATTCCCACGCTTGCGCTATGTGTTCTGGGGTTTGGCGGCGCTGGTGAGTTTCAGTCGTTTTCTGGCCTTGACGCCGCATTACTTCGGTGATGTCGTGGCGGGAGGGTCGCTTGGGGCCGGTGTGGCATGGGCTGCGTGGATCCTTTGGCAACATTACAAACAGCAGAAGTTAGCAAACGTATGACGACATGGTGGCAGTCGCTGAGTGAGGCCCAGCGCCGTTTTTGGCAGGCTGGACTGGTGGTGGCCTTGGCCTGCCTGTGGTTGTACGGTGCGGGTAATGCGCGTTACGGCCTGTTTGACGTAGATGAAGGTGTGTTTACGCAGGCGACGGTAGAAATGCGTCAGTCCGGCGAGTTTTCTATGCCCACTTATAATGGCGAACCGCGTTATCATAAGCCGCCGCTGATTTACTGGGCCCAGAGCGCCGCAATGAGTGCGCTTGGGAATGACAGCCTGTATGCCGCGCGTCTGCCAAGTGTGCTGGGGGCACTGGGTACGATACTGGTGCTGGGTTGGGGTGTAGCCTACCTGACCGGTAGCCGCCGTTGGGGGTTGATGGCCGCCGGTGTGATGGCGCTGAACCTGAGTTTTGTAGTGGTAGGGCGTGCCGCGACGGCGGATGGTTTATTGAACTTTTTCAGTGTATTGCTGGCGTTGTGGACGGTGCACATGCTGTTCCCCGGCAGCCGTGTGTTGGACCGCGGTGAGGCGAAGATGGATGCGGCACTGTTGACGGCACGTATCCGTAAAGTGGCAGCACGCGCCACTGCCAGCCGTTACCAGTGGCTGTTAACCGGCGGGTTGGCGGCGGTCGGTTTTCTGGCCAAGGGGCCGGTGGCGTGGGTGCCTGCCGCGCTGATGGTGCTGTTCGTGCTGGCATTCCGGAAAGACCGTGCGCTAACCTGGACGCAGCTTGCGCCGCTCAAGGCCGGTGGATTTACGCTGCTGCTGCTGCTGCCGTGGGTGCTGCTGTTACTGTATCAGTTCGGTGCGGGGTTCTTTTACGACTTCTTCATTCAGCAGAATCTGCACCGCTACGCGGGCGGGTTGACCAATACCCAGAGCGACAGCGTTTTCTATTATGTGGCGATTCTGCTGGTAGGGTTTTTTCCGTGGGTGTTTTTACTGCCCAAGGCGGTAGGATTGACGCTGAAGGGGGGTATCCGCCGTGTGCGCAGTGCGATGAACGGTGAAGACCCGGCGCGGGCGCTGCCGTATCTGGCACTGGTGTGGGCGGTTGGTTACATCGTGTTCTTCAGTTTCAGTCAGACCAAGCTGGCGCATTACATTGTACCGGCCTACCCGGCGCTGGCGATTTTGGTGGGGGCGGTGCTGGCGCAGCGGCCGCTTATCAAGATCTCGACCTTCACGGCGCTGCTGGGCGCGATATTTGGGCTTGTGCTGGCCTTGCTGATGCTGGTGCTGAACCCACTGCTGCTGGGCTTACGGCATGAGGTTCTGACCGGTTGGCTGGGGTGGTTGCAGGCGGTGTTCGGGTTTGAATGGCCGCCACACGATGCCGCAGCTGCAGCAGTATTGGCGTTGCCGGTGCATCTGGATGCCGCACCGGTGTTTATCGGGGTGCTGATGGTGGGGGCGGTGGTGCCCGCCTGGATGCTGCTGGCACGCGGCGTGCGTGGTGGAATTTTCAGTCTGATGATGGCGTGGACGTTGACGCTGGGGTTGATCAGCTGGGGTGTGGTGCCGACCGTATGGCGTTATACGCAGGCACCGCTGGCAGAATTTGCGCAGATCATCAAGGAGGCTCCGGAGACCACCGCGATCGTGCATGTTGGGATGCATAAGCCGAGTGTGCTGTATCTTTCCGGGCGGCCCTTTACCAAATTGGATAAGCCTTTGCAGGTGCCGGATAATATCACTTCGGCTGAAACGCTGATTCTGACCGAAGAGGATAAGGTTATGCCGATTTTGACTGAGCTTGGCCTGCGCGGGAACGCCCATGTGCTGGGACAGCGCTGCGGCGGTGGGTTTTGCCTGCTGACGGTGGCGCGTGTGGGGCTTCCGGGTGAAGTTGATGTGAATTCTGTAACCCCAAAAGTATTAGGAGACTGAGATGGCTAAAGTGAATCAGATTGAGGTCTCGATCGTTGTTCCTCTTTATAATGAGGAAGAGAGCCTGCCGCATCTGGTAGAGAAAACCGCTGCGGCGATGCGCCCCACCGGCAAGGCGTGGGAGCTGGTGTGTGTGAATGAC
Organism: Blastochloris viridis; assembly: GCA_005768725.1. Taxonomy (GTDB): domain Bacteria; phylum Pseudomonadota; class Alphaproteobacteria; order UBA2136; family UBA6156; genus UBA6156. The sequence goes on along the minus strand of VAFM01000002.1, from coordinate 426,738 downwards.
GGCAGCCGCGATGGTACAGCCGACGTATTGGAACAGCTGGAAGCGAAATACCCGGAACTGGTGGGCGTGTACTTCCGCCGCAATTACGGCCAGACCGCGGCCATGCAGGCCGGGTTTGATACCGCCAAGGGTAAGGTCATTGTGACCATGGACGGCGACCTGCAGAATGATCCCAAGGATATTCCGGCATTATTGGCGAAGATGGACGAGACGGGGGCGGATATTGTCTCTGGCTGGCGCAAGGAGCGTAAGGACGCTGAGCTGACCAGTAACTTTCCGAGTCGTGTCGCCAACCGCCTGATCTCCAAAATCACCGGTTTGAAACTGCATGACAGCGGGTGCAGCCTGAAGGCCTATAAAGCCGACCTGCTGGATGAATTGCGCATCTATGGTGAATTGCACCGCTTTATTCCCGCAGTGGCCATGCAATATGGCGCCAAGGTGGACGAAGTGGTGGTGACCCACCATGCCCGCCAGTTCGGGGAAAGCAAATACGGTCTGGATAAAACCATCCGTGTGGCGCTCGACATCATCCAGCTCTATTTCTTCCAGAAGTTTCTGCACCGTCCGATGCACTTCTTCGGGTACATGGGCTTAGTGCTGATGGTGCCGGGCGGGTTGATGATGACGTGGCTGTTCTTATTGAAACTGTTCGGTCATGACATCGGTGACCGTCCGATGCTGATCGTGGCGGTGATGCTGATCCTGCTTGGTGTTCAGCTGCTGGGTATGGGCGTGCTGGGAGAAGTATTGACGCGGATTTACCACGAGCCACAGGGTAGAAAGCAATATTTGCTACGTACACGTAGCAAATAGAAATGAATTCTACTAGGACGGGTGCTTTTTCCGTTTTTTGGGGAGTAGAGAGATCATACGCTGCGCGTTATCGCGAAATTACTGATGCAATTTCGGCCGGGTGTTCCCCCGGCGCCCCCATCTTGAGTACTAGGGGGAGGGGGTCCCCCTCCCCCTAAAACCCCCATCCCCCTGCCTTCGTAGCGAGGATTGGAGGGTGTCGGCAGGCACTTCGTGGCGAGATGTCGTTTTCAAAAAAGAAAAAGGCCCTTGGCCTTTTTTGTTTTTACCTTAACTGGCGGACTTTCACGGCCCGTCCTTTCAGGAGCCGGGGTTGATGCCGTAGTTCTGGAGCGTTTCGTTGCGCTTGGCTTCGAGGCGTTTGGCAAAGGTCGTGACATTTTCCAGCGTCAGTTGGCTGGGGTCGGAAATACTGGCGGCGATCGGTTGGGTGACCTCGTTATTGCCGGCCATATCGGTTAGGCGGGCGATACCCCATTGGGCGGCGCCGACCCAGGCCATCGGGTCGGAGGCGGAGGCTTCCAGGCGCGGCAGGGTGGGGAAATAGACCCCGCGCTCAATCACACCGGTGTTCTCGGCAATATAAAAAGCGGCGATGCCGAGAATCGTGTAATTGACGAGCTTGAATAGCATAGGAGCTCCTTTCCGTAGCTTTATAGTACAGCGCGCGTCTGATGCTGACGACTTTTCCTGACACAAGGGCAGCCAGGCGGCGTTTTGAGGGATTGGACAGGGCAGGAATACCACAGCAACAGGTCTGGGACCGTGTTTAGGTATACGGAATGGTGCAAAAGAGGGGTTGACAGAGGGGCCGCAGATGCGTAGAAGGCGGCATTGCCCAAAGGTTGGGCGTTGCGTGAACGGGGCTTGAAGTCCTGGAGATCACGCCAAATGATTGAAAAGATTGGAAACGGATATGTACGCGATTGTCATGTGCGGCGGTAAGCAGCTCAAGGTTGCCCAAGGCGAACAAGTAAGCGTTGAGCTTCTGGAAGGCGAAGTTGGCAGCAAGGTTGTGCTGGACAAGGTTCTGCTGGTTGCCGACGGCGACAAGATTTCCGTTGGCAGCCCGCTGCTGGGCAACGCCAAGGTGAACGCCGAAGTGGTTAGCCACGGCAAGGGCAAGAAGGTTATCATCTTCAAGAAGCGCCGCCGCCAGAACAGCCGCCGCAAGAACGGTCACCGTCAAAGCAGCACCGTGCTGAAGATCACCGGCATCTCGCTGTAATTCATAAGTTTTATTACCAAGGAGTAATCATACCATGGCACACAAAAAAGCAGGTGGTTCTAGCCGTAACGGTCGCGATAGCGCCGGTAAGCGTCTGGGCGTCAAGCTGTTCGGTGGTCAAGCCGCCATCGCTGGCAACATTATCATTCGTCAACGTGGCACCGCAGTTCACCCGGGCCAGAACGTCGGCCTCGGTCGCGACCACACCCTGTTCGCGCTGGTTGATGGCGAAGTCAAGTTTTCCACCGGCTACAAGAACCGTCGCTTCGTGCACGTGATTCCGGCCTAAGGAAATTGCTTCTGGGAGGAGGCAGAAAGAAGGAGCCGTTTGGCTCCTTCTTTTGTCTCCGAGGATGCGAATTCTACTGGGACGGGTGTTTTTTCGGTTTTTCCTTAGAATTAGCGGAGTTATTACGCTGCGCGTTATCGCGCCTTCGCTATGAAGCTATGCTTCTCGCTCTCGGCGGCCGGGTGTTCCCCCGGCGCCTCCATCTTGAGTACTATGGAGAGGGGAGACCCCCTCCCCCTAAAACCCCCATCCCCCTGCCTTCGTAGATGGGTTACGAGCTTTTGAACAGGCACTTCGTGGCGTGACAGGAAAATAGCCCGCAAGGGTTGTTATGCTTTTGCTTTCGCCCTACCTAGGGGTGTGGTAGGAGAACCTTATGAAATTTTTGGATGAAGCCGTCATTGAATGTCGCAGCGGAGCCGGTGGGGCAGGGTGCGTCAGCTTCCGGCGTGAAAAGTACATTGAGTATGGCGGCCCGGATGGCGGGAACGGCGGCAAGGGCGGCGACGTGTGGATCGAGTGCGCCGAGAACCTGAACACCCTGATTGATTACCGCTATACCCAGTTATTCAAAGCCCCGACCGGTGGCCACGGCATGGGCCGTAACCGTACCGGTGCGGCGGGCAAAGATCTGGTCCTGTACGTTCCGCCGGGCACCGAGGTATGGGACGATGAGGAAGAGGAACTGGTGGTAGACATGCTGAAGCATGGTCAGCGCCACCTGCTGCTGCCCGGTGGCCGCGGGGGACGTGGTAACGCTAGCTACAAGAGCAGCACCAACCAGGCGCCGCGCGAGTTTACACCCGGTGTACCGGCGCGTGAGATGAAGGTGCGTCTGCGTCTGAAAATTTTAGCCGATGTAGGACTTTTGGGTCTGCCGAATGCGGGGAAGAGCACGTTTGTCGGTAAGGTCAGCCGTGCCAAACCCAAGGTGGCCGATTATGCCTTTACAACATTGCATCCGGCGCTGGGTTTTGTGCGCCGTGACAGCACTGAGTTTCTGGTGGCTGACTTGCCGGGTCTGATCGAAGGTGCTGCTGAAGGTCATGGTCTTGGTCACCGCTTTTTGAAGCACGTGAGCCGCTGCGCTGCCGTATTGCACCTGGTGGACATTACCCAGCCGGAGCCGTGGAAGGCGTATAAGACCATCCGTAAAGAGCTGAAGATTTACGATGAGGATTATGAGGGTGACCTGAGCGAGTTGCCGGAGATCGTTGCCATGACCAAGGCTGACCTGCTGCTGGATGAGGAAGCCGAAGCCATTCTGAAGGAATTTGCTAAAAAGACCAAAACCAAGCCAGTGCTGATGAGTGTGCATGACGGGCGCGGTGTGGATGATACCGTGGGTAAGCTGGCGCAACTGGTAGCGGAGCGCCGGGCCGAAGAGGTGGATGACGACACGGAAGATGACGGACACGAAGACTAAGAGTATCGCTTGAACGAGGGGGCCGAGGCTCCCTTTTTTCATGCTTCGATTAACGCTTGCTTACATGTCAGACAAGGAAAGACGTTTGTCAGACAGGAATTTGTGAGGGGGCGACATAGAGCTGTGAAGAGGGAGATCAACCACCATGTTCGCCGGACTGACAGACTTTCTGACAGGCGCTTATCTTGTTATGGGCCTTGTGGCCTTAGCGGCGTATGCCCCGCAATTGTGGGCCTTTTACACGCGCCCCGAGGTGTGTGCGGCGACCCCGCTGGTGACATGGAGCCTGTGGGCCTGCCAGACGGTCGTGTTCTTCCTGTACGCCGTTGTGGTGAACGGTGACCCGAAGTTCATGACCACGACGTTCCTGTTCATGTGCGCCACCATGGCGTGTCTGGCCCTGATCCTGCGCGGTCGTAAGCTGCACTTTGCCGCACGTGCCACCGCCAATAATGTGGTGGTGCTGAAAGCGGCCTAACCCTGTGTTTCGGAAAGGCCCCGCGGGGTCTTTCTTTTTTGTGCGCTGCAGGGTGAAGCCCTTGTGCCCCGGCGGTGCTTATGGGAGGCTGCGGCGTTTCCACATTACCGAATAAGAAAGATGACTTTATGGCAAACAAGCAGGATGTAGTGATTGTGGCCGCCGTGCGTACGGCGATCGGCAGTTTCATGGGCTCCCTCAAGGATTTTAGCGGCGCGCAACTTGGTGCGATCGTGATTAAAGAAGCGCTGGAGCGCGCGAGCGTGAAGCCGAGTGAGGTGTCTGAAGTGATCATGGGTCAGGTACTGACCGCCGGTGTGGGCCAAAACCCGGCCCGTCAGGCCGCTATTGGTGCCGGTTTGCCGGTCGAGAGCACCGCGATTACCATCAACCGCGTGTGCGGCAGTGGCCTGCAGGCCGTGGCCATGGCGGCAACCGCTCTGCGTGCCGATGGCGAAGGGATTTACGTGGTCGGTGGCCAGGAGAACATGAGCCAGAGCCCGCACGTGATGCACCTGCGCGATGGCGTGAAGATGGGTGATTCCAAGATGCGCGACAGCATGATCGTGGATGGTCTGTGGGACGCCTTCAACAACTACCACATGGGGATTACCGCCGAGAACGTGGCCAAGCAGTGCGACCTGAGCCGCGAAGCTCAGGACGGTTTTGCGGCCGAAAGCCAGCGCCGTGCCGATGCCGCCATCAAGGCCGGTAAGTTTGTGGATGAGATCGTGCCGGTGGTGATCCCGCAGAAGAAGGGCGACCCGATTCTGTTCGCGCAGGATGAATTCCCGCGTCTTTCCGATGAAGCCGCGCTGGGCAAGCTGCGTCCGGCCTTTGACAAGGAAGGCACCGTGACCGCCGGGAATGCCAGCGGCATTAACGACGGCGCGGCTGCGCTGGTGGTGATGACCCGTGGCGAAGCTGAGAAACGCGGCCTGAATGTATTGGCCACTGTGGTGAGCCATGCCGTGGCCGGTGTGGACCCGGCCGTGATGGGCCTGGGCCCGGTGCCTGCCACCAAGAAGGCGCTGGAGAAGGCCGGTTGGAAGGCCAGCGAGCTTGACCTGATCGAAGCCAATGAAGCGTTCGCTGCGCAGTCTCTTGGTGTGTGCAAGGAGCTTGGATTTGACGCGGCCAAAACCAATGTGAATGGTGGCGCCATTGCGCTGGGCCACCCGATTGGTGCCAGTGGTGCCCGTGTGCTGGTGACCCTGCTGCATGAGATGCAGAAGCGCGATGCGAAGAAGGGCCTCGCGACGCTGTGCATTGGTGGTGGTCAGGGGATCGCTCTCTGTGTTGAGCGCTAAGCCGGATATGATAAAAACCCGCCGGAGTACGGCGGGTTTTTTGATTTTTAATGGAGCTGGGCGGGCGGGTCGTAAGAGACCGCGCGCAGGTCGATGAGGAGATCATCATTTTCGAGAATGGCGATGATCACGGACGGCGTGCAGACAATCTTGAGCAAGCCGATATCCCATTCGTCGTCGGTCACCGAGGCGACCTCTTCGAAGTTGTCCAGAAATTGGGTGAAGATCTCTTTCTGGGCGGGAGAGGGCATATCGTTCTTGGTGATAAGAATGAAGCTGTGTTCTGTGGCGTCGAGACTCCTCAAGAGTTGGCGCAGGGCTGTCATGCCGGCGGTATGTTCAACAACGTAATCGACCATGAGACTATGTCCTTTCGAGGGTCGCGAAGATAGGTATGCACCCTATATGGGGCGCGTACGTGCAAAATGTAAGTGGGGCTACTTGAGCTTTTCCAGCAGCGGGCCGAGGGGCTGGCCGCCGTTGGTGCCGCCACCGTGGACGGTGGTGTCGGACGGCAGGATACCCAGCTTGGCGATGGCAAGGCGGTTGGCCTTATGGCTGGCGAGGCCGTCGGCAAACAGCGGGCCGGTGAAGAGAATGCCTTCGGAGCCCAGGGCGTAGCACATCACATCCCCTTCCGGCACATACACGGTCTGGGCCAATGGGCCGAGGCCGACGACTTCGCCGTCGGTGAGGTAACGTGCCACCGGCAGTTTGCCGCCGCTGAGCGTGTTGCTGGCGAGAATCGGCCCGCCGGTGCGGTGGTGCAGGATCTCGGCGGCCTCGACAGTCAGTGCGGTAGCGGTGGTGAGGAGGATGAGGTCGAGCGGGTGGGAGCCCAAAGCGTCGAGCACGGCCATCGGGTGGATAGGGTCGACCACCGTGCGCTGCAGCGTGTGGCCGCAGGTGAGCATGTAAGTGGGGGTGTGCTCGTGGGGGGAGAGACGGGTGACGTGCAGCATGATGGTGAACGCTAGAGCCACACGCTTGAGATGGCAACCCTGTGGCCGTGCGATGCACAATCGGAAAAGTATGTTACAGTACGGGCCATGGCAGATTGGCAACGCACTTTGTGGAATGATATCGCGGCATTGGATGATGTGGTGCCGCAAGCAGGTGCCCATGTGCTGGTGGTGGGCAATGGTCTGCCGGTGGATTTTGGTAGCGGTGTGCGCGTGGTTGCGCGTGATTTTGGCGCGGCGCTGGGCGACGAGGCGGGGTTTCATCGGATCGTGATTCTGGCACGTGGCGGGGTGGATGTAGATTACCCGCTGCTTTTGAAGCAGATGTGGCCGCTGCTGCGTCCGGATGGGTTTTTAGTGCTGGTGACCGCGCGGCCGAGCCCGTGGGGCTTACGCGGCAGTGTGTGGTGGCGGGGCTATGCACGCACATGGTGGTTGCGCTGGCTGAAGCAGGCGCATTGGTTGATCGCGGATGATGAGACGGTGGGGTTCAGTTCCCGCTGGGTGCGATGGGTACCATGCGGCGGGCCGGTGCGGGTGTTTCTGGCGCAGAAGCGCGTGGGCGGCACCAAGATTTTAACGACCACTGAACACGGCAAAGTCGTGGGCAAGCCGGTGGGTGTGCCGGTTTAGAAAAGGCCCGGGCGGGCCTTTTTTACTGAAGGAGGGAGGACGGTTCGGTTTTGCCGAGGAGGGTGGGTTGGTCGGCGGTGTCGAGGGTATCCAGCTTGGCGAACTGGCGCTCCAGTTGGTTGGTGCGGGTGGTGGTGAGCAACTGGAACTGCTTTTGTGCGTCGTCCAGCTTTTCACCCATCTTGGCCATCACGCCGACATAGTTATCCCATTGCAGGCGGATGCCGTTGAGAATCTCGTGGATACCGGCGGCCTGTTGCTGAAGGCGGAAGTGCTGGGCGGCCTGATTGACCACCGCCAACACCGCCAGCAGCGTGGTGGGAGAGGTGAGGATAATCTTCTGGCCCAAGGCTTCGTCCAGCAGGTTGGGAGCGTTTTCGAGCAGGAAGGCGTAGACCTGCTCGTTCGGGATGAAAATCAGCAGATAATCGAGCGCCTGTTCGCCGCCCTGATTGAGGCCGTTGCGGTAGTCGCGGGCGTTGGTTTCGCGCAGGCGGGTCTTCACATCGGTGATGAACTGGCGCGTGGCGGCGGCTTGCGCGGCTTCGGTCTCGGCATTGAGGTAGGCGAGGTAGTTATCCAGCGGGAATTTCACATCCATGTGAATGACGCGGTTGCCCGGCAGCAGGAAGGTGTAGTCCGGGCGGCCGCGTGTGCCCTCGGTGCCCATGATGCTCGACTGCTTGCGGTAGTTGATATCCGGTTGCAGGCCCGCCAGACGGAGGACGTCTTCGGCCATGCGCTCTCCCCACTGGCCGCGGGTGCGGGAATTGGTGAGGGCGGATTTGAGGTCGGCGGTGGTGGTCTGCAGCGATTTGAGTTGCTCGCCGGTGTTACCGATCTGCTGCTGGAGCGAGGTGAAGGAGGCGTGGCGGTTCTTGTCGATCTCGGTGACCAGTGTGGTGACCTTTTCCAGTTTGGCGGTGACCTCGGTCTGGATGGTGGCAAGGCGCTGGTCGATCAGCCCCTGTTTGGCGGTGAGCTCTTGCGCCGAGGCCTGCTGCGATTGCGCGAGTTTCTCTTGTGCCAGTTGCAGAAACTGCTGGTTGTTCTGGGCCAGTGCCTGAGCGGCCAGAGCATTGAAGGCGTTCTGGAGGTTCTCGGTGGCGGCCTGATGGCTCTTCTTCTGGAACAGGTGCATGGCGATGGCTCCGGCGGTAAGGCCGAGCATAAAAGTGGCGAGAGCAAAGAGAATGGTTGTCATGCGGTGAGTTTAGCACGGGGTTACGAAAAAAGCCTCCCGTGCGGGAGGCTTTTTGTGGAGAAGGCCTAGTATTTGACGCTGCAGCCGTAGGCCTTGGTTTGGGCGGTGGTAACGGCCTTACCGGCTTTGACTTCGGTGAGGGCCTTGCTTACGTAGTTGTCGGCCTTGGCGATGTCGGCCTTGTCGAAGCTCGGGATGCTGTCGATGGCGCCCATGTAGACGAGTTTGCCGTCCTTATCGAGGATGTACATATGCGGCGTGGTTTCGGCACCGAAGGCCTGGCCGAGTTTGCCTTCCGCGTCGGGTACCACCACGCTGGACTTGTAGCCGAGTTTCTTGGCTTCGGTTTCGGCTGTTTTGGGATCGAGGTAGCCCTGCTTGCCGGGCGCGCCGCTGTTGACCGTGATCCAAGTGGCACCGCCCGCGATGGCGTCGGCCTGCAGTTTGGTCATGTTACCGCTGTCGTAGTGTTTCTTGACGAACGGGCAGCCGGGGTTGGTCCATTCCAGGACCACCGGGTTGCCGCGGAACTCGCCGAAGGTACGCACTTTACCGGCGGCGTCGGAGAAGGTCTGGCTGGCGGGGATGGTGGTGCCCAGTTTGTAGGGAGCGTCGGCCGCGTTGGCCATGGCGGCGCCGAGCATGGCCGCGGTAAAGGCCATGCCGCCAATAGCGATACGCCAGCCTAAATGCGCCGGGCGCGCAACGGAAAGGGTGTGAGCGTGGGTGGTCATCGGTGAAAGTCTCCCTCTTTCGGTTTTTGTTGTGGCTATTGAAACACAGGGGGGTCGCGTGGGTAAAGCGGAAAATGGGCAGGGGATGCAGGTTGTTAGCCGTGTGTCAGGGAACCAATGCAAGGGGGTGAGGTTATCCGCCATAAACAGGTCTTCACCTGTCATAATCAAGGAACTCGCTTATGCCGGACCGTCCGTATCTGCTGCTGATAAATGCCCAAGCCCGGCAGGGAGGGAATGCGGTGCGGCAGATTGAAGAGCATTTTGCCAAGGCGGGGAAACGTCTGACGGTGGTACGTTTGAAAGGGAATACCGATGCCAGCGCGATTGTGGATGCGCAGTGCAAAGGACACCGGGCGGTGCTGGTGGCCGGGGGGGACGGGACCCTTAACCGTGCCGCGCGCGGTTTGATGGCGTGTAGTTTGCCGCTGGGGGTGATCCCGCTGGGCACGGCCAACGATTTTGCGCGTACCATGGGGATACCGACCAAACTGAGTGATGCGCTGGATGTGATTTTAGGCGGCCATACATGCACGGTGGATTTGGGGGATGTGAACGGTCACCTGTACTTTAATGTGGCCAGCGTGGGCTTTAGTGCCATGCTGGCGCACGAGCTGACGTATGAAGCCAAACAGCGCTGGGGTGTACTGGGCTATGCGCTGACGGCGGCGAAAGTGCTGGCCAAAGCGCGGCCTTTTGCCGCGACACTGATGGCGGGGGGTGAGGTGCATCAGGTACGCACCCTGCAGGTGGCGGTGGGTAACGGGGCCTATTACGGTGGCGGTATGAAAGTGGCCAGCGATGCCGCGCCCGATGACGGCGCGCTGGATACGTACAGCCTTGAGCTGGCGCATATCTCGGAACTGCTGGCGCTGGGGCCGATGCTGAAAACCGGTACCCATGAGCTGTGGCCGAATGTACGAACGCTGCGGAGTGAAACCGTAGAACTGTACACGCGTGTGCCGATGCCGGTGAATGCCGACGGCGAACTGGTGACCCAGACTCCTGCGGTGTTTAAAGTGCGCGAGAAAGTATTGAAGGTGTATGTGCCAGATGTGTAGTGGCGGGGTGCGGCGCACTTCCCTCTTGACGGCGCGGGCGGCTTGCGACATAAGCCGTTGCATCGGATGATTAGCTCAGTGGTAGAGCACTACATTGACATTGTAGGGGTCACAAGTTCGAACCTTGTATCGTCCACCATTATTTTCAAACCTCCCGGATGGGAGGTTTTTTTGTTATTTGCACCTGCGGGTTGCCGATATGGGGTTTTGGGCGTTATCGTTACAGCCAACAACAAGGAGCTTTCTTTATGACGACCCTTCTTCGAACCTGTGCCTGTGCCGTTTTGCTGGCGGGGCTTGCCGCCTGCAGCAGTGCCGACAAACAGCCGGTACCGCTGCCGCCGCATGTGGCCGAGCGCCCCGCAGCCGGTGAAACCGCCGCACAGCCGACCCTGACCGAGACCTACTGGAAAGCCGTGGAGCTGATGGGCAAGCCCGTGCCGGAAGGTAACCGCGAGGCGTACATTATTCTGAAAAAGGACACCAACCAGGTGGCCGCCAGCGGCGGCTGCAACGGCATGGGCTCCAGCTACGAGCTGAAAGGGATGGACCGTATTCGTTTCACGCCGGCGATCTCGACCCAGATGGCCTGTGCCAAGGGCATGGAGACCGACCGTATGCTGGGCGAAGTTCTGGAGCGTACCGACAGCTACACGCTGGCGAACGGCCGCCTGCAGCTGAACCGCGCACGCATGGCACCGCTGGCCGTGTTCGAACCGGTTTATCTGCGCTAGAGCGTCTTCCGGTATGAGCAAGGCCCCGTTGGGGGCCTTTGTGTTAGCGGTGCTTAGAGCGTTTTGAGCAGCGGGATGAAGTCGTCCCAGTGGTGCATGATGTGATGGGCACCGGCCTCTTTGAGAGATTGCGCGACCTCGTTCTTGTCGCCATGGCCCAAGCCCGTATAGCCGACACAGATGTAGCCTGCGCCGACGGCGGCGGCGACACCCACGGGCGAGTCTTCCACCGCGATGCAGCGGGTGGCGTCGGCCTTATAGCGCACGGCAGTGTTGATGTAGACATCCGGGGCCGGTTTGGCTTTGCCGGAGCCGTCGGCGCCGGAGGCCGAGTACATATGGCCTTCGAACAGATGTGGAAGGTTCATGCCCGCGCTGTGCTGGCCGGTGATCTTTTCCAACGTAAACGCGATACGGGCCGGGGTGCTGTTGGAACAGATGCAGACCTGCTGGCCGCCGACCACCAGATTGCGCAGGGCCTGCAGCATGCCGGGGGCGGGTTCGACACCGTTTTCGAACATCACTGGCACCATTTCGGCACGGCGGCGCAGAAATTCCTTGAGGTCGACCTCGATGCCGAACTGTTCGCGGATGGCGTCGATCAGTGACTGACCGCTGCGGCCGTGGAGGTTCTCGTACCAGTACTCGAGTGTCACCGGTACGCCGAAGCCGCGCATGGTCTCTACCGCCGAGGGCAGTGAGAGGGCTTCGGTGTTGGCGAGAGTGCCGTCGAGGTCGAAGGCGATAAGCGGAATGTGGGGCAGAAGGGTAGGGTAGTCGGTCGTCATAAGGGTAACCTACCAAACCACGGAAGGGATGTCAGGTTTTTCATTCAGCAAAAAATCTGCGAGACGTGCGCTGCAGCAAGTGAATCGCATCAGAGGGTTAATGTCTGATGTTTCGGAAAATCCGAAAAAGTATTGTTTTTCGGTGCGTTGCAGCATGGTGAGGGCTTTCATAAGACTGTGGAGGAGGTAACCCCACGATGAAACGCACCTTGAGTTGCACGACACCCTGGCAAAACTGGCAGGGTTATTTGAAACAGAGTTTGATGATGGTGGCCGGAGGTATTCTGATAACCGGCTGCGCCGTGCTGCCAAGTACCGCGACCCAAAGCAAGAGCCGCTGGGTGGATTATGAAGAAGCCCGGAAGTCGTATGACACCGTGAAGATCGATGAGACCACCCGCAAGGATCTGAAGGCCATCGGGTTCACGCCGGACGGGAACTCCAACGTGCGTATCCTTAATTATGTCGACGTGGGCAACTTGTTCGGGTCGGCCTTCCGTTACGAAGACCTGCCGACTGGGGTACGTACCTGCGTGAGTGCCCAGGATGCCTGCTTAGCTTACGTGGTGAATGTACGCCGCGTGAACAACAAGCGTAACGGGAACGTCGCCGCCGACCTGTTCGGGTTTAAAAAGCATACCGACATCACCGGTTGGGAATTCCAGGCCACCGTGGTGCTGGTGAATGACCGCGTGGTTTATAAACTGTGGAACGGGACGCCGGATATTGCCAGCAGCGAAAGCCAGAGCACGCCGCTGGGGCCGATGCAGAATCTTTCCGGGATTATTCCGAAGCCGGGGTTCTAGCCTCTGGAACGGCACGGGCTAAAACCTTCTCCTGATGCGCTTTGCCGAATCTTGTGTACTTCCTTGTACACGGCGCTTCGTCTCATCACATCAGGACAAAGGTTTATAGCCACGTGCGCGGAGGCAACGGCGCTTTGCGCCGGTTTTTTTATGGATGGATGCTAGTGATGAGAAAATATGGAGCGGGATACGGGATACCCTTCCATATTTCCTGAATTCTTAATAATCAAATAGATTTACAGAATCGGCAAGTGCCCTTGATGAGGGAATTGTAGCAGGTTTTTGTAGCAGAGGGAAGTTAGCTGATAACTTCGAACTTTGCCCTTGGCGGAGAGTAAAGATATTCACCCCCTTCTTCTCTATCTGTGAGTTTGGCTTGGATGCGAAACTTTGTACCGACTGGGTAGGATGCCGACTTTAATTCCCGCGAGCAGCTAACGTGGAGTGTCGTTGGTAAATCTTGTCCTGCAACTGGACGGATATGTACTTCACCGTGAAGCCCTGATGTATTTTGAGGCTTGTAGCTTTCTACGATTACGGTGCTGTAAGTTTCATTAGACTTGGCCATTATCGGTGCTTTCTCTTATGACCTAGTTTTGAAATTTCTTGACAAAATGTCAATTATTCTATATACTTCTAAAAATTGAAAAGCCTGCTTCTAAGGCTTTGTATGACTCTTAAACCACGTGTCTATGCCTGCTGTTTTGGTGGGAGAGACCCCCTTCGAGACTGTATGTCCGTATATTCAATCATGACATTAACCCCTGATTACTATCACGATTCCAGCCCTTTTAACCTTCTGCGGACAAGCATGGATGAACGTTATCTGTCTGCTGTAGATGTGTTGATGCCTCTGCTCAAGCTGAAGGATACGCGTTTGGCGAGAGAGTGCCTGCTGATGGTGCTGGTGAACGTGGTAAGGCTGGCGAGTTATCGGCCTACACACTTCCTCTACTATTCGCGGGATAACAATGATTGGACTGACCTGAATAGGCGTGAGGCTTTGCCGTTCAACCCTTTCAGGATAAGCCGGAAACTGGTGGAAGTGGTGGGTGCCATGGCTGATGCTGGGTATTTGCATCATGTGATAGGGCATAACCCTAAGCCGGGTGAAGTGCGTTGGGCGGTGCAAAGCCGTATGGGGCTAACGCCTCAGTTATTGGCCTTTATCAAGGTTCATCGGCTGAGGGATGTTCCTACTCTCCATGCGTCCAGCTACCCTGTGATTCGTATGCGTGATGGGGATGGTGGTATGGTGTATGGGGCCAAGCGGATGCCTAAGGCGGTGGCTCGGAGTGACGTGTTCCTGAGGCGCTACAATGCGTTTATGGCGGAGCAGGATATTCAGCTTGATGCCGTAGACCATGGTGTCTTCCTCGATGAGGTTTCGGTGTATCGGGTGTTCAATCGTAACGACTGGCAATGTGGTGGGCGTTTGGCGGGTGCGTGGTGGATGAATTGTGGTCGTGAGCTTCGTAAAGCTATCTACGTGAATGGTGAGCCAACGGTTGAGTTGGACTATGCCGCCCAGCATATTAACCTGCTTTATGGCTTGCGGGGGCTGGCTCTCCCTAGTTCAGACCCTTACGCACTCCATGGGTTTAAGCGTGAGGTAGTGAAGGCTGTGTGTTTGAGGCTGATTAACGCCTCGGATGTTGAGCAGGCTTGGCAGGCGTGTCGGAGCGAGGCTCTTAAAGACGTTAAGGCTCAACGGGCTTCTGTGTTGGCTGCTGAGATTGATGGGTGTCTGTCTTCTCTGACGGACTTTGAAGATGGGATTGTGCAGGCTATACGAGCCAAGCACTCTGCCATTGCAGACGACCTATGCTGTGACAAGGGGATTGGGTTGATGAACCTTGATTCGTTTATCTGTCTATCTGTACTTGAACGTCTGACTTCCCATGGGATTCCCTGCTTGAGTGTGCATGATTCGTTCCTTGTGGCGGAGTCCCATGAGGCAGACCTTAGGCTTGCCATGGTTGATGCCTATGGGGCTGTTGGGTTAAAGGACTTTGTACCTTGTATCTAGTAGGTCGCATCCCATGTCGTGACATAGGGGTGCCATCCCCTAGAACCCCTATCCTCATATCTAAGACGATAATAATATAATATATTGATAATTATAATTTTATATTAGTCAAAATAGTCTTGAGGATGTCTTCCTTGATGCCAAGACCCTTTATCCAGTCCCGTAGCTCAAGAATGTCCAGTCGGCGGATACAGTTTTCCACCTTCGAGATGTCGTGTTGCAAGAATCCTGTACGTTTTGCGAGGTCTTGCTGGGTTATCCCCTGAGCTTTACGAAACGCTATCAGGTGGCTGATTAGGGCCTGATAGTCTTCCTCATAGATAGTGGCTTGGCGTTTCTTCACGGGTGGCTCTCTGATTGGCTTTGGCCAAGAGCTTGCGTCGTTATGCGATATATGCGAAAAAACTATAAATAAGAGGAACCGCCATGAAACCTACCCTGCTGCTGATACCTGCACTTATGCTGACCGCCTGCGCTTCTGTGCGTGAGACCTATGCGCCTGATGGTCGTAAAGCCTACATGGTCAACTGTTCCGGCCCGTATTTAAGCTGGGGGGAATGTCAGAAGGCTGCAGGGAAGAAGTGTGGGGCCTCTGGCTATGAGGTGTTGAACCAGACGCATGAAGAAGGTTTCCAGATGGGGGCTAATGCCAATGGCTACGCTAACCGTTATCAGGCCAACTATCAGAGTTCGATGTACGGAGGTTCGATGAATGCGCGTACGATGATTATCGCCTGCAAGCAGTAGCCCTGTCATGTTCGGGATGTTCAAGCGGGCCGCCAAGCTGGCGCGGCTCAAGGACACGCTTCACACGAATCTGTTTTATGCGGCGGGGTACATTGCTAACCTAGAGACGATACGTTCTGACGAGGATTTGCTGGATGCGATTCAGCAGGTCTCGGTGTTGGTGCTGGAGGATTTTACGGCTTATCTGACGTTTGACGAGTTGGAGCCGCCAATAGCCTGCATCATTACGCCAGAGTTTACACTTAAGCCTACGCCTACCAGTAACAACTATCATGCGTGGTTCTCGCTGATGGAGGTTTATGACGTGTTCCCTGAGGCTGTGATGGAGTTCTCGAAGCTGTGCAGCAAGATGGTGGCACGCAAAACCATGGCTTCCCAGCGGATGCGTGCGCCTGAGGCTCTTAGCAATGAGGCTTTAGATAGAGATGCTCGGAAGGTGGCTGAGGCTGTGGCGACTTACGTGCTTTATACTTCTGCAAGGTAGGTCTAAGGACGTTGGAACTATGACAACTGATGAAATGATGGTTAATGAGAATTGCACTAGCTGAAAATATGATACCGTCTAGCTTAGATTAATAAGGTCATGGTCTGTATATGAAAAACTCATCTGATTTCCAGCACGATTTGTTCCTGAGCATTGCTCCTAACATGGTGGTCTACAATCATTTGAAGGAAGCATATTCTCAAGCGACGAGCTCATGGGACTTTAAAGGGGTTTCTGAGAAACTCGTAGAAGTGCTTCTCAAGAAAAAAGATGACCTTATTACATTAGGTATCGCTTCCTTTACCCCATACTCAGAGATTTTGGAGAAACTCTATAAGAGCGGAAACAAAACAGTAAAAAATGCAATACTTACTAATAAGTTTGCGCTGGGCCCTCTTACTACTCACATTTTGGAAGAAAATGTAAAAGAGATTATGGATGATACTGACCTTGCGGTAGCGGTCTTGTTAAATGAAAGCTTTTCTGGAACTGAACTTGAAGAGTTTATGTTGCATGAGAAAACTTTTAAAGTCGTTTCCGACAAACGATGGTTGGAGCTGTTGGAGGTTGCGCTAAACAATCCTAACGTTGCTCCTCCTGATTCATTTAAGTACGGGCCTGATGATGGTTGGGGGCATTATACAGATCGTTTACCCCATCGAGCCTTAACTAAGTTACTGCTTACTCTTCCTCTCGAAAAGAATTTAAGATTGGTTAAGCAGATAATTTATAAGATTAAAGAGTTAGATTCTCTAGCTATACCGCAGAAAGATGAAGACAGAACTAAATTTAAAACCAAGTATACGGACTTTCCGGTATTAGAGGCCCTTCTTGAACGTTGGCCTCAAGGTAAAGATTGGGATGCTTTGAAAACAGAGTTAGTGGGCAAGGGACAATATCACGACCAAGATGTGGTCGATTTTGTGGCCAATAACCATGATGTAACAATACGTTGCGGTTACTATTACTTCTTTCGGCCTTTAAAGGCATCGGAAATTCGAGCTTGTTATAAGAAGGATGGTGAAAAGTTTCTGCGAGCAGCAGTTAACAATCCAACCCTATACAATGCCTACCAAGGCAAGCCAACGGAACGAGCTTTGGCTCTATATAAGCTTATTCAAGAGCATATAGAGACAGAGAGCGAGGAGTATCAGCCCACCATTCAAGAGGAATGGAACTGGGCCGCTATTAGTCATTATCGGCGGAATCCAAACAACTTCATTAATCCAGATGGTGATTGGGAAGATGACCATTCAGTAGCGTCTGAGAATCACAAATCATCCTCATTTGGAGATATCTTGGAAGAACTCACCTCAACTACAGCTTCTCTGCGAGAGAATTCTTCGGATGTACAAGTTAAAATAAATGACTTACAGGCACAAATTTTGCGTGAAATGGCTCAACTCATCTTCAAAATGCAAAGTAATAACCAAGATTCTCTGAAAAGCTTGGTTGAACGTAATTATAAGCTAACCAAGTGGGTAGGATTTGGCTTGGCCGTGTTTGTAGGGTGGTTCTTCTTTAAATAAGGTTTAAGAATTCCAAAATTTGCTCTACCCTTATAAAACTTGAAACCCCGTTGGCAAATTTTTCCCCTACCCCACCCTTTGGCTTTATTCCCTAGGATTTTGAGGCTTTGGTAGCAGGGGAGATAAATCCCACCGTTGCCCAATTAATGCTAGGGAAGTCCACTTGGTTGAGTGCTTGTTGGAGTATAGGGAGCGTGTAGCCTTTGCCGTAGTTGCCGACCATGCGTTCATCCTTGTGGCCTGTGATAGCCATCATCACGCCTTCCTGAATCCCTGCCACGCGGAGGGCATCTATCATGGTGTGGCGGAAGCTGTGGAAGTCCCTGCGTTCGCCCTTGAGTTTCAGCGTGGCGAGTGCGCGGTTGTAGCGTCTGCCGAAGTTGTCGCCGTGGCGTTCCTTGCCCGCTGAGTAAGTAATATCGGGGAAGAGGAGCTTGCTGCGCTTGGCTTGCTGTTGCTGGTGATAGTCGAGGAAGCCTAAATCTATCAGGCGTTGGTGGATGGGCACCATGCGCTTGCTGTGAGGGTTTTTCAGGTGTTTTCCGTCCTTGTCGTTGATGTCGAATACCCAAACGCCGTCAACCTTGTGTATGTCCTTTGTATGAAGCTGGCAAAGTTCTTCACGGCGGGCACCTGTGAGCAGGCCGATTAACGGAACCCAATACAGACTGTCCTTAATCAGTCTATTTCCGGCTTTGGTGCGTTGGCCGCCATGGCCTGTGAAGATGGGGGAGGCGAAGATAGCCTTGAGGGTTTCGGCAGAGTAGGGGCCTTTGGCATCTGCTAGCTTTACTTTCTGCTTGGGTGGGGCCACTCGGCTGAACGGATTGTCGCCCTCGTAATAGCCTGCACGTTCGGCCCAATCAAACAAGGCGTGCATGGCGCTGAGGTAAATACGTTGGCTGTTGAAAGCTAGCTTATCGCCTGTCTCGGCTTCGAGTTGGGTCAAGGTTTTGCCTGCATGGCGCTTACTGGCGTGGGCGGGGATGCGGGTGAGGAGGTCTTTGAAGCCGTTGGCGTGGTGTTTTTTGCTGACCGTTTGAATCGGGATGTCGCCGTATTTCTCCACGAACCACTTAAAGGCGGTGTTCTTGCGTTGGAGGGTGAGAGGCTCTACGCCTTTGCTGATGTCCTTTACGTGGGCATCAATGACTTCCTGCATGAGTTTGCTGGGTTCGGCGTCTGCAAGGTCTTTGAACAGGTGGTCTTTGATTTCCGGCTGTATCACGTCTTCCGCGTACTGTGCCTGCATGTCCTGCAAGGTGCTGATAGCCTGTTGAATCCCTTGCTCCAGCTGCTTGTAGGCGTTGGCGTTGGGGCGGAGTTCAAGATTGTTCTGGCGTAGCACGTAATCCATGATGTCCCGCATCTCCACAGGCTTCATGCCAATGGGAACCTTTAGCGCCTTGAACGCCATTTGTGCGCGATTGCCATTACTATCACGCGAGATAATGCCTTCCATACTGTCGGGCAGGTAGAACAAAGGCTCTTTGATAAGGTTGTCAACGACCTCTTGCTTGGCTGGGTCACCATTAGCGAAGTGGTCGAGATGCCCTTTGGCTTCACGTACGTTATTGACGTGCAATTTGAGGCGGGTGAGGGCCTCGGTGAAGTAGCTGCGGATGATGGCCTTCACTTGGTCAGGTGCCAAGGTGGGCTGTTTTTGAATCAGGTGGTCAATTTTCATCGTGAGTTCGAGCGCCAGTCTTGCCAATGTTGTGCAGCGTCTGCGGGCTTCGCGGTAGTTTTTGGTGTCCAGCGAGTAGAACCATTCACGCTGTCCACAGTACCGTTGCAGGTGGGTTGGAAGCACCATGCGGAAGTAGTAAACGCCCCTGCGGTTGAGTAGGTAGGTATGAGCCATTTGTAGCACCCTTTTGTAACTATTGCTACAAGGGCTTATTTGGCGGTTCTGTAATATGATGAATACTAATGAATTTTAGAGAAAGTGGAGCGGGATACGGGAATCGGACCCGTGCCTGAAGCTTGGGAAGCTTCCGTTCTACCATTGAACTAATCCCGCCGACGGGGAGTTGTTTAGCGCAGCGGCGGGATTTGGGCAAGGGGATGTTTTTTTAGCCGTTACGGAACCGTAGCGGGACGGGCACGTTACTTCCATGTCGGCTCTGTTGGGGGATGGGGCCGCCTAAGATTCACTGACTTAACAAAGGATAAAGACAATGATTGGCGTTGGACTTTTAGGGGCCGTACTCGTAGGTATTTTGGCCGGTTTTATTGCAGAACAACTGATGGGCGGTAACCACGGCCTGCTGACCAACCTCGTGGTCGGTCTGATCGGGGCGTTGATCGGCCCGGCCATTCTGGGTGCACTTGGTGTGATGCCGGCTGGCGGTGGGTTCCTCGTGAGCCTCGCGATCAGCACCGTGGGGGCCATCGTGTTCCTGTTCATTCTGCGACTGGTTATGCGCAAGCCCGTTGCTTAGTCTTCGAGGCTGATTTGAAGCAGGGGCCAAAACGGCCCCTGTTTACGCTTTCTCCTCCTTGTGTACGCTCGTACACGTCGTCGTCGGCATCGCAAACAGGAGTCGTTTATGACCGCCTGCGCGGGGGCGACACGTTGCTACGCACCGGACTAAAAAAGCCCCCGATGGGGCCTTTTTTGATGTTGGTGTTATTGTCCGAGGGACTCGAGGTAGCGGTTGGCATCCAGTGCGGCCATGCAGCCCATGCCGGCGGCGGTGACGGCCTGGCGGTAGATGCTGTCGGCAACGTCGCCTGCCACATAGATACCGGGAAGCGGCTGGCCCATCTGCGTCGGCAGCACGGTGCCGGGAATACGCTTGAGGTAACCGGTTTCATCCATGTCCAGCTGGTTGGCAAAGAGGTCGGTGTTCGGTTTGTGGCCGATGGCGACGAACATGCCGTGTACCGGCAGTTCGGTGGTGGTGCCGTCGACGGTGTTCTTTAGGCGCAGGCCGGTGACACCGCCGGTGATCGGGTGCGGGTCGCCGAGGATCTCGTCGACTTCGCTGTTCCAGACCACGGTGATCTTGTCGTGGTTCAGCACACGGTTCTGCATGACCTTTTCGCCGCGGAAGCTATCGCGACGGTGCACCAGCGTGACGTGCTTGGCGATGTTGGCGAGATAAAGGGCTTCTTCCAGCGCGGAGTTACCGCCACCGATAACGGCGACATCGCGGTTGCGGTAGAAAGCACCATCGCAGGTGGCGCAGGCAGAAACGCCCTTGCCGTTGTAGGTTTTTTCGCCTTCCAGACCCAACCATTTGGCGGAGGCGCCGGTGGCGATGATGATGGCGTCGGCCTTATATTCGGTGCCGTTCATGCCGGTGAGGGTTTTGGATTCCAGGTCGGCCTTGGTGATGTGGTCGGCGATAACCTCGACACCGCAGTGTTTGGCCTGGGCTTCCATCTGCTCCATCAGCCACGGGCCCTGTACGGCTTCGGCGAAGCCCGGGTAGTTTTCGACATCGGTGGTGATGGTGAGCTGGCCACCCGGCTGGTTGCCGCGGATGAGCGTGGTTTTGATACCGGCACGCGCGGCATAGATAGCGGCGGTGCACCCGGCAGCGCCGGAGCCAAGAACGATGAGAGAATGTTGTGTCATGTGGTGTTTGTAGCGCGGTTGGGTGGGGTGGGTCAAATAGAGACAGGCTATGGTATTCATAGTTTGATTCTATCAATAGCGATTATTTTGACAGGAATTGCGCGATGGGGTTGAACCCCGCCGACCTTTGGCCTACGGTGCGGCCGAATTAATAAAGGGGAACACACACTATGATGATGGTCGGCGATCTTTTTCCGGTAACATCTCTGCCCGCCGTACTGGCCGATGGCAGCATGAACAACGATTACGAATTTCTGAACAAGGATGGTTACACCGTCGTGTTCTTCTACCCGGCCGACTTTACATTTGTGTGCCCGACCGAGCTGGTGGCTTTCGACAAGGCCAAAACGGAGTTTGACGCCCGCAACACCAAGGTTGTCGGTGTAAGCGTGGACAGCGTGCACAGCCACGCCGCCTGGCGCCGCACCCCGCTGAACCAGGGCGGTATCGGTGAGATCAACTACCCGCTGCTCTCTGACTTCTGCCGCGACCTGTCCGATCCGCTGGGTATTCTGAACGAAGACGGTGTGACCTACCGCGCCAGCTACCTGCTGGATAAGGAAGGCAAGATCCGTCACTTTGTGGTGAACGACCTGCCGCTGGGCCGCTCGGTTAACGAAATGCTGCGCATGGTTGATGCGCTGGCCTTCTTTGAAGAGAATGGCCAAGTGTGCCCGGCCGGCTGGCAGAAGGGTGAGGCCGGTATGGGTGCTGACTTGGAAAGCACTTCGGCGTACCTGAGCAAAGCTGCTTAAGCGGGTTCCGGTTCCGACATAACGCCTGCCTTATGGCAGGCGCATGAAAAAGCCTCCTTGCGGAGGCTTTTTTGTTATTTGGCGTCGGAGTTGAGTTTTTTGACCACGTCCAGCATTTCCGGGCGGTGGAAGGGGAAATCGCCCACTTCGGACGGGCTGATCCAGACCGCGCGCTGGTGCTCCTTGCTGAGCTTCAGGTTCGGCTTGGTACCCGGCACCGTGGCGCGCCAGAAGATACCGAGCTTCTTACTGTTGCGCGAGGTCCAGCGGGCCACGCCAGCCGGGCCGACCAGCGTGCCGGTCAGGCCGGTTTCTTCCGAAATCTCACGCAGCAGGCCTTCGCCCGGCTCGTCGGTCGGTTCCAGCTTACCGCCGGGCAGCGTCCACGTATTCGCGGCGGTGGCGTCGTATTCCTTCGGCAATTGCAGGATCAGCAGATTGCCAGCGTCGTCGGTGAGGAGCGCGTATTGGCGGACATCGTAGAACCAGCGGGATTTGGAGGCGGACATGCGGCCGCGACCCGTCCGCTTGGACGGGCCCTTGTTGGGCGGCGGCGCCTTTTTGGTGGCGGCAGCGTCGCTGCCCCCGGTTTGTTGCCCCGACTTACGGGGCGGACGCGACTTACGGCGTCGGTTATGGGGATTCGACATGTTCGATTTATAGCAGCAGTTTGGAGGATTTGCGAGGGGGTTGACGCGGGGAGCTGCTTGGGGCAGGGAAGAGATGCCTCGACGCACTCGCCCAAAACCCCGCCAGGCCGGAAACGGAGCAACGGTATGGGATGAGTGCGGGTGGGGCTTTTTTTGTTTATGTGGCCTCATTTTCCGAATTCTACTGGCAGCGGTGCTTTTTGCGCTTTGCTTGATGCTGCGCTCCGCATGTACTGCTTTGTACACTTACGGTGCTCGCATCTGCGCACATCTCAAAAATCCCTCGCTGCCAGCGAATTCCGGTTCCGAAGCCACGCCAACCTTGCGGTTGGCGGATTCTTTCGGATAGTGTTCTTTCTATGAAAATAACTTTGGTGACCGGTAATGACGGTAAGTGGAATCTGGCGGTGGCGCAGCTGGGGCGGTTTGGGATTGAACTGACGCGGGAGACGTTCGATCTGCCGGAGATCCAGAGTTTTGACAGTGCCGAGATCGCGGCGGAGTCGGTTAAATTGGCATGTGCCAAGGTTGGCGGTCCGGTGATGGTGACCGATGTGAGTTATGATCTGAAGGCGCTGAAGGGTTTTCCGGGCCCGTTTGCGCGCTACACCAACAGCTACCTGACGCCTGCCGATTTTCTGACGCTGATGGACGGCAAGACCGATCGTCGGTTTGAGATCAAGGAAGCGCTGGCCTATTGCGAGCCGGGCATGAAGCCGATGGTGTTCAGTTCGTCGATGTACGGTGTGATCGCTGAAGAGGCGCATGGCGACAAGCTGATGGACAGCATCACCATTCTGGATGGGTTTGAGAAGCCGTTGGCGGCCTACCCGATGGAGGAGGTGCGGGCGTACTGGAACGAGCGTTTGACACATTTTCTCCAGTTGGGTGAGTGGCTTGCCAAGTGATAGATGATTGGTATACATCTGTCTCATTCAGCTCCATTCCGGAGCAAGGAGACATCCATGGCTCATACGCCCAAAGTTCAAACAACGGATAAGCAGATCCGCGTGACCTACCGGCATAAGCGGGTGGCCACGGTGGATCTGGAATTCATCAAACGTCATGACGGGACGGGTTCTGATCCTGAGGAGTGGTCGGAGACTTATAAGGTCGTCAATGTGCTTATCGATGCCCGGCTGAAACGCTGGATGATTGATTTTCTGGCTGATTTTCTGCCGAAAGAAGGGGAGTTTCCGACCTATCTTTCCTATCAGGGTGGTTATTCTCTTGATGACCGGTTGCACAACATGCTGCATCAGGCTCTGCATAAGCATGGGGAGGAGATAGCCGTGGCAGATCTTGATGCCGCCATTCATGTGGATATGGTGACCCTTTCGCTGAAGGGTCTTGCCGAAAGTGAGATCTCGATCGGTTTTGCGACGGGAAAGGTTGAATGGCATGATGGCCAGCGGCGCGAGCCGGAGGAGGATTAGCGATGAGGGCGGCGGAGAGAGATCTCCGCCGCCCTTTTTTTAGAGGGTCTTCGTAGGGACTGAATTCTACTGGGACGGGTGCTTTTTGATTTTTCCTTGATACTGCGCGGCTTATGTACTGGTTTGTACACTGCGCCGCTTAGTCCCTGCGGAGAAAATCAAAAATCCCTCCGTCCCAGCGAATTCCGTTTCCTGATCAACGTCAGCCTTGCCGACTTTTTTGCTCGGTGGACGAGCGAGAGGGGTGGTGATGTGGCGGGTGATGGGGTACAAGGGAGGCCATGGCGGGGGATACAGTGACGACGACTCAGAACGATTACGTAGTATTGGCGCGGAAATACCGCAGCCGTACATTTGCCGAACTTATCGGCCAAGAGGCGCTGGTGCGCACCCTGACCAATGCGATTGCGATGAACAAGATCCACCACGCCTATGTGCTGACGGGGATCCGAGGGACCGGGAAGACCAGTACCGCCCGTTTGCTGGCGATGGCGCTGAACTGCGAGAACGGCCCGAGTGTGACGTGGGATGTGAATGACGCGCAGGTGGAAGCCATCCGCACCGGGCGCCACGTGGACGTGTTTGAATATGACGCCGCCAGCAACCGCAGCGTGGAAGACGTGCAGCGCCTGTTTGAAGGCGTGAACTACGCGCCGGTGGCCGGGCGTTACAAAGTTTATATCATCGACGAAGTGCACATGCTCTCCACCACGGCGTTCAACGCCCTGCTGAAGACGCTGGAAGAGCCGCCGCCGCAGGTGAAGTTCATCTTCGCTACTACCGATGTGCAGAAGATTCCGCTGACGGTGCTGAGCCGTTGCCAGCGCTTTGACCTGAAGCGTATTCCGAGTGATGTGCTGGGGCCGTATTTTCAGGAAATTCTGACCAAAGAAGGCGTGGAGTATGAGCCTTCTGCCGTGCAACTCATCGCGCGGGCGGCCGATGGCAGTGCCCGTGACGGGTTGAGCCTGCTGGACCAATCCATCGCCCTGAGTGTGGCCGAAGGTGACAGTACGCCGCGTGTGACGCTGGCGACCGTGGAAGGCATGCTGGGTGTGGCCGACCGCAGCCGTGTGGTGGACCTGCTGGAAGCGTTGACCGGCGGGCGTACCGCCGAAGCGTTGGCGGTGGTGGACAACCTGTACGCCAGCGGCAGCGATGCGATGGGCGCGGTGCAGGGTATGATGGAGATCGTGCACCTGATGACGCGCATCCGTCTGGTCTCGGATTTGAAAACCAATGGGTCTCTCACCGAGCTGGAGCGTGTGCGCGTGCTGCCGCTGGCCGAGAAACTGCCGCTACCGAATATGGGCCGCTTATACCAGCTGCTGGCACAAGCTCTGGTCGAGCTGAAGGTTGCCGAGCGCCCCTATGAGGCGCTGGCGATGGCGTGCGTGCGCATGGCGTACCTGAGCCCGCTGCCGGCGTTGGACAAGCTGGTGAGTGAAGCCAGTGGCATGGTGGTGCAGGCGATACCCCAGGGCCAAGTACAGGCCGGTATGAGTGCCGGTGCCATGGCGGTTTCGCGCCCTGAGCCGGTGCGCGACCTGCCGGTGATTGAGGCCGGTATGGTGGGCAACGAAAAGCAGATTCAGGAAGAGGCCGTGCACGAACAGTTTGCCGACTGGGTTGGCATTGTGCGGGCGCTACGGGCGGATAACCCGATGCTGACGTCGTCGCTGGAACGTCAGGTGCGGTGCGTGAGTTTTGAAGGCACCAAGCTGGAACTGGCGGTGGACCGGGGTCTGCTTTCGGCGGCTGACCTGCTGCGTGACCTGCGGACCGCGCTGAAGCTGCGCACCGGTGTAGCGTGGGATGTACGTGAAGTGCAGGCCGAAGCCGGAGATGGTTTGACCATCGCGCAGATGGCGGCGCAGGCGGAAGCCCAGCGCAAAAGCGATGTGGCCAACGACCCGATGGTCTCTGGTGTGATGGGGATGTTCCCCGGTGCCGAACTGGAGCATGTCGACGGCGCCGGTGAAGATGATGTGTATCATTAACGCTTTTAAAAATAGAGTTTAAGGAAAGGGAAAATACCGATGAGCAATATGTTTGCGATGATGAAAAAGGCCCAGGAAATGCAGAAGGGCCTGAAGAATGTGCAGGAAGAACTGGCCAAGACCGAAATCAGCGGCAGTGCCGCCAGTGGCGCCGTACAGGTGACCATGAACGGTACCCATGAGATCGTGCGTGTCAACATCAAGCCGGATGCCGTGGACACCGATGACCTGAGCATGCTGGAAGACTTGCTGAAGGTGGCCTGCAATGACGCGCTGGCCAAGGCGAATGAGCTGGCCAAGACCAAGATGGCGGCAGTTACCGGTGGTCTGAGCATTCCCGGGTTTTAAGTGACATCTTTGGGCGATAACATGCGTTTTGCTTGTCCCAAATCTACCCCTTAAAACAGTGGCTCATTTATTTAAGGATATTTATTCATGGCGCTGATCCCGTTACCGCTGGAACGCTTGCTGCGGCAGCTGGGCAAATTGCCCGGCCTTGGGCCGCGTAGTGCGCAGCGCGTGGCGCTGAGCCTGCTACAAAAGCCGGAGGCGCTGGCCGAATTGCAGCGCAATCTGGCCGATGTGGCGGCGCATTTGGGTATTTGTGAACACTGTGGGAATCTGGCGTTCAATGGTCAGGCCGCGCCTGTGTGCGAGGTGTGTGCCAACCCTGCGCGTAACACGGGTGTGCTGTGCGTGGTGGAAGGTGTGGCGGATATCTGGGCGCTGGAGCGCAGCGGTGTGTTTTTAGGCCGTTACCATGTGCTGGGCGGGGTGGTTTCGGCGTTGAATGGCGTGGGACCGGAGGATGTGCGCATCCCGCAGCTGGTCAAGCGCGTGCGTGCCGAAGAGGTGCAGGAAGTGATTCTGGCACTGGGCGCAAGCGTGGATGGTCAGACAACCAGTCAAATTATTACCGACCGTCTGCTGCCGCTGGGGGTTGCCGTCAGCACATTGGCCAAAGGCATGCCTGTGGGCGCTGCCGTGGATTATCTGGACGA
Source organism: Blastochloris viridis (assembly GCA_005768725.1). Lineage (GTDB taxonomy): Bacteria > Pseudomonadota > Alphaproteobacteria > UBA2136 > UBA6156 > UBA6156. The sequence continues at coordinate 400,052 of VAFM01000002.1, read as the reverse complement.
AGGCACGTTGAGTCTGGCGTTGGCCGGGCGTCAGCGGGTCGCTTAAATTCTTTGCTTTTAACAGCTTCTGTTTGACCGAACCGTTGCAACGCGATGGGATTTCGGCGTAAATAGAGTATATGTTGAACTTTAGCTCCCCCCTTACCTTTGAATCGCTTACCGGTATTTCGGCAGCGGATTTGCTGAAAGCCGTCAATAAATCGTGCGCCAGCGGTGCGGCCATGCACCCCGAGGCTTTAAAGGCGGTGGTGTTCCGGCTGACGATTCTCTCCCGTGATTTAAGCCTGAAGCAGCATGAGCGCGACGCCTCTGCTGAAATGGCCAGCATGTTGGCAAATGCTGCTTTGAAAACATATGGCAGCCGCAGCACCTTTGGCAGTGAACTGCTGGCCGGAGTGCAGGCGATCGCAGGCCGGAGCGTGGCCTAGCGGCAGGTTTTTTGACTGTGACCTGACAGGCGCAGGGGGTTCATTTCTTTAGCTTATCTGCCCTGAAAAGGGCTTGCAGCTTGCGGTATGTGCCATAAGATAGTGGTACATGCGGAACGTAAAGTGCTTCTTGCGGATTTCTCCCTTCATCAAGGAAAGGCTGGTCATATAGCTGCGACTACGGCAGCGGCGCGCGTGCGTCGCACAGGAAACGCCCTGGCAGGGCGTAAGGCGGGTACTCTGACGGGGGCCGCCAAAAGCGGGCGACCCAAGACAGCGGCCAAGCCCCCGCAACCCACCAATGAGCTTGAGCGCGTGAAAGCCGCGCTGGAGGATATGAAGGCCGAAAACCTGCTGGTGATCCCGCTGGCCGGTCAGGCCAGTTTTGCCGATTTTCTGGTGATTGCCAGCGGAACCAGCACCCGCCATGTGAGTAGCATGGGTCGTGCGCTGGAAGACAAGCTGGGTAAGGCTATTCTCAGTATTGAAGGTATGACCGAGGGCGAATGGGTGTGCGCCGACCTTGGTGATATTGTTGTGCATCTGTTCGTTCCGGAAAAACGGGTTCTCTATAATCTGGAAAAGCTGTGGAGCCACGTGTTTGACACGCCTGACTCGGGCACCGAGTAGCGGTTTGCGGAACTGAGCTTTCCGGGGCACGGCACACGCATTTATGCAGATCAAAGGGTTTGCGGGAATTTGCAGGGCGTTTTATAAGATTTCATGCAGTTATTGATCCTGACCACCGGCAAATGTCGCGACGCGCACCTGAAGGCGTTGGAAAGCCAGTATCTTTCCCGCTTGCCGGATAACCAGTGGCGCGTGGTCATCCGTGAACTGCCGGATGGTGATACCCCTGAAGAAGAGGCTTCGGCCCAGATGGTGGCGCTGGCCGGTGTGCCCATGCCCGGTGTGCGGATTCTTCTGGATGAGATCGGGGAGAATGTGTCCAGCCGCGAGCTGGCCGGGAAATTCCAGAACTGGCAGATGGATGGCGTCAAGGCTGTGGCGATCCTGATCGGTGGCGCCAATGGTATCAGCAAGCCAGTGCTCTCCCGTGTCGATTGGGTGTGGAGTCTGGGCAAGCTGACGTATCCGCACCAGATGGTGCGGCTGGTGTTGGCGGAGCAGCTTTACCGGATGCATACCATCATTGCCGGCCATCCTTACCATAGAGACTAAGGCTGTGAGATAGGCGCGGGCTAAAACGGCGCCACAGCACTTTTCCGCGCAGCTTATGTACCTTTTTTTGTACACTGCGCTACGCGGAAAAGCACCGTGCCACCGTTTATAGCTCCGCGCGCGGGGGCAACGGCGCTTCGCGCCGCATTTTTATGGATTTTTTGGGGTGGATTGCTGGTCTGTGCGGTGTTTCTGCTTTAGGCTGTGCGGCGTGAAAACGGGTTTTCTGGCAGTTCTTCTGGTGATGGGTGTGGTGGTCGCTCCGGCGAGAGCGGCGGGCAATGCCTATGAGGCGCTGGAGCAATCTCTGCAGGAGGCCGAGGCCAAATTGCAGGAGATTCAGGCCAAGATTACTACCAGCCGCGGCGCGCACAGTCAGGCTGACCGGGAGTTGCGGCGCAGCGTGGAGACGGTTGTCAAGCTCGGGCAGTATCCGCAGGGGTTCTGGCTGGCGCGCGGCCTGGTGATGGATGCGCCGGGGCAGGTCGATCTGGTGCGTATCATCGGCCGCCAGCAGGCGCAGCGCATGGCGGTCAGTCGCGCTGAAGTGGGTGCGTTGACCGCGTTGTATGGCCAAGCCAACATGCAATTGCAGGATCTGCGGCAGGTGCAGGCGGCGTATGCCGACTCGCGCGGGCGTTTGATGGAGGTGGAGCAGCAGGTGCTGCGCCGGGCTGGGTTGCAGGCCGATGCACTGGAGGCCGGGATGGAAGAGGCGCTCAAGGCTCCGGTGGGCAAAGTGAAGGTGATCGCGCCGGTGACGGCGCCTGCCTCGGCCGGTGGGTTGCCCGTGGCCGGGCGTGTGATCCGCGGGTTTGGCAGTGGTGAGGGAGCGGCCAAGGCCGGTGTGGTGCTGCGCGCGCCGGAGGGGGTGCCGGTTAAGGCGACCCAAGCGGCGAAAGTGTTGTTCGCTGGGCCGTTCCGGCACTTTGGCGGATTAGTGATTGTGAAGACCGTGCGCGGTGAGGATGTGCTGCTGGGCGGTATGGGGACGTTGAACGTGAATGCGGGGGATGATGTGCAGGTGGGGCAGCAGCTCGGTTCGGTTGGGGAAGAGGGGCGGATTTATTGGGAGGTCAGGCGGCGCGGGCGGGTTGTTAATCCGTTATAGAGAAAGGCGCGGGTTAAAACGGCCCCCTGACATTTTTTGGCGTGGCTGATGTACTCCACGCCTGTACACGGCGCCCCGCCAAAAAACGCCAGGATGTCCGTTTATAACCTCGCGCGCGCGGGCTTCCGCGCATGGGCATTCATGCGCGGTTGGCGCTACGAGAGCTATGGCCTGCGGCCATGTCTTGCACCAAAAGGAAGGCTGCGCCTGATTGTTTGTATGGTGTTGCCGCTTCGCGTCGGAATTTTGCGGCTTTAGGGGCTTTTTGTTTTCTGCTTTTTTGTGCGGTATGCGTTGCTCCTGCGCGGCTTTGGGGGTACTCTTCCTGCCATTGTACGAATAACAAAACGAGCGGATGTTTTCCTGATGCGTATCAAACTTATGATGCTGGCTGCTGCAGCTGCCTTTACTGCCCTGAGCGGCACCACCTTTGCGCAAAGCCGCAATGTAGACCCCGAGGTTTACGAGAAGCTGGACGTATTTGCCCACGTGCTGGAGAAGATTCGTACCAGCTACGTCGAGCAGGTGACCGAGACCGGTGTGATCGAGAACGCCATCAACGGCATGCTCACCAGCCTTGACCCGCACAGCAGCTACCTGAAGAAGGATGAAATGCTGGAGCTGAAGCAGCAGACGCAGGGCAAGTTCGGGGGTCTTGGGATTGAAGTGACCATGGACAACGGTCTGGTCAAGGTTGTCTCCCCGATTGAAGACACGCCTGCCGCCAAGGCCGGGCTTGAAGCCAACGACTACATCATCCGTATTGACGACAAAGACGTGCAGGGCATGACCCTCAAGACGGCCGTGGACAACATGCGCGGTGACCCCAACACCAAGGTCAAGCTGGTCATTCTGCGCGAAAGCGAAAAGCGCACCTTCCCGGTGACCCTGACCCGTGCCGAAATTAAAGTGAAGCCTGTGAAGAGCAAGCTGCTGGAAAACGGCATCGGTTACGTGCGCATCACCAGCTTTAACGACTATGCCGACTTTGCCATGCGCGACCATATCAAGGCCATGGAAACCGCCAATAAGGGGCCGCTCAAGGGGCTGATTTTGGATCTGCGTAATAACCCGGGCGGTTTGCTGACCCAGGCGATTGCGGTGGCGGATGACTTTTTGGAAGACGGTGAGATTGTCAGTACCCGTGGCCGCATCAAAGGCCAGGATGCCCGTTACCCGGCCCGTAAGGGTGACTTGATGGCCAACAAGCCGATCGTGGTGCTGGTCAACAGTGGCAGTGCCAGTGCGGCTGAAATTGTGGCCGGTGCCCTGCAGGACAACCGCCGTGCCGTGGTGGTTGGTACCAAGAGCTTTGGTAAGGGGAGCGTGCAGACCATCTTTGACCTGCCCGGCAATACCGGTATGCGCCTGACCACCGCGCTGTATTACACCCCGAGTGGCAAGAGCATTCAGGCCCACGGGATTGTGCCGGATATTCTGCAAAAACCGTTGAAGACCAAGGAGCAGGAAAAGTCGGAGCTCGGTGATGATGATATGCCGAGTGAAGCCAGCCTGCTGGGCCACCTGACCGCAGCCAAGGCCAAGGAAACCGTAAGTACGACCGAGCCCCGCGCCGACCTGCCGCAGAGCATTTATGCGCCGGTGGCGGTGAAGACTCCGAGCGACACGATGGCCGGCCTTGATGGCAAGCCCGATGCTCAGCTTGACCGTGCGGTGAATGTGCTGCGTGCGCTGATTGTGTGGCCGCAGACCAGTGGGACCAAGGCGTCTTCTGTTCAGCCGACCTCTGCCCGCTAAGAGGACGACTTTATGACGGATCAAGGTAAGGGGCCGATTCCCTCAACGGTATGGTTTGTGTTTGCCGTTATGGTGATCGTGGCCATTGTGTCTTTTGGCATGGCGCTGGGTATGGGCAAGAAACTGCGCGAGCAGGGGCCCGAGCGTAACGGCAACCGTGAAGGCTATATGCAGGTGGTAAAACCCGCTGCCGAAGATGACGCCAAGGCCCGCGCCGCGTTTGAAGCCTGGATGGATGCGCCTGCCAATGAACCGATGGTGAGCGGGACGGATATTGTTTCGGTTACCGAGACGGTGAGTGCCAGCGTACCGGTGAGTGATGTGGCGGGGATCCCTCTTGATATGCCCGTTGTGCCGAATGAGGTGCAGGCCCCGACCGAAGTGCCGCCGGTGGCGCAACCTGCCAAGGCTGAACCTTTCCCGACTCAGACAGTAAGCCCGCTGGCGGTGACGCCGCAACCCGAGCAGCCTTTATGGCAGCGCAATGCCGTGCGCGTGGATGCTGCCCCCGGTGCGCCGATGCTGGCGATCGTGATCGATGATATGGGTGGCCAGATGGATGCCAGCCGCCGTGCCGTGAAGGAGTTGCCCGCCGGTGTGACGCTGTCGTTCTTCCCGTGGAGCCGCCCGGGGATTGCGCTGGCCGCTGATGCCAAGGCCGATGGCCATGAGATTATGATCCACATGCCGATGGAAGCCCTGCGCCACAAGGATGGCGTGCCGGACCCCGGCCCGGATACGTTGCGTGTGGGGATGAGCCCGGACGAAGTAGATACTTTGCTGAGCCGCAATGTGGCGCGTTTGGCCGATGTGGCCGTAGGTGTGAATAATCACATGGGCAGCCGCTTTACCGGTTGGGAGCCCGGGATGCGCGCGGTGCTGACGGTGCTGCAGCGCGAGGGGATGATGTTTTTAGATAGCAAGACCTCGGCTCCTACGGCTGTGGGCAAGGCCACCAAGGGGCTGGAGTTACCGGTGCTGGAGCGTGATATCTTCCTCGATCATGTCTCGACCCCCGAGGCGGTGCGTGCCGAGCTGAACAAGGCAGTGCTGCAGGCGCGTAAACGCGGTCATGCGCTGGCGATCGGCCACCCGTTGCCGGTGACGCTGGACGTGCTGCGCGATGAACTGCCGCGCATTGTGAGCAGCGGTATTGTGCTGGTACCTGCGACCATGTTGATCCGTTAAACTATTTGAACTTACCGGCCCCCTGTGGGACAACAAGAGAGCTATGACCGACACGCCCGCCACCCCGACCACCAAGCGCCCCGCCCAGCGGCGGCGTCATCGTCGTGGTGGAGCCCGTACTACGGGCAATGCCAACTCCAACCCGGCACGGGCGCGGTTGCGTCGGAACGTCGGTCTGGTGATCGTGAATGATGAGGGCAAAGTGCTGTGCGGTCTGCGTGCCCATGCCAACGGCGATAAAGCCTGGCAGTTGCCGCAGGGCGGGATTGAAGCGCGTGAACGACCCGTTGTGGCGATGTACCGCGAGCTGCAGGAAGAGACCGGACTTGAACCCCATGAGGTGGAGATTCTGGCCGAGCGCGGTAGCTGGATGGACTACTGGCTGCCCAAGGAATGGGTGAAAGGACGGCGTTTTGCCGGCCAGACCCAGAAGTGGTTCTGCCTGAGGTATCTGGGTGAGGGTATACCGGATTTAAGCCGAGCTAAAGACCGTGAATTTGAGCAGCTGGACTGGCTGGATACGACCTGGCTGGAAGAGCATGTGATTGACTTTCGGAAAAAAGTATACGTGAAGATTTTCCGCGAATTTGCGCCCTTTTTGAAGGGTGTTACTGGTTAGTGTATGCTGATTTTTAAGTGAATACACCTCGTAAAACGGCCTTGTAAGTGTAAATTTACTTACAAGGCCGTTTTTGTTCGCAAAAAGCATGCCAAAAATCGGAAAATCGATGTGTGTTCGGCATGTAGAATGTGCGATTGTGGAGGGGTGTGTGATGCAAAAGTGACGTTTTTGGGGGTTGGAATAGCAGCCGTGAGTGAGTGCTTACATTTTGTGGGGCTTTTTGAAGCATGTGACAGGTGGGCGCCTCTCCCCAAAAGGGGCAACTGATCTCTCTCGGGGCTAGTCGCGTGTGTCGACCTTTTGCTTCAGGCGTTCGACCTCTTGGCGTAGGGCGTCGTTCTCGGCTTTGAGTTCCTTCAGTGCATTGATAACGGCGAAGTTGATCGGTGTCGTATCCAGGCGGTAGTAACCGTCCTGACCTTTGCTTACGGCCTCCGGGAAGTGTGGTTGCACCTCTTGGGCGATAAGGCCTACGTATTCGCGATCGGAGGGCTGCGTGAGGGCGTTACCCTTTTTATAATGGAAGCGCACGGGATTGAGAGCGGCAATTTCTTTCAGGCCGTGGGTGTAGGTGCCGTCGATATCCTTGAGCCGCTTGTCGGAGAGGGCTGCCCAGGAACCGCCTCCGGGTTTTTCGGCATTGCCTGTGTTGCCAAAGATGAACCGCTGATTGGCACCAAAAAAGATACGCAAATTGGTTCCATCGGTAAGTTGCATGGTTTCATACGGCCATGTGTTGCCAGCTTCTACACAGGTCGCAAACGGGCAAACTCCGAGTGCGATCTGATTGAAGATGCCGCCGGATGTGCTTTCTAACATGGCGCGGGGAGCCGTTGTACCAAGGCCTAACCGGCCTGTGTTGGTAAGTGTCATGCGGGTGACACCAGTCCCGATAGGGGAATCGTAATTGAAAACAAGCAAAGGATTATTGGAATTCGGTATATAGCCTAGAGAAAAACTCTTATTTTCGGCCGTATTTCCAATAACGACATAACTTTGCTGATTCGCAACCGTGTTTGCAATGAATGCGGTGGTCGCGGAATTTGCAGATGCGACATACAAATCATTCGTTTGAGGTGAGGGGGTTCCTACCGAGAGTCGGGTACTGAAATATCCGTTTGTACTGGAAATGCCGTTGGCGGTAGTCACGCTAATGCCTGAGGTAACAAGACGGCCTGCTGTATCGAAATAGTTGGCGGTGGTGCCGTTGGTGGTGATGGAAATAACGCCTCCGCTTTGGGCCGTAATTCCGGTGGTTGCGGAGATAATACTGTCGGTTGCCGGTACTCTAGTCAGGCCAGAGCCGTCACCAAGTAATTTGGCGGCGCTTAAATTGCCCGTGACACTGACATGGCCTGCTGCATTGACGCTTGGAGTATAACCGGGGCAGCCGATGTCGCCGCGGGTGGTTTCGCCGAGACAAAGGCGTCCATCTTGCACACCCATAGTACTGCTGATGGTGGCTATAGCGCCCCAGTCATCTGCATAGGGCGAGGAGGCGAGAAAGGTTATAAGTGTGAACAGAACGGTACGGAACATGAGTTATTCTCTTTTTATGTGGGTGTGTCGTCAGGTTAATGCGTATTTCATGGTGAGATTCTATCAGTGAAGAATGGGAGCGGCGAGGAGCTTGTTGTACTCGCGGAAGAGGGGGCGTAGGCCGGGGTCGGCGGGTTGGACCGGTAGGTAAGTGAGGTTGAGGTTACGGGCGTGCAGCGTGGCCAGCAGCCAGACGCGCGGGATGTGGTAGGTGCTGGTGATGACGCCGATGTCGGTCAGTTTGTAATAGCCCGCCCAGGCGGTGAGGCTGGTGATATTTTCGCGCGTTGTGGCGGCGGTGTCATAGACGATATGCGTCTGCTGGCTGGGGGTGAGTGGAGTTGCGGTGTGCGCGAGGATATCCGGCAGGGTGGTTTTCTCGTTACTGCCGCTGATGAGGATGGGACCTGGGAAGCCTTGCTGGGCTTCCTTCAAAGCGGCTTCAACACGGCCCGAGCCGCCGGTGAAGGTGGCGAGGCCGTCAAGGTCGTCTGGTAGCGTGGTAAACGGTGCGGGCAGCAGCATGACGAACAGTGCAAATCCAAGCAGGTAGGCGCTGGCCAGAAGACTCAGTAGCAGCACGATACGGCCCCGCCAGCCGAGGCGCGGGGGCCTAGGGAGATGGATATGTAGGTAGCTGTGTGGTTGGCTCACACCTTTCTATACCTTATTTGGGCGCGGGCCGAAACGGCGCCAAAGCACTTTTTGGCGGGAGTGAGGCCTATGTGTGGCAAAAACGGGCGGCCCGGAGGCCGTCCGTGAAGACTGTTATCGCTGGAAGAGTTTGCTGAGGCGCTGGGACCATTTCCGGTTCTGGTTCAGTTTTTCATCGAAGGGATCGCGGAGAGCCTTGATCCATGCAAAGAACTCATACCCGACCGGATTGGCCAGCCATTGCAAGATGGCCAGAGGGCCGTGCTGTTTCCAGTAGGGAACGAACGTGCCGCCGACGGACAGGAACGTGACGTGGGCTTTGGCGTCTTGCCACGGGATATCCGGGTGAAGCCGTTGCCACTGTTTCTTCAGCAGATAGCGTGTGCGCGGCATATAGGGCCCGTTGGTCACGATGACCTCCTGGGCCTTGAAACCGTGGGCGGGTTTCTGGCGGTTGAGCTGGTAGCTGTCTTCGATGTAGTCGCAGAGGATCTTCATGGTCTCGCTGGTGGATTTGGGACGGTCGTTCAGCGTGATCAGGTTGGCGATATGGTTGTTCTGCGTTTGCAGATAGTGCAGACCATGCTCGGCTTCGGAGGCCTTCATATCCGGCTGCTGGCGGCCGTAGAGAATGGCTGTGGCGTTCTCCGGCATGGTCAGCACGGCATCAAGACGTGCGCGGGACTTGTGGTTGTGCGGTTCCAGCGGATTGCCGGCACCGAGGATATGGTAGACGATGCTGTGCATGACAGCCTCCTGTACATGAGGAACGGATGGGTGATTTCCGTTTTCGTATACATATGGATGGGTGGAATGGCAACCATCCTTGGCGAAAGGCTAGGATTCGTCCTTCGCCAAGGGGTGGGACTGGCTGTGGACGGTGAGGAGGCGCTGGACATCGGCCGCCAGATAGCGCTGGGTGGTGGAGAGTTGTGAGTGGCCGAGCAGTTCTTGCACCGTGCGGAGGTCGGCGCCGCCTTCCAGCAGGTGGGTGGCAAAGCTGTGGCGCAGGGCGTGGGGGGTTAGGTGGGCGGGCAGGCCCAAGGCTTCGCGGGTTTCCTGCAGCAGCTTCTGGGCGTAGCGCGGTGTGAGCGGTTTGCCTTGGGGGTTGGGGAACAGCGGGGTGGTGGGCGGCATCTCATTCGAGGCCTTCAGCCAGACATTCAGTGCGGATTTGACGGGCAGGGGAAGCGGCAGGCTGCGCTGCTTGTTACCTTTCCCGGTGACGGTGAGGATATCGCCGGCGACATCGGCGCGGGTGAGGCTGAGAGCCTCGGAAATACGCAAGCCCAGACCGTACAGCGTGAGCAGCAGGGCGAAATTGCGGCGGACCTCTGGTGTGGCGGTATGGGCTGCGGGCGGTGGCGCGAGGCCTTCCAGCAATTGCCAGGTTTGGGTGTGGTTAAGCGCTTTGGGCACCGAGGCGGGGGCTTTGAGGCCGCGCAGGCGGCTGATGGCGGGGTTGCTGATGTTATGGTGCTGTTGCAGCCAGCCCATAAATGTGCGCAAGGCGGAAAGCTGGCGGTTGAGCGAGGTTTTGGCATTAGTGCCTGCACGGTTGAGGCGGCCTTTGGGGGTGAGGCGGTGCGCTAAATACGACTGGATATCGGACTGCGTGAGGTTGGCGAAGGTGGCGAGCGTGACCTCGGCGCCGGTGTGGTCTTTCAAGAAGGTACAGATGGCGGTGAGATCGCGTCCATAGGCCGCCACCGTGTGCGGGCTGGTACGGCGCACGTGGGTGAGCCATTCGAGGAACTCGGTGACCGGAGGGGGGACGACCGGAGCGGGGCTGTTAGCTTGCATGGGCCAGCACGCCCGCGGTGGCGCGGCGCAGGAAGTTGGCCAGCGTGACCGCCTGACCGGCGTGGAAACGCGTAGCATCGGTACTGCCCAGCGCCAGCAGGCCATGCAGGGTATCGTCGTCGGTGCTCAGGGCCATCAGACAGACCGACTTGATGTTACTGGTTTTTGGGCCGAACAGGATGCGGTGCTTGGCGGCGTCCATCGGGCCGGTGGTGATGTCCTGCGGGCAGAGGCCGTTGATCTGGTCGGCGGTGAGGGTGGTGGCGGTTTCTTCGGGACCGACCTTGAAGAGGCGGATGGCTTCGACGTCCAGTTGCTCGGACAGGCTGTTTTGGAGGTATTTGCGCAGGTCGGCCAGTGTGCGGCAGGGGATGAGGCCCAGTACGGCGGTGAAGATGCTTTCGGCGATCTCGGCATTGCCGCGGGCCGTGCTGATGAGCTGCTGGTGGCGCACTTTCAGGTTTTCGGCATCGCGGCTGACACGTTCGGCCTTGGCGGCGTGCAGCGAGATAATGCCCGCGCCCATACGGCCTTTTTTAGGCACGGTGTTGCCGCTGGCGAACTGCTCTGTCAGTTGTTCGCGGTGGGTTTCGAAGAACTTCGGGTTGTTCTGGAGGTAGCTGAGCACCTGCGCCGGTTTGAGCGCCGGTTTGCTTTTTGTGGCGGTTTTCTTAATGGTTTTGGCTGTTTTGGCGGGGGCGGCGGTCATGTGTCAGTCAGGTGGTCAGCGTTTGTTTCGGTTTGGTGCATACAGGGTACGTGGGCTGGGTGATTCGGTTACGAAGCTCCCCCACCGCCGGCTCTGACAGACAGAGCGCGGTTTCCCTCTTGCCGCACAGGGCCCCTTATGGGGCCTTAATGCGTTTTTGAGTGCCTTTAAGGTACGCTTGGTTTAGGGTGCGGGCAATGGTTGCCAACTTATTCGCGAACGTATTGGACAGGGGGAGTGTGGTACGCGTGCTCGTTCCGCTGGCCTTGCCGAGCCTGCTGGATTACAGCAGCGACGGCACGCTTGGCGTGGGCGACTGGGTGGATATTCCGGTGGGCACCAAGCGCGTGCACGGCGTTGTGACCGAGGTGCTGGACAGCTCGCCCTACCAGAATTTGAAACCGGCGCTGAAGCTGGAGGTGCCGACTGTGGACCGCCGCGCGCTGGAATTCTGGCGTTGGGCCACCCGTTATACGTTAAGTGCGCCGGGTGAAGGTTTGCGCGTGGCTTTGCCCAAGGCGCTGACGCCTGAGCCGCCGAAGGAGAAGAAGCCGCCCAAGGCCGTTAAGGTAAAGGGTAAGAAAGCCGAAGCGGCGGTGGCCTTGCAGGCGCCGGAGGCGGTGGCACCCGTAGGGCGGACGGTGATGCTGAACGACGCGCAGCGCAGTGCGGCGCAGGCTGTGGAAAACGCCTTGGGGACGTTTGAGCCTTTCCTGCTGGATGGTGTGACCGGTAGCGGCAAGACCGAGGTGTACTTCCGGATTATTGAGCGCGTGTTGGCGGAGGGTGGGCAGGCGCTTGTGCTGGTGCCGGAAATTGCGCTGACGCCGCAGTGGCTGAAACGGTTTGAGGAACGCTTTGGCAGCAAGCCGTTCGTGTGGCACTCCGGCCTGGCCGATGGGGCACGGCGCAGTACCTGGTGGGCGATGGCACGGGGTGAGGCCGGTGTAGTGGTGGGGGCGCGGAGCGCGCTTTTCCTTCCTTATGCCAATTTGAAGATCGTGGTCGTCGATGAAGAGCATGAGCCGAGCTACAAACAGGAGGAAGCCTTCCGTTACCACGCCCGTGACCTTGCTGTGCAGTGTGCCAAGCTGTGGCAGGCACCGATTTTGCTGGCGAGTGCCACGCCAAGTTTAGAGACCTGGCAACGGGCCTTGGAGGGCAAGTATAAGCGACTGCTGCTGCCTTCGCGGCATGGCGGGACGATGGCGCCGATTCATCTGCTGGATTTACGCGGTGAGAAGATGGCGAAGCAGACGTATGTGTCTCCCAGTTTAGCCAAGGCCGTACAAGCGACCCTTGACCGTGGTGAGCAGGCGCTGATGTTCCTGAACCGTCGGGGTAATGCGCCGGTGATGTTGTGCCATGACTGCGGCAACCGCCGCGACTGCCCGCGCTGTGATGCGACGCTGGTGGTGCATGGTGATAAACTGCAGTGTCACCACTGTGGGTACACCGAGAATTTTCCGGATGAATGCCCGGCCTGCGGCAGTGCCGACCTGCGCGCCTATGGGCCGGGGACGCGGCGTGTGGTGGCGGAAGTGCAGGCCTTATGGCCCAATGCCCGTGTAGCCGTGGCCGACAGTGATGCGGTGGCGACGCCGAAGCAACTGGCGGCGCTGGTGCATGCGGTGGAAGAGCGCGAGGTGGATATTATTGTGGGGACGCAGATGGTGACCAAGGGCCACCACTTTCCGCACCTGACCTGCGTAGGCGTGATCGATGCCGACATGGGGCTGGCGCATGGCGATGTGCGGGCGGCCGAGCGGACCTTCCAATTGTTGACCCAGGTGGCCGGGCGTGCCGGACGTGGCACGGCGGCGGGGGCTGTGTATGTGCAGAGCCATGACCCGTCGCAACCCTTATTCAAGGCACTGAAGACGCATGACCGGGACGGCTTTTATGCGCTGGAGCTGGCCGCCCGCAAGCAATGGGGCGACCCGCCGTTCGGTCGTATGATCGCGGTGATCGTGGACGGTATGGAGGAAGCGATGGTGGCCGAAGGGGCGGCGGTGCTGGCGCGCGGATTCCCCAAGGATGGGCCTGCACGCTTGCTGGGGCCTGCACCGGCGCCTGTGGCGAAGATACGCGACCGTTACCGTTACCGCTTGCTGGTGAAGGGGCCGCAGGGGGTTTTGCTGCAGGGATTAGTCAAAACGTGGATTGAATCGGTTGCTGTACCGCGGGGGGTTAGAGTGACGCTCGACGTAGATCCAGTCTCCTTTATGTAGTGTGCTACTCGCGCAGAAAGGAATTCTACTAGGACGGGTGCTTTTTGATTTTTCCTTGCGTCTGCGCGGCTTATGTACTGGTTTGTACACCGCGCCGCTTAGCCGCAGCGGAGAAAATCAAAAATCCCTCCGTCCTAGCGAATTGCGGTTCCGAAACAACAACCGCCTTACGGCGGTTGGATTTATGTAAGGAATTTATGGCGGGTTTCTGCGTTGTAGGCAGGGATGGGGTTGTGACGGTGGAGCTGATGGGGGCCGGTGTTTTCCAATAATGCTAGCAGGCGTTTGGGCGGTTTGTTCGCGGCGGTTTGGAGCGGGGTGAGGTGGAGAATTTTCTGGTTTTCTTGGGCGAAGGCGGTGAGTTCGGCCTCGCAGGCGGTGTGGAGAATCAGGTGCAGGGTGCCGGTGGGTGTGAGCAGATGTATAAGGGCGGTGAGCCAGCGGGTCAGGTCGCCCTCCGGCAGGCTGTGCGCCTGTTTTTTAGCAGGGTTAGGTGTTGTGTGGCCGCGTGACTCTTCGTGGTAGGGCGGATTGCAGAGAATGGCGTCGTAGGGGCCCAGGACGGGGGTAGAGAGGATGTTGGCGGTGTGGGTGACCAGCGGCAAGGCATTGAGGTGTGCATTGCGTTGGGCGAGGGCGGTGAGGGCGGGGTCGATGTCCAGCGCTTCGGCTACCACATGCGGTTGGCGGCGGAGCAGGGAGAGAGCGGCGATGCCGCTGCCCGTACCGCAATCCAGCACCCGCGCGCCCTGCGGCAGCGGGGGCACGAATGCGGTGAGCCAGAGTGGGTCTTCGGTGGGGCGGGGCGCGGTGTCTTCCAAGACAAGGCGCCCCCCCAGCGTGGTGAAGGTGGTTACGGTCATTGTGCCGTGGGCGAGGTTGCGCTGACGGTTTTGCTGCGGCCGGTGAGATCGATGAACGCGCCGGGTTCGGCATCTTCCTGCGGGTTGATCTGGGTGGTGGCGGAGGTCGTTTTAGAACCGCTGTTATTGATGAACGCGGCGGGCACGTCGGTGGCAACCGACACCGTGCGCGAGACGGGCATTGCTTCGTCGAGGTCTTCTTCGTCATCCAGCAATGTGGGAGCCTGGGTGCTGCTGACCGGTGCGGTGGCACTGACGGGGAGGGTACCGCTTACGGCAGTATCACTGGTAAGAGTGCTGAGTGAGACCGGTGTGGTAACGCTGATGGTCGTGACAGTGACCGGTTCTGGCATTTTGGCAGCTTCGGTCATCAGGCGGTCGGCGCCTTCGGTGTTGGCGATGTCGCGCAGGGCGGCGGCGGCGGCCATGCTTTCACGCGTTTGCATACCGGTGACGTGGGTGACGTAGGCCTGACGTGCGCTGTTCTGGTTATGCATGCCGCAGGTGATAGGGCCTGCCAGCGTTTGGCAGCGCACGGTGGCGGCGGCCGGCTGGCCGCTGGAAGGCAGCGGATAGCTGAAGGTGAAGGTGGACAAAAGCAGGGCGGGGTCGAAGTAACCGGTGAACTGGATCTCCTGCACCGAGGCGGGGTGGCGCAGCGAGCCTTCCAGCGGGTAGACGCTGGCGGCTTTGGTGTCGGCCCCTGCGGGCGGTACGGAGGTGTTCGGTTTGCTGGTAAGCGTGATCAGGCTGCCCTTGGGAAGGATGTAAGCGGTAGGGGCATTGGGCTGGCTGAGGTTGGTCTGAATAAGGTAGGTACCGTCTGGACGCAGGGGGCTTGTGGTATCGAGCAGCGCGCGCAGGTACATGGTCTGGGTGCCGCGGGCGTCGGTGACCGTCAGCAAGGGGGTGCCGGAGGTACCGTCCTGCATTTTCAGGCTGCGCAGGTTGCCATAGGTGGCAGCGAAGGTTCCGCCCTGCTCGGTACGGGCCAGAATGTTGGGATCCAGCGTGAGGGTGGTGGTGTCGAAATTATACGGCAGCGGGGCAGTGAAGCGGTGCACGGCCATACCGTTGGTGCGCATCGTTTCCGGTTCGGGCTCGGCCGTTTGGCCGGCGCGGCTGATGAAGGTGGCGGAGACGAGCGTGAGTTTGCCGCCCTGGCTGAGGCCCTGGGGCTCGAGAATGATGGCGGCAGTTTTGGTGTCTGCCGCACCACTGAGCGGAATGTAGATGCCGGAGATGTCGATCAGGCGCTGGTGGAATTGCTCTAGGAACGGTTTGGCTTCTTCGCGCCATGTCGGTTGAGTGATGGTGGCAAAGGCGAGCGCTGCCGTGTTGAAACGACTCTCCGCCATGGCGTCGATACCGGTCATCAGTTGAGTGAACTCGGGGCGGATGGCGCGCAAGACCTCGCGGACGCGGGGGGTGGCGTTCTGCCACAGCGTGCGCTGGTCTTCAAGTTGGCCGCCGGCACGTTTGAGCGCGGTTTCCATAATGGGTGCCAGATTGAGGCCGGGGTGAAGTTCGGCCAGGCGTGTGGCGGTTTCGGCCAGCTGGGTGGCGGTGAGGTCTTTGTCGTTCAGCAGGGCTTGCTCCAGTGCGGCACCCAGCCATTGCACCTGCTGCTCGGCGCTGACGGTGGAGGCGGGGAAATAGCTGCCAAGGCGGTACATGGCCGACGGCTGGCCGTAGGTGCCCTGCGCCTTGGCGATAAGGGTTGTAAGTTGCGAACTGATGACCTTGGGCTGATTAGCGAAGTGCTCTTCCATAAAGGCGAACAGCGGGCCGAGGTCTATCTTTGCCTCGTCCGGCGTTTTCAGGAGCATCTCCGGTGTGGGGGCATGCAAGTCGTCGATGATCTTGCGGCGGGTGACCTCTTCATTGAATTCTTCCAGGATCAGCGGGTCGAATTCGACATCCATTCGCAGGGTTTGCGTGAGCAGGTTGGCGGTATTGGTGGCGGCGGTGAAGTTACCCTCGCGCAGGTTCTGGCGGATATAACCGACCAGTAGCGGTACTACCGAGTGGCGGTTGTTCTGGGCGGCATCCGGCAGGGCTTGGGCCAGGAGCAGCGTGGTGGAGACATCGCCCATGGCGGAAGCCTTGAGAATCAGTTCCTGGCTCAGCTTCTGGTATTCCACCTGCTGCTGGTTGGTGAGTTGCAGCTTGCCGGTAAAGGTGAGCAACGGTGCGGCGATAACCGGATAACCGGATAGCTTGCGCACCGCCGGCATGATCAGGTTGGCGAGTTTGGGCGCGGTGGCGCTGGTGATGGCGGTGACGTCGAAGTCGGCGGCGTGCGCCTGAATGGACGGAGAGGTAAGCAGGGTGTGCGAGACCAGTGTGGGCAGGTAGCTGGCCCACAGGTCTGGCTGGTTGGGGTTGAGTTCCAATGCAGCCTGCTGGAGTAGGAGCTGAACCAGCTTGGGGTCGTCCTTGTCGGTCTTCTGCCACTGGCGGGCGGCATCCGGCAGGCGGCTGGTGGTGATAAGTTCCTGTGTGATGGCCGTCATGGCGCGGGCATCCAGCATGGCGGGCATGTTGAGGGCGTTCAGGTGCGCGCGCAGGTTATCAAGAGTATCGAGCGGTGTATTTTTGTCGGTGGTGTTCTTGACCATCAGCGCCCAGGGCAGGATGGCGGCGGCGCTATCTGGCAGGCGCGGCTGACTGCTGGTGCGCAGCGCGATGAGGCTGGGATTGGTGGTGACGTCTTCGTGGTTGAGCAGTGCGCCGAGCAGCGTGGCCATATAGGTGTAGGTGGCCGGGATCTCGGCCTGTTTATGTCCGGCCAATGCGGCGAGGACGGTGGCGGCTTCTTTGGTCTGGCCATGGTGCAGGCGGTTGAGTGCAGGTTGGAACAGGGCCTCGGCCGACTGGGGTTGCAAGGTTTTGGGCGTGTTGGCGTACAGGGCAATAACGGCGGCGGGCTGGCTGCTATGGGCGGCATAGGGTTTAATGGCGTCTTGCAGTACGCTTTGCAGGGTGAGAGGAGGTAGTTCGTCCTTCAGTGTAACCGGGCCGGTCACGTGATTGGCCAGGCGCGGCAGCGGTTGCAGCAATTGCGGCATCGGGCCTTCGGAGAAGCAGGCGCGCTCGAGACAGACCTTTAAGCGGGCCTTGATGGCGAGCAGGTTGAAGGCCGGGTCGTCTGGCGTGTCGGTGAGTTTTTCATCGAGTTTGGTGAGGGCTTTGACGGCTTCGCCGGAATCGATCTGTTTATTGATGCGGTAGGCGGCGCTGTCGAATAGGCAGCCGGAGAGCAGGGTGGCCACCGCCAACGTGGCCCATAGGGCCGGAGTGTACGCGAAAAGGCGGCGGATTGGGGCGCGCGGCATGAGTTTCTTGTTCTTTTCTTAGCAAGCAGTATGGCAGCAAGTTGCGGCTTTTGATAGGATGCCGCGCATGAAACGCTGGGTTTGGATTATGGGTCTGTGGCTGGTTGGCATCGGCCACGCCATGGCAATGGATGTGAAAAGTGCGGAAACACTGCGTTACCGCCTTTACTGGGGGCCGATGTCCGTGGGTGACGCACAACTGGATTACCGCGCGAATGGCGACCGCTATCAGATCAAGGCCGAGGTGGTGGACGATTCGTCGCTGATCGATCTGCATGACGTATGGCAAGCCGAAGGCCGCCACACCAAAGCCCGGGCCTTTGTGCCGGACGTTTACAAAGTGGTGCAGGCCGAGAACAGCTACCGCGCCGACAAGACCATGGTGTTTGACCGTAAAGCCGGGAAAGTGATTTATACCAACCGCCGCGATGCCGCGGACAAAGTGGATGCGTTACCGTTGAGTGACGCGCGGGATGTGCTTTCGGCTGTGTACGCCTGGCGTCTGGTCAACGAAGCTGACGTGAGCAAGCCCGCACAGATCCCGATGGTCAGCATGAAGCGCGAAGTGGTACTGGAGCGCAAGGTTGGCGTGAAAGACCGCGTGCAGATCGGTGGTCAAAAAAGGGATGCCTGGCGCGTGGAGATGCGTGTCATCAAGAACGGCAAGCCTTCGAAAGACACATGGACCGTATTTGTGAGCGATGATGCGCATCGTGTGCCGCTGAAGATCGTCGCGAAGACAAAATTCGGCACGTTCAATGCGATCCTGAAGCCCTAAATTTCTAACCCATTATATATATTCAATTAAGGAGTAAATCCATGCCTTCCGTGATGATTCTGATCCCCAGCCGTATGGCGAGTACGCGTTTCCCCAACAAGCCTCTGGCGGATATTTTGGGGACCCCGATGGTGGTACGTGTGCTGCAGCAGGCCGCCAAGGCGAATGTAGGCGAGGTGTATGCCGCGGTGAGCGAGCAGGAAGTCTTCGATGTGGTGACCAAGGCCGGTTTTAAAGCGGTAATGACCGATCCGGCACTGCCCTCTGGCTCGGACCGCATCTGGCAGGGGGTACAGCGCCTGATGGCGCAAGGGGCGCCCAAACCGGATATCATCATCAACGCTCAGGGCGACGAGCCGCTGCTGCCGCCGGAATTGATCGCGGACTGTGTGAAGGCCTTTGAAGACAAGCCCCAGGCCGATGTGGTGACGTTTGCCCACGCCATTACCGATGAAGCTGATATTACCAACCCCACCAAGGTGAAGGTGGTGGTGGCGTTAGATGGTCGTGGGCTGTACTTCAGCCGCAGCCCCATCCCCTACAACGCCAAGCAGATGTGGCGCCACGTGGGGATGTATGGTTACCGCTATGAAGCCCTTGAGCGTTATGTGGCGCAGGAGCCGACTCCGCTGCAGAAACAGGAAGACCTTGAGCAACTGCGCGGGCTGGAGATTGGTTTGACATATTATGTGGTGACGGTGGTGCATGAGCCTATAGGGGTTGATACGCCTGCTGATTTGGAAAGGGTGAAAGGCATGCTCAGCTAGGCTGAGCCTTTCTTTCACTTCAGTGAATTCTACTGGGATGGGTGCTTTTTGATTTTTGCTTGATGCTGCGCTCCGCACGTATTGGTTATACGCTTAAGGTGCTCGCATCTGCGCAAAAATCAAAAATCCCTCCGTCCCAGCGAATTGCGGTTCCGAAACAACGCCCACCTTGCGGTGGGCGGTTTTTTGCTGGGGAATGCAGGTAAACAGGTTATGAAACAAGCGGCTAGATGGCCTAAGTGTTTGTGAGTATTGATGCGGGGAGGGCACAGGGGGGATGTCAGAAAATGTCAGAACCTCTTGTGGGGACTGCCAAAAGGTTTCAACCCGGTTTAGTCTCGCAGAGGGTTAACCGCTAGTAATCGAAGGGATACACTTTATGACCTCCAAAATGAACCGCCTGTTCCAGCGCATGCTGTCGAACAAGGGCCTCTCCAACAAGGGGTACACCATCGACCAGACCATTCTGATCGTTGCCATCATCGCCATTCTTATCACCCTGGTTATCGTGACCGTGGGTTGGCAGCTTATTAACCGCACCAGCGGTACCAAGGCCGGTGCCCAACTGAAGCAGATTGAAGACGCCAACGGCCAGTTCTTCTCGTCTCACCGCGTGTGGCCGAGCAACGCCCAACCGTCGACCGTCACCCCGACCCCGACCCAGAACATGGCTGCTCTGGTTAACAACAACGTGGCTTCCAGCGCCTGGAACTCGTCGGTTCGTACCGGTGAGCTGCGCAACCTGCTGCCGGGCTTCAAGATTACCGGTACAGGTCTGGCCACTGTGGTTTACCACAACTTCGGTAGCTCTCCGAACGCCACGGTTGAACAACAGGTGAACACTGTTGCGAGCCTCGGCGCCGATAAGCGCTTGGTTGTCCAATTCCGTGATGTGCCGCTGGCCGATGCCCAGGAAGCTGATGAAGCTGTCGACGGCGCCAAAGATGCACGTCAAGGTCGTGTGTTCTATGGTACCAGTGCCTGTATGAATGGTAGCTTTGGTGGGGCTGCAACCTTGCCGAGCTCCCAGCCGACTGATTCGACTGTGTACCTGTGCTATGGTGCCAACACCGTCCAATAGTCTGAGCTGACTTACACGCAGGGGCCAAAACGGCCCCTGTTTGCGCTTTGTCCTCCTCGTGTACTTATCTGTACACGTCGTCGTTCGCATCGCAAACAGCGTACGTTCTGACCTCCTGCCGGTGCCTCAGCAAACGGCAGCCTTTCGGCTGCCGGACTTTTTGGGGGAGGCTACGCCTTTTCTAAATGTTAATGGCGGCCGGCTTTGAGGCGTTCGATCTCGGCTTCGAGCGTGCGGATGCGGGCGTCCTTGTCGAAATCGGCCGCGTGGTTGGCTTTCAGGAACGGGTTGAAGAGCGACATCACCTGCTGCATCTGTTCGATCTGGTTACGCTGGATCTGCTGCATGGCGGCGAACTGGGCGAACGGGCTAAAGCCACCCAGCGCCTTGTTGGTTTCTTCGCGGATGCGGTTCTGGTTCTGCTGGAAGACATCCATCACCATATCGAGGTAATGCGGCAGGATGCTCTGCATGGAATTGTCGTAAAAACCGATGAGCTGGCGCAGGAAGTTGACTGGCAGCATAGCGGCACCCTTGGCTTCCTCTTCCAGAATGATCTGGGCCAGCGTTTGACGAGTAAGGTCTTCGCCGGTCTTGGCGTCGACCACCTCGACATTGCGGCCTGTGCGGATGATCGCCGCGAGGTCGGCCTGCGTGATGTAGGTGCTGGTTTCGGTATTGTACAAGCGCCGGTTGGCGTACTTTTTAACAATGATCGGTTCGCTCATGTTCTGCCCTTTCTGGCTGGCCCCTTTACGGGGTTCTTGCTAGGATACTGCCATGAGTTGGCACACCGGACAACAGCAAGGCCACCCTTTTGGGCATACACGTCCATTGGGTATTATGGGTATGGCCGCATTTATGGCGGCCAATAAGCCTTTGATGGAACAGGCTGCATTGCAACTTATGCGCGAAATGGAAAAGGTGCCTGCCGATATTGATCTGATGCAATTCCAGGCCGGAGTGGCGCGTTATGCGGCGCAGACCGCACGACCGGTGCGGGAAGAGTACCCCGAGATCGCGCGGGTTGGCCGGATGTGCCTGCGCGATGCCGGTGGCGATGGCCTACCTGTTGTGCTGGTGCCGAGCATGGTTAATCGCGGGTATATTCTGGACTTGCATCCGGAGGTGAGTTTGGTGGCGCACCTGCGGGCGCAGGGGATGCGTGTGTTGCTGGTGGACTGGGGTGTACCGCAGGCCGATGCTGTGCTGACGCTGGAACAGGTGATTGCCGATGGGCTGGAGCCGATGATCCGGGTTGCGGTAGAACGGTTCGGGCCGGTGGCGTTGTTTGGCTACTGCATGGGGGGATTGCTGGCGTTGGCGGCGGTTGTGCGGCTGAATGCCGGAGATGGCAAGCCTGTCTCCAAGCTGGCCGTGGCGGCAATGCCGTGGGATTTTGCGCAGACCGTGAGTGCCCAGCATATGCAGATGGCCAAACCCTTTTTAGAGCCGTGGCTCCAGGCCAATACGCTGGTGCCGCCGGAAGTGATGGCGCATTACTTCTGGAGTTTGGACCCCTGGGGTCCGATCCGCCGCACCATGGCGTATGCGCGGGAGACACGGGAGGAGCGTTTGGGGCAGATGACGGCCCTTGAGGATTGGCTGGGCGACGGGCTGGCGCTGGATGGCCCGGTGGCGCGCGAAATGTTGCTGGAGTGGTATGGATCTAATACGCCGGTGAAGGGTGAGTGGGTTGTGCGTGGTACGCCCATTTTGCCCGCGAACATTGGTGCGCCGCTGTGGGTGTGCATTACGCAGAAGGATATTCTGGTACCGGCGGCAAGTAGTTTGCCGTTCATTGGTCAGGCCAAAGGGGCGCAGGTGGTGATGGCGGAGACCGGGCATGTGGGATTGGTGGCGGGACGGCGTTCCCGTGAAATGCTTTATGAGCCTTTGACGGCGTGGCTGAAGGGATAAAAAAGAGGCCGTGGCCTCTTTTTTATTAGGTGAGTTGGTGGAGGAGTTTGCGGGTTGTGACGGTGGCGGTGCCAAGGGCAATGAATGGCAGCAGCAGCGGGCTGAGCAGCAGTGTGGCATAGACCGTAAGACCGAGGTGGGTGGCGAGGGTTGGCATGAGTGCGGAAGCCCCGAGCAGGATGACCGCAGCGGAGACAGTGCCCAGTGTGTAGCCCGCCAATGTGCGGCCCAGCACCTGCGTGCAGACGCTGCGGGTGAGGACGGCATCGGTGGCGCCTAATTGTACCAGTAGGTGCAGCGTGCTGCTTTGGGCTTGCAGGCCGGTGCGGGTGGTAAGGGTAATCAGAAGCGCCATAAGTGCCAGCATGACGGCGCCCAAGCCCAGCATGGCGACCTGCAGGCCGCGCGCCGCGCCCGAAACCTGTTGCAGCAGCGGTTTATGGTCATCAATCTCGGCCATGGGGAAAGCGCTCTGGATATGCGCGGTGAGGGGTTGGGTATCAGTCTCCGGCTGGAGGGTGATCTCGAGCACTGTTGGCAGGGGCAGGTTTTCCGATTGCGGGACGTCGCTCAGCCAACCCTGCACGACTTGCGGGGCAAGCGGGGTCGCGCTTTCGACGCCTTGCAGTGTGGTAAGGGATTGGGTGAGCTGGGTGACGGCGGCGCTGTCGGCCTCCGGTGGCAGATAGATGGTGAGGCTGTTCTGGCGGTCGAGCTGCCAGTTGCCATACAGGCCTTGCAGCATGGCGGCCGAGGCGGCGCCCAGCGCAATGACGCCGCTAAGCAGGGCCGTGGTGATGACCAGCAGGCGGAAGATACCGGCGGCCTTAAGGTTGAGAGCCTGGGAAATGGGGTTGGTGCGTTTAGGCATTGTCGGTGTCCTCGGTGTCTTCGGAGAGCGTGCTGGCGGCGGTGAGGTAGCCGTCCTTCAGGTGAATGATGGGTGCCGGATGGCGGCGGATGAGGCCGAGATCGTGCGTGGCGAGAATGACGGTGGTGCCGTGCTTATGCAGCTCGGTGAACAGGTGCATGATGCGGCGTGCCATGGCGGCGTCGACATTCCCGGTCGGTTCGTCGGCGACCAGAACTTCCGGCTGGCGTACTACCGCGCGGGCGATGGCGGTGCGTTGCTGTTCGCCTCCCGAGAGGTTTTCGGCACGGCTATTCGCTACCTGGGTGAGGCCGACCCATTCCAGCATGTCGGTGACGGCGTGTTCCTGCTCCGGCGTTAAGCTGCCGTTGCCGTGGATGCGCAGCGGCAGCTCGACATTCTCGCGGACCGTCAGATGCGGCAGCAGGCGGAAGTCCTGGTACACAACACCGATCTTGCGGCGCAGGGCGGCGCGGGTGGCACGGGAGGAGGATTCCACCGCGGTCTCGTTAAACAGGAACGAGCCGTGGCCGGGGATGAGGTCGAGCGTGAGCAGGCGGAAGAGCGTGGTTTTGCCGGCGCCGCTGGGGCCGGTCAGCCAGTGAAAGCTGCCCTGCGGCAGGGTGAGTGTGACGTTTTGCAACGCTGGTACACCGGCGGTGTACTCGTAACCAACATTTTCCAATTTCAACATGCCGCGGAGGATAGCCGGAGACGGGATTTTCGTCTAGGCTGCTGCGCATGATTACCGTGCGCTGCCCTGCCTGCGATGCTGCCTACCAACTGGATGACGCCAAACTGGCGGCCGGTGGCCGTAAATTAAAGTGTGCCCGTTGCAAAACCGTGTGGCTGGCCCAGGCACCGCAGGCAAATGTGGCTGCGCCGGTGGAGATTCCGGTTGATACGCCGGAGGCTGAAGTGCCTGCTGAGGTGCCTGTTGCGGAGCCGGTGAGCCGGTCTCCGGTGGTGGAGGAGGCTGCGCCTGCGGCTGAGCCGGAAGCGGATGTTGCGCCTCCGGCGGAAGACCTGAAGGATTATGCCCGCGAATATGCCGTGGATGAGGTGGTGCAGATCGGCGGTTGGCGTCAGTGGGTGCGTGGCGGGAATGCGTGGCGCAGCGGGGCGTTGGGTCTTGTCTTGTTGGGTCTATTTACCGGTGTAGGTGTGGTGGCCCTGAAGCTGATGCCGGAAAGTGTGCGCGACGCCGAGGTGGAGACCGTGGCTGCGCCGGAAGCGCTTTCCGCCAAGGTGGTGCAGCCGCCGGAAGGTTTGGTTCTGCATAATGTGCGCGATGAAATCAGCCCCGTGGAGGGTGAGCAGGGTGGTGTGGCGCTGACCGTGCGAGGTTTGCTGGCCAATACCACCAGCCGTACACTGGTGGTGCCGCCGATGCATCTGGAATTGTTGGGTGAAGATGGCCGTGTAGCCGACACCTGGGCCGTGAGCGGCGTGAGTGGCGATATGGCCGGGGGTGCCGAGCAGGCCTGGACCGTGAGCCTCACCGCGCCGGATATGACGCGTATCCGTGGTTGGCGCGTGGTATTTGTGGAAGATGGGCCGGCGGCGGTCTCGGCAACCACAAAGTTGTGATGCCTGCTTTTTAAGCATTGACGGGGGCGGGTGTTTTCTTATACTTAGGCCCATGTCGAACGTCAAATTGCTCCTTAACACTGTCAAGCTCGCCGCCGATGGCGGGCGCGTGGAGTGCAGCGTAGCCGCCCCGGACGGCAGCGTGGTGCAGGGCGTGATCGAAAAAGCCTTCTTCGAAGACTTTATGGGTGTGCCTGACCCCAAGCTGAGCCTGGCGCAGCGTAGCCGCATTGTGCAGGACAATATTGATTATTTTGAGCGCGAAGCGGCCCGGCAGTGGTCGATGGGTAAGAGAGATCTCGTTATTTCGTAAAGGGTGCGGGCTGAGGCCCGTTTCTTTATTTATGTGATGGGCGGCTTGTCCTCCGTTTCTCCTCGCGGAAAGTCCTCTTCGCTGCGCGCGAGGCTTTTCTTCGAGGTGCTCTGGAATTGCTTATAGTACGAAGTGATGGTGCTAAGGTCCCCTCCCTTCAAAACCCACCCCCGCGCACGTTGCTGTGAGAGGAGGGGGGCTTATTCCATTTTCTTTCTGCAGGTGAGGGTTTAGGAGTGTATGCCGAAAAGGTGTTGTTTTGTGCGGCTTTTTTGGCGGGGCCGAGCGGCTTTTTAGTTGGCATGCGTGTGCTTTCTGGTAGGGTTGCTGCATGTCGATATTTGTTCCTGTTCTTTTGGTGGGTGCCCTTGCGGGTGTAGCAGTCGCTGGTGACGTGCGCATCGCGCAGGCGGCGCCGGTGATGAGCAGCCCCGCGACCCCGCTGGCTTCTCCGGTTGTGCTGCAGGGGGATGCGCCTGATGACAATTCCATGGGTGTAGGGGCGTATCTGAAAGGAGCCGTGGCCGACCTGGACGGTAACCCCACCACGGCGCTGCAAGGCTATTTGGGGGCGCTGGGTGAAGACTCCGCTAATATCGAACTGCGTCGGCGTACGTTGGAGCTGGCGTTGATGGCAGGCGATGTGCCCAATGCCATCCGTTTAGCCCGCAGTCTGCCGGAAGCCGAGCAGACCACCATGACCCGTCTGGTGCGTGTGGTGGATGCGGCCCACGAAGGCCGTTTGGAGGAAAGCCGCAAGCTGGCCCGCGAAGTGAGCAAGGTTTCGCCCGAGTTGCTACAGTTCCGCCTGATGCAGGTGTATCTGGATTACGGCACCGGCAAGGATGTGCCGAAGTTGATCGAATGGCTGGACAGTGACGGTTTGCCGCCGAGCATGAGCGGGCGCCGCAATTACCATGTGGCCCGCCTGTGGCTGAAGGCTGGTGAACCTGCCAAGGCGCTGGACGCTTTGAAGCAGGCCGCGCTGGCTGAGCCGGGTTCGGTTGCGACCACCCTGCTGCTGGGCCAGACCTTAGCGCGTCAGGGTGAGCCGGGCGCCGGTGCAGCCGTGTACGATTCGTTCCGGGCGGCCAACCCCAGCCTTGCGGCGCTGGTGCCTGCCGGTAAAACCCTGCTGAATGACATGCCGCGTCCGTTTGCCAGCACGCTGGATGAGGACTTAGCCAGTGTGCTGACCGATTTTGGTTTGCTGGTATGGGCGCAGGGGGCGTATGGCCCGGCACGTCAGGTGCTGAATCTTTCCTTGTGGCTTAACCCGAATGATGTGCATGCCCGCTACTACACAGGTATGCTGCTGGAAATGGGCGGCGACTTGGCTGTGGCGCAGGCGGAATACGCGCGTTTGCTGGGAGATGAGGTGCCGGAAGGTGTACGCTTAGCTGCGCATATCCGCCTGGCCGAAGTTCAGTTCCAGCAAGGTGACAAGGACACCCCGTGGAAAGTATTGCGCAAACTGGCCAAGGATTACCCGGATGAGCCGAACCTGATGCGCAGCCTGGCGCAACTGGCCTATGCCCGTGAGGATTACCGCGAGGCTGTCTCTTATTATACGCGTCTGCTGGAGGTAATGCCCGCCACGACGCCGCCGGCCGCACGCATGGAAGTGCTGTTTGCCCGGGGTGTGGCCCATGAGCGTCGCAAGGATATTGATGAGGCCAGTGAGGATATGCAGGCGGCGTTGGCGATTGACCCCGCCAATGCGCAGATCCTTAACTACCTGGGCTATATGTGGGTAGATAATGGCCGGAATATTCCGGAAGCCTTTGGTTTGCTGCAAAAGGCGCATACCTTGCAACCCGATGATGGGGCTATCACCGACAGCCTCGGCTGGGCTTATTATAAGCAAGGTGATTACGATAGCGCGCAGGCCTACCTGCAGCGTGCCACCGAACAGGACCCGGAAAGCCCCGAGATTTATGACCACCTGGGTGATGCCTACCTGAAGCTGGGGCAGAAGGATCAGGCCGTGCGGGAATGGCAGCGTGCGCTCGACCTTCTGGATGAGGGCAAAGAGGGGCCGGATGAGGGCTTCCGTAAGCGCGTAGAGAGAAAGCTTAAATAAGCGAACTCTACTGAGCCGGGTGCTTTTCCGTTTTTTCCGCCGCCATGCGCTCCGCATGTACTGTTTGTACATTTACGGTGCTCGGCAACGGAAGAAAACGAAAAATCCCTCCCGCTCAGCGAGTTCCGGATCCGCATCAACGCCCGCCTTTGGCGGGCGGATTCTTTTTCGGCATGAGTGAAGGAGATGGATATCTAAGGTTTTGATGCCTCGGGGAAGGGTTTGGTGTTAGGTGTGTTTTTGTGGGTTGGGGATAACACCACTGAATGTGGTGACGGTTGGGGATAAATTCAAAATCTAGTAGGTATGATGTGTGTGCACTATATATAGTGGTTGGGTGCGCGTAAAAGACACAGTGGGTAGTAGGTAAGGGGTGCTGGTGGATGCTTAAAATGTGGGCAGGTAGGTGCCTATTTTCAGCGTGTTGGTGGAAACATCAATGACTTAATGGGTCTTGGCAGGGGGAGGGAATAAGGGAATGATGCCGACATACCGGAGAGAGAGCTGATTGAGCGCCGCCTCCCCTACCGTAAGAACGGTACCAGACGACTAAGAGTGGTACCGCGTGTTCGACAAGGTTGGGGGGAGGGTCTTCTGCCCCCTCTCCGAGCGCGGAACCCCCGTTTGGAAAGCCAGGTGTAAGCCAATGACTTTCTGAAACCGCACCCAACAAACCCCCATGGTTGGATGTGTTGAGAAAGGGTAACGCCGACGACGATAAGACTAGAGAGAAAGAAACGGACATGTACGACGTTCAGGTGGATTACGACCGCGAAAACCTGCTTACCGACTTTGGTAAAGCCACCTTGCGTGACCGTTACTTATTGCCTGGTGAAAAGCCGCAGGACGCCTTTGCCCGTGTGGCCAAAGCCTACGCCGATGACAGCGCCCACGCCCAGCGCCTGTATGACTATATGAGCAAGCTGTGGTTTGTGCCCGCCACCCCGGTACTGGCCAACGGCGGTGCGACCCGTGCTCTGCCGATCTCCTGCTTCCTGAATGAAGTGACCGACAGCATGCAGGGCATTACCAGCACCTGGAACGAGAACGTTGCCATTTCCTCCAATGGTGGTGGTATCGGGACCAACTGGAGCCAGATCCGCTCCATCGGTGAAAAGGTCGGTATCAACGGCAAGACCACCGGTATCGTACCGTTCATCGTCGTGCAGGACTCCATGACCCGCGCCATTGACCAAGGCAGTGCCCGTCGTGGTGCCGCCGCTGTGTATCTGAACGTCAACCACCCGGAAATTGAAGAATTCATCGACATCCGTAAGCCCACCGGTGGCGACCCGATGCGTAAGGCTTTGTACCTGCACAATGCCGTTGTGATTGATGACGAATTTATGCGTGCCGTGGAAACCGACAGCCTGTACGACCTGAAGAGCCCGAAGACCGGTGCGGTCATCAAGCAGGTCAAGGCCCGCTATATCTGGATCAAGCTGCTGACCAGCCGTATGGAACAGGGCGAGCCGTACCTGCTGTTCATCGACAACGTGAACAAGTTCCTGCCCGATTACCAGAAGAAGGCCGGCCTGAGCGTTAAGATGAGCAACCTGTGCTGCGAAATCGTTCTGCCGACCGGCCTTGACCAATACAACAAAGAGCGCACCGCCGTGTGCTGCCTGAGCTCGGTCAACCTGGAATACTTTGAAGAATGGAGCCAGGAGCCGCAGTTCATCGAAGACCTGATGCGCTACCTGGACAACATTCTGCAGGACTTTATTGACCGTGCGCCGCAAGCCATGGAACGCGCCCGTTACAGCGCCATGCGTGAACGTGCCGTGGGTCTGGGTGCCATGGGCTTCCACAGCTTCCTGCAGATGAAGGGCATTCCGTTTGAAAGCGTGATGGCCAAGGTCTGGAACAAGAAGATGTTCAAGTACATCAAGGAGCACGCCGACAAGGCCAGCGTGCAGCTTGCCGAAGAGCGTGGCCCGAACCCCGACGCCGCCGAAATGCTGGTGAAGGAGCGTTTCTCCCACAAGATCGCCATCGCGCCGAATGCGAGCTCCAGCATCTACTGCGGTAACGCCAGCCCGGGTATCGAGCCGTATCCTTCCAACAGCTACAACCACAAGACTCTGGAAGGCACCTTTAACGTGCGTAACAAGCACCTGAAGAAGGTTCTGCAGAAGTACAACATGGACGACGAAGACACCTGGACCAGCATTACGGTGAATGGTGGCAGCGTGATGCACCTCGACTTCCTGACCGATGCCGAGAAGGACGTGTTCAAGACCGCCTTCGAACTCGATCAGCGCTGGATCATCGAACATGCCGCCGACCGCACGCCGTTCATCTGCCAAGCGCAAAGCCTCAACGTCTTCCTGCCCGCCGACGTGCACAAGCGCGACCTGCACATGCTGCACTACATGGCGTGGAAGAAGGGCATCAAGAGCATGTACTACTGCCGCAGCAAGAGTCTGCAGCGTGCTGAAGTTGTGAGCTTGCCAGGCAACCAGCCGAAGCAGCAGGTGCAGCTGAAGGCGACGGGGACTGATGGCGGAGCCCAGAAGTACGAAGAGTGCCTTGCCTGCCAATAATTCGGCCGCATCGGACGGGCGATCCGGCACTTTTTACTTTGGCTGATGTACCCTCTCTTTCGTACACGGCGCCAAAGTAAAAAGCACCGCCTCATCCCGCCGAGTGCAGCCGATGTGCGGCTGCCAAAAGTGATTGTCCGTGCCTCTTCCGTGTGATGCGGAGAGGTACGGATTTTTTGTGGCGATAGATGGTGTTTATCGGTTTGATAAATATCAAATATCCCCTTTAAAATAAGGGTTGAATGCACGGAAAAAGGGGTGCATAAAACCTCTGCTTAAAGACATTTTGAGCGAAGGATTTGGAAAAATCCAAACCTGGAGTTCGAGGGGGTAAAGACAGACTCAAGAAGCTGCCTTTACGTAACAAGGGAAGGGCGACACCATGACAGCAAGTGTCATCAATTTTGAGCCTGCGGCCGCGAAAGTGACCCACAAGGCCCATGCCAAACAACGAGAAAAGGAAGGACATACCATGGCCAATTTGAAAGTAGAACGCGTAGGTTACAAGCCGTTTGACTACCCGTGGGCCTATGAAAGCTGGCTGATGCAGCAGCGTATTCACTGGCTGCCGGAAGAAGTGCCGATGGCAGACGACGTGAAGCAATGGAACACCGAGCTGAATGCCGCTGAAAAGAACCTGCTGACCCAGATCTTCCGCTTCTTCACCCAGAGCGACGTGGAAGTGAACGGCGCCTACCTCAAGTACTTCACCCAGGTGTTCAAGAGCACCGAAGTGCTGATGATGATGACCAGCTTTGCCAACATGGAAACCGTGCACATTGCGGCCTACAGCCACCTGCTGGACACCATCGGTATGCCGGAAACCGAATACTCTGCTTTCATGGAATACTCGGAAATGAAGGACAAGTACGACTTCCTGCACAGCGTGAACGTCGATGACGACCACAGCATTGCCGTGGCCATGGCCATCTTTGCGGCTTTCACCGAAGGTCTGTCGCTCTTCGCCAGCTTTGCGATGCTGATGAACTTCCCGCGCTTCAACAAGATGAAGGGCATGGGCCAGATCGTGACCTGGAGTGTACGTGACGAAACCCTGCACGTGCAGAGCATGATCAAGCTGTTCAACACCTTTGTGTCGGAAAACCCGAGCATCTGGACCGACCGCCTGAAGACCGAGATCACCGACGCCTGCAAGAAGATCGTGGAGATGGAAGACAAGTTCATCGACCTCGCGTTTGAAATGGGCCCGATCGAAGGCATGACCCCGCAGGATGTACAGAACTACATCCGCTTCATCGCCGACCGTCGTCTGCGCAGCCTGAACATCGACCCGGTTTACAACATCGAGAAGAACCCGCTGCCGTGGATGGACCTGATGCTGAACGCCGACGAGCACGCCAACTTCTTTGAACAGCGCGCCACCGAGTACGCCAAGGCCAGCACCCGCGGTAACTGGGACGAAGCCTTTGACGCCATGCTGGAAAGCAGCACGATCGAGTCGGCTGTCAGCCCGGTTAACAACCAGACCTGGGAGGAGAGCAAGCTGGCGAATGTGTTCAAGCCTCTGCAGGAATTTGGCAAGAGCGACGCCTAATTGCATGGCGCAGAAAAACCCCGGACCATTGGTCCGGGGTTTTTCTTTTGATGCAGGTTCAGAGAGGCAGGAGCTTTCTGAGCAGCAGTATGGTGGCGTCGGCATTCCAGAAGGAACCATGGCCGCGGGGAATCTTGGCGATGAGATGCAAGTGCGGGTCGTTCTTTTTGGCTTTCAGGTTTTCCCACATCGGCATATCGGAGCTGGCGGCGATGATCGGTAGGGTGTTGCCGCAGCTGAGGCGGATCTCCCGGTAGG
This sequence comes from Blastochloris viridis, assembly GCA_005768725.1. Classification (GTDB taxonomy): domain Bacteria; phylum Pseudomonadota; class Alphaproteobacteria; order UBA2136; family UBA6156; genus UBA6156. The sequence goes on along the minus strand of VAFM01000002.1, from coordinate 368,864 downwards.
TGTAATCGCCGCTCACACTATGACTATTCCAGTTAAGCCAGTAGTCGGTGAGAACCACATGGTAGGGGCGTGTCTCGCAGGTTTTGAGATGCGCCTCGATTTCGCGCGGGTTAGCAGCAGTATCGACTTGGATGTCCAGTGCGCGGAGGGCTTCGGCCAGTTCGGTCTGGGCAGGCAGGTCGTCTTCAATCAGCAGAATGCGGAACATGGTCTGTCCTTCCGTGATGCGAGGAATGGTGCAGATGGATATATGCTCTATGTGTATACCTGAAGAGGCGTCAACACAAGCCTCCCGCTACGGCAAAGCCCCGGCGGTGAGGCCGGGGCTTTGCGTTGGTGTGAGATGGCGGGTCAGATGGTCGCCATCACCTTGGGGGTCGGCAGGTAGCTTTTCAGCGTGTGCGTATCCCATTTCGGTTCTTCGGAATCCTTGAAGTCGGTGTACGGCACGGTAAGAAAATTGCGCGTAGCCTTCATCGGGGCCCAGAAGGATTCATCATGGCTGGCGCCGATGACAATGGTTTTGCCGTAGCCCTTCTGTTGGCGGATGACGCGGAGGACTTTACGTCCCAGACCGCTGGTGCGCTCCATTGGGCCGAGGCAGATGCACTCGTACGGTTTGTCCTCGGCATTGGCCGCCTTGAGTTTGGTCAGGGCGTCGGTCAGCGAGTCGGCCGTGTGGACATCGTAGGCGAGGTCGGTCAGCTGTTTGGCCAGCAGGGCGCGGGCGCGGGCGTTTTCGTCGATAATAAGGATTTGTGCATGAACCATGGGTTTCTCCTCGTGAAGGACATGCGTTGCGGAAAAGGGCGGAAAAACTAACTCTTCATGAGGTCAGTGGGTGGCATATAGGAGCCGTGGCCTGCCATGGCAAGGGGGTAGCGGCAAAGCGAGGTGCATGGTAAGGAGCTGGTATGGATATGAAAACACCCTTTACCGTGACGATCGTGACGTTGTTCCCCGAGGCTTTTCCGGGTTTGCTGGGCATGAGTGTGCTGGGCCGCGGGCTTAAAACCGGGGCGTGGGACCTGAAGGTCGTGAATCTGCGCGACTTTGCCCACGACAAGCACAAGACCGTGGACGATACCCCTTACGGTGGCGGTGCCGGGATGGTGTTGAAGCCGGATATCGTGGCGGCCGCCCTGCGTGCCGCCAAGACTGAGAACCCTGGGGCGAAGACGGTTTACATGGGCCCGGCAGGGCAGCGCTTTGTGCAACCCACCGCGCGCCGTTTTGCCGAAGGCACGGGGTTGATCGTGCTGTGCGGCCACTATGAGGGGGTTGACGAGCGCGTGCTGGAGGCCGAGGTGGACGAGGTGGTTTCGGTGGGTGATTTTGTGCTTTCGGGCGGTGAGAATGCGGCGATGGTGGTGGTTGATGCCGTGGTGCGCCTGTTGCCCAACGTGCTGGGGGGTGATGCCAGCCTTCATGAGGAAAGCTTTGATATTGTCGATGAAGCGGGGGCTCCGCTGGTGGAGTATCCGCATTATACGCGGCCGGTCAGCTGGGAAGGTAAGGATGTGCCTGAGGTTCTGCGAAATGGGAATCATGGGGAAATTCGGAAATGGCGTTTGGCGGAGGCGAAGCGCCGGACGGCGAAGCTGAAGTAGGCGCTTTTTGCAAAAAGTGCTTGCGAATGGGGGGGATATGCGGTACTTCCCCCTTCAGACCGCTGCCCTGAGGGGCTGCCGCATATGCCTCTGACGGTGGGAATTCTGAGTGAATTCTGTAAATTAACCGTGAATGCCTGTGTTGGAATGAGGAGAGAAACGCTATGGATATCATCGCGCAACTGAACAAAGAGAGCATGGAAGCTCGCAACGCCAGCATCCCGGACTTTGCCGCCGGCGACACCCTGCGCGTTCACGTTAAGGTTAAAGAAGGCGACAAGAGCCGCGTTCAGGTTTTTGAAGGCCTGTGCATCGCCCGTCACAACAAGAACATCGGTAGCAGCTTTACCGTTCGCAAAATCTCCTTCGGTGAAGGTGTTGAGCGCGTATTCCCGCTGTACAGCCCGGTTCTGGAAAAGATTGAAGTTATGCGTCGCGGTGAAGTGCGTCGTGCCAAGCTGTACTACCTGCGTGGCTTGACCGGTAAGGCTGCCCGTATTGCTGAAAAGGCCCGCAAGCTGGTTCCGGCTGCCGGTTCCGCTGAGTCTGCCAAGACTGCTCCGGCTGCGGAAGCTGATAAGGCTGAAAGCACCAACGCTTAAGGTTACGGCCTAAGCGTTTGAAAGCTTAAAAAGAGGTGGCTGAGGCCGCCTTTTTTTGCGGCTTTGCTGCGCTTAAAAGCTGGGTTTTGAGGCTGAATGTGCTTATACTTGGCGTATGAGGGGAGATTCATCCGTTATTGCCGGGGTTCCGCAGGCTATTGCCGTGCTGGATCTTGCTTTGGCGGGCGTTACCTCCGAATTAAGTGACAGTCCGTTCGACTGGCTGGCCTCTGCTAAAAATCCTTCCAAGCCTGTTGAGCCAGCTTCTGTTGAAGCCCGTCCGGCGTCGGTCGGTGTGGAGGTGGAGGAGGCACCGAAGCCGATTTATGCTCCGCTGCTGCCGGATAGTCCGCTGAGCAGTCAGGCCAAGCCGGTGCGCAAGGCGCCGCCGGTTGTGGCGGAGATTCCGGCCCGTGTGTGGCGTGAAGCCGAGAAGGCCGATGTGGTGATGGTGGTGCAGGGCGACATGCCCGATGAGCGTTGCCAGCAGCTGGCGAAAGCGATGCTGGCGTCAGTCGGTTTGAAGGACAAGGTGCTCGGATTTATCGGTTACGAAGGTAAGGCGGCGGCGGAGATGCTGCGTGCCGAAGTGTCTGCGGCCGGTGCGGGTCAGGTGCTGGTGATGGGGCAGGGACCGTTGGGCGTTTTACTGGGTCGCAACCTAGGCGTGGAAGGCTGGCATGCGGCTGGCGGTGCTGACCGGTTGGGCCTAGAGGCCGCGGTGGGTGTGACCTATCCGCTTGATCTTCTGCTCAAGCAGCCGCTGTTCAAGCGCTTGGCCTGGCAGCACCTGCTGGCGTGGGGCGAATCTTCTATTCCTAACAATAAAGGGGACTAACGTATGATCCGGTGGAGTTTGTTGGCAGCGTTACTGGTGGTACCGGTCGGTTACGCCGATATGCAGGGCGGCACGGCCAATGACCAGAGCCTTGCGGCGATTGAACCGGCGGCGGGTGACGAGGATGCGCCGTCTTCCGACCTGTTGGGTGAGCGTGCTGAGCAGATCAAGGACGAAGTACGTGATGAACTGGCCGACGGCGAAGGCGTGACCGGCAAGGAAGCAATTGTCGCGCCGGTTGCCAAAGCGCAGAAAACTGAGAAAACAGAAACCCGTGCGGTTTCGGCCAGCGGCATGAAAGTGCTGAGCAACAGCGATGCCAAGGCTTACCGTGAAGCGATGAGCCGTGCACGGCGTGGGGAATTTCCGAATCTGAAAGTGGAGGACAACCTGCTGCTGGGCGAAGTGCGCGGGTTGTATCTGATGAACAAGCGCGGTGCGACGTTCAGTGAACTGAATGGCTGGTTGAAGGATTACCGCGACCTGCCGATGGCGGCTGCGGTGTACGACGAAGCACTGGCCAAGCGCGCAACACCCAAGCGCGTGTGCAAGACCAAGCAGGTGACCAAGAAGGTTAAAGACAAGAAGACCGGCAAGATGGTCAGCAAGAAGGTGGACCAGCAAAGTTGCTCGATACAAGGCGAATACGGGCCGATGCCGGTAAAGACCCTTGTGATGGAAAAGCGTGAAGCGACCCGGGCTGCTCAGGAAGCGGCGCGGGCCGGTGATCTGGCCAAGTTGCCGGCGGCCGGGCGTGCTGCATTGGGCCAGAGCTGGCGCCTGCGGGGTCAGGGTAAGTATGGCGAAGCGTCTGATGTGATGTTGCAGTCCGGCGTGCGCAGTGCCGCCGGGGATGACAAATGGCAGGGCGAGCTGGTACGTATCGCTGATTTTTACCATGGCAAGCGCATGTGGAAAGAGATGGTGCGTGTGGCCGAGCCTGCCAGCACCGCCAAGGGGCCAAACCGTGACGACGCCCGCTGGCTGGCCGGGTATGGCCACTACATGCTGGGCAACAAAACCGCGGCAGCTGAACAGTGGAGCCAACTGGTGCGTGAAGAGCCCGCGACCGGTACCCACAGTGCGCGTGCGGCGTTCTGGGGTGCACGTGTTCACAGCGAGCTGAAGCAGGACAGCCGTGCCAAGGCGCTGCTGGAAGCCGGTGCGCGTGACCCGTTGAGTTTTTATGGTCAATTGAGTGCCGCCAAGCTGGGTAAAGCGCAGCGCCTGGATTGGGATGTACCCCATGTGGATGCGCGCGGCTTTGACCAGTTGACCCGTGTGAAGGCGGCCCGTCGTGGTTTGGCGCTGGCACAGATCGGGGAAGTGGATATGGCGCAGCGTCAGTTGCGTGCCGCCTATGAAGATCTGCCTTATCAGGCGACCCGCACGCTGGCGGCAGCTGCCGTGCGCATGGGCCTGCCCGCCACTGCGTTGTACGCTGGTAAGCAGCTTAAAGAAGAAGGCACCGTGATGCCGGCGGCGTTGTTCCCGCTGGCGGAAGAGTGGTCTCCGAAAGGTGGCTGGACGTATGACCGTCCGCTGATGGTGGGGATCATGCGTCAGGAAAGCGCGTTCAACCCGCAGATCGGGAGCCGTGTGGGGGCCCAAGGCCTGATGCAGCTGATGCCAGCCACCGCCAAGTACATTGCGAAGCTGAGCGGTAAGAGCCTGCCCGCCCGTGCTGATCTGCATGACCCGGAGACGAACTTAGGCTTGGCGCAGGATTATCTGCATTACCTGAATAACAAACTGGACGGTAACCAGTTGTTGGTGGTGGCCGCGTACAACGGGGGTATTGGCAACGTGCGCCGTTGGCTGGAGCGCGGCGTGACACCGGGCCATGACCCGATGCTGTGGCTGGAAAGCATTCCGTTTGATGAAACCCGCGATTATGTGGAGAAGGTGTTTGCCAACTACTGGTTGTACCAGCAGCGCATGAAGCAGACGCCGTGGAGTTTGGCGGCGTTGGCCGACGGGTACTGGCCGCTTCAATATAATGGAAACCGTAAGACGGCGCTTAAGTAGAGGCGCGGGCTAAAACGCTCCCCAGCACTTTTCCGGATGGCTTATGTACCCTTTTCCTGTACACGGCGCCTTCCGGAAAAGCACCGGGATAGCCGTTTATAGCCTCGCGCGCGGGGGCGACGTCGCTTCGTGCCGGATGGGTGGTTGGCGCTACGAGATGAACGCGCTTCGCTCGTATCTCGCACCAAGAAGAATGCCAGCGGCATAGATTTAGGAAAGATGAGGTTATGGCTTTGGATGATACATTTGCGCGGGGTTTTGGCGACGGGATTTTGGTGGCCGGGGTGGATGAGGTTGGCCGTGGGCCTTTGGCCGGTCCGGTAGTGGCTGCGGCGGTTGTGGTGCCTGCTGCGGTGCGCGAGGCATTGTTAACGGTGGCGGGGGACAGTAAGGTTTTATCTGCCAAAAAGCGTGTGATGGTGGAGGCCTTGGTGCGGGAAGGGTGCCGCATCGGGATCGGTGAGGCGAGTGTGGCCGAGATTGATGAACTGAACATCCGGAATGCGACGTTTCTGGCGATGACGCGGGCGCTTAGCCAAGTGCCGCACGGCGCGGTGGTGGTGGATGGCAATGCCAAGATTCCGGGGCTGAACGTGCCGCAGCAGTGTGTGATCGGCGGCGATGGCAAGGAGCTGGCGGTGGCGTGCGCGAGCATCATCGCCAAGGTGTACCGCGATGCGTTGATGGCGAAACTGGGGGAAACCTACCCGGCGTATGGTTGGGCCAAGAATGCGGGATACGGGACGGCCGTGCATATGGATGCGCTTAAGCATCATGGGGTTACGGAATGGCATCGGCGTAGTTTCGCTCCGGTACGTGATATGCTAGGTGTGGGACAACAAGACGAGAGCGCCCCCGATGCCCAAGCGGCCTGAGACCATCCTGTTCAATGCCCTGCATACCACTACCGGTGGCGGTGTCACGTATCTGCGTGGCGTGTTGCCGGAGCTGGCCAAGGATACCCGTTTTCACTGGATTCTTCTGGCGCCAGCCAAGACGCTGGAGGGAGGCTGGGTGCCTGCCAATGTACAGGTGCAGGTGGCACCGCAGATGGGATTTGCCAAGGGGCATGTATGGGAACAACTGGTGCTGCCGTGGAAGGCGTGGCGCTGGGGGGCCAGAACGATACTCTGTAATGCCAATTACACGCCGCTGCTGGCGTGGCGGAGTATTCCGATTTTACATAGCACGGTGCGGGCGGGTGAACAGGCGCAGAGCACGGGCATGAAGCTGTACTGGAAGGTGCTGAAGATTTTGACGCAGGTGAGCCTCTGGAACGCGCCGCGGGCGTTCAGTGTGGCGCATCATGTGATTGCGGATTTTGCGGGTCCGAAGATGGCGCGTAAGGTACGTGTGGCGCCGCCTGCGATTACCGTGCGCGATGAGATGGGAGTGGCGCGTGATCCGCATCTGGTGGTGTCGATCGGTGATTTTTATGCCCAGAAGGATTACCCGCTGCTGGTGCGTGCGTTTGCGGTGCTGTATGCGCAGCGCCCAAGCAGCCGGTTGATGATCATCGGGCGGCCGGTGGATACCCGGGTGCGTGACGAAGTGATCGCGCTGGTGCGGGAGTTGAAGTTGAGCCAGACCGTAACCCTGACCGGCGGCATGCCGCATGACAAGCTGATGCAGGTGCTGGACCGTGCCGCGGTGTTTGTGAGTACCAGCCAGGCCGAAACCGTGCAGATACCGCTTTTGGAAGCGATGACCGCCGGGGTGCCGGTCGTGGCGGCTGACCGCCCTCATGCACGCGAGTTTGTGGACAGCGCCGGTGTGCTGGTGCCGGTGGACAAGGGCGGCGATGTGGCCTCGGCCTTTGGGGTGGCGATGTTCGGGGTTTTAGAGAACCCGACCGTGGCGGAGGCCCTGCGCAAGAAAGGCCGTGAACGTGCCAAGCTGTTTACATGGCCTGCGACCGCCCATGCGATTGCCGACGGGCTGGCGAAGTAGGAGAACAATAGTATGGCGAAGATTCTGGTAACGGGTGGTGCGGGGTTCATCGGCAGTTATGTGGTGCGTGCGCTTGTGGCTGGCGGCCATAACATTGTGGTGCTGGATGATCTGAGCACCAGCAAGCGCGAGGCGATTCCGCATGGTAACCAGATGGAGTTCATCAAGGGTGATGTGAGCGATATGGCCACGGTGGAAAAGGCCATGCAGGGCTGCGACCACGTGATCCATCTGGCCGCGATAGTGAGTATTCCGCAGGCCTTGGATAACCCGGACAAGGTATACCTTACCAATGTGCAGGGCACCTTCCATGTGCTGGAAGCGGCGCGCCGCATGAAACTGCGGGGCCGCGTGATCTATGCCAGCAGTGCCGCCGTGTACGGTAACCTGAGCGATGGTGCGGTGAAGGAAGAAGACGCCGGAAATGTCAGCCTGAATAACCCCTATGCCGCCAGCAAGCGTGCCGGGGAAGTGCTGGCGCGGATGTACAAGGATGTGTATGGCCTGAAGTTGACGACACTGCGGATCTTCAATGCCTACGGGCCGGGACAGGATGAGAACGGCGGTTATAGCGGTTTGCTGAGTAAGGTGGTGGACAGCGTGACCAATGGTACGTTGCTGACGATTTACGGCGACGGCAGCCAGACGCGGGATCTGGTGTCGGTGCATGATGTGGCGATGATTATCCGCGGCTTAGTACAGGCGCCTGTGACCGTGGAGTTGCCGTGGGTGCTGAATGTGGGCAGCGGGATTGCGATTACTCTGCTGGATACCATCCGGCAGGTCGTTTCCATCAAGCGTGTGAACCCCCGTGTGGAATATCGCCCGGCGCGCAAAAGTGATGTGAAGCTGAGCTGTGCGGATATCAGCTTGCTGCGGCAAATATTCCCAGGGTGGAAACCGGTGGATCTGGCAACAGGTTTGCGCCAGTGGTTGTCTTAGAGTTTTAAGAAACAAAAAAGTGGCTGCGATGTATATGGTGAACGGTGTTTTAACGGCGGACAAACCCACGGTGACGCTGGGTGATTTTGGCTTTGCGCGCGGGATTACCGTGTTTGAACTGTTCCGCGTGTATGGGCGCACGCCGTTCCGGATGGGGCCGCACCTTGACCGCTTGGAGCGCGGGTGTGCGGTGATGGGGATTGAACTACCCTTCAGTCGGGCCGAGCTGGAGCAGCAGATTGCCACGTTGATGGCCCAGCATACCTATCCGCACAGTGCGGTGAAGCTGTATGTGACGGCGGGGGAGTGCGGGGCACCATCGGGATTGTCTCTGGCCGCGTGTACGAACTTTGCGCCGCAGTTGTATATTCTGGAAGATGCGGTGACCATGAAGCACCCGCAGGCGGCGTATGGCATGGAGAACCATGTGCGCGGCCAGAACCTGAAGAGCGTGGATGCGATCCGCGAACTGCCGGAGGTGAAGACTGCGAATTACGGCATCGGGTACGTGGCGGCCAAGCGTGCCGGTACGGCGTATGACGATGTGCTGTTCACGACTCCGCAGGGCTTTGTAACCGAGGCTACGCGCAGCAACTTCTTTGCGGTGATCAACGATAAGCTTGTTACCGCCAAGAGCGGCATGCTGGAAGGGATCACGCGCGGTGTGATTCTGGAGTTGGCGGCGGAATTGGGTATTGCCACCGAGGTGCGGGATGTGACCGTGGCGGAACTGGCCGGTGCGACCGAAGCCTTTACCAGCGGCAGCATTGCCGAGATGGTGCCGGTGCGCAGCCTGAACGACGTTGTACTGCCGGGCGGTGATGACCGGACCCAGACGCCGGTGTTCAGAGCCTTGCGGGAGGCGTTTACGGCGCGTGTGGCGCAGGAGTGTGGAGATGACCATTCCAAGGCCGCGTAAGCGGCCTTTTTAGGTTTGTTTGAGGGCGTGGGTGAGGGCCTTGCGCATGAGTGTGGAGAGCGCGGGCAGAGCCTCCGGGTGGAAGCGGTTGGCGGCGGGAATGTTGGTGACTTCGGTGTGCAGCAGATTGAGCGTCAGTTTAAAATGACTGAAGACGTGGGTGATGCTGCCGCATTCGGTTTGGGTCTCCAGCATAAGCGGGGCCTGTTGCGGGGTGGATTTGGGTTCCCAGCCACTGTGGGGGAGTTCGTAGAGCGAAGCCAGCAGGCCGGTGGCGGGGCGTTGCTGGAGGTAGATATGGCCGCTCGCATCGGTGATGAGCCACGCGGTGGCGGTATGGTGCGGGGTTTGCTTTTTGGGGGCTTTGCGCGGGTAGGTGGTCTGGTCGCCATGCTGGTTAGCCTCGCACCACTGCGCCACCGGGCAGAGCAGGCACTGCGGGGTTGTGGGGGTGCAGACCTGCGAGCCAAGTTCCATGATAGCGTTTGCGTACAGGCGGGGTTCGGCAGGTGAAGCGAGGTGGTCGGCGAGGTTGCGCAGCGTGGTGCGGGCGGCGGGAAGCTCTTGCTGCACGCGGTAGAGGCGGGAGATGACGCGCTCGACGTTGCCATCGACCACATTGGCCGCTGTGTTGAAGGCGGTGGCGGCGATGACGGCGGCGGTGTAGGGGCCAAGGCCGGGGAGGTTCAACAGCTCGGCTTCGGTAACCGGAAACTGGCCATTGTGGTCGCGCATGAGTGTCTGGGCGCACTTATGCAGCATATGCGCGCGGCGGTAATAGCCCAGGCCTTGCCAGTGCTGGAGGACGTCGTCGATCGGGGCTTCGGCCAGGCTTTGCAGGGTGGGGAAGCGGTGCAGAAAACGCTGGTAGTAGGGAATCACCGCCGTGACGGTGGTTTGCTGGAGCATCACTTCGGCCAGCCAGATGTGGTAGGGAGAGGCGTTTTCATCGCGCCACGGCATGGCGCGATGGCCGCGCGCATACCAGCCCAGCAGGGCGGTTTGAAACTTTTCGGCAGGAATATGGTTGGGCGTGTTCATATCTGTTAGGGTGAGTTTATGAGCGAAGTTGCACCTAAGGGCAAGGCTGGGGTTAAGAAGACCTCTAGCGGAGCTGTGGTGGCAACCGGTGAGCGTATGAAACGCGGTGTGGCACTGGGCAATGTGCTGGCCCCGCTGGTGCAGCCTGCGTTGGCCAAGCAAGGGGTTTTACTGGCACAGATCGTGCCGCACTGGCGCGCGATCTGCCCGTTACTGGCCGAGTACAGCTGCCCGGAAAGCGTGAAGGGCGACGTGCTGACCGTGGCGGTGGTGAGTGATGGCGTCAAGCAGGAGCTGCACTATGTGACACCGCAGATCGTGGAGAGTATCGCGAAACTGTTGGGTTACGCCGCCATCAGCAAGGTGCGCGGCATTACACGGCATGACCTGAAGCGCTCGCAGGGGCAGGGCACGGGTATGCGCACCGCACCGGTGGCGCCCCCCAACGCAGCGGTGGGTGACAAGGCCGCAAGCTTGTGCAAAAGTGTGCGCGATGATGATCTGCGTGCGGCGCTGGCCGGACTGGGATCGCAGATTTTGAACGACAAGAACACGAAATAGGGGATTGTTCATGATGAAAAAGATTACGGTTGCGGCCGTGTTTGTAGGGATCGCCGTGATTGGCGGCGCGGCTTGGGCGGCAGATAACGGCGGCTGGTTGAGCGGCTGGTTCGATAGCGCCAAGGCGGCGGTCAGCAAGCCTGCCGCAGCGGCCAAACCGGCAGCGGCGGCTCAGCCTGTAGCCAATGTGGGCAATGTGCTGGAGATTCAGCCCGGTGACCGCGTGATGGGGAGCATGATGGCCCCCGTGACCATGATCGAATACGCCAGCATGACCTGCAGCCACTGCGCCGACTTTACGCTGAAGACCATGCCGCAGGTGAAAAAGGACTGGGTGGCCACCGGTAAGGTGAAGTACGTACTGCGCGACCTGGCGTGGGATGACATGGCGGTGGGTATCACCAAGGTAGCCCGCTGTGCCCCGGCCCAGCAGTACTACGGGATTGTGGAAGCCTTTTTCAAGAACCAGATGAATATCGTCACCAGCAATGATCCGCTCGGGCAGATCAAGAGCGTGGCTGCCGGCTTCGGGATGGATGGCGCCAAGGTGGAAGCCTGTGTGAAGGATGCCGACCTGCATGAGCGTGTCGCTGCCAGCAAGAAGACCGCCACCGAGACCTTGGGTATCCGTGGCACCCCGACCACCTTTGTGAATGGTGTGAAGATTGACGGTGCTGCGCCGTATGAAGAAGTGAAGCCGATTCTGGAAGCTGCCTATGCCAAAGCTACCGGCACTGCCGCCCCGGCCAAGTAAGCCCGGGCAGAATGAGACGCCGCCGCAGGGTGGCGTTTCTTCTATGGCCGGTGTGGAAGTGGGGTTACGGCTGGTTGTGGCCGTAATGCTGATGGGCGGCATTGGGTTTGCCCTTGACCGCTGGCTTGGCAGCCTGCCGTGGCTGATGCTGCTGGGCGGTGTGCTGGGATTTGTGAGCTGGATTGTGAGTGTGGCACGACGCCCGCGCTAGAGCGTGCGTATAGACCGCAAAAAGGCCGGACGTGTGTCCGGCCTTTTTGGAGGTGTGTGTGCGTCATGTTCAGATAAACAACATGCACGCAATGAAGAGAAAAGCCGCACCGACTTTGACGATGTTGAACGCGTGTTCGGCGTGTTTAGTCATGCGTTTTGTTTTCATGAAGCCCTCCCGAGAAGGAGATGGGATCTTTGATGCACATGATGATGAACACGACGAACAGTGCGATGTCTACTGCGAACAGAAGAATCCAGCTTCCGTAGGGTAGACCAATGGTGCTGTCTGTGCCGGAAAGGCCGACAGGCATGTTGTCGTAAAGGTATTTGGCGAGGGCGATTGCGGCGAAGAGCGGCAGATACTTGCCCAGTATGTAAAGCGTTGCCATGGGGATCCTCGTAGAAACGTAAAAGCAGGCATGAGATTTTTCAGGAAGTTTGACGCTAGCATCGGTCAAAGCGTTTGTCATCGGAGTTTAATTTTATGAATTACTTGGCTCTTTTCGGTAAGGTTGGTGAAAGTGTTGCGGCGGGGCCACGGTTTTTCCGTGGCGCGGGCATGCACAGTGCGGTTGACGGGACGAGGGAGGGTTGCTAGAAGGCTGGCATGGCTTTGAATCCGCTCCACCAATTTGAAGTAATCCCGCTGCACCCGCTGGTGCTCGGTGGTTTCGATCTTTCCATCACCAACCAGACGCTGTGGACCGGTATCGGTGTGGCGTCGGTCATCCTGATCATGCTGATGGGTACCCTGCGCATGGCCATGGTGCCGGGCCGCTGGCAGGCGTTCGTGGAGATCACCTTCGAGTTCATCCAGAACCTGACCGAAAAGACCGCCGGGCGCGAAGCGATGGCGTTCTTTCCGCTGATTATCACCACCTTCCTGTTCATTGCGGCGCTGAACCTGATCGGGATGGTACCGCACAGCTTTACCGCGACCAGCCAGATCACCACCACCGCCTATATGGGCATCATGGTGTTCATCCTGATCGTAACCGTGGGCGTGTATAAGCAGGGCCTGCATTTCTTTGCGATGTTTGTGCCCCATGGCACTCCGTGGTGGCTGCTGCCGCTGATGGTTCCGCTGGAAATCATCTCCTTCCTGGTGCGTCCGGCCACTCTCGCGGTTCGTCTTGCTGCCAACATGGTTGCCGGTCACGTGCTGCTGAAAGTATTCGCGGCGTTCTGCATCATGCTGCTGGGACTGACCCTGGATGGCGGCGGCAGCCTGAACTATGCTCTGGCACCGAGTGCCGTGGTGCCGCTGATCGTGCTGGTGGCCATCACCGCTCTGGAAGTGTTCGTGGCGTTGCTGCAGGCGTATATTTTCACGGTGTTGACCTGTGTTTATCTGAATCAGAGTATTCACGGGCACTAAGAAAGGGCGCTGAGGCGCCTTTTGCTTTGCAATGGCGCGGGCTAAAACGGCCCCCAGACGCGCTTTGTCAAATCTTGTGTACTACGTGTACACGGCGTTTCGCCAAATCACATCTGGATGGCCGTTTGTAGTCGCGCGCGCAGGGGCAACGGCGCTTCGCGCCGGATTTCTTTTTTGGGTGCGTTTGCGGGAGTTGATTTCGCCAATAAAGGCCGAGTTTAGGCTTGCCTCGGCTTAGCTGTTTGGGTATAAGGGCCGCAGATTCAAGAGTTAATGAACAACGAATTTTCAAATAGGAGAAAACACCCATGGAACCCGTAGCTACCGTTGCCACCGTTGCCGCCACCACTGACCTGACCATGCTGAAAGCCATCGGCGCCGGTATCGCCGCCCTGAGCATGGCTGGTTCCGGTATCGGTCTCGGCATCATGGCCAGCAAGTTCTTCGAAGCCGTCGGCCGTCAGCCGTCCGTTGAAGAGCGCCTGAGCAGCTACTTCTATATCGGTGCCGGTTTCATCGAAGCTGTGGCTCTGTTCGCCTTCGCCATCGCCGCCCTGATCCTGTTCGTACTCTAAGTACGGCTACCTAAGGGGAAAACGCCATGGAACTTTTCGTTCTCGACTACCTGCACAGCCAGTACTTCTGGACCACGGTGGCGTTTGTCATCCTGCTCGGCATCATGTGGCGCTTTGTTGTGCCCAGCGTGCTGGGTGTGCTGGATGCCCGTGCCGCCCAGATCGCCAGCGATCTGGACACCGCCGAGCGCAGCCGCGTGCAGGCTGAAGGCACCTTAGCCGAATACGCCGCCCAACTGGCCCAGGCCAAGAAGGAAGCGGCCGACATCGTGTCCAAGGCCCGTGCCGAGTCGGAAGCCCTCGCCAATGAGCGTATCCGTCAGGTTGAAGCCGAACTGGCCCGCAAGGCTGAAGATGCCCGCAAGAGCATTGAAGCCGCCCGCGACGAAGCTTTGCGCTCCGTTCAGAAGGATGTGGCCGAAATCGCCGTTCTGGTGGCTGAAAAGCTGCTGGAAACCAGCGTGGACAGCAAGGTTGCCGCCCAGTTGACCGATAAGGCTCTGGCTAAAGGTCTGAACTAGGCTTTTGGTTTAAAAGGGCCCCGCAGGGGTCCTTTTTTGTGGCTTGGGGATTATTTTACTTGACGTTAACGGCGTTTTTGGCGAAAAGGCCCCATTGAGCCTGGTCGGAACCAGGCGTAACCAGATTGGAGAAACGACCATGAAAAAAGACATTCACCCGAACTACCACTTTGTTAAGGTCGTGATGACCGACGGCGTTGAGTACATGACCCGCACCACCTACGGTGAAGCCGATGGCCGTATCCAGCTGGTTATCGACAGCAAGAACCACCCGGCTTACACCGGCGAACGCAAGGTTTTGGACAGCATGGGCCGCATGGAGAAGTTCATGACCAAGTACGGCAAGGGCGCTTCTGCTGCCAAGTAAATTGTTTGATTTCCACAAACGGGGCCTGCGGGCCCTTTTGTGTTTTGGAGGGTATGTCTAAAAAGGGAGTCCGCCCCCGAAGGGGCGGACTTAGAGGCGTCGTTCAAGAGGGAAAATATAGATACGGATAAAGGCCAGCACCGCATTGTACAGAAACCCACTGGTCAGGATGATGACCGCGATGGGACCGATGATGGAGAAGGCCGTCCACAGGTTTGAGCGGGCGGCCGACGCAATCAGCAGCAGCAGGGGAATGGCGAGCAGCATGAAGCTGGCGCGTACCGGAGAGTCTGACATGCGATGCCGGGCGTAGATGAACACGCTGACGACAAGCGCTATCAGATAGGCTGCCAGCGTGCCCCAGAACAGCGGCGTATCAAGTGCTACTGCCAAGGCAATGAACTGGTGCTTGAGTGCGTCCCAGAGCGGTGCGGCACTCCCTGCAAACAGCTGTTTGAAGCCATTAATGACCGCGCCGAAATCGAATTCCGGCGAGGCATGGATGACCACCAACGCCAGCAGAATGCTCATCGCCTGAACCACGTTGTAGCTGCGGTAATCGTCGGTGAGGAAGTCTTTCAGCTTGGGATTCATGGGGTGTCCTTGCGGGAAAAGAGGAAGACCGCCGCCATGTTCTTGAGGAACAGGGCGACCAGCATGGTGCTCAGCCCCATGAAGACCATGGGAATGGCATGGGTGGGGTTGGTGTCGGTGAGCGTGTAATAAAGTACGCTCATGCAGCCGTATATACCAATGACGGTGAGCACCAGGGTGGACAGGATCAGGCCGTCCGGGTACTCGCGTCGCTGGCAGTGCCCGGCAATCCCGATCAGGCCTACGATAGCTAAAGCGATGACAGGCAGAACGATCCTCAGGAGCTCGGCATCAGCGATGACGTTCCAGAAGGCTATATAAAAGATGACACCGGTAATAAAGGCGTAAAAACACATGAAATTGCGCCAGAACCGGTGGGTTTGGAAGGAAACATGAGGGGTCATGTCGGGCCTCTGTGAGCGGATGACAATTGATGTTTGTATACGCCTTTTAGGTGGTAAGGGCAAAAGAAAATCCGCCCTATGAGGGCGGATTTGAACCGGTTGTAAGTACCGGGTAGGTGCGTCAGTGCGCTGTGATGGTGGCGCGGCACTGGCGAATGGCTTCCTCGACGCATTTATGCTCCAACTCCGCCAGGAGAACGCCTACGTAGATTTTCTTGAGCATGATCGTCAGGGCGAGGCTTATCCCTGCGCAGCCGGCCAGTGCGAACCACAGTGGCGGATTTTGCAAGGCCTCGTACCCATGTGCCCACGCCGGGCCACCGATAAGGAACAGTATAAGCCCCAGATAGCGTGAATGGCGGGCCTGAGTGCCATAGCAGCGGAGTTCGTGCTCGGCCGCTTTCTTCAGTGCATGAGAAGCTGTGAGCGCCAGCACGAGAGCGAGGAGAGGTTGCGTGAGATTGTAAAGGCAGATACCGGCCAGCGGTGCGGTGATGTACAGCATAAACCACGCGGTACCGCGGTTGTGCCAGCCATAGGTGACGCGTAACTGTTTGGCGTATGACATACGAATGTCCTTCAATCGAGATCGCGGTCGGCGATGGTGGGAGGGATGGTGGTGTCCGGCGTGCGGATGAAGAATACGAGAAGAATCAGAATAGCCAGAACTGCCAGAAGCAGCCAGATACCGGGGGAAGCGGGCATGAGATGCTCCTGAAAGAGAGGACTCGGAGCCCTGTGTGTAGGGTATGGCGGCGAGCGTGTCAAAAAGAAAACCCGCCGGAGCGGGTTTAAACAGATTTTCCGAGGGTTTAGGCAGCGCTTTCGAGGGCTGACATCTCGTTACTGTTAAAGACCTTACGCATGTCGATGTGCACGATCATCTTGTCTTCGTGGTTGGAGATACCCTTGATGTACTCGGAACCGATGGAGCCAGCGACCAGCGACGGCGGCGGCAGGATGCTGTCGGACGGGATGCGTTCCACTTCGCGGACGGCGTCGACGATCAGGCCGATGACCATGCCGTTGCCGAGTTCGACCACGATAATGCGGGTTTCATCGGTGGCGGCCTGGGTATCGACACCGAAACGCTTGCGCAGGTCGACGATCGGGATGATCTGGCCGCGCAGGTTGATGACGCCTTCAACGAACGACGGGGCTTGCGGCACCGGTGTAATGGCAGTGAGACGGATAATTTCGCGGACGTCGAGAATCGGCAGGGCGAAGACCTCGCCAAACAGTTCGAACGTGACCAACTGATGCAGCATGGTGGTCGACTTCTCGGTTTGGCGGCTTTGCATGTTCATCATGATAGGGGAGCCTTTAGTTTCTTCTTTTTATAGGGCGTTATTAAAACTTAACTTACACGGGCGGTGCAGGGTTAGGCAAGAGTTTCGGCGGCACGGTGGTGCGCCGCTGTAGATTATGGCAGCATAGGCTGTGGAATTAACGCAACTGCCCGAACTTGTGGAGCGCCTGGAACAGGTGCCGTTGGCTCATCCGTATGGTCGGGTTGTGGCGGTAGATGGCCTTGTGGTGCGCGTGGCCGGTTTGAGTGAGGCCGGTGCGGCAACCATGGGGGCACGTTGTCGGATAAATGATATTTCCGGTGAGCCGGGTGGACGCCCCGCCGAAGTGGTAGGGACCGCTGAAGACGGCAATACCCTGCTGATGCCGTACGGCACGATGGAAGGCATCGGGCCCGGCCAGCGCGTGTACATGGACGGCCCGAGCGGCGGCAAGCTGCGCATCAACCATAGTTGGATCGGCCGTGTGGTGAATGGCCTTGGCGAGCCGCTGGATGGCAAGGGTGCATTAGCCAGTGTAGGTGGTGAAGAGCGCTTACTGCGCGCGGGGCCGCCGCCGGCGTTTCAGCGCAAAATGGTCGGTGCCAAAATGGATACCGGTGTGCGTGTGCTGAATACCCTGCTGCCGTTGTGCGAAGGCCAGCGTATGGGGATCTTTGCCGGGAGCGGTGTGGGGAAAAGCGTACTGATGGGTATGCTGACCAAGCACAGCAAGGCCGAGGTGACGGTCATCGGGTTGATCGGTGAGCGTGGCAAAGAGTTGAACGAGTTTATTCAGGAAGAACTGGGGCCTGCTGGTTTGGCGCGCAGTGTCGTTATCACGGCTACGAGTGACGAGCCGCCGCTGGTGCGGCGCCAGGCGGCGTATCTGACGCTTGCTGTCGCGGAGTACTTCCGCGATTGCGGCTTCAAGGTTTTGCTGCTGATGGATAGCGTGACGCGCTTGGCGCAGGCACAGCGCGAAATTGGCTTGGCCAGCCGCGAACCCCCGACGACGCGTGGTTATACGCCGAGTGTGTTTGCGGAATTGCCGCGCTTGCTGGAGCGGGCCGGGCCGGGGACGGGCACGGGTACGATCTCGGCCATTTTCACCGTGCTGGTGGAGGGGTCGGACATGGAAGAACCGGTGGCCGATGCGGTGCGCGGTATTCTGGACGGGCACATCATTCTGACGCGGAGCCTGGCTGAGCGCGGGCATTTTCCGGCGATTGAAGTGCTGAAGAGTGTGAGCCGTATGGTACCGAAGTGCTTGAGTGCCGAGGAGTATGCGCTGGTGCGGCGGACGCGGCAGATTTTAGCGACCTATGACGATATGGCGGAGTTGATCCGGTTAGGGGCCTATACCAGCGGCAGTGACCCGCAAGTGGATGAGGCGATACGGTTGATGCCGCGCCTGGAAGAGTTTTTGAAACAGGCGCCGAATGAAAGTTGCAGCATGGCGGATAGCTTCCGGATGCTGGAAGAAGTTCTCGGTAAAGTATAAGCCGTAAGCCATGGCTGAGACGCTTGAGGTTTTGATTAAGGTTGCCGAGCGCAAGGTGGAAACCGTGCAGAGCGCGCTGGCGAAAACCCGTGAAGCGATTGCGGCGTGTCGTGAGCGTGTGAAAGAGCTGGAACAGGAAGCGGCGGTTGCGTTTGTGACGGCTGTGGCAGAAGACGATGTGCTGTCGCTGCAGGCGGCGGGGGCGTTTCAGGAGCGTGTGCGGCGTGAGATTGCCGAACTGAAGCAGATGGAAGAAGTGTTGCTGGAGCAGGAAGCTGTGCAACAAAAGCAGTTGCAGGAACTGTATGCCCAGCAAAAAACCTATGAGCTGTTGTGGGAGAAGAAGCTGATGGAGCGGCGCAAGGAGCGCATGAAGAAGGCGCAGAATGCTTTGGATGAAGTGGCCGGGCGGATCAAGAGCTAGCGAAGCTACGCGGGCGACAATGCCCTGTGAACACACTGTTTACTTCGCGTTTGCTTCAAGGCGTTCGAGACGCTGGCGGAGTTGCTCGTTCTCGGCTTTCAGTTGCTGAATGGCGAGGATCATGGGGGTTATAAGGCCTTCGTAATTGACGCCCTTTACATCGGTCAGGCTGACGGTGGCACCTGTGTCGGTGCGGATGGTGGTGTTCGGTGCGGGGCTGACCAGTTCGGGGAAGACCTTTTCAACATTCTGGGCCAGAAAGCCTGTTTGCGTACTGTCAGGTGCGCCTACCGTGCGCCAGTGGAATGTAACCGGTGTGAGCTGGGCGAGGGCTTCAAGACCTTTGTGTTCCGACAGGGGCTGAATATCTTTCTTCGGACGGGCGTCGGAGTTGGCGACCCATGCTGTGCCTCCGTTCGGCAAGTAGGCGCCTGTGTTGCCTGCATTATAAATGACAAAGGCAGCGTTGCTATCGGGGCCGACCATCCACCGCTGGGTGCTGTTCTGAAGATTAAGAGGCACTTGAGACGTTGCTGTTTGTACGTGCAGCGGTGCAAGTGGAATGTTGGTACCCATACCGATATAGCCGGTCGGTGAGATCACCATCCGGGTGCTGCCGTTGGTGGTAAAGATGAGGGAATCGACCAGACCATCGGTGTTTGCGGGTTTGATGCCGATGCCGATACGCTGGCCGTCTGCCGCGGTGCCTCTTAACCCTATCCAGAAATGGTCTGAGCCGAATGTGGAGGCTCCCCACAGGCGGCTGCCGGTGAGAACTGTATTGGTAAATGAAGCTGTGTTGCCGCTGAGATTGGGAATATAACTGGCCGAATTCGTTAGATAACCCCAATTCGTGCCAGATGTGGTGAGGCTGACAGCAGTGGTGGTAAGAGTACCTGTGGGGCTGACGGAGGGTGCGTAGGTTGGACAGCCGATATCGCCGCGGCTTGATTCTCCCAAACACAAACGTCCTTCTTGCACGCCCATGGTGGTGCTGATGGTCGCCATGGCGCCCCAATCGTCGGCCGATATGGTTCCGGTGAGGCAAGAACCGAGGAGGATGAGGAAATGAATTATCCTTGTCGAGCTGGAGGGGCGCATGCGTTTAGACGTTGTATTTGGGTGTACCGGGAGGGGCCTTGCCGTAGGCGATGGCATTGGTGTGGGTTTTGTCCGGGCGCAGGATATGGCGCTGGCTGTAGATGTTCTCGGAGTGGCCGAGCAGCACGAAGCCGTCGTCGGTGAGAATATTGGCGAGGTTACGGACGACCTTTTCCTTGCTGGCTTCGTCGAAGTAGATCAGCACATTGCGGCAGAAGATGATATCGAATTTGCCCAGAGCACTGGTGCGCGTGGCGTCCATCAGGTTGCCCTCCTGGAAGCGGCACATGGCTTTGATGTCTGGCTTGATGGTCCAGGTTTCGGTACCGCCACCACTTCCGGCGGCGTGATCGAAGTTCTGCTGCAGAATGGAAGCTGGCACGTTGCGGATATTGTACTTGCGGTAAACCCCGGCGCGGGCTTTCTGGAGTGCGTCGTGGCAGATGTCGGTACCGACCAGTTCGAAGGTCATATCCTTGCCGACCAGGCCCATGTCTTTGAGCATCAGCGCGATGGTGTAAAGTTCATCGCCTGTGGAAGCCGCGGCGGAGAGGATGCGGAAGCGCATCTGACGCTGGGCCTTGCGAGCGAAGATCATCGGCATCAGGACTTCATCGAGGAAGGCCTGCAACTGCGGCTCATGGCGGTAGAAGAAGGTTTCGTTGATGGTGATCTCGTCGATCAGGAAGCCGTATTCGCTGCGGCCGGAAGGGCTTTCCAGATACGCCAGATACGCTTCGAAGTTTTTAAGGCCGAGGGCCTGGACGCGGAGGTCCAGCTTGCTGGCGATGAAATAGGATTTGTTGGCTTCGAACCGCATGCCGGACAGTTCGTAAATGAGGCCTGCGAATTTGTTGAAGAGCGCATCCGATAACTGCGGGCGGTTGGCCGGAGATATCAGACCAAGAGACGGGGTCGACGTCGATGGCGTGGCAGACGAAGCCGCCGAAGTGGCGGATGCAAAAGGCGATGCAGGAGGCACGAGTGACATAGTCTGACCCTGCATGGCCCGTGCGTATACTGCAAGAGGGATGCCGGAGCTTCACCGGCTTTTGGAGAGGGTGTGTGGCAGACTTACGCGTCAGGCACTTGTGGGCAGCGGATTGTCGGTTTCGGCCAGCAATTCGGCGCGTGGATTGACCGGGAAGGTGGCGGTGGTTTCGACCGCGATACCGCCGTTGAGGCCGTAGCTTTGCAGGAGGCTTGTGACCATGGCCTGCAGGTTCTCGGTAAAGCCTTCTTCCGGCTGGCTGGTGCGGCGGAGTTTGAGCCAGATGTCGGGATAGGTGACCAGACCGTCGAGCTGCAAGGCGCCCATGTTGGACATATCGACCTCTACCACAAAGCGTGTGGAGGTGGGGGCACGGGGGTCATCCTTCTTTTCCCGGCGCCAGAAAAAGCCACCCTGGCGCGGGTCTTCGCCGGGTGCCTCGACATACGGAAACAGCGTGCCGCGCCATTGGTGGTCGGCCTGCGGAGAAGGGCGCTGTTGCAGCTGGCTGAGTTGGGAAATGTCGGATGATAAGTCGATTCCCATCGCTTTAAGGATGCGGGCGGCTTCGCGGTCCAGCGCCTTTTCAGGATCGTTTGTGCGCAGGGCGTTGGTGAAGGCAATCAGCCCCGGCAGCATATTGCTCAGTTGCGGCAGGCTGGCGCGCAGGCGTTCGGCCATCTGCGGTGATTGCTGCTGAAGGGCGTGGAGGCCTTGCTGGAGGTTTTCCCAGCGGGCACCGATGGTACCGACCGTATAGGCCGCCTGCGTCTGGGCGGGCAGCGTCAGGCCGAGAATCGTGGCGGCGAGAGAGTTGTCGACCCGGATGGTCAGCCCCGCGCCCATCGGTAACAGGGCGGTGGGATTGGTGAGATTCAGTGCGGCCTGCTGGCCTGCCATGGGCGGCGGTGCAGTGAGGGTGAGTAGCGGCTGGCCCTGTTCATTCTGCCCCGTGATGGTGCCCTGTACGACCATACCCGGTGCGAGGACGGCGGTCTTCATCTGCGGTGCGGTGGGCGCGGCGGTGGCTGGTGTTTGGTTGCCCTGCAGATTGGTGTTGGGCTGTTGCTGGGACTGGCTATCCGGCGCCAGTACACGTTGCACGGCGGCAGATGGATTCAGAGGGATATCCGGCATGATGACGATGCTTCCGGTTGGGAGAGGTTGCTGGCTTGTGAGTGTAACTGTGGCGCCGCTGGCCAGCAAGGCGGTTTGCTGGGTGGCCGGTTGGCCCGGTTGCGGCGGCAGAATACGGGCGGCGACGGGAGTGGGAGCAACCTCCGGTGCGTCGGTGATTTGCGGGACCGTCGGGGCGTTGGCAAGGGCGATGGGTTGCGTGGGGAGTTGCGGGGCCGCGGTGCTGGGGCCGGTGAGGACGAGTGTCGGTTGAACCGTTGATTGCGGTGTGGCCGGTGTTGCGGCGGGTGGCAGAATGATGGCCGGTTGCGGCTGGTTCGGTTTGAGCTCTACCCCCAGATTGAGCGCAATGGGCGTGCCGGTGGGGCGGCTGTTGGGCAGTGGCACGGTCGGCGTATCTGCCGGTTGGAGCACGGCGGGTTGGGTACCGTCGGCTTTCATCGGTGCGGTGGGGAGCAGCGTGAGCAGTTGGTTGAAGAGGTTCTGCGGCAGGGTGTTCGGTTGTATGACCGCGACCGGCCCTGCGGGGACGGGCAGAGGCACGGGTTGGCCCGGTGTAGTGGGTTGGAGAACCGGCTGTTGCTGCGCCAGTGCGTTGCTGATGGCGGTGCTGAGGGCCTGGGGGGAGGTGGCTTCAGCCGACATCTGCAGGACGGGATAAGGCGGCGGTGTAGGTTGCGGTTGGGGGGCGGCCGGAGTAGCGGGCTGAGTGATGACGGCGGTTGCGCCGCTGGTGCCGGTTGTGGGTGTTGGCAGGATTTTGGCCTGAAGGGCGATGGGTGTGGTCGGGCTCTGGTTCAGCAGAACATCGGCAGGGCTGAGTTGCAGGCGCGTGCCGGTGGGAAGGGGCGGGTTGACCGTGGCCTGAAACGTTTGGCCGTTGGCCGCGGTAAAGGTGAGCGTGTTGCCTTTGCCTTCAGCGACCGTCAGCGTGAAGGGCTGGGTGGGATTCTGGTTGAGGATCTGCTGGCGGACATCGGGTGGCAGTTGCGGTGTGAACGTGATGCTGACGGCGACATTGCCCGCAGTGCCGGTGAGGCGCGACAGAAGGGAGGGGAGGGCGTCAAGGAGGTTCATATGCTGCAAGGTAGCAGCAAGTTCTGTGCCAGACGACAGAATTATGCGTGGTGCGCCAGCCTTTTAGGCGGGTTGTTGCAGCACGTTTTTGAGGAGGCCGGGGAAGCGCTTTTCCAGATCGGTTTTGCGCAGGCTGTTGAAGTGCGTCTGGCCCTGTTTTTCGGTGACGATCAGGCCGGATTCGCGCAGAATTTTGAGGTGGTGGGTGAGCGTACTGCGCGGCGTATCGCAGCAGACATCGCCGCAGCTGAGGCCTTCGCAGTCGGCCAGTTTACGGACGATGGAGAGGCGGGTGGGGTCGCCGAGCGCGTACAGCACCTGCGGCAGGTCGAACTCGTCGGGCGTGGGGTGCGTGAAGGTGCTCATGCTTATTCAGATAGCAGCTAGACGTTGAATTTTCAAGGGTGAAACTTTTATTTCGAAAATATCGAAATAAAGATGGACAGGCGTTGGGGTTCGTGATGGAGTAGATGAACTTTGCTAGAAGAGAAAGGATAATAGCATGACACACAAGGGTAAAATTGCGTTTGTGACCGGTGGTAGCCGCGGGATCGGGGCGGCCATTGTACGGCGGTTGGTGAAGGATGGCGCGACGGTTGTGTTCACGACCAGCAAGAGCGTGGATGCGGCGGAATCGCTGGTAAAGGAACTGGGCAGTGCTACCAGTTATGTGGTAGCCGACAGCAAGGACATCGCTTCGGTCCGCAAGGCCGTGAAAGAGGCGGCGGCCAAGCATGGCAAACTGGATATTCTGGTCAACAACGCCGGTGTATTTGAAGCTGTAGGTGGTGATGAAGAGCTGTACCGCAAGCAGCAGGCCGTGAACGTGGATGCCGTATGGGCCGCCGTACAGGAAGCCCATACTGTGCTGGCCGACGGCGGGCGCATTGTGAGTGTGGGGAGTGTACTGGGTGAGCGGGCGATTATGCCCGGGGTGGCCGAATACAGCGCGACCAAGGCTGCGGTACGCATGTTCACGCAGGCGTGGGCACTGGATTTTGCACCGCGTAACATTACGGTGAACGCGGTGGCACCGGGGCCGATCGATACCGATATGAACCCCGATAATGGTGGTGATTTTTCGGAAGCCCAGAAGTCTGGCGTCCCGCTGGGACGTTATGGCAAGCCCGAGGATATTGCGGCCGCGGTGGCGTTTTTGACGAGCCCTGAGGCGGGATTCATTACCGGCGTGACACTGCTGGTGGATGGCGGTATTGGCGCCAAGTAAGGGGTGTTCAGGAAAGCAAAGAGGAGCTGATGGCTCCTCTTTTTTTTGCTGTTGTGAGGGGTTTAATTGATGTGTATACGTGTATCAAAGAGTGATTCTTGACCTTTCTGTTTAGCGCCAACCTGTGGAGGTACTTATGGCGAAAACGATCCATGTGGAGTTTGCCTTTTTTTTACCGCATGAACTGCCGGACGGTGTCACGGTGGGTGATGTGGTCAGTGTGGCGCGAAGCCACGAGATCTACCGCTATTTTGAAGAGCATTTCGATGCATCCCTGTTAAGCTTCTCGGTTGAAAAAGGCCGGGTCGTGAGTGCGGATATTGATGCCGACGATACGCGTTTGCTTGTTCTGGATGAGAAGGCTTTGCCGACTCTTCTGGCATGGGCGCGGGCGTTACCGGAGGTACGGATCTATCTTCTGACAGAGCAAAAACCGGCGGACTTTGAGTATGACTCCGGTCCGAGCATCCGGCGTTCGACCTTGGAACAAAGTCTGCCACATGTGCTGGCTGTACTGGAAAGTCAGGAGGAGTTCGGGTTCATACTCGCGGAAGATGTGGCGGTTCTTTTACCGGCCTCCACAGAAGACGTTGTGACGGGTGTTCTGTTAGATGGCGTGTCTGTTTCGGCGGCTGTACTGACCGTGCTGAATCGGCGGCTTGATGCGCATTATCTGAATGCCGTGATGCTGAAGAATCTCCATGAGGACAATGTGGAGTTCGTGGCGGAACTGGTACAGAAAACCGAAGCGGATATTCTGCTTTATCCAAATACCGGTACCCAGAGGCTGAGGGATGTTGTGAACAGCCTTCGGGGTTTGAGTTCCCAATTGGATAAGCCGTTGCATCTGGGCATGAAGCTTGAAGGCTGGACACGTCCGGACAGCGGATAATACGAAGCTGGAAGGCGGGGTTGAAAGACCCCGCCTTTTGGCGTTTTTGGACACGACTTTTAGGCGGCTTTTTGAGAGGGGATGAGGAGTTTGGGGAGGACGGCTTCCAAGGCCTCTACCGCCGTGCTTTGCGGGTAGGTGAGGGTGGCGATGGCCTGGCTGCGGACCGCGGTGCTGAAAAGTTTGTCGGTCGGGACAATGCCCAGCAGCGGGAGGGGCGGGAGTTTCAGGAAGTTTTCGGCAGCGGTACTGAGGCGGGTGTGCACCTGCTGGCCTTCGGTCTTGCTGGCCTGATTGACCAGCAGGCGCGTATTGGCGGTGCCATGCTGCTGCCAGAGCAGTTTGATAAGCGCGTAGGCATCGGTGAGACTGGAGGGGTCGGGCGTGCTGACCAGTACCGTGGCGGTGCTTTGGGCGCACATGATGAGTTGGGCGGGGGCGACGCCTGCGGCGACGTCGATCAGGACCACCGTGGCGTCGATGGGCAGGTCGCGGAGGTCTGTCAGCAGTTGTGTGAGCTGCGGCTGCGTGACGTTGGTAAGGCCTGCGTGACCGGCTCGGCCGGGCAATAACGTGACGCTGCCTTTGCCTGTAGAAAGCTGCGGAATGGGCAGAGCGATTTCGGCGAGTGTCGCCTGGCCTGCCAGCACATGGGCGAGGTCCTTCTGCGGTTGCACGTTGAGCTGGACGTCGAGGTTGGCCAGGCCGGTGTCGCCATCTAAGAGCAGCACGCGTTGGCCCTGCTTGGCGAGCAAGGTGGCGAGATTGAGTGTGAGGGATGTTTTGCCGACGCCACCCTTACCGGAGGCGATGGCGAAAATCGGGGTGGTGGAGGCTGGACTCATGAGGTGAACTCCCAAGGTTGGCGGGGCAGGGTACCAAGGCTTTGGGCCAGCCATTGCGGTGTAAGATTGAGCGGGGCGGCGGCGATGTTGCCGTTGTGGGCGGCCAGGCCCAGCGGCAGACCGGCGGCGACGGCGGTGTTGAGGAGAGCGCCGTAACGGGTGGTGCAATCCAGCTTGGTGACAATCAGGCTTTGCAGATTGAAGCGGTGGGTGGCGACCGGCAGCAGGCCCATGTCGTCGGCGTTCATGTCGGCTGGAATAACGAGGTGGGCGATGACGGGCAGGCCCAGCGATTCCAGACGGTTTTTAAGATTGGTGAAGGCCTGTGGCTGGTAGGGATTGAGTGCGGGGGTATCGATGAGCAGCACATGGCGTTTGCCCATGCCCTGCGCGGCGGCCTGCAGGTTGCTGGTGCCGGTGAGGAGATAGGCTTCGTCGTCGAGAGTTTCGGCGGTGATGGCCAACGGTTCGAAGCCCGCGAGTTTCTGGTCGTCCAGCGAGAGGATACCGGCTTTGCGGCCGCTCTGGTGCATCTGCACCGCTAATTTGGCGACGAGTGTGGTTTTGCCTGCGCCCGGAGGGCCCAGGAAGATATGCGCTTTGCCGGGGGTAAGGGCCTCGGTGGCCGGAACAAACCGCACCATCTTGGAAAGCAGCATGTCCAGTGCCTCGGTGGCCGAAAAACCGGCGGACTGGAGGCCGGGCAGGGCGGCGGTGAGCTTGCTGATAAGCGCGTCATTCACGCCGTGGTGGCGGAGGATGGTATCGAGCCCCGCGTGCGGTGTGGCCGAGGTGGGATGCGGGCGGGCGGACAGAATGCTGGCGGGAATGGGTTCGACCGGCTGCGAGGCGGGTTCCGGCTCGTTTACCGCGGCGGTGATCTCCAGCGTTTGCTCGCCCTGCGCGTTGGTGACCTTACGCGTGCTGAGAATCAGCGCCTCGGGTCCGAGCTCTTGCCGGATGATGGTGAGGGCGTCCGCCATTTTAGGGGCGGTTAGGGTTTTTATGCGCATATTACTAAGCTTATTAGCATGGAAAGGCACGGGCTAAAAGCTTCCCCTGTACCGTTTCGGCAAACCTCGTGTACGTTATTTGTACACGTCGGTTCGTCTCACCGCCACAGGATGAAGCTTTATAGCCGCGTGCGCGGGGGCTTCCGCCGAAGGGTGACTCTTCGGCGGTTGACGCTTGGGAGAACTATGCGCTGTGCGCATGTCTCGCACCAAAAAGAAGGCTTTGGCCTGTATGAATAGTTAAAAATGGCGGTTGGCACAGCTTTTGCATTGGTTGGATGTTAGAAAAGGAGTCCAACCATGCCGGTTTCGATTACTGCCAATGTTTCCGCGCGTTATGCGCATACCAGCCTTGCCCGTCAGAATGAGGCGATTACGCAGGGCACCCTGCGCATGAGCAGTGGCCAGCGTGTGCTAAGTGCGGCGGATGATGCTGCTTCCATGGCGATTGGCTCCAGCCTTAAAATTGAAAATGCCGGCGTGAAAAGCGCCATGCTGAACGCTACCAGCGGTAGCAGCATGTTACAGATTGCCGACAGTGCACTGGGCCAGATTTCTGAACTGATGACCCGCATGCAAGCGCTCGCGACGCAATCGAGCAGCGGCCAGTATGACGACGCCACCCGCGTACTTCTGGATGGTGAGTTTCAGGGTTTGAAGGCTGAAATCGAACGTTTGGCCAATGCCACCACCTTTAACGATGTGAAGATGTTGGCCGGTGAAAAAGATTTTGACTTGGCGCAAGGTGCCACCGGCACCGCTGGCATTGGTACCGTGCGTTTTGATCAGGAGTTTGTTTCCAGTGACCAGTCGTTCCGTTACTCGTACGATTCGGCCAGCGAAAACTTTACCTTGACCCGTATCGACGGTGGTGCGGCAACTTCCCAAACTATCAATATTACCGCGCTTTTAAATGGTACCGTGGGTGTTGGTGGCAACCTTGTGAACAACCAGACCGTTGAGCTTGGTTTTAGCCAACTGGGTGTGACGATGACCCTTGGCGCCGGTTTCTTGCGCAGCCAAGACATTTCCACCAGTGTGAGTGTGGCGGATGGCGGTGTGATGGATGTCGCGTCGTCGTCGTTTGTCGCGGCAGGCACGGTGGTGTCGACCACCGTTAACACCGTATTAACCGCGCTGGGTGGGGCGTATAATGCCACCACCGGTGCTTTGAACCTGCCGACCACCAGCGATGGTACCGTTTTGCGGCTGGATGGTCAGGCTGGCATCAGCTACGCCGTGAACGGTGGTGCGATTGGTACCGCCGGTGCCGCCAGCCCCGACCTTGCCAGCACGGGACCGACCACCGTGGATGTGTACGCCACCAACGGTACCAGCCGCGTTCTGATTGGCCGCGTGACGTTGGGTGATACCAGTGCGCCTGCCGTGGGTGCGGATGCGATTTCGTTGAATGTAAAGGGGCCTGCGAGCACTGGTACTCCGGTTGCGACCGTGGATGACCTGACTGCTTTGACTGGCGTGTATGACACCGTGACTGGTGTTCTAACCCTGCCAACCAGCAGCAATGGTACTGCCGTGACGCTGGATGCGATTCCGGGGATTAGTTACGCGGTGAACGGTGGTGCGGTAGGTGCCAGCGGTGCCGCCAGCGGCGACCTTGTTGGTGCTGGACCCGTAACCGTGGATGTGTACGTGGATGCCGCTGCAGGTGGACAGATTTTGTTGGGCCGCGTAACGCTGGGTGATGTGGCCGCGACCGGTATCGGTGCAGGCAGCATGACCGTGAATGTGGGAGCCGGTTTGATGACGGCGACCGATACCGGTGAAGTAAAATCTACCTATCTGACTTACAAGGTGGGGACTGGTGTGGCTGCGGGGATTGATACCATCGGTGTGGAAATTCCGGCCATGACCTTGACCGCGTTGGGATTGGAAGATTTGACCATCAATACGCAGATCAATGCCGATGACGCGATTAACAAGCTGGCAGATTCGTTGGCTGTGCTGAACCAAGGACGTGCCAACGTGGGTGCCCAGCAGTTGCGTATGGAAGCGGTGTCGCGCAGTTTGGGTGTGGTTTCCGAAAATAACGAAATGGCCAAAAGCTCGTTGATCGATGTCGATGTGGCGGCAGAAATTACCGATATCACCACGAATCAGGCCATGATGGAGGCTAGTATCGCCATGCTGGGCCGTGCCAACCAGTTACCGGAAATTTTGCTGGAACTGCTCCGTAACTAAGCGCGACACCACGGATAGGGGTTTTAGGACATCATGGCGAAAATCGGACTTGCTGCAGAACTTGCCAAACAGGCGGCACAAGCTGCCCGTGAGGAAGTAGCGGCCCTGAGCGGTGAGGCTCCGGTTGCTGCGGCTTCTGCTCCCAAACTTTGGAAAGTGCCGGTACTTTCGCAGGATTTTCAGCTGGATGAAGCCGTGGAACGCGCGACCCTGCGTGTGGCTGGCCATTACCGCCAGGCCCTTGCGCCGCAAGGTGTGGATGTTGGTCTGGAAAATGTACCCGCGAATGCAGAGGAACAGGCTGCGGCGGAGATGTCACAGGACGACCCGTATTTACAGGCGAGTTTGCGTGAGCAGGTCTCCGGACGCTTGATAAAGGCGTATACTACCCCAGCTTTGCTGACAATGTTTGCCGCCCAGCAACAGGCCACGGGTATTGTGGTGGATGGGCAGGTGTAGCATGGTACAGAATGCAGTGTTCGCAGCGTCAGGAAAAGATGGTGCCGCAGACCATAAACCAGAGGTACGCCTGCGAGCGTCAGGTAACCTTGGGGGCAGGATGCTCCCGACCCCCGCGTTTACGTGCCTCGGAACGTGCGGGATAACCAAGTAGGAAACTGGAGATAACGATGGCAACAACGACCTCAGTTTTAAATACCACCAATTTCACCGTTGATGCCAACGGTAAGCTTAAGGTGGGCGGTATTACCTCCGGTTTGGATACGGAGGCGATTATTAACGGCCTTATGCAAGCCCGCCGCCAGCCTGCCGTGAACATTGAAACCAAGATTACCACCAACACTACCAAAATTTCGGCATTAACCGAATTCAATACCAAAGTGGCCAACGTGACCACTGCGCTGAACGCGCTGCGTGGTAACCCCGGTAACAGTGCCAACGTCTTTGACAGCAAGAAGATCAGCGGTACGGTGTCCGCCGTCAGTGGCACGCCCTCCGACATCGACAGCCTGCTGATTGCGACCGTGGATAGCACCGCGCAGAACATGTCGCATACCATCAAAATTGAGAAACTGGCCGCGGCGCAACAGATCCGCAGTGATGCCTATACCAGCACCAACACCGCGCTTTCGACTCTCGGTGTGACCCCCGGTGATTTTACGGTAGGTGGCAAGACCATCACGATCTCGTCGACCGACACGCTGCTGGACCTGCGTTCGAAGATCAATAACGCCGGTGCGGGCGTGACCGCCAGCATCGTTTCGGCCGATGCCAATACACACTATCTGGTGCTGACCAGCTCCAAGACCGGGACCGCCAATGCGCTGGACTTCAGCGCGGGTGGTGCGCTGACCGACCAACTGGGTTTGACCGCCAACGGTGGCGCCGACATCAAGAACGAACTGGTGGAGGCTTCCAACGCTGAAATCTCGGTCGACGGGATCTCGGGCATCGTGCGCAGTAGCAATGAGATTAACGATGTGATCCCCGGTGTGACCCTGAGCCTGCTGAAGGCCGAACCGGGTACCACCATCAACCTGAAGGTTGAGCCGGATCTTTCGTCCATCAAAACTGTTATCGGGAACCTTGTGACCGCCTACAACGAAGTGCGTGCCTACATGACCGAGCAACGCACTGCCGCCGACCGTAACGACGACGGTACCGTAGGTGACAATGAATACGGTGCGCTGGCCTATGACCAGATTCTGCGTGACATCGTTTCCCAGCTTGGTGAAATGGCGGCCGCGACCGTGGAAGGTGCGCCGGACGGGTACTCCAGCCTGAGTCAGATCGGTATCGTGATGAAGTCCGACTACACGCTGTCTATCGATGAAACGATTCTGGACTCCAAACTGCTGACCAATGTGGAAGGCATCAAGGATCTGTTCACGTTCAAGAGTTCGGTCAGCGACAGCCGTATCACCGTGCTGAACCGCGGCAGTGACAGCAACGGCACCAACGCCCTTGTGATCACCGGCACCGACGCCAGCGGCAATGTGACCGGTGCAACCTGGAATGGTGTCGCCATGACCGTCAGCGGCAAGACCCTGACGGCGGAGGACGGTACCAAGATCTTCTTTAATGGTGGCCCGAACCTCGGGACTGTGAGTGGTTTGAGTGTGACCATGTCCAGCGGATTGGCCGACCGTTTTTACGGGTACTTCGATGAAATCAGTCGTGCTTCCACCGGGACGATCGCGACCCAGATCAGTGATCTGCAGCTTCAGAATACCGACTTTAAAGACCGTGTGGATGTGATTGATGCGCGTCTGGCCGTGTACCGCGTTTCTCTGGAAGCCAAATATACCGCCATGGAAGTGGCGCTTGCCAAGCTGAAGACGCTGGAAGATACCATCAAGAGTTACACTGACTCTCTCAACAGCGGTAACTAATTGAGAGACGGGCGGGAGAGATCATGACGTACGGGAATAACCACCAGCGCGATACCCAGCAGTATCTGCGTCAGCAAATTGAACAGGCCGGCCCGGTGGAGCAGGTCATCATGCTGTATGACGGTGTGATGCGCTTTATGCTCCAGGCCAAGACCGCGATTGAGAACGGTGATATTCAGGGCCGCTGTAACGCCAACCGCCGTGCGATGGAAATTGTGGCGTATCTGATTGACCTTGTGAACCCCGAGAGCGGTGGCGAAGTGGGCAAGCGTATGTTCGGAATCTATTCCGGGATGCTCAAGCGCATGCTGGAAATTGATATGCGCAATGACCCACGCGTGTGCGACGAGATGATCCAGGCCATGCGTACCCTGCGTACGGCTACCGCCCAGACCCTTGCCGAACAGCAGGGACTGAAGCCTGCTGTACCTGCGGCCGGTACGGTTGTTTCTGCGCCCAAACCCAGTGATGAAGAGCTGGAGAAACTGCGCCGCAACGCCGTGGCTTAAGTTAAAACGAAAAAAGGGAGGGATATGACCCCTCCCTTTTTTGCGCGCAGGTGGAGCACGGGGGTGGCGCGTAGGCGTAACGTGCGGCAGTATGGAGTTCAGATAATGACCACAACAGGAAGATAACCTTATGGCGGACGAAACCGAAGCAACAGCCGGCACCGAAGGCGGTGAAGGTACCGCTGACGCGGCGGCGGATGGCGGTAAAGCCAAAAAGAAGAAGATGATGCTCATCATCAGCTCGGCGGTAGCTGTGGTAGGGATTCTGGTGGCTGTTGGCGTGGTGTTCTTCATGGGTGGTGAAAAGGAACATGAGGCTGCACCGGAAGAAGGGGCTGCGACCGCGCATCTGGTGATTTACGATGTGCCGGAGTTTAACCTGAGCCTGCTGAGTGATGATCCGGCGACGCCGCACTTCATCAAGATCAAGGTCGCTTTGGAGCTGGCCAAGCAGACCGATGTGGAAGCCGTCAACCAGATGTTGCCGCGCCTGCAGGATGACTGGGGCGGCCTGCTGCGCCAGATGCGCGTGGGCGACTTGCAGGGCAGTGCCAACCTTCACCGCTTGAAGGAGAATCTGCTGCGCCGGGCGTTGCAGAGTTTGGCGCCGGTGGAGTTGAAGGCGGTTTATATACGTGAGTTGTTAGTACAGTAGATTTTGCCAAGCTATGCTTGGCGGGTCTCCGTTCATCCCTTCGGAAAATAGCCTGTGCTTACGCTCAGCTTTTTCCTCTCGGGTGTTCTGGAATTGCTTATAGTACGAAGGGAGGGGCTAAGACCCCTCCCTTCAAAACTCACCCCGCGCCTGTTGCTTTGAAGGGACGGAGCGTTGTCGCGGGTTTAGGCTGGACATGTTTAAACGGTTGGAGTGCCGAATTGTGACGCAGGAGGGGGCAAATTGCGTGTGCGGGCTTTTGCGGGGCGGTGTTTGTTGGTAGGGTAGGGCGAGGGTCATGCATCTTCTGTATGACCATGCCAACCAGAATGACTTGAAAAACAACCATGGCCGAGACTCCGGACGCACCTGCCAAAAGCGAAGAAGAGCTGCTGAAAGAGTGGCAGAATATGGCTGCCGACGACGGTACGGGCGGCGGTGATGACGAGATGGCCAAAGCCATGGCCGCCGGTGGTGAGCCGCAGAAGATTCTGGACCAGGGCGAAATTGACGCGCTGCTGGGCATTGATGCTGGCGCGCAGGCCGACGGCAGCCGCGGCGTACGCGCGCTGCTTGACCAGAGCGTGGTGAACTACGAAAAACTGCCGATGCTGGAAGTGGTGTACGACAAGTTCGAACGCCTGCTTTCGACCAGCCTGCGCCAGTACACTGCCGACAACGTTGATGTGACCATCATGAACATGACCTCGGTGCGTTTTGGCGACTACCTGAACCAGGTGCCGCTGCCTGCCGGAATTGTGGTGGTGAACGCCGTGGGCCTGGAAGATTACGTGCTGCTGGTGTACGAAAGCAACCTGATTTACGCCGTGGTAGACGTGATGCTGGGTGGCCGCAAGAGCCGTCAGGTCAGTGTGGCGGGTCGTCAGTTCACGGCCATTGAACGCAAGATTCTCGATACGTTGACGGACATTGTGCTGGCAAACCTGGGTGAAGCGTTCGGCCCGATCGCGCCGATCCAGTTCAAGGCCGAGCGTATGGAAGTGAACCCGCGCTTTACCGTGATCTCTCAGGAAGCCAACGTGGCGATTCTGGTGACCGTGAAGGTTGACCTTGAAGGCCGTGAAGGGCGCATGCAGTTCTGTTTGCCGTATGCCACCCTGGAGCCTATCCGTGAGCAGCTTCTGCAGCAGTTCATGGGGGAGAAATTCGGGCAGGACAATATCTGGGAAAACCACTTGAGCCAAGAGCTTTACCACACCACCATGGAACTGGATGCGGTGCTGGATCAGATGACCTTCCCGCTGAGTGAAGTGCTGGAATGGCGCGTGGGTGATACGTTCTTGCTGAATGCCCGTTCGAACAGTCCGATCCGCCTGGAGTGCGGCGGCGTAACCAAGATGGTCGGCCAGATGGGCAAAGCGCTGGACTTTAAAGCCGTGCGCATTACGCACAATATTACCGATCTGAACAATTTGAAGCAGACCTAACCCATGGCGTTGTACATCAGTATTCTGACCGTGTTACTGCTGGCCCTGGTGGCCGGTTTGCTGCTGGTTCTGCACTTCCAGCTCAAGGAATGGCGTGTGGCGGCGCGCGAGGCCCCGCTGCTGGCCGAGAAACTGACCGAAGCGATTTTGAGTGCGCGTAAGGGATTGGCTGATATCAAGCAGGAACTGAGTGGCTCTGGCCCCGAGCTGAACCGTTTGATTGACGCGGCGGGCCAGAGCAAGGTGGAATTGCAGTTTTTATTACAACGTGCCGAGAGCATGGGCGACAAGCTGGAGCAGGCGACGAGCCGCCGTACCGTGGTAACGGACGAAGAGGATTTGCCGAGTGTACGTTTAGCGCCGGAAACTCAGGCGGTTGTGGAGCGTGTGGCCAGTGCCAACGGCACGGCGGCCAAGCCTTTGCCGCAGGCGTTGCAGGCTGGTATGGGGCGTGACGGTGACCCACTGGAAGAACTGCTGGCCAATTTGCAGACCACCGGCGTTGCTGATGCGCCTGTGACGAAATCTCCGAAGCGTAAGCGCAGTGGGCCGGTGACACAGGCCGAGCTGGACCTTCAGCAAAGCCTGAAGGGTGGTGCGTAATGCGCGCCTGGCTGGTGGCCTTGATGCTGGTAGCGCTGGCGGTGCCGGGTTGGGCTGCTGGTGGTGGCGGAGGCCATGGCGGTGGTGGTGAAGGTGAGGGTGGTGGTGAGGTTTCGTCGACTCTGCCCGTGGAAGACCCGCAACTGCGCCAAGGCCGCGTGTACAGCGAGACCGAAGTAGACGTATTGCTGGACCTGGACCAGCAACGGATTGAAATGGAACGCCGTGCGCAGGCGCTGGAACTGCGTGAAAAGCTGGTGGACCTGATGGAGCAACGCCTGAATGCGCGCGTGGCGGAATTGAAAACGCTTCAGGGTGAGCTGGAAAAATTACTGGGCAATGTGAGCGGTAAGGACGACAAGGAGCTTGACCAGTTGGCGATGATTTACGGCAACATGAAGCCGCTGGTGGCGGCTGGTGTGCTCAACCGTCTGGACAACCTGATCGTGCTCGATGTGATCACGCGGATGCCTGCCAAGAAGAGCGGGAAGATCATGGAAGCGATCGATCCGGCCAAGGCACGGGTGCTGAGTGAAATGATGGCGGCGCGGACGCCGCCGCCGACGGTATCGGCGACGGCTCCGTAGCCTTGCGTGCGGGGGCAATGTCGCTTCGCGCCGGAAGGTGTACACTGCCTTATGCCAATTATGAATTGAATATGTAACGTTCCAGAGAATGTTGAAACATCGGACAAACGTGGTGGCAGGGGTGCCACGGTGGGCGCCGTGTGTTGGGCGATTTGAAGGAAGGGGGCTAGCGGTACGGACGCATTTGGCGCTAGGGTGAAGGTATGTCAGGAGCGGCTGGTGTGCCGCGCCAGAAGGGCAAGTCTCCGCCCAAAAAGAATAAGAGGGGAGACGTACAAAAATAAGGAATACTGGCCGATGAGCGTCGACCGTAACATGAGAATCCTGGTGGTGGACGATGCGCAGACCATGCGCCGTATTATCGTGAACCTGCTGCGCCAGCTGGGCTTTACCAACATGACCGAAGCCGATGATGGCACTACCGCGTGGGACAAGCTGAACAGCGAACATATCGACCTGGTCATTTCCGACTGGAACATGCCGAAAATGACCGGCATTGACCTGCTGAAAAAAGTCCGCGAAAGCGAGAAATACAAGATTACTCCGTTCATCATGGTGACCGCCGAAGGTAAGCGTGAGAACGTGATCGCCGCCGTACAGGCCGGTGTCTCCAACTACATCGTCAAGCCCTTCAACGCTGCCACGTTGAAAGAAAAGATGACTAAAGTCATCGGGATGTTCTAACCCTTCCGCCCTATTGTTAAGAGAGATATATCCCCATGAGCACCTTTGAACACCTGAGCCTGAGCCAGCGTATTGCCGCGCTGGAAGCCGCCCAAACCGGCGACATGATCCCGGCCGAACAGGTTCGTGAACTTGTTGCCGCCGTAAAAGAAATGTTCGGCCAGCAAGGCGACAAGAGCGGTAACAACGAGCGCCTGTATCAGGAGCTGGGTGAACTAGCTAAGTTCATCAATAACGCCAAGAAAGAGCTGCAGGACGTTAAGGGTAGCGCCATTGCGGAAGAGCACCTGCCGAACGCCACCAACCAGCTTGATGCCATTGTGCAGATGACCGAACAGGCCACCGGCCGCATCATGGACGAGTGCGACCGTCTGACGATGTTCCATAACGACCTGCGTGAGCGCCTTATCGCCATGGATCCGCCGCTGGACCCGGATGCCCTGGCTGGTGTCGATGACGCCATCAATCAGGCTGCCGCCAGCATCACTCATATTTTTGAAGCCTGTAACTTCCAGGATATTACCGGCCAGCGCGTGCAGAAGGTTGTGCGTGCCCTGCAGGAAATCGAGCGTCAGGTTCTGCGCATGGTTGTCGTGTTCGGTCTGATGGAGAACAAGCATAATCTGGATGAAGAGACGGCGGCAGAACTGCGTGAAGATGCCGAACTGCTGAACGGTCCGCAGCTGAGTGGTCAGGGTCTGGATCAGGACGAGATCGACTCGATTCTTTCCAAACTGCTGTAAGCAGCTTAGAATCATCCTATGATAGGACAACCGCCTTCCTCCGCCAAACCCGTACGGGTTCTGGTGGTTGATGACAGCTCGTTCATGCGTGGCGCGCTTGTCCGCATGATCTCCAAGAATCCGCGCTTTACGGTGATCGATACCGCCGCGGATGGCAAGGAAGGTGTGGAGAAAGCCAAGGCTCTCAAGCCCGATGTGATGACGATGGACGTGGAAATGCCCGTGATGAACGGGCTGGAAGCGTTGGCGGAAATCATGAAGACGGTGAAAACACCTGTGATCATGGTGTCGACTCTCACCGAAGCCGGAGCACAGACGACCATCAAGGCACTGGAACTGGGTGCAGTGGACTTTGTACCGAAGGCGTTTGGTGACAAGGAACGCAATATCTTCCGCGGTGCCGATGAGCTTTATGAAAAGCTGTTTGCCGCGGCCGGTGTGGATGCCGGTGGAGCTGCGCCGTCGATGCCGTCTCCGCATTTCAGCACACCTGCCGCACCGTCTCTCAGTCCCTCTGTTCTGGCTGTGGGTATGCCGCCGCGCCCGGCGTCTCCGGCCGCGGTTCCGGCGCCCTTACCGAGCACGTTGCGCATACCTCATGCACGCCTG
Organism: Blastochloris viridis; assembly: GCA_005768725.1. GTDB lineage: Bacteria > Pseudomonadota > Alphaproteobacteria > UBA2136 > UBA6156 > UBA6156. Next base: position 331,678 of record VAFM01000002.1, on the reverse strand, counting down.
GTGATGGTTGGCAGCAGTACTGGCGGCCCTAAGGCGTTGCAGGTATTGCTGGAGAAGCTGCCCGCGAATTTTCCGCTGCCCGTGGTGGTGGCCCAGCACATGCCGCCGCAGTTTACGTTGGCGCTGGCGAACCGTCTGAACGAAACCTGTCCGATCAAAGTGGTGGAAATGAAGAACCACGATGTACTGCAGGCGGGTACGGTGTACATCAGCCCCGGCGGGTTGCATGCGCGTGTGAATGCGAGTTCGTGCCGTGTGGATGAAGACAAGGGTGAAAGCCTGTACAAGCCGAGTGTGGATGTGCTGGCCGAGAGTGTGGCGCAGGCGTATGGCCGTAATGTCATTGGCGTTATGCTGACCGGTATGGGCAGCGACGGCATGCGTGAGTATGTGAAATTGAAGGAACTGGGCGCGCACATCATTGCGCAGAATCAGGAAAGCTGCGTGGTGTATGGTATGCCCAAGGCGGTGGTGGAAGGTGGCGGTGCCAGTGAAGTGTTGCCGTTGGAGCAGATCGGTGAACGGTTGTGCATTCTGTTAGGAATTAAAAGCGCGGGCTAAAACAGCCCGCATTTTTTTGACCCTGTATTACCCTTGGGTAGTCATCGTTCATTCCTCTGCATTGCTCATTGCTGTGCCGTGCGCTTACGTTCTTCGGTAACCAGGATTGAGGGAGGGAAAAAAGCGGGTTTTGCGGTCTGATGAATCGTGGCGAATGCCGCGCAGAGGTATGCGTGATTGTTGGGCATCGGCTTGAAGTTGCATTGAGTTACGGGACGGACTCGGCTAAGGTGAAGGCAATAAGAACAAGCACCGCAGGAACTTGCCATGACCATGGACGATATGGGCGATGAGCTGAATGAAATCCTTGAGGAATTCTTCACCGAGGCCGATGAAAACCTCGATACGCTCGAACAGGATCTCATCAAACTAGAAGCGCTGGCCGATGGTGCCAGCAGCGGTACCGACCAGGAAACGGTCGACCGTATCTTCCGTATGCTGCACACCCTGAAGGGTGGCGCCGGCTTTTTGGGGTTGGAAAAAATCGCCAAGCTGGCGCACTCCGGTGAAAACCTGCTGGATGAAGTGCGTCAGGGACGTGTGAAAGTGACCAAGCCGGTGATGGACGCCCTGTTGCAGACCACCGATATGCTGAAGCAACTGGTGCTGATCCAGAAGCGCCGCGAAGATGATTCTGATTTTGATACCACCGCCCTGCGTGAGGCTTTGGATGCGCTGGCGACCGGCCAGACCGCTGTGGAAATTCCGGCCGCACCAGTGGTAATGGAAGCTGCGGACGAGGATATGGACGATGCCGCTGAGGACGCGGATATGGCAGCGGACGCGGAGGTTGTTGAGGACAAACCGTTCAACCTGCTGGATGAAGTTTTGAGCGACCCCACGCTGGACCCCAGCCGCGACAAGGAACCTGAGGAGGCGGCTCCGGTTGTTGCTGCCGCCCCTGTGGCGACGCCTGTTACGAGTGGTGTGAGTGTAAATGCCGAACTGCTGGCCTCGGTACTGAATGACCCGACCCTTGACCCGAGCCGCGATAAAGAGTGTGAGGAGGATCTGAAATTCTCGGCCCCGGTGGCGGCTGCCCCGGCGCCTGCTGCGGCGGTTGGCCCGGCTGTGGCCAAGGCTGTGCCGGAAGAGCAGCGCAAGGGTGAAGATCGTCGTCAGGCGCCGCGCCGTAATGAGGAAGCTGGTAACGATACCATCCGTGTGGAGACCTCGCGTCTGGACAAGGTGATGAACCTGGTGGGTGAGCTTGTGCTGGCCCGTAACACCATGCTGCGCCAACTGAACGGCCCTGAGACCCGTAAGGTGATTGAAGAGCTGGACAATGCGACGATGATCTACTCTACCATGGAGCAGTTGAGCCGTGTGACGCAGGACCTGCAGATGAGCGTGCTGAGTACCCGCATGCAGCCGATCAAGAAGGTATTCGACAAGATTCCGAGACAGGTGCGTGAGCTGAAGACGCAACTCAAGAAAGAGGTCAACCTGATCGTCGAAGGGGAAATGACCGAAGTCGATAAGAGCCTTGTTGAGGATCTGGCCGACCCGATGGTGCACATGATCCGTAACGCGCTTGACCATGGGATTGAACTGCCTGCCGAGCGTGAAGCTGTTGGCAAGCACCCCGAAGGGACTTTGGTTGTGCGCGCGTTTTACGAGGGTAACAACGTGGTGATCCAAGTTCAGGAAGATGGTAAGGGGATCGACCCCGAAAAGATCCGCAAGGTCGCCGTCAAGAAGGGGATCATCAGTGACGTGGCGGCGGCGGCGCTGAGTGATGCCGAAGCGATCCGTCTCATCATGGCGCCGGGATTCTCCACCGCCGAGCAGATTACCGACGTGAGCGGCCGTGGTGTGGGGATGGATGTGGTGAATACCAAGATTCTTAACCTGCAGGGCAGCGTGGACATCACCAGCGAGCTGGGGATGGGAACGTGCTTCAGCATTTACATGCCGCTGACGCTGGCTATTGTGAACGCGTTGATCGTGGGGGCCCGTAATGAAGGATTTGCCATCCCGATCGGGGATATTGCCGAGGTCATCAAGTTCACCACCGAAGGTATTCACCGTGTGAATGACCAGAATGTGATTGAGTTGCGGGGCGAGCCGCTGCCGCTGTATTACCTCTCCAAACTGACCCATGCGCTCACCCCGCAAGTGGACGGTGCGCTGGTGCGTCTGGAAGATGTGGACAAACCGGGTGCGGCCCCGAATGACAAGATCAAGGGTTTTGTGGTGGTGGTGCGTGAAGGCAGCTCGGCCATGGGCTTGGTTGTGGATGCGCTGCTGGGCCAGGAAGAAGTGGTTGTGAAGCCCGTGACCGGCATGTTTGAGTACAACAAGGCGGTTTCGGGTGCCACCATTACCGGTGACGGTAAGGTGCACATGATTCTGGATGTGCCCTACATGATGAAGCAGATGAGCAAGTCGGTCGGTCACTAAAGCCGGAATAGGCGCTGGCGATTCATATTTCCGCCACAGCCTTACGCAGATGCCGCAGGAAAGCCTGCCCCAAAGCCGCCGTTGGACTGGTGTCCCGGCGGCTTTGTGCTAAACTTGCGTGACCAAGAAAGAGAATCCGCCGCGTGACCGCGCTTGTTCCCCGCTCGCTGAAAGCCGTTTCCAACGGCGATTCGGCGTTGATCATGTGGCTGTCTCTCAATCTCATCCTGCTGGTGTTTTTCATGCTGTTGAACAGCATGGCCCAGCCGGGTAAACCGCACCCCGACGCGGAATTGATGGCCAGCAACGAGGCGATGGCCGAGACCCGCACCGAAGCGCCTGAAGGTCAGGCCGTACCGACGGCTCCGCACACTGCGTGGCGCGAAGATGTGATCACCCGTCTGCGCGGGACCGTGATGAACCGCATGCAGTTACGCGTGTTGCCGCAGGGCTCCAACGCCAATGAGCTGCGCGTGGAAGTGCCGCTGAATGAAGTCTTTCAGGAGAATGGCACGCTGCGCCGGCCCGAGTTTGTTGCCAAGCTGCGCGCGGCGGCTGGTGCCGACAGTACCCTGGCATGGGGCCTGCAAGCGCCTTACGACGCGAAAGGCCTGTTTGCCGGTTACATGGCGACCCTGAGCCGCATGACCGGGAGCGCGGTGGCGTGGCAGGACAGTGAAGAGCGTGTGCTGCAGGTGCAGGTCCGCCCCGGTGCGTTGACCGGTTCCGCTATGGGGAGCGCTATACAGAACCTGACCGATGACGTGAATGGGGATACCCGTGGCGTGGATGCCGGAGGTGTTCGATGACGACGGTGGCTCCGCAAACTGAACACGAAAAAGCTCCTGTGGCCGCTCCGGTGAAAGCTCCGGTTGCTGTGGCGGCGCCGGCGCCACTCTGGATGGAATTAAAGACCGCGCGTTATCAGCCTTCGCGGACGGCATGGCTGATCTCGTTCATTGACCTTACCAGTCTGATGGTGGCGTTCTTTGTGCTGATGTTCTCGATGCAGACGCTGGAGCGCGAGAAGTGGGAGGCGATATCCGGCAGCTTCAAATCGAAATTTGCCTCGCGCGAAGTGGTGGTGGAGAGTGTGGCGGAAGGCGTGAATAATGCCGAAATTCGGACATCGGCCGTGCGTTCGGGCTTGGGATATCTGAATGTTCTGCTGCAGCAGCATCTGGAAAAAAGCCCGGGTTGGAGTGGTTTGCGTGGCGAAGAAACGCAGGGCGTGCGTGGCAGTGAAATGGTTTACAGCATTGCCGCAACTAAGCAGGACCCGCAGGCTGCCAAAGCTGAATGGGAAGCCTTGGGAGCCGCCTTGCGCGGCTGGAAAAATCCGGTGGGTGTGCGTGTGAGTGCACCGCAGGCCGGTTTGGCCGCGGCTGCCCAACAGGCCCAGAAACTGGCGCTGATCTTGAACGCGACCGGCGTGGACAATGCCTTTGCCGAAGTGGTGGAAGGTGAGCCGGCTGTGCATCTGGTTGTGAGGGCGAACTGATGCGGACATTTGCGATGCACGTAGCGGCGGTACTGGTGGTGCCAACGGCTGTATGGGCGGCACCGGGCCTGCAGATTGATGCCGTGGACGGAAAATTACTGATACGTGCGGAAGCGGCACGCATGGCGGCATGGCGCCCGAGTGTGGATGGTTTGATTGTAGTGGTGCCCGCGGGTGGTGAAGTAAAAATCGGTACCTTGCCTGCCACCGTGAATGTACAGCGGACGACCGACAACGGTTTGCAGGCGGTGCTGGTACGCGGTGTGGAAAGCAGCTGGAAAGTGGTGCAGGACGGGACTAACTGGCTGGTGCGCCCGGGCACCGCGCTGAAAAGCGAGAGCGCCGTAATGCTGAATGACAGCTGGCTGGCGGGGAACGAAACGCTGCGTCCGCAAAGCCTGCGCGCGTTTGGAAAAGATTGGCAGGTCGCGCTGGCGGAGCGCCCGGTGAGTATGCTGGGCAGTGTGGTGGGTGGTGTGCGCATGGGGGCTGCGGGGCGTGTTTCTGCCGCTGCAGTAAACCCTGCGGCGGGTGATGAACCAGTGCCCGCCAAGACGACCACGGCGGCGGCAACGACAGGTGAAACGCCTGCGGCCAAGGCGCCGTTGCAGGCTGTAAATGTAGGCGATGTGATGACGCGCGGGACCAAGGTGGACGAGGTGGCTGTAAAGGCACCGCCGAGCCTGCCGAGCAAACCTTCGGCCACCGCTGTGGAAGCGGCCGTGGCGCAGAGCGGTTTAGCCAAGGTGAGTGTGCACCCGGCGCCTTCGATGCGGCCCATGGCTTTGGAAGAAGTGGAAAGCGAACTGCTGCCGCGCGTGCTGGGCAAGGTGTATGTGCCGGGCACGCTAGTCAGCCTGACCCTGCCCAAGGGCATGAGCGGGCTGGGCACCCCGCTGGTGGATCAGGAAAAAAAAAGGGACGTGACGACGGTTTCGGACACCCACGCCGCTGATACGCATGGGGTTGAGGCTGCCGGAGAGGTGTTAGCCGCGCATTCGGCCGAACCGCCTGCGGAAACCCCGGACGTGGGGGCGGAGGCGCATGGTGACGAGACGGTGACCGCCAGTTCTGATGTGACGCCGAGCAAGGTTTCGGGTACCTGGAATCAGGTGACACTGGAGCCGGTGAAAGCCTCTCTGGAAGCTGAAAAGCAGCGTAAAATTGATGAAGAAAAAGCCCGCGAAGGGCGGCTGGATGTAAAGATTCCTGATATGGCGGCGGTGGAGCCGATTCCGGATGTTCCGGCACGGATGGTGGAGGGATTGTTCCCGGTGCGCGGGAAGTCGTACGTGAGTGATTCTCTGGCGGCGTTGCGGGCCATTGCCGAGCGCCCGGCCGACAGTGCGCAGGAACGTGCCGAACAGATGAATATGGCGGCGGTGTACCTCAACTGGGACCGTCCGGAAGAGGCGCTTGCGGTATTGCGGGAGTTGCCGGTGCGCGAAGATAAACTGCCCGCCAGCCCTGCTGCGCGTTTGCTGATGGGTGTGGCGATGCTGGCGCGGGATGAAGTGCCGGATGCGAAACTGTTCGATCAGGGTGGTCCACTAGGCGCTGATGGCAAGCTGTGGCGTGCGGTGGCTGCCAGCCGCTTAGGGGATTATGCCACTGCGCTGAAACTGTGGCCGGAGGAGCGTGGGATTCTGCCGAAGTACCCGGCCTATATGCGTGAGATGGCGCAGGAAGCCCAGGCCAGCGCGCTGGTGATGAGTGGTAACCGCAAGGCTGGTAAGGCGGTTCTGGAAGAACTTATTAAGGGCTACCATGACCCCAAGGATGTACCGGCAGCGCTGAACCGCCTGCGCGGGCTGGTGCGTTTGGGGACGCCAGAGGAGTCGGAGGGATTGGAGTATTTGGCCGCTGCCGCCGAGGATATGCGCGACCCGAAGACCGCCTACCGTGCCAAGTTTGAGTTTGTGAGGGCGCTGTACCAGCGCCGTGATCTGAGTGATGAGCAGGTGATCAGCTACCTGCGTGACCTGTGGTTCGACTGGCGCGGGGATGATCTGGAACAGGACGTGCTGTACATGCTGGGCGACATGTACGCCAAGACCGGTGACTCGCGCATGGCGCTGCAGTACTGGCAGACGCTGGTGAAAGCGTTCCCGCGTTCGCCAAACTTACGTCAGGTGACCGAAAAGATGGGGGATGCGTTCGTGCATGTGTTCGACCCCGAAAACCCGCATACGTATGATCCGCTGGAATACGTGGGGCTGTATTATGACTTCAGTGAACTGGTGCCACATGATGCGCGCGGTGATCTGATCCATGAACATGTGGCGCGTCTGTTGATCGATGCCAACCTGTGGGCACGAGCCGTGCCGATTCTCGAATCGCAGCTCAAGTTCCGTCCGCTGGATATGCCGACGCAGGCGCGGCTCTCTCTCATGCTGGCCGAAGCCTACGGCAACATGGGCAAGGCGGCCGAAGGCATTAAGATCATCGATAAATGGCAGCATGCCGCGAATACGCAGGTGCTGGCGCGGGAATGGAAACTGGTGGAAGCCGACCTGCTGCTGCGCCTGAAGCGCCCGCAAGCCGTGCAAAAGGCCCTCGCCAAAATGCCCAACGACGACGCTGCGATACGTGATCTGCGCATCGAAGCGGCGTGGATGGCCAAGGACTGGAAAACGATTGTACCGTTGCTGGAAGCCCGTTTAGAGGGCGTCACTCCGGCGGCAATGGTAGGCGACCGTGGCGCTCAGGTGGCGGCCTTCCGGCTGGGTTATGTGTACGGCGAACTGCGCGATGCCACCAAGCTGGATGCTTTGACCGTGCGCTATGCCGATGTGATGAACCGTCTGCCGGTATTGGGTGATGGGTTAGGTGCTGTGGCGGCGAGTACCGGCATCAGTGCCAGCCTGGCCAGTACTGGGCCTTTAGCGCCGGTGACTGTGGCGCTGAGTGATCTGAACCGGTTGACGGACAGGGTGCAGGTGCGGAGAGCGGAGATTGCGCAGCAGCGTGAAGAGCAGCAAGAGTACAACGATAAAATGAAGTACATGGAGTTGCTACCGCCGCCCGCCCTTTAGGGCGTAGGCGGTGTTGAAAGGCGCGGGCTAAAACCTTTCTCTGTGGCGCTTCGTCAATCCTCGTGTACGTATCTGTACACGTCGGTTTGCCTCATCACCCCAGAATAAAGGTTTCTAGCTCCGTGCGCAGGGGCTTCCGCGCATGGGTATTTCATGCGCGGTTGGCGCCGGGAGAGCTATGCGTTTTGCGCATGCCTTGCGCCAAAAGGAACCGGCCCTGGGGCCGGTGTTTTTTTTAGGGTTCGTTATAAGGGTGGTTGGAAGGACTGGATGAGGCTGCCGGTGAGGAGATTCCAGCCGTCGACCAGCACGAAGAAGATAATCTTGAACGGCAGTGAGATTGTGACCGGCGGGAGCATCATCATCCCCATCGACATCAGGATACTGGCGACGGTGAGGTCGATGATAAGGAACGGCAGGAACACCAGGAAGCCGATCTCGAACGCGCGGCGCAGTTCGGAGATCATGAACGCCGGTACCAAGGCTTGCAGGGGCACGCGGATGTCCTGCGGGGCGACGTTGGGCGCCGGGAGGATCATGGCCTTCTGCTCGTCTTCCGGCAGGAAACCGGTGAACAGGGCGAGGTCGTTTTCCCGTACATTGGCCAGCATGAAGCGGGCGAACGGTTGCGTGGTGCGCTGGAACGCCTGCTCTTCGGTGATCTGCTGATTGATGTAGGGCGACAGGCCTTCGTCCCACGCCAGTTTGAACGTAGGCGCCATGATGAAACTGGTGAGGAACAGAGCCAGACCCACCAGCACCATATTGGGCGGGCTGCTTTGCAAACCCAGCGCCGAGCGCAGGAAACCGAACACGATGATGAGGCGTGTGAAGCTGGTGACCATGAGCAGCAGGCTGGGGGCCACCGACAGCACCGTGACCAGAGCGATGACCTGGAACATGCGTTGCGGCGAGAGAAGGTCGTTCCCCACATTGATGTTGAGCGGGCCGGTCTGGGCAAAAGCTGCCAGCGGCGCGAGCATCAGGGCAACAACAAGGAAAGGCAGGAGGCGTTTGATCATGCCTTCACCTTAGCGGCTTTGGCTGTTTTGGGGGAGGTTGTTGTGCTGCTGATGACCGTGGTTTGACCATTCGTGACCGCGAGCAGGTGTTCAGTCGCGTCGTGCTGCACCAGATAGAGCGTAGTAGTGGGGTTGAGGCGTTTGCTTTCCAGCACATTCAGACGCGGTTCGGTGCGCTTGGTGCTTTGGTTGGCGAAGGGTGTCCCGTAGCGTTTGTAGGCCATGGCGAGCAGCAGCATAAGGCCCAGCGTGACGGAGAGGCTGGCAAGCATGCGGAGGAGGGGGAGTGTTTCCATAAAACTTACTTGAGACGGTTGTAGGATTGCAGGGCGTGGGCACGTTTTTGCGTAATGCCGAGCTCCTGGGCGGTTAGGCTTTGGGCGGCGCTGATATTGGCTAGAGCCTCGGTCAGGCTGGCCTGTACCGCGAGGCGGTCGGCTTCGGACAGTGTGGTCGGGTCGAAGGTTTCCAGTACCGTGCCGAGGCGTTGTGCGGCTTCGGCAAAGCCCGGGCTTTCCGGGTTGCGGAGGATCTCGAGAAGCGGGAGGAGGGGCGTCGCCATAAGGAAAAATACCTAGAGTTTGATTTTCTTCTGCTGGTTGACCTTATACACGAAGGCAAAGATCTCGGCCACAATGGCGTAGACTTCCAGCGGGATCTCGGTGTCGAGTTCGGTCTTGTCGAGGATCTCGATCAGGTCCGGGTCGCGGTAGAGGGGAATGCCTTCGGACTCGGCCAGCGCGATGATCTTTTCGGCCACCAGGCCACGGCCCTTGGCGGTCAGCTTCGGGGCGGCGGAGGTTTCCTTATCGTATTTCAGCGCAGCCGCTTTGGGCTGGTAGGGAGGTGTGGGTGGGTTTGGCATAGGTCTTGCATTCCTGTTGGCAACAGTGCGGCTGGCTCTCTCTCCCTTTCCACCCGGCCGCCCTGTTAACTGATTTGCGCAAGTATAAACGAGTTAGGACGCCTGTACCATGTCTTCTTCACCTGTCATTGCCCCTGGTGTCTCTTTCGGAGCCGGTTCTGTGTTGACCGGTGGTGCCGGTACGCCGGACTTAACAGGCCTAGGTGGTCTGTTCGGGGCGTTGATGGGCGGTGCGGCGGCTCCGGCCATGGGTGCCGGTATGATGGCAGTGAAGTTCGGCGGTGAGGGGTCGGATGTGGTCGCGGATATGGGATTTGATGTATCGGCGTTTTTTGCCACCCAAGGTGTGGTGGAACAGACGGTACAGCTGGATGAAGATGCACCTGCCGTGACCGTAAAGGGTGATGCCGAAACCGTGAAAGCGTTCATGGCGCAGGTGAAAGAGGTTTATCAAAAGATCATTCTGGAAGGTGGATTAGATCTGAGCGGGGCCGGTGATACGGCTGCGCTGGCGGGCGCCCTGCAGGAGCTGGGGATGGACGCCGAGACCGCCCAAGGGGTTGCCGCCCGGATCGAGACCATGATGAAACTGGTTGAGCAGTATCATGGCAAGGAGAAAGAACTGGATGCCGAGACGGCGGGCACGCTGGCAGCGATGATGCTGACCGTGATGGGTCAGGCCGCGCAGCCGGTGGGCGAGGGAGAGAACCAAAGTTTCAGTTTGCAGATTTCCACCACCGAACAGACCTTGACCGTGAGCAGTCTGCCGCTGGCGAAACTGCCTTCCGGCAGTGACCTGCTGGCGAGTTTGCGTGACGGTGATGTGACCCGTGAGGTGGCGGTAAAAGCGCCGGCGCTGCGGGTGTTTCAGGTAGATGTTGTGCAGGACGGAGATGCGGCGCATGTCGGGATGATTTTGCCGGAGGCGCAGCCCGTGGACACTGCGGCGTTGGCTGCGGCTGATGCACCGGTGGCGAATGTTGCTGTGGACGCCAAGCAGGTAACGCTTGCGGCGCGTGCGCCGGTGACGGTTCAGCCTGTGACACGCGATGAGATTGTGACGATGCCGGAAGGCGAGACCTATTACACGCTGGCTGCCGATGCGAACGGCACCGAAACCGTGCAGGCGGTGAAGCCGTTGCCGACCGGCCGTGAGCAGGCCGATGCGACGGCGGATCTCCCGGTGAAAGGTGCGGATGCGACGCCTTCGACCACCCATGGTCAATGGATGCAGCAGCAGCGTGCCGAGGCTTTGGCCAATCCGTCTCTCCCCGCGCAGGCGGCCGCGAGCGGTACCGGTTATGCCGAACAGTATGAAGCGATTCAGGGCTTGCTGGACAAGGCTCAGGTCGGCCGTCAGGTGAATATGCAGATTCAGCCGCTGCTGGAGCAGGGCGGTGGCACCGTGCGCATGCACCTGAACCCGGTGGAACTGGGCAAGGTGACCGTGGAGCTGACCATTGCCGAAGGCAAGGTTCATGGCGCGATTGCGGCAAGTGAACCGCGGGTTGTGGAGCAATTGGCACGCGAGTTGCATACCTTGAGACAAGGACTGGCGGATGCCGGTTTGAAGGTAAGCGAACAAGGGATCAACCTGATGTTGAGCAACGACAGCGGTAGCGGACAATTTGGCCAGCAAAGCCAGAATGCCCAAGCCCAGACCACGCCGAACGGACGTCGCACCAGCGGCACCGGTATGAGCGGTGTGACGGGTGACGTTGCCGGTGAGGCGTCTCCCCTTGTGAGCAATCTTGCGGAATGGGTCAGCCCGGACCGCATGCTGGATGTAAATGTATAACGGTTAGGATAACGATTATGGCTACAGTTGCAGGTACCAATAACGCGGGGAATGCCGCGGGTGCGCTGACGTCCGCTGCCGGCGGCGGTCTGAACACCGTTGACTTCAACACCTTCCTCAAACTTCTGGTGGCCCAGTTGAAGAACCAGGACCCGCTGAACCCGCTGGAAGGTACCGAATTTACCGGTCAGATCGCGCAGTTTAGTGCGCTTGAACAGCAGATCAACAGCAACAACTACCTCTCCCAACTGCTGGAGCAGCGTGATTATGGCCAGACCAGCCTCGCGGTGAGCTACATCGGTAAAGTCGCCCTTGCACCGGGGAGCATTATGGCCGTGGGCAAGGAAGGCGGCAGCGAATTTGCTTACAAGCTGGATAAGACCGCCAGCAGCGTTGAAATCACCATCCGTGACGCAGACGGCAAGGTTGTGAAAACCCAGACCGGCGACGGCACCACGGGGAACCACATTGTGAGCTGGGACGGCAAGAATGATGCCGGCGAAAAAGTGGCTGAAGGTACCTATAGCGTGAGTGTACGTGCCATTGATGCCAAGGGCGCTGTCATTCCGAATACCGTGATGACCTACGGTGTCGTTTCCAGCGTGATTACCGAAGACGGCAATGCCAGCCTGGTGATGACAGACGGGCGTACCGTCGGCGTCAAGGATGTGCTCGCGGTGACGGCACTGTAACCCGAGATACAACAATAATTCTTTATCAACCCAACTAATTACCCAACCGAAAGGATACCATCATGAGTCTGTTTGGAGCAATGACCGCCAGTGTCGCCGGGATCGGCGCACAAGGCCAAGCCATCAGCGTGATCTCTGACAACCTCGCCAACACCAATACCATTGGTTATAAGGCCAGCCGTACGCTGTTCTCCCAAATGGTGACCAGCAGCGGTGCCTCCGGTACCCAGTATAACTCGGGTGGTGTCGGGACCTCGGTTCTGCGTGGCCAGAGCAGCCAGGGTAGCTTTATTACCAGCACCAGCAAGACCGACCTTGCGATTTCCGGTACCGGTTTCTTCGTTGTCTCCGACAACAAGGTGAACAGCACCCAGAGCACGACCTACTATACCCGTGCCGGTAGCTTCAGCGAAAACAAGGAAGGTTACCTGGTCAACCCGGATGGTTTTTACCTGCAGGGCTGGCGCACCGAAAGCGATGGTACCATCGTCAATATTCAGGAGCCGCAGGCGATCGAACTGCAGAGTGTGGGTGTATCCGCCAAGCAGACCGAGAATTTCTCCATCAAGGCGAACCTGAACAACACCGAAACCGTGAACTCTATTTACGGCACGCTCGGTACGGATACCCTTGCGCAGGTCCTGCAAGATACGCTGGATGACCCGACCCTTGCCGACTATGTGGCCGACGTCCGTGTGTATGACGCTCAGGGTGGGGCCCGCGACATGACCATTCACTTTACCAAGCGCAGTGCCAACACCTGGGACTGGCAACTGGTTGCCGACTCGGCTGACATTCAGCCGGGTACCGGTCAGGCCACCAGCGCCGACGGCTCCCGCGTGAAAGTCGGTGGCGGTGTTCTGGAATTCAACACCAATGGCGGTACCCTGAAATATGCGACCGGTACGGCCACCAACATCCAGTGGGCCAACGGTGTAGCCGCGAGTGCCATTACCATGAACTTCGGCCAGTTCACCGGCGGTCAAACCACCACCGCGACAACTGCCAACGCCAGCACGACAGGTATTCTGGGTGTTGCTGTGGAAACCGGTACGCTGACTTCGGGCGGTACTTACACCCTCAATATGAACGGTGGTAACGTCGAACTTCTGGATACCGACGGGACGACGGTTATCGGTACGATCCCGGCTGCACAAATTGCTGCAAACGGTACGCGTGAACTGTTCTTCCCTGCCAACCCGCCGACACTGACGGCTGCGGTACGTGTGACGGTCAGCGACGCCTTTAACGAAGGTGCTGCCAACGGTCCGATCCAGACCTTTACGGTCGCCACCCGCAATAAGCTGCAGGATGGTATCGGTACCGACGGTATGACCCAGCTGGCCTCCGCCTACAACACCGGCGGTGTGAACCAGGACGGTTTCGGTGCAGGTTCGCTGGCTTCCATCTCGGTTGACGAAGAGGGTTTTGTGAGCGGTACCTTTACCAACGGTGAAGTGAAGAAGCTGTTCAAGGTCGCGCTGGCTGCGTTCCAGAACCCGGCGGGTCTGGAAGTGGTGTCGGGCAGCCTGCTGCAATCGACCGACGCCAGCGGCCAGGCACTGCTGAAGCAGGCGGGTGTCGGTGGTACCGGTCGTATCGTGAGCGGGAGTCTGGAAGGTTCGACCACCGACATCGCCGGTGAGTTCTCCAACATGATCGTGGCCCAGCGTGCGTTCCAGGCGAGCAGCAAGGTGATCACCACGGTAGACCAGATGCTCAACGAGTTGTTGCAACTTCGCTAGTAGCATCCTCTCTCAAAGCACCGAACTCTACTGAGCGCGGTGCTTTTTTGTTTTTCCTTGTTCCTGCGCTCCGCATGTACAACCTCGTACACTTGCGGTGCTCGTCTCTGCGGAGAAAACAAAAAATCCCTCGCGCTCAGCGAGTTCCGGGGCCGAACCTGTTTGTGCGATTATCCCACGGTCTCTTGTTAATTTTCCGCGGTGCCTCTGGTGCCGCTTTTTTTTTGCGCTTAGAGTGGCGGCATACAAGAAGGATACTACCCCATGGCCTCTGCCCTCAAGAAACCCGCGGCTTCCGCCAAAAACGTGAAAGCCATGACCGCTGCCACCCGCGATGAAACCGACAGCATGGGTGCCGTACCGGTCCCTGCCGAGCGCTACTGGGGCGCCCAGACCCAGCGCAGCAGCGAGAATTTCCGTATCGGCGGTGAACAGCGCTTCAGCTTCACGCCGCGTTTTGTGAAAGCCTATGCCGTGCTGAAGAAGAGTGCGGCGCTGGCCAACGGTGACCTGAAGCGTCTGGATGCCAAGCTGGTGAAAGCCATTACGGCGGCGGCAGATGAAGTGATCTCCGGCACGCTGGACGGGAATTTCCCGCTGGTGGTCTGGCAGACCGGCAGCGGCACGCAGACCAATATGAACCTGAACGAAGTGATCGCCGGTCGTGCCAATGAGATGCTGACGGGGAACCGTGGCGGCAAGTCTCCGGTGCACCCGAATGACCATGTCAACAAGGGGCAGAGCAGCAACGATACCTTCCCGGCCGCCATGCATCTGGCTGCGTGCGATGCCGTGGCCCAGGAACTGCTGCCGGTGCTGGCGACGGTGAAGAAGGAACTGAACAAGAAGGTCAAGGCGTGGCAGAAGATCATCAAGATCGGTCGCACCCACCTGCAGGATGCGACACCGCTGACGCTGGGTCAGGAATTTTCGGCTTTTGCGGCGCAGATCGAGTTTGCTGAAGCCGCGGTGAAAGATGCCCTGAATGGCGCACTGGCGCTGCCGATTGGCGGGACGGCTGTCGGTACCGGCTTGAACACCCACGTGAAATTCCCGGGCCTTGTGACCAAGTACTGCGCCAAGGAACTGGGCCTCAAATTCCGTGAGATGGAGAACAAGTTCTTTGGCTTGGCAGCGCATGACCCGCTGGTGCAACTGAGCGCCAGCCTGAAGACCACCGCCGTGGCGGCGATGAAGATTGCCAATGACGTGCGTCTGCTGGGTAGCGGTCCGCGTTGCGGCCTGAACGAGCTGAACCTGCCTGCCAATGAGCCGGGTAGCAGCATCATGCCCGGTAAGGTCAACCCGACCCAATGCGAGGCATTGAGCATGGTGTGCTGCCAGGTGATTGGGAACGATGCCGCCGTGACTGTAGGTGGTTTGCAAGGACACCTGCAACTCAACGTGTTCAAGCCGCTCATCATTCATAATATTCTGCAAAGCGTGACTTTGCTGGCCGACGCGCTGCAAAGCTTCACCGACAACTGTCTGGTTGGCTTGGAGCCGAACAAGCCACAGATCGAGCGCCACCTGGCCAACAGCCTGATGCTGGTGACGGCGCTGAACAATGTGATCGGTTACGACAAGGCCGCCCAAGTGGCCAAGAAAGCCTTGCATGACAACATGAGCCTGAAAGAGGCGGCGTTGAAGCTGGGCTTTTTGGATGCCAAGACGTTTGATGCCGCGGTCCGCCCGGAGCAGATGATTTCTCCCGACGCCAAATAACCACGATAAACGAGGACGAGAAACGATATGCGGACAATTGCAGCTCTTTTTCTGGCAGCCCTGCTGGCCGTGCTGGGGTACGGTGTATTCTGGATGGTGAGCCTTGAGTACACCACTGCTAAAATGAAGGGTACGCTGGAACAGGGGCTGCAGGCCCGCGTGAGTTACGGCCAACCGCAGTGGGTGCCCGACGTGATGCACGTAACGATGGATATGCCGGCACCGCGTGTGGAGTTCAGCAGCGGGCCTGTGCAGAGTATTTCGGCGCCCAGCCTGCGTCTGAGCAGCGATTTCTTCCGCCGCGACCGCTGGGTTATCGAATTGCCCGAGCGCGTGGAAGTGACGCTGGCACAAGGGCGTAAGCTGATACTGGAAACCCAGGACGGGCGTGTGATGTGGATTGAAAAGGAAAACAGCCTGACGCTGAAAGCCGAGAGTGTGCGCGTGCTTGACTTGGCTGGCAACGAACTGGTGAGCTTGGGCGATGTGGTGCTGGAGCGCGGCATTAATGGCGGTGCGGTTGACCTCAACCTTGCGAGTCGTCCGAAATGGCAAGGCGGTGAGGCGGTGGTGAGCGGGAAGATGCAGATCCCCGCGGCGTCGTTTGCGGCGATGGTGAATGTGTTCGGGCAGGGGCAGGTGCCAACAGCCGGAGCGCTTGTGAAAGCGGCGGTGATGGCGTTACGCCCCGGGGATGTGGTGGATATCGCCAGTCTTTCGGTCAAGACCACGATACAGGGTGCCAGCACGACTGCTGCGGTGTTCGGCCGCGCGACCGTGACCCGTGATTACCAGATGCTGGGCGAAATGACCTTTACGAGCGACAAGAGCCAGAACCTGGCGCGTTGGGTGCGGGCCTCCGGCGTATTGGCGCCGCAGAATGATGCGGAGATTAATGGTGTGAACCGCTTTATGCGCAACCTGCCGTCAGTCGGGACCATCCGTATGGGCAATATGCAGATGACCCTGACATTGAACGGTCAGCCGGTGGGGCCTCTGCCGAAGATCCGTGATGTGGTGAACCGCCTGTGGCCGATGTAGCGACGGCTGTGCCGGTGTTCACGGCGGACTCGGCTCTGGTTGACCGCGTATTGCCCAGCCCTAACTACCGCACGCGCAACGCGGGTGAGCGACTGGAATTCGTGATCATACATGGCACGTGGATGGCGGGGGACGACGGCGCCTTGCAGCGCCTGTGCGACCCTGTGGCCGAGGTGAGTTGTCATTATTATATTACCCGTGAGGGTGAGGTCATTCAGCTCGTGCCGGAGCGTCTGGTGGCCTTCCATGCCGGTGTGAGCCGTGCCGTGAAAAGCGATGGTGCGGAGGTTAACGGGCTTAATAACTGGAGCCTGGGGATTGAAGTGGCCAACTGTGGGCCGTTTTTGGACGGGCCGCCCAGTGTGGAGCAAGAAACTCTGGTAGGCTGGACGCGGGCCGAGCCTTATACCGAAGCGCAGTATCTCGCGCTCAAAGAACTGGTGGCGGATATTCTAGCGCGGAATCCGCATATCACCTCCGAGCGTGTGCTTGGGCATAATGAAGTGGCGCCGGGGCGGAAGACGGATCCGGGCGTGCACTTCAGTTGGGACTGGTTGCGATAAATCCTAAGGAACCGAACTCTACTGGACAGCGGTGCTTTTTGATTTTTCCTTGATGCTGCGCTCCGCATGTACCGACCTTGTACACTTACGGTGCTAGCATCAGCGGAGAAAATCAAAAATCCCTCGCTGCCAGCGAGTTCCGGAGTCTAAACAAACGCCCGCCTTATGGCGGACGGATTCCCCTCTAATATCTTAAACAAAGATGGGGCCCGAGGGCCCCATAGTCTCCTGCTGCACGTATAAGCCGGGTTCTGTTCTCCCTTGCGGGATCGGTCACCATTCATCTGCGCGCTGACTTGCGTCAGGCGTCAAGCTGCCAACCCGGACCCTCCTCGGCTTGCGCTTCGGACGCGGACCGCGCCACTGGGAGTCCCTATTTAGCATTGCACCCTCCGGCAGGTTACCTTCGAGTAGGCTCCAGAATCTACTATGCAGAGCGCTTTTTGAGCTTTGCTTGCCTTCCGCTCCGCGTGTACTCGCGTGTACACTTACGGTGCTCAGTCTTTGCAAATCTCAAAAATCACCTCTGCCTAGCGATTCTGGAACCTACTCTCGCCCGCTCTATTGCTAGAAACGGCGGTAGGCTTTTACCCTACCTTTTCACCCGTTCCCCATTGCTGGGGTGGTTCTTTTCTGTGGCCCTGTTGGTCTGGCGGGAGTCGCCAGCCCGGATATTCTCCGGCCGGTGGCCCGTGGGTGCCCGGACTTTCCTCGAACCTTGCGGCTCGCGGTGACCCCGTGCAGGTGCCTTATAAGAGTTGCTGACCGATTGGGCAAGGGGAGGGGAAAAACAAGGTTTGTTCCGATGGGATTTTATGGGCCGATCTTTTTCTTTTGGCGTGTGGCCGCGCTGTTTGAGGGGGTGTTTGGGATTCCGTCCCCAGACTTATCCACAGCCTTAGGCGAGAAATACTGCGGGGTATGTCACTTTTCCTCTTGCGTTGTCCCATAACATCCCATAGATTCCCAGTGTCGCCCAAATACAACCATGGGTGATCCAAAAGGTTCCAAGGGAGCGGGCGGTTCATGGGGGACCGCCTACGAGGGACCAAGGCCGGAGAGTACGCGAGTACTGGGCGACCCCGGCCACGAAATTAACCGGCAACGCACGATGCGGCGCCACAACGGAAGGATGACTGCCCCGATGACCGTCTTCTTGTCCTCTTACGTGAATAACGTGGACAAGAAGGGCCGTGTTTCGGTGCCGGCGTCGTTCCGTCATGAAATGGCCGCGCATACCCGACAGCAAGTTGTGGTGTACGCGGCGCCGGATGCAGGAAGCAATGGAGGATACTTATATGGCTGGGCTTACGATGACTTTCTCAAACTGGCTGAAAAAATTCAGCAACTTCCGGCACTCAGCCCGGTACGCCAACGACTGGCGCGGGCCATTCTTGCAGCTGCTCGGCCACTAAACTTCGATGATGCCGGCCGCGTGATGCTGCCAGCGGACCTGGCGGAAAAAGCCGGCCTTGGCGAAGAGATCATGTTCGCCGGTCAGGGGGAATATTTCACCATCTGGAACCCGCAGCGTTATGAAGCCCAGATGCAGGATGACGGCCAATTAACGGCGGAAGACTTCGCCGTTATGGACGGACTCTGGAAATAAAAAAGGTGAGGGAACTTTCCTTCGACTGGAAAATTATCTTTGTGAAAACGAGCTTCGGGGGAGGCTCGTTTTTTTAGGTTGGTAGTTTACTAAAATACGAAAAAAATTCAGAAATAATGCGGCTTCGCGCCGCTTTTTCGCTTGGGTTAATCTGCGATTTGGGGTAGAAGGCGGCCATGAATGGGGATTCCACTTTGCTAGAAACGCGCGGTACGGCCGAGACGGTGCACGTCCCTGTGCTGTTCCATGAAGTGATGGATGCCCTTGAACCTGCCGCCGGAAAACTGCTGGTGGATGGTACTTTGGGCGGTGGTGGGCACACCCGTGGCCTGCTGGAGCGCGGGGCCGAAGTGGTGGGACTGGACTGGGACAGCCGTGCATTAGTGCGCTGTGCGCCGCTGGTGGAAACCTTTGGCGACCGTGTGCACCTGGTACGTGCCGCCTACGATACCATTCCCGAAGTATTGGCCGGACCGGTACTGCAAAACAGCGTGACCTGCGGCAAGCGCAAAGTGGGCGCGTTACCCCCGCTGGCCGATGGGATTCTGCTCGACCTTGGGTTCAGTAGCGACCAACTGGACGACCCTCAGCGCGGCTTGAGTTATCATTTTGAGGGGCCGCTGGATATGCGCCTCAACAGCAGCATGAAAAAGACCGCTGCGGACGTGCTGAACACCTCCCGCGAGGAAGAATTGGCCGATATCTTTTATGTGTACGGTGAAGAGCCGAAGAGCCGTGTGCTGGCGCGTCTGATCGTCAAGCAGCGCAAGGCTCAGCCGTTTGAGACCACCAAAGATTTATTGGCGGCGGTGGAGCAGGTGTATCCGCCTAAGTTAGGCCTGAAGCGTGCCCACCCGGCGGCGCGTATTTTTCAGGCCCTGCGTGTGGCCGTGAATGATGAACTGGCCGTGCTGGAGCGCGCGCTGCCGGATGCGGCGTGGTGTTTGAAAAAGGGTGGCGTGCTGGCGGTGATTTCGTTCCAGCCGCTGGAAGAGCGTGCGGTGAAGGCGGCGTTCCGCCGGTTGTGTCTGGATGAGCTGGATGAGATCGGTCGCGTCAAGACCCCGGCCAAGTTCAAGATGGGGAAGAAGATCGTGCCGAGTGATGCGGAGATTGACGTAAACCCGCGTGCGCGGAGTGCGATTTTGCGGACGCTGGAACGGGTTGGATAAGAGTGAAGAAAGCCCCGTTACGGGGCTTTTTATTGGAGTGAAGAAATGTCTTGTCAGCTCAGTCTGGTTCAGACTCAATGGATCATGTTAGAAAACTTCTACGATATCGAAACCGACGATGAAGAATATGAGCGCCTTATTCTGAAGGCGCAATTCGTCGCTGCCGAGGGGAGAGAGGTTTTAGCTGAGGCTGAGAATCAACTTCTTGCATTACGACCCATGCTTGTTGAGACGGAGGAACGTGTTCGTCAGTGGTCTCAATGGTTAGATGAGGCTAGGGCAAATGGTAACTCTACTGAAGAGGCGGAATGTCTGCGTGGTCTTGAGGAGTGTATGCAATTTGCCGAGTCTTTGCATCAGCGAATTCAGACGCTGGAACAGGTGAAAACTAATCTGACGGAGCATCTGATGTGGATCAAAGCCAAAGCAACTCACGCTTAATATCTTTAGCAAACCTGATAGACTGGACAATGATTTAGGGATAGCAAAAAGGGCCCTATGGGCCCTTTTGTGCAGGTATGTGCCTGTTACTTGGCGTCGGTGATGCCCTTGAGCACAATGGCTTCGGCGGCCTTGACATCGCCCCAGCCGGCGATCTTGACCCACTTGCCGGGTTCGAGGTTCTTATAGTGGCTGTAGAACTGCTCGAGCTGGTCGCGGAACATCTGCGGCAGGTCGGTGTAGTCCTTGATGTTTTCAAAGCGCGGGTCGAGCTTCTTGTGCGGCACGCAGACCAGTTTGGCGTCTTCGCCGCTCTCGTCGGTGGTCATCAGCACGCCTACCGGACGGCAGCGGACAACCGCACCCGGAACCACGGCGATGTCGGTGTAGACAAACGCGTCGACCGGGTCGCCATCGCCACCCAGCGTGTTATTGATGAAGCCGTAGTGGGCCGGGAAGACCATCGGCATCGGCGCAAAGCGGTCGACGAACAGCAAGCCGGTATCCTTATCGACCTCGTACTTGATGTGCGGGGTGTGCTTGGGGTTTTCCACCACCACGTAGATATCGTGCGGGGGTTCTTTGCCAGCGGGCAGGTCTTTGAGGGACATAGGGATTCCTTTCCTTTTACGGGGTGGAATCTAGCGAAAAGGGGGCGTTAAGACAAGGTATCTGCGAAAAAAGAGCCTCCTTTGCGGGGAGGCTCTTTCACGAGGGGGCGCGTAGAATCTGGCACTTGAAGGGTTTACTGAGATCATTCTGGATCAGAATCTTTGTCCATTTCAGCTTGGTGTCCGGATAATGTTCCAAAATAAACTTGCGGGCATCCGCCAGTTGTTTCGTGGCAGTCCTTTTGCAGTAGGTCTTGGTTTTCTTTTTATAGGTCTTAATTTCGACCAGCTCGATCGTGCCGTCCGGGTGTTCCAGTATCAAGTCTATCTTGCGATTACCCAGAAACCCGACCTCGGTCGTGAAGTAGGTTGAGTTCTCATAAACGTACTGCGTAATGGCGTGCCACGTTAATGTGATACGCCGGGTTAGCTGGCTATTTGCGAGACGTTTTTCGTACTTGATGTTCAGCGTATTCGTCAGTTCGGCCTGAATATCCTTTCGTGAAAGTTGCAGGGGGTCTCCCTTGTAGTTTAAATAGAAGAGAACATGATGGACGGCGAGTCCAAAGTATTCGTGGGTTTGGGGTGGTTTTGGGCGCGATGCGGTTTGATGTTCGTGCCTTGCGATAAGGCGCGCAAACGTCATGATAATACTCCGTGTACGGATGTAGATATGTGTATGTATATCTTTCATTCGCTATCGACAATCAAAAACCCCTGCTTAAACAGGGGTTTTAGGTGATTTTGCTCGGCTTATTTGGGGGTGCAGAAAGCGTAGGCAACAGGAGTAAGAGCGCGTTCGTTGGCTTTGCGGCCGCCGTCGTTAGTATTGCGCATCAGGCAGCCGTTGGCACCGTAAGGAATGGCTCCCATCACGCCGCAGGATTCTTCGCGGCAGCCATCGCTGAGGTTGACATCCCGGGCACCGGCACAGCCGATACGGACGGCAGTGGAGGGGCACTGCGCGATAGCTTGCTCGTTACTCCCGGCAGCGGTCACGACAAATGGTGCGAGTGTTGCATTGGTTTTTTTACAGCCATTGATACTGGTGCTGGTCTCGCCGGGAGCATACACCATACCTGCGGTACCACATTCTGCAATCTTGTCGATCTGGGCCTGCATCATGTCGACTTTTTTACTGGCGGCATCGACCAGGCTTTTCAGTGAATTCCAGTTGGCTTCCTGCATGAGATTGCCACTTGCGGTGCGCTCTTGGGCGTAATTAACCGGACTTATGAACAATGACAGGACGAAAGCGAGAGTGATGACAATGTTTTTCATACCCTCTTATAGCATCATTCAGGAGGCGTGCATTTGACACGTGCCAGATAGGCCAAATAACGGGTGTTACATGTTGTAAATATGTAAAAAAAGAGAGCCTCTCTGCAGGATGTCAGAGAGGCTCCTATAGGTGGTTTTAGCAGACGGCTTCGCGCTCCAGAGCGATCAGCGTGCGGGGGTAGATGCCGTGCAAGTGACGGTTGGCGGTGATGACCACCGCCAGCGTGATGGCACGAGCCATATGCACGTTCGGCATGGTTTGCAGAAGCCGGACCGGAACTTCGCCATAACCCTGTTTGAGCCTGGGCCGCTGTTTTGGCGGGGTTCTGGCGTAGAGGTCGAACGCCTGCCATGTGCCGGGCCGTTGATGTTGTTTTTCGGTCAGGATACGCAGCTTGTAGGTTGTGGCCTGATGCTCGGTTATGCAGAGCATGTCCGGATTGTCGTGCGAGCCTGGGTGCAGGATATCCGGCCGTGGCAGAAACAGGTCGGCCTGCTGGTAGTAGGTCAGGC
This sequence comes from Blastochloris viridis, assembly GCA_005768725.1. Taxonomy (GTDB): domain Bacteria; phylum Pseudomonadota; class Alphaproteobacteria; order UBA2136; family UBA6156; genus UBA6156. Next base: position 309,100 of record VAFM01000002.1, on the reverse strand, counting down.
TTTTCTCCCACAGGTTATAGAGCACCTGGGCCAGATCCTCGCGATCAGGCGGGAGGCATGTCTGGCCGAGAAGGATCGGTTTGGCGCGGTGCCAGTTGGGCAGCTTTTCGGTTGCGCCTTTGCGGGCTATACGTTCGGTAATGACGTGAAAGGCTTTGGAAATGTAGTAGGCATCGGATGACATGCGTCTTGCTCCGTATGTGCGGTATGTTCCTCGTGGATGGGTGGTCTGTATACTCTAAAAAACGTGCGTGCAAGGGGATTTTGCGGTATAGAGGGGGCATGTCGTTCCTTACCGATCTGATCCGTCCGAGCATCAAAACCACCAAAAAGCGCGAGGTTGCCGCCGATGTGTGGGAAAAGTGCCCCGGCTGTGGCCAACTGATTTACGCCGCCGAACTGCCGCAGAACCTGTTCTGCTGCACGCATTGTAACCACCATTTGCGCTGGGATATCGATGCGCGTCTGGAGTATCTGCTGGATCAGGACGAAGGCAAGGCTCCGGTGGAGATTGCCGTGCCGGTGCCAGCCGACGACCCCCTAAATTTCAAGGACAAGAAAGCCTACAAGGCGCGTCTGAAAGACGCCCGCGCCGCCAGTGGTCACAGCGATGCTTTCCGTGCGCTGCATGGCCATATTGAGAGCCAGCCGGTAGCGGTGTGCGCGCTGGACTTCGGCTTCATGGCAGGCTCTATGAGCCGTGGTGTGGGGGAAGCTTTGGTGGCGACCGCCCAGTATGCGCTGGAAAAGAAGATCCCGATGATGGTTATCACCGCGAGTGGTGGTGCCCGCATGCAGGAAAGCACCCTGAGCCTGATGCAGATGGCACGCAGCACGGCCGCAATTGCGATGCTGAAAGAGGCTGGTTTGCCGTATCTTGTGTTACTGACCGACCCGACCACCGGTGGTGTGAGTGCGAGTTTCGCGATGACCGGTGACGTGCATATGGCGGAGCCCGGGGCTCTGATCGGGTTTGCCGGGGCGCGGGTGATCGAGCAGACCATCCGCCAGACGTTGCCGGAAGGCTTCCAGCGTGCCGAATATCTGCTGGAGCACGGGATGGTGGATATGGTGACGCCGCGCAGCGAGCAGCGTGCCACGTTGGCCAAGCTGCTCGGCATGATGACGGCCGGTCGCAAGGCTTAAGAGTTTACGCGACATAACAAAACGCCGCTCTGGACAAGGGCGGCGTTTTTTACGGACGAAGTAAGGTATTCAGAGGATTGGCGTTACATGTGCCAGACCCAGAAGCATAAGTGCCGCGACTACAAATATAGCGGTGCCGTGGAAGGCGGTAATGGTGGCGCAGGCCGCAGCCAGGAACATGTATCCCAGGAAGCAGAGCATCAGGAACGGTTTGAATGTTTCAGCGGGTATGTGAAGGTAGGTCAACGCAAGGTACACGGGAATCAGGCAGATAATGGCGCCGATGAGCGGCGTTTCAACTAAACGCATCATGAGTTTCCCCTCCGCATATGTAAATGATGTGATGTCTCCGGGAGACGTTTCTTACATGAACCTTTCAGAATAAGAAGGCAAGGGGGTAGGGCGGTCGTTTCCGTTTTCCGTAAAGACAATGGCGGATAAGCGCCTTTTGGCGCGACGGATTGTCGGACAATCGGTTAGGATTTGGCGAGTTCGAAGTCGTCGCCCAGATAGACGCGGCGAACGTCCGGGTTGGCGACGATCTGCGCCGGCGTACCGGAGGCTAGGACCTGACCTTCGGCCATGATGTAGGCGTGGTCGACAAGGCTTAACGTATCCCGGACGTTGTGGTCGGTAATCAGGACGCCCATGCCGCGCGTTTTGAGGTGCAGCACCAAGTTCTTCACGTCGCGGATGGCGAGAGGGTCGACCCCGGCAAAGGGTTCGTCGAGCATCATGAATTGCGGATTGGCGGCCAGTGCGCGTGCGATCTCGACACGGCGGCGTTCACCACCCGAAAGGGCAGGGGCCGGGCTGTGGCGGACCTTGGTCAGGCCGAATTCGTTGAGCAGTTCTTCAAGGCGCGTGGTTTGCTCGGCGTGGGTGCGGCAGACCATTTCGAGCACCGCGAGCAGGTTCTTTTCTACCGACAGGCCGCGGAAAATGCTGCTCTCCTGTGGCAAATAGCCGAGGCCCAGACGGGCACGGCGGTACATGGGCAGGTGGGTAAGATCGGCGCCGTCCAGCGTGATCACGCCGCTATCGACATGGGTCAGGCCGATAACGGCCTGGAAGCTGCTGGTTTTACCGGCGCCGTTGGGCCCCAGCAGGGCCACGACCTGGCCGCGCTGGACGGAGAGAGAGACATTGCGCAGAATCTGGCGGGCGCCAACGCGTTTCTGCAGGCCTTCGACATACAGGCCTTTGGCGGGAGGGGTAGAGGCAGTGGTCATTGGCGGCGTTTGTAGCACACATGAAGCGCGATGGCTACTTGCCGCCGGGCACGAAGCGGGCTTTAACCGGGCCAGCGCTGTTGGTCACCACGGCATTACCGGTGGTGAGGTTATAGACCAGTTTGTCGCCGGACAGTTCGCTTGGGCCGCGCACCAGCGTGACCGCGCCGGTGAGCGTGAGGTTGCCGGCATCGGGGTTGTACACCGCGGTGGAGCCGGTGGCTTTTTCGGTTACGCCGCCGGTGCCGTTGCGGGTAATGACCACGCCGCCCGAGGCGGTGACGGTTTGAATGCCGCTGTTACCCGCTTTGCTGGTGTAATCGGCGGTGACAGTCGGGGCGGTAAGGGTGAGACCCTGCTGCGTGACCACGACGTTGCCGCTGAAGACGGCCTTGCTGGAGGACTGGTTGACTTCCAGCTTCTGGGCGGTGATGTCGATAGGACCCTGGGTGGCGGCGTAGGCCGGGGCCAGCGTGAGGGTGGCCAGGGCGAGAGTAAGGACGCTTGAGGAGAGACGGGTGTTCATGGCTATGCCTGTGATTATTTGATGGGGGTCAGTTTAGCACGAACGCCGCCGGTGAACAGCAGGATGCTGCTGGAAGGGTCGGCGGAGAGATTGGGTGCTTTGAGGTCGATGTTCCAGCCGCCTTTTTCTTTGCCCACCGTGCCGGTGACATGGCTGCCGCCGCTGGCGGTGATACGGCGACTGGCGAGGTCGGCATTCATTTGCGGGGCGGTGAGGTTGAGGCCCATGCCGGTGGCCTGGACGTTGCCGGTCAACTGAATGGAGGACGAGGTCTGGCTGTAGTCGCCTTCTTCGGCGCGGATGGTGAGTGGTGTCTGTTGCTTGGGATCGGACCATTCGGCGGTAACCTGTTGGAGGATGTAGGTGCCGCTGGAGGCTGTACCGCCCTGCAGGGCGTTTTCGGCCTGGACGGTCCAGTTGCGGCCCAGGGCGTCCTGGCCGGTATAGCGCGGTTTTTCCAGCAATGTGGTGCCGGAGACTTGGGTGAGCGGGCCATCCAGCGTGGTGGAGACACCTTGCGGCAGGGAGGATGATGTGAGCGGTTTGGCAATAGGTGCGGCCAGACTGAACATGGTGCTGGGACGCACGTTGAGGAACAGAATAACCCCCAGAATACCCACAGCGGCCAGCAGCAGGAGGATAATGACGCGACGACGCTGAAGCATGCGAGACGGGCTTTCCAGTACAGGTTTAGATGACGTTGGCGTGCAGGCATTCCTGAATGCGCAGCAGGCCGACGGGTTTGTTTTTGTCTGTAACCCAAAGGGTTGTGACGTTGGTTTGTTCCATATGCGCCACGGCGGCGGTGGCGAGGGCGTCTGGCGTGATGGTTTTGGGTGTGCGGGTCATGACGTCGGCCACCGTGCGGGAGAGGAGGTCTGGCGTCAGGCGGCGCTTGAGGTCGCCATCGGTAAAGATACCGGTGAGGTTGCCCTTGGCATCGGTGAGGCCGACGCAGCCGAGGTTGCTGGCGGTGAGGGTGACCAGAACGTCGGCCATCGGGGCGTTTTCGGAATGCAGCGGCAGGTTCTCGTCCACCATGATCTCCTTCACCCGCAGCAGCTGGGCGCCGAGTTTGCCGCCGGGGTGGAAGACCGCAAAGTCTTCTTTGCTGAAGCCGCGCGCGGTCATCAGCGCGACAGCCAGTGCGTCGCACAGCGCCAGCGCCACTGTGGTGCTGGTGGTGGGGGCGAGATTCAGCGGGCAGGCTTCTTTCTCGACACGGGTATTGAGGGTGACCTTGGCGGCTTTGGCCAGCGTGCTGGCGGGTTTACCGGTGACGGCGATAAGCGGGATGGAGAAGCGTGTGGCGTAGGTGACAACCGCGGCCAGCTCTTTGCTTTCGCCGCTGTGGGAAAGGGCGATGATGACATCGGACTTGGTAATCATGCCGAGGTCGCCGTGCAGGGCTTCGGTGGGGTGTACAAAGAAGGCCGGGGTACCGGTGCTGGCCAAGGTAGCGGCGATCTTGCCGCCGATGTGACCGGATTTGCCTACGCCGGTGACGATGACCCGTCCGCCGCCATTCAGGGTTACCGCCTGCAGCAGGCTGAGTGCGGCGGGCAGTGCGGGGTCGGCCTCCAGAGCCTTGGTGAGGTTCTGAAGAGCGGCGGTTTCAGCGCGGAGGGTTTCCAGCGCAGCGGCGAGGGCTTGGTTTTGCATGGGTATTGAAATACCGCTGATCGGGCATTTTGGCAATCGGGCTGATTTTTTAAGAATTTGGAAGGCGTCAGGTTTGCTTGCTCTTCAGGGTTATAATATTACAGAACCAAAAGAAAGATTCCTTCATGAACGTACGTGTCTGGTCGGTTGTTGTCGTTGCCTTAAGCCTGGTGTGCGGCAGCTATGCCCAAGAGCGGACGGCGGGAGGAAGTTTGAACATGGAGGCCAGTTGGTCGGCTTTGCAGAATATTGCCGACCAAGCCAACAATAATGCGAAATCGGCGCATATACGGCTTAATCAGGTGGATGCCTGTGCGCGTAAGGGGGCGTTTTATGCGACTGGACAGGCTGGCGCAGATGGTAACGGCTGTATGCGCGGCTTTGTGATTACGGGTGGTGGGCAGTGTCTGACGCCGGAGTCGGGACCCCGTGTTGGGACTGACTGGACCATACGCAACCCGTGGGGGGATGCAACCGGATGCCAGAATGGCGTACCGCGTTGCGGCGACGCGAAAGTGTTACATATTGGGTATGGTACCGACCGTATGAGTGAAAACGAAATGTCGAATTTCTGTAAATATCCGGGAAGTGGCGGTGTTTATTTGAATGAGTGTCATACTCAGGAATTTTTGTGTACGCGCGGCATGTAGCTGAAGCCGATACTAAAAAGCCCCGCGTGTGCGGGGCTTTTCATTCAGGCGGGATTACCAGCCGGTGTGGGAGAAGAGATCGGTCTCGGGGTAGCCCTTGAGGTCGAGCTCGACGCGAGTGGCGAGGAAGTTGAGGGCGTTGTGCATGGCGACGTTGAGACCCATTTCGGTCAGTTTGTCGCTGAAGATCTGGTAGAGCTCATGCAGGTAGAGAACGTCCGAGGCGGCGTAGTTCATCTGGCTTTCGGTCAGTTCTTCTGCCGCCCAGTTGGACATCTGCTCGGTCTTATCGAGCTCGACACCCAGAAAGTCTTTGCACAGGGTGCGCAGGTTATGTTTGCCCGGGCCGGGTTGGGTGAGCTTGCTGGCGATTTTGGTGCAGAAAGAGGGATGGATCTCCGGCAGGCCCAGCCATTTTTGCAGCATGGCGAGGTCGAAGCGGGCGAAGTGGAAGAGCTTAATGAGGCGCGGGTCTTCCAGCACTTTGCGCAGGTTAGGTGCGGAGTAGTCGGAGCCATCGAACTTGACCAGCCAGACGTTGCCTTCGCCATCGCCGACCTGGGCCAGGCACAGGCGGTCGGTCACCAGCGAGAGGCCGGTGGTTTCGGTATCGATCGCGACCATGCCGTTCGGGAAGGTGAGGCCGGCGGGGAGATCGTTATGGACAAGGGTGATGGTCGGGGTCGGGCGGGTGATCATGTGCCGTAACCTAGGGGATTTGTGTACCTTTGGCAAGAAACGCAAAAACGGCAGCCACTGGGCTGCCGTTTTTGCGACGTTATTTGGACGGCTTTTGCAGCGTCACCTTGAAGACGGCTTCTGGATACAGTCCCTTTTCGGCCTTGGCGTCCGACAGGTTGACCTCGTCCTTATCGATGATCAGGGCGTAGATATCCGTCAGCTGACCGTCCACCTGGCATTGGATCAGGCTTGCATGCAGCGTGCCTTCGCCATTGGTCGCCAGAATGCGAGGCAGGGCCGCAAAGCCCGTTATGGCAGGCCATTCGGGTATCTGGCTGAAATCACCCTTCAGTTTGAGAACATTGCGCCAGATCGTCATGAAGCTTTCCGCCATATCCCCGACATTCATCAGAGGGCAGGTGAGGGCCTGGCCATAGGTATCGGAAGGAACAACGGTCCGGCATGCTTTGAGCTTGCCGGGGCTGAAGATCTCTTCCCAACACAAGGTGATGGCCGGATCGCGGAGATCTATTTTGTAATTGAGTAGGTTGCCGTAAATGATGTCGATCTTGGGCTCGGCGGCGGCAGAGGGTTGCGGGACATGGCACATGACCATGGCCAGAACGGAAAGAGACAGACGGAAAGATGCGCGCATGAGAGAGGCTCCGGGCGTGAGGAAAGGGCTAAGTTGTGGTGATTGCTGTATATATTGAGTGATACGAGTGGTCAAGGTGGGCCGAGCGATGCCATGGAAAAGAGAAAAACGGCAGCCACTGGGCTGCCGTTTTTTACAATATAGAGGGTTATTGCTTTTTATCCCTGATCTCCTGAATGGCTTTGGCGATGGCCTCGGCATCTTCTTCCGACAGGGATTCGACCTGCTTCGCCAGTCCGGCCTTGGCCGAAGGCTTGGCGGGAAGTTGCTCTTCCTGCGTGACGACGACCGGTTTTTCCGTGACGATAGGTTCGTCTTCGACAGTAGCGGGAGCGTGTTCGACTTGTTCCATGTCGTCGTCGCCCGTGTCGATGGCGACATGGAACAGTCCTTCCGGCTTGAAGGTGCCTTCGTTGGTCATGGTGTCTTCCAGATCGATCAGCAGCGCGTAGGTGCCGGTGAATTCACCATTTCTGGTGCACCGGAGCAGGGCGGCAAAGATGCCGCCATCGCGGTCGCGTTTCAGGAACGAGCGGAGACCGCCGACGCCCTGAATCTCGAGATTGCCGTCTTCATCCATGAGCCGGTCGGTATTGTAGTAGCGGAACTTCCGGTTCATGAAGGTTTCGGCGGTGCGAAGCAGAGTGCTATCGGTGCAGTTGCGGTCGTTACCGGCACCCACTAGAGTATGGCAGGTCTGATTGTCACTGTTGGACCAGCAGACCTCTGCGCTGTTGCGGCTGTGGATGTTGATGTCGTCGGTGAGGATATCACCGGAGATATTCTTGGGTACCTGCTGGGCCATGGCCGTGGAAGCCGTAAGCGCGATGCAGGCGGCCAGAAGTAAGGTAGGACGCATTTTCATGAGGGGTTCCTCCTGAACCATGAAAGGAGTTGCGGAACGCCGGGAGGGCGTTCCGCATGTGCGTGCAGGGTTACTCCTGCGTGCCGTAGGCGCAGTAGCGGGTGCCCATCGGCTGCATGATGTCCAGCGAGACGCAGACGGCGCCGCTGAGACGCCCGCCGAGCGAGACGCCGCAGTCGAAGACGTCTGCAAGAACGTAACCGTCCGAGTCTCCGCTGCCGCCCCAGCTGCCGTTCATACGGCCGATGAGGGACGACATGTTGCCGACGAACTCGACGTTCTGGTTGTAGTGGCCATAGACCATATTCTGCACCTGACCGCGTGAGCAGTAGGTTTCGTTGCCGAAGATCATACTGGCGTTGCCGCCGATCTTCAGGCCGAGACGACCCTGGTAAACATCCCAGGCGGCCTGGCCGGAGCGGCGGAGGTCGGCATGGGCGCTGGTGGACAGCATGGCAGCGGTGATCAGGGCCGCGCTGGCGCAGGTGAGAAGTTTCTTCAGCATGGTTCCTCTCCTTTTGGAATGGCTGAAAGGTGAACGTGATTTAGGGATACTTCAAACATATGTCTTGCGACATGCTTTGTATGCAATGAGCGTTGGGCTTCGTCAAGATGGGGAGACAAGGATTTTTATCGGTAAGATACTAAAAAGCCTCCCATTCCGAGAGGCTTATGGGTTGTATGGTAGCGCTATGCGGCGCGGCGGTGCTGGCCTTCCTGCACTTCCTCGAGGATCTTGGCGACGAAGGCGGGAAGGTCGGACGGCTTACGCGAGGTAATGAGTCCGTTGTCGGTCACCACCTCGGCATCCTGCCAGTCGGCACCGGCATTGATCATGTCGGTTTTAATGGAGGTGTAGGAGGTGACCTTACGGCCGTTCACCACATCGGCTTCGGCCAGCAGCCATGGGCCGTGGCAGATGGCGGCGACCGGTTTGCCTTCGTTGACGAATGCCTGCACCAGCTTCACGGCATTGGGGTTGGTGCGCAGGGTGTCTGGGTTGATCACACCGCCCGGCAGCACTAGAGCGTGGTAGGGCCAGTCGGTGCTGGATTCCAGAATCACATCAACCGGAACAGTGGTACCCCAGTCGCCGTCTTTCCAGCCGCGAATGACGCCTTCTTCCTTGGTTTGGGAGGGTGCACAGACGTGCACTGTGGCACCTGCGGCGCGGAGTTCGTTCAGCGGGGTTTCCAGTTCGGATTGTTCAAAGCCGTCGGTGGCGAGGATAAGGATGCGGGCTTCGGATAGTGTTGTCATGGTCATACCTTTCTTGGTCGTTTTCTTAATCAAGAGAGAGACGGGACAGCGTGGCAAAGGTTCCGGGATGATTGGAAAACCCCATGGGCACACCCCCTTGGGAAAAAAGCGCACGCAGCGTACCCAAACGCTGAACAAACCGCGTGATTGTGCATTATACTGCCGATGAGCCTTTATGATGAAGGTATCCAACACAGGAGAAAAACCTAAAATGAACAAGATGTTGTATGTTGCTGCGGCCGCTGCTCTGGTAGCTACCCAAGCTAACGCCCAAGTGATGGTTGAGCAGGTAGAAAACACCACGACCGTGACCCACGAAGTACCGGCCAACCCGTACTCGGACGTGCCGACCACCACCACGACCACCTACACTACCGTGGAAACCACGGCTGTTGGCAGCGCCCCGACCGTTGACCCGGGCCACATGGCGACCGTGAAGCTGGAAGACGGCACCACCACCCAGTTCCCGGACACGGCTGACAAGAGCTGGCAGGAATATGCCCGTGAAAAGGGATATGACCGCTTTACCTTTGACCCGACCAGCGGCTTGTTTGTTGTGGGTAAAGGCGAAGCCAAGTTTGCTGACCGTTGGGATGAGAACGGCAAACGTGTGCCGACCCCTGTTGCCAAACCGGCTGTGAAGAAGGCTGCCAAGAAGGTGGTTGTGAAGGAAGAGGCTGCCACCGAGGAAGCTCTGCCTGCGGAAACCGCTCCGGCAGAAACGGCTCCTGTAAAGGAACCGGCCATTGATGAAAAGCCAGCGACCCCGACCGCTGAGATCCAACCGGCGACTCCGGCCGATGAAACGCCTCCGGCAGGTGCCGAGGCCCAGGGCAGCGGACACTAGAAGTCACACGGCTGCCCGCCAAACAGACCGGCCTGAAGGGGCCGGTCTTGTTTTGCAGCTGAGGCGCTGTTAGGTTGGGGGTATGAGAAATAGTCTGGTGTTGCTGGCGGTATTGCTGAGTGTGGCGGCGTTTGCCGGCATGATGCGTATCAAGACCGACGTCCAGACCATGGACCGCCAGCGTATGCAACTGGTGCGCGAGCGTGCCGAGCTGCGCGAGACCAAGCGGGTGCTGGAAGCGGAATGGGCCTTGTTGGCCAGCCCCAGCCGCATGGAGCGTGTGGTTCAGACCATGGGGTATGTGCCTGCCACTGCGCTGGATATTATTGCGCCGATGGAGCCGGTGAGCGGCACGGTGCCGGCGGCACCGCGCGTGGTTTCGGGTAGCGCTGTGGCAGCGGTACTGGCTGCCGGGTTTGTCAGTAACAGTGAGGTGGAGGAGACGGGGCCCGCGATGGTGGCTGAAGGGACGTCATCCACCACCACCGTGCCGCCGGAAGCGGCTTTGCCGAGCGAGGCGGTTGAGGAGGTTTCGGAAACCCTTGTGCCTGCCGCCGCTGCCGAATAAACGCGCGGAGACGTGGCGGCCACCCTTGTGGGTGGCTTTGTTTTTAAGCATTATGGTGGCGAATGAGCCAATTCAAGAAGCCTTGGGAAAGTGCGCGCATCGGGCGCGGACGTGACAACACGCCCGTATTTACCCCGAAGCGTAGCACCGTACAGCAGCGGCGGGTGAAGACCCACGCGGCGCGTGGCTTTATGCCCACCCGGGCCGAGATCGTGGAGAGCGGGGTTGCCGCGCACTTCCGTGCGATGATTGTGATGGGTGTGCTGACGCTGGCGTTTGCCGGTGTGGGGGCAAAATTGGCCTATGTGGGTCTTATGCCGCCGGCCGAGCCGCGTCCGAGCATCCGGGAGATGCCCAAGGAGACGCTGCGCCGCGGGAATATTTACGACCGCAATAACGTGCTGCTGGCGGCTACGTTGAAGGTGTACAGCCTGTACGCCGACCCCAAGCGTATTCTGGACCCCCAGGACGTGATACGCCGCCTGCCGCAGGCGCTGCCGGGCTTGGACATGGCGCGCCTGAAAGCGCAGCTTGAAGACCCGAGCCGCCGGTTTATCTGGATCAAGCGCCGCCTGACGCCGGATGAGGCGCAGAAAGTGAATGCGCTCGGGTTGCCGGGCTTGGAATTCCGGGAAGAGTTCGTGCGGGTGTATCCGCACAAGAACCTGGCCAGCCACGTGCTGGGTGCGGTGGACGTGGACAATACCGGCTTGGCCGGTGTGGAACGCGGCTTTAACACGCAGTTGGCGGCGGGTGAGGATATTCACCTCGGGCTTGATGTGCGGTTGCAGGAAATGCTGCGTCGGCGTCTGATCGAAATGAAGGACAAGAGCGAGAGCAAAGCCGCGTGGGCACTGGTGATGAAGGCGCCGACCCGTGAGATCGTGGCGCTGGTCAGTCTGCCCGATTACGACCCGAACCACCTAGGCAAGGCCACGCCCGCCGAGATGTTCAACCACGTAACGCTGGGCAGCTACGAAATGGGGAGCACCTTCAAGCTCTTTACGCTGGCGCAAGGTTTGGTGGAGAAGAAGATCACGCCGGATACGCTGATCGATGCGCGGACGCCGATCTCCATCGGGCGTTACACGATTAAGGACTTCCACGCCAAGAAGGCGATTCTGACCGCCAATGAAGTGCTGCGTTATTCGTCCAACATCGGGGCGGCGAAGATCGCTGACATGAGCGGCCCTGCCGCGCAGAAGGAATTCATGACCAAGCTCGGCATGCTTGAGCCGATCCAGACGGGTATCCCCGAAGTGGGGAATGTGCGTTACCCGAACAACTGGGGACGCATTCAGACCTTTACCATTTCGTTTGGTCACGGGATGAGTGTGACGCCGGTGCACCTTGTGAATGCCGTGGCCACACTTGCCGACGGCTACGTAAAGCACCCCAGCGTGTTGCTGGGCGGTGTGAGCACGACGCAGCCGCGCCGGTTGATCGATGACGCCACACTGGAGCAGATCCATGTGCTGATGCGTGACGTGGTGCTGAATGGCAGTGGGCGTAGCAGCCAGGTGGTAGGTTATGATATTGGCGGCAAGACCGGGACGGCGGAAAAGATTGTTGGCCGTGGTTATGCCAAGGACAAGAACCGCGTGAGTTACGTGGGTGTGTTGCCGATGAAGAACCCGGAATATATTACGCTGGTGATGCTAGACGAGCCGAAGAAGGGCTATGAGACCGGTGGTAAGAGCGCGGCACCGGTGGTGGGAGACTTTTACCGTGACCTGACCCAACTTGCCGCGCTAAAGCCGGACATGGATGAAGTAACCGCCTACCGTGCGCTGCTGGACCGTACCAAGCGCAAGTACAATGACCCGTGGCAGACGTATGTGTTGAGCGATTTTAGAACCAAGCGCGGTAGTGCGGGGGGCGTGAAATTACGACCTGATGCAACGGGTGAAGTGGTTGATTAACCTCACGGGTTGAAACGGCCCCCCAGCACTTTTTGGTTTGGCTTATGTACCCCATGTTCCGTACACCGCGCCAAACCAAAAAGCACCGGGATGACCGTTTCAACCTCGTGAGTGAGCCGTGATAACGGTGCTGATGCACCGCAGAATTTGAGGGAGATAAACGAATGAAATTTTCAGAGATTGTAGGGCAGCCGGTGGCGGCGGATTTTGCGGTACAGAACGTGTGTGATGACACGCGCAAGCTGGCGGCGGGTGATGTGTTTGTATGGGACAGCCGTGTGGCGCCCAAGCAGGATGTGGCGGCACTGGTGGCCGACGCCAAGGCCAAAGGAGCAACTGCCATTGTGACCGATGTGCCGGTGGACGGTGCGGTGCAGGTGACGAATGCGGGGGAGGTGCTTTCGCGCTTTGCGGCGCTGCGCTGGCCGGAACAACCGCCCGTTATGCTGGGTGTAACCGGTACCAGCGGCAAGACCAGCGTGGTGTGGTTCGGGCGTCAGCTGGCCCAGTTGAGCGGGGTGAATGCCGCCAGCGTAGGAACGCTGGGCGTGATGCGCAAGGATGAGGATGTAGAGACTGAATATACCGGTTTTACAAGCCCTAACGCGCTGAAAATAGGGCCGATTTTGCAGACACTGGCACGCGAGAAGGTGCAGACCTGCCTACTGGAAGTGAGCAGCCATGCGCTGGTACTGAACCGTGTGGATGCGGTCAAGTTCACTGCGGCGGGATTGACGAATATTACGCAGGATCACCTCGATTTCCATGGTGATCTGGCCGAGTACCATGCGGCTAAATTACGCCTGTTTGCCGAGGTTCTGCCGGAAGATGGCACGGCGGTGTTGAACATCGGGCGTATGGAAACCCTGCCTGCCGCGAGTGTGGCCAAGCAGCGCGGCTGCCGGGTGCTGACCGTGGGCACCGCTAACGCTGAACTGGTGGCGGAAGTGGTGGAAGCTAACGGCCGTGGCCTGCAACTGAATTTGAAATATGATAGTGTACCGGTGCCGGTGCATGTGCCGCTGATCGGGACGTTCCAGGCCGAAAATCTGGCGGTAGCGCTGGGCCTGCTGGTGGGAAGCGGTCATGATTGGAAAAAAATCTCGGGTGCCGTGAGCCGCATGACCGCTGTGCCGGGACGGATGGAAGTGGTGAAGAGTGCGCCAACCCAGCCAAGCGTGGTGGTCGACTATGCCCACAAGCCGGATGCGTTGCAGCGCGCTTTGGAGAGCCTGCGTCCGGTAGTGAAAGGTGGCGGTAAACTGCGTGTGGTATTTGGCTGTGGCGGGAACCGTGATGCGACCAAGCGCCCGATTATGGGCCGCATTGCCGCCGAGCTGGCCGATGTGGTGTATGTGACCGATGATAACCCGCGCAAGGAGAATGCAGCGGACATCCGGCAGCAGGTATTGGCCGGTGTGACCGCGGGCGGCGCCAAGGGACTGGAATTTGATGACCGCAAGGCCGCGATTGCGGCGGCGATTGCCGATGGCGGGCCGGACGATGTGGTGCTGATCGCCGGGAAGGGGCATGAGAGCGGGCAGATCGTGGGCGATGAGGTGCATCCATTCGATGACCGATTGGTGGCCCGTGAGGTGCTGGGCGGTTAGGCCTTTATCTATGGAAAAAGTCCCCGTTTGGCGGGGACTTTTTTTGTTGGGGCCAGCAGGAACGTGCTGGCGGAGACTTACTTGAAGACGTCGTCGTCGGCGACGAGGTCTGGGGTGTTCTGCTGCTTCGTAGTGAAGGCGGCGAAGGCGTTGGCCATGTCTTTCGTCATGGCGTCCTTCACCCAGTTCATCAGCAGTTGGATGCGCTCCGGCATGTGTTGGTAAGCTTCCTGCGGCAAGCCGGCGGGCTGGCTCAGGTAGCTGCACATCGGCGGGTTGCCGTTGCCCATGCTGATCGAGGCTATCAGGAAGAAGTCGAGCCTGGACTCGGGACTGCTTACCGGAAGTGCGCCTTCAGGGCCCAGATGCGCGGTGCCCGGCTGGATGAAGGCCACGAACAGGCCTTTCTTCTTCTTGAGGTAGCCGTCGACCTGCTGGATGGTTTCGTCGTCAAGATCCCGCAGGAAGGCGGTCTTGAAGACGATGGTCTTGCTGTCGCTGATCTGGAACTGGATCTGGTACGGGTCGTTCTTGTCCTGCCGCAGGTTGCGGACGGTGTAGACCGAGACCGGGCCACTGTAGGCGGTATTGTCGAAGATGTCGTCGCTGCATTCCTTGGGGAAGTTATCCGGTGTTACCAGAACCTGCCCGGCGGAGGCCGCGAGCGGCGCCAGCCCTACCAGAACAGCACACGAGCAGGCGAATATGCGCATAGATTTCAGCATGGCCTAACCTTTCTGTAGTCGCTGAGAGTCGATAAGGTGGGTGCCGCATTACAACGTAAGAGAAAGATGCGTCTTTTTATATTTGTTAGGGAAACGCTAGCATGCCTGCCGTGTTCCCACAATGGGTTAACCGGAACGGCAGAGGGTTAGGGCACAAAAAAAGCCTCCCGCACGGGGCGGGAGGCTTGGAGATGTGGGTGGTCAGAAGCGGATGCAGGCGCGTTCTTCGGCCGTCAGCAGGGAATCGTTTCCGGCGATGTTCGGGCCGTAGAGATTGCCTTGGGTGTCGGCGTAGAGGGTTACTTTGCCGCCGCCGATGGCGGTGAGGAAACTGGCGTAGTTGTCTTCCTCGAAGCGGGCCTTGAAGCGTTTGCCGTTGGCGGTCACAAAATAATCGTTCCCGACTTCGGTGACCGAAAGGACGGGGGTGATTGATTTGGCCTTGGGGTAGTTGGCTTTGCAGGCGGAGAGGGTATCGGCGGAGGCCGCGAGCGGCGTCAGCAGAAAAGCGAGAGCGGCCAAGGCCGGGACGATGTGTTTCATGGCATACTCCTTTCTTGTTGATGCCGTTTTATTCGACTACGAGTGTGGGGCGGGGCAGGGGCTTTTGCAAGGGCGAAGGTGCTGCCGGATTTTGCAGCGGTGGCGTGGCTCAGGCTCTGGTGTTTCGGGTTAAAAAGGGGGATACTGCGGCATGATTCCTGCCTTGTTGCTTCCCTTTGTGGATTATGTGAACTGGTTCAATGTGTTCCAGTACTTAACTGTACGCGCCGGTGCGGCCATGTTTACGGCATTTTTGCTGTGGCTGGTGTTCGGTACCCGGCTTATCACCGCCTTCCGCCTGTGGCAGAAGGGTGGCGATACCGTGAAGGCGATTCTGCCTCATCAGGGCAAGGCCGGTACCCCCAGCATGGGCGGTATTGGCGTTGTGGGGGCCATGACGCTGGCGACCCTGCTGTGGGCGAATCTGGCCAATGGTTATGTATGGCTGCTGCTGTTCCTGCTGGTCGGGTATGGTGCCATCGGGTTTATGGATGACTATCTGAACCTGACCCGCCGGTGGAAGAAGGGTTTGCCGGGCAAGCTGCGGCTGGCGCTGGGGACATTCATCAGTACCGTGTTTTTGCTGGGCTATGTGTACGTGAACGGTACCGCCGTTTCGACCGAGATCTATTTCCCGTTCATCAAGGAGTTGGTGGTCGGCATCGGCATCTGGGGTTTTGTGATGTTCGGGGTGCTGGTAATGGTCGGCACCGCCAATGCCGTGAACCTGACCGATGGTCTGGACGGGCTGGTGAGTATTCCGGTGGTGCTGGTGGCGACGACCATGGCGATTTTAGCCTACGTGATGGGCCGTGTGGACTATACCGCCTATTTGCACCTGCCGCATATTGCCGGCAGCGGTGAGATCTCCATTATGTGCGCCGCGCTGGCCGGCGCGACACTGGGCTTTTTGTGGTACAACGCGCCGCCGGCACGCATCTTTTTAGGCGACAGCGGCAGCCTGCCGGTTGGGGCGTTTCTGGGTGGTGTGGCGGTGATGATCAAGCAAGAATTTGCGCTGCTGATCATCGGTGGTCTGTTTGTGGTTGAGACGTTGAGCGTGATGATTCAGGTGGCCGGGTATAAGCTGACCCGCAAGCGTATCTTCCGTATGGCGCCGCTGCACCACCACTTTGAGCAGTTGGGCTGGCCGGAAAGCACGATCGTCATCCGCTTCTGGATCTGCAGCGTGATTCTGGCGCTGATCGGTTTAGCCACCCTGAAGCTGCGCTAGGAGGAGAATGACCATGCGGCGTGACGTTTACGGATTTGGCCACAAGGCAGTGATGGTGTACGGGCTTGGCAGCAGTGGCCGCGCCACCGCGCTGGCCTTGCAGGATGCCGGTGTGGAAGTGTTTGTGTGGGATGACAATGACGATTTCAACTCCAGCCCTGACGCTAACCTGTTCAGTGTCCGTGCGCCGGATGCAGTGGACTGGACGCGCATCGGTGCGCTGGTAAAGAGCCCGGGGATCTCTCTGGAAACGCCGCTGGTGCGGGCCGCGCTGGCGCACAAGGTGCCGGTGATGACCGATGTGGATCTGCTGTACCGTCGCGATAACAGCAATGGTGCGGCGTTCATCGGCATCACCGGCACCAATGGCAAGAGTACGACCACCGCGCTTATCGGGCATATTTTGCGCGTGTGCGGATACAAGGTTGCGGTAGGCGGGAACATTGGTACGCCCGCGCTGGCCTTGCCGGAATTGCCGAAAAACGGTGTCTATGTGCTGGAGCTTTCGAGCTACCAACTGGAAACCCTGACGGACCTGCAGGTGGATGGTGCGCTGCTGCTGAACCTGACGCCGGACCACCTAGCGCGGCACGGCACGATGGAGGCTTATCTGGCCGCGAAACTGCGTCTATTTGACTTGGCCAAGGCCGGAGCCGTACAGGTGATGGGGATTGACCAGCCGTTGCTGCGGGGCCAGGCCGAAACGCGTGGCGTGACTACAGTGAGCGTGACTGGAGTGGGCGACTACATGGTGACCGAAGGCAAGTTGACCCATGGGCTGGACACGCTGATGCCGTTGGAGGATCTGGAGCATCTGCCCGGCCCGCACAATGCCCAGAACGTGGCCTGTGCCTACGCGCTGCTGGTGCCGCGGTGGTGTACGCCGGCGGAATTCAGGGATGCCTGCAAGAGCTTTAAGGGCTTGCCGCACCGTCTGGAAAAGGTCGGGAAGGTCGGTGACGTTCTGTTTGTGAATGACAGCAAGGCCACCAATGGTGACAGCACCGTATATGCGTTGCAGAGTTTTGCGAATATTTACTGGATCTGCGGTGGCTTGCCGAAGACCGATGGACTTGGTGCGTGCATCAACCATCTGGGTGCGGTGCGCGCGGCGTTTACGATCGGGCAGGCGACCGAGGATTTTGCCGATACGTTGGTCCAGCATAATGTGCCGAGCTTTAAATGCCATACGATGGATGTGGCCGTGCGCGAGGCGTTTGCGGCGGCGCGCAGTGAAGGGCTGGAAGATGCGGTTGTGCTGTTGAGCCCCTCTGCTGCCAGCATGGACCAATACCGGAACTTTGAGCACCGTGGCGATACGTTCGTCAATTTAGTGCAGGGATTGGTTACCGTTGAACAGGTTGAACGGAGGGTTACGGGCCGATGAGCATTTATCGTCAGAGCCGACACCCGCTGGTACGCTGGTGGTGGGAAATGGACCGCGTGGCGGTGGCCGTTATCGTGGTCATCATGCTATGCGGCGCGGTGGCGGTGACCACTGCGAGTGTGGCGGTGGCCAAGAGCTATAATGTGGGGCCGTACCACTTTGCGGTACGTCATTATCTGTTCCTGCTCTTAGCTCTCGGTGTGATGCTGGGCATGACCACGCTGAAGCCGGAAGGGGTAAAGCGCGCGGGCTTTTTACTGTTCATTGGGGCGTTTGTGGGGATTTTGCTGACGTTTGTGATCGGGACCGAGGTGAAGGGGGCGCGGCGCTGGATCGATATTGCCGGGCAGAGTATTCAGCCGACCGAGTTCATGAAACCGGCGTTGATTTTAGTGACCGCGGCACTGCTGGCGAGCCATGACAAGCGCAAGCAGTTGCAGGGCTATTTTGCGAGTATCGTGATGATGGGCGCGGTAGGCCTGCCGGTGCTGATGCAGCCGAACTTCGGGATGGCCTTGGCGATGGGGTTGGTGTGGTTCCTGCAGGTCTTCATGGCCGGATTGCCGCTGCTGTGGCTGGCGCCTGTGGTGGCCGGGGGTTTGTGTGTGGTGGTGGGGGCCTATACCATGCTGCCGCACGTGCGTGACCGTCTGGAGCGTTTTATTAACCCCGAGCATTCGGATACCTATCAGGTAGACCAGGCCAATGAGGCTATTATGATGGGGCACCTGTGGGGCCGTGGCGCCGGGGAAGGGGTGGTGAAGCACCAACTACCGGACGCGCATACTGACTTTATCTTTGCCGTGGTGGCCGAGGAGTTCGGTATCGTGGTCGGGCTACTGCTGATGGGGCTGTTTTTGACCCTCGTGTTGCGCGGGTTCTCTCGGGTGCTGGCGCAGGAAGACCGCTTTGTGCTGCTGGGCGTGGGTGGCTTGCTGACGCTGATCTCAATCCACGTCTGTGTGAATATTGGCGTGGCGCTGCACTTGGTGCCGACCACCGGCATGACCTTGCCGTTCATCAGTTACGGTGGTAGCTCTACCTTCGCGATGGCACTGGTGCTTGGCTTTTTGCTGGCATTGCTGCGTAAACAAGGAAAACGGATTTAATTTTATGCCTACGACTGAAAAACGAACCATTCTTGTAGCCAGCGGTGCAAGTGGGGGACACCTGTTCCCCGCGCTTTCGGTGGCGCAGGCGCTGTGTGAGGCCGAGGGGACACGTCCGGCATTTGCGGTGAAAGTTATTCTGGGCGGCAACAAGTTTCTGGATGTGGTGGAGCGTACCGGTCTGCCGTATGTGCGTTTGCCTGCCGCGGCATTTAATGACCGCGGGCCGCTGGGGATTTTGTGGGCGTTCGGGAAGCTGGCGCGCGGGTTCTTCAAGGCTCTGAAACTTGTGGTACGCGAGAAGCCGGTGGCGGTGTTCGGGACCGGCGGGTATGCCACCGTGGCGCTGATGCTGGCGGCCAAACTGCGCGGCGTGCCGACCATCATTCATGAGCAGAACGTATTGCCGGGGCGGGCCAACCGTTTTCTTTCGCGTTTTGCGGATGTGGTGGTGCTGACGTTTGAGGAGAGCCTTGCTTATCTACCCAGTGTGAAAGGTCGAGTTGTGGTGGCTGGTACCCCGCTGCGTGAAGAGATTTTAGAGGCGGCGCGTGCGAAGAAGGCCAAGGACACGGATGTGTTTAACCTGCTGGTGCTGGGCGGTAGCCAAGGCGCGCGCATTTTGAGCGAAGTGGTGCCGGAGATGGTGGGAATGCTGCCGCCTGCCGACCGTGCCCGTTTGCATGTGGTGCAGCAGGTACGTGCCGACGACTTTGAACGTGTAACCGCCACCTATGCCAAGCAGGGCCTGGGCGGTGTGACGGTAGAGACCTTCTTTACCGATATGCCGAAGCGCTATGCCGAGGCGGATATCGTGATCGGTCGTAGTGGGGTGGGTACCGTGCTGGAGTGCGCCACTATGGGTGTGCCTGCCATTTATGTGCCGCTGGAACTGGCGGATGGCCACCAGAAGCTGAACGCCAGTGTGGCTGAAAAGGTAGGGGCTGCGGTGGTGGTGGAGCAGCCGTATTTTACACCGGCCAACCTGCTGGTGCACGTGCGGGCGCTGATGCAGGACAAGGTACGCCTTGACGCCATGGCCAAAGCCGCGCTAGGGCTGGCCCGCCCCGATGCGACCCGTGTGGTGGCGCAGGTGGTTGCCGAGGCCGTTAAGAATTAGGTTTGAGACGTTTATTTTTGGGAGAGAGTAGAATGAAAATTTTTGGACAGGATGTTAAAGGCTTAGGCATTCACTTTGTGGGTGTGGGCGGTATTGGCATGAGCGGGTTGGCCGAAGTTCTGGCGACGCAGGGTGCCACGGTTTCTGGTAGCGATGGTGGCAGCAAAGGCGATTTTGAGCGCCTGGAGAAAGCCGGTGTGAAGGTGTTCCGCGGGCACAAGGCCGAGCAGGTGCCGGGCGATGCGATCGTGGTGCTGAGCACGGCGATCCCGGCTGATAACCCGGAGCGTGTGGCGGCCAAAGAGCAGGGTTTGCAGACCGTGCACCGTGCCGATGTGCTGGCCGAAATTATGAAGAATTACCAGACCGTAGCGGTAAGCGGTACCCATGGTAAAACCAGCACCACTGCGCTGGTGTACACCGCACTGAAGGCGGCGGATGTGGATGCAGGGATTATCAATGGCGGTGTGCTGAACGCGCTTGGCACCAATGCGCTGCTGCCGAAGAAGACCAGCGGCTGGCTGGTGGTGGAAGCCGATGAGAGTGATGCGAGCTTTTTGAAACTGAAGCCGACCGTGGCGGTTATCACCAACATTGAGCCCGAGCACATGGACACCTACGGTACCGAGGAAAAGCTGGTACAGGCCTTTGTGGACTTTGCCAACAGTGCCGAGATGGCGGTGATTTGCGGTGATGACACCAATGCGATGATCGTGGAAGCGCGGACCGATACGGATGTGATTACCTACGGCATGGAAGACGGTGCCGATGTGTACACCGACAGCTACAGCGTGACCCGCGCCGGTGGTACCCTGCCCAACGGCGGCATGGGTATGGCGTTTGATGTGAGCCTGCGTGGTGGGATTATTGAAGATGTGGTTGTGGCGCTGCCGGGCGCACACTATGTACTGAACAGCCTGGCGGCATTGGCAGTGGCGAGCATTGCCAAGGCTGATGTGGTGAAGGCGGCAGAAGGGCTGGCGCGGTTTGAAGGTGTAGGCCGTCGCTTCACGAAAGTGGGTGAATGGCACGGCGCGGATGTGATCGATGATTATGGCCACCACCCGACTGAAATTATGGCGACCCTTGGTGCGGCCAAGCAGGCTTATGACGGCAAGATTGTGGCGGTGATTCAACCGCACCGTTACACCCGTTTGCGCGACTTGATGGACGAGTTTGCCGGATGCGCCAAACTGGCCGATGTGGCCGTGCTGCTGCCGGTGTATAGTGCCGGTGAAGAACCGATCGCCGGTGTGAGTCATGAAGTTCTGGGCCAAAAAATGGACGAAGCCGGTCTGCCGGAAGACGTACATGTGGTAGCTGATGAACACGGTTTGCAGAAGGTGTTGCACCACCTGCATGTGGGCAAGGGCGATGTGATCGTGTGCCTGGGTGCTGGGACCATCACCGATTTTGCCAAGCATCTGGCGGCGCATGATTGCGGTCATGGCCATGGTCATCACGGTCATCATCACCATCATTAAGGCGGTGCGATATGAAGGAATGGCCTGCTCCGGTTTGGTTTGAGGATATGCCCGAAGGTATTAGCTATACGCGCAATGTGCCGCTGGCGGATTATACCACGATCAAGGTCGGTGGCCCGGCCGAGGTGATGGCTGAGGTTACCGACTGGGACCAGATGGCGGCTTTAGTGCGCTGGTGCAATGCCCATGCCGTGGCGCTGACGCCGATGGGCAAGGGTAGCAATATGGTGATCCGTGATGGTGGCATTGCCGGTGTGGTGGTGAATCTGGCCAAAGGGCTGGATGCCGTGCGTGTCGACGGTACCTTATTATATGCCGAAGCGGGCGCTGCGAATGGGACTGCCGCCCGTGCCGCGCGTGAGGCTGGGCTGGAAGGGATTGCGTTCTTTGGGGGGATTCCCGGAGCTATCGGTGGGGCGCTGCGCATGAATGCGGGGGCCTACGGGTTTGAGACGTTTGATAAGCTGAAGCGTGTGTGGGTGCTGGATGCCGACGGCGCAGAACGCGAAGTGACGCCGGATTTTCTGGCACCGCGTTACCGTGGCACGGCACTGCCTGCCGGATGGCTGTACAAGGCCGGTGAATGGGAGCTGGTGCCCGGCGATAAGGAAGAGATTCGCAAACAGATGCAGGAGATCAACCGCGCGCGCAGCAGTACGCAGCCGCTGCATATGCCGAGCTCGGGCAGTTGGTTCAAGAACGTGGTGCGCGACGGTGAGCGCGTGAACGCCTGGCGGATTGTAGATGAAGCCGGATGCCGTGGTATGCGCGTAGGTGGTGCGCAGGTGAGTGAGCAGCACGCTAACTTTTTTGTGAATGCCGGAGCCAAGGAAGGGACGCCTGGAACGGCGGCCGATTTTGAGGCATTGAGCCAGAAAGTGGAAGCGCAGGTGCTGGAGCGGTTAGGGATTGTGATGGAGCGGGAAGTACGCTTTACCGGGGTGGAATAGCGTTGGCGGGGGATATCTTTGACCAGACCGTAGCCAGTTACCGCGATGAGCGCGGCGCGGCAGGGTTTGTGGCCAAGGAGATGCGGAACAGCGAGAACCGTAATGCTTCGTGTTACGCTTTGCTGGAGACGCTAGACCTGCAAGGGCGGCGGGTGCTCGACATCGGCTGCGGGTTTGGGCGCGATGTGGCCGAATTCCGGCGACGTGGAGCAGACGCGTATGGGTGTGATGTGAGCCCGCCCTTACTGGCGCAGGCTGTACGTGAGGTGGGACCGTATTTTAGCGAGTATGACTTGCGGAGTGATGAAGCTTTGCCGTTTGGGGACGGGTTCGATGTGGTGTGGGCGTGTGCGGTGCTGGTGCATGTTCCGCGTATGGAATTACGGACATTTGTGAAGAAGATACATACCGGGTTAGTGATCGGTGGCATTGCGGTGCTGATCTCCAAACAAGGTGAGGGGGAGGAGGTTTCGCGGAATCTGGGGAAGGATCTGCCACGAGTGATGGTCTTTTATCGGGCCGAAGAAGTTGCGGCGGCATGGCAAGCTTTAGGTGGTACGGTTGAGCGGGCTATGCCGGACCTGAGTGTCACGACGTATGGTGATGCGATGTTCGGTGTTGTGTTGCGTAAGTGAAATGTATTGTTTGTATGCGTTCCGTATATGAAGAAAGCCCGGCTGTTTGCCGGGCTTTATCTGTCGTTCAGGAAGGAATTCTCTCGATGCGTGCGAAACGGAGGCGGGTTTCGTTCTTGATGACGACCTTTTCGAGTGTGCCTTCGATCGTATCGTTGAGATGGTAATGAATGGGCAGGTAGGGGGCCGTTACGGGTGTTGCAGGAAAGGGTACCATCTCGCCTTTGAGGGATGAGGTGGTGAGCTCAATCCAGACATCGCTGGTTTTTGCGTCGATATAGACCACTTTGCCCTGAAAAAGGGTGGATGCAGAGAAAACGGGGAGTTCTTTCATGAAGGGCGTCCTCCGGTGAGAGATATCTCTTTGTAAGCCCGACATGCGAGGTTGGCAAGCGCTTGGGGCGTGCCGGTGGGGTGTGGCGGACACACCCCCTTGGATGAATGTAGGACGGTGGGCTAAGTTATTGATTTGCGCGTTCGAAAAGGGTGGCTGCGGCGTAGGGTTTCTGATAGGGTATGCACATTCTGATTGATTTCAGGTTTACCCGCAGTTGAAAACAGTTTTGAGGAGGTTGTGTCCATGGTTCCGCGTAAGCCTGCTGACGTGCCTCCGGTTGAGTTGATGGATGAGTTTGGTGGTAGCCTGTTTGGCGGTACACGCCCTAAAAAAGTAGAAGAGCCGAAGGGTTTCCGTGGCTGGCTGGCCAAGACCGAGCAGCGTGTAATCGCGTGGCCGTGGAAGCGGATCGGCCAAGGTGCCATGGCTGTGGCAGTGATGGCTGGCGGGTATGCATTGTGGACCAACCGTGTGTTTGTCGGTGATTTTACCGCAGCGTATGTGGCTGAGGCGACCGGTGCGGTTGTTGAGAAAATTGTGGTGAGCGGCGCGGTTTATACGGGTCGGGAAGATCTGCAGAGTGCCTTGGGCCTTAAACGAGGCGATAGCCTGGTCGGGTTTGATGCCGGTAGTGCCCGTGCCCGTATTGAGCAATTGCCGTGGGTGCGCTTGGCCAGCGTGGACCGCATGCTGCCGGACCGTGTGAACGTGACGATTTACGAGCATGTGCCGCTGGCGCGTCTGGTGGCGGATGGCCAGATATGGGTCATCAACAAGGACGGTAAGCGCATTGTGGCTGATGCCAGCAATGCCTTTGCCGGTTTGCCATTGCTGAAGGGTGATGGTGCTGCGGCGCAGGCTGGCCCGCTGTTTATGCACCTTGCCAACTGGCCGCAGCTTTTGACCCAACTGCGGGAAGCCGAGTGGGTGGGTGACCGCCGCTGGAACCTGCGCTTTGTAAGTGGCGTGATGGTGCAACTGCCCGAAGACAGCCGCACCTTTGGTGCTGAGCAGGCCTTGCCGCTGCTGGCCAAGCTGGAAGAAGCCCGCCACGTGCTGACGCTGAACGCGGGTGAAGTGGATTTGCGTTTGCCCGACCGTGTGGTATTGCGCCTGCCGGAGACCGTGGGAACCACGCCGGTGACGCAGAAACCGGCGGTAGCAGGATAAGTTTGAGAGTTTAGGAATAGGACTAAGGTAACGACATGGTAAAAACCCGTAACCGCATCGTGGCAGGACTGGACATCGGCAGCAGCAAGGTGGCCTGCTTTATTGCCGAGCTGGATGAGTTCTTTAACCCGCATGTGCTGGGTTACGGTCAGCATATCTCTACCGGTCTGAAACGCGGCATGATTGTGGATATGGATCGTACCGAAACGGCGATTCGCGAAGCCGTACACGCGGCTGAAGATATGGCCGGTGTGGAGATTCAGGGTGTGATTGTGAGCCTGGGTGGTGTGCACCTGCGTAGCCACATGACCGATGGTCTGGTGGTGCTGAACAAGCAGGACATTACCGATGCCGACATCTTTAAAGTTATTGATGTAGCGCGTGCCCGTCAGATCGGTGACGACCGTCAGATCATCCATGCCCAAGCGACCAAGTATGTGCTGGATAACCAGAGCGACATTCGTGATCCGCGCGGCATGACCGGCAGCCGTCTTGAAGCGGACGTTCATATTATTACCGCCGCGACCTCGGCTATCCGTAACGTAGTGCGTTGCGTGGAGCGTGCAAACCTGGAAGTGCTGGACATTGTGGTACAGCCTTACGCCAGCGCACTGGCCACCGTGGTGCCGGATGAGCGTGAGTTGGGTGTGGCGCTGGTGGATATTGGTGGTGGGACCATTGATCTGGCCATTTATGCCGAAGGTGCGCTTGTTTACACCGCTGTGATTCCGCTGGGTGGCCAGCATATTACCGCTGACATTGCGCGTGGGCTTTCCACTCCGCTGACAGCGGCCGAGCGTATCAAGGTTCTGCATGGCCATGCCATGGCGAGCACCATTGTAAGCGATGATGAATTTGAAGTGCCGAGCGTTGGTGACGACAACCAGACCGTGAAGGCCGAAGCGACCCACATGACCAAGAGTGCCTTGGCCGGAATCATCCAGCCGCGTTGCGAAGAAATGCTGGAGCTGGTGCGTGACAAGATTGAGCAGAGCGGGTTTGAAGCCGCTATTGGCCGCCGCGTGGTGCTGACCGGTGGTGCCAGCCAGTTGAATGGTCTGCGGAATCTGGCCGAAGTGGTGCTGGACAAGAGTGTGCGTCTGGCGCGTCCGGTTGGCGTGCAGGGTCTTACTGATCTTTCCGGTACGCCGGGTTTTGCGACTCCGGTTGGCTTGCTGATTTATGGTGCGCGTCAGGCCGCCCAGCAGAGCCGCGTGCGCGTGACGGATAGCAAAATTGCGCAGTTGGCCGGGCAGATGGCGAAGTTGCTGCGCTTTGCGAATTAACATTGATATATGTAAAGGCCGCCCGAGGGCGGCCTTTTTATTGAATAGGAAGAAAGTCAGTCTGGCGCGCAATTGTGGCTAAGAATGCCGAAGGCGGTGCCTGCCGCCATGATGACGAAACCGATCGGGATCAGGATGATGCTGCGGCTAATGCCGTTCAAGAAACCCAGAATTCCGCTGCCGAATGCGATAAAGCCGCCGAAGAAGCAACCGAGCGCCAGTATCAGGAAGATTTCATGAAAAAGCGTGTTCTTTTCCTTTGCTTCATCGTGAGGTTCGGATGAGAAGTCGCACAGGCTTTTCCAGCCGCTGATGGCGAGAAGCACGCCGATGGCAATGAGGATGAAAGCTGCTGCCAGAGAATCGTCGAAGTCGAAGATTCCTAGTAGTAGTCCTGTCACGATCAGGAGCGCGACCATACCAAAGCGAAGTGTTCGGGCGGAGAGTTTGAGAAGGGGAGAAAAATACGAGACGGCGAGATGTGAAAAACCGGTTTTCAGCATGGAGACTGTCCTTTTCAAAAGGTCGTGGGGTGGATCGAGGCCAGATATGCGATGGACATGGCTCTTTGGCAAGGGAGTTTCCGTGTCGTACCGTTTTTCAGTGAGTTAAAGATACTGTTTGAGGTGTGCTTGCAGGTTGTTGCGGTAACAACGCAGGGGGTTTGAAAAAGCCTGCAAGCGTGCGGATTTTGCGGGCAGAGGGGTTGGAACACAAAGGCTACACGCGTAGAGTGACGGATAACAAATCGCACCGGAAATTGGAATTGGATCTGGCCCACGGTGCACCATAACGAGAGGGAAGTCGGGATGTCGCTCAACATTGCAATGGTCAAGGAATCGGTTCACCAGCCGCGCATTATGGTTATCGGTGTGGGTGGCGGCGGCGGTAATGCCGTGTCCAACATGATCCGTGCCAACCTTACCGGCGCCACATTCGCTATTGCCAACACCGACCTGCAGGTTCTGCAGAATCATGACGCCGAAGTGAAGATCCAGCTCGGCCGCAGCCTGACCGAAGGTCTGGGTGCCGGTGCCAACCCCGAAGTGGGTGCTGCCGCTGCCGAAGAAAGCTACGACGAAATCTGCGAAGCCATCCGTGGCAGCCACATGGTGTTCATTACCGCTGGTATGGGCGGTGGTACCGGTACTGGTGCCGTGCCGGTTGTGGCCCGTGCCGCCCGCGAAATGGGGATTTTGACCGTTGCTGTTGTGACCAAGCCGTTCAGCTTTGAAGGCGTACGCCGCATGAAGCAGGCGGAAGCCGGCATCATGGAACTGCAGAACGTGGCCGACACCGTTATCGTTATTCCGAACCAGAACCTGTTCCGCATTGCGACCGAGCGCACCACCCTGCAGGATGCCTTTAAAATGGCTGACGACGTGCTTTACAGTGGTGTGCGCGGTGTGACCGACCTGATGCTGGTACCGGGTATCATCAACCTCGACTTTAACGACGTGAAGACCGTGATGTCTGAAATGGGCCAAGCCATGATGGGCAGCGGCCAAGCCGAAGGCGACCGCCGTGCGATTCTGGCCGCTGAAATGGCCATCTCTTCCCCGCTGCTGGACGGTGTGTCCATGCACGGTGCCAAGGGCGTGCTGATCAACATCACCGGCGGTGACGACCTCACCCTTTACGAAGTGGATGAAGCTGCTAACCGTATCCGTGAAGAAGTTGACCCCGATGCCAACATCATTTTCGGTACGGCTTACGACCAGACCGTCACCGGCCGCATCCGTGTGAGCGTTGTAGCGACCGGCCTTGGCGAAACCGTCAAGCGCCAGAAGCCGACCATGGTTGACCTGTCGTCCATCAAGAAGGCCGAAGCTCCGACCGAAGCCAAGATTGTGGAAACCAAGGCCAGCGTTGCCGACTTTGCCCAAGCTGCCGCCGCCAAGCGCGAGCGCGAAGAAGAGCAGGACGAATACGCCAACCTGGAGATTCCGGCTTTTTTGCGCCGTCAGATCAACTGAAAGAACCGGTTGAAACACCATCTGCGGGGGACGACGCCGCAGGACCCCGAGACACCGCCGAAGTGAGCTTCTGGCAGAGACTGTGGGGCGGGGGAACAAACCCCAAAGCTTAACGTAGGCCCTGAGGGGCCTTTCGTTTACGCATGATGATGCGTATTCCGCTCCAGCTGGTTTGGTGGTAGGAAAGAACAATGGAATTGAACATGCACAAAAGTGTGACGCTGGCCAAAGAGGTCAGCATCCGGGGGATTGGTCTGCACAGCGGGATCGGGGCCGAAGTGGTTTTGCGTCCGCATATCGGGGCTTTGCCCGGTGTGATGCTGCGGCGTGGCGATGTGAGTCATGGCGAGTTTCATCTGCACCCCAGTATGGTGAAGCGTAGCCCTTTGTGCACATTGCTGGAAAATGAGCATGGCGTGAACGTGAGCACTGTAGAGCACTTGTTAAGTGCTCTGCATGGCCTGCGTGTGGACAGCGTTGTTATTGAAATTAACGGCCCGGAAGTGCCGATTCTGGACGGCAGTGCCTTACCGTGGGTGGAATTGATCGACTCGGTGGGGCGTGTGGAGCTTGAGCTTCAACGTAACTGGCTGGATGTCGCGTCTCCGCAGGTGGAAGACAGTGAAGGCCGCGTCTTGCTGGCGAACCCTGAGCCTCGCAAGGGCTTACGTGTGGAGTGTGTGGTGGACTTTCCGCACCCGGCCATTGGGCGTCAGGAATGGAAGGGTGTTGTGGACGAGGAGACCTATCGACGCGAGATTGCGCCGGCACGCACCTTTGTGCTGGAGCGCGATATTGCGGCGGCGCAGGCGGCAGGCCTTGCCAAGGGCGGCAGCCTTGAGAACGCGGTCGTATTCGGGGATGACGGCAGCGTAAAAAACCCCGGTGGCTTGCGGTTTGCTGATGAACCTGTCCGTCATAAGGTGTTGGACGTTGTGGGCGACCTGTACATGGCGGGGCGTCCGGTGAGCGGGATCTTCCACATGACGGCGCCGGGGCATGTGGCGAATAATCTTTTGCTGCGTAAGGTGTTGAACGGCGCGGGCTAAAGCATTCTCCTGCGGCGCTTCGTTAATTCTCGTGTATGTGTGGGCAACGGCACTA
The DNA here is from genome assembly GCA_005768725.1 of Blastochloris viridis. Taxonomy (GTDB): domain Bacteria; phylum Pseudomonadota; class Alphaproteobacteria; order UBA2136; family UBA6156; genus UBA6156. The sequence goes on along the minus strand of VAFM01000002.1, from coordinate 280,416 downwards.
CGTGCCGGAATTTATCAAACGCAGGAACTTTTTGGAATGGGAGGCAACGCTGGCTTCCCGTGCGTTTTGATGGTAAGCAGTTAGCGAAACGAACGAAAGAGTATGTCATGACCATGACGTTGGGCGATTTGCTGGAGATGATCCGGCAGGATTACATTGACCACCTGACCGCCACGGCCGAAGACCTTGAGGCCGAAGGTGCCGAGGTGATGTTTGAACCCGCTTTCCGTGACGACAAGGGTGAAGTGGCGCTGGAAGGTGTTTTAAAGCTGCCTGCCCGCGTTGACCTGCTGGCCAAGCGCGTGGAAGACGGCAAAGAAGACGTGGAGCCTGTTCAGGTGGCCGCGGAAGGCGTTTTCAAGTTCGATGGCGGCATTGACGTGACCTGGGACAGCGGAATGCAGGTAAAGGTTTATCCGTTTGGCTGGGACATGATGCCGGTACGCATGGAAGGCCTGAAGAACGACGTGAGCTTTGAACCGCTGCAACAGTGGTTCTGGCGCTGGTTTGCCGAGCCGGAAGAGCTGGAAGGTCAGGTTCAGGAAGTGGTTCACTACCTAGGCGACCCCGAGACCAAGGACGGCGTGACCCTGATTATGGCCGATATGGGGACTGCTCCGCTGGAAGCCTGGCAGGACCTGCTGGATGCGTGCTCGGCCTGTGGTGCCAAAGCCGTGACCATCGGTGAAGAAGCCAAGCCGGAAGACGATGATGCCGAGTAGAATTCTGTAACCCCCAAAAAAACCGCCGGTGAGGCGGTTTTTTTGTGGCTAGTTTACTAGAGACGCCCTGGAACGCGACCATTCGTGCCGGTAGGGTTGGTAAGAGTTGAACCCGAATTCCGGTCATCCGGTGAACCGGATGTATTGGGAGTTACTTGTTTCTTTTCGGTTGTGGATTTGGATTGGGGCGAGGGCGTATTGTATTCGGACGCTTCGCACTTGGGTGTGCCGCTGGTACCGCAGGCCTTGCCGAGCAGGGTATCGCCATTTTGCGGTGCATTGGCTTGCGAGCCCAAACCGCCGAGCAGGCTGGAGAGGCTGCCCAGACCGCCGTTCATCAGTTTTTGCAGCAGGCCTGCGATCATGCCCTGAACCATCGGGTTTTCCAGCATTTTCTGGAGGAAGTCGCTGCCGCCGCCACTGCCGCTATCGCCGCTGCTGTAGTCGCCAAAGCCGGCGCTGTCGCTGTCATAGTCGGTATCGGTGTTCACCTCCACCGTTTCGGTGTAGCTGCCGTCGGAATAGGTGGTGCGGGTGACCTTGTCGCCGGTTTCGTCGTCGATGTAGCTTTCGGTCTTCACGACGGTTTTGGCGCCGCTGTCTTCATACCCCTCGATGATCGCCTTGAAGGCTTTGGCGAGGTTTTCCATCTCGGCGATTTCGGCCTTCATGCTTGAGATAGTCGTGGGATCGGTCTGTTGTGCCAGTTCGATCTTCTGCACGCGGATGGTATCGAGAAGCTCGGTGTAACGGGCCTGGATCTCGGCGATATTGCTGGATGTCAGGGACTTGATGATGTCCGCAATATTATCTGTGGAGACCGTCGTTGTGGTGGTTGTTTCGGTGGTTGTGGTGCCGTCGGTGGTTGTGACCGTTTCTGTTGTGGTCGTGGTGGTGTCGGTCAGCGTTGCGTCTGCCGCGGTAGCCGTCTGCATATCGGCAAAGGCCAGAGGGGCTAAGGCCGGAGCCAGCGACATATTGGTTACGGCCAACAGGGCCAGACTGCGGGAAAGGGGGCGTAGGCGCTTCATAGGGACTCCTTATCGGGTAATGTAGTAAGTATTGGTTTGAAATGCTGATATTTCAAGTCGAAAGACCCGAACACCCGGAACGGGTTGGCATTGAGGGGGATGTCTGTGACTTCTGCGCCGTTATCAGGCTTCGGTATCGGTCGTCACGTATTGGCTGAGAAGGGATTCCAGACGCGATGCGGTGCCGCCCGAGCCATCGAACATCGCGGCGAGCAGGGTGGTATTGGAATTACCGCCGCTGGCCAGGGTTGTGAGATAGGTGGAGGCACTGCCGCCGCCCATCAGGCTGGAGGTGAGATTGAAGTAATTGCTAGAACTGTCGGTGCCGAACATCGAACTCGCATTGGAGGCGCTGCCTAACAGGGTGAGGAAGGCGTTGCCGGAGCGGAGCTCTTGCCCTTGCAGCAGGGCGCTGTAGACCTGCGTTGTCAGGTTGAGGCCCTGGGTAATCTCGTTGGCGGTGATCTGCTTGTTGCCATCGGCGTCCAGCTTGGCGAACGTGGCTTCGACCGTAGAGGATGCGGTGATGTTGGGGTTGAGTTTTGCGGCGGCTTCGAACTCGGCGAACGAGAGCGCTTTGCTGCCGTCGGTATCGGCCTTGGCAAAGCCCTCGCGGAGCTGCGCGAGCCCCGTTGCTGTAGTGTAAAGGCCGGTTATGGTGTTCATGACATTTACTTCCTAATCCTTATGAGGATGTGTGTAAAGTATACTGACGTGAGCGGTGAAGGTTCCTAGAATGAAAGCGACCCGGGCAAGGCCGGGTCTCTTTTTTACGCGGTATTTTTAATAACCGGTTGTAAGCCAGTTCATACAGCCATTGATATTGGTTTTACCGGCCAGAATAGTGCCGTTGTTCACAATACGGACATACTGGTTGGCGCGGGTAGCGCCAAAGTGTTGTTCATCCAATTGGCCCACGACGTTCATGATCGCGTTCGGGTAGGTGACGGGAAGGGGGACATGTACTTCCGTACTGTAACCCAAGCAGGTGCGGCCCCACTGGAAAAGCAGCGGGCCCGCCCATGCGTAGCCCGAATCGCGGCTCCAGCGGGAACCCTGGTTGCCCATGGCGGGAGCCTTACAGCCCTGACCATCGCTGCCCGCTGCACCGGGTGCGTAGAACATACCCAGTTTGCCACAGGCTTCCACCTGGTTCAGGCGGATGTGGGCGGATTTCGCATTGTTATTGGCACTGTCGGCAATCCCTTTCAGAGCATTCCATGATGCTTCGTTCTGCAGGTTGCCGCCGGCGGTGCGCTCTTGGGCATGGAGAGAGATTGATGTGCAGCAAAGGATTGCTATCAGGAGAAGAGATGGTTTCATAAATGTACCTTTCCTTTGTATGAGGTATCGCGTGTGCTTCACAGGATATCAGGTTTTGGAGCTGTTAGCAGTGCAGGGCTACGTTTGATGCGAGACCGGTGTGTCTTTCTGTTTATAAGGGGTGCGCACAAATCTGGCTGCATGAAGGACTCAAAAACGGCCCCTTGGGGCCGTTTAAGTGCGGGTAGGCTATTCCAGCACGTAGGTGCCCGGGGCGCTGCCCAGCGGCTTGTACTTGGTGTTGCCAGACTTGGTGGGGGCCGCAACCTTGCTGCCGGACTGATTGCCCAGCCATTGGGTGTAGTCGGGCCACCAGCTGTCCTGGTTTTCGGTTGCGCTGCGCAGCCAGGTTTCGGCTGGTACGTTGGTAGCCTCGGCCACCCAGTAGCTGCGTTTGATCGGTTTGCCGGCCGGTGTGGGCGGATTGACGATACCGGCGACGTGACCTGCCTTGCTGAGTACGAAGCGCTTGGACTTGGAGGCCATGCCGGAGAAGGGGGCGTAGCAGCTTGTCCAGGGTGTGATGTGGTCGTTTATCGCGCCGACCATGTACATCGGCAGGGCGATCTTGCGCAGGTCGATCTTCTTACCCAGTACTTCGAGTTTGCCCGGTTGGGCCATCTCGTTCTTCAGGTACAGTTTGCGCAGGTACCAGCTGTGCATGGCGCACGGCATGCGGGTGGAGTCGCTGTTCCAGTAGAGAATATCGAACGGGAAGGGCTGTTTGCCGAGCAGGTAGTTATTGACCACGAACGACCAGATCATATCGTTGGCGCGCATCATGCTGAAGGTGGCGGCCATGCTTTTGCCGTCGAGAACACCGTCGCGCTGCATGCGTTTATCGAGTGCATCCAATTGGGCTTCGTCGGTGAAGAGGCTGAGTTCGCCCGCCTTGGAGAAATCGGTGAGGGTGGTGAAGAACGTGGCGGAATTGATGCGCTTATCGTTGTTCTGCTCCATGACCGAAAGCGCTGCGCTGAGCATGGTGCCGCCGATGCAGTAACCGATGGCATTGACGGAGTCTTCGCCGGTGATGCTGCGTACAGCGTCGATCGCTTCGTACAGACCGTCGGTGATGTAGTTCTCGAAGCCGACGTCTCGGTATTCGGCGGTCGGGTTCTTCCAGCTGATCATGAACACCGTGAAGCCCTGGTCGACCATGTACTTCACGAAGCTGTTCTGCGGCTGGAGATCGAGAATGTAGAAGCGGTTGATCCACGGCGGGCAGATGAGCAGCGGCTTGGCGTGCACCTGCTTGGTGGTGGGGGTGTACTGGATCAGCTCGATCAGGTGATTGCGGAAGACCACGTTACCGTGGGTGATGGCAATGTTCTCGCCGACGACGAACTTGTCGAGGTCGGTGGTGGTGATGCTGCCGCGGGTGGCATCTTGCAGGAAATTCTGGAAGCCCTGCATGAGGCTTTCACCGTTGGTGGACAGCGCGGTGCTCAGTGCTTCCGGGTTGGTGAGCAGGAAGTTGCTGGGGGCCAGTGCGTCGATGAACTGGCGGGTGTAGAAGTCGACGCGGTTGCGGTCGGCTTCATCCAGGCCCTTGGCAGAACTTACGGCCTGCGTGAGGTAGTTGCTGGTAAGCAGATAGGATTGCTTCATCAGGTCGAAGAAGGCGTTGTTCCAGCTTTCGTGGTTGAAGCGGCCATCGCCTTTTTCAGGGGTAGCGACCGGAGTGGTGGAACGTCCGAGCATTTGCTCGAGGAAGTTGGCACCCAGGGCGAGATGGGCCTGGTGCAGTTGCAGGGTGCTTTGGACCAGCGCGTGCGGGTTGGCGGACAGGGCGGTAGCGGCCTTGCCGAAGGCTTCCATCACCGGTTGCATGGCCTGCATCTGTTCGAGGTCGGTCTGCGGGTTGTTGGTGGCCATGCGCTCAAGGCTCTTCTGCCAGGCTTGTGTGGCTTGTTCGACAAGGTGTGTCGGGTTAATTGCACCCGAGGAGGGGGTGGAGGAGGTGTTTGCCATGGACAGAACCCTGTTTGTTGTTTTTGATGGGGTGAACATAAATCACAGCAACGCGACTGGCAAGAACACGTATGACCTATAGTCCCAACTTTCCGCACAAAAACCGCAGCATTCTGGTGGTGGGCCGCAACGCCCAGGCTAGTGCCGTGGTGGATGCGCTGGCCCGCGTGCCGGGCGTTGGCACCGTACGCCAGATACCCGGTTTTGATGCGCTGACCGATGCCCCCAAACTGATGGGCGTTGATACCATCGTGGAGATGCTGGGCGGTGTGGCTCCGGCCTTTGCGTTGGCGATGGCGGCGATGAGCAATGGTATCGCATTCATCACCGCCAACCCGATGCTGATGATGGTGCATGGCCGTGTGCTGCGGAATGCCGCGCAGGGACAGCAGGCGTATCTCGGATTTCAGGCGGCCGGGTTTGGCGTGCCGGTGGCCGAGCTGATGGGCAGTGCCCGCCCCGAACGCATTGTGGTGAGTTTTGCCAGTGCGGCCAGTACGGCGCTGAACCGTATGGTGTTCCGTGGGGAAACACTGGCCCATGTGAGTGCGCACCTGCGTATGCAGAATGCCGACCTGAGCGACTGGGGCGGCAAACAAACCCTGGCCCGTGCGCTGGCTTTGCGCAGCCTGGTGTTTGATACCGAAATTGACACCACCGCCCTGCAGCGTGCCAGCGTGGAGCAGGTGGAGAGTGCTGATGTAAAGCGTTTACGCGCGTTTGGTCTGGTACCTGTGTTTGGGGCAGAGATTGCCGAGAACGAGATTTATGCCGGGCCGATGGCCGTGGCGCAGGACAGTGCCCTGCTGCAGGCAGATGGCGCGGATGTTATGGTGGCGGAAACGACCTATGGTGACGTGACTTTGCGTGCGGACAGTGATGAGGTACGCCGCGTTGTGGCAGGTGTGGTCGCGGACGTGCGCACGCTGATGCGCAGCCCGAAGCCCGCGTTACCGCTGGAGCGCCAGATACCGCTGACCAAGCCGCAGCCGCTGGGGCAACTGGAAATGGCGTATGTGCGGATTCCGTTTGCTGAACGCGACAAGGTGTTGGCGATGAAGCCCGAGATTTTGCAGGACGTGATGGAAGGCGATGGTTTATGGCAGGCTGTTATTGCCGTGCCGCGCGTGCGCGATATTCAGATAGGTGCCGTGGGTGGCGTGGTGTATCCGCTGGCAACCGCGTGGGCCCCGCAGGCGGCGGCCGAGGTGAGCCGTGGTCTGCGACTGGTTGGGTAGCTTCATAGATCTCTCACATGTCTAAAAAAGCCCCCGAAAATGGGGGCTTTGATATGTGCAGTTAGCAGCGGCCTTTTTTGGCTTGGCCGGGCGGGCAGAAATGCCCTTTGGGATGATGGTCGTCATCGTTGTAGACCACATACACGCGTTCGCGCGGTTCGTAATAGTAACGTTTGTACTTAACGACACGTGTGTCGCGGTACCAGTTGTTACCGTCGTCGACAGTAATCACCTGACCGGTAGGAAGGCGTACGCGGACGCTTTCCAGCACTTGTGCCTGAGCAGATGCGGCTATAATGAGGCTCGCCAGACTACTGGCTACAAGCAGGCCACTGAGAGTGAGTTTGGCCATGAGCGGGATCCCTTGTCTTGTTACTTGTATGGGAGCTTCGGACCGGTTAACGCTGGCGGACTGGGTTGGTTCCGGATGTAAGAAAATAAAAAAAAGCGGCCGGAGCCGCTTGAGATGGTGAAGCCTACTTCTTTTTGGCAACGGCTTTGGCCGGTGCGGCTTTGCTTTCGGCTTTCAGCAGATCGCGGATCTGTGTCAGCAGCTCTTCCTGTGACGGGCCCTTGGGAGCCGGAGCCGGCTTGGGCGACAGTTTGTTGATAAGGCGCACCAGCATGAAGATCGCGAAAGCGATGATCATGAAGTCGAGGCAGGTTTGCAGGAAGGCACCATAGCCGAAGACGACGGCCGGTTTATTCGTGGCCGGATCGGCAGCGGAGATGACAATGCCGAGGTCTTTGAAGTCGACATTATTAATCAGCACACCCAGCGGTGGCATGATGATGTTGTCGACCATCGAGCTGACGATCTTGCCGAAGGCGCTCCCGATGACCACACCGACGGCAAGGTCGATCACATTGCCGCGCATGGCGAATTGTTTGAATTCGGTGAGAATAGACATGGGGTGACTCTTTCTTGTTGAATAGATGGATAACTGTACCGCGGGTGCAGGCGGTCTTCCAGTAAAAAAGGGTGAGGGGCGGAAATGGTTCCGCATGTAGTTTGCATTTGCGCCGCCGCTTAAGTTATGGCACAAAGCTGCCGGTTGCCGGCTTAGCACAGTGGTAGTGCAGCGGTTTTGTAAACCGAAGGTCACGAGTTCGAATCTTGTAGCCGGCACCATTCTTCTCTTTCTGCGTTTTCATTTCATGTCCGAAAATGGCTAGCGGTGGCGGGCAGGTCGTTTATGATGCTGCTTATGGAACGTGATGATGCCGTGTTTTACCAAGCTTATCTGGCGCGTGATGCGCGGTTTGACGGTGTCGTGTTCTTAGGTGTGACCTCGACCGGGATCTATTGCCGTCCGGTATGTACCGCCAAAACCCCCAAGCGTGACAATTGCCGCTTTTTTGCCAATGCCGAGAGTGCTGAAAAAGCGGGGTTCCGGCCTTGTCTGCGCTGTAGGCCCGAGTTGGCACCCGGCAGTGCGCCGGTGGATGATGCCAGCCGCATTGCACAGCTGATTGTTCAGCGCATGGAGGGGGCTGAGAGCTTAGAAGACATTGCCGCGCAGTTTGACTTGAGTTCGCGGCAGATACGCCGGATCGTTCAGAGCGAGTTGGGTGTGTCGCCGATGGAGCTGATTCTGACGCGGCGGCTTTTGTTGGCCAAACAACTGCTGACCGAAACCCAGTTACCGGTGACGGAGATTGCGTATGCTAGCGGGTTTGGCAGCCTGCGCCGGTTTAATGACGCGTTTGTGAAGCAGTATAAGCTGGCGCCGACGCGGCTGCGCAAGGATGCGGGTGAGACAGATAGTGTTGAGGTGGGGGCCAGTTCGTCTTTATTACTAGGCTACCGCCCGCCTTATGACTGGCACGGATTGTTGGCGTTTTTGAGCGCGCGGGCGCTGACCGGTGTGGAGCACGTGAGCGAGGATACCTATGCGCGGACGGTGCGGATAGGTGGCCATTCCGGTTGGGTAAGGGTGCAGAATGAACTAGCCAGGCATGCGTTGCGCGTGGAGTTTGCCCATAGCCTGCTGCCGGTGTTGCCGCAAGTACTGGGGCGGTTACGGAACCTGTTTGATGTGACGGCGCGGCCGGATCTGATCAACGCGACGTTGGGGCAGAGCCCGCTATTGTGCGCGGCGGTGGAGGCGAACCCCGGTTTGCGGGTGCCCGGTGCGTTTGATGGGTTTGAAATGGCGGTACGTGCGGTACTGGGTCAGCAGGTGACGGTAAAGGCCGCCACCACACTGGCGCGGCGGTTTGTGCAGGCGTTTGGTGAACCCCTGGCGACGCCGTTTGAGGGATTGAACCATGCTGCGCCGACCGCGGAACAGGTGGCTGTGGCAACGGTGGAAGATATTGCGAAGCTCGGCATTATCCGAACCCGTGCCATGAGTATTCTGGCGCTGGCGGAGGCATGTGCCTCTGGCGCATTGAAACTGGAAGCGGGGGTGCAGCCGGAGACCGTGATGAGGCAACTGGTGGCATTGCCAGGTATCGGGCCCTGGACGGCACAGTATCTGGCGATGCGGGCGCTGCGCTGGCCGGATGCGTTTCCGAAAGAGGATATTGCGATTTTGAATGCGTTGGGACGGCCAACGCCGCGGGAGGCAGAGGTTATGTCTCAGGCATGGCGGCCGTGGCGGAGTTATGCGGTGTTACATTTATGGAAGGGGATTTAGGATGCTGTACTTTAGGGATATGGAATCAGCCGTAGGGCGTTTGCGGCTCGTGGCGGATGAGGCGGCTTTGGTGGCGGTGCTGTGGGAAAATGACAGCCCGCAGCGGGTGCGGTTGGGTGCGATGGTGGAAGATGTGACGCATCCGGTTTTACAGAAGGCGCAGCAGCAATTGCAGGCATATTTTGAGGGGAAACTGACCGTGTTTGATGTACCGCTAGGGGGCGTGGGGACAGCGTTTCAGAAGGAGGTGTGGGCTGCCCTACTGACCATACCCTATGGTGAGACGCGCAGTTATGCGCAGTTGGCGCAGCAGATCGGGCGGCCAGCCGCGGTGCGTGCGGTGGGGGCGGCAAATGGGCGCAATCCGCTTTCTATTATCGTGCCGTGTCATCGTGTGATCGGCAGCAATGGCCTGCTGACTGGTTTTGCCGGAGGTATGGCGGCCAAAGCCTATTTACTGAATCTGGAAAATTCACGCTTAAAAAGCAGCACACCGGCCTGAGACCGGTGTGCTGTAACTCGCTTCGGTAAAAGACGGAGTTAATGGTTGCGACCACCATGGGAGTTCTGACCACCCTTGCGGCCCGCTTCAGCGGCGCGGTCCGGGTCGTTCGCGAAGTTACCGCTGGACATTTGTCCACCCTTGCGGCCGGCTTCGGCGGCGCGGTCAGGATCGTTGGCGAAGTTACCGCTGGAGCGGCTACCTGCTTCGGCAGCGCGTTCCGGATCATTGCGGAAATTACCGCCGGACATTTGACCACCCTTGTGGCCAGCTTCCGATGCGCGGTCGCGGTCGTTGGCAAAATTGCCGGGATTATTATTAGTCATGATAGTTCCCCCTATGTTGTTTATCATGCGCTCTGTTAACGGGGTGGTCGAGGCGTGGTTCCTATCGATAAGCGTCGCGAAACGGCGGAAATCCGCTAAGTTTACGTGGGACAAGACAAAAGAAATTCTGCTTTTTACTGGGGTGGTGTGTAGGCCAGTGTGCGGACGTGGACCGAGGCGGCACCGGCCTTGCGCAATGCCAGTGCGCAGGCGCGGGCCGTGGCACCGGTGGTGTAGATATCGTCGAGAAGGAGGATGTGCTGGCCTTCGACAACGTTGCGGTTGGCGGCAAAGGCTGTGGAGGGGAGCTTGAGGCGTGCGGCACGGGATTTGGAGGCTTGCGGGGTTTCTTTCCGCAGGCGTTTAAGGGCCGTGGGATGCAGGCTGTGAGGAGAGTGTTTAACCAGATAGCGGGCCATGGCGAGAACATGGTTGTAATGACGCTGGCGTGTGCGGCTGGGGTGGCTGGGTACTGGAATAATGAGCATCGGTGAGGTGGGCAGGTGTGGCAGCAGGAGACGGGCCAAGGGTGGTGCATAGGGCAGGCCACGGTGGAATTTGAGATGAAGGATGGCGCTGCGGAGCGGTTCTTCGTACAGGCACGGGGCGGCAAAGCTGGCGATGGCCGGTGGGAGTTTGAGGGTGAGGACCTCGGCGGTATTCCACCAAGGCATTTTAGCGTAACAGGTGGCGCAGAAGGCAAGAGGCTCGGACGGCGGCAGTGGGTTTTGGCAGGCCGGGCAGGTGGCTGGTAGAAAGAGGTTGAAGGCATAGCGCAGCGTGTCGCTCATGGCTTGGCGGCAGCGGCTAAATGGCGTAGACATGCGTTATTATGACTGAGAATCTCTTTGATGCCGAACAGATTGCCCGCAGGTTGGGCAGGATGCGTGATGCGCCCGTGCGGGCGGAGCTGACGCGGCGGCTGGAGGAGCGCCTGGGCGAAGTGAAGGGCGATTATAAGAAGGTTTTGCGCGTGACGCGTGAGGACTTTACCGCGGAGCCGGAGGCCTATGACGCCGTACTGGTGGATATGCTGCTGCCGACCATGGAAGATGTGCCGGTGTTTTTGTACCGCTGCCTACAGGCGTTGCGGCCTGACGGGGTTTTGCTGGCGACGACGCTGGGGGTGGAGAGTTTCCGGGAATTCCGCGCGGCGTGGAATGAGATTGGCCATGTGGTGCCGCTGACCGATGTGCAGGAAGCGGGAGCGCTTTTGCAGAAACTGAAAGTGGCTTTGCCCGTGGTGGACCGTGACATGTTGACGGTGACATTCAAAGGCTTTGATACGATGTATGAGAGCCTGCGTGACCATGGGGTGGGGAATTTTTCGACGCGTCGTACGAAGGGTTTGACCGGGACGGAACGTTTTGCAGCCATGCAGGTTGCCTACGCAGATATGTTCATGCGGAGTGATGGGCGTTTGCCGGTAACGGTGGAAGTTTTGTACCTGCATGGCTTTAAACCGGCGGCCAGCCAGCCGAGCGCAGCCAAGCGCGGTAGCGGCAAGGTGAGCCTTGTACGAATTGTTGGAAATAATGGGTCGGAATAATTGACGATAACGTCTATTAATTCTATAAACAGGCATGCAAGTCCCTGTTTCGGGCTGCTGTTTTTCTGGGCGTGAATGATGGTGTTGACGGCCTGTAAAATTAGCGTCGCGGGGTGGCTTGGGGTAGGCTTACCGGTAAAGACACCGGACGTTTAGGATTTTCAGAGAGGGGTTACAGAATGGTTGCACGCAAGCGGGATCAGCAACGAAACATGCGTATGTGGGGTGGTGTGCTCGGTGTTGCCGTGCTGGCTTTGGCAGCGTGGTGGTGGTTTGGCAAGGCCGAAGCCCCCAAGCCGCAGCAACAGGGCGGTGGCGGCTTGCCGGTGGAAGTTGTGACCGCGGTTGACCAGCCGATCGCTGAAACCCTGACGGTGGCCGGGCAAGTACAGGCACGCATTGGTGCCGAGTTGCGTAGCGAAGTGACCGCGCGCGTGGTCTCTGTGACGTTTATCGATGGTGAAGCCGTGAAGCGTGGGGAGCCGCTGCTGGTGCTGGATGATAGTGTGCAGCGTGCGACGCTGGCGCAAGCGCAGGCCAATTATGCTTTGGCCAAGGCCAATGTCGAGCGCTACTCGCGTCTGGTAGGCTTGGGAGCGGCCAGCCGTTTGCAGGTGGACACCGCCGAAGCGGAAGCGAAATTGCAGCGTGCGAACATTCAGATGGCGCGCGCCAACCTTGCCAAGTATCAGGTTGCTGCTCCGTTTGACGGGGCTGCCGGTATTGCTCAGGTGAATGTGGGCGAGCTGGTTCAGCCCGGTGAACTGCTGGTGGCGGTGACCGATAATGCCAAACTGAAAGTGACATTCAAGGTGCCGGAAGCCCAGGCGACCAGCCTGCGCCTTGGTGCGCCGGTAAAGGTAACGAGTGACGGTGCGGAACTGGATGGTGTGATTGATGCCCTGGATGGCCGCGTTGACCCGACCACCCGTACGCTGGAAGGCAAAGTTGCGCTGGACAATGATGAAGGCAAGCTGGTGGCCGGCCAGTTTGTGCGCGTGCGTGTACCGGTGCGCGAAGTGAGCGAGGCTGTGGTGATTCCGGATCAGGCGCTTATTCCGCAGGGTGCCAAGATGTTCGTGTTTGTGATCACGGCCGGTGAAAACGGTGCCACCATGGCCAGCCGCACCACTGTAGAGGTTGGCTTGCGCACGGCGGACAAGGCGCAGATCGTGAAGGGTGTGGAGGCCGGTCAGCGTGTAGTGACGGCGGGCCAGCAAAAGCTGCAGGCGCCCCTGATGCCGGTAACCCCGTTGAGCCCCACGACTATTAACGTGGCGCCGCAAGCCGTTGAAGAACTCCGTTAGGGTAAGGGGCTAAGTTACGATGTTCCTTTCCGATATTTCCATCAAACGGCCGGTGCTGGCGACGGTGATGAGCCTCGTCATCGTGCTGTTGGGCCTTGTGGGCTACACAACCTTAAGCGTACGTGAATACCCGAATGTGGATGAACCGGTCATCACGGTGACCACCAGTTACTCCGGCGCCAACGCGCAGATCATGGAGAGCCAGGTGACCAAGCCGCTGGAGGACAGTCTGGCGGGGATCGAAGGTATTAAATTCATCAACAGCACCAGCCGCGAAGGTGTGAGCATCATCAACGTGGCGTTCATTCAGAGCCGCGACCCGGACGATGCCGCTGCCGAAGTGCGCGACAAAGTGAGCCGTGCCCGCGGTGCCTTGCCGGATGATGTGGATGAGCCGATTATTGCCAAAGTGGAGGCCGACAGCAGCCCGATCATGTGGTTGGTCATGAGCTCGGATAACCTGTCTGCTGCGCAACTTTCGGATCTTGCCGATCGCTTTGTGCAGGACCGCATCCAGACCGTGGAAGGTGTGGCCGAAGTGACGTTATTCGGGGTGCGTAAGTACGCCATGCGCATCTGGCTGGACCCGCTGAAACTGGCGGCCTACCAGTTGACGCCGGAAGACATTTCCACCGTGCTGCAAAACCAGAACGTGGATATTCCGAGTGGCCGTGTGGAGGGTGCTTCCCGCGAGTTTACCGTACAGAGCAATACTGACCTGAACAGTGCCGAAGACTTCCGTAACATGGTGGTGGCCACCCGTAATGGCGCGCAGATTAAGCTGGGTGATGTAGCGACCGTGAACGTGGGTGTGGCGGACGATACCACCAGCTTCCGTTTCCGTGGCGTGCAGACCGTGGCACTGGGTGTGGTGAAGCAGGCCGTGGCCAACCCGCTGGATATTAGTGACGGTATCAAGGCGATTCTGCCGACGATTCAATCCAGCCTGCCGCAGGGTGTGAATCTGGAGATCGGGTATGACAGCTCGGTGTTCATTGATGTCAGCATTGATAACGTGTTCCGTACGCTGATTGAAGCGGTGGCGCTGGTGGTACTGGTGATTCTGGTGTTCCTGCGCAGCTTCCGGGCGACGCTGATTCCGCTGGTGACGATTCCGGTGAGTCTGATCGGGACGTTCTTCCTGATGCAGATGTTCGGATTCTCTATTAACACTCTGACTCTGCTGGCGTTGGTACTGGCCATCGGGCTTGTGGTGGACGATGCGATCGTGGTGCTGGAAAACATTTTCCGTCACATTGAAAACGGTATGAAGCCTATGGATGCGGCGTTCAAGGGAAGTCGCGAGATTGCGTTCCCGGTAATTGCGATGACGCTGACGCTGGCAGCTGTCTATGTGCCGATCGCTTTCATGGAAGGGCGTACCGGTAAGCTGTTTACCGAGTTTGCACTAAGCCTTGCGGCGGCGGTGATGATCTCCGGCTTTGTGGCGCTGACGCTGTCGCCGATGATGTCCGCCCGTCTGCTTAACAAAGACGTGGGCCATGGCAAGTGGGCTAAAAAGGTGGAGCATTACATTACCAAACTGGAGACCGGTTATACCCGTCAGCTGGACCGTGTGTTGAACGTGCGCTGGCTGGTGTTTCCGGTACTGGCTGTGTTGGGGCTGGGCATCTGGTTCACCTTTACAAGCCTGAAGAGTGAGCTGAGCCCGCTGGAAGACCGTGGTGTGGTGTTTACCGTGATTGTCGGCCCCGAAGGCGCCACTAACAACTACATGAACGCTTATGGGCCGCTTTTGGAAAAAGCGATTGAAGGTGTACCCGGTGTGCGTAGCTTTGGGTATGTGCTGGGCTTGGGGAGCGGACGTCTGCCGCTTTCCAACCAAGGTTTTGGTTTTGTGCGTCTGGTGGATTGGTCGGAACGCGACGTGAAGAGCGTGGACGTACAGGGCATGTTGTTCCCGAAACTGATGGGTATTCCCGGCTTTATGGCAATCCCGATCACGCCGCAGAGCCTCGGTGCTTCCGGTAACGCCAAGGCGATTGAAGTGGTGCTGAAAGACAGCCGCGAATATACCGAGATTGCCGGCGATATGGACAAGCTGATGGCTAAGCTGGCCGCCAACACCCAGTTGGCCGGGGTGGAAAATGACCTGAAGATCAACACGCCGCAGATCCGGGTGATTCTGGACCGTGCCAAGCTGGCTGACCTTGGGATTTCGGCCCGTGAAGCTGGTCGTGCAATTGAGTTGCTGCTGGCCGGGCGTCAGGTGACCCGCTTTAAGTATAACGGCGAACAGTACGATGTGGTGCTGCAGACCAATGATGACCAGCGTGTGGATGCCAGTGATCTGGCGCAGATCCCGCTGCGTACCGCGAACGGTGCGATGATCCCTCTGGCCAATGTGGTGAAACTGGAAACCACCGTGGCGCCGCGCGACCTGAACCGCTTTGACCGCACCCGTGCCGTGACGGTCAGCAGCAACGTGGCTTTGGGCTACAGTGTGAGCGAGGGCTTGGCGTATGTGGAGCAGGCGATCCGTGAGACGTTCCCGGCAACGACGATGATCGACTACAAGGGACAGACACGTGAGTTCAAGGAAAGCAGTGCCAGCATGGTGGTGACCTTCGCGCTGGCGATCCTGTTCATCTTCCTGGTACTGGCCGCGCAGTTTGAGAGCTTTGTCGACCCGATCATCATTCTGTTTACCGTACCGCTGACCATGCTGGGGGCCTTATTGGCGCTGTGGCTGACCGGTAATACGCTGAATATCTATAGTCAGATCGGGTTAGTGACCCTCGTGGGGCTTATTACCAAACACGGGATTTTGCTGGTGGAGTTTGCCAACGAAGCCGAGATGCATGGCAAGACCAAGATGGACGCCATCCGTGAAGCGGCTGCCCTGCGTGTGCGCCCGATTTTGATGACCACAGGTGCCATGGTACTGGGTGCCGTGCCGCTGGCGATTGCCCACGGTGCCGGTGCCGAAAGCCGCCAGCAACTGGGTTGGGTGATTGTAGGTGGGATGACCTTCGGGACCCTGCTGACGCTGTTCGTGCTCCCGGTAATCTATACGTACCTTCACAGGACGCCGAAGAAAGAAGAGGTGTAATTATGATGCGCATTCGTGTGTTGACTGCGACCGTGGCGACCGCCGCACTGCTGGCAGGTTGCTCGGTGGGGCCGGCTGTCGGGCCTGAGTATGAGCGTCCGGCTTTAAGCCTGCCGCTGCAGTGGCTAGGTGTAGGGGGTGGCGAGACCAGCCTGGTTGCCAATGCCGAGGCCGCGAAAAATGATGCCGCCTGGTGGCAGATATTCGGCGATGACACGCTGAATGGCTTGATGAGCCAGGCGCTGGAACGCAATGGCGACCTGCGCATGGCGCAAGCCGCTGTGGCCGAAGCCCGTGGCGCACGCCTGGCCGCCAATGCTGCGCTTCTGCCTGCGATTGACGGTGTGGCGCAGGGTTCGCGCGGTGATAACAACGCGGCTGGTAGTATTGGTCAGAGTGGTTCGGCCGGCTTTGATGCGAGCTGGGAAATTGACCTGTTCGGTGGTAACCGCCGTGCTGCGCAGGCCGCGCGTGCCCGTCTGGGCGGGGCCGTGGCCGAGGCGGAATTTACCCGCATCAGCCTTTTGGCCGAAGTGGCGAACAGCTACCTGAGCACCCGTATGCTGCAGCAGCAGTTGGCGATTGCCCGCCAGAACCTGAGCGACCAGCAGGAGACGCTGCGTCTGGTAGAAGCCCAGTTTAAAGAAGGTGTGGTGAATGGTTTGGTTGTGGCGCAGAACCGCGCGCAAGCCGCCAGCACCGCGGCGCAGATTCCGCAACTGGAAGCCAACCTGAAGGCGACCCAGAATGCGCTGGGTGTGCTGGTGGGGTCTCAGCCTGCCGAGATTGAAGCGACCCTTGGTGGTGTGAAGCCGGTGCCGATGGCGACCCCGCGTGTACTGGTGGATACGCCAGCCAATGTAATTGCTAAGCGCCCTGATGTTGCTGCCGCCGAGCGTGCCCTGCAGGCCGCCGTGGCCGACCAGGGGGTGGCGATGGCCAACTGGTTCCCGAAGATCAGCCTGACGGGCTTCTTTGGGATTACCGACTTCGGGAGTGGTAACGGCAGCGAAGGCTGGAACGTGGGTGGCGTTGTGCGTCTGCCGATGATCGATTTTGGTCGTGTGCGTGCGTTGACGCGTCAGGCCGATGCCCGCCAGCAGCGTGCCTTGGCCAACTATGAACAGGTTGTGCTGGGCGCTGTGGCCGATGTGGAAACCCGTTTGAGTGCGTATGTGAAAGCGGTGGAAGCCTCTGAGCGCCTGAAGGAATCGGCCGATGCCAGCCGCGAGGCGTTCCGTCTAGCTAAGCTGCAATACACCGAGGGTGTAGCCAGTAACCTAGAAGTGCTGACCGCCGAGCAAAGCAAGCTGGCTGCTGAAAGTGCCGAAGCGCAGGGCAATGCGGCGGTGGGTCAAAACCTGGCGACCCTGTATAAGGCGCTGGGCGGGTTTTAAGCCTGACTTGAGACGCGAAAAAGGGCCTTGCGGCCCTTTTTCGTATGTCCCCCTGACGCACCTGTTGGTGCTACTGGAATAATGCGGGAATGAGGGGGGTGGTTCCGTTGGTGGTGTAAAAATAATTCTGGCTGTGACAAAGACGTTTGGCCCTAAGGCACACAAAAGCGCGCGCGGCAGGTGGTTGGGTGGGTTGCCGCGCGCACGGGGGTATTTAGCCATTTTTAGCCGATTTTGCAATGGGTTTGCGCGCTTTGGCGCGAAAAGTTGCCGCCACGCTTTGAGAATGGTTGACAGAGCGGCGCGGCGCAGCTAGGTTTCGCGCGGTTGGAGGGATACCTAAGTGGCCAACGGGGGCTGACTGTAAATCAGCTGGTTTTACCTTCGTAGGTTCGAATCCTACTCCCTCCACCATAAGATTTCAAAGCATCCGAGAGGGTGCTTTTTTGTGAGCGTTGTAAAACCGTTTGGTTACGTATAACGTACTCTCCGATAGAGTATATGTGAGAGGTTTCTTCCCCCATGGAATTGGCTAAAAATGTAAAGATTAAGGTAGCTGTGACCGGTGTGTGGGGACTGCTTACGTTGCTGATAAGCTTGGCTGCAGGTAACGCGGGTTACGGTGGTTTTTCGTTTTCAGACTTTTTCATGACTTTTATCGGGCTTTCTTTGCCTTCTTGCTTGTATTGGCTGGGGTTTTGGATTTGGGGCAATGGGTACATCAGCCGTTGTGTGGGGCTACCCTTCCGTAAAGATATCAAGAGCAAGGCATTCCAGCGCGAGGGGTTGGAAAATGAGCGTCCGTGGCGACGTTACTTTGCCAAGATAATTGATATCATTCTGTTTTCCTGCGTGGTGGGTTTGGTTATGGGGTTTGTCGCGCCCGAGTTCTCCGGCAAGTTATTTAAGAATGAACATGTGGCCGGCATTTTGATTCTGCCTTTCTGGTTGCCGGTGGAAGCTCTGCTGATGACGCTTTGGGGAACGACGCTTGCTAAATGGTGCATGGGGATTCGTGTGGAAGGGCCAGCCGGGGGCAGACTGCCATACTTTTCATCGCTCAAACGCAGCTGTTTGGCGTATGTGTATGGGATGGCGCTCGGTATTCCGCTTATCAGCCTGTTTACTTTGATCGGGTCGTATATGGATATTCGGAAGGGGAACAAGACGTATTGGGACAAGACCTGTGACACCACCGTACGTTATGCCACGGTACGCTGGTTGCCGCTGTTATTAGTGCTGGGTGCGGCAGGTAGCGTGTTTTACATGGGCTATGCGAGTGAGCGTGACGAGAAAGCGATGATTCTGTTTATGGCAACATAGGATGAGGCGGCACAAAGCCGTGGCGAAGCGATGGATCGTTATATTACTGAAAGCCGAAAGATTATTGAAAACGATTTTGGCGAAGGTATGAAAAATTGCCATTATCGCGCCATATTCTGTAGTAGCCGTCTGCCTGTTCTGCGTAGTCATATTGACCGGTTTGAGACTGACGTTAAAAGATCATATGATTTTCTGCAATATGACATCAATACTCTTGAAGCTTCTGCCAGCGTAAAGACACATTTGCGTGAGGCGGTGGCGGCGGGACGTGCAAAATCTTACCCCCAGTTTGAAGCGTTTTTTGAGGTTGAGCGTGAGATTTATACTAAAATGGGCGAAATTCTAGCTCTGCTACAACGAAATATGTTGAGGTTTGATTTGGCCTCGGAGCGTCTAGTCTTTGATGATCCCACCACTGCCGACGGTTACAATGCTCTTGTGGATGAGCTGATTGCGTTGGCTGAAAAGGAAAAGATTGTGCTGAAAACTCTGATTGCAGAAGAGGGTGAAACAGAGAGCCAGTAATGTTTGTAGCCGAGGTGGAAAAGGCTTTGCGGACTATGGAAGCGACCGGTGAGGCGCATCAGCCCAAGTCGGTTTACGGATTGATGCAGGGACTGCTGGATAAGCTTTTGCTGTTAGCCTAATGGCTTAACTTGCGGTACAACCGCAGACATGACGACAAATTACGATGTGATTGTGCTGGGGGCCGGTGGCGCCGGTTTGATGTGTGCCATGCAGGCCGGTTTGCGCGGCAGACGTGTGCGCGTATTGGACCATGCCGAGAAGGTGGGTCACAAGATCCTAATCTCCGGCGGTGGGCGCTGCAATTTTACGAATATAGGGGCCAAGGCAGACCGGTATATTTCGGCCAATCCGCACTTCTGCAAATCGGCACTGGCGCGCTTTACGCCGCAGGATTTTATTGCGCTGGTGGATAAGCACGGCATTGCGTATCACGAAAAGAAGCTCGGTCAGCAGTTCTGTGACGGCCCGGCCCAGCAGATTGTGGACATGCTTTTGGATGAATGCGCCGATGCCGGTGTGGAGTTGACGTTGGGTTGCACCGTGGAGAACATCGCGCAGAGTGAGAACGGCTTTGTGCTGGCCACCAGCAAGGGGCGCATGGAGTGTACCAAGCTGGTTATTGCGACCGGCGGGCTTTCGATCCCGAAAATGGGCGCGACCAACTTCGGGTACAAAGTGGCGTATCAGTTCGGGCTGAAAGTGGTGACGACCGAGCCTGCCCTGGTGCCGTTCACGTTTACCGAAAAGGATCTGGAATTTTACAGCGACCTTTCGGGCATCTCCTTCGATGCTGAAGTGCGCTGTGGCAAGACGGCCTTCCGGGAAAATGTGCTGCTGACCCACCGCGGTGCGAGCGGGCCGGCGATTCTGCAGATCTCCAGCTACTGGAAGGCGGGTGACGAGATTCATATCCGGATTTTGCCGGATGTCGATTGGGCGGGATATTTGAAGGGTCTGCGCGACAGTGCGCCCAAGAAGGATATGGCGGCGGCACTGAGTGAGTTATTGGCCAAGCGTTTTGTGGATGTGCTGGCGACCCGCCACGGCTTTGCGGGAAAGCCCTGCGGGAAAGCCCTGCGGGATGCTGAGCGACAAGGATATTGCCAAGATCGATGCGACGTTGCGCGATTTTGTGATCAAGCCCAATGGCACCGAAGGTTACCGCAAGGCCGAGGTAACGCGCGGCGGCGTGGATACCAACGAACTGAACGCGAACACACTGGAGGCCAAGAGGGTGCGGGGACTGCATTTTATTGGCGAAGTGGTCGACGTGACCGGTTGGCTGGGGGGGTATAACTTCCAGTGGGCGTGGGCCAGCGGGGCGGCGGCCGGACGTGCGGTATAAATGAAAGGCCCCGAGGGGCCTTTTGTGTTGGGGTTAGTTGGTTGCTGCGGGAGCGGCGGCAGGTTGTTGCTGCGTGGTGACCGCGGCGGGTGCGGCCTCGGTCGTGCGTGACGGAATGGCTTTGTAGCCGACGATCGCGATCATGGCGACGGCGAAAGCGACGAGCAGAATGACCCAGAGAGAGGTTTCGTCGTCGGACGGCTGGTTCTGTTTAATGATGACGGTACGGTTAGCCATGGTGGTTTCTCCTTGATTTGACATCGGGACGGAGAAACGGCGGAAACAGATGGATGTTCCGTCAGGTGCGCTTAGCTAGAGCGTACGGGGAAGGGTATCCGTGTTGCCGTGTTTGGTCGGCATGCAGATAGTGTATGCTATGCCAGAGCATTAATAGGGCATGGGTGCCAGGGTGGTGGTCAGAATGTGGCTTTGGCCCGGTTGCAGGGTGGGGGCTTTGTCGATGTTCGCGGCCTCCAGGCAGAGCATATTCTTGTAGCTGTGTGGCGGCATATCGAGCTTGGCGGCTTTGTCGGCCCACGGGTTCCAGATGACGAATTCGGTGCTGCCGGTGTTGGCGACGTAGATGCGGCGCCCGGGCTCGGTGAGGGTGAGGCGATGGACCGGGCTGACGAGGTGCTCGACCTCTTCGGTGATGGTGAAGGGGCCTTCGTGTTCGGGGAGGGGGGTGCCCGAGCTGACGTGGCGGCGTGTGAGGCCTTTGAGGTCGCTGAGCGCGGCATTGGCTATGTCGGCGACGTTAAGATACGTATGGAGCGCCTGGGTGAGTTTAAAGGGCTGTTCCGATAGATTGGTGGTGGTGAGTTCCACCGTCAGGCTGGAGGTGAGCGTGATGGTGAGGCGGCCATGGGTGCGGTAGGGCCAGGCAGGGTGGTTGCCGTCCAGTTCCAGCTCGTAGGTGGCGGTGCTGGCGTCAGGTGTTTCGGTGTGTGCGGTCAGTTGCCATTCCGATATGCGGGCAAGACCGTGGCTAGGGGCATCGGGATGGTCGTTCAGTCCCAGAAACCACGGCCAGCACAGCGGAATACCGCCACGCAGGGCTTTGCGGTTTTGGCGTGCGGCGGCCAGAAACTCCGGTGTGGTGCTCCAGAGGACATCCGACTGGCCGTGCGGCACGAATGACATGACCTGCGCGCCATAGGCACTGATGGTGGCGGTGGCGTGGGCGGTACGAAGGGTAAGAAGTTGCATGGGCGTTAGAACTTCAGCGCGTTGTCGAGCGATTTGCTGAACAGCGGGAAGTCTTCCACCTGCGGCAAGTGGCCCAGACCCTTCAGGCTGGTGACCTGAATATTGCGGTTGCGGGCTTTGGTGGTGGCGCCCAAACGATCGTAGCGGCCGAGCTCATAGCTCATGATACGCTGGTTGGCCTTGCCCGGTGCGGTGCGGTCGCGTGTGCCGAGTATCAGATAGGTGGGCATGGTGAGGAAGCTCATTTCTTCCACCACCGGCTGGGTGAGGATCATATTGGTGGTGAGGGCGCTGATGTAGGCTAGTTCGTTCCAGTCCGGCCCGTTAACCCAGCCGATGAGCGGTTTGGCGAGGTCGGCGTAGGCGGGTTTCCACTGGCCGTCGTAGTAGAATTTCTTCTGGTAGTCGATGACGCTTTCCGGGGTTTGGGTCAGCTCGCTGGCGTAGCTTGTGTCGATGTTCGGGTAGGTTTGGTAGAGCAGATAATTTTCGAGTCCGATAGGATTTACCAGAATCAGTTTTTCAGTTTCGCGCGGGAACAGCAAGGCATAGCGTGTGGCCAGCATACCGCCCATGGAGTGACCGACCAGAATGGTTTTTTGCAGGCCCAGACTTTTGAGCAGCAGGTGGGT
Source organism: Blastochloris viridis (assembly GCA_005768725.1). Taxonomy (GTDB): domain Bacteria; phylum Pseudomonadota; class Alphaproteobacteria; order UBA2136; family UBA6156; genus UBA6156. Next base: position 258,295 of record VAFM01000002.1, on the reverse strand, counting down.
GTTGGAGGCCAGTTCGGCAAAGCTGTACTGGTAGTTACGGGGCTTGGAGGATTTACCGAAACCGATCTGGTCCGGCATCAGCACGCCATAGCCCTGAGCGTGCAGGAAATCGGCGGTTTTCTTCCAGTAGGCGCCGTTAAAATTCTTGCCGTGGAGAAGGGTGATGGTCGGTTTTCCATCCCGTGCCGGAAGGTACATGTAGGCCATGGTGACGTTCTGGCTTTGGGTGGGAATCGTGAAGGTCTGGACCGGGAAGGGGTACTCGTAGTCCTTGAGGTCGGCGGTGTAGGAGGGGGCGCTTGCGGCGGCTGGTGCCGTGGTTTGGGCGTGGGGTGCGGTGGCGCTGAAGAGCAGGCTGGCCGTGGCGGCAAGCAGGAAGAGGGTGCGGAGCATGGCGTATCCTTTTCGGGGTTTTTGTAGGCGTATGGTTGTGCGAGACGTGATGTATGTCAAATTTTTTAGTGTAAAAAAGCTCCCGTTACGGGAGCTTTTGCGGCTAGGACAGCGCGTTTTCCAAATGCTGGGCGGTGATGCCGAACTGCGATTTGAGGCTGGAAATCTGTTCAGCTGCACGGGCCGTAGTGTGGGGGGCAGCGGTGGTGCGGGTGGCGGTGATCATCACATTTTTGGGGGTGTGTTCACCGGCGATGAACTCGAACACATTCGTTTCGTAACCGTTTTTTTCCAGTAGCAAGGCGCGGAGCGTATCGGTGACCATTTCGGCGGTACGCTCGGCATAGGTACCGAAGCGCAAGGCGCTGCCGAGAGAATGATTCTCCAGCTTTTTGCCTGTGAGATTCTGGTTCATCTGTTTACGAATTTGCTTGTGGCAGCAAGGGGCTACAACGATAAGTTGTGCGCCGGCTTTAATGCCTTTGGCGAGTGCGTCGTCGGTCGCGGTATCGCACGCGTGGAGGGCGATGATGACATCGGTACCGGTGCAGTCGTAGTCGGCGATGCCGCCCTGGACGAAGGACAGGCCGGTGAAGGTATTCTGTTTCGCGATTTCATTGCAAAGTTTGACCATGTCGGGTCGGAACTCGACACCGATGACGGTGGGATTGCGCTTTAAGTTGGTGGTGAGGTGGTCGTACAATGCGAAGGTGAGGTAGCCTTTGCCGCTGCCCATGTCGGCTACTTTAAGGGGTTTGTCTTGCGGCAGCGATTTGACAAGGCCGTCGAGAATCTCGACGTACTTGTTGATCTGGCGGAACTTGTCCTGTGCATCCTTGCGCACGTTGCCTTGCGCATCGGTGATGCCGAGGGCGTGGAGGTAGGCTTTGGCGCCATCCTGCGTGGTGATGAGACGCTGTTTAGGTTTGTCGTGGCTGGTGTCGAGAACCTGTTTCTCGGTCGCGCCGTGGCGGGTGAGGGTGAAGTCTTTGCCCGCTTTCACCAGCAGATTGTCGGACGGGAGTGTGAACATGCGCGCCTGGGTGAAGGATTTCTCCATCAGCTTGGCGAGGACGTCTTTGCTTTCGTCCGGTGTGTAGTTCTTGACGATATCGCGCGTTTTGTAGTGGTAGGTGAAGCTGAGTTTCAGCTCGCGCTTGACGGTAATGAGGCGGGCATCGACCGATTTGAGATCGTCGGCGGCCGGGGTCGGTTTGGTAAGGGCAAGGCGCACGAACTGGTTGGCGGCGATGGCGTCGGTGAGGTCGGTCAGCCAGATGGCCAGCGTGCGGTTGTATTTCATAGGACCTACATAGGCTTACAGGGCCGTGTTGGCAAGGGTTACGGCAAAGCGTGTACGGTAGTCTCCCGGTGTCAGGCCAGTGATCTTGTGGAATATTTTGCGGAAGGCAGAGGCATCCTCATATCCGCTTTGCCACGCGATATGTTCGACACTGTCGCGGGTGAATTCCAGAGCTTCTCGTGCTTTGCCGATGCGGAGGTGCTGGGTGTACTCGGTTGGTTTAAGTCCGGTAGCCTTGTAAAAACGGCGGAGGAAGGTACGGGGCTCCAGGCCTGCCTGCGCGGCCATTTGAGGAAGTGTGACATGCCGCGCGCCGTTGGCTTGCAACCAATGCTGGACCTTGAGAATGGCGCTGTCTCCGTGTGTAAAGTTCGGTGCAAAACTACTGTAGTAGCGCTGCTCACGGCCTGGTGGATCGACCAGCATGAAGCGGGCCGTTCCCATCATAATGGTAGGACCGTAGATACGATGAATAAGGCGTAATCCGAGATCTACCCAGGCCATCATGCCGCCGGCCGTGATGATGTCACCGTCTTCAACCAGCAGTTTGTCACCCTCCACCCTGGTGGTGGGATAGGCTTGGGCCATACGGCTGGCGTAGTTCCAGTGAGTGGTGGCCTGACGACCATTAAGAAGGCCAGACTCTGCCAGTAAAAATGAGCCTGCACAGACCGAACTTAAGACCGCTCCCTGATCATGCTGGTGGGTAAGCCAAGTGCGGATAGGCATGATATCGACACCTTGGAGAGGGTCTTCCTGCATGCTGGGAGGGACGATGATGGTGTGAGGCGGTGAATAAGGTTGGTAGGGGTGAGAGTCGTAAAGCGGTACCGAAGAGCTTCCGGCTGAGACATTCCAGTGTGTGACACGTACCGGCGGCAGGTGTGCGTTATGTTGGCGCGCGATACGGTCTGCTACCATGAATTGCTCGGTGAGCCCGTAAATGGCGGACTGAAGTGCGTGAGGGTAAACCAGAATGGCGATATGTGCCGCTTTTACGTGGTTTGAGGTGTGTTTGTCATTTTTAGACTTCATAATGTCAATTATGCCAATGTTGGAAGCGATGGGCAAGTGCCATGTTGTGACTAGAGGGAGGGCAGTTAAGCCTTCCGGATAAAAACCAAACGAAAGGATACGACTATGAACACCATCACTACCAAAACAGGCGTCAAGATCGCTTACAAAGACTGGGGCAAGGGCCAACCCGTTGTCTTCTCCCACGGCTGGCCGCTTACGGCAGACGCCTGGGATGCCCAAATGGTATACCTGCTGGAAAACGGCTACCGCGTGATCGCCCATGACCGCCGCGGTCACGGACGCTCTGACCAGACCTTTGAGAACAACACCATGGACCAGTTTGCCGATGACCTTGGTGAACTGATCGAACAGCTCGATCTGCGTAATGTGATTCTGGTCGGCCACTCTACCGGCGGGGGTGAAGTGACCCGTTACCTCGGCCGTCATGGTACATCCCGCATTGCCAAGGTTGTGCTGCTGGGTGCCGTACCGCCACTGATGCTGAAGACCGCCACCAATCCGACCGGCCTGCCGATGGAAGTCTTCGACGGTATCCGCAAAGGTACGTTCGACAACCGCGCCCAATTCTTCAAGGATATTGTCGTGCCCTTCTACGGTTATAACCGCCCGGGTACCACGCTTTCCGAAGGCATCCGCGATTCCTTCTGGGCCCAGGGTATGATGGGGGGCATCAAAGCCCAGCTCGACAGCATCAAGGCCTTTTCAGAAACCGACTTTACCGAAGACCTGAAGAAGATCGACGTGCCTACCCTGATTGTGCACGGTGACGACGACCAGATCGTGCCGATCGGTGCTTCTGCCCTGATGAGTGCCAAGCTGGTGCCGAATGCCGAGCTGAAGGTTTATGAAGGTGCCGACCATGGCCTTTCGCAAACCCATCAGGATCGCTTTAATGCCGATCTGCTGGAGTTCATCCGCAAGCCGCTAAGTGCCCGTAAGGCTGCCTAAAGCGAGCTATTCAAAACCCGGCCGTTTGGTCGGGTTTTGTTTTTGCTGGCAGAGGGTCTTCTGTTGCGGTATATGAACTTCCACGGGGGCGCCTTGGTTTCGACGGGGCGCTGACCTGGACAGGAGCATGCGGCAGGGGTTACGGGCTGCCTTAATAACCGTGACAGGTACATAAATGCCAAAGCGAAAAGCAACGTGATCGCTTTCCGTCCGCGCACCAGCGCTGGCGCCTACGCGATGGCTGCCTAACTAGATCCTTCCCCTTGGTTGGGGAACTTTAGTTAACAGCTCCGGCTCTTACTTTCTACCGTGTGGCGTGGTAGTGAGTTGCCGGCCAAATCTCTGCCACTCTAGGGCCTAGCGCGTGCAGCGTGTAACCCGAAATTTATCTGCACACCTTTAAGTAAGGGGGCAACCGGCCTAGCTTAAAGTATCCTCTGGTTGCTGAGCATGGAGACCCTTACGGGAACGCGTTTCGGACGTGGGTTCGAGTCCCACCGCCTCCACCAACTTTCTGCGCCTCTACGGAGGCGCGGACTCAAATGGCCCCCCAGCACTTTTTGGCGGGTCTTATGTACTCATCTTGTACACGGCGCCCCGCCAAAAAGCACCGGGATGACCGTTTGAGCCTCGCGTGGGGTTCCGAAATGCTGTGACGGTGCTTTGCGCCGTGTTTTTTAGGCGAGGGTATCGGTGATTTGGGCGGTGTTCTGGAGGGTGCGGGAGACCGGACATTTGTCGGCGATTTCGAGGAGGCGTTGGCGTTGCTCTTCGGTCAGTTCCGGGGCGTTTAGCTTGATGGTGCGCGTGAAGACATCGCGCTTGAGGTTGACGTCGTCGGTGATCTTCTCGTGTGTGACCACCGTTTCGATATGCGTGACAGGCCAGCCCTTTTGGGTGGCGTACATGCGCAGTGTCATGTTGGTGCAGCAGCCCAAGGCGGCGCAAAGGAGGTCGTACGGGGCCGGGCCGGTGTTGTAGCCGTTCATGTGCTCCGGTTCATCCGCCGCAAAGGTATGGCCGCTGACGTTGACCGACTGGGCGTAGGGGGCAGGGTGGACCTCGGTGACCGTGGCGAGGGTAGGGGTGGCGGACATGGTGCGGACTTTCTTGTTACCGTGGCAGCCTAGCATGAGGTGTTGGCGGTATTGAAGAACTTTGCTATCGTATACGGAGTGATTCCTCGTTCAGTAAAGGAGAACGGTGATGACGTGTATGACGTTTACAACCGCCTGTGCGGTCATTCTTTCAGCTTCTGCGCTTCTGCCCGCTCCGGTGATGGCGCGGGATATCGGTTCTCCGCCGGAGGGTGGGGTGTGCGATACGCTGTCGCGGCATTTCATCCAGGAAAATGGAGGTGTCGGCCTCCGTGCCCGTGTGGATGCCTGGATGCAGCGCGACGGCCTGTACTTCAATATTCCGGCAGATGAACGGCGTAAACTGGTGGCGAGTAACGACGCCTTTGGCGGGTTGCCGGCGGTTATCGCGGATAACGCGCGGATACCCGAGCAACTGGTGAGATCCTTCGGGATCGAGCGCGGTATTCAGCATCTGGCCGATATGGCCAACCGCTACGGCGGGTGGGCGGTGGTTGTCCCTTACAAGGACAGCTATGCGGCTCAGGTGCTGGTGCAGACCGGTCAGGACGAGGCCGCCGGTTGCGTGTTCGCCTACGTTAACCCGGAATATATGCAGCCGCATGATGTATCGGCCCGGTTGATGAACTGACGACGCCTACGAAAAGCCCTGCCGGAAACGGTGGGGCTTTTTATGGAAAACCAATCGGGTAGGACTGGTTTTTTGACATGCGAGGCCTATAATGAGTTTACTTCACGACCTCATTCGAAAGGATAACGCTATGAGGACCACATTGTTTTTGGCTGCCTTTGTGGCGGTATCGACTTTCTCTTCCGTTGCTTCGGCAAAGGATATTGACGGCCCGGCAACGGGTTCGGCCTGCGACGTGATGTCGAAGGCGTTCATCAAGGAAACCGGCGGCAAGGGCGACCGCGTCCGCGTCATCATCTCGGAAGAGCGTGATGGCGGCGTATCGTTCCTGACCGGGGACAAGGCCAAGGACTTTCCCATCGGTGAACTGAATGGACAGCTTCCGCATCTGGTCGACCAGGCGCAGGCGATCCAATACGGTAATAGCGCCGGTGCCTGGGCTGTTCTGCGCAAGCAGGACGACCGTATGAAGGTGTTCTATGCCGCGCCGGATGGCTGCAAGGAAGCCGTTTTCGCACAGTAGGCCTCTGATTCAGAGCTACGACAAAAAACCCGCCAGTGATGGCGGGTTTTTTGCGTTAGCGTGAGCTACTCCTGATTACTCAGCAGCGGCGTCAGCCTTCTTCTTGGCAGGGGCCTTTTTGGCAGCCTTGGGAGCTTCTTCAGCGCCTTCAGCGGCTTCGGCCTTAGCGGCGGCAGCCTTTTTGCCCTTTACGCCAGCTTGCTTGAGGGCAGCAGCCAGAGCGCTGTCGCCTTCTTCAGACTGGTTGGCGTATTCGGCAACGGCGGCGCGCTCTTCATCCTGTTGCAGGGCACGTACGCTCAGGGACAGCTTGCGGTCCTTCTTCGACAAGACGGTGATCTTGGCGTCGATGGTTTGGCCTTCCTTGTAGCGGTTGGTGTCTTGCTCAGCCTTTTCGATACCGAGGTCGCGGGCACGGATGCTCACTTCCACGCCGTCGAGGCTCACAGTGATGCTGTCGGCGTCAGTGTCGACCACGGTCACCTTCACCACGTCGCCCTTGGCGCGGGTGTCGGCGATGTGAGCGAACGGATCGCCAGCCAGTTGCTTGATGCCGAGGGCAACGCGTTCCTTAGCCGGATCGATGGCCAGGATAACGGCTTCGACCTTGTCGCCCTTCTTGAAGGACTGCAGGGCTTCTTCGCCGGAGACATCCCAGCTCAGGTCGGATACGTGTACCAGACCGTCGATTTCTTCGGTCAGGGCTACGAACAGACCAAAGTCGGTCAGGCTGCGTACGGTACCTTCCACCTTGTCGCCCACATTGTGGCTCTTGGTGAAGGCTTCCCACGGGTTGTCCTGGCACTGCTTGAGGCCGAGGCTGATGCGACGCTTTTCGCGGTCGATTTCCAGAACCTGAACGGTAACCACTTGACCGGTGCTAACCACCTTGGAGGGGTGCACGTTCTTGCGGGTCCAGCTCATTTCGGTCACGTGGATGAGACCTTCTACGCCCGGAGCGAGCTCAACAAACGCACCGTAGTCGGTGAGGTTGGTGATCTTACCCTGTACGCGCGCGCCGATCGGGTAGGTGTTGTCCACCTTGGTCCACGGATCGTCGTTCAGTTGCTTCAGGCCGAGGCTGACACGCTGGGTCTTCTCATCGAAGCGGGTCACGATCACGTCAACGGTCTGGCCAACAGAGAGCACCTCAGACGGGTGACCAATGCGGTGCCAGGCGATGTCGGTGATGTGCAGCAGGCCGTCGATACCGCCCAGATCAAGGAACGCACCGTAGTCGGTGATGTTCTTGACGGTACCCTTGAGAACCTTGCCTTCCTTCATGTCGGCCATGATTTCATCACGGTTGCCCATGCTACCTTCGTCGGTCACGGCGCGGCGGCTGACGATCAGGTTGTTACGCTTGCGGTCCAGCTTTACAACTTGGAACTCGAGCGGAACATACATGAACGGAGTCGCGTCGGTGATCGGCTTGGCGTCGAGCTGGCTGCCCGGCAGGAAGCCGAGAACGCCGGTGACATCTACCATGAAACCACCCTTGACCTTACCGAAGATAACACCCTTCACGGTCTCGCCAGCCTTGTGGGCGTTTTCGAGCGTGGTGAGGACTTCTTCGCGACGGGCCTTTTCGCGGCTCAGGCGAGCTTCGGAACGGCGGTCGTCGAGGGATTCAACGAAAACGTCAACCATATCGCCAACCTTGACGGTAACGGCGGAAGTTTCGAAATCTTCAAATTCCTTCAGCGGGATACGACCTTCAGACTTCAGACCGATATCGAGGGTGACGCATTCGCTATCCATTTTGATAACGATACCCTTAACAACGCTGCCAACTACCGGGTGGGCGTCGGTGAACGTGTCTTCCAGGCGCTTGCCGAAGTCGATGTCGAAGGCTTTGTTGAGAATGTCTTGAGAGACAGAGAACTCTTGCGAGTTGTTAGATTGAGACATGTAATTGTCCAACTGCCGAGGTTGTGCGTAATGCGGCCCCTGCATCGGCTTTTGCAGGAGATGGGTGGCTTATAGGCCCTGAATAATGATTTTGCAAGGATTTTGTGGCTTTAAGAGGTGTGGCGGCGGAAACGCGGCGGCTGGGGCAAAGTGGCGTGGGTTTAAGCGATTGTATGGGGCGGGGAGTTGAAACCCTACTGCGGTTGTGGTTACCTTGCGGCCATGATTCAGCATGACATTCTTATTATTGGTGCCGGCCTTGCCGGTATGCGCGCGGCGTTTGAAGGTATTTCCGCCGGTCTGGACACCGCCGTTATTTCGAAGATCCACCCGCTGCGCAGCCACAGCTGTGCCGCCCAAGGCGGTGTGAACGCCGCGATTAACCCCAAGGATGACTGGCGCCACCACGCTTACGACACCGTGAAGGGTGCCGACTATGTGGGTGACCAGGACAGTATTGATCTGATGTGCAGTGAAGCGCCGCAGGCCGTACTGGACATGGATGCGATGGGTTGCCCGTTCTCCCGCGAGGAAGATGGCAGTATTGCCCAGCGCGCGTTCGGGGGGCAGAACTTCCCGCGTACCGCTTACGCTGCCGACCGTACCGGTCACGCTATGCTCCACACTCTGTGGGAGCAGGCCATCAAGTTGGGGACCAAAGTGTATGACGAATACTATCTGCTGAAGATCACGACGGATAATGGCCGTGCGTCTGGTGCTATCGTGATGGATATCAAGACCGGTAAGCTGCACCAGATCAAGGCCAAGGCTGTGTGTGTCGCGACCGGTGGCTATGGCCGCCTGTTTGCCAGCAACACCAATGCCATGACCAACACCGGTGATGGTCTGGCCCACGCCATGCGTGCCGGGGCTGCCGCGGCTGACCTTGAGTTTGTACAATTCCACCCGACCGGTCTGCGGAACTCGGGCATTTTGATCAGTGAAGGTGTGCGTGGGGAAGGTGCCTACCTGATTGGTGCCGACGGCCAGCGCTTTATGCACAAGTACGCCCCGAACAAGCTGGAGCTTGCCAGCCGCGACGTGGTGAGCCGCAGCATGACCACCGAAATTATGAACGGCAACGGTCATAACGGCGGTGTCTTCCTTGACGTGCGTCACCTTGGCCGTGATCTGATCCTAGAGCGTCTGCCGCAGATCCGCCAGCTGAGCATCGACTTTGAAGGTGTTGACCCGATCGATGCGCCGATCCCGGTCCGCCCGACCTGCCACTACACCATGGGTGGCATCCGTACCGACAAGCTGGGCCACAGCGAGCAGCTGCCGGGCCTGTTTGCGGCCGGTGAGGCTGCCTGTGTGAGTGTGCACGGTGCCAACCGTCTCGGTGCCAACTCGCTGCTTGAAACCATCGTGTTCGGGAAGATCACTGGTAAGGAAATTGTGAAATTCGTGACTGAAGGCGAAGGCCGTGAATGGCCGAACTGCGATAGTGCCGACTTGCAGGACGTATCTGCTCAGATTGCCCAACTCAAGGCTCGTCCGGCCGAGGGAGGTGTGCGTCAGTCGGATATTCGTCATGAACTGACTGAAGGCATGCAGGAATACTGCGGTGTCTTCCGCAGTGCCGAAGGCCTGGCCAAGGCTATGGCCGCGGTACAGAAGGCCAAGGCCGACATGCAGAAACTTTACGTGGACGACAAGGGCGATGCGTTCAATACCGATGTGATCACCGCACTGGAGCTGAGCAATCTGGTTCTGCTGGGTGAAGCGACCGTGCTGGCAGCGATTGAACGCACCGAAAGCCGCGGTGCCCAAGCCCGTACCGACTACCCGAAACGTGACGACGAGAACTGGATTGTGCACATCACCAGCACCGTGGACAAGAATGGCAACGTGACCCTTGGCCGTGATGCCGTGCGTACCGTGAATAATCCCGAATATGCGCCGAAAGAGCGCACCTACTAAGGAAGGGCGAAATGATGGACCAACAGCTTAAAGTCACCTTCCGCATTCTGCGCGGGACGATCATCAATGACAAACTGGTGCAGAAGACGCAGGACTTTGAAGTGCCGTTCGATGCCCGCACCACGGTGCTTTCGGCGCTGGAATGGATCAAGGGCGAGATCGACGGGACGCTGACCTTCCGCCGCAGCTGCCGCGCCAGCATTTGCGGAAGCTGCGGGATGTACATCAACGGCCGCACCCGTTTGGCCTGCAAGACCAAGGTGACCGATCTGCTGGATGGTAACGCCTTCAAGAACATCGCTGCCGCCAAGGTGGAAGGTGTTATTGAAGTTGGCCCGCAGCGTAACCAGCCGGTGCTCAAGGATCTCGTGGTCGACATCACACCGTTCTATGAAAAGGTAAAGACCATCGACCCGTTCGTGCAGGAAGGGCCGGAGCAGGAGCGTCAGGTTTCGAAGGATTCGTTTAGTCAGGTGAACATGGTGAGTAACTGCATCATGTGCGGGAACTGCTACAGCGACTGCACGGCGATGGTGGAAAACCCGAACTTTTTTGGTCCGGCGGCGCTTGCCAAGGCTTACCGTTTTGTGGCCGACCCGCGTGAAGGCCATAAGACCGAGCGTCTGAAAGAACTTTCTGAAAAAGACGGCATTTGGGATTGCACCCGCTGTGGTATGTGCATTGATGCCTGCCCGAAGGGTGTGGCGCCCATGGAAGCGATTGTGAAGCTGCGCACACTGGCGATGGAAGCCGGTATGACCCATACCATCGGGGCCCGCAAGAGCATGTCGGTGAAGGGTGAGATTGAGACCTGGGGTATTGTGAACGAGCCATTCATGCTGCTCGCCGCGCTGGGTCCGGTCGGGATGCTTGGTCAGGTTGGTAACGCCCTGAACCTTGCCAAGAAGGGTAAAATTCCGAACCCGCTGCCGTTTGGTCATCGTCCGGAAAAGATGGATCAGATCAAGGCCATTTATAAGGAACTGCGTGAGAATCCGATTGATGTGAAGACGCGGTCGGAAGATTCTGGTCCCGGCGCCGGTTAATTTTCTCAGATTAGCCTGCGATGGATCCCACATGTTAAAGGCGCTTTGCGCCTTTTTTTGTGCGGGGTGTGGAGCGTTTTGAGTGGTGGCGCAGGGGGCTGCGTGGTAGGGTTTTGGCATGAAAACTAGCGTGGGGCTTCAGCTCAAGCAGAAACAGGATGTGAGCATGACTGCCGAATTACGGCAGGCGATTGAGATGCTCCAGCTTTCCGGCCCCGAGATCCTCGACATGGTCGCGCGCGAGGTCAGTGAGAATCCGTGCCTCGATTATGAGTCGGAAGAAGATGGCAGCGACCGCGATTTTCAGGCAGAGCGTGCCCAGGAAGACGTGAACGGCAAGACCGGCGACGGCCAGCTTGTGGAATGGGATATGGCGTGGGACCAATGGGCGATACGTGACGAAGGGGCCGGTGGTCCTGCCGGTGATATGTACGGCGGCCTTGGTGGCGTTGGTGGTGGCGATGACGAGGAAGGCTTTGGCTGGGAAGCGCGTGCGACCAAGGAAGAAAGCCTTCAGGATTATTTATTGAAGCAGTACGAAGAAGTGGTGGATGAGCCGAAGCTGCGGTTCATCGGGCGGTTTTTGATCGATGCCGTGGATGAGGCTGGTTACCTGCGGGTAGATATGGCTGAAGTGGCGGCGCGTTTGAAGGTGAGTGAAGAGCTGGTGGATGATGCCCGTGCGATCATTCAGACCCTTGACCCGGCCGGGGTGGGGGCGCGGGATCTGCAGGAATGTTTACGCTTGCAACTGCATGCCATGGGTAAACTTGATGACGTGATGGACGCGTGCCTGAGTCATCTTGATTGGGTGGGTTTGAAGGCATGGGGCAAGATTGCTGCCGAGGTGAACAGCCTGCGCAAAAAGGATAAAAGCCAGAACGCCGATTGCGACGAGGAAGAGGTACGGCTGGCGGTGGCGGATATTCAGCTATGCAACCCCAAGCCTGCGGCGGGTTTTGGCAGTGCCAAGATCGACAGCGTGACGCCGGACGTTGTGGTGGTGAATACCCCGGATGGCTGGGTGGTGGAATTGAATGGGGCGGCGTTCCCCAAACTGCTAGCGTACCCGCCCGCCAAGGATGGAGGTGCCAAAAGCCGTAGTGCGGACGAGGCCAAGAAGTTTATGACTGAGCGTTTCGGGCGGGCCAAGTGGCTAGTGAATGCGCTGGAGCAGCGGGCAAAAACGACGCTGGCCGTAGCGCGTGCGGTAGTGGCGGCGCAGCAGCAATTCTTTGATGCCGGTGTGGAATTTATGGTGCCGTTAACCTTGCGCACCGTGGCGGAAGGCATTGGTGTGCACGAGAGCACCGTGAGCCGTGTGGTGAACGGAAAGTTCATGCAGACACCGTGGGGTGTGCTGGGCTTTAAATACTTTTTTGCCAGCGGGGTTGGGAGCACGGGTGGTACCGTGGCCGTGGCCGCCACCAGCGTGCAGGCGCTGATTGCCAAAATGGTGAAGAGTGAAAATCCCGCCAAGCCGTTGAGTGATGAGCAGATTGTGGCGCTGTTGAAAAGTGAAGGGGTTGAAGTGGCGCGGCGGACTGTGGCGAAGTATCGGGGGATATTGGGAATTCCGGGGACATCGGAGAGACGAGTCAGGTAGGAAAGGCGCGGGCTTCCGCGCATGGTCTTTTTATGCGCGGTTGGCGCTTTGAGAATTATGCGCTGCGCGCATGTCTTGCACAAAGAGGTATGCCTGCGGCATGAGGTTTAAGGATGAAAAAAAGAAGAGGCTCTTGGCCTCTTCTTTTTATTTCCAGCGGGCGAGGTCGTAGTTACTGAGTGCCCGGTTGGCGTAGGCCTGTGACCAGGCGTTGGCCGAGGCGAGCTGGTCGCGGCGGGCGTCGAGGAGATCGCGCAGGGTGCGGTTGCCCTGCTTCACTTCTTCCGTCAGGCTGCCGATGACCTTGGCGGTTTGGGCACGGGCGCGGTCGCTTTCCTGCACCCGGCGCGAGGCTTCCATGCTGTTGGCTTCAGCATTCAGGCGTGCGGACTCGACTTCCAGTTTGGTGTTTTCCAGTTCGGCGGCAGCTTCGGTTTTTGCGGCTTTGGCGGCGGCAATTTCTCCGCGTGTGGCGCCGTTATCGATGAAGGTATAGCCGAGGTTGAGGGTGAGCTGGGCGTTGGACGCATCTTCCTCGCGGTTGGTTCCGGCGAAAGCGTTGTGTGAACCGCGACCGCGCAGGTCGAGTGTTGGCCAGTTGCCGGCTTTGCGCTGACGGTAGACACCTTCCGATTGCTCACCGCGTGCTGGGCAGCCTGCACCAACGGGTGCAGGCCGTAGCTGCCAAGCTCTTCCTGCGGGCCTTCGCCGGGGGCGGCCACCGTGCTGGCGGTTTCGCCGACATCGCGCAGGTAGCTGGCCTGGGCCGCGCCGAGTGCGGTAATGCGCTCGGCCTGAATGGCACGGGCGGTGGCGAGACGGGATTCGGCTTCGGCGAGTTCGGTGACCGTGGATTCGGCATGCGTGAGACGGGCGCGGACCTCGGTGACGATGTTCTCAAGCTGCGCCACATTGTCGGCGTTGTTGCGTACCAGCTCTTGTGCCAGCCACATGTTAATGTGCGCCTGGGCGGCGATATAGGTGCGCTGGCGTTGCTGCCAGGCGAGGTTCTCGGAAGCGGCGGCAAGACCTTCGGCGGCGGTGAGCACGGCACCACGGCGGCGACCACCGTCGATCAGCGGCTGATTCAGTGACAGGCCGATAGCGCCGACACCGGCCGAGCCGCGATCGCCTTCGTCATCGTAATGCTGGGCACCGGCTTCGGCGTCTCCGCTCAGGGTAAACCAGCGGTTGGCCTTTGCGACACTCAGGTTGCTTTGCGCCTGCTGGCGACGCGCTTCGCTGGACATGAGCGTTGGGTGTTTGAGGGCCAGTGAAATGGATTGGTCGATGGTGCGGGCTTCGGTTTTAACCGTGGCAGCTTGAGGTACGCGGGTTGTGTTTACGGGCACGGTGTTGCTGATGACCGTGGCGGAGATAGTCTCGGCCGCCAAGGAGTGGGAGTTCGACCGAGGCAAGGCTGCCATTTGCGACATCCAACAGGCCGATGTCGGCGAGAGCGCCTTCGGCAGGGGTATCATCCGCACCGGCAGTGAGTTCCAACAGCGGGTTGCCGCTCAGCAGCGGCACTTGGAGTGAGGCCAGGCTGTCGTTGCTGGGGAGCAGGTTCATATCGGCCAGCAGGCTGGACGCTTCGTTGACATCGGTGCTGCCGAGTGTGACGCCAAGCAGACTGTCGGTGAGGCCGTCGAGAGTGGCGAGGTCGATCAGGCTGCCTTCGGACGCGGTACCGTCGTGGCCGAGATTCAATTCCAGCAACGGAGATTCGCCATTAAAGAGTGCGTCGGTCAGGCTGGTGACAACGCCGCCCAGATCGCCGTTCGTGAGGGCTGTGGTGGTATTGGCAAGAGTGTCTTCCAATGCCGGCAGGTTCTGGAGCAGGGCGACATCCAGCACCGAGGCGGTCGGTTCGTCGGACGTATTCAGCAGGCCAAGATTGATGATGTCGGTGACGCCGACATCCAGCCCGGTATTACCGAGGACATTATCCAGCACCTGCCCGACCGTGCCGGTGGTGTTGATGAGAACGTCCGGTACGGCCCCGAGGCCGTTGGTACCAAGGTTGGTGAGGGTATCCGTCACGAGATTGGTGACGGGGGTGACTACGTGGTTGCCGAGGTCAAGCGGGAGGGTGGCCTCGACGTGAATGAGCGGCGGACCATCGTTATGACCCGGATTGACCGGATCCGTGGGGTCGGTCGGATCAGTCGGATCTGTGGGGTCGGACGGATCGGATGGGTTCGTAATAGTGGTCTGGTTGGTCGTTAAGTTACTTCCGCCGCCGGAGTTGGCGTAGGCATTGTTCGCAAGGCTGCCGAAGCTTCCTGCAGCTGCGGAGCTGGCAGTGGCATCCGGTGTGGCAAGGCCGGAATCGGCTGCGCGGAAGCTTTGGGCGTCGGCCTGCGTGCCTAATGCGAGGTTGGGGGTCAGGCCTTCGGCGGAGGCGGCGCTGCCGGAGCCAGACGGGTTATCCAGCGACGATAGCCCTGCCGTATTAGTAAAGCCCTGATTGGCGGAGCCTTCCAGTGCGCCACGGGATTGTGCGGGCAGGAAGCTGGCGGTGCTGTCGGTTGGGAGAGTGGTGACGGCGGTGAGGGTTTCGTCGCTTTGAATTTCTTCATAATGCAATGCGGTACTGCCACCTTGGACAGAAGGTGTGAGTGTGAAGAGTGCCATGATCGGAATCCTTTCGTTACCTGTCCTTATGGTGGTTTGTTGCTACTTAAAGTTGTAATTGCTGACACGGTGCACGTGCACGAAGATATCGGTGATAAGCTTTCTGAGATGAGATGGAGGTGTTGTTTATCGGCCATTATTTGGTCTGTCTGGTTGCGTTAAAGGCGCGGAAAATTCGGGATTCTGAAAAAACGTTCTGAGCTGACATGGTAAACATGTACAACATATAATTGTATTATCTGAACGTAAGGGTATTGATAAAAAAGGGGGCTTTTCAGCCCCTGCACTCTGTTATGACCGGTGGTGCCGGAAGCTGACAGACCCTGACAGCTTGAATGTCTATTTGGAGCGGATGCGCGATTCGCGATCGAGGTGCATATCCAGCCACATCGCATTCAGAATGCCGAAGAAGACTGCCAGCGGAAGGCCGAGAATCCAAGCGAAGTACCACATGTGTTTGTCTTTCTGATTTACGGGTTAATAGAAGAAGCCGCGGCCGCTCTCGATATCTTCGGTACGGATGATATCGCGCAGCTTGTGGAAGGCCCAGGCCGTGTAGGCGAGGATGAGCGGCACAAACACGATGCTGGCAAGAAGCATCAGCCAGAGGGTGAGGTGGCTGGAGGTGGCATCCCACACCGTAAAGCTATGCGAAGGTTGCAGGCTGCTGGTGAACATGAATGGAAAGAGCGCGACACCTGCCGTGGCGATGGTACCTGCAACCATAGTGCCGCTGGCGGCGAAGGCGAGGGCATAACGGCGCAGGCGGAGCAGTATGGCGGCGGTAAGGGCACCTCCAAAGGCCAGTGCGGGAATGGACCAGAGAAGGGGAGTGCTGTGGAAGTTGCGGAGCCAGACGCCGGATTCCATTACCACTGTTTTAAGGGTGGGGTTGGAAGGGCCATTGGTGACCACGGCCGAAGTAATGGTGAAACCGGTGAGGTGATTGACCCAGACACCGCCGATGGTAAACAGAATGGCCCACACTGCGAGACCGATGTAAGCGGTTTTGAGGGCGCGGGTATGGACGGCACCTTCGGTTTTGGCGGTGAGATAGACGGCGCCGTGGGTGGCGAGCATGGTGAGAGAGGTGAGACCGGCCAGCAGGGCGAAAGGTTTGAGAAGATGGAACAGGCTGCCGAAGAAGGTATCGACATAGTGCGGAAGTTGCATATCGTCGAGATAGAACGGTACGCCCAAAAAGATATTACCGACGGCGACACCGAAGATAAGCGGCGGGACCAAACCGCTGGTGAACAGTGTCCAGTCGAACAGTTTACGGACGCGGGGGGTGGTGAATTTCTGGCGGAACTCGAGTGACACTGGCCGCAGCACGAGACTGAGAAGCGTGAGCAGCATGGCCAGATAGAAACCGCTGAAGGCTGTGGCGTAGATGGCTGGGAAAGCGGCGAAGATGGCACCGGCGCCCAAGATAAGCCAGACCTGGTTACCTTCCCACACCGGAGCCATGGTATTGATGATCTGGCGGTGTTCAGCGTCGCGTTTGCCAAGCAGCGGGTTGAGGAAGGCGACGCCCATATCGAAGCCATCCATGATGGCGAAACCGATAAGGAGGACACCGAGCAGGCCCCACCAGATAAGGCGGAGGGTTTCGTAGTCGACGGGCATGGGAATCATGGTTTCAGCTTTCTAGTGAATCGGTTGCGGGCCTTGTTTGGCGTATTTGATCATCAGTTTGATATCGATAACCAGAAGAGCCGTATAGAACAGCACAAAGGCGATGAGGCTGGTCAGGACGAGCTCTCCGGATGTGGCCGAGGCGGCGACACCTGTGGGCAGAATGTCCTGAATCGCCCACGGCTGGCGGCCGTATTCGGCGACGATCCAGCCCAGCTCGGCCGCCAGCCATGGCAGCGGCAGACTGTAAAGAGCGGCGCGCTGGACCCAGTTGGGCTCGAACCGGCGTTTGCTGGCGTACCAGAAGGCCATGGTGAACAGGAAGATGAACCACATGCCGCAGGCGACCATGATGCGGAAGCTCCAGAACAACGGTGCGACGTGCGGGACGAGGCGCTTGTTGGTTTCGGCGATCTGCTCGGCGGTGGCTGTGGCGGGGTCGAAGCCCTGTGCCTTCAGCAGCAGGCCGTAGCCGAGGTCTTTGCTGTGTTTGTGCAGGATCTCTTGCGCAGCGGTATTGGTGGGGTCGGTTTTGAGGGCGCGCAGGGCGATATAGGCTTGCTGGCCATTGACGATGCGGCCTTCGGTCTGCTTGAGGATATCGTGGATGCCGGGCATTTCAGTATCGAAGCTGCGGGTGCCGATCAGGCCCAGTACGTAGGGGATCTTGATCTCCCATTCGTTGCGCATCTCTTTCTGGTTGGGCCAGGCGACGAGGTTGAAGCCGGAGGGAGCGGGTTCGGTTTCCCACATGGCTTCGATCGCGGCCATTTTCATCTGCTGGTGGCTGTTCATGGAATAGCCGGATTCGTCTCCCAGTACGACCACGCTTAAGGCACCCGCCAGACCGAAGGAGGCGGCTACCGCAAAGCTGCGCTGCATGATGGCGATATGCTGGCGGCGCAGCAGGAAATAGCTGGCGATAGCCAGCATGAACATGGAACCGGTAACATAGCCCGCGCTGAGGGTATGGACGAATTTAGCCTGCGCGACCGGGTTGAAGAACAGCTCGGCGAAGCTGGTCATTTCCATGCGCATGGTCTCCATATTAAAGGCGGCGCCTGCGGGGTTCTGCATCCAGCCGTTGGCAATGAGAATCCAGAGGGCCGAGAAGTTACTGGCCAGTGCCAGGCACGACGTGACCGCCAGGTGCTGGATGCGCGTGAGTTTGTTCCAGCCGAAGAAGAATAGGCCGATCATGGTGCTTTCCAAGAAGAACGCCATTAAACCTTCGATGGCTAAGGGTGTACCGAAGATGTCTCCCACATAATGGCTGTAGTAGGCCCAGTTGGTACCGAACTGGAACTCCATGGTAATGCCTGTTGCGACACCCATGGCGAAGTTGATGCCGAACAGCTTGCCCCAGAACTGGGTGGCCTGCTTCCAGACCTCGTTCTTGGTCATCACATAGGTGGCTTCCATGATAACCAGCAGCCAGGCGAGGCCCAGCGTGAGCGGTACGAACAGGAAGTGGTACAAGGCGGTCGCCGCAAACTGCATGCGGGAGAGAAGGACGGGGTCGAGAAATTCCACGGGGAGGCTCTTTTTATTGCTAGCTTAATATATGACGGGTTGTGGCGGGGATATCATGCGGAACTTTATGCTCGCGGATGAAGGCGTACCAGATGCCGAAAAGGACGGCCAGTTTGAGGCATATAATCAGGGTTATTTGCAGCGCAAAACGACTGGGCCCCTTGACGCCGAGGTGTGCAGAAGGCTTGCGAGGCAGTTTTAGAAGTGGCATGGATGTACTCATAGTCGTATTATCTACAAGGGATTTGACCTAGGTCAAATTGCATATGCGTTTTTTACGGCAGGAGAAAAGACATGATCCTTGATGGCCTACTGACCTCGCCGCTGATGGCGGAACTGAAGACTCCTTTATTGGAGCAGATCGCGTCGGCATGTCATACCAAAGACTTTCAGGAAGGCGATGTGCTGTGCCACCAGAACGACGTGGCCCACAGCGTATGGCTAGTGCTGCACGGATGGGTGAAGCTGACCCGCGAAACACTGGATGGCGGGGACGCCGTGTGGGACGTATTGGGGACCGGTCATCTGGTCGGCCTGGAAACCCTAACGCCACCCTTTACCAATACCACCCGCGCCGTGGCGGTCAGCGATACGACTACGCTGGTGATTCCGCACAGTGTGCTGCGTCAGTTGATCGACACCCATGGTGAGTTCGCGCGTCTGGTTTTGAAGCATGTGTTGCGTCAGCAACAGGATGAGCGCCTTGAGATTGAACACCGGACGCATCAGACCGCGCCGCAGCGCATCGGGTGCTTTTTGCTGAAGCTGGCCGGCACGCCTGCCAAGGGCAAGGTGGATATTCAACTGCCGTTTGATAAAGGGTTGCTGGCCGCACGTCTGGGCATGCAGCCGGAGACGTTCAGCCGTGCGCTGGCCAAACTGAAACAGGAAACCGGCCTGCGCATGACCGGCGCCCATGTGGAAATGGACGATGTGGACGCGCTGCGGGCGTATACCTGCGGGGCATGCTCGGGCACGTATCCGTGCCATGGTCATGCGTAGGTTAAAGTTATAGGGGGTACCATGCACGTTGCGATTGAGGATTCCGGGTCTCTGGTGCTCCGTAAGCCGGAGATGGAACTGATCGCGAAATACGGTGGCCCGGTGCCGCGCTATACCAGTTACCCGACGGCGATCCAGTTCCATGCCGGTGTGGATGCCGCCACCGTGAACGGCTGGCTGGGAACACTGCGTGATGCCGGTGAGGCCTCTTTGTATCTTCATATGGCGTATTGCAAGAGCCTGTGCCTGTACTGCGGCTGCAATATGAAGGTGACCAACAAACAGGACACCATTACCGCCTATGTGAATGTACTGATTGACGAGATGCGGCGTACCGCGGCGTTATTACCGGAGCGGTTGAAGGTCGGGGCGATTCACTTGGGTGGTGGTACGCCGAGTTATGTGCCGATGAAGGACCTGCGCCGCGTGTTTGCGGTGATGCATGAGCTGTTTGATGTGAAGGCGGGTGCGGAGATTTCGATGGAGATCGATCCGCGTCAGCTTGTGGATGGCATGCCGGCTTTATTGGGTGAACTGGGTTTTAACCGCGCGAGTTTGGGGATTCAGGACACCAACTCGACCGTGCAGAATGTGATACGCCGTGTACAGCCACAGGCGCTGAACGTGCGCGCCGTGACGCAGCTGCGTGAGGCCGGTGTGCAGGATATCAATGTCGATTTGCTCTACGGCCTGCCGATGCAGACACCGGAGACGATGCGCCAGACCGTGGCGGATATTCAGGAACTACGCCCGAGCCGGATTGCGTTGTTTGGCTATGCGCACGTGCCGTGGATGAAGAAGCATCAGGCCGTGCTGGAGGAGTACAACCTGCCGGACGCCGAAGCGCGGCTGGACATTTTTAACACCGCTGTGGAGGCACTGACCAAGGCCGGGTACGTGGCGGTGGGAATTGACCATTTTTGTCTGCCGACCGACCCGATGGCGATTGCGGCCAAAGACGGTGACCTGAAGCGCAACTTTATGGGCTACACCACCGATGCGGCACCCGTTTTGCTGGGGTTTGGCGCGAGTGCGATCTCGCAGTATCCGCAAGGCTATGCGCAGAATATTACAGCACCGGCCGATTACCTGGATGCCATGGAGAAACCGGGTTTACCGATCGCACGTGGGGTGGCCGTGGATGCCGGAGATATGGCGCGGCGCGGCGTGATTGAACAATTGCTGTGCGGTATGCGGGCGGAAGGCCATGCGCTGGATGAGTTGCTGGTTCAGCGTGAGCGCCTGAATGATATGGTGCAGGATGGTCTGGCCGAATGGCAGGGCGATACTCTGCGCGTGACCGAGAAGGGGCGGCCGTTTGCGCGTGCTGTGGCGGCGTGTTTCGATGCTTACTTGGGCAAAGGTGCGAGTACGGCGGGGCGGCACAGCAAAGGCGTTTAGCGCCGGTTTACGAGCCACAAAAAGAGGCCTTGCGGCCTCTTTCTGCTGAGACAGGATCACGCTTCCGGGACTTAGAAGCGGTAACCCACACCGATACCGGCCACGATGGGGTTCAGGTTGGCCTTGGCGGTGATGGTGTCGTTGACGGTGACGTCGGTGCCGACGAAGATCTGCTTTACATCGGCGTTGAGATAGATTTTGTCGGTCAGTTTGTAGTCGACACCGGCTTGCAGGGCGACACCGACGGAGTCGTCGTACTTCACGCTGCCGAAGCCGGGGTGGTCGGCATCGTAGAAGTGGGCGTAAGTGAGACCGGCGCCGACGTAGGGTTTGAATTTATCCAGGTTGGTGAAGTGGTACTGCGCGGTGAGGGTGGGCGGCAGCAGCTTGACGGTGCCGAGGTCGGCATTCGTGCCGCGGGCGACCTGGGTTTTGTGCTCGGTAGTGGCGGCAATCAGCTCGAAACCGATGTTCGGGGTGGCGAAGTAGGTGACGTCGACTTCCGGAACGGTGTCGGAGCCCGCCTTCGGCTTGCCGCCGATGGACGTTTCGCCGCCGTTGTTGGTCGGTTTGACGTTGATGATACGGCCACGTACGAGCCAGTTGCCATCTTCAGCCTGTGCGGCAGAGATGATGCCGGTCAGGGCGACGGCTGCTGCGAGAGCCAGTGCGGGGGTCTTCATGAGGGGGTCCTTTCTGTTACGTTGGAACGGTAAACCTGTGCACGGGAGATGCTGTTGACTAATGTCAAATATCGGATGTTACTGCCTTTTTAGTGAACGTTGGCGCTAGAGGGGTGATGCAAAAAGGCCCCCGATGCGGGGGCTCAGGTTTTATGTGATTTACGCCTTCAGTGCGGCACGGACGCCGTTCGCATATTCCTCATGAATTTTGGCGAAGTGGCCGAGCTGGCGTTCGATGATGAACTCCGGCACGCCCTGCATGGCGGCGGCGATGTTGGCGAAGAGGCGCTGTTTTTGCCCGTCGTCGAACAGATTGAAGAGGGCGCGGGGCTGGCTGTAATCGTCGTTGCCCACACGATGACTGTAGCGGTCGGCATCGCCGGAGATGCGCAGCGGCGGTTCCTTCACCGACGGGTCTTCTTTCGGGCCATTCATGCTGTTCGGCTCGTAGTAGGCATCCGGGTTGCCTGTATCATTCGGGAAGAAGCGCATGGCGCCGTCTTTATGATAATGGTGGAACGGGCACTTGGGGGCGTTGACCGGCAGAGCTTCGTAGTGTGTGCCGAGGCGGTAGCGGTGGGCGTCGGCATAACTGAAGACACGGGCCTGGAGCATTTTGTCCGGCGAGTGACCGATGCCTGGGACGATATTGCTCGGTGAAAAAGCGGCCTGCTCGATCTCGGCAAAGTAGTTCTGCGCGTTACGGTTGAGTTCCATGGTGCCGACTTCGATCAGCGGATAGTCGGCATGGGGCCAGACCTTGGTGAGATCGAACGGGTTATAAGGTGTTGTTTCGGCGTCCAGCTCCGGCATGATCTGGACGTACATCGTCCACTTGGGGAACTGGCCGTTCTCGATAGTGCCGAAGAGGGCTTCCTGATAGGTTTCGCGCGATTGGCCGATGATCTGTGCGGCCTCGGCATTGGTATAGTGTTTGTGGCCCTGATGGGTTTTGAAGTGGAACTTGACCCAATAACGCTCGCCATTGTTATTCCAGAAACTGAGGGTGTGCGAGCCGAAACCGTCCATATTCATGGGGGTTTGCGGGATGCCGCGGTCGGAGAAAAGAATCGTGATCTGATGCAGGCTTTCCGGGCTGAGGGACCAGAAATCCCACATGGCGGTGGGGCTGCGCAGATTGGTACGCGGGTGGCGCTTTTGGGTGTGGATGAAGTCGGGGAACTTGAGGGGATCGCGGACAAAGAACACCGGTGTGTTGTTACCGACGAGGTCGAAGTTGCCTTCGGTGGAATAGAATTTCAGGGCGAAGCCGCGGACGTCGCGCTCGGCATCGGCCGCGCCGAGTTCTCCGGCTACTGTGGAAAAGCGGGCCAGCATCGGGGTGGTTGTGCCGGGTTGGAACATGGCCGCGCGCGTGTAGTGGGATATATCGTGCGTGACGGTGAAAGTGCCGAAGGCGCCCCAGCCCTTGGCGTGGACCACGCGCTCCGGAATGCGTTCGCGGTTCTGGTGCGCGAGTTTTTCGATCAGGTGGACGTCGGTCATCAGCAGCGGGCCGCGCGGGCCTGCGGAGAGGCTGTTCTGGTTGTCGGACACCGGGGCGCCGGCGGTGGTCGTGAGTGTGGTCATGGTGCTTTTTTCCTCTTGAAGTGAGCTTAGGTTAGGGCGTTGCGGTGTGTTTGCAAAATTGATTGTTTCTTGATGATTGATAGGTTATGTGAATGGGTATGAATTTACGTGATTTGCAGTATGTATTGCTGGTGGCCGAGTATAAGCACTTTGGCAAAGCGGCGGAGGCGGCTCATGTCAGTCAGCCGACGCTTTCAAGTCAGATCAAGAAACTGGAAGACGAACTGGGTGTGGTGCTGTTTGAGCGCGACAGCCGTAACGTGGCTTTAACGGCGGCAGGCGCCGCGATTGTGGCCGAAGCCGCGCAGGTGCGGGCACGGGTAAATGCGATTAAGGATGTGGCGCAGGTGTACAATGACCCTTTGGGCGGCGAAGTACGGCTGGGCGTGATTGCAAGCTTAGCACCGTTTTTGATGCCCGAACTTTTGGAGCGTGTGGGGTTTGATGCGCCGCGTTTGGATGTGATGGTGCATGAGGGTTTGACGGATCCGTTATTACTCCGGCTTATGAATCGGGAGCTGGACGCGGTGCTGATGGCAAGTGAGGTAGAGCCTGAAGGTTTACAGGATATGCCATTGTTTGATGAACCGTTTTACATGGCGTGTGCGCGTGCGCATCCGTTGGCGGAATTACAGGCCGTGCCGATGGAGATGATCGGGCAGGATTCACTTTTGCTGCTGGACGAGGGGCATTGCTTGCGCGCGCAGGCACTGGATGTGTGCATGGTGGATAGCGTGGATGCGCGGGTGAAAGCGAGCAGCTTGCAGACGCTGATCCGGATGGTGGAGCGCAATCGGGGCGTGACGCTGCTGCCGCATCTGGCCACGCGTCAGTTACATACTCTTGCTGTGAAGCCGATTGACGGTGAGCCGGTGTACCGTACCGTGCGGCTGGTGACGCGGAAGAATTACCTGCGTACCGGGGCGATGGAGATGATAGCAAAAGCGGCCTGTGACGAAGCACAGGCCGCTGGTTTGACCGTTCGGTAAGTTACTGAGCGGTGGCAGGAGCCGGGGTGACAGCTTCCTTGGCGTCGTTCATGTCGTCGCTCAGCTTGTCGCCGCGGGTCTCGTTGCCCAGTTCGTCGAAGGCTTCGCCTACGTTGCCGTTGCCAAGCTCGGTACCGGCGTTGTCGATACGCTCGGACATCGGCTGGGGTTGGTTGAGGTAGCTATAGCCTACAAAGACCACGAGTACGGCTACGACTACGGCAATGATAATGCCCATGGGTTTCATAAGTCTGTCTCCTTTTGGTTTGACTTCGGGAGACTAACGGAGCGGGGCGGATAAAGTTCCGAGGCTGTTATTTTGGGCTCGTTACGATGTTTTCCTGTTTAAGAAGACTGACTTGGTCGGGTGTGACCAACAACCAGAGAGGAATGAGGCGATAGCAGGTGAGACGGTCCAGAATGTGAAACGCGTAGGCGATAAGCCATGTGACCCACCATGGCAAGGGCAGGAAGATACGCTGGCGCTTAAGGCGGGAAAGCTCGGTTTGCGCGAGTTGGCGGAACGTATAAACGTGGGGACCGGCAAGCAACAAGGTCTTGGCTTTGTGTGGCGGAGTGAGAGCCTGTTTGGCGAGGGTTTCGGCGACAGACTGCACGTCTATTGGTTGAAACCGGCTGTGACCCATCCCTGGCAGTACCATGATTGGCATATAGCGCGTGAGCAAGTCTATCTGTTGGCGAAAGCCTCCGCCATCACCTATCACGAGTGAAGGGCGGGCAATGGTGCTGAATGGATAAAATGTGCGCACGGCATTTTCGGCCATGCCTTTGGCGCACGTATAGCGGCTGGGGCTCGTGGGGCTGGCCTCCAACGCCGAAACGTATACGAAATGGGCCACCTGCGCCGTGTGAGCTGCCTGAACCGTATTCACGGTGCTTTGCAAAATGGTATGGGTAAACGGTTGACCACGCTCGGCCAGCACCGCCACCAGATGAATTACGCTGGTACAGCCTTGGAAGGGCGAGATGAGGGAATCGGGGTGAGCTGTATCTGCGGCATGCCACGTGACGGAGTCAGGTAGTGAGAACGTGGGCTTATGGCGGGAGATAAGCCGGATATGACACCCTCGTGCTAGGAGAGCGTGCATGGTAGCTTGCCCGATGAAACCGGTACCACCGACAAGGGCGACAATAGGAACTGTGCTCATACCGTTATGCTACGGTTGGATGACGCCATCGACAATATGAATGATACGGTCGGCTTGTTCGGCGAAGGAATCATCGTGCGTGACGATGGCGAGCGCGCAGTTTTCGGTGCGCGTCAGTTCGCGGAACATCTGTTTGACGGTATTGCCGGATTTGGAGTCGAGATTCCCGGTCGGTTCGTCGGCAAACAGCATTTGCGGCTTGTTAATAAGCGCGCGGGCGATGGCGACACGCTGGCTTTGACCGCCCGAGAGCTGGTGGGGGCGTTTGTGCATCTGCTCCTTGAGCCCCAGACGGGTGAGGAGTTCGATCGCGCGGGCTTTACCTTGCTCGAACGGGACTTCGTTCAGTTGCTGCATCGGCAACATGACGTTTTCCAGCGCGGAAAACTCCGGTAGCAGAAAGTGGAACTGGAAGACAAAACCCATTTTGGCGAGGCGCGTGCGGGCACGCTGGTGTTCGGTCGCGGTGCTCATGTTCATGCCGTCGAAATACAGGTGGCCGGAAGTGGGTTTGTCGAGCAGCCCCAAAAGATACAGCAGCGAGGATTTGCCCGAACCGGAGGGGCCGACAATGGCGACGAATTCGCCGGCTTCAATGGCGACATCGACCTGGTTGACCAGCGTGATGGGGATTTCGCCAGTGAGGGTACGTGTGAGTTTTTCGGTGCGGAGGAGGGGCGTTTTGCTCATGGTTAGAAACCTCCGCGCAGAATCTCGACGGGTTCGATCTTTGAGGCCTTACGGGCCGGGAGCAGGGCTGCCAGAATGGAGGCCGTGACCGCAAAGGCGATGGCGATGGCGAAGATGTTCCATTCCCAACTGAGCGGCATGGTGACGGGCTCGCGCGTGCCCGGGACTTTCATTTTCACTTGGAGAAGCGCGGTCATCAAGGCGACCCCCAGAGGTACTCCGGCGGCGGCACCGGCAACTCCTAACATCACACCTTGTGAGACGAAGATGGTCTGGATCTCATGGGCCTCGAAGCCCATCGATTTGAGAATGGCGATGTCGCGCTGTTTCTCCAGCACCACCGTTGAGATGACGTTATAGATACCGAACGCCGCCACCAGCAATACGGCACTGACCACCGTGTACATGATGATATTGCGAATGATGAGGGTGCTGAGAATGTCTTCCGATTGCTCCTGCCAGGATTCGGCCTTGTAACCGATGGCGGTTTCGATCTGGGATGCGAGCGTGCGGGCCTGGTAGGCGTCATCCAGCTTGATAATGATACTGTTGATGCGGTTGGGTTGACCGAGCAGGGCCTGGGCACGGGGAAGGGTGACGAAGGCGTTCCGTTCATCGTAACCGCCGCGGCCCGTACGGAAGATACCGACCACCTTAAAGCTGCGGGTGGCACCCGTGCCGGAGGTGATGGGCAGGCTGTCGCCCATATCGACCCCGTATTTGCGGGAGAGGGTTTCGCCGATGAGGATACCGTTGGAGTCGGCCTCCAGGTCTCGGACCTTACCCTTCTGCATGTATTGGCCGATGGTGGTGACGCCCTCAATATCGGCGGGGAGCATGCCGGTGACCGTGAGGCCGATGTTGCGACCGGCAAAGGTAAGAATACCCTGGCCAGACAGCGAGGCCGAAGCGCGTACGCCGGGGTAGGTTTTAAGCAGTTGCAGGGTTTGAATATAACCGCGGATGCCGCGGTTTTCCGGCATAGGTGTTAAATTGCGCAGTTGAATGGTGCTGCCGGGATAGGCCGCGTAGACCGGTTGCGGCTTGTTGGCGCGGTATTCATCGGAGATCGTGATATGCGGCGAGTTGTCGATCAGGCGGCGGATGAAGTCGGCCTCCGACCCCTGCATGAGTGAGGAGATGGCCATGAAAAACGCCACGCCCAGCACGATGCCCGCCAGCGAGACGACGCTCTGGCGTTTGCGGGCCATAAGGTGGCGAAAGGCGATGGCGAGCAGCAGGCGCATGAGACGGATTACTTCTTCGTGCGCATCTCTGTGTGGAGTTTCTGACCGTTTTCCAGATCGGCTTCCGGGGATACAACGATGATGTCGGACGGGGAAACGCCGCCGAGGATCTCGGTTTTATCCGGCCCCAACACGCCGGTGGTGACAACGGATTGGTGGGCTTCGCCGTTAACGACCTTCCAGACCTTGCCGCTGCTGACGGCGGAGGTGGGGATGAGCAGGGCGTTGTCTTCGGTGCGTAGAATGATATTGGTTTCGACCGTCATGCCGATGCGGAAGGGGATGTCGGACGGCAGGCCGACGCGGACGCGGAAGCTGCGGGCTTCGGCGTCGCCCTTCGGGGTGATGCTGGTCACGCGGCCTTCGAACGATTTGCCGGGGAAGGCGTCGGAGCGCATCAGGACACGCTGGCCAAGTTGCACCTGTGGAATGTCTTCTTCATCGACCTGCACGCTGATGCGCAGATTGCCGGGTTCGGCCAGCCAGAAGACCGTCGTGTTGGCGGGGATAAGTTCGCCGACTTCGCCCTGACGGTAGACGACGGTGGAAGTGACCATGGCGGTGAGCTGGGTAAACCCGACCTGAGCCTCTGCGGCCTTGCGGGCCTGGGTTGCGGCGCGGTAGTCGGCCTGAGCGGTATCGAATGCCGCCTGAGACGTACCGCCTTGCGGAAGCAGACGTTGCTCACGCTCGAACTGCGCTTTGGCGTTGGCTTCGCGGGCCTTCAGTTCCATCAGGTTGGCGGTGAGGTCGGCCGCTTCGAGCTTGCCAAGTACCTGACCCGGCGCGACGACATCGCCTTCATCGGCCAGCAATTGGGTGAGACGGGCCGTGACACGTGGCGCGACCGGGTACATCACTTCCGGCTCCACCGTGCCGGAGGCATAGACGGCGTCTACCACCGGGCCGCGGGTGGGAGTAGTGACCTCCACCGTTGTCGGTTTGAGCCATGACCAGAGGCCGTAAAGGGCCGCAGCGCCTCCGAGGAAGAGGAGAGTGTAAAGGATGTATTTTTTCATAATGCTTTGTCGGACGAGGGGTTTTCCGGTTCGAATTGACGTTGAGACTACCATATAACGCGCAACGTGCGCATTTTCCTTCGGTGAATGAAAAAATGCTGTGCCTAGGAGCTGGGCACAGCGGAGCGGCGGTGCTGCCGGTGCCACACATATATGATGTCAAATTCAGCGAAATGGGGCTGAATTGACGCAAATCAAGCGTGTTGGCGGTAGGGTGGAGTAGGTGAAAAGCTGCAACCAAGCAAAGGATTCCCCCATGCCTCCCGCCCTGACCCCTGCTTATAATGAATCCGTGGTACGTTTCGGTACCGTTATGGCGATGTTCTGGAGCATCATCGGGATGGCTGTCGGTGTGTTCATCGCGTTGCAGCTGGCGTTCCCGGAACTGAATTTTCAGGGAGCTTTGGCCGAATACTTTACTTTCGGGCGTTTGCGTCCGCTGCACACCAGTGGTGTGATCTTTGCCTTCGGCGGCACCGTGCTGATTTCCAGCAGTTTTTATGTGGTGCAGCGCACCTGCCGGGCACGGTTGTTCTGTGACCCGTGGCTGCCATGGTTCGTGATGATCGGTTACCAGTTGTTTATTGTAATGGCCGCCGTAGGCTACCTGCTGGGCGTAACCCAAGGCCGTGAATATGCCGAGCCGGAATGGTTTGTGGACCTGTGGCTGACCGTTGTGTGGGTGGCGTATCTGGTGGTGTTTCTGGGTACCCTTATTAAACGCAGTGAACCGCATATTTATGTGGCGAACTGGTTCTACCTTGCGTTTATCGTCACCATCGCCATGCTGCACCTTGTGAACAATGCCGCCGTGCCGGTGAGCCTACTGGGCGTGAAGAGCTACAGCGCTGCCAGCGGGGTACAGGATGCACTGATCCAGTGGTGGTATGGCCATAATGCGGTGGGTTTCTTTCTCACTGCGGGCTTTCTGGCCATCATGTATTACTTTGTACCCAAGCATATCAACCGGCCGATTTATTCGTACCGGTTGAGCATCGTGCACTTTTGGGGGCTTATCTTCCTGTACATCTGGGCCGGGCCGCACCACCTGCACTACACTGCGCTGCCGGACTGGGCGCAGACCATGGGTATGGTGTTCTCCATCATGCTGTGGATGCCGAGCTGGGGCGGGATGATTAACGGCATTATGACCCTGAGTGGCAGCTGGGAGCGCCTGCGTTATGACCCGGTACTGCGCCTGATGGTATCCGCTCTGTCGTTCTATGGTATGAGCACGTTTGAAGGGCCGCTGATGTCGATCAAGAGTGTCAACAGCCTCAGCCACTACACCGACTGGACCATTGGCCACGTGCACAGCGGGGCGCTGGGATGGGTCGCGCTGATCAGCTTCTCGTGCATCTACTACCTTGTGCCCGCTTTGTGGAAGCGCGAGCGCCTGTACTCCTATCAGTTGGTGAACTGGCATTTCTGGGTCAGCACCATCGGTATCATCCTGTACATCTGTGCCATGTGGGTGAGCGGCATCATGCAGGCGCTGATGTGGCGTGCCTATAACGAGTACGGTTTCCTTACCTATTCCTTCGCCGAGAGCGTCGCCGAGATGCACCCGTATTACTTAATCCGTGCGCTGGGGGGCATCGTCTTCCTGCTGGGAGCCGTGATCATGGCCTACAACATGTACCGTACCATCAAGGGTGATGTGCGCCTGGAAGTGCCGGTCGGTGCGCGCAAGGGGACGTCTCCGACGACCGAGGTGCCCGATTATATGAAGCAAGCCGCGTAAGGAGATACGACCATGTGGAATCTGCATAAAGTCTTCGAGAAGAATGCCATTTACCTTCTGGTCGGCAGCCTGGTGGTTGTCAGCATCGGTGGTCTTGTCGAAATCGTACCGCTGTTCTTTGTAAAGAGCACCATTGAGAAAGTGGAAGGTATGCGCCCTTACAGCCCGCTGGAGTTGGCCGGACGGAATATTTACATCCGGGAAGGTTGCTATGCCTGCCATAGTCAGATGATCCGTCCGTTCCGGGATGAAGTGGAGCGTTATGGGCACTACAGCCTGGCGGCGGAAAGCATGTATGACCACCCGTTCCAGTGGGGCAGCAAGCGCACCGGGCCGGACCTGGCCCGTGTAGGCGGCCGTTACAGCAACGAATGGCACGTTGAGCACCTGATAAACCCGCGTAGCGTGGTGCCGGAGAGTGTGATGCCGCGCTATGCCTTTCTGCAGGACAACGAACTGAAGTTTGATAACGCTGCCGATCACTTGAAGACCCTGCGCATGGTGGGTGTGCCCTATACCGACGAGCAGATTGAGAAGGCGGGTGAGGACCTGAAAGCCCAAGTGAATCCGGATGCCGATGCGAGCGAATTGCTGCGCCGTTACCCGAAGGCGGTTGTGGCCAACTTTGACGGTAACGCCGACAAGCTGACCGAAATGGATGCGCTGGTGGCTTACCTGCAGATGCTGGGTACGCTGGTGGACTTTTCGACCTACAAACCCGAAGCCCGTTAAGGAGAGACCGATGGAACCCGTTATGTCCATGGCGGAATTTGCCACCATCAAGGCCATTTGCGCGGCCATCGGTCTCGTAATCTTTGTCGGTATTTTTGTGAGCGTGGTGCTGTGGGTGTATCGGCCCGGTGCCAAGGCTCACTACCAGAATATCGGCAAGAAAATGCTTGATGATTAAGACTCTTTTTTAAAGAAACAAAGGACCACCCCCATGGCCAACACTGACAAAACCCCCCGCAAGACTTCGTTTGAAGCACCCAACAAGCTGAACACGGATGTGCAGACCACCGGCCATGAATGGGACGGTATTGAAGAGCTGAACAACCCGCTGCCGCGCTGGTGGGTATGGGTGTTTCTGGCGACCATCGTTTTTGCGATTGGGTACATGGCTTACTACCCGGCGCTTCCGTTGGTACATGATACGCTTTCCGGTTGGACATCTGTGGGTCAGTTGAACACTGAGTTACAGAACGCCACGCAGGAGAAACAGGCGTTTGAAGAGAAAATTGCCCGCATGGATGTGCAGGCTATTGCCGACGATAATGAGGTACGCACCTATGCCACGGCGGCCGGGCGTATGCTGTTCTCGGTTAACTGCTCGCAGTGCCACGGCAGCGGCGGTGCCGGTGCGAAGGGTTACCCCAACCTGCTGGATGATGAATGGATCCATGGCGGGACTTTGCAGGATATTGTTTATACCATCCGTCATGGCATTCGGAACACCACCGACCCGGAAGCCCGCAACCCCGGCCCGATGGCGGCCTTTGGCAAGGACGAACTGCT
Organism: Blastochloris viridis; assembly: GCA_005768725.1. Taxonomy (GTDB): domain Bacteria; phylum Pseudomonadota; class Alphaproteobacteria; order UBA2136; family UBA6156; genus UBA6156. The sequence goes on along the minus strand of VAFM01000002.1, from coordinate 227,019 downwards.
GACCAAAGAACAAATTGATGACGTGGTGAACTATCTGAGTGTGCTGGCGCATGGCTTTAAAGGCAATGAATCGACCGAACGCGGCAAAACCGTGTTTGCCGAAAACTGCGCGCTCTGCCACGGCGACCAGGGCCAAGGCAACCGTGAACTGGGTGCGCCGCCACTGGATAACGCCATCTGGTTATACGGTGGCAGCAACAAGGACCGCTTTGAGACCATCTGGAACGGTCGGGCCGGTGTAATGCCTGCCTGGGGCCAGAAGCTGAGCGAAAGCGACATCAAGAAACTGGCTGTGTACGTGCATGGCTTGGGTGGCGGTGAGGCGGCTGTTGTGGAGACCTCTGCCACTGTGCCAAGCCACGAGTAGAGTATGCGTGATGACAAAGGTTGAGATTCAGGACGAACGCGGCGGGAGTGTGGACCTTACGCCCGTCGATAGCGAGAGTATCAGCCTTTGGAACCTGTTTGAGGCGCGCAAGCCCGTGTATCAGGCGAAGGTGAAGGGTAACTTCCGGCGTCTGAAATGGATCATCATGGCTGTGTTGCTGGGGTTTTACTATCTGCTGCCATGGGTGCGCTGGGAGCGTGGAGTTGGGGCGCCGGATCAGGCGATTCTGGTCGATACCATCAACCGCAAGTTCTATTTCTTCTTTATTGAGTTGTGGCCGCAGGAGGTGTTTTACTTCACCGGTCTGCTGTTATTGGCGGCGTTGGGTCTGTTTTTTGCGACCAGCCTGTTTGGCCGCGTGTGGTGCGGGTATGCCTGCCCGCAGACCGTATGGACCGATCTGTTTTTAACTGTTGAACGCTTTTTTGAAGGTGACCGGAATGCGCAGATCAAGCTAGCGAAGGCACCTTGGAGCTTTGGCAAGGTGCGCAAGAAGCTAGGCAAGCACATCACTTGGCTGCTGATCGGTCTGGCGACCGGCGGGGCATGGGTGTTTTACTTTCAGGATGCGCCCACGCTGTGGCGCGATATGCTGAAGGGCGATTTTTACTTTATTCCGACATTCTGGATGATCTTCCTGACCTTCAGTACGTACCTGATGGCCGGATTTGCGCGGGAGCAGGTGTGCACGTATATGTGCCCGTATGCGCGTTTTCAAGGCGCGATGTTTGATGAGGAAAGCCTTATTGTTACCTACGACAAGGCCCGTGGCGAGCCGCGTGGCAACAGCCCCGAAGCCGGTGACTGTGTGGACTGCCGCCGCTGTGTGGTGGTGTGTCCGGTGGGAATCGATATTCGGGACGGGCAGCAGTATCGCTGCATTAACTGCGCGCTGTGCGTGGACGCCTGCAACAGCGTGATGGACAAGCTGGAGCGCCCGCGCGGATTGATCCGGTATAATAATCTGGCCGGGACGATACCCTGCGGCAAGGCGACGTTTGCCGATGTATGGCAACATGCGCGGTTCGTGCGTCCGCGGACGGTGATCTACGGGATTATCATGGCGACCGTGGCCGGGGTTATGCTGTGGGCGCTGATGACGAAGTCTCCGATGGACATGAGTGTTGTGCATTACCGCAACCCGATGTTCGTGGCGCTGAGCGATGGCTCGGTACGGAATACCTATACCGTGCGTTTGATCAATAAATCGTGGACGGCCAAAACGTACTATCTGCGTATGGACCATGCGGATGTGACCTTGCGTACCGCCCAAGTGACGGCACCGGCCGGCGGGGCCTTGCCGTTAGCCGTAAAAGCGGGCAAAGTGGCCGAGTACACCGTATTTGCCGAACGGCCGCGTTACATCACTGACACCGGTGAGATGTACCCCAGCCATATGGCGGTAACCCTGAGCGTGACCGATGATGAGGGCCACGCTGACAGCTACGAAACGGTGTTCATTGGCCCCAACGAGGAGTAACGCCGTGACCAAGGTCGTCAAGAAAAAGCCGGGCAGCAAGCCTGCAACAACGAAAGCTAAAGCTCCGACAAGCGCGAAGTCTGCTACTAATCCTAATGTGCATACGGCGGATGAGCCTTTTTACAGCGTAAAAGGCAACCGCAAGTGGAGCCGCAAACTGCTGGTTATTTTGTTGACCGTGTTTGCGGTGGTGATGAGTGTGAACATCGTCATGGTGTGGTTTGCCTTGAAAAGCAACACCGGTATTGTGAGTGAAAATGCTTATGAAGAAGGCCTGGCTTACAACAAGACGCTGGCCGAACAGGCACGCGAAGCCGGCTTGGGTTGGAGTGTGGTACGGAATGTGGCTGATTTTCCGGTGCGTCTGGTCTATGCGCTCTCTGACGCCCGTGGCGCACCGCTGGGTGGCGCGTGGGTGCGTGTGAAGGCGACACGTCCGATAGGGGATGGTGAAGGCTCTGAATTTGAAATGGAGCTGAAGGAATTTACCGACGGTACTTACGCTGCCGAGAACATTGCTTGGCCGCACAAGGGCCAGTGGGAGCTGGAAACCACTTTTGTCTATGAAGGCAAGAGCCTGACTGCGCACGAGCGTGTGAACGTCGACTAAAACGAGAGTTTGGGGGAGCATTATGACAACGGCGACCGCGCTTGAGCAGGATGTATTGAAGACGTACCTGCACACCGACACGGACGGTGTGCAACGGTTACAGTTTATGGTTGAAGGCGTGCACTGTGCCGCCTGCATGGCGCGCATTGAAGGCGCCATGAACCATGTGGACGGTGTGGATCAGGCACGGTTGAATCTTTCCACCAAGCGCCTGACACTGACGTGGAAAGGGCCATTGGCGATTGCGGAGCAGGCCATTACTGCGGCCAACAAGGCCGGTTACGGCCTGACCCCTTATGACCCTGCCAGCCTGGAACGCAAGGCCGATGCGGACGAACGCTTTTTGCTGAAATGTCTGGCCGTGGCCGGGTTTGCCAGCATGAACGTGATGCTGCTTTCGGTGAGTTTGTGGTCGGGTGCCGAAGGCGAGACGCGGACGCTGTTCCAGTGGATCTCGGCCCTGATTGTACTGCCTGCGCTGGCCTATGCCGGGCGACCGTATTTTTATGCGGCGTATAAGGGTATCAAGCACAAACGGTTAGGCATGGAAGTGCCGATCAGTGTGGCGCTGGTACTGACGTCGGCCATCAGCCTGTACGATACGATCGCGGGATATGGCGAGACGTATTTTGAGAGCGCCATCATGCTGCTGTTTTTCCTGCTCATCGGGCGTTATCTGGAGGCCCGCGTGAAGGGCAAAAGCCGTAACGCCGCCGAGCATTTACTGGGTTTGCAGCACACGTTTGTGGCGGTGCAGGGCAAGGATGGCAAGGTGACCTTGATGCAAAGCGCGGAGGTGCCGCTGGGGAGCATCGTGCTGTGGCGGCAAGGTGAGCGGCTGGGCGTAGATGGCGTTTTGGAAAGTGAAAGTGCCAGTGTGGATACCTCGGTGCTGACGGGGGAAAGTCTGCCGCGGAGTGTTCGACAGAACGAAGCCGTTCAGGCCGGTTTGGTGAACCGGGGTGCCAGCGTGACCGTGAAGACCACGGCGGTGGGGCAGGGGACGGTGTTGGCCGAACTGGCGCGTTTGGTGGATAATGCCACGACCGTGAAGAATGCTTATACGCGTTTGGCCGACCGGATCTCGCGCAGCTATGCGCCGCTGGTACATACCCTTGCATTGGGGACATTTACGGTGTGCATGCTGCTTGGGATTGGTGGTCATGAAAGCGTATTGCGTGCCGCGGCGGTGCTTATTGTCACCTGCCCGTGCGCGCTGGCGCTGGCAGTGCCGACCGTGCAGGTGGCGCTGATGGGGCGGATGCTGCGCAGCGGGATCATTTTAAAATCCGGTGAAGCTTTGGAGAAGCTGGCGACGATCACGCATGTGATTCTGGACAAGACCGGTACGCTGACGCTGGGCAAGCCGCGTCTGGTGGACGGGGGAAGTGAGGCTCAGCGCAAGCTGGCTGCAAGGATGGCGATCCATAGCCAGCATCCGCTTTCGGTCGCCATTGCCCACCATGGTGAAGTGGTGACGCCTTTGCCGGATGTGGAGGAAGTGGCCGGAAAGGGCTTAAAAGCCGTGTACAAGGGCGAAACCCTGTTGCTGGGCAGTGCCAAGCTATGCGGTGTGAAGGAACCCAAAGATATGCCGGATGTGCCGCGTGTATGGTTTGTGCAAGGCGATAAGGCGCCGGTGATGTTTGTATTTGATGATCCATTGCGGGCCGATGCGGCGGCGGCGGTGGAGGCGTTACGCCGGTTAGACATTAACGTACAGGTGCTTTCAGGTGACCGTGCTGAGACCGTGCAAAAAGTATCGGCAGAAGTGGGAATTCACGGGTTTGAAGGGGAAGCGACACCGCAGCGCAAGCAGGAGGTTTTAGCCACCATGGCGCGGCAGGGCTGCGTGACAATGATGGTGGGTGATGGCTTGAATGACGCGCCAAGTTTGGCGCTGGCGCCGGTGGGTGTGAGTTTTGGTCAGGCGAGTGATCTGGCCAAGCTTTCGGCGGATGTGATTCTTCAGCGCGAGAACCTGATGGCGTTGCCGCTGCTGGTGCAACTGGCGCAGAAGGCCAAGCGTGCGGTGTGGCAGAATGTGTATATCTCTCTGGCTTACAACGTGGTGACGATTCCGCTGGCGATGATGGGGTATATTACACCGATGTACGCCGCGCTGGCGATGAGCGCCAGCAGCCTGATGGTCGTGACCAATGCCGCACTGGTAGGGCGTGGCAAGGATATGGGAGCTTAGGCATGAGTGTGCTGGTGATCTTGATTCCGATTGCCCTGTTTTTGGGGCTTTTGGCATTGACGGCCTTTTTATGGGCGTTGAAAAACGGCCAGTTTGATGACCCGGATGGAGCGGCGGCACGGATTTTGAATGACGATGACATTACCCCTGCCACGAAAAAGGACGCAAAACCAAAAGGTGCGAAGGCTTAGGTTTGCCGTTGTGCTGCCTTTTTGCTAGTGTCCCGTCCATGATAAACCCCCGTTCCCGTACCTTGCTGATGGCCCTGTGGCAGCATGCCACCGGCGTGCCGGTGCTGATCGCGGTACTGCTGGCGCTGATGGTGATGATCAGCCTGGGGACAATTGCCCAGGCGCATATGCCGCTGGTTGTGGCGCAGCAGCTTTATTTTAATTCGTTGGTGTTCTGGGCCGGGGGATGGTTTCCGCTGCCGGGGGGCGGGCTGCTGCTGATGTATCTGGCCTTCGGGTTGACGGTGCAGATGGTGCGTCAGCCGTTTTCTTCGGCCAGTGCGGGGAGTTGGCTGACCCATGCCGGAGTGCTGCTGCTGATTGTAAGCGGGTTGGTGGCAAATTACGCGATGCAGTCTGGCTACGTAGTAGGCGCTACAGGTGTGGCGACGCGTTTGTGGCAGGCCGAGGGGCAGATTGAGACGGCGCCGCCATCTTCGTGGCCTGTACTCGGCTTTTTGCCGTTTAGTGTGACGGTGGATGAGTTCATTCACCGAGACCACCCGGGTACGACGATACCGGCGTATTTTGCCAGCCGTTTGACGATCGTGCCGGATGGCGGCCAGCCGTGGCACACGACGGTACGCATGAATGAACCGGTGCGGTTGATGGGTTATACGATTTATCAGGCCAGTTACATCATGCCGGAGCAGGGGGCGCCGATCAGTATTCTGGCAGTGGTGAAGGATGACAGCCGCCTGTTGCCGTATCTGGCGACGGGGGTGATTGGTTTGGGGTTGTTAGTTCATATTCTGTTGCGTCAGCGGCGTTTCTGGAAGCGGACGCTGGCGGTGTTGCTGATGGTGGGAGCGATGGCCGGTTCGGTGCAGGCTAACGACTCCGGTTGGACGGAGGAGCGGCTGGATGTGCTGGCGCACTTACCAGTGCAGCATCAGGGGCGCGTAAAACCCTTGCTGACCGTGGCGAGTACGGTAGTGCCGTTCGTGACCGGGCAGCAGGCGCCGCTTGCAGAGGAAATGGCGTTACTGGCGCAGTGGCTGTTCAACCCCGGAATGCTGACCAGCGTGCCGCTGCTGACGCTGGATGGCCAAATGATTGCCGAGCTGGGTGTACAGCCCAAGCCTGCCTATACGGTGACGGAGCTGGTGGAGGCGCTGATGCCGCGTCAGGCCGAATTGCAGGCGCTGGAGCAGGTGCCGGCGGCCAAGCTTTCTGGCCCGCAGGCCAAGCTGATGCAGGTGCAGGAGCGGGTGGAAGTGGTGCTCTCTGTTGCGCGCACGTTTGCGTTGTTGCAGCCGTTGATGGACGTGAAAGAGCCACTCGCCGGTAAGCTTGGCGTGGCGGAAGGGTATGTGAATGCGGCGCAGGTGCTGGAGCATCGTGAGATGCTGGTGGAACTGGCCAAGCAGAAGGATGCGCAGGCATTGGAGTTGGTGATGCAGTTGCGTTCGCGTCAGCCCGAGCAACCGAATGGCCTGCTGCGTCTGGTGGTACCGCCGCCGCATGATGCGCTGGCGTGGGCGTCTCCGTGGCTGGCCGCGCGTAGCACGCTGGCGGGTGACCAGACCCGGGCGTTTGAACTGTGGCAACAGTTGGTGATGGAGCAACATGACGTTGCGGATACGATTCTGGCAGAATTGCGTGAGGTAGGGGCTTTACATGCCAACACGTATGCGCTGGCGATTGAGGTGTTTACACTGCGGTATCCGCTGGTGAGTCTGTCGATTCTGCCGATGCTGCTGGGCCTGTTTGCGCTGGCGGCGCCCAAGCGCTGGCGTATGGGCCTTGTGGTGACCGCCGGTGCGCTGGGAGGGCTGCTGCTGCTGAGTTTGGGGATTGCCGCGCGGATGTATATTCTGAGTCGTCCGCCGGTGGCGACGCTGTATGAATCGGTGATTTTTGTGGCGTGGGGCAGTGTGCTGCTGGGGCTGATCTTCCGGAAAAGCAGCAGTGCGTTGTTACCGGCGGCGCTGGCGAGCGGCGTGGGACTGGTCATGGTGTCGCATGGCCTGACGCAGGGCACCGACACGATGGGGATGCTGATGGCGGTGCTGAACACCAACTTCTGGCTGGCGACCCACGTGCTGACGATCACCAGCGGGTATGCCGCGAGTATTCTGGTGGGTGGCGTAGCGCTGTGGGCGCAGGTGCAGCGTGCTGTGTTGCGGAGTGGCGAGACGTCTCAGGCCCGTACGCAGACGGTGTTGCGTCATTTGAGCGTCATTGCGCTGCTGCTGGTGGCGGTAGGGACGCTGCTGGGGGGCATCTGGGCAAGCCAGAGTTGGGGGCGTTTTTGGGGGTGGGACCCCAAAGAGAATGGCGCGCTGGTGCTGACTTTGTGGTTGGCAGTGTGTGCGCATATCCGCTTGCTCAAGCCTTTCCCGGTGGCCGGATGGCTGGCGGTGAGTGCGTTGACGCCGGTGGTGGTGGCGCTGTCGTGGTTCGGGGTGAACTTGCTGAGTGTGGGACTGCATAGTTATGGTTTTACCGACCAGATGGCAGGCGGGTTGACGGTGTTTTGTAGCTCGGCGGTGATGGTGGTGGGCAGCTTGTGGTTGCTCGACAGGTATTTTCAGGCAAAGGGCCTGAAGACATGAGGCTGAAGGTTGTTGGTATTTTAGTCGCGCTGTGCGCGCTGGCGATAGGCTGGGACTGGTGGACGCACCGTCAGGCGCCTGGTGATGCCACACTGGCGGGGGCGATGCCGACAGCGCTTCAGGCCGAGGCGCTGGTGCCGTATGTGAACCCGGGAGCACGGTTTACGGTAGTGCACTTTTGGGCCACGTGGTGCCCGCCGTGCATGGTGGAAATGCCGAATGTGCTGCAGGCCTTAAAGACTTTACCTCCGGAGGTGGCAGTGACGATGGTGAGTCTGGATAATCCGTCTCCTTCGGTGTTTTATGCCAAAGAGAAGATTACCGTAACCGAACGTGTTGCCGGATTGGTAAGCTGGGTGGATGATCCGGAGCAGGTGCGTGCCACGCAAATACTGGGCAAAGTGATGTTGCCGACGACATTGATTGTGGACGGTGCGACGGGGCGGATTCTGCAGCAGATTGATGGGCCGCTGCTATGGCCGCCACTGATGGTGGCATTGGATAAGCTGAATTGACACCTATCAAAGTAACGCCATGCCCTTTGTGATGGGATGGCGTTATGACATGTTCTCCTTCTCTTCTGTTTGGTATGGTCGTGGCGTTGCTGGCGGCTGGTGTGGTTTCTGTTCAGGCCGATACGGCTGCGGGTGAAAAAGTGTTTGCCAAGTGCAAGGTGTGCCATACCGCGACAAAGGGCGGGCCGAACCGCGTGGGGCCGAATCTGTTCGGCATCGTTGGCAGAGGTGTGGCCGAGAATGCGACCTTTAAGTATTCGGCGGCGATGATGGCGTTGAAAGGTACGAAGACCTGGACCGAAGCTGAACTGGACGCTTACCTCTCCAACCCCAAGGGCAAAGTGGCCGGTACCAAGATGATCTTTGTGGGGATTCCGAACAAGGCGGACCGCGCCCATCTGATTGAGTGGTTAAAGACACAGAAGTAGGTTTGCTTACAAAAATCGAGTTTCTCCTGTTCCTGGCGTAGCGAGACGAGTACACTGCATGTGTTAACAGGAAAGGGACGTGCTTGGGTGTTGTGACGGTTGTGATGGTGTTGCTGGTGGCGGTACTGGCGGCAAGTATTCTGACCCGTGCCCTACAGCAGAAAGTGCCGTTGCCGCTGATGCAGATCGGGGTGGGCGTGCTGGTGGGGATGGTGCCCAGCCTGCGTGTGGAATTTGACCCGCAACTGTTCTTCCTTCTGTTTTTACCGCCGCTGCTGTTTTTGGATGGCTGGCGCATCCCGAAAGCCGATCTGTTCCGTGATTCCAAGCCCATTCTGGCGTTATCGCTGGGGTTGGTGGTGTTTACCGTACTGGGCATTGCGCTGCTGCTGAACTGGATGGTACCGGACATGCCTCTGGCCGTGGCGATCGCCGTGGCGGCGGTGTTGTCTCCGACCGACCCTGTGGCGTTTTCGGCTGTGGCGGCCAAGGCGCCGATACCCAAACGTTTACTGCATATTCTGGAAGGCGAGTCGCTTCTGAACGATGCGACGGGGCTGGTGTTCTTCCGGTTTGCAGTGGCAGCGGCGATGACGGGGAGTTTTTCGGTGTGGGCCGGGGCGGCGACGTTTGTGTATCTGGCCCTTGGTGGTATCGCGATCGGGTACGGTGTGACGCGGGTCATTATCTGGACCAAGGCGTGGGCGAGCCGCCGGTTTGGGGAAGAGCCAGGTGTGCAGACGCTGATCAGCCTGTTGATACCATTCGTGGCGTATATGCTGGCGGAAGAGCTGCATTGCTCGGGCATTTTGGCAGCTGTGGCCGCCGGTGTGACCATGGGGATGATGGAATTCAAGGGGCAGGTGCTGGCGGTGACGCGCCTGCGCCGTAACGCGGTATGGGATACCGTGCAGTACGCGCTGAACGGGTTTATCTTCGTGCTGTTGGGTGGGCAGTTTCCGGCGATTATCACCAAGGTGGTGAACGATGTCGGTGAGTTTGCGGAGACCACTCCGGCGCTGCTGGCGATGTACATTCTGGCGGTGACCTTCGGGATGGTGGTACTACGCTTTATGTGGGTGTGGATGATGTTCCAGATCGCGTACTTCCGCCGCGGGCTTGCACGCCGGGCCGAGGATAAGGCGAACTTCCGGCTGATGGCGGTGCTGTCTCTCGCCGGGGTGCGTGGGGCCATTACGCTGGCCGGTGTGTTGACGCTGCCGTGGTTTCTGGCCGACGGGTCGCTCTTCCCCCACCGGGATATGGCGATTTTGATGGCGTGTGGTGTGATTGTACTTTCCATGGTGATCGCGACGTTCGCGCTGCCCTATGCGCTGAAGGGGCTTACTGCTTTGCCTGATGGCAGTGCGCGTGTGCGGGCCGAGCGTGTGCGTCGCGTGACCGCGATGGCGGCGATCAAAGCAATTGAGAAGGCGCAGCACAAGATGTCGGATGGTCGGGCCGATGCTGACCTGTACAATGAGGCCGCCGCGCATGTGATGGAGTATTACCGGTTGCGGATATTCAAGAACATCCGTGAGGATTCGAATGCCATCGCGCTGCGAATGGAGCAGGTGGAACGCGAATTGGCATTGGTCGGGCTGAAAGCCGAACGGGCTGAAATCTACCGCATGGCGAATGAGAAGAAGATCGACGAGTTGACGGCGCGCCGCCTTGTGGCGGAAGTCGATTTGATGGAAGCCCGCCTCTAGCCTTGGTTTAGCAAATTGTGATGCCACTTGCGTGGGCAAGGGTGTTGCTCTTTTGCCGTAATTTTGCATACTGCACGCATACAGATTGTAACTATCTGAAGTTGATATTGGGGAGAGAAAGACATGAGTCGACTTTTGCTGACCGCCGCCGTACTGGCCGTGCTGGTTTATACTATGGTGCTGGGTGTGCAGTGGCTGAGCCCGCGCATTGAGCAGGACATTGCCGGTCGCGTCACCACCGGTCTGGCCGAGCAGGGCCTGCTGTGGGCGGATGTTGACGTAAAGGGCCGCGATGTGGTGCTGACCGGTGAAGCGCCCGACGCCGAAGCCAAGGCCAAGGCCGTAAATGTTGCGACTCGCGTGTTCGGAGTCTCCAATGTACAAGACCAGTTGACCATTGCCGGTGACGTGAGCGGCAGCACCGTTTCCGGTACTGCCGTGGTTCCAGTCAAGAAAGAAGCCGCCAAGACTGCCAAGCCGGCTGTAGATTACTCTCTTACCATTTACAAAGCCGGCGAATCCATCGCGTTTGAAGGGAATGTTCCGGACGAGTCGTCCAAGAAGGTTCTGATGGACCTGGCTACCAACCGCTACGGCTCCGAGAACGTTGACGGCACCAAACTGGTGGTTGTTGAAGGGGCTCCGGCTGGCTGGCGCAGCGCTGTGGGTGCCGTGCTGATGCATATCTCCAACATGGAGCAGGCCAACGTTGTGGTGAATGGCACGGAAGTGATGATTTCCGGTACCGTGATCGACAAAGACTTTTCCGACAAGATCGAAGCCGATGTGAACCAGGTTCTGCCGAAGGAATATAAGGTTGCCTTTGCAGTGGATGTGGTTACCCCGACTGTGCCTGTAGAGGTTGAGCCGGCTGCCGGTGAAGAGACCGCGGCTGCGACCAGTGCTTGCGATATGGCCGATGCTGAAAATCAGGTTCTGTTGTTCGGGTTTGATAAGGCCGACATTACGGCTGCCCACGAAACCCAACTGAAGGTTGTGGAAAAGGCCCTGGCTGCCTGTGCCGATGAGAAGATGGTTGTGGCCGGTTTTACCGACGTGACCGGTAGCAAGCTGTACAACAAGTGGCTGAGCCAGCAGCGTGCCGAAGCGACCCAGCGCAAACTGATGCGCGACGGTGTGGCCAAGGACCGCCTGCGCGCCGTGGGTTACGGTGACCTGCACCCGGTGGGCGACAACAAGACCCGTGATGGCCGTGCCAAGAACCGCCGCGTGGAATTCCATGCCGGTGCTGAGCTGCCGCACGCGGAAGGTGTTGTAGAGAGCAAGAAGGCTGCTGATGTTGCTCCGGCCAAAGTAGAAGCCAAGGTTGAGCCGAAGGTTGAAGCCAAAGCCGAACAAAAGGTAGAAGCTGCAAAGGTTGAGACCAAGAAGGTTGCTGAAACCGTTAAGGTTAAGACTGTAAGTGCCACTGAAGCGGCTGCTGAAAAGGTTGATGCTGCGGTGATCGAACCCGCTGCCGGTGCGACGGATGCGGCTGCCAGCAAGGCTTCGGCCATTGCCAAGCCGTGGTGGGCCAGCAAGAGTGTGAGCGAAACCGCTGTTGAAGTTAAGTGATTGTAACTTCGATTTAAAACGGGCTTCGGCCCGTTTTTTTGATATTTGTGCATAATTATTCTTGACGGTTTTGATATGTGTGCGAATATACCCTCATGACACGAGGCGGAAAACGTATTGGAGCTGGTCGTCCGAAAGGGACGGGCAAGTTTGGTGAACCCACTGTACCGGTGCGAGTACCGGTGAGCTTGGTGGGGGATGTGGCTGAATTTGTCGACCTGAAAGGGCGCGGATTGCCGTTGTATTCCTCTATGGTACGGGCAGGGATGCCGACCATGGCGGATGACCACAGCGATGAGCGTCTGGACCTGCACAAATACGTTGTGCACCACCCGGACAGCACGTTCTTCGTGCGGGTTCAGGGTGACAGCATGATCAATGCATCGATTCATGAAGGCGATATTCTGGTGGTAGACCGCAGTGTGGAGCCGCGTGAAAACAGCATTGTGATTGCCGTGTTGGATGGAGATCTGACGGTCAAGCGTCTGCGCCGCAAAAACGGCCAGGTGGAGCTTGTACCGGAGAATGACCGTTACCCGGTGATCAAGGTCGGGCCTGAGCAGAGCTTTAGGATATGGGGCACTGTGACGACCGTCGTCCACCGCGTGTAACCACCGTTTAATTAACATTAACAACAGGACGTTTTCTGCCAGGCAGAGCTGTGCTTTTGCCCGAATGTGAATGTGACTTACCCACTGATTTAATAAGAAGGAAACAGATGATGACTCAGGTATTCGTTGCGGCGTGGATTGGTGTGACCGTGGGCTGGATCGGCTTTGGTTGGGCACTGGATGTTGCGCCGAGTGAAATGCGTGTGGCGGTTGCCGTTCCGTATCAGGAACTTAATGTGGCCAACCGCGTTGGGATGGTGAAAGACGCTTAATAAAAGCTTTACCTATCAACAAAAGCAACAAAGGGGAGGGCATGACGATGTTGCTGACAGTAGCAATTGAAGCAGGTGCATGGTTGCGTGATGTAATGACACAGTGGCAGGACAACGGAGAGACACGTTAATGATTGAGACGGGCGGACAGAGCGTATTTGTGCAGGGGCGTGATGTTCCGCCGACCGTACGGGCTCTGCTGGATGAACTGATGCATGTGCAGGTGCTGGTGGAAGCCTTGCCGGGGCCGCGGTTGCATCAGGACCATGATTTTGTGGGTGAGACTGAGGATCTGTCTTTACTCAAAAGCTGGCTGAGTGAGCTTATCTGGGTACCTTACTGGGGACAGCCGGAGGGCGCGGACAAGCCGATGCTGTTTTTGGGCGGTCGTGATCCGTGGATTGAGACCTTAGAAATGCGCGTATGGGAAGTGTTGTATGCCTTGGCGCAGGAGGCCGGATGTGAGCTGGTGGGGCGGGGATCTGTCAGCCCCGAGGCCGATGAATTAGAGGAAATACGCGATGTGCTGCCGCCGATTGCGGAAGCGCATGGCTGGGTGTTCTCGACAGGATTGGATAAGGCAGGAGTCCAATAGAAAGAGGCCCTTGGGGGCCTCTTTTTTATGTGGTGGTTTATTCCACCGTGACGGATTTGGCGAGGTTGCGAGGTTGGTCGACGTCGGTCCCCTTGGCAGTGGCGGTGAGATAGGCCAGCAGTTGGAGCGGAACGGTGAAGACCATCGGGGCGATGAAGGCGGGGACGGTGGGAACCGTGATGAGGTGCATCTTTTCACGGCTGGCGGGGTCCAGTTTGTCGGCGCCTTCGGCGTCGGTCACCAGAATGATCTGACCGTGGCGGGCTTCGACTTCTTTGAGATTGCTGACGGTCTTTTCGAACAGTCCGTCGGTGGAGGCTGCAAGGTTTACCACCGGCAAGGATTTATCGACCAAGGCGATGGGGCCATGTTTCATTTCGCCGGAGGCGTAGGCTTCGGCATGAATGTAGGCGATCTCTTTGATTTTGAGCGCGCCTTCGAACGCGATGGGAGCCAGGCTGCCACGGCCGAGATAAAGCATACTGCCGGCTTCCAACAGTTTCTCGGTCAGGTCCTCGAGCGGTTTGGTGGTGGCGATCTGGGAACTGAGGAAGGCAGGGAGGGTACGCAGAGCGCGGGAGGCTTCAACAATCTCGGCAGCAGAGAGGTCTCGGGCTTTGGCCAGTTGCAGAGCGAAGAGTGCGAGGGAGACCGACATTGCCATGAAGGCTTTGGTGCTGGCGACGGCGACTTCGCGACCCGCCATCAGGTCGACCACGGCATCTGCTGCGCGGGCCATGCTGCTGGTGGTCACATTGGTGAAAACGAGAATCTTTTGTCCGGCGGCTTTCGCGTGCTCCAATGCGGCCAGCGTATCGGCAGTTTCGCCGGATTGCGAGACGGCGATGAACAGTCCGCCTTGCTGGTAGGGTGGGTTGCGGTAGCGGAATTCGGATGCGACCTCCACGTTCACCGGAATACGGGCATACTGTTCCAGATAGTGACGACCCACGAGTGATGCATAATACGCCGTGCCGCACGCAATGATGTTGATATGCGTGATGCCTGCAAGGTTAATGCCTTGCAACGGCAGCATCGGGCTGAGGTCGGTCGGGTTGGTGTAGGTTTGCAGGAGGCGCGAGACAACCGCGGGTTGCTCGTGAATTTCTTTCAGCATGAAGTGCTTGAAGGTGCCTTTACCGGTAAGGTCTTCGGAGAGGTCGAGGGTCTTGACCGGGCGCTCCACCTGTTTGCCTTTGCCATCGAGAATGCTGACACCTTGCGGAGTGATTGTGGCGATATCGTCGTCTTCCAGGAAAATGAATTTGCTGGTGAGGCCGGCAAGCGCGAGAGGATCGGACGCCAGATAGTTAGTACCTTCGCCGATACCGACGCACAGCGGTGCGCCGCGACGTGTGCCGGTGAGGATGTTCGGCTGGTCTTCGGCCATCACCACAAACGCAAAGCTGCCACGGAATTTTTGGGTGGCGGCATGTACCGCCTGAGGCAGGGTTTCGGCACTGCGATTGAGGGCATTGGCGATGACGTAGGGAATGGTTTCCGTATCTGTTTGGGAATGGAAGGTAGCGCCAAGCTGGCCGAGTTCGGCGCGGAGTTCCTGATAGTTTTCGATAATGCCGTTATGCACGACGGCGAGCTTATGCTTGCCCATCTGGCCCAGATGCGGGTGGGCGTTGGCGGTTGTGGGGGCGCCGTGCGTGGCCCAGCGCGTGTGGCCAATACCGGTGGTCGTGGCTTGTAACGGGTGGGATTCGGTTTCGGTGACCAAGGCCTGCAGCTTGCCGACCGCGCGGCGGAGCTCGATGGTGCCGGAGGGATTGAGGGTGGCGATACCGGCACTGTCGTAACCGCGGTACTCTAGGCGTTGCAGACCGGTCAGGACGATATCCTTCGCGCTTGGATTACTGACGACGCCAACGATGCCACACATATGCTGTTCTCCCCATTCGATGGTGGATTGTAACAGATGACAGAAGGCAGAAAAGTGGTTGCTTTGACTGCAGGGGTGTTTGTGCCTGTCGGGTGGGCAGCAGCCAAACAAAACCGCCCCTGCGGGCGGTGGGTGTTACTTGCTGTAACCGGTTTTGGTAATGAGGTCGGGTGTGGTGAAGACGAGTGAGCCTTCTTCGACATTTTTGCGGACTACGGTACCCGCGCCGGTATAGGCACCGTCGCCCAGCGTGACCGGAGCCACCAGCACGCTGTTGCTACCGACGCTGGCATTGTTGCCGATGACGGTTTTGGCTTTGGCGTGGGTTTTGTGGTTGTAGTTGGCGGTGATGGTGCCAGCACCGATGTTGGTGTGTTCGCCGACCGTGGCATCGCCCAGATAGGTGAGATGGCCTGCGCTGGCCTTGGCACCCATGGTGGCGTTTTTCAGTTCGACAAAGTTACCGACCTTGGCGTTCTCTCCGACCACTGAGGTGGGGCGGATGCGGGCGAAGGGACCGACGTTGGCGCCGCGCTGGAGGTGCGCGCCTTCGATATGGCAGAACGGCAGAATGGTGGCGCCGGTTTCGATTTTGACGCCTGCACCGAAGACCACGTTCTGGTGGATGGTGACGTCGGGGGCGATTTCGGTATCGGCGCTGAAGTAAACGGTTTTAGGATCGACCAGCGTGACGCCTGCGGCCATGGCTTCGGCACGTTTGCGGGTTTGCCAGACGGTTTCCATTTCGGCCACTTCGGCACGGCTGTTCATGCCTAGCTCGGCACGGTCGGAGGGGACCTCGGCGGTAATCACCGGTGCGCCGTTCTGGTGGGCGAGGGCGATGATGTCCGGCAGGTAATATTCTTTCTGCGCGTTATCGTTTTTGACCAGTTTGAGCAGCTTGAACAGCAGCGGGGAAGGGATGGCGTGGATGGCCGGGTTGACGGTGGTGATCTTGCGTTGATCCGGGGTGCAGTCTTTTTCTTCGACGTTCACGATGATGTTATTCTTGAGGAAGATGCGGCCCAGGCCGGTGGGGTTGGGCACGTTGGCGGTAAGCAGTGTGAGGCCATTGCTGTTGCTGCTGTGCTGCTCCATCAGGGTCGGCAGAACGTCCGGGCGGGTGGACAGCATGATGTCGGCATAGACGATGACGGCGGTGCCGGTGAAGTCTTTCAGAACGGACTCGGCCTGCATGATGGCGTGAGCGGTGCCGAGTTGTTCGGTTTGGCGGGCAAATTCGGCTTCCGGGAAATGCTTTTGGCAGTAGTCTTCGACCTTTTCCGCACCGTAACCGGTAATAACGACCGTTTTAGAAGGATTAAGCGTGCGGGCGGCGTGCAGTACGTGGCCGAGCATCGGCATGCCCGCCATGGGGTGCAAGACCTTCGGCAGGTCGGACTTCATGCGGGTACCCTTACCAGCGGCGAGGACAATTACGGCGATATCGTGAGTATTCATGGCGTGTTTTTACCTTAATTCGGGTGGAGATTCTAGAAAATTGCTAGAGATAGGGGGAAATCTGCGGCCAAAAGTACCAGACGAGAATGAATTGCAGCGTGAAAATAGCAAACATACCGTACTGGAAGCTCTCTTTGCTGGTTTTGTGGTTGAACAGGTAGCGGGCGATAAGCAGGCCCGGGGTACCACCCAGAAGTGTGAGAATGAGCAGGGAGGCTTCCGGTGTGCGGCGTCCGCCTTTCTGGGCGGCGAGTTTGTCTTTGCCCATCAGGCCGATGAGGGTGAGGTTGAGCGTTATCAGCCAGACCCAGAGAGGGGCGAAGTTAAGTGTGCGACTGTAGGCCCAGGTGAGTGCGGCGGGGATGGCGATGCCGATAGCCAGCGACAGCGGAATCGGGTTGATAAGGGGGCGGTTTTTGGAGGAACGGCGACGTGTCATGGCGGTAGTGTAGGGGGATTTGTGGCCGCGAGGCAACGGCGCTTGCCGCAATGCTGGTGCGCAAGGCGGCAGGTTTGTGACGCGCGCGGGAAAGTCGGGTTAGATTAGGCGCAATGAACAGGCTTAAGACACTTGGCCGCCTTTTGGCATATTTTCCGCTGATGGCGGCTGTAGTGGCTGTATCGATTGTACAGGCTGAAGAGGCTGTTGTTACTGACGGTAATACCGTTGTGGCTGCGCCGACGGCGGCAGAGGCGGAAGCGGCTTTCCGTGCTGCCCGCGACGGTTTGCTGGCAGTGGCGAGTGGCAGTGCCGATGTGTCGGTTTCGGCCGTTACCACCAGTGCTACCACCGTGGAAGATCGTGTAGCCGGTGGTGAACCGCGCAATGTATCGCTGGAGAAAATTCAGGTTGTGCTGGATGTGAGCAACGTGACCCTGCGTGACGTGATGACCCAGATTGTGCAGCAGGCCGCCAACTATACAGGCCCCTGGACCGTGAAATGGCGCCTGAGCCCGGAAAATGCCGGTGTGATGACCGAGCGCGTGAACCTGACCGCGGAAGCCGACTTCGGGTCTTTCTGTGACCTTTTGACCGAGCGTGTGAAGAACATGACCGGCACCCAATTGTTTGTAACTGCCTTTGCCGGGACCCGCGTGCTGCTGGTCACCGATACGTATTACTAGTGTTAGGAGAACGACCATGACACGCCATGCCCTGATGAAAACCGGCATCCTGACCAACTCTCTGAAAATGGCCGGTGCGATTGCGATTTTGCTGGCCGGTTGTGCCGGGTATGAAGATGAAGTGCGCCCGCCAACGGACCAGCAACTGGAAGATGCGCGCTCTACCATCAAGCCCCGCAGCGTCTTGCGGGAAGGTGTTTTCCATATGCAGCGCATCCAGACCGGCAGCCCCGTGCTGGTGAAGGACGAAATTCACCTGAAAAAACCGGATTTACCGCCGTTTGACGTGGCCTACATTGGGCGTGATCTGGAAAGCGTGATTCTGGAACTGGCCAATGCTGCTGGTGAAAGCGTTGTGATTCCGCAAGGCCTGCGCGGCCAGACCGTGACCGTGGTACACAGCGGTGCGAACTTCCAGCAGATGATGGACCTGGTGCTGAGCAAGGCTGGCTACCACTACAACTACGTGAACGGCGTATGGTACATCACGCGCTTTCCCGTGCGCAGCTATGTTCTGGAAATCGGTCAGAGCAACCGCAAGGGTAGCATGATCTCTAAGGCCGAGCTTAACCCCGAGCTGGCGGCCGGTATGACCAACAACGGCACCAGTGCCGAGCTGGATACGGACTATATTGATACTGTCTGGACCCAAGTGCGCGATACGCTGGGCGACCTGATCAAAATCGGGAACACCAGCGCCGGTGACCGTACGCTGCAGGCAACCGGTGTGGGCATGAACGGTGAACTGCTGACCTCGGCTAACGTTTCGGCCACCAATATCGGTGCGACCGGCCTGCTGCCGCCGCCGGAACAGCTCTCCGGCCCGGCCGACAATGCACTGTTTGGTGCAAATGGGACCCAAATGGACGGTGTGAGTGTCACCGTGATCGGCGGTAGCCAAGGAATTAGCATGACCTCTCCGCAAAGCACTGACCACACTAGCCCGGAAGACAATGGCCAACCGTGGTACCGCGTGACCGAAAGTGCGGGCCTGATTACCGTGCGTGCCAGCCCGGAAGCGCACCGTCAGATCGAAGGCTATCTGAGCCAAGTGCAGGAAGCGGCTCACCGCCAGATCATTGTAGAAGCCCGCATTGTGGCGCTGATTCGGGATAAATCTACCAAACGTGGCGCAGATGTACTGCTGAATGGACGTGAAGTTACTGGTAGCGCTCTGAATAATCTTGGTTTTTTTGCTGATACACGTAGCCAGACCTTAAATGCGGCTTCGAGCGCTGTGCAAGGTGGGTTCTTCACCATGGCCAGCAAGGGCGGTGATATGGCGCTTGTGTTGCAAAGCCTGGCGACTCTGGGTGATGTTTACACCATCTCCACGCCGAGCGTGTTGGCCCGTAACAACCAGATCTCACGTGTGGCTGTGACCCGTCAGTTGGGCTACGCTGAAACCGAAGTGAACCAGAACACCTCCAGCACCGGTGAAGTGGTGATCGGTAGCCGTCAGGACAAGGCGTTGTTCAAGAACAGCGGTACGGTTATGTCGGTGATGCCGTTCATCGGTAAGAATGGTGTGCAACTGCGCTTCCGCCTGAGCCTTGCGACCAAGGCCGGTGAGACCCAGATCCGCACCTCTATTGGTGATACCGACCCGGTTGTGAACGCCGTGCCGGAACTGGCCAACAACCTCATCGACCAAGATATGATGGTGGAATATGGCCGCATCTACGCGATCGGTGGTCTGATCGAATCCAACACCACCATTAATAACGAATACGAGCCGAACCTGCGCCGCATCCCTGGCATGGGTGAGATCTTCCAACGTGCGGACAACCGCAATCAGGACACGGAGTTCCTGGTCTTGCTGAAAGTCAGCCGCTCATAAGCGGATAAGAAAAGAGGCCGGAAACGGCCTCTTTTTGTTTTTAGGGTTTGACCACCACCACGGCGGGGGCGGCGGTGAAAAGCGGTGCCAGGAAGTGCCAGAGCAGCATGAAGGGCCAGCCGAAGATCCAGGCGTATGTCCAGACATTGTACCAGTTGGTGTTCATGAAGTTAGCCGAGATGACATCCGGCGCGAAGAACACGCCACAGATGTAGCCGATGATGAGATAGACGAGTGTGCTGCCGAGGTCTTCCATGTGAGTCTCCTTTTGGAATTAACGCGGCGGAGCGGGGAAGGTTGCGTAGGTATAAAAAAAGCCCCTTACGGGGGCGAGTCGGACTGTAAAAGGTCGATGGTAGGAATTAGGAACCTCTGGCGACTTCCCAGCCATCGTCTGAGCGACGCAGAAAAAGAATATCTGGCGCGAGGTAGGGCTTTTTCATGCTGTCATGCAACCCTTCCAGAATATCTGATACCAGACGCCAGCAACCGAGCATTTCGCCCAGTAGCATACGGGCTGTCACTTCGGTTACGAGAGGCATGAGGGCATGATGGCTGCGTTTTTTCCAGTTGTTCAACTGAACCGTTTGTATCTTGAGCAATTCGCAGAAGTCGGCTTCGCTGCCGTTAATCCTTTTAAGCAGGAACATGAGTTCTTCGCCATTTAGTTGCTCTGGTTTGCAGAGAACATGTTCGGCGAGAGTCTTGTAGAGAGCATCCATACCTACAATATGGACAGTGGACTTTCCTTTGGCAGCGTCAAGCCGATAGCCATCCAGCAGATGAATATACGAAAGACCGCATTGGGTGAGGTGATAGGAGTTGGGGACTTGAACGGTAAGCATAGGGTGGCCTCCGGTGGAAACTGAGTGAGTGTATTCAGGTGCCGAGGACCGAGCAAGCAAAAAGGCTCCCGGAGGAGCCTTTTTGACGGATGAACCGAATCTTAGCGGTTGTAGAATTCTACGACCAGGTTCGGGTTCATTTGAACCGGGTACGGAACATCGTCCAGAACCGGCATACGTACGAAGGTACCCTTAAATTCAGACGGGCTGAAGGTGAGGTACTCGGGAACCTGACGGTCCATCTTCTGAACGCACTCGATCACGGTGGTGATGTTGCGGGTCTTTTCGCGGGCTTCGATCACGTCGCCAGCCTTAACGCGGTAAGAGGCGATGGTGACAACCTTGCCGTTGACCAGAATGTGCTTGTGGTTCACCAGCTGACGGGCGGCGTGCATGGAGCCAGCCAGGTTCAGGCGGTAAACGATAGCATCCAGACGGCTTTCCAGCAGACCAATCAGGTTTTCGCTGGTGTCGCCCTTGCGGCGTACGGCTTCGGCGTAGATGTTGGAGAATTGACGCTCGGAGATACCGCCGTAGTAGGTCTTCATCTTTTGCTTTTCGCGCAGCTGAATACCGTAGTCGGTCATCTTCTTGCGACGGCCACCGTGCTGACCCGGGTTGGTGGGACGCTTGGTAACCGGAGCTTTGGCGGAACCCCAGAGGTTTTCGCCGAAAATACGGGTGGCTTTTGCCTTAGGAGCCGAACGCTTGGAGTGGCTCGGCAGGGTGTTGGTAGACACTTTGGTCATAACATTATCCCATTGTATTAGTTAGTATATGCAACGTTTGGTTGGGCCGCCGCCTTCGCACCTTTGGTAAGGCAAGGCGTGGGTTGCAGGTCGGCTTATGCGGGGAAATGTGTGGGTTGTCAATGGTAAAAGGGTGAAAATGCCAAAAGGCCGCCCCGTAGAGGAGACGGCCTTTTGTCTGTGACGATCAGAAGGGAAGAGTGAGCTGTTCGTCCTTCTTCTCGGCTTTGGTATCAGGATCGAAAGCATCCCATTCCTTATGATGGGGCGCATTCTGGCGGTGCTTCGGCTTGTAGGCTTTCCACATTTCCACTTCGTCCTCAGGGTCTTGCAGAGCTTTTTGAACGTCCTGCCGCACCTGTTTCGGAATCATCGCTTCCAGTTCGGTGCGCTCGATGCCGTAACGGCTGATCGCCTCGATGGTTTGCTGCATGAGACCGTACCAGTGTTCCTTCAGGAACAACGGCAGACATTCCTTGAAGCGTGACTGGAGTGCCTTGCGGTTGCGAGAGATGGCCGACTTAAACGAACCGTTGGCCTGCTGGGAGCGGGTGTAGCCGTGCCCGAGCTGCATATTCCATTCCTGATCGTTATAGGAACGGCGGCGTGGACCGGAACGACGCTGGGTAGCGGCGGTTTCCAATAACTTTGCCAGTTGGGTGGTGGGAGACTTACGGAGCGCGCGGAGACTGTCCACAAGTTCCGGAAGTTCAATTTCTTGAACATTCGTTTTCATGGCATTTCCTCGTGAAAAAGGCCCGTTGGGAGAATTCAGAAACGAAACGGGCTGGTAAAGTGTCTGACCGAATTATGGGATGGAATGGCTTAAGGTCAAGGGCTTACGTCATGGAAAATGCCCCGTTCCTTGGCAGGACGCGGGGCATTTTCGGAATGATTATCGTAAGGTCAGCAGGTAGGCGGAGCGTCTGCGGCGACGGACCGGCAAGCCTGTACGGTAGTCGAGAGCGGCGCGACTCATGAGGAAAGCGAAGGTGACTGGCAACTTCATGGGTGTTTCTCCGTTGTCGGTAGCGTTTGGAACGCCTTGGTGACCGGCGCGTTATGCAGTAGATCGAAGCGGTTGGGAAGCCCCCTAAGAGGAAATATGTGTGAAGGGGTTGCCGAGCGAGGCGGGAAGGCGTAATTATGGTGCAAATTTCAAATACAAGGTGAATGCGTGGCGAAATCGATTGAAAACCTGCCGATGATGCAGCCCATGGTGCAGCCGGGGCGGGCCAACGGTATGAGCGTTGCGGCTCCGGCCGGGCGTGTGCAATTCGATTTTCAGAGCAGCTACCAGCCCAGTGGTGACCAGCCGCGTGCCATTGAGGACCTTGTGCGGTTTGTGGAAGAGGGGCAGAAGAACTCGGTATTGCTGGGCGTGACCGGGAGCGGCAAGACCTTTACCATGGCCAATGTGATTGCGCGCACGGGGCGGCCCGCCATTGTTATGGCCCACAACAAGACGCTGGCGGCGCAGCTGTATGAAGAATTCAAGGCGTTCTTTCCGAATAACGCGGTTGAATACTTTGTGAGTTATTATGACTACTATCAGCCGGAAGCGTATGTACCGCGCAGCGATACGTTTATTGAAAAGACAGCCGAGGTGAACGAGCAGATTGACCGCCTGCGCCACAGTGCCACGCGTGCGTTGCTGGAGCGCCGTGACGTGATCGTGGTGGCGTCGGTGTCGAGCATCTATGGTATCGGGGAGCGCGAATACTACGCCGAGATGGTGATACCCGTGGCGGTTGGCGACACGCTGGACCGCGACGCACTGCTGCGCAAGTTTGCCGACCTGCAATATACCCGCAACGACGCCGTGCTGGACCGCGGATGCTTTAGGGCCAAGGGCGAAGTGGTGGAGATTTTTCCGAGTCACTTAGAGGACGAGGCGTGGCGTATTACGCTGTTTGGCGACGATGTGGAGGAGATCACTGCATTTGACCCTCTGACCGGGCAGAAGCTTGGCAAACTGGACGAAATTACGGTTTACCCGAACAGCCACTATGTTACGCCGAAGCCCGCGATGCACAGCGCGATCCAGCGTATTAAAGCTGAGTTAAAGCAACGTCAGGCAGAATTGATTGAGCAGGGCAAACTGCTGGAAGAACAGCGCCTGCGCGAGCGTACCACGTTTGACCTGGAAATGCTGGCCGCCAGCGGGTTCTGTAACGGGATTGAGAACTACAGCCGCCACCTGACCGGCCGCGGGCCGGGTGAGCCGCCTGCAACACTGTTTGATTATCTGCCCAAGGATGCATTGCTGTTTGTGGATGAAAGCCACGTGACGATTCCGCAGATCGGCGGGATGAGCAAAGGCGATGCGGTGCGTAAGCATACGCTGGTAGAATACGGATTCCGGTTGCCCAGTGCGGTGGATAACCGTCCGCTACGGTTTGAAGAATGGGACGTACGCCGCCCGCAAACCATTTATGTAAGTGCGACCCCCGCCAAATACGAAATGGCCTTGGCCATGGGCCATGTGACCGAGCAGGTGGTGCGCCCGACCGGTCTGGTTGACCCGGAGGTGATCATCAAGCCGGTGGAAGGGCAGGTGGATGACCTGTTCCTGGAGATCCAGAAAACCACCGAGGCGGGTTATCGCAGCCTGGTGACCGTGCTCACCAAGAAAATGGCGGAGCAACTGACCAGTTATCTGAACGAGCATGGCGTGCGCGTGCGGTATCTGCACAGTGATATTGAAACGCTGGAGCGTGCGCAGATTGTGCGTGATCTGCGTCTTGGCGCGTTTGACGTGCTGGTGGGGATCAACCTGCTCCGTGAAGGTCTGGACATACCTGAAGTGGCACTGGTGGCGATTTTGGATGCCGACAAGGAAGGCTTTTTGCGCAGCACGACAAGTTTGATCCAGACCGTTGGGCGCGCTGCGCGGAACGTGCATGGGCGCGCGTTGCTGTATGCGGACGTGATGACCGACAGCATCAACAACATGTTGGCGGAATGTGAGCGGCGCCGTGTGAAGCAGCTGGCCTACAACGAAGAGCATGGGATTACGCCGACCAGCACGGTGCGTGCCGTGAGCGAAGGGATCGTGGGCGCCGGTAAGGAAGAGGACGTGCTGCAGGCGAGCCGCAAGGCCGCTCGTGAGGCTCTGAAACTGGGGGTTGTGGACCTGCCGAAAGAGATTGAGGCCCTGCGCAAGGCGATGTTCAAAGCCGCCGGTGACCTTGACTTTGAACAGGCGGCGGCGTTGCGTGACCGTTTGCGCGAGCTGGAAGAACTGGAGCTTAAGATGGGTGGCTTAGTGACAGAAGACCGACCTTCGTAACCGGTGGAACCGGACGAGGCGTGAATGCGTTGTCATGACAAAACGAAAGGACATGACAATGCGTTACTTGATGATGTTGGCTCCGGTTGCTTTTCTGGCGGCCTGTGGTTCGGATGATATCAATACCGTAAGCAAGGGCCAGGAGTTGCAAGATCTGCAAAGCGCTTACCAGAGCCGCGCGATCACCGATAAGGAATATGAAGACCAAAAAGAAGAAGTGCTGGATAAGTAATTTATTCGGGACACTGTTTGCACAAGAAAACCGGCTGAATGGCCGGTTTTCTTGCGCGTTTAACGGCGGTTGAGGTGGGTTTGGTAGTGGGGGAGGAGCGCCGGATTCTGCTCTTCCTTGTAGAGAATGTTGTTCTCGATCACCAGCATGTCGAGGTCGGTGCTCATGAAGAGATGGAAGGCTTCTTCTGGCGTGTTGACGATCGGTTGTCCGGCGCGGGCCAAGGGTGTGTTGGCCAGAATCGGGCATTGGGTGAGAAGCTCGAATTCTTTTAACAGGGCGTGGAAGCGGCGGTTGGATTCGGCCTGCACGGTGTGGAGGCGTGCGGTGTTGTCGGCGTGTGTAATCGCTGGAAGCTGGCTGCGGATGATGCTGCCGTCGGGCATTGTCTGGTTCTTCTTCAGGTGCTTTTTCCGCAGCGGTGCAACCAGCAGCATGTAGGGGGAGGGGATGTCGGTTTCGAACCATTCGGCCAGACGCTCCCGCGCGATAGAGGCGGCGGAGGGGCGCAGCGACTGGGTAAAGCGCGTTTTGATGCCCATGTTGCGCTGGGTATCCGGGTTGCGGGGGTCGCCTAAAATACTACGGTTGCCCAAAGCGCGGTCGCCGAATTCCATACGACCCTGGAACCAGCCGACGACCTTACCCTGTGCCAAGGCTTCGGCGGTGTGGTCGAGCAGTTCATCTTCGGTTTTGATGGGGCGATAAACGGCGCGGAGAGTATCAAGTGCGCGCTCTACCTGCCGATTGGTAAAGGAGGGGCCGAGATAGCCGGCGTGCATGGCGTCGGTGATACCATCCTTGGCTGGCAGCGGCATGCCCATATGCTGGTGCCAGGCGCAGTAGGCCGCACCGATAGCACCGCCCGAGTCGTCGGCGGCGGGTTGGATCCAGACGTTTTTGAAGCCTTGCGGGTCGGCCGAAATACGGCTGTTGGACGGGCGATTATAGGCGAGTTCTCCGGCAAGACAGAGGTTGGGGATATCTGGGAATTCGGCAGCCAAGGCGCGCGTCATGCGCAGGATGACATCTTCGATCACCTTCTGGATGCTGGCGGCGAGGTCCATCTCCCGCTGGGTGGGGGTGGTGCCGCGACGGCGGGGTGCGCCACCGAACAGCTTATGGAAACGGCTGTTGGTCAGCGTTTCTTCGGCTGTGAAGTCGAAATAATCCATATTGAGACGGAAGGAACCGTCCGGCTTCACATGGATGAGATGACCGCGGATGAGTTCGTCATAGCTGGGTTCGCCGTAGGCGGCGAGGCCCATCAGTTTATACTCGTCGCCGTTCGGTTTGTAGCCGATGTAAGCGGTGAACGCGCTGTAGAGCAGGCCGAGGCTGTGGGGGTAGGCAATCTCGCGGATGATCTCCAGTTTCTCCTGCGAGCCGATGGCGACCGTGGTGGTGGCGAGCTCGCCGAGGCCATCGATCACCAGTACGACAGCCTTACTGTACGGGGAGGGGTAAAAGGCGCTGGCGGCATGCGACAGGTGGTGCTGCGCAAACAGGATCTTGGCGGAGGTACTGCTGGAGTGGTGGTGCTGGAGTTCCTTGATCAGCTTTTGGCGCTGGAGGAATTTTTCGGCCAGCCAGTCTTCGGTGCTTTTCAGGAAACTGCGCAAGCCTACCGGGGCAATTGCTTTATAGGTTTGCAGCAGGCGTGTGAATTTGAGCAATGGTTTGTCGTAGAAGGCCACGTGGGTGACATCTTCCAGCGTAATACCCGCCTGGGCCAGGCACCAGGCGATGGAGCTGTGAGGGAAGTCGCTGTCGTACCGGATGCGGGTAAAGCGTTCTTCCTGTGCCGCTGCGACGATGACGCCGTCTTTCAGCAATGCCGCAGCCGAGCTTTGGTACAGCCCTGAAATACCGAGAATATAGACTGGTGCCTTGCTCATTTAGCCAAGTTTCCGCATGTCGGTTGCCGGTTGGGGCTCTTGCCAATAGGTGATGGCTTTGGGGTTAAACTGGCGCTGGAGAGGGTCGTGGCCGCGCAACTGCATATAAAGACCCGAGGGTACAATATACAACAGCCAGTAAAGAGTAAGCAGCATACGCGTTAAGGCATTAAGGATATCGTACCAGAGCCGGGTGAGGGGCGCGAACCACATGGGTTTCCAGAGGCCTAAGAGAATAATCATGCAGGCCAGCATGAGCGGAACCGGCTGGGAGGTGCCGCTGAGAAGGGTGAGCAGCAAGCTTACGCCCGCCAGCAGCGTGGCGATGGAAAAAGCCAGGTTCGCCGCCATATGCTGCGGCGTACCTTCGGCCTGCGTGGCAGAATAAAAAACCCCCATGGGCTTAGGTTATGCGGGCTTTGGGCGGGGTGCGTCAAGCATACAATTTGGGGGATATGTATCATTCCAACGGCTTCATGGCCGGAGGGACAGGTTATCCACAGAATGGGGGCTTTGAGGATGGTCAAGTAGGATATTGGTAAGACAAGCATTGATTGTGCGGATAATGCATTGATTTATATATATGTTAGGAAGTGGTTAAAACGTGTGCAGAAGCGTCGGCTCTGAGGCTGGCAGCCTGTTGAGGGGGGTGGGGTGGGGAGATGTCCCAAGAGTTATCCACAGATTTTGGGATAACTTGAAAAACGATAAATATTTTTAGGGGTTAGAGGGAACAAAATCGGAACTCTCTTTTCTGAGGGGAATGATTGGCAGAGGACAGGAAGTATGCGAGGTTTTGCCCGATGAGTAAGGATATAACCGACGGCATTGAGGTGATTAAAGGGCGGCTGGCCAATCTGCCGACCTCTCCCGGTGTGTACCGCATGCTGAATGCCAAAGGTGATGTTCTGTATGTGGGCAAGGCCCGCAACCTGAAAGCGCGCCTGACCAGCTACACCCAGCCCGAGCGCATGGTGGTGCGTATCCGCAAAATGGTATTTGAAACCCGGGATCTGGTGGTGGTGGAAGTACCTACGGAAGCCGAGGCCTTGCTGCTGGAAGCGAATCTGATTAAAAGCCTGAAGCCGCGTTACAATATTATTTTCCGCGATGATTCCAGTTACGTGAGCGTGCTGATCACGGATGAGGAAACGCCGTTGATCAAGTCGCATCGTGGCGCGCGGCGCACCAAGGGCGATTACTTCGGGCCTTACCCCAGTGCAAGTGCGGTGTACCAGACGCTGGACCTGATGGAGCGGGCGTTCCGCTTACGGACCTGTGTAGAGACGGTGTTCCGGAACCGTACGCGACCGTGTTTGAAGTATGACATCAAGCGCTGCAGCGGGCCGTGTGTGGGGAAGATCGACCGGCAGGCGTATGCCGCCACCGTGGCGCAGGCCAAGAAATTTCTGCGCGGTGAGCGCGGTGAAGTTCTGAAGGATATGCAGCGCGCGATGGAGAAGGCTTCGGCCGAACTGGAGTTTGAACAGGCGGGTGTGATACGCGATCGCATCAAGGCGCTGAGCCACGTGAGTGGCGGCAGTGCGCTAAGCCATGCGCTGGCCGAGGCCGATGTGTTTGCGATCGTGCGTGAGGGCGGGCGTTTGGGGATTCAGGCATTTTATTACCGCAACGGTCAGCACGTGGGTAACCAGATGTACTACCCGAAGTTTGACATGGGTACGCGGGAAGACAGCGGCGAAGCCGAAGATGAACTGGCCGAAGCCCTGCGCGTGTTTTTAGCGTTGCACTACACCCAGCGTGCGGCGGTGGGGCAGGTGGTGTGCAATATCGCACCGGCCGATGTGGAGACGTTGAGTGAGGCATTGAGTGTCAGCTCGGGCCGCAAGGTGAAGATTGAGGTGCCACGCTTAGGTGACAAGCGTGCGGTGGTAGACCATGCCATTAAGAACGCGATGAGTGCCCTGCATCGCAAGAACGCGGAAAATGACGGTTGGGCAACCCAGATGGCCAGCTTTGGCGAGATGCTGGGTTTACCGCGCAGCCTGGAATTGCTGGAGTGTTATGATATTTCGAATATCTCCGGGCGTTTTCCGGTGGCCAGTTGCGTGGTGGCGGGCCGTGAAGGCATGCTGCGGCAACGCTACCGCCGGTATCACATCAAGACCAAGAACACTCCGGACGACTACGCGATGCTACGCGAAGTGCTGACACGCCGGGTGGAGAAGGGCATGAAGGAGCTGACCTTTGATGACGAAGGGCGGCCTGTGGGGTTACCGGATGTGCTGCTGGTTGACGGTGGTAAGGGTCAATTGAATGTGCTGGTGGACGTGGTGCGTACGCTCGGGCTGCTCGGGCAGCCCGAGTGCCCGGCACTGGTGGGGATTGCCAAGGGCGAAGAGCGTGACAAAGGGTTGGAGACGATCTTCCAGGCCAAAGTAGATGCGCACGGTGAGGTGACATTGGAAGAGCTGCCGGTAACCTTCAACAGTGCGTTGATTTTTGTGCTTCAGCGCATCCGTGACGAAGCTCACCGTTTTGCGATTACGTTCCACCGCGAAAGCCGTGGTAAGGCGCTGGCGGTGAGCCGTCTGGATGGTATTCCCGGCGTGGGGCCGACCAAGAAAAAAGCCCTGCTGCTGCACTTTGGCAGTGTGGAAGGTGTACGCGGTGCGAGCCTTGAAGCGTTGAGCCATGTAAGCGGGATCGGGGAGGATCTGGCGCAGGTTATCTACGATTATTTTAAAACGAGTTAAAAACAACGAAGGCCGCCATATGGCGGCCTAACGTTTGTGACTTAGCTTAGTAAGCCCACGTGCGGCTCATGTTAGAAGATGGGCCGATTGGTACGAACTGGCGTTCCTGTTTGGCGCGCTCCTTGCGAAGTGCGACACGTGCTTCGGTAAGGACGTGAAGTGGTTTGAGGCCACGTTCAGCGAGTTCGCGAATGAGCATGCGCTCAGCAAGGACGTCGGTTGCGTAGGGTGCAGCAGCTTTGGCGGCGGCGAGAATTTTCGAAGAAAACGTCATGGCAGTAACCTCCTCGTGGTGTATGCCGTTGTTGGGTTCTTTTTTATATGAGGTCGCAAAAGAAAAAATCTCCCCTTGGCTGACAGCCTTGGGGAGAGAACAATCGAAAACAGTTTAGTGGCGGACCGGGGATATACCCGGGTGGGCGCGCAGCTCCTCTAGGGTGCCATTATGCAGGTGCCGCACGATGGTATTGAGCCACTCCGGCCATTGAGGTGCATTGCTTTGAATACCTGCAAACTGGCTGGAGGCGTCATCGAACATCGTGGCGGCAAAAGCGACTTCGCCCGTGCTTGTTGCGAACGTTGCTGCATGAACGTGAAGTATCAATTCTTTTCCGTCTTTAGTTGTAAGCGCGAACTCTTCCGGTAGGGACTTGAAGGGTACGCCACCATGCTTTTCGCTGAGTCGGACAAAGGCATCCATGATGTTTTTCATGGTTGTCGTTTCGATGTTTTGAAATTCGATTTCGAGTTCTTTAATGGTATTGACGGCATTAACGGCATTGGACATGCAAAACTCCTTGAAAACGCGACATGATGATAAGCAGTAAGCTGCCTTTGGGCTGATTGTAAGACCACCTTGCCGATTTTCAAGTGGTTCCTGATTAACAAAGACAAAGGCCGCCTTGCGGCGGCCTGAGTTGGTTTTATCCTCGTTAGGGCGACAGAATCTTGTGGCTACGGCCACTGTCGCGCTGGAAGTCTTCGCGGGCGCGCTTGAGCGAGCTACGAAGCGTCGAGAGCATCGGTTCCGGATCTTTAAAACCGCGTTTCTTCAGTTCTGTCAGCAGGTCGCTTTCCCGGAAGAACGGCGAAGTCGCCGCAATGGCTGCTTCGGATTTTGTCATAGACTATCAGTGCCGCTTTGCATTGTAAGAGCCGCATGCCTGCAGGCATTCGTTCCCCCAGTTCTCCACCTGTGCCTCGACGTTGACCGTTGGCACAGCTTTCTGGAGTACCTCGATGAACTCCTGTCTGTACCGATTCGATTTTGAGCCGAGAATGTCGGCCAAGATGGAATTCTGCTCTGCAGTCAGTTCGTTGGTTCGCATGGTATTTTCCCCGTATATCCTGGAAAGAACGGCACGCGGCTTTCCCTCGTGTGTGTGCAAACAAAAAATAATCAAGATGTGCCGTTGGTTACGGGTATAAGGCGAGGGAGTTTAGTATGCAAGTCGAAATGAGAGCGACGCGGCGTTCAGTTTCGCTTGTAAGGCAATTTTGGGGGGCGTATCATAAGGGTGTTGGTGAGGGATGGTGCAGTGCGAAAGCAGACGGCCAGCCCTGGGTGGGAACTCAAGACTTCTGTTACGGAAGCACAACGAAAGAACCGAACGTTTCATGATGCGTTACTTACTGTGCAGGTTACACACCAGCATGCTGGCGGAACCTGTAGAGCACGCCATGGTTGGCTTTTAAGCCTGCGTTGGGAGAATAAGCTCTGGCTGCCCGACAGGCAGGAGAGAAACGAAGAAAGAAAGGTCGATATCATGCAACTTAGCATTGCCGGTGTTCATATGGAAACCAGTGAGGCCCTGCGCGCCCACACCGAGGAGCGCGTTAACAGCATCAAGACTTTCTTTGATCAAGTGATTGATGTTGACGTTAAATTTGTACATGACACCAAGCACTCCCATATTCATCTGGCCGATGTGACCGTGATGGCCAGCGGCCTGATGCTGCGCGCCGAAGCCCAGGCTGGCGACTGGTATGCCGCGATTGACGGTGCCGTGGAGAAGCTTCAGAAACAATTGAAGAAGTACAAGGGCAAGCTGGAACAGCGTAAGAGCAAGCAGCAGGAATACAAGGAAATGCTGCGCGATATGGGCCCCTTGGCATTTGAAGAAGTGCCGATGGCCGATGGTGCCGATGTGGATGGCCTTGAAAATCAGTTTGCCGAATTTGCACCGGATATTTCCAAGAAGGAAGTCAGCAAGATTTCTCCCATGACCGTGGATGAGGCCGTGATGCAGATGGATCTGCTGCACAAGCCTGCGTTCCTGTTCATGAACGTGGAGACCAAGCAGTTGAATATGGTGTACCGAGAAGGTGAAAACGCAGTAAGATGGGTCGCACCTAAGGCTGCCTAAATTTCGCCAAAAAACTGCCAGCCTGAGGGCTGGCAGTTTTTTCTTGAGCGGGGGGTATAAATGGGGGAGGATTTAAGCATGAGTTTGAACAGTGACAAGCCCATTGTGGCGATTGGCGTAATGAGCGGTACCAGCCTGGATGGTATCGATATTGTGCGTGTGGAAACCGATGGTGGTGACCACTGCGAGGTGCAGGGCCATTTTTATAAGGAATACAGCCCACAGTTGCGTGAAGCGCTAGCCGTTGTGGCCAAGGGTGACGTACCGCTGAGTGATGTGCTGCGCCTGGAGCGCGAAGTAAGCATGGCCTACGCCGAGGCCCTGAAGGCCAGTGGGCTGCTGGATGGCGCAGCGATTGTCGGTGTGCATGGCCAGACCATCCGGCACCTGCCCAAAGAGGGCCTGACCTGGCAGTTGGGCGATGCCAACTATGTGGCGGAAGCCATCGGTGTGCCGGTGGTGGGCGATTTTCGTCGGCGTGACATGGCCGCTGGTGGGGAAGGGGCACCGCTGGTGCCGTTGTTCCATGCCATGATGCTGCGTAAGGCCGGGATTGGCCATGGCGCCGTATTGAACATTGGCGGGGTGGCCAACGTGACCGTGATCGACCCCGATGGCGGCGTGACTGCCAGCGACTGCGGGCCGGGTGTAGGGTTATTAAATGCGTGGGTGAAGCAGAAGACCGGTGCCGAGTTTGATATCAATGGGGCGCTGGCTTTGGTCGGGCGCGTTGACCAAGCATTAATTGATCTGGCGTTCGCCGAAGTTGATTTTTACCAGCGCCCGGTGCCACGCAGCGCCGACCGTTACGATTTTGATGAGGTTCTGCACTGGTTGCAGCCGCATAACGTGGAAGACGGGGCGGCGACCCTGGCTGCGCTGACGGCGCTTGGGATTGCGGAGACTATCAATGCGCTGGGTGGTTCTAAAGTGATTTATGCCGGTGGGGGCGGGGCGCGGAATAAGGCGATTCTGGCACATCTTGACGGATTTGATGTGCGGCCTGTTACGGAGCTGGGCTTTGATGAGCAGGCCGTTGAGGCGGCATGCTTTGGTTGGCTGGCGGTACGGCGTCTGCGTGGGTTACCGACGGCGCAGCCCAGCACAACCCACTGTGAGCGCCCGACCGTGGGCGGCGTATTGACCGTGTAATCCGGGTTTTATGAAGACGTTTTTAAGGCAGGTATGGAGCGGCAGCTGGATGCTGTTCTGGAGCGCTATGCTGGCGTGGCTGGCCTACGGCGTGTGGCAGGGCGGCTGGTGGATTGCCACCCATAAATGGGAATTGACCGGGTTGGTGGTTGTGGCGCTGGCCATTGTGCCGTTGCTTTCGGCGTTGCATGGCGCGTGGCTGGCGGTGCAGATTTTGCTGGGGAAGACGAGCCCGCGTATGGCAAAGCGGCGTTTTCGGAATGGGCTTGCAGATATTTTAATGTACTCCAAAACTGGACTCTGGAAGGAGTAGTTTAAGGGCATTTGCTCTTTTTTTTATTTTCGATTGCGCTACTCTGGGGTCAAGAAAAAGGACTTTGCGATGAGCGGCGCGAAAATCGATTTTAACGGTGATGAAGCCGATATTGTGGCGAGCAGCCTGCTGCGGCGCGACTTGCCGGTGATTCTTGCCGGAACCGCCAGCCAGAAGCTGGGCGAGGAAATTGCGTGGGGCCTTGGTGGTTACCTTCATCCTGTGAGCGTAGAGCGGTTTGCCGATGGGGAAATTGGTATTGAACTGGGTGCTAGCGTGCGTCGGCGCAATGTCTTTATCGTTCAGAGCCTGCAATCGCCACAGGAGCACCTGATGGAGCTGATGCTGCTGATCGATGCGTGTCGGCGTGCCAGTGCGGCGGAGATTAACATCGTGGTGCCGTATCTGGCCTATAGCCGTCAGGACCGTAAGGCGCGGCTGCGTAGCCCGATCTCGGCCAAAGTGGTGGCACGTATGCTGGAAACCGCCGGGGCTGACCGAATTATTACCCTCGATCTGCACAGTGGTCAGGTTCAGGGTTTTTACGAGATACCCTGCGATAACCTGCCCGGGGCGGATATTCTGGCGCCTGTAGTACAGCGTGCCTTGCTGGGCGATGATATCTGTTTAGTGGCGCCCGATGCCAGCGGGCTGGACCGCGTGCGGCATTTCATGCGTCGGCTGGATGCCGACGGCGATGAACAGCCTGATGACTACCCCGTGGCGGTTGTCGACAAGCGCAAGGCGAAGCAGAACCTGGGGGCAGAGGCTGTAGTGGGCCATGTGCAGGGCTGTCATTGCCTGATTGTGGACGACATGATCGATACTGCCGGAAGCCTGCTGGCGGCTGTGAATGCCTTGCGCAGTGCGGGAGCGAGCAGTATCAGCATGGTGGTGACGCACGGATTGTTCAACGGCGATGCGCTGCGTGTGGTGGCCGGTGCCGGTTTGCAGAACCTGTGGCTGACCGATACTGTGCCGGTGAGTGAGGACATCAAGAGCCTGCGTGGCGTGAAGATCGTCAGTGTGGCGCCGCTGCTGGTGAAGGTGATTAAGCGGGTCTCGCTTGGGGATTCTCTTGAGGAAATCTATGGATAGGCGCGGACTCAAACGACTTCCGGACGCTCTTTAGGGAATCTCGTGTACAGGGGCGGTGTATGTTTTGCGCTAGGAGGGCTTAGGGAATGTGGCGGCCTGCCTCGGTTTGTTGAATTTTGTTGATTTCTGGGGGAATTTGGGTATGGTGCGGGCGTTCAAAGTATTCAAATAAAGGGATAGCGCGATGACCACCATTACTCCGCAAATGATCAAAGACCTCCGCGACCGCAGCGCCGCTGGCCTGGCCGACGTGAAGAAGGCTCTGGAAGCCACCGACGGTAACATTGAAGCCGCCATGGACTGGCTGCGTGAAAAGGGTATCTCCAAGGCTGCCAAGAAGAGCGGCCGTGCTGCTGCCGAAGGTATCGTCTGGGCTGTGTCCAACGGCAAGACCGGCGTTATGGTGGAAATCAACTCCGAAACCGACTTTGCGGCCCGTAACGACAGCTTCTCCGGCTTCGTGAAGAAGGTTGCCGACATTGCTCTGGCCGCCGGTGCTGGTGACGCGGAAGCCATCAAGGCTCTGCCGTTTGAAGGTGGTAAGACCGTTGGCGAAGCTCTGACCGACCTGATCGCTACCGTTGGCGAAAATATGCAGCTGCGTCGCGCTGCCAAGCTGGAAAGCGCAGACGGTAACGTCGGTGCCTACATCCACATGGGTGGTAAGATCGGTGCTCTGGTTGCCGTATCTGGCGGCGATGTGGGTGAAGTTGCCCGTCAGGTTGCCATGCACGTTGCTGCCAGCAACCCGGCTGCCCTTGACCGCGACAGCATTGACCAAGACCTGCTGGCCCGCGAAAAGGCCATCTTTGAAGCCCAAGCTGCCGAAAGCGGCAAGCCGGCGGCTGTTGTTGAGAAGATCGTTGAAGGTCGCGTCAGCAAGTACCTGGAAGAATCCTGCCTGGTTGAGCAAGCTTTCGTGATGGATCCGGACCGCAAGGTTGGTAAGGTTGTTGCCGATGCCAAGGCTGGTGCCAAGGTTTCCGGTTTTGTCCGCTTCGGCCTCGGTGAAGGTGTTGAGAAGGAAGAATCTAACTTCGCTGAAGAAGTTATGCGTACTGTACAGGGCGCTGCTTAATCGAGCCTTCGATGAGAAAACCCCTTCGGGGGTTTTCTTTTTGTGTGTAGGATGCTGGCGTTAAGAAGGAGAGGTTTTTTCATGAAGCTTGAGCCGAAGATGGCGGAAATTACGCCGGACCAGTTTTTTGGTGTGGATGTGCGCGTGGGGGTTGTGGTCGATGCCAAGCCTTTTCCGGAGGCACGGAAGCCGGCGTACCAGATCTGGGTGGATTTTGGTGAGGCGTACGGGGTGAAGAAGACTTCGGCGCAGGTGACCGTGCATTACACGCCGGAGGGGCTTATCGGCCGTAAAGTGCTGGGCTGGGTGAACGCGCCTGCCCGCCAGATAGGCCCGTTTATGAGTGAGTTTCTGATTTTGGGCGTGCATGACGTTGACGGCGCCGTGTGTTTGCTTCAGGTAGACAGGGACGTACCAACAGGCGGGAGAATGAGTTAATGAGTTTTGCAGAATTAAAGGCTATCGCCAAACCGCTGGAAGATGTGTTTGCCGTATGGGGTTTTGGTGGCGGTTGGGCGATTGACGGGACCATCGGCCAGGTAACCCGCGACCACCATGACGTAGATATTTACGTGCTGCGTGAAGACCTGCCGGAATGGCGCGAAGTATGGCCGGAAGCGTTGTGGTACAAGATGGTCGGTGACCGTGAAGTGGAACTGGGGGAGGATGAAATTCCTGAGGCTTCTGTCACGACCCTGCATGTACGCGATGGTGAGGCGTTTTATGAAATTCTGCTGATGAATACCAAAGGCGAAGACTGGGTGTACGACGGCGATGCCCGCGTAAAAATGCCGGTGGAAGAAGCCTTTGTGGCCGGTGTGGAGCGTTTGCCGTTTTTGAACCCTGCCATTGCATTGCTTATCAAGAGCCAAGGTATTCGGGAAAAAGACGCGAAGGATTTTAAGGCTGTGCTGCCGTTTTTGTCGGAGTTTGAGCGTAAGTGGTTGGCGCTTGCGTTGCAGACCGTGTATGGTGAGCATATCTGGATGGATCACTTGCAGGGAGATAAGTAAATGGATTACAAACGTATTGTTGTGAAGGTAAGCGGTGAACGTTTTGCCGGTGACCAGCACGAAAAGGTGTTTGACGTTCACGCTGTAGAAGACATTGCCGGTGAGATTAAATCTCTTGTTGAGATGGGTATTGAGGTTGGTGTGGTTATCGGGGGCGGGAATATCGTCCGTGGTAATGAAGCGGCAGCGGCCGGTATTGTTGCCGCCCAAGCCCACCAAATGGGGATGCTGGCCATTGTGATCAACGCCCTTGCGCTGCAAAGCGTGCTGGAAGGTCAGGGCGTGCAAACCCGTGTGATGAGCGCGCTGGCGATTGATACCGTAGCTGAGCCGTATATCCGTCGTCGGGCCATGCGCCACATGGAAAAGGGCCGCGTGGTATTGTTTGCGGCCGGTATTGGTAACCCGTTCTTCAGCAGCGATACGGCCGGTGCTTTGCGCGCGATTGAGATCGGGGCGGAAATTTATGTGAAGGCCACCAAGGTTGATGGGATTTATACGGCAGACCCGGCGAAACATGCCGATGCCAAGCATATTGCCGACATCAGTTACAAAGACGTGCTGGTGGACGACCTGAAAGTGATGGATGGTGCCGCGATTGCCCTTTGCCGCGAAAACCATATGCCGCTGATGGTGTGCAAGGTGGGTGATGTTGTGAATGCTTTAAATGGTAAGGCTAAATGCACTATCGTTCATGAGTAAAGAAAAGGGCTGCGGCCCTTTTTTTATGGCCGTTTGACGCAAGTGGGTTGCTGGACACCGGTTGGAGGCGTAGAAGGTTGTCATGGTTCGGAATGTAGAGAAAAAAGCCAAGAAACAGGCTGATAAAGTGACTCAGGCGCGTACCCAGCAGTTTTTGTGGGAGTTGGTTTCTCCGTACACATGGCGACTGCTGGGCGGTAGCCTGATGCTGATAGTGAGTGCTGCCGCCATGCTGGCATTGCCGCAGTACCTGAAGCATATGTTCGACACGGCGCTGCAGACCGGTGATACGGCCCAGCTTGCGAAACTGGCGGGCATGATGTTCGGCACCGTGGTGGTCATGGTGGTGAGCCTGTTCGCGCGGACGTGGCTCATTGCGTTTGCCGGGAACCGGATTCTGGCCGATTTGCGCAACCGTTTAACGGCGCGTTTGCTGCATTTAGATGTGCGCTTTTTTGAGAGCCGGAGCTCCGGCGAGATTGTGAGCCGCATGACGGCGGATACCTATGCATTGCGTGAGTTTCTGGGATTCTCGGCGCCGCAGCTGGTGCGCGGGATCTTTTTAGGCATCGGTACGCTTTTGGCGCTGCTTTATACCAGCCCAAGTCTGACCGCGATTCTGGTGGCGGCGTGTGCGCCGATCGGCATTATGGGCAAGGTGCTGGGGCAGCGCATCCGCAAGTTAGCGCGGGCACAGCAGGATAATCTGGCGGCCTATGCCGGTGAGATTGAGGAGACGGTGACGAATATCCGTACCGTGATGGCCTATGGCCAGCAGCCACGTTTGATGGGGACGTTTGAAGGCAAAACGCGCGAGATTACACGGCTGGGCGATAAGCGTTCGATCGTGAGTTCGGGCTTTGTGGCGGTGAATGTGGTGATAGGTTTTTCGGCGCTGATTGCCGTGGTGTGGCTGGGCGGCGTGCGCGTAATTGCGGGTACCATGAGCCTGGGCGATATGATGGCGTTTTTGCTGTACTTAGGTTTTGCGGCGGATGCTGCGAGCAATATCGGGAACTTCTGGCCCGCCTGGCAGGGAACGCTGGGGGCGACTGAACGGATCATAGGGATTTTAGACAGCAAGGCTGAGATTGCTGAACCGAAGAAGGCCAAGGCGCTGCCGGTGGCGAAGGGCGGGCGCGGAATTTCGCTTAAAGGCGTGCGCTATGTGTACCCGGCACGGCATGAAACGGCCGCGCTGGA
The DNA here is from genome assembly GCA_005768725.1 of Blastochloris viridis. Taxonomy (GTDB): domain Bacteria; phylum Pseudomonadota; class Alphaproteobacteria; order UBA2136; family UBA6156; genus UBA6156. Next base: position 188,870 of record VAFM01000002.1, on the reverse strand, counting down.
TGCTTTGGATATGGTGATTCAGGCGGGGCAGAACGTCGCGGTTGTGGGGCCGAGCGGGGCAGGGAAATCGACGCTGTTCCGGGTGTTTTTACGGCTGGATGATGTGGCTGATGGCACGGTGGCGTTGGACGGCGTAGACGTGCGTGAAATTGCTTTGAATGACCTGCGCAGTCAGTTTGCGTTGGTGGCGCAGGAAAGCCCGTTATTTTCGGGTACGGTGGCGTTTAACGTGCGGTTTGCAAGGTCGGAGGCGACCGATGACGAAGTATGGGCAGCGTTGAAGGCTGCGCATGCCGACGGGTTTGTGAAAGCCTTACCGAAAGGGCTGAATACTCCGGTGGGCGAGAAGGGTGTGCAGTTGAGTGGCGGGCAGCGTCAGCGTTTGGCGATTGCCCGGGCCGTGCTGGCCGATGCGCCGATATTGCTGTTGGACGAAGCCACCGCGCACCTGGATAGCGAGAGCGAGGCGGCGATTCAGAACGCATTGGCGAGTGTGGGCAAGGGGCGCACCGTGGTGACGATCGCGCACCGGCTTTCTACCGTGAAGAATGCCGATGTGATTTTCGTGATGGATAAGGGGCGGGTTGTGGCGCGCGGCAGCCATGCCGAACTGATGAAGACGAGCCCGCTGTACAAGGCGCTGGCGCAGTTGCAGTTAGCTTAACAAACGAAACGCCCCGGACCATCATGGTCGGGGGCGATCGGTGGCGACGTCATGTCGCCGGTTTCGTTCTGCGCTTTTCGCGGCGCAGGTAAGCGATCAGTGTCGCAAATTCCATGAAATCATGGTTGTCGTTCGCGGGTTCATGCTGCATGAGCATTGCCTCCGTGAGGCGCGAGCTCGGTCTTTCTGTTGATCTCGGTTTTGATCTCGTCGATATAGGCCGAAACGAGGTCCTGGTTCTCTTTCGTGTTCAACGCCTGAAGGGCAGTGATGGCACGGGCGAGTTCCGACTCGAGCTGCTTGATGGTCATATGTTCCATTGTGAGAGTCCTTAGTTAAAGGGTTTAAGGGCTCTCCCTGTTTTGTAAAATGCTTTTTATAGGTACTGCACGTCCAGATATAGGTGCAGGACCTCTGCAATGCAAGTGGGTGTTGGGGTTAGGCTTTTTTGGGACCGGATTCGGCGAGCAGCGTGAAGCCCAGTACCGCGAAGATGATGGCGAGGCCGGGGAAGGTGATGAGCCACCAGGCGGCTTCGATCACGGCTTTACCTTCGGTGAGCATGGCGCCCCAGCTGGGGGTGGGGGGCTGCACGCCAAGGCCTAAGTAACTGAGGCCTGCTTCTGTCAGGATGGCGCCGGCGAGACCGAGGCTCATGCTAGTGATGACCGGTGGCAGGGCGTTGGGGAGGATGTGTTTGAGGGCTTTGCGGCGGTTGGACGCGCCTGCGAGTGTGGCGGCTTCGACAAAACTGCGGCCGCGGAGGCTAAGGACCTCGGCGCGGACGAGGCGGGCGATGCCCATCCAGCCGGTGGCGCCGATGACGACCATAACGTTCATTAAGCTGGGGGTGAGGAAGGCGATGACGGCGAGAATCAGGAAAATGGTGGGGAAGCAGAGCATGACATCGGTGGCGCGCATCAGGGCGGCATCCAGCCAGCGCGGGCCCATACCGGCAGCGGTGCCGATAAGGATGCCCAGGCCTGTAGCGAGACCCACGGCGACCAGGCCGACCGACAGGCTGGTGCGGGCGCCGTAAAGCAGGCGGGTGAGAACGTCGCGGCCGAGGCCGTCGGTACCCAGGAGGAAGGTGGCGCCTGGTTCGCGCAGGACGTCGTAGAGGTGAAGGTCGTTCGGGCCGAACGGCGTGAGCCACGGGGCCAACAGCGCCGCCAGCAGGGTTATGCCAACCAGTATCAAACCTGCCACACGCCATGTACTCATGCGCGCAGCATAGCGGGGATGGGGGTTGATGGCTAGGGCATCGCATCCCATAATAGCAGTATGAAACAACTACCGTACTGGTGTTGAATATGCGGGAAGCAGGTAACATGACCGGCGCTTCCCTTGCGAATGTTCCTGCGCACGTCTTTAATAGCCACCGCACGCTACTGCTGAATGCGGACTATACGCCGTTTACCTATCCGCTGGAGCCCTTAAACGCTGAAGATACTATCAAGGGCCTGTGTTTGGGGCGCTATGTGGTGGTGGAATGGAGCGAGACCTACGCCCATAGCCCGAGCCTGGAGATGCGCCTGCCCAGTGTGGTGGCGGTAAAGGATTATGTGACCGATGCCGGGCTGTATGGTGTGCCGGCGTGTAATATCGGGAACCTATATGTGCGGGATAAAGGTTTGTGCCAGTACACCGGGCGCGAACTGAAACTGCATGGCGCGGGGACCCATACGCTGGCGACCATGGACCATGTGGTACCGAAAAGCCGGGGCGGCCTGCTGACGTGGGACAACACGGTGCTGGCCAGCCAGTACGCCAATAATCTGAAAGGCGATAAAGACCTAAAGGATTTTGGAATGGAATTGCTGAACAAGCCGTGGGTGCCGCGCGGCGCGGATTTGCTGTACCTGTGGCTGACAGAAGAGCGCTTAGCCAGCCTGCCGCAGACCTGGCATGCGTTTTTACAGGTGGTGCCGACCCCGGCCTTGCGGCGGGTTTTGGAACGCGCGGCGTAAACGAGGGAACTTTTGCCGGGGGTAAACGTAATCTCTCCGGATCATTTCCGTTTTACCTACACACATTCCCGTGGTGGATTGATTTGCACGCACATGTCTCCACGGTAACTGGGCTGGTAGCTTTATGCTACCAGCCTCTTTTTTGTGTTTTGTGGTGAAGGTGTGGGCAGGGGGTTGTAGGAAGGATTCTAACGTTTATACTAAACATATTCGTTGCATTGCTTACGTTTCTCCCAGGCGTAACTGTGCGTCTGATCTTCCCCTTTCCCCTTCTTTTGATGGAGTTACCATGCTTCAGATACCTGTGTATGGTGTTCCTTATGAACGCCAGATGTTTATTGCTGACCGCGGTGCTGTCGTTCATGGCTTGCTTAAGCTCGTTCTGGAACAGCACTCTTGGATACTCGACCTGAAAAATCCTTTCATGGTTGAGGCTGAGCTGGATACGGTCTTGCAGCAGATGCCGCGCAGGCATCTGGCTCTGCTTGAGCGTTACCCCGCTGTGTACCACTGGACTTTGCAGGCGGTACGTGAACTGGTGATGTGGGCAGCCGCAAGGTTGCCCCAGAACATGCAGGCTGAGCCTTTGCTTCCGAAAATACCGCTGCCCGATGGTAAGTTCATTACCGCGAAGTCTCCGGACATGCAGTTTGTGATGGGCGGCGACGGCCAGCACATGCTGTGTGAAGTGAAGAACGGCAAGGCGAGCCACTACGTGATGGAGCAAAAGCTCATTAAGTACGGCGTTGCCTTTCTGCTTGACCAACACCGGCGGGGAAACCCGCTGGAGAGTGTGCAACTGCGGTGGTTGGGCGTGCGTTTCCCCGGGGAAATGGGCGTACCTATCGATTGCCAGCAGATACTGCGGGTGAGGTCTCGCAAGCTCAGGCTTGAGGGAGCTGACCGTTGGTTAAGGCGCCAGTATGACCGTGGGTTTGACGAGATTCTGCCCGACATCATGCCGGTGGATCGCAAGGTTGTCGTTGATCCGGCGGCTTGGTGGCCAGACTACAAGGCGCAACATCCCGAGGACTATCCGGCCTCGGTGTAATCACGAAAAAGACCGGCTGCCTTAGGGTGGCCGGTCTTTTTTTGTGGTGGGTGTTGGCTAGTTGGTGGTGCGGGGGTCGGCGTAGGCGTAGGCGAGGTCGGCCAGCAGGTTGCCGAGCAAGGTGAGGACCGCGCCGAGCGTGAGAAGTGCCATGATGGTAGGGTAGTCGCGCATCATCACTGCCGTAAAGAAGAGTTGGCCGAGGCCGGGGAGGGCGAAGAGGCTTTCCAGAATCACGCTACCGCCAATAAGGCCTGGCACGCTGAGGCCGAGGATGGTGATAAGCGGCAGCAATGAATTGCGCAGGGCATGGATGAGCGTGCGCACCGCACCTGCGCCCTTGGCGCGGGCGGTGAGGATGTAGTCCTGCTGCAAGGATTCGATAGTACTGGCACGAATGAAGCGCGTGATGCCGGCGATGCTGCCGGTAACACCGACGGCGAGCGGCAGGGCGAGGTGGTGCAGAAGGTCGAGCGTGCGGGGCACGAATGACCAGTTCTCGGCACCAAAGCTGCGCAGGCCGGAAAGCGGTACCCAGCCCAGCGTGATGCCGAAGAACTGCATGCCGAGCAGGGCCAGCCAGACGCCGGGGGCGGCGAGGAAGAGGTAGAGGACGAGGGTGGAGATACCATCGCGCAGGCCGAAGGGTTTGCTGGCGACCCAGATACCGAGCGGAATGGCCGGCAGCAGTGTGAGGAGGAGGCCGGAGATATTCAGCCAGAGCGTGAGCGGGAGGGCTTCGGCGATCTTATCCCAGACCGGGCGGCCATCCGGCGCCAGCGAGGTGCCTAAGTTGCCTTGAAGGAGGTTGCCGAGCCAGTGGAGATATTGCTGCCAGATGGGTTTATCCAGCCCGTACGCGGCCTGCATGGCGGCGTTGGCGTGGGCTTTGGGGTCGAGGTCTCCCATAAGCTGCGTGGGGTCTCCTGGTGCCAGGTGCATGACGGCAAAGCACAGGATGGTCACGCCAAGCAGCAGCGGCAGGGCGGACAGGATGCGGTTGCAGGCATACGGTAACATGGGCGTAACTCTCTTGGCAGCGGAACGAGGGGCTGTTAGCATTCTAGCGTTATTTGCCAAGGTGCGCCAACAGAAGAAAGAGTTTGCCATGAAGACGACTGCTGAACGTTACAACGCTATCGATAAAGCCCTGCACTGGGCGATGGCGCTGGTGATCGTCGGGATGCTGATTTCCGGACTGGTGATGGGCGATGTGCAGCCGCTGGCGCTGAAGTTTCAGGTGATCCAGCTGCATAAATCGTTTGGGATTTTGGTGTTGGTGTTGGCGTTTACCCGCGTGTTCTGGCGCTTTACCAACCCGGCGCCGCGTTTGCCATTGGGCACGCCGTTGTGGCAGAAGGCGGCTGCGCATGGCACCCACCTGGCGTTGTATGGTTTGATGTTTGTAATGCCGTTTAGCGGCTGGTTGATGTCGGATGCCAAGGGATATCACCCGAATTTCTTTGGTTTGCCGGTGCCTGTGCTGGGTGAGGTTGACCGCGCTGCAGGCCGTGTGCTGGGCGATATTCATGAATACGGGGCTTACCTGCTGATGGCACTGATCGCGATGCACGTGGGGGCTGCGCTGTTCCACCACTTTATTGTGAAGGACGAGATTCTGACCCGTATGCTGCCGGCCCGCTGCGGCAAGAGTGGCGGAGATTGCTGCTGCAAGCACTAATTACTGTAAGCGAATAACAAAGAACCGAAAGGGTAGGACGATGCGTTACGGCATGATGATGGTGGCAGGGATGCTGGCGGTTGCAGGGCAGGGTTTTGCGGCGACGCAATGGGCGGTGGATACCGCAGCCAGCAAACTGGAATGGCAGGCTAGCTTTAATGGTCAGGCGGTGAAGGGTGCGTTCAAGACGTGGACTGCAGATATCGCGTTCGATGAAAAGGAACTGGCCGGATCGAAGATCAAGGTGGATATTCAACTGGGTAGCGTGGACAGCGGTGATGATGACCGCGATGGCACGCTTAAAGGCGGTGACTTTTTTAACGTGGCGGCGACCCCTGTAGCGGTGTTTGAAAGCTCGCACATCGTGAAGGAAGGTAACGGTTACGTGGCGGATGGTACACTGACGCTTGCCGGTGTGACCAAGGGTGTGAGCTTACCGTTCACTCTTGTGATCGCGAACGGTAAGGCTGATGCGCACGGCAAGCTGACGCTGAGCCGCAAGGAATTTGGCGTGGGCAAGGGGCAGTGGGCATCTTCGAGTGAAATTGGGGACAGCGTAGACGTGCTTGTGAACGTTAAAGCTACTGCCAAGTAAGAAACTCTACGATGTCGGGTGTCGGGCGGACGGTGATTTTAGGGCTCGACCCCGGGCTGGAGCATACCGGCTATGGCGTGATCGCGGTGGAGGGAAACCGTCATACCTTTTTAGCTGCCGGGCGCGTGACGACCAAGGCGAGTGACCCGTTACCGCACCGTTTAGCGCAATTGGCGGCAGGGATCGGTGAGGTCATCAAGCAGTATTCTCCGGCTGAAGCGGCGGTGGAGGAAGTATTCGTGAACGTGAACCCGCGCAGCAGTTTGAAGCTGGGGCAGGCGCGGGGCGTGAGCCTGCTGGTGCCGAGCCAGCACGGTTTGCCGGTGCATGAGTATGCCGCGCGGCTGGTGAAGCAGTCGGTGGTGGGCAAAGGTGGTGCGGAGAAAACCCAAGTGGCACATATGGTGGGCGTGCTACTACCCGGCTGCGGCAAACTGCCGGCCGATGCTACCGACGCGCTGGCTGTGGCACTGACCCATGCGCACCACCGCACGTTTGCGCGGGTTTTAGCGAAGTAGATTTTACAGAAAACGAAAAAAAAGCGCACGTCCGGGCGGGGACGTGCGCTTCTTCCGGTGTGAAGACTACGGGGAATAATCTTCACATTCGAAAACAAACCGGCAGGGACTTTGGGGGTCCACTGATGTGGTGGCGGGGAAGCCCTGCCGGTTGCGGCCTTGCGGCCAAGAGGCGAGGGGAGCCAGATAATGCGGCGGACCTAGCATCACCCTCGGGGAGTTACACGGCGACAAAGGGCACGAGGAACCCATTGGCGTGCGTTCTCCCAAACAGGAAAGAGTTGGTATTGGTAAGACGTTTCGGGCGGGTGGTTCGGAGTTCAATAGCTGAACAACTGTTAGTTGCAGGTTGTATAGGGAAGTTATCCACAGGCGTCAAGTGAGGCGAAGCGGCTTAGCGGAAATATTTGTGATGGAAGCCAATTGTGATAGCGTAGGGACATGATTTCCATGCTATCTGGCCCTGTGCTGGCCCTGACGCCGACTTCGGCCATTATTGACTGCGCGGGTGTGGGCTACGAAGCCCTATGCACCACGCGTACGCTTTCCACCCTGACCAGCGGCCAGCAGGCCCGTGTGTTTACCGTGCTGAATGTACGGGAAGACGCATTGACATTGTTCGGGTTTGCGACCGTGGAAGAGCGGAGTTTTTTCAATCAGCTGACGAGCGTGAGCGGGGTAGGGCCGAAGCTCGCGCTGTCACTGCTTTCCAGTTTTTCTCCGGCGGAAGTGCAGCAGGCGATTAGCCTGAACCAGCCCGCTACCTTGGCGCGCGCCAGTGGTGTGGGTAAGCGCATGGCCGAGAAAATCATCGTGGAGTTGAAGGACAAGCTCGGCAAGATCACTGAATTCGGGCCGCTGGGCGTGGCCGCGCAAGGGGCTGTGGCGATGCAGGCCGCCGATCTGGCATCGGCGCTCATCAATCTGGGGTATCAGCCGAAGATTGCCGAAAGTGCCGCGACCGAGGCCTTGAAAGCCAACCCCGATGCGCCGTTTGAAGAGCTGTTCCGAGTGGCTTTACGTAAGGCTGCCTAAGGAACTAACGGCACGCGATTTTGCTTTATAAAGATAATTAAGAACACAAGGCATATTTATGAAACTACAGTATTTGGGGCATAGCGCGATCCGATTGGAAGACGGCAGTTTTACGTTGCTGATCGACCCGTTTTTGACCGGTAGTGGTACCGCACCGATGGACTGGGAGAAGGCCGCCAAGGACGTGACGCACGTGGCGCTGACCCATGGGCATAGCGACCATGTGGGCGATACGGTGGCGATTGCGAAAGCCAATGCGATTCCGGTGGTGGCGATTGTGGAGTTGGCCCGGTGGTTGAATCGTCGGGGTGTGAACGATACGATCGAAGCAAATTTTGGTGGGACATTAGTGCTAGGGCACGGCGTGAGTGTGACGCTGGTACCGGCCTGGCACACCAGTGCGAGCGACGAAGGTGAGTACTTGGGCGAACCTGCCGGACTGGTGATTACGATGGGTAACAGCACGATTTACCACGCCGGGGATACGGCCATTTTTGGCGATATGGCGTTGATCGAGGAGCTGTATAAACCCGATGTGGTGCTGCTGCCGATTGGCGGAACCTACACCATGGATGCCAAAACGGCAGCGATTGCGGCGGAAAAGTACTTCAAGACCGCCAAGATCGTACCGCTGCATTATGCGACCTTCCCGGTACTTGCGCCCGACTGTGAACACTTTGTGGCCGAATGTGAGCGCCGGAATGTAGACGTTGTGCCGCTGAAACCCGGTGAAGTGATGACACTGGCCTAGGCTGGAGAGATATGCGCCGCCTTCGGGTGGCGCTTTTTTGGGCGGGTGGTGCTTATTGTTGTTACAAATATCAAGAGAACCGGTGTAGAGTAAGGGCATGAGCGAACCGTTGCTGTCTCCTGTCCTTTCTCCTATTGCGCTGCCGGAAGAGCAGCAGGTTGACCATGCGCTGCGCCCGCAGAGCCTGGCTGATTTTACCGGGCAGCCCGAGCTGTGCGATAACCTGCAGGTGTTTATCGGCAGTGCCAAGGCGCGCGGCGGCGCGTTAGACCACGTTTTGCTGGCGGGGCCTCCCGGCTTAGGGAAGACCAGTCTGGCACATATTCTGGCGAAAGAGCTGGGGGTAGGGTTCCGCTCTACCAGCGGGCCGGTGATTGCCAAGGGGGGGGATTTGGCGGCGATTCTGACCAGCTTGCAGCCCCATGACGTGTTATTTATTGATGAGATTCATCGCCTGAGCACCAGCGTGGAAGAAGTGCTGTATTCGGCGATGGAGGACTTCAAGCTGGATATCATCATTGGCGAGGGGCCTGCGGCGCGCACGGTGCGCGTGGATATTCCGCCGTTTACGCTGGTGGGGGCCACCACCCGCGCGGGCATGCTGAGCAACCCGTTGCGCGACCGCTTTGGCGTGCACGGGCGGCTGGAGTTTTATTCGGCAGGTGATTTGCAGCGCATTGTGAGCCGTGCGGCAACCCTGTTGGGTGTGCCGATTGCGGTGGAAGCAGCGGTGGAACTGGCCGCCCGCAGCCGCGGGACACCGCGCATCGCCAACCGCCTGCTGCGCCGCGTGCGTGACTTTGCCACCGTGGCCGGAGAGACGGAATTGAGCCTGCAGACGACGCGTCATGCACTGATGCGCTTGGGTGTGGATGGGATTGGTCTGGACAAGAACGACCTGCGTTACCTGAATGCACTGGTGAGCAAGTTTGCCGGCGGGCCGGTGGGGCTTGGCACTCTGGCGGCCAGCACCGGTGAGAGTGAGGATACGCTGGAGGATATGGTGGAGCCGTATCTGTTACAGCTGGGGTTTGTGCAGCGGACGCCCAGGGGGAGAATAGCCACCGAAGCTGGGACAAAGCATGTTTTGGGCGCGGGCTAGGACATGGAAAAAGGCGCCGTGAGTACGGCGCCTTTTTGATGCGAAATGCGCTTAGACCTGAATCTGTAGCGAGCATTCCCGGGGAGGGAGGGGGTGGTTCGTGTCCGGATCAATCGGCTCGTGCTCGTCGTGCCGACGAGCATCGATGATACGGTGGTGAACCCCCATGAAGTTCGAGAGCTGACCGTTAGCCGTGTTCCACTTGAGAGTCAGCTTAAAACTGCCATCCGCCATGTTCTGGATAATGAGCGTGCAGGTATCGTCCTTGCGGTCGGCATGAAGAACATGGACGACCAATTGCAGGGGAAATTTCTGCAGCTCCACCGTATAAACAGGCATGACCTGTTTCTGATTGATGGCGGATTCCTTCGCCTTAGCGGCTACCGTATCGAAGAACTGGCGCAGTTTACCGAGGCGTTCTGTCGCGCTGCCCTCGCTGTACGTTTCCGGATTAAAGGTCGGTTTCCACTCAACATCCTCATCAGAGTCGCGTGGAAACGTGAAGTATTCCATGAAGGCCAGCCAGTTGTGCCAGCCATGGTGAGCAGGAACCCAGATGTGTGAATACTGGCCGCTTGCCATGCTTTTGGAGGCGAAGATGCTGGTGCACTCGGCGAGTTGGCCGAGTTCATCGATCAGGCTGTTGAGCGTGATCTCGCCGTCCTGCTTTTCCTCATTATAAAACGCGTTGAGACTGTCGGCGATGCAGCGCTGGAAGTCGGTTTCGGGTGGCTTGCCTGCCAGAACGTGCTGCAGGTTGGTGAGGAAGACAGCGAAGTCTTCGTCGCTGCAATACGCCTGATTCTGTGGGCGGAGTTCTTCGATATCGATCTGGATAATCGGAAGAGAAATGAATGTGTCGGCCATGATGGTGCTCCTGTGAACAGACCGGGAAAAGAACGTGATTGATGTTTTGTGTATACTTAAGAGGGGTGGTAGGCAAGCAAAAAGGCACCGTGAGTACGGCGCCTTTTTGCTATTTGTGGTACGGCATCAGCGTTGGAAGTGGCTGATGAAGAAGGGATCGGCGGCGGTGATGCCGGAGGCGATGATCAGTACGTAGGCCAGTTTGCAGAGAATATGCAGAAGCTGGTCGACGTGGAAGTTGTAATAGCCTTCGTTCTTGCCGTAGTCGATGGCGGTGTGCGCAACGAACTCGGTAAGGGCCAGCGCAAAATTGCCGGTGATGAGCCATACGGCGCCTGCATGGGGCAGTGTGTGGCCGGTCAGGTTCCAGCCCCAGACCGTCTCGTGGACATGAGGACATTTTTTCTTATGCGACTTGTAGAGCGCCACGAATTCCTGCTGGTTGAAGTCGATGGCCGCATGGCCGATGAGCAGTGCGAAGAAGAGCTGAAGTGTAAACATTTCGGTTTCTCCGGTGAGCGATAGTTGTGTGTACACCCTTGACGCGCCGACGACAAGAAAAAGGCGCCGCAGGGGCGGCGCCTTATCAGGTTTACGCAAAGAGTGTGTGCTGCTCTTCCTCGCGTTGGGCGAGTAAGGGCAAATGCGATTTCATCGGTCCGAAGGTCTGGCTTTTGATAAGCAGTTCTTCGATACCAAACGCCGCGTCAGGCTGGTCGGCTCCCGTGTTCCATTTGGCGGTCAGCCGGTAACGGTAGCCACTCAACGGTGAGGCGTCTTTCAGCGGGGTCAGCGTCATGGCGAACATGCGTGGCGTTTTTTCCCTTTGATAATGAAAGACGATCTCCTGGCTGGGGCGACGTCCGAGCAGGATGTCGCCGCCCGGCTCTGGGCAGGGAAGGGTGCAAAACCCTTCGCTACGGTGGCGTCTCTTGGATTTCGTGTAATACTCGAACATATCGTACAGATAGACGAGCAGTTTTTCCGGTGTGTTCATGATGCGGGTCAGTGTGTAGCTGTCGATAGCTGTGAACGGTTTCACCGGTGTGTGGGCGAGGGTGAACATCCGGCTCAGCACCGGATGCCAGCCATCGCTCGGATTCCAACTTTCCTGGATCAGGTGGCCTTCCCGCAGGGCATTGGCTGCCAATGCGCTGGCGTATTGCATGAGGCCTGCGGTGAGGCGGTACAGCTCGTGCAGTGAGATATGACCCTCGCGGTGCTGCTGTATGTACGCGTAAAACCGCTCGGCGACATATGGCTTGCTGCTGCCGTGCTGCGCGTTATGCAGTGCTTGGTGGAAACACTGGATGGACTGCTTGGTCAGAGTTCCGTTTTTCAATCCGATTTTGATCAGGTCTGAGAACGGGATAAAGGTATTGAGATCGTAGCGAGGCTTGGGTTGAACGCTTGGAGCCTTCATGGCGAACATCTTTCTGGCCCCAGGGGCCGGTTCGGTAAAAACGAATACGAGATACTGCGTTGGGGGTGGTTTTACGCAGAAGTGTTTGGTTTGGCAATTAAAAAGCCCCTCTCGTGAGGGGCTTTGCAAGGTGGTGGTCAGCCTAGTGCTGGCTGCCGATGGCCTTTTGCACGGCGCGGGTGCGGGAGTACATCGGGGCTTCATCGGTGGTTTCACCTTCCGTAACCGCTGGGATGGCGATCTTACGGGTGGTCATCCAGCTGTTGATGGCGATGGTGGCCAGTTGGCGCATCGTCTTCTCAGCAGCGTCGCCCTTTTTGCGCTTGAGAGCGCCGAGCAGGGTGATGAGGTGAGTGTTCAGTTCTTTCTTCTGACCGACCGAGGTGGCCCACAGTTCGGCCATGTTGGTGCGGCGCTTGACCATGCTGATGGCTTCGGAAACAGTCGGGCTGAAGGCGGTCTTTTCCATCAGTTCCAGTGCAACTTCCAGCGATTGCAGGTACTGGTTGCTCTGGATGGAATCATCCTGTGCGAAGGAGAAGGCGGCTTCGAGGTCCATCAGGGCTTCGATGCTGGCCTTTTCGGCAGCCAGTTTGGCAGCCAGACCGAGGAACAGGCTGTAGGACTGCAGTTGGTCTACCTTGGTGCTGGTCGGGACGTGGGTCACGAAGGCGCCGCGGTGCGGAACCATTTCGACCAGACCGTCGGCGGCGAGAGCACACAGAGCTTCGCGTACCGGGGTGCGGGACACGTTGTAGTCCTTGCTGATCTTCAGCTCGGACAGGTGGAAACCACCGTCCAGCTCACCATTCAGAATTTTGTCGCGGAGGGATTCGCGCACCATGGTGTCGAGATTGCTGTGTTGAGTCGTCATCTGCTTGCTCATTTCTGTTCGTCTTTCCCCTGTGGTTTTTATTAATTTTATTTTTTGTTTTCAGGCGTTTCCAGGCGGAGACCCGGAACGGTGAATACCGATTTAGGGCTCTATGCTGGCTGCAACCTGCCATGGCTTTTCTTTAGGGTCAAGAGCTAAGTATACATATTAGGCAGATGGATGTTTTTCCTTGGTTATAAGTTGAGCGGTAACGGTTGTGACGTTTGCGCGGCAGAGGGTGGGGGGAATATTAAAAGCCCCAAGAGAGGGGGCGAAATTGATGGAATTGTGGCGTAGGATGAGACCATGAAATGGATTTCGGCACTTGGGTTTATGGCGGCTATGGCGTTGAGCGCCACGGTGCATGCGCAAACCAATGAATGTGTGCCGCCTGAAGCCGGACTGGCGATTGCCGGCGCGGTGACCGATTTTAAAGTGCCGCCTTCGGCTGCGTGCCGGGGTCCGAATTATGCCTCCAGCCTTGGGCCTATCATTGACTACAACAAGACTGCTGCGCGACCGGCTCCGGCGGCATTGCCCGACGCGCTAGCGCCCGCCGTGCAGCAGCGCCCGCGCCCGAACGGGCCGGTTTTAGGGGCAGGGGACGGAGTTGATCTGTATGACCTGGAGAACGGCACCGGCGGCACGCTGACCAATTATAACGGGCGTGAGCTGGAGCGTTTGGGCGAGCTGGATGCCATGCAAGGCCGCCCACTGAATATGGACCGTGCCAGCGACGTGAACTACCTGAAGGGTTATACCCGTGGCAGCGAGCGGCGCATGGCGCCGAAACCCTGGCGATAGCCTTTTTAGAATCGCTTGTTTATCAGGTAGTAAAACCTGTCAGGTTATTGATTGCATACAGTATTGGCAGGGTGTATAAAGGGGTAGAGAAAGAGATTACCTCATGACACTCATTGCCCGCACCTGCATGACCGGCCTGCTGATGGCCGCAATGCTCAGTGTTATGCCCTTCCAGGCTAGCCACGCGCTGCAGTACGATACCCCCAACCCGATGGGGATGGATCTGTCGCAAGTGATTCAGGCACAGAGCATGATCAACTCTCTTGGGATGGCGCAGGCCAACGGGTTTGATATTCAGGGTCTGGCTTCGGCGAGCCTGGGCAGCATGATCGGCAGCGCCGTAACCAACGCCATGGGCATTGACGGTATGCTGGGTGGCATGGTGCAGGGTGCTATTACCGCCGGTGTGATGCAGGGCATGCAACAATTGAGTGCCGGTGGTGCGATGGGGAATTTTGGTGGTTTGCTCAGTTCGTCTCTTAGCAGTGTGATGATGCAGCAGATGGGGATGCAGGGTGGCATGGCCACGGCCAGCAACTCGTTCGGTGGTCTGTCCAGTTCGTTTGTTACAGCAGCAGCGACATCGGTTATCCAGCAGGCGGCAGGTGGTGGCGGTAGCGGTGGTGGCAGCGATATGCTGCAGACCGTAGCGACGGCGGCGATTGTTGGCGGGATGCAGAATGCTGTGGCCAATACCGCAAGCCTGACGCAGTAATTATGTTTGTTAAGAAAAAGCCCCGTAAAGGGGCTTTTTTACTGTACCAGCAGCGGGCGGAGCTGCCAGTTTTTTGGGACGTACCATTCGTCGAAATTATAGCTGATACCGGCTGGCGCGGGCTGGATGCCGACGATGCGCTTGTGCACGGCTTCCAGCGCATAGGGCGCGTAAAGCCAGAGGTAAGGTTGTTCGTCGTGGAGGATCTCCTGCAGGCGGTCGAGGTGTTTTTTACGCTCGGCCTGGACGAAGGTGCTGCGCGAGGCGACGATGGCGGCATCGGCCTCCTTATTGTTAAAGCTGATAATGTTGAACTCGGCCGGGGCGGTTTTGCTGCTGTGCCAGACGTCGTAGGGGTCGGGTTCGGCGGGGAGTGTCCAGCCCATCAGCAACGTTTGGAATTTGCGCTGTTGGACGGTGTTGGTGAGGAAGGTCGACCACTCCTGCACGCGGATGTCCATCACGATGCCGACATCGGCGAAGAATTTCTGGAGGATCTGGGCTGTTTTGAGGCGGACCTCGTTACCCTGATTGGTGCTGAGCGTGAAGCGGAACTCTTCGCCCTTGCTGTTCACCAGCACGCCGTTTTTGCCCATGGTCCAGCCTGCTTGTTTGAGCAGATCGCGGGCTTTTTCGGGGTTGAACGGATAGGGTTCTATTGACGTATTATAGGCCCAGGTGCCGGTCTTGAAGATGCTGGCCAGAGGCTCGCCCTGACCGAACAGGGCGGCATTGATGAGGCCCTGGCGGTCTACCGCATAGGAGAGGGCCTGGCGCACGCGTTTATCGGCAAAGAGAGGGTCTTTTAAATTAAAGCCCAGATAGGTGTAGGCGCTGCTGAGGTAGCGGTAGGTGGCGTAATTGTTCTTGAACCAGTCGGCATCGGTGAGGCGCGTATAGGCGAGTGGTGTCAGCGGCGCGGTATCGAGGTTGCCCGCTTTCATTTCCAGCCATTGGGTCGATTGGTCTGGCAGGATGCGCAGGTATTGCTGGGCGATGAAGGGCGCTTTGGTGCTGGAGGGATTGCGGGTGAGCAGCACGTCCTGTCCGCGGCGCCAGCGGGTGAGTGCGTAGGGGCCGGAGCCGAGGGGCTGGTCCTTCAGCTTGGTGTCGTTGAAGGATTTGGTTTGGGCGATGACTTTAGCGGGCATGACAATGAGCCCCGCCCAGCTGGAAAGGCCGGGTGCGAAGGCCTCTTTATAGCTGACGCGGACGGTGAGGGGGTCGGGTGTCTCGAATTTGCTGACGCGGAGGTAATCGTCGGCGTAGGGGGTTTTGGTCTCCGGGTTGATAAGAGCGTGGAAAGTGGCGGAGACATCCCGACTGGTGAGGGGTGAGCTGTCGGAGAAGGTCAGGCCCTTCTTCAATTTAAAGGTGATGTGGAGGCCGTCCGGGCTGACGGTAAAGCTTTCGGCAAGCTCTGGTACCAGATTCAGGTTTTTGTCGTAGGAGATCATCGCCTGATAGATATCACCGGCGATGGCGGAGGCGGCGGTATCGGCCGCCAGATACGGCACCAGATTGGCGGGAGAGGCGGTGAGGGCGGAGTTGAGAACATCGCCGATTGCCGCGGGGCCGGGGGCGGCAGTGTAGTCGGTTTGCGCGTGCTCTTTTTTGCAGGCGCCCAGTGCGAGCGGCAGGGCGAGGGCGGCGAGAACAATAGCGCTACGCATGAGCCGAAACCTTGGCCGAGGGTGTGATGCGGATCTTCTCGATTTTGTGTCCGCGTTTGGTGGCGACCGTGAGAGTAAGCGTGCCACCGGGGGTTTGGATCTGGTGCGACTGGCCTTGCGACGGCAGGTGGCCGAGCTGTTCGATCATCAGACCCGCCAGTGTGACGGCGGAGTCGGTCGGGAGTTCCCAGCCGAATTCGCGGTTGGCGGCGCGCACCGGCTTGTTGCCGAGCAGGACGATGGAGCCGCTTGCATCGGCGTGCGGGGTGTCTTCCACCGGGTCGTGTTCGTCGGCGATCTCGCCCACGATCTCCTCCAGAATATCTTCTAACGTAATGAGGCCTTGCAGGTCGCCGTATTCATCTACCACCAGTGCCAGGTGGCGGTGGAGTTTCAGGAACTCCAGCAACTGGTGGCCCAGCGGGGTGGTTTCCGGCACGAAGTAGAGCGGGCGGAGGTGGTCTTTTAACGTGATCTCGGCACGCGAGGCGACGTTTGCCAATGCGGTGAGATAGTCGCGGACATAGAGGATGCCGATCGGGTTCTCCGGGCGGCCTTCGTAGACGATCACGCGGCTGTGATAGAGGCTGCCCAGCACTTTCGGCAGGGTGGCGGCGGGGGTTGAGATATCGAGCCCCACAATGGCGCTGCGGTGGATCATCACGTCGGCAACGGTCATGGTGTCGAGGTCCAGCACGGCATCCAGCATGCGGTGCTGGTTGGTACCGAGAGCGCCGGCTTCCAGCCCCAGATTGATGGCGCCGCGGAGGTCGGCTTCGGTAAAGGTAGGGCCGTTATCGCCGCCCAGGCCAATGAGTTTGAGCATACCGGTGTTGAACTGTTTAATAGCCCAGGTGGCCGGGCTGAGCGCCTTGACGATGAGGCTCATCGGGATGGCGAGGGCGAGGGTGATGCCTTCCGGGTACTTGGTGCCGAGGGCTTTGGGGAGGGCTTCGGCCAACAGCAGAATGGTGAGGCCGAGAGCGACGGTGGCATAGGCCATACCGACCGGGCCGAACAGGCTGACCAGCAGGTTGGTGGCCATGGCCGAGCTGGCGACCGGAATGATGGTCATGACAATCAGAATGGCGGCGAGGACTTGGTCGGGCTGCTTGAGCAGATTGAGCGCGATAAGGGCGCGCTTGTTACCTTTACGGGCGGCCTGGTGGAGCTGGGCTTTGCTGGAGGAGAGGAGGGCGATCTCGGTGGCGCAGAAAATGGCGGAGATGACCAGTAGGACAATAATGATAAAGACCGTAAGCCACGGGGACATGAGGGGGGCGGAGAGGGTGGGTTCCATGAAGGTTTTTGTTATTTACTTAATTGTTTTTAGAAATCGGGAGATTCGATGGTGACGCTGCGTGCGGTATTAGTGGTGGCCGCGATTTTGTTGCGGTTGATGTGGCGCATGGAGGGGGGGATGAGGTCGTGGCTGTCGAGCCAGTCGAGGGCGGCTTCCTTCACGCGCTCTCGCAGCCAGCCGCCGGTGCGGCCTTGCGCAAAATGCTGCGACAGTGTGGCGATGGTGGAGGTTTGCAGCCAGGTGTCCAGAACAGCTTGCTCGTCGTCGGTCAGGTGTTTGCGTTCGGGGCTTTGGCTGATCTCGGTCAGGTAGCTTTCCGGCAGAGGCTCGATCGTGAAGAGATTTTTGGACGGAGCATCGGCCGGGGCGGTGGCGGAGAAAGTGCCGGTGCGGGTATCCAGTACGCGTGGGGCATTACCGCAGAGCGCGGCCAGAATATCGTCGATATCGTATTTATGGGCGAAGAGGTGTTCGGAGGTAATGAATGACATGGCTTACGATAATCGGTGGGCGACATTTGGGCAAGGTTATTGCCCGTGGCGCAGGCTGGTATTAGTTTTAGCCAAAACAAGGGGAGATTTCTCATGATTCCGAGTGGTATTTCGCGTGGCCCGAGCGGCCGTAACACGGGTGGTTTTCCGCTGCCGCTGATGATCGCTGCCGGTGTGGGCGCCGTATTGCTGATCGTGTTCGGCTGGGTTGTGCTGACCATGGGTAGCGCACCTGCGACCGAAACGGTGACGGCCGATGTGCCGGTCAAGCTGTAGCTTTTTCTGGCTAGCGGCAGTGCTGATGGTGGGGCTGATGCCCCGCTTTGGCGTTGCTGAGATTGTGCAGGAAAAGTTAGGAGCGGACGGGTTTCCGGAAAACT
The DNA here is from genome assembly GCA_005768725.1 of Blastochloris viridis. Classification (GTDB taxonomy): domain Bacteria; phylum Pseudomonadota; class Alphaproteobacteria; order UBA2136; family UBA6156; genus UBA6156. Next base: position 170,973 of record VAFM01000002.1, on the reverse strand, counting down.
GGCAGGCGTCGGATTTTAAAGTCGGCGAGGTATCGTCTACCGATGCGGTGACGGCGACCGCACCGCGCGCCAGCCGGTTGCAAAAGGGGTGGAATACCGACGCGCTGGGCGTGTTGAAGCCTGGTAAGGGTGGGCTTGCGCCCGACCTGTGGCGGCAGATGAGCCGTGCGGAGGCGGAGGTTGCTTTGTCGCGGTCTCTCAGCCGCGGTGGGGCCAGCCCGGCGTTGAAGGAAGCGTGGCGCGTGGTATTGCTCACCGCTGCGGCGCCGCCGATTATGCCCGAGCGTGGCACGACCAAGAGCTGGCTTGCAGTGCGCAGTGAGGCTTTGGATAAGCTGGGCTTATATGAAGCGGCCTGGGCGATGTGGCGCGAGGTATCGCTGGAGGATTTAGGCCCTGATGAAGCGAGCCAACTGGCGTGGGTGAAACTGCGGATGCTGGCGGGAGACGGTGAAGCCGCTTGCGGGTTTGCCAAGGCTGAAGCGGTGAAGGAAACCATGGGCAACCGTTGGGCGCCGGTGATGGCGGCGTGTCAGTTGGTCGGGCAGGGCAATAACCCGGCGGCGGTGCAGTTGAGCCTGCAAGTTGTGGAGCCGCAGTTGAAGGCGGAAAACCCTGCGTTGCTGCGGATTCTGGAAGCGGTAAAAGATGGGCGGGTGGTGAGTTCTCTGCCCAGCGGCAATGCCAGTGTGGATGCGCTGGGAGGCTCGGTGCTGGGGCAGTATCCGGCCTTGATGGGCACAGCCATTATGCCGCGTGTGCCGGACTTGGCGTTGCGTCGGGTGGTCAAGAGCGAAGGTTTGCCGGTGAATGTACGGGGGCAGGCTGCTGTAGCATTAGCCGGGCAAAGCGGGTTGTTGGAAGACGGTATGCTGGCATGGAGTCTGGTGAGTGGTACGCAGCTTTCTGGTGATTTGCCGGATGCGGTGATTGTGGCGCGAGGTACCAAGGTTTCGGAGAGTGAAATCAAGGACTATGTGGAGTCGGCCTTGCGGCTGGGGATGGTGACCGAGGCGGGCAAGGCGATGAGCGCGTGGACGGCACCGAAAGGGACGGCGGCGGCGGTGGAGATTCGGCGTCATGTGCAGGCACGTCTGGCGGTTCAGCTTCTGCAGGGCCGTGTGGCGGATGAGGTGTGGGATGAATGGATTGTGGCGCAGGCGCTGGAAAATGGTGTGGGAGCCAAACATGCCCAGCGTACATTGCTGGTGGCGGAAGCGATTGGTGTGCCGGTACCGCAACGCATTTGGAGCCAGATGCGTGTGCGCGCCGCACCCGTAAGTGTGGTGGTTGACCCGGCGTGGCAGCGCCTGCTGGCGGATGCCGTGACAAAACGGAATATTCCGCAGGTGATGCTGCTGATTAGTGAAGCCTGGAACGGTCAGCCCGCGATTGATGTGGCGCCGGTGGTGGCTGGGGCCAGTGTGGAGGCATTGCGCCGGGTAGGGTTTGAAGGCTTAGGCCGCCGGGTGGCAGCAGAAGCGTTGCTGGGTTTGCCGCGCAAACCGCTGGTGGCGTTGTTGCCCGAGGGGACGCTTTCGGCGGTGGCGCAGGCGGCGATTTCCACCACCGTTTTGCCCGATGCCACAACGGATGCGAGCCGGACAGTGGTCCGCGGTTTGAATTCGGTCGGGCTGACGCGCCGCGTGAGTGATACTGGTTTTGTATTACCGCCGCCGCGTGTGGAGGGCCCGACGGCGCCGACTAAACCGGTTGCGCCTAAGGTGAGCCGTTAGAGAATGGCGATAGCCCCCGCGACCATGGTAGAGGCGGCTGCGCGGGAGTGGCGCGCTTATACGGAGTATCTGGCCGTGATGAAAGGTGCCAGTCCGCATACGGTGGCGGCTTATGGGCGGGATATTAAGGACTTTTTGGTCTTTGTGCAGACGGTGCCTGCTGACGTGGGTGTTGCGGATGTGGAAAGATGGTTGGTAAACCTTTCCAAAAATGACAATGGAGCGCGCAGTGTGGCGCGCAAATTGAGTGCAGTACGTGGGTTTTACCGCTTTTTGATGGAGCGCGGCTGGGTGCAAGATGACCCGACAGAGGCGGTTCCGCTGCCTAAACTGCCGCAGACATTGCCTAAAGCTTTAAGCGTTGCAGATGTGAAAAGGCTGTTGCTGGCCCCGCTGGGAAGTACGCCCGCCGAGGTGCGGTTGCGGTTGATCATTCAGTTACTGTACGCCACCGGTTTGCGGGTGACGGAGCTGTGTAACCTGACGCTGGACGCCGTGGCGGACGGTGAAGGGGTGATTCTGCGCGTGACCGGCAAGGGGGGCAAAACCCGCATGGTGCCGCTGGGCGATGTGGCGGCACATACCTTGCGCGTTTATATGGCCGATGCCCGCCCGAAAATGCGCGGCAGCACCGGCCCGTGGCTGTTTGCCAGCCCGGATGGGCACAAGCCGTTGACGCGGGTACGGGTGTTTCAGCTTTTGAAGGATGCCGGCGCGCGCGTGGGGGTTGAGGTTGCCCCGCACCACCTGCGGCACACCTTTGCCACGCACCTGCTGCAAAACGATGCGGATTTACGTGCGGTTCAGGTTATGTTAGGGCATGCGAGCTTGAACACAACGCAGATATATACGAAAGTCGCCGGTGAGCGATTGAGAGAGACCTTGGAAAAACATCATCCCCTGAGCAATGCCAAGTTGGGCCGTAAAGGCGGCGTACGCTAATGGCTATGGCTCGTCAGTTCCTTGATTTTGAAAAGCCTATTTTAGAGCTGGCCGCGCGTATTGACGATATGCGTGCCGCCCATGCCGAAGGTGCCGTAACCGCAGAAAAAGACCTGCCCGCCGAGATTGAGCGCCTGGAAGTGCGTTTGGCGCGCGTGACCCGTTTGCTGTACCGCCACCTGACTCCGCACCAGAAGGTGCAAGTGGCGCGCCACCCGCAGCGCCCGCAGGGTTCGGATTATATTCATACCCTGTTCACGGATTTTGTGCCGATGGAAGGTGACCGCCGATTTGGGTCGGATAAAGCCTTAATTGGTGGGTTTGCCCGCCTGAACGGCCTGCCCGTTATGGTGCTGGCCAACGACAAGGGGAAAGATACCCCGAGCCGTTTGGCACGTAATTTTGGTATGCCCAAGCCGGAAGGTTACCGCAAGGCCCAGCGCCTGATGCAGCTGGCCGACCGTTTGGGGATTCCGGTGGTGAGTTTTGTGGATACGCCGGGGGCTTTCCCAGGGATCGACGCCGAAGAGCGCGGTCAGGCCGAGGCTATCGCGACGTGTTTGGAAGTGCAATTGGCGCTGAATATACCGTTTGTGAGTGTCATTACCGGTGAAGGTGGTAGCGGTGGAGCTTTGGCGATGGCCGTGGCCGATAAAGTGCTGATGCTGGAGAACAGCGTGTACAGCGTGATTTCGCCGGAAGGTTGTGCTGCGATTCTGTGGAAGGAAGCCACCAAGGATACGATTCCGCTGGCGGCTGAAGCGTTGAAGATGACCGCGCCGGACCTGTTGGACTTGAAGATCATCGATGAAATTGTGAAAGAGCCGGTGGGCGGTGCCCATGCCGACCCCGAACTGGCGATGAAGCGTGTGGGCGCGGCGGTGCTGGGGCATCTTGGTGCACTGCGTGGCAAGGATTGCAAGGCTTTGCGGCGTGAACGCTTTTTGAAGATGACCTAGAAAAACCGGCCGCGAGGGCCGGTTTTTTTATCGCTGTGAAGGATTCAGGTTTGGCGCATGGGCAGTTGGAACACGCGGATAAGTTGGAGGCCGATAAGCAAGACCATTCCGAGATTCCATGCCATTTGCGGCGTATGGGTGACGACCCACCAGCCGTTCAGGAGGGCCAGGATACCGAATGTAAAGACGCTGCTGGCCAGCGTTTGGATAATAAGAAAAGGTGGCTTGGGATTACCCTGCAGCATCAGGATGAGAAAGGCTATATTGCCGATGACAGTCAGATACAGGGCCACCAGAGCCGTGAGTTCGATAAGGACGGAGAGAAAGTCGGGATGAAACAGCATGACATGTCCTCGTGGTAAAATGGGCTGAAACCGGTGGGATATGGCGCGTATGGGGGGAGTGTGTCAATCTGGAAGCCGTAAATTGGAAAGGCTGGTGAAATGAATGTAGCGGAACATGATTACAAAGCGTTTGAGCAGGCGCTGGAGCCGTTGTGGGTGGCGCAGAATGCCGCGAACGGTACCGATATGGCCAAAGAGAACTGGGCCTTTGTGGTGAGGGATGAGGCTGGCCGTGTGGTGGGCGGTGTTGGTGGGCATATCAAATGGGACTGGATGTATATTCAGCACCTGATGGTAGCGCCGGAACTGCGGGGTAAGGGCGCGGGGCGTGAGTTGATGCAGAAGGCTGAGGAGTTAGCGCGGAGCAAAGGGGTTGTGGGGATATATGTGAAGACGCTGGCGTATCAGGCCAAGGATTTTTACCTGTCGTGCGGGTTTGAGGTGAATGCTGTGATTGAAGATATGCCGAAGGGGACAAGCCATTACACGCTGGTGAAGCGATTGGGGTAAGACAAACCGGCCGCGAGGGCCGGTTTTTTGGAACTATAGCGTTAGAGTTAGGGTTTAGGCTGCTTTGCTGCTGGCGTTTTCCATCAGCGGGGCGAGGGTGCCTTCGGCGATCATCGCGTCCTTTACCTTTTGCGGAATCGGGTACAGCGTACCTTCGCCTTCCAGCATGCGCTTGCCTTCGGAATCTTCTACCCAGGTTTCGAAGATGCAGAACTTCTCGGCAACTTCTTTGCAGCGGGCAATGGCGGTGTACGGGGTGTTCAGCTTAACAGGCGCCAGAAACTTGGCGGTTTGTGCGCCCCAGATGGCACCCAGACCCGGCAGGTCCATACCAAAGATACCGGAGAATTTGGCGACGCTGATCATCCCGTGGGCGATACGGCCGCGGAAGACGGTTTTGGAGGCGTACTCTTCGTTAAAGTGAGCCGGGTTGAAGTCGCCGGAGATCTCGGCGAATTTCTGCACGTCGGCATCGGTCACCTGATAGGTCTGGCGGATTTCGTCGCCGACTTTGATCTCGGCAAGGGACTTACAGCCACGGGCTTTGGGGTTGGTGGTCATAGATAGGATACTCCTACTTGTTGTTCTGTTCTTTCGGTGACTGTTTATAGCACGATACCAGAACTTTTCTGACGGGTGTCAGGAGTAATATTGTATACTATAGTGGGAAGGGCTATAGAGGTGTATGAAAATGATCCTTTCTTCGCGTGCGTTGCTGCTGAGTGTGTGTACCTTTGCGGTCGTATGTCTGGCCACTACGGCTCAGGCCGGTATGGTGGATGAAGAAAATGCGGGCGGCGCGAACGTGGCTGCTAAAGCTAGTGCTACCGCCAAGGCGGCGACCCAAGCCTCTAACTGCGAAAAAGCGGTGGAAGAGGTGAATGAAGCCTTGGAAAAGGGCCAAACGGAACGCGCCGAACGTTTGAAGCAGAAGAAAGATGCCGTGTGCAGCCAGCAGTTCTCAGCGGCCAAAGCCGATGAGAAGAAGGTGGTTGAAGAGATCAAGGCCGATGCCGATTACGACAGGAAGTTTGCCAATGCAATGGGCGCCGATGCCCGTAACCAGGAGGCCTACAACCCGCCGCAGAACATGAAGATCAATGGTCAGGAAATTAGCTGGGCGAAGTATGAGAGCTTCCGTCAGATCGGGGAAAGCAAGGGTTTCAGTGACCAGCAGATCGCCGGTATCGCCGGGCGTTTGCAGGTAGAAAGCAATGCGTTCAGCCCTACTAAAGATGGCTCTACCGCGCTGGGTGACAGCGGGACGTCGTCTGGTAAGGCCCAATGGCACAATGAGCGTGGGACCGCACTGGTGAATTACATCAACGAGCAGCGCGAGGCGCGGGCCGATGCGAACAATACCAGTTATAACAAAGCCTCTCTGGCGAATAACGGCAAGTCGGCTGGTGGGTTGAAGTTTTCCTCTTACGACCAGAGCAACTACGTGTTTGATGAGTTGCCCAGCCAAATGTCGAAAGAAAATTACGCGGCACTCAAGAATGCCAGTTCGGCTGAAGAAGCCGCCCGCATCTTTACCAAGTATTACGAGCGCCCGGCCAATGCGAGTGGTCAAGCTTGGGGGCTGGCCGGTGGGAATGCCACCACGGCGTTTGCCAGTGGTTTAGCCAATACGAAGGGTAATACCGTCATCCCTGATACGGGACAGTGGGACAGCCGTCAGCTTGCCAATTACAGCAGCGGCAGCGGTGTGGGGAGTGGTAGCGGTACCGGATCGAGTGTCGGTAGTGGCTCGAATACTGTGAATAATCTTATCTCGCAGATGTTCGGTTCCAAGGGATCGTCTTTACTGAATAGCAGCGGGAGCGGTAATCCGCTTGCGAATGCACTCAACTCCATCATGGGTGGTGGCTCGGGTTCCGGATCAAGTTCCAGCTCGGTTTCCAGCTCCAGTGGATATGGCAGCAGTACGGGTACGACCGATACAGCGGCTACCGGCAACGAGCGCACGCTGGTCTCGACTGTCACGACCATCAACACCGACGGGAGTATCGAAAGTGTCCAGACGTATTCCGACGGGTTGAAGCTGACCTCTAAGACCGCACCGACCGCGACGGCGGATACGGAGTCGGTCACCACAACACTCAACAGTATTTGCGCCGGTACCAAGCCGAGTTCGGTCGATGCGTTCATGCTGATGATCAACCAATGCACCGCTGCGTATAAGAGTTAATGGGAGGCCTAATATGATGTATATTTCTCCTATGAACAGTAAAGCTTTCTTAATGGTAATGATGCTGGTCGGCCTGACCCATGGGGCCAATGCCGGTATGCTGGATGAAGAAAATGCGGGCGGCGCGAATGTGGCGGCTAAAGCCAACGCCACCGCCAAGGCGGCGACGCAGGCTTCTAACTGCGAAAAGGCCGTGGAGCAGGTGAATGAGGCCCTTGAGAAGGGTCAGGTAGAGCGTGCAAAACGGTTAAAAGCGCAAAAGGATGCCGTGTGCAGCCAGCAGTTCTCGGCCGCCAAAGCCGATGAGACGAAGGCTGTGAAGGACATCAACGATACTGCGGCACCGCGCGAGGCATATAAAATGCCGTCTTCCGGTTTCAGTCAGGACGCCGTTATGGACACCAGCAAGCTTTATGCCGGCAGTGGCACGATGGACAACGTGAAAGTTGTGAACACCAAGCTTAACGAAAACCCGAGCCTGGGTGGCGTGGATAACAAGATGAGTATGGGCTACATGAAAGAGGTGGGTGGTAATACCGTCGGGTCCGCCAAGTTCCAGGGACAGGGGACGACCATTTCGGCGCATGAAGTGAATTTGAACTCCAATATGTTGAATTCGAAAAGTATTGGTGCGCAGTCGATTAGCGACATGAACAACGCCGGGACCGTCAAGGTCGGGTTGGCTTCGAAAGTAGGTTCCATCAACCCCAACAACAGCAACCAGCCGTCGGTGATCCCCTTGGGTCAGCAGATCAGTTTTGACAGCAAGGCCTATTTGAAGGATGGCACCATCAAGGCCAATAATGCGATTTCGGGCTATGGGATGCGTCAGAACCCTATTACGGGGAAAATGGCCCTCCACGCCGGGACCGACTACACCGGCCGTATGGCTGACGGTACGCGTAATACCGATATTCTGGCGAGCGGAAGCGGGAAAGTGATCGAGTCGAAGTGTGTCTCCGGCGGGTATGGCTGTAGCATCGTTATTGACCACGGCAACGGTGTTTACACCCGTTATGCCCACCTTGCGGCACAGGATGTGAAAGTGGGCGATACCGTAGCCCAGGGCGACCGCATTGCGACCATGGGGAATACCGGTGGCTCGCAAGGGACCCACCTGCACTATGAAGTTTTAAACGGTGGTACCAACCCCCGTGCCAATGCGGTGGCGACCGTTGGCGGCACCAGTACGTATAACCAGCAGGTGGCTGGCAAGTTCGGGTCTTCGGCCGAACGCCCTGCCGGTATTGGTACTACGGGAAGTACGGGCTCGGTTTACGCGGGTAACAGCACCACGTCGAGCGGCGGTTACACCGGCGGCGGGACGAATGTTGCCACCGGCGGCCTGGGCAACACCCTGCAGAACATGCTGGGTGGCAGTAGCGGCTTAGGTGGTTTGGGTAATGCTTTGGGCGGAGGTAACTCCATGAGTCAGATTCTGTCGCAGCTGTTCAATGGCGGCGGTGGTTCGGGCTCCAGCTCGAGTAGTGATGATGCGTATGGTTCCAGTGGATCTTATTACGGTGGGTCTTCGGCTGTGGCCTCTGACAAGCTTGTGGTGAAAACCGTGACCGAAGTAGCGGCTAATGGCGATACCACCCGCACGACCACCTATGCGAGCGGCCGCAGTGAACAGATCACGATAAAGAACACCGGTACCAAGGCGGACTTGGATGCGCTGCTGACCTCGGCGATGGGTAAAACCTCGGCGGACAGTGTGCTGGCGTCGATCAAGGCGCTGTGTGCCTCCCGCATGGCGACCAGTAGCGATGCGGACATGCTGAAGATCAGCCAGTGCCAGTCGGGTACGGCGTCGTAATGTGCGCACGGTTTTAAAGGTGGCTTATGGCCACCTTTTTGCGGGAGTGCTAAGGTGTGCCCTATGAAAACCACCGACACGCTTTTGCAGGTGAGAGTGACGCCCAAGGCGGCGGCGGAGCGTATTGTTGTGGAGGAGGGGGGTATCGGGTTTACGTGACCGCTGTGCCCGAAGATGGCAAAGCCACGAAGGCGGTGGTTGCGCTGCTGGCCAAGCACTTGGGGATTGCCAAAAGCCGGTTGGAGTTGGTGCGGGGCGAGACGGCGCGGGATAAGGTTTTCCGGATTCTCTAACGTATTCAGGATTTATTTAAGCCAAGGTGCTAGTATTTTGAGCAGATTGCCCTTATGTAGGGGAGAGTTAAGTAAAGGATTTCCGTCATGGTTGAGCGTAAAGGGCCGTCTAAGGGCAAATTTGGTAGTGGATTTGGTGGTAAGCCGGGCGGTGCCCGCAGCAGTGGCCCGCGTGCCGGTGGTAGCCGTGAAGGCGGATTTGACCGTAAGCCCCGTGAAGGCGGTTACGAGCGTAAGAGCTTTGGCGAACGCAAGCCGCGCGAAGGTGGCTACGAACGCAAGAGCTTCGGTGATGGTGAGCGCAAGCCGTATGTAAAGCGTGAAGGCGGATTTGACAGCGCTCCGCGCGAGGGCGGCTACGAGCGTAAGAGCTTTGGCGACCGCAAACCGCGTGAAGGTGGCTACGAACGCAAGAGCTTTGGTGACGGTGAGCGTAAGCCGTACGCCAAGCGTGAAGGCGGATTTGACCGCAAGCCGCGTGAAGGTGGTTACGAGCGTAAGAGCTTTGGTGACGGTGAGCGTAAACCGTTTGTGAAGCGTGAAGGCGGCTTTGACCGCAAGCCGCGTGAGGGTGGTTACGAGCGCAAGAGCTTCGGTGATGGTGAGCGTAAGCCGTACGCCAAGCGTGAGGGCGGCTTTGACCGTGCACCGCGTGAAGGTGGGTTCGACCGCAAGCCGCGCGAAAACCGTGGTGATTCCAAGCCGGCCAAGTTCTCGGAAAAGCGCAGCATCAAGCGCGACCGTACTCCGGTCGACAAGGATGCCGTACTGCTGAAGGGCGATGGCTGGCTGGCCGGTTACCATGCCGTACTGGCCGCGCTGAGTGCCGGTCGTCGCAAAGTGCGCAAGGTATGGCTGTTGAGCGAAGCCCAAGGTGAACTGGCGGCCATTCTGGAAAAGAACCCGGACTGGAACGTTGAGATCAAGGCCAAGCCGGACTTTGACAAGGAATTTGGTGATGCCGTTCACCAAGGTGTGGCCGCATTGGTAGGTAACCTGCCGCAGCCGAGCCTGCCGGAACTGCTGAGCAGCAAGCCCAAGCTGATCATTGCGCTGGACCAGATCACTGATCCGCACAACCTGGGTGCGATTGTACGCAGCGCTGCCGCCTTTGGTGCCGCCGGTGTACTGGTGACCGAGCACCGCGCCGCCGGTTTGAACCTGACCGCTGCCAAGGTAGCTGCCGGGGCCATGGAAATCGTTCCGGTAGTTGAAGTGACCAACCTGACCCAGAGCCTGAACATGATGAAGGAAGCCGGTTTTACTGTGCTGGGTATGGCAGGTGAAGCTGAAACCGAGATCGGTGACGCTGGTGCGACCGGTCCGGTGTGTCTGGTGATGGGTTCGGAAGGTGAAGGCCTGCGTCGTTTGACCCGCGAAACCTGCGACAAGCTGGTGAAAATTGCCATTGCTCCGGCGATGGAAAGCCTGAATGTATCAGTTGCCACCGGTGTTGCACTCAGCATCCTCACCCGCAAGTAGGTTGGTGTGAGCTATGAACAGCGCTCTATGGAGCGCTGTTTTTTGTGGTTCGGGTTGTTTTTGGCGGATGCGGTGCCTATCTGTTGGGTAGGCACATTCTTTAATTGACCTTTTGGACGCCCGTGACGGGAGGATGTGCATGTCTTCATTTTCAGGAGAATAACGATGAAGAAGACGTTGATGGCGGCTGCGGCCGTGTTTTGTGTTTCCGCTTCGGTTCCCGTGTTCGCGCAGGAGGCGGTTCCTGTCGCCAAGGCGGCTGCGGTGGCCAAGGACTCGTGCCCGTTCGGCGGGTCGGGGTCTGATCTCGACTGCGCGGGGTCGGCCAGCAAGGCGTTTCTGGACTTTGCCGGTGAGGTGAAGGGCGGCGATGCCTCGAGCTACCTCGAGCACGAGACCAAGATGGTCGAGCTTCGGCAGACCTACTTCGACTGGTTCGGTGCTCTGGATCCTTCGGGTCTCGGCAAAGACGAGCCGCTGCGGGTCGTCGTCGAGAAGGCCAACAAGAACGTGGCGCTGGCCGAGAGAAATCTCGACACGCTGCGCAAATCTGTCCGCAAGTCGGTGGATGTGAAACTTCCGAAAAGCTGAGCGGGGAACCGCATCAGAACATATAAAAAGGCCGGTCTTAGTGACCGGCCTTTTTGCTTTTGCAAGCTTAGGCTTGCTTGGCGAGGCGCTTGACGATCTCGTTACGCAGCTTGGTAGCGGCGGCAGAGAAGCCTTCGCGAACGCGGACGTTCTTGACTTGGGCCATGTAACCATCAAAACCGTTGTACTTATCCAGCGTGCGGATGGCACGGGCGGTCAGCGTCAGGGTAACGCTGCGGCCCAGAACTTCGCTCTGGTAGGTTTTGGTTTGCAGGTTGGGGCGGAAGGTACGCTTGGTACGACGGTTGGAGTGGGACACGTTGTTACCAACACCCACCTTGCTTCCAGTAATTTCACATACGCGCGACATGGCACTTATCCTCTTTGATTAGGGCCGATTTACGGTTTTGGGTGCGGGTTGTCAATAGGAAAATGGGATATCCGGGCTTATTCCGCAGGTTGGCTGATGGTGGCCGAGCAGCGCAGGCTATGGTAGAGGCCGAGGTGTGTTTGTAATTTAATGATATCATTTGATTTTACCAGTTCCAGCGTGCTGAGGGGGGCGCCGAAGCCGTGCAAGATGACGGTGAGGGTGGGCGGGCCTTCGGCAATGATGGTTGTGGGCTGGCAGGGCAGGCTGATGCTGCGGAAGGGCTCGGTGAGCGGGTAGGTGAGGGTCAGGTTATAGAAGAAGTTGCCCAGAATGACCGCCAGTGCCGTGGCGAGGGTGCCCAGCGCGAGGATGTAGGCGGGGATGCGCGGGAAGCGGAGCATGGTTTGCGTGAGCAAGGCGGCGCTGGAGAGAGCGATGGCGCCGGCGATGAGGACATCGGTCGGGAAATGCGCGCCGAGCATGATACGCGAGAGGCCGAGCACAAAGCCCAGGCTCAGGCCCGTGGCGAGGAAGGCTTTGGCCAGACGCGGGCGCTTGCGGCGCAATGGGAAGAAGGGAGCGGCCAGCACGAAGCCTACTGCGGCATGGCCGGATGGCATGCTGTTGCCGCGGAAGCTGTCGGCGGTGAGATCGGTGGTGGCGACCAGAAAATCGCGAGGGCGCGGGCGGTCGGCGAGGTTTTTGACGAGAATCTGGTTGAATAGCCCGGTGCCGAGCACGAGGCTGAGGGTGAAGACGGCGGCGGTTTGGTAGAGAGTAGGGCGTTTGCGCCAGAGATGTGGCCAGAGCAGGCAGATGAGGCCTGCCAAGCCGAGAATCATGGCCGGGTAGGGGCCGTAGCGGCGGAGGAGTTTGGTGAAGGTGTTGCCGCCGTCGATATGCAGGGTGTGCACCAGGGTATGGTCGAGCCCCGTGAGTGCCAGCAGCAGGGCGGCACCGCCGAAGAGGCCCCAGATGAGCGCTTGCTCGCGGAGCATCTGCTTAGGTGTTTGAACGGTTGCTTGGTGGGCAGAAGGGTTGACCAGACGGGACGGGGTGGGCAGCATGGCGGGCATGATACGCACAAATAAAAAACAAAGCCACCTGCAACGTACCGAAGCTGCTGCTCAAGTGAACTGGCAGCGCACCCTGACCGAAGGCTGGGGGTTGGTGTGGTTGCTGACGCTGGCGGTGTTGCTGGTGCGTGTGGCGTATGTGCAGTTTTATCACCCTTACGGTTTGGCGCCGGATGAAGCCCAGTATTGGAGTTGGCTTAGCCATAATGACTGGAGCTTTTTGACCAAACCGCCGCTGACGACGTGGCTTATCGGGGTTTCTACGTTTGTATTTGGGCATACCTTATTAGGTGTGAAGCTCTTTGCCCTGTTGGGGCAGGCGGCGGTGAGCGTGCTGGGCTATGCGATTGCGCGCAAGGTGGCCGGGCGCCAGGCCGGCTGGTGGGCGTGGATTTTATTGACCACTGCGCCGCTTATCGCCGGGGGTGGGTTGATTATGAGCCCCGATGCGATTTTGCTGCCGTTGTGGCTGGGCGCGATGCTGTGCGTGGTGCGGGCGTTCTCGGTAAGTGATGACAAGGCGTTGTGCTGGGGGAGGTGGCTTATCATCGGCGGGCTTATCGGTCTGGCCGGTTTGGCGAAGTATTCGGCGGCGGCGTTTTATCCGCTGCTGGGGATTTTTCTGCTGGTGTTCAAGCGTGAGTGGCTGCTGCGTCCGCAGATCTGGGTCAGTGGGCTGGTGGCGTTGGCATTTCAGTTGCCAGTGTTGATCTGGAACATCCAGCATGATTGGGTGGGGCTGGGTCACGTGCTGTGGCAGGCCGGTGGCGCGAATGACGGGCGTCATGGCGGCCTGGCGACCTTTGCGGAATATGTGGGCGGGCAGGCGCTGGTGCTGGGGCCGGTGGTGTTCGGCTTCGTACTGTGGGCGTTGACGCGCTGTGCACAGCGTGCCGACTTGGCGACACGTTGGCTGGTGTGGGTGGCGGCGGCGATTCTGGCTGCGTTTGCGGTATTGAGTTTTACGACTAAGGTGCAGGCCAACTGGCCGGCGCTGGGGAGTGTGGTGGCGCTGGTTGTAACGGCCATCTGGCTGGCTAAGGCGGGGCAGGGGCGCGGCAGGCAGTGGTGGGTACTGTGGATGGTGGGTTTTGGCATCGTGCTGAACAGCCTGCTGAGCGTGATGCTGATGGATACCTACCGTGCGCGGCATATTGGTATGTTGCCGCTGAAGGCCAAGAACGACCCGACCAAGGACCTGCGTGGCTGGGCCGATATGGGCGGGATGCTGGGGCTGATGCTGTATAAGCTGGATAACCCGCTGGTGCTGAGCAGCCGGTACCAGACGCTGGCGCCGCTGATGTTCCATACGCTGGGTAACCCTGAGTTTGCCTATATGAATGCCGAAGACAAGCGTCTGAACCAATACGACCTGTGGCCGATGCCTGCGTTGCAGAACCGGTTGGTGGTGTATGTGAGCGAAAAGCCCGTTCTGCCGGAAAAAGTGCGTGGCCTGTTTATGACCTGTACGCCGTGGCATACATTGGGGGTTGAGGAATATGGGATTGAAGTGCGGAGACTTAATATGTGGATTTGCTGGGGTTCCCGAACATTGGCTTCGCGTGGAGTTACTTATTAAAAAAGCCCCCTATGGGGCTTTCTTTGAGATTAGGTTTAGGCTAGGCCCATGGTTTGGGTGCTGAAGTTGAGCGTGTTCAGGCCCAGCATTTCGGTGGCGGCGTTGTAGCGTTCGGCGGGCGGGACGTGGAAGAGAATCTCGGGTGTGGCGGGCGTGATAAGCCAGCTGTTGCTGTGCAGTTCCTGTTCCAGTTGGCCGTGGTTCCACCCCGCGTAGCCCAAGCAGAAGTTGGCATGGCTGGGGCCGTGGCCGCGTGCCATGTCGGTGACGATATCGGATTGCGCTGAGAGTGAAATCTCTGGCGTGAGATCGATCGTGGATTTCAGGCTGTAATCCGGCGTGTGGAGCACGAAGCCGCGGGTGTTCTCGACCGGGCCACCGCGGTAGATGATCGGCAGCGAGCGCGTGGTGATCGGGCTTTCGCGGCCTGCGGCAAGGATGTCTTCGATCCCCATGCTTTTGGCGATGTCGGTAAAGTTGACGCGCGGTAGCGGCTGGTTGATGACAAAGCCCATGGAGCCTTCTTCGCCCTGATTGGCGATATAGATGACCGCACGTTCAAAGAACGTGCCGTTCATCTCTGCCGTAGCCACCAGCAGGTGGTTACGCAGGTTGGTAATGACGCCTTCTTCGGTAACAATGCTCATGGCCATAGGGTGGGACGGCGGGGGCGGTGTGTCAATGGCGATATTTTGCACCGCAGCGGGGAACTTTTGCCACGCCTCGGTTTTGGCGGATGAGATGCTTGTTTAGGACTTGAACTTAAGTGACTCGGCCACCGCGAGTTTATCGACACGTTCGTTCTCGGCGTGGCCGGCGTGGCCCTTGACCCAGATCCAGTCGATATGGTGCGGTTTGGCGGCGGCGTCGAGCTGCTCCCAGTACTCGCGGTTCTCGACCGGCTTGCCCTGACTGTTCTTCCAGCCCTTGCGTTTCCAGCCCGGCATCCACTCGGTGATACCTTTGATAACGTATTGGCTGTCGGTGTGTAGTTTCACCTTACAGGATTTGGTGAGGGCTTTGAGGGCTTCGATGGCCGCGGTCAATTCCATACGGTTGTTGGTGGTATTGGGGGCGCCGCCGGAGAGTTCTTTCTCGATCTTGCCGAAGCGGATAAGCGCGCCCCAGCCGCCCGGGCCGGGATTGCCGGAGCAGGCGCCATCGGTAAATATATGAACAGTTGGTGTATCAGTGGCGGTAAGGGCTGGTTTTTCAGTCATGCTTCGTCTATATCATGCTTATGATTCAAAAAACGCCCGAAAGCCTAAAGGTTAGGAAGAAATCGCTCAGCAAGAGCAGCAAGGCTTGGGTGCAGCGCCAATTGCGTGACCCCTATGTCGCCAAGGCTCAGGCGGAGGGGTTCCGCGCCCGCGCAGCCTATAAGCTGCTGGAGATTGATGAGAAATTTCATATTCTGAAGCAAGGGCAGAGTGTGGTGGACCTTGGCTGCGCACCGGGCAGCTGGTGCCAGATCGCGGCCAGCCGCAATTGCCGTGTGGTCGGCATTGATCTGCTGGAATGCGACCCGATGGCCGGTGTGACATTCATTCAGGACGATTTTACCACCGAGCAGGGCTATGAGAAGGTGAAAGAGGCCATGAAGAGCGAGTATGTGGACCTCGTTCTCTGCGATATGGCGGCCAACACCGTGGGTCACAAGGAGACCGACGGCCTGCGCACTCAGGCGTTGAGTGAGCTTGCGGTGGACTTTGCCATTAACCACCTGCGCAAGGGCGGCAGCTTTTGCACCAAGCTGTTCATGAACGGTTATGAAGCTGAAGCCAAGAAGAAGATGGCGACGCTGTTTGAGCGCGTGCAGCTCTTCAAGCCCGAAAGCAGCCGCGCCGAGAGCCGTGAGATTTTTCTGGTGTGTGTGAACCGGAAATAAGAGATGGTGCATTTCAGAAACCTGCCCCGGCAGGTTTTTTTTGGATTTTTGAGGGAACCAGGGAACCTTGGCTGTGGCCGCCCGTTTGGGTATGCAGTGAAGGCGCTGGTTCACCATCTCCTTCACATAACTATTTATATGTGTAGGGAGAAAGTAAGTATTATGAGTCGTTCTAGTTCTATGTATTCTGTGGCTGCCGTTGCGCTGGCCGGTGCCGCAAGTGTGGCTGTTGTTGCGCCTGCGAAGGCCGATGGCTGGATGCCTAAAGACGGTATGTACGGCAGCATCAAGGGTGGTGCTGCATGGCTGGATGACTACTCTTACAGTACTCCGGGTGGCGGCGCCGGTATTGTGGAAACCAAGCTGGATGACGGTCTGATCGGTACCGCAGCCCTTGGTGTGAAGAGCGGTATCATGCGTTACGAACTGGAAGGCATTCGTCAGGAGAGTGACGTGAAGGCCCACAGCATTGGCGGTACTGGTATTGGCGGCGGTGGCAAGACCACCCTGAGCGGTGCGATGGGTAACGTCTATATTGATCTGGGCGAGCACATGGGCCTTAAGCCGTACATCGGTGGTGGTGCAGGTTATGCCCGTGTCAACTTTGAGAACTTTACCGCCGGTGGCGTGACCGTACTGGACGACAAGGATGACGTATTTGCCTACCAAGGTATGGCCGGTGTGAGCTACGACCTGAATCCGCATTGGTCTCTGACCGCTGAATACCGTTACCTGGGTGCGAATGACTCCAAGGTGACTACGGCCGGCGGCGGTACGACCAAGGTCAGCTACGATAGCAACAACGTGCTGATCGGTGCCCGCTACACCTTCTAAGTGGTGCTGGAAACCGCCCTCCTACCATGGTCAATATGGTAGGAGGGCGGTTTTATGTTGTGCATATCATTGAGAAAAGGCGCTTCTGTGGCGGCTATGACGCATGGGTGTGCAATTATTTGACAAAAGATTGCAGATTTTAGGAACTATCCGGTGAAAATTGGATTATGGTTTGTGAAGTAGCGCCTCCACTGGCGGTGCCTCTGACAAAACAAACCTATTGTAGGAATAAAGAAATGATCCGTACTTCTGTAATGACTCTGGCTCTTGCTGGTGCCGTAATCGTAACCGGTAACGCCGAAGGTTGGAGCCGCGATGGCGTTTACGCTGGTGTTAAGGCTGGTGCTACCCAAGCTCAAAACCAATCTTTCGACGTTGAATACGACACCGGTTTCACCGGCGGCGCCTTCGTTGGTAAGAAAATGGGCAACATGCGCGCTGAACTCGAAGGTATCTACGAGCAGTCCGACGCTGACGTAACCGGCTTTGACGGCAAGACCAAGTTCTCCGGTGCTTTGGTTAACGGTTACTACGACTTCAAGAACGCCAGCCGCTTCACCCCGTACGTAGGTGCCGGTATCGGTTACGGTAAGGTTCGCTACAGCAGCGACACCGCCGGTGTTGACAGCGCCAGCGAAGACACCCTGGCCTACCAAGGTGTTGCCGGTGTTGGTTACGAACTGAACCCGTGCTGGACCCTGACCGGTGAATACCGTTACCTGGGCACCACCAAGGCTGCCGACACCCGTTACCAGAGCCACAGCGCTCTCGCAGGCGTCCGCTACTCTTTCTAAGGAGTTAGCAAATGAAAAGGAGCCTGATGGCTCCTTTTTATTTGCTGGAAAGGCGCCGGCGGAAATGGCCCCCAAGCACTTTTTGGCGTGGCTTATGTACCTTCATCTTTGTACACGGCGCCCCGCCAAAAAGCACTTGGATGACCATTTCTGCCTGGCGCGCGGGGGCAACGTCGCTGCGCGACGGGTTTTTCGGCAAATACAAAGCCTCCCGGTTGGGAGGTTTTTTGTTTTGAGGGATTAGGCGGCCTTGGTGTCGGTGCTGCCGAAGCCGCCTTCGCCGCGGGCGGTTTCGGAGAGTTCGTCTACCGGATGGAATATTACTTGGGTGAAGGGGATGATGGCCATTTGGAACAGGCGGTCTTGCGGATTCAGCACTTCCGGCGTGGTGCCGACGTTACGGATGACCGCCATGATTTCGCCCCGGTAACCGCTGTCGATAATACCGACCGTATTGGCCAGCAGCAGGTTGCGCTTGGACAGGCTGCTGCGCGGCACGACCATGCCGAAGTGGCCCTCAGGGATTTCCATGGCGATGCCGCAGCCGACCTTCACCGTTTGGTCTGGCTGGAGCGTGAGGCTTTCCTCGATATTCAGGAAGAGGTCGAAGGCGGCGTCACCCTGTTTGGCGTAGGCGGGGGCGGGAGTGGTGCCGGTGAGTTTGACGTTCATGGTGGTCATGGTAATGGGCTTTCGTTAGGTATCGAAGGGGGGAGGGCCGTCGGGGCCGCCGACGTTGTAGTGTTGCGGGGCCATGTTGTGGAAGGTGGTGGTTTCGCCATGGAACATGAGTGTGACCACGCCTGTGGGGCCCTTACGGTTTTTGCTGAACAGCACCTCGGCACGGCCGCGGACTTGTTCCAGCTTTTCCTTCAGTTTCATGGTCTTCTCGTCCATGCCTTCCTCGGCGCCCAACTGGCGCGAGAGGTAGTAGTCTTCGCGGTAGAGGAACACCACAAGGTCGGCGTCCTGCTCAATCGAGCCGGATTCACGCAGGTCGGACAGTTGCGGGCGTTTGTTGTCGCGGTTTTCGACTGAACGCGAAAGCTGCGAGAGGGCGATGACCGGCACGTTGAGTTCCCGCGCGATGGTTTTGAGACCTTGCGAGATTTCGGAGACCTCTTGCACGCGGTTGTCGGCGCTGCTGGCCTTGCTGCCCGACATAAGCTGCAAATAATCGACCACCAGCAGGCCGATGCCGTAGAGGCGCTTCATGCGGCGGGCGCGGGCGCGCAGGGCGTTGACCGAGAGTTGCGGCGTGTCGTCGATGTACATCGGCAGTTCGGCGAGCTGGCCCGCGGCTTCGCTTAAGCGGCGGAAATCGGCGTCGGACAGGTGGCCGTTGGTCAGTTGGTGCGACGAAATGCCTGCGGCCGAGGACAGCATACGGGCTGCGAGCTGGTCGGCGGACATTTCTAGACTGAAGACGCCGACCGCGGCACCGTTGGCGCCGCCGGTGAGCATGCGCGTGGCGGCGTTTTGTGCGACGTTGATGGCGAAGGAGGTTTTCCCCATGGAGGGGCGGGCGGCGAGAATGATGAGGTCGGACTTGTGGAGGCCGCCCAGCAGGTGGTCGATGTCGATGAAGCCGGTGGAGACGCCCGAAACGCCGCCGCCGTCCTTGCGGGCCTGCTCGGCGCGTTTGATGACCTCGATGAGCGGGTCGCGCAGGTTTTTGGCGCTGCTGCTGCCGGAGCCGGATTCCGCCAGTTTAAACAATTCGCCGCTGACAGCGTCGAGCACTTCTTTCGCTTCGTCGGGTCGGTGGGCCGAGCCCGCTTGCGAGCGCAGCGATTCGCCCAGCGTAATAAGCTGGCGCTGCAAGTAGGTGGTGTGGATGACCTCGGCCAGCGAGCGGACGTCGCCGCCGAGGCCTGCGTTTTCAAACATCTGGGTAAGGTGGGTGAGGAGGGTTTGCTCGTCGTCGTACGGTGTGCCGCGCAGGATTTCGCGCAGGGTAATCGGGTTGGCCTCCCGTCCGCGGTTGACCAGCGTTTGCAGGCCCTCGAAAATCGCGGCGTGCAGCGGGACGTAGAAGTGCTCGGCTAAGATTGCCCCTGCGAGGTCGTCGAGCTGGCGGTTATTCACCATAAGGAGGCCGAGAATCGCTTGCTCGGCCGCCACGCTGTGCGGCACCTGCACGGTGGAAGCTGCCGCGTTGTTGGCGTTGGTGAGTGCGGTTTCGGTCGCTTTGGCGAGGGGGACGATGTTGGCCATGGATGCACTATAGAGGGCTGTGGGGCTTGGGGGCTAGGGGAAAGAGTCCAAACTTGCCCACAGGGTTATCCACAATCTGCATAAAAAAAATGGGCCACCGTGAAGGTGGCCCGTACGCAGTACCGGTACGCGGTACAAAAGGGATAGGTTACGCCGCTTCGTCGAGCTGGCCCTGCGGAGCCGAACTGGCTTCGAGCCGGAGCTTGTACTTGGCGCGGAGGCATTTCATACGCTTGATGTCGGCTGCGAGGTGCTGATAGCCGATGGCGTTGTCGTTGAAGAAGTCGATCGCCTTATTGAGGCGCTGGTGTGCCTCGGTCGCGGCCGTGAGGGGCGTATGCTTGCTGAATTTCAGCGTGGCGAGTTCGGCGACTTCCGCTTCGAAATTATAGTTCCGGCTTTCAAGCTCCTTCTGCTGGAGCAAACGCTCCGCCTTTTCGGCATCTTTCTGAAGTTCGGCCTGCACGTAATGTGGCAGTTTTTTCTGGCCGGAATTGGCAGCCGCGGGACGCAATGTTTTGCGGGTTCTTTTCGGCTGCTTGTTACGGCCGGTGTGAATGGAAACGTGCAAATTGTCCTCCTAATGGTCGTAAGAGTCTTCTAGTAACGTTCTACTGCTAATCCTCTCTCGGGCAGTTTGCAAGCAAAAACCCGCCGAAGCGGCGGGGTTTTAGTTATATTTAGCGTGTTTTACAGAGTACTATCCGGGGTAGTAGTGGTGGTGGCCTTTTGAGCTTTGCGACAGAATTGGCGGACAGGTGCTGTATTTCGCTCAGCAAGGCCGGGCGATCGGCTGGCGACGCGTCCAGCAGTCTGGCGATGGCGCTGCGGCGCTTTTGATTCAATTCCAAATGGGAGAGTGTCATGTCGTCCTCCGACAATGATGAGGGTGTTTCAGGAATGGATGTACATTAGCATAAGACAGCGACAGAACAGCAAAAAACCCGCCGGAGCGGGTTTTTTGTAAGTACCTAGGCTTAGGCGCTTTGGCGGGTGATGGTCACCGGAACGGTGATGATCACTTCCGGGTGCAGAGCCACACGGATGCTGGTTTCGCCGACTTCCTTGAGCGGGTTGGCGATCAGGATCTCGGATGCGCTGACCTTGATGCCCTTGGCGGACAGCTCGGACACCAGGTCTTTCGCCTTAACGCTACCGTAGAGCTGGCCGGTTTCGGAGGCGAAACGGGACAGTTCCAGCTTAACGCCTTCCAGTTCGGCAGCCTTCTTTTCAGCAGCCGACTTGGCGGCAGCGGACTTGGCTTCCAGTTCGGCCTTCTGGGCGTTGAACTTTTCGGTGTTGGACTTGGTTGCTACCAGAGCCTTGCCACGCGGCAGCAGGAAGTTGCGGGCAAAGCCGCCCTTCACGCGCACGGTGTCGCCGATTTTGCCGACGCCCTGGAGGGCTTCCAGCAGAATAACTTGCATGTTTGCCATGATGATTTATTCCTTTCTCTCTACCGACTATTCAGCGGCTTCGGTGCTGGCTTCAGCACGCGGTTCGCGGGGTTCGCGCGGTTCACGACCTTCACGCGGACCACGCGGAGTGCGGGCCGGACGGTCGTTCTGCGGGTCGAACTTAACGGTGTAGGGCAGCAGAGCGAGCATACGGGCGCGCTTGATGGCCTGGGTCAGTTCGCGTTGCTTTTCAGCGCATACGCCAGTAATGTGGCGCGGCAGGATCTTGCCGTACTCGGACAGGTACTTGCCCAGCAGGCGTACGTCCTTGTAGTCGATCTTCGGAGCCTTCGGGCCGCTGAAGGGGCAGCCACGACGGCGTTGGAAGTAAGCCTTACCAAGCAGCTTGGGGGTGTACTTACCGCCGGTGCGGAATTCGTCGCGGGACTTACGTTCAGTCTTTTCGCCGCGCTTACGGGGTTGTTCCATAGCCATGATGTGAATCCTTTACTTTAGAACTGAATTAGGCGGAGGCGCCGGCTTCGGCGTCATCCATACGGTTTTTGGCCTTCAGCATGGCGGACGGCTCTTTGCTGATGTCGTCTACCTTGATGGTCATGAAGCGGATCACGTCATCGGCAAGCTTGAGCTGGTATTCGATGTCGTTGATGGCTTCCTGGCCGGACAGGCTCAGGCCGCTCATGGTGTAGTAACCTTTGCGGTGCTTCTTGATCGGGTAGGACAGGGTGCGCAGACCCCATTGTTCGGTCTTCACGACCTTACCTTTGTGCTTCTTCACAAGGTCGGCCACTTTGCCTGCAACGACTTCGACCTGAGTGGTCGGAACGTCCGGGCGGATGATGTAGGTGAGTTCGTAGAACGCCATAGCGTGCATCTTTCCTCTTGGTTAGTGGGACTTACGCCTGATTTGAACCAGACTTGGGACCCGTTACGGCCACTTGCGTGACCAAGGTTGTGGCTGGCGTATTGCATGTTTTTGTTAACTATGCAAGAGCTTTGGGCATGAAAAAGCTGAGTTTAGTCTTCCCCGGTCAGGGGAGCCAGGTGCCCGGAATGGGCAAGGATTTTGCCGAAGAAGCCTTTGCCAAGGAACTGTTTGAACAGGCCGATGACGCGTTGGGCTTCGGTTTGACCAAGCTGATGTGGGGCGAGGATGCCGCCGTGCTGACCCAGACCGAGAATGCCCAACCGGCGCTGCTGGTAACGGGTTTGGTGGCTTTGGAGTACCTGAAGTGTCAGTCCGGCAAGAGTGTGGCCGAGATGGCGGCGTTTGTGGCCGGGCACAGCCTGGGTGAGTATACCGCTGTGGCGGCGGCAGGTGGAATGGACTTTGAAACGGCTGTGAAGTTGGTGCGCTTGCGCGGCGAAGCCATGCGTGACTGCGGCGACACTCTTAGTAGCAGGGGCAGCATGAGTGCGATTCTGGGTCTTGAAGCTGATGTGGCGGATAAGGTGGCGCGTGAGTCTGGTGTGGTGTTTGCCAATGATAATAGCCCGGGTCAGGCGATTTTCAGTGGGCCGGTGGTGGCGCTTGAGAAAGCCGAAGAGGCCGCCAAGGCCGCTGGTGCCAAGCGTGCGTTGCGCCTGAATGTGAGCGGGCCGTTCCATACGCCGGTGATGACTGGTGCGGCGGGTGAGGTGCGTGACTTTTTGAAGAGTCATCCGCTGCGCGACCTGAGTGTGCCGTGCGTGATGAACGTAAAGGCTACGGGTGTACAGGCGGCCGCTGAGGTTACCGAAGGTTTGGTGGCGCAGGTGACCGAGCGTGTACGCTGGCGCGAAACCATGATGTTCATGGCCGAGCAGGGCGTTGAACAGGTTGTTGAACTGGGGGTTGGTAAGGTTCTCACCGGGATGGCGTCTCGTTGCGATGCGCGTTTAAGCGGAGTAAGCTTGAGCAACCGTGCCGAGGTCGATGCCTGGGTGGCAACTCTTTAAGAGAGTGCATCTGGAACAGAGCGCCCTACGGGGCGTTTTGTTATAACAAGAAGGACTACGGATATGTTATTGGTTTACTGGTTTATTTTATTGGCGGCGCTGATGCCGTACAGCGTGGTGCAGATTGCGCGTGGGGCGAAGTTTGATAATGCCAAGCCGCGCGATAATTATGCGCTGGCTGAAGGGCGCCAGAAGCGGGCGTACAATGCGCATCTGAACAGCTTTGAAGCGTTCCCCATTTTTGCCGCGGCCGTGCTGGTGGCCGTGCAGGGCGGCGCCGCCAGTTGGGTATTGAACCTGCTGGCGGGTGGATGGCTGCTGGTACGATGTGGCTATATTTATGCCTATTTGAAAGACATGCCGCGTGAGCGCAGTGCGCTGTGGGCTCTGGCGATGATTCTGAACGTTGCTATGTTCACTTTGCCGCTGTGGGGGCCGCGTGCGAGCTTCTACTAACCGCATGGCAGGTTAGGGAAAGGGCCTTTAGGAAGGCCCTTTTGGCTTTTGTGCGCTGCGTGCGGAGCGGTTGACGCCCGGAGAAGGGCTGGTACAAATGGCCCCGATAGTTTTCACGAAACAAGAACAGCGACTTAAAAGAAGGAATTTCAGGATGGCTTTTGGTGATTTGACCGGTATGCGTGCATTGGTAACCGGCGGTAGCCGCGGTATTGGCCGCGCGACCGCTGAGATGTTGAAGGCCCATGGGGCGGAAGTGATCATCCATGGCAGCAGCGATGAAACCGTGCAGAAGGCGGCCAGCGAAATGGGTGTGAAGGGCATTGCCGCCAACCTGCTGGAAGACGGCTGTGTGGAGAAGATCGTGGCCGAAGCCGGTGAGATTGATATTCTGGTAAACAATGCCGGTATTACCCGCGACACCCTGTTTGTTCGCCAAGGTCAGAACCAGTGGGATGACGTGATGCTGGTGAACGTAAGCCGCGTTGTGGCCCTGAGCCGTGCCCTGCTGCCGGGCATGATGGCCAAGGGGCATGGCCGCATTATTAACATGACCAGCATTGTGGCCCACATGGGCAACGTAGGCCAAACCAACTACGTGACAGCCAAGAGCGCGCTGGGTGGCTTTACCAAGGCACTGGCCAAGGAAACCGCCCGCAAGGGTGTGACCGTGAATGCGGTAGCACCGGGCTTTATCAACACCGACATGACCGCGGTGATTCCGGAGAACCTGAAGGAAGCGTTTGTGAAGCAGATTCCGGCCCAGCGTTTTGGTGAGGCTGCGGATATTGCGTCGGCTGTGGCGTTTTTGGCGAGTAAGGAAGCGGGTTACGTGACCGGTACTACTCTGCATGTAAATGGCGGTATGTACGTTTAAGGTTTGTGGCTCTGGAATTGAATTCTACTGAGACGGGCGCTTTTTGATTTTTCCTTGATGCTGCGCTCCGCATGTACCGACCTTGTACACTTACGGTGCTCGCATCAGCGGAGAAAATCAAAAATCACCGCGTCTCAGCGAATTCCGGTTCTTCGGATGGCTATTTATAAAACGAGAAAAGGCTCCGTGAGGAGCCTTTTTCGTTGGTACGCTAGTCATCCTTTCAGGCAGCGGCCGCTACTGGAAGAGGTGTTATATTGTGACGTGCCATACTGGCGTGGATGCAAAAGCTCCCTTGTGTGGCGGCCTCCTTGGTACGAAGTGCCGTCTCGACCGCGATGGCAATCTGGAGCGATGTTTCGGCGTTGGCCGGAATACCGTCGATTCCAAAATGCTTAACGATTCTGACATGGGCTTCGCGAATCTGAACGGGATTCAGCTTGTTGGAGAGCTTTTCATCGGCACGGATATAAGTATGCGTCGTCGTCGTGATGATCTCGAGGGTTTTAAACTCGATAAATTTCCGGGTCGTCATGGTTCCTCCGGTGTATCGGCTGCGGGAGCCGTATAAGTAAGTTACGTAAAGATGTGTATGCTTATTTGCTAGGCAGCGGTATGGCCTGCGGCGAGGGGGGTTGTCAACCCAGAGAGGGCGGTGCAAGGTGCCGCTGAGCTTAATTTGAAGGGTTTTGTATGGAAATGGTAACTTTGACGACAGGTACCGGTAAGGAATTTGTTGGACACGTGGCGCGCCCACAGGGTGAGTTTGCCGGTGAGCCGAAGGGTTGCGTTGTGGTTCTGCACGAAGCTTTTGGTGTGACCGCGCACATTAAACGTGTGTGCGAGGATTTTGCAGGGCAAGGTTATGTGGCGATTGCGCCTGCCATGCTGGCATTTGCGCTGGGGACGCCGGAAGGGGTTGTGCTGCCGATCAATAAAAAGGGCCTGGATGAAGCGCGTCGTTTGATTGAAGCGACCGAACGCGCGGATATTCTGGGTATGCTGGAAGCCTGCATTGCCTGGGGCCGTGGGCAGAAGCTGAACGTCGCCCTGTGCGGTTACTGCTGGGGCGGCAGCGTGGCCTACATGGGGGCCAGTCATCTGAAAGATGTTGCTGCTTGTGTAAGCTATTATGGTGGGCAGTTGGCCAAGCTCACGGCAGAGGCTCAGCCGACGTGCGCGACCCTGATTCATCTGGCTGAACAGGACCAGTACATCCC
Organism: Blastochloris viridis; assembly: GCA_005768725.1. Classification (GTDB taxonomy): domain Bacteria; phylum Pseudomonadota; class Alphaproteobacteria; order UBA2136; family UBA6156; genus UBA6156. The sequence continues at coordinate 145,436 of VAFM01000002.1, read as the reverse complement.
GCTGGATGAGGCTGTGGAAGCCCTGAAACGCTATCATCCGGCTGCGCAGGTGCAGGTGTATGAGGCTGATCACGGCTTCAACCGCGACGACGGTGTGACCTATGACCCGGGGGTGGCGCTTGTGGCGCGCCGGTTGACTTTGGACGTCATTCAGCGAAACATGTAATGAATACATAATATTAGTAACGTCTTGCCAAAAGGGTGGCCTTAGGCTAACCATGTCGGTACGAAATTTAAGGAAAGTGAATTCAGGATGGCCGACGATATCGCAAGCCGCGTTAAGCAACTGGTGGTAGAAAACCTTGGTGTTGATGAAGGTAAAGTGGTTGAAACCGCTAACTTCGTTGATGACCTTGGCGCCGACAGCCTTGATACCGTACAGCTGGTTATGGCTCTGGAAGACGAATTCGGTATCGAAATTCCGGACTCTGACGCTGAAGGTATTCTGACCGTCAAGAACGCGATCGACTACGTCGAAAACGCGTCTGCCGCTGCCTAAAAAATTCGCTGAGACGGGCGCTTTTTGATTTTTCCTTGATGCTGCGCTCCGCATGTACTGATTTGTACACTTACGGTGCTCGCATCTGCGGAGAAAATCAAAAACCACCTCGTCTCAGCGAATTTTTCCAGTCTTCGTAGTAAGTTAAGGAAATTATTCATGGCCAAACACACTGTTGTTGTAACGGGAATGGGGGCTGTAAGCCCCCTTGGCCTTGATGTAGGCCAACTTTGGGATGGACTGATGGCGGGTAAGACCGGCATCGGGCCCATTACGCACTTTGATGCCAGCGCCTATGCCTGCCGTGTGGCGGGTGAGGTGAAGGGTTTTGACCCTGCCGCGACTGGCTTGGACGTGAAAGACTACAAGAAGTGCGACCGCTTTATTTTGTTGGGCCTGGCTGCCGTACGTGAAGCCATGGCGCAGGCCGGTTTGCTGAATGTGAAGGACATGCCGGAAGAGGCGCGTCAGCGCATGGGTGTGGTGCTGGGGACCGGTATTGGGGGCCTGAGCAGCATTGAAGATGCCAAGGATGTGGTGACCAGCCGTGGGCCGAGCCGTATTTCGCCGTTCTTCATCCCCGCCATGTTGCCGAACATGCTGGCCGGTCAGGCAAGTATTCTGTATGGCCTGCAGGGCCCGAATATCTGCCCCGTAAGTGCCTGCGCCACCAGTGCGCATGCCATTGGCTGGGGCAAGCGCATGATTGAATATGGTGAGGCGGATCTGGTGGTTGTCGGTGGTGCCGAAGCGACCGTCTGCCCGACCAGCATGGGTGGTTTTGCCAGCATGAAGGCGCTTTCGATGGGCTTTAATGACACCCCGGAGAAGGCCAGCCGTCCGTTTGACAAAGACCGTGACGGTTTTCTGCTGAGCGAAGGGGCTGCGGTACTGGTGCTGGAAAGTGAAGCTCATGCCAAGGCGCGTGGCGCGAAGATTCTGGGTAAGATCGCCGGATTTGGCCAGACGGCTGACGCAGGCCATATGACGCTGGCCGACGGCAAGGGCAGTGGCCGTGCCATGAAGCTGGCGCTGGAGGATGGCGGCTTGCAGGTAACTGATATCGGTTACGTGAACGCCCACGCTACCAGCACCCCGATGGGGGATGATCTGGAAGGGGCTGCGCTGGCGGCGATGTTCGGGACGGCTGTGCCGGTGAGCTCTACCAAGGGCGCGACCGGTCACCTGCTGGGTGCGGCCGGTGCTATTGAGGCGGTGATCTCTCTGAAGGCTTTGGAAACCCAGACGTTGCCGCATACGGTGAATCTGGAGACTCCGAGCGTTGAGGGTCTGGATCTGGTCCGTAATGCGCCGCGTAAGGTTGAGGGGATGAAGGCTGTGCTTTCCAACTCCTTTGGGTTTGGTGGGACCAATGCGAGCCTTGTAGTGAGCCTCTAAAACTCCATTTAAAAACCCCGCCGGTGTGGCGGGGTTTTTTTGTGAGAATGCCGGTGCATTCAGGCGCGGATGAAGTCGCCCAGAATGTTGTCTTCCAGAATCGGAAAGTGGCCGCTGGATGTGTCCGGGAACGTGACGAGGAGTTTCATGTCGGCGGAGTCTTCCTCCACTTTGGTCTTCAGGCGGAAGTTCAGTTCGATCAGCTCCAGCGGAGTGTACTCGGTAATACCGAAGGCTGCATTGGGCTGGAGTTGCTTTTGCACAGCAGCCTGCAGATAGGGTTTGACGAGAATGGGATTGAGCGGCAGTGCCATGGTATTTCCTCCGGGGTGTGAGAGGCTTAACGTGACCCTGAACGGGCCCGTATGCCCTTCTGGGTGATGTTGCTGACATACGTCAAGACCATTCTATGGACGGTTTTGGATGTTTGACAACCCCCGATGCCTGCGAGCTAGTTGGTTGTACGGTGGGCAGGTTGGCTTGTGTGGGGCTGGGCGCTAGGGCAGACTGCGGGCATGAAATTTTCGACCGGTACGCTTGTTGTTGTGGGAGTCATTGTGTTGGGCCTGATTACGGCCGTGACAGGTGGCATTGGTGTGTATATGGCCCAGCGTGGCCCGCTGGAACAGCCCGTGAAAGTGATTGTGGACCAAGGCATGGGCGTGCGCGCCATTGCCAGCCGTTTAGGGCAGGCGAACGTGATCGCGCACCCGGATGCCTTCGTGGTGATGGTGAAAGCCACCGGCATGGCCGGTACGCTCAAGGCCGGTGAGTATGCATTTGAGCCGGGCATTAGCTTGCGTGCCGTAGTGAACAAGCTGGCGCTGGGGGATACCGAAAATCGCAGCGTGACCATCCCGGAAGGCTGGACCGTTAAACAGGCGATCGACCGCCTGGAAGCTGTTGAGGGATTGACCGGTCATGCGGTACGTCCGGAAGAGGGGCGTATCTTCCCGGATACCTATGCGTTCCGGTTTGGGGCCGAGCGCGCCAAGGTGCTGGACACCATGACCGCGCGCATGGACAAGGAACTGGCGAATGCCTGGGCGGCGCGTGATACGACATTGCCGCTGAAGAGCCCGGAAGAGCTTTTGATTCTGGCAAGCATCGTGCAGAAGGAAGCGGCCAATGATGACGAAATGCCGATGATCGCCGCCGTGTTTTACAACCGTTTGAGCAAGGGTATGCGTCTGCAGAGTGATCCGACTGTGATGTATGGTGCCGAGCTGGAAGGTGACCGTTTGAAGCGCAAGGACCTGACCGAGCCGCATCCGTTCAATACCTATCTGTTTGCCGGTTTGCCGCCGACGCCGATTTCGAATCCGGGGAAGTCGGCGCTGATGGCGGTGGCGCGTCCGGCCCGTACCGAAGCTATCTTTTTCGTGGCCGACCCAAGCCTGACCATGCACGTGTTTAGCGTGACCTATGATGAACACCGCCGCAACGTGGCGCGTTACTGGAAGGACGTGAAGAAAACATTGCAGCCCAAATCGGTGGCCAATGTGATTGAGGGCGCTTTGGTTACGCCGACAAACGTGGTAAGTGGCACGGCAAAGGAGAACTAATATGCTTAAACCTGTTAAAGAACGCCCCATGCTGATTACCATTACCGGCCCCAGCGGAACCGGTAAAAGTGCGGTCATCAGTGCGTTGCTTTCGCAGGACCCCAAGCTGCGCCGTTTTGTGACCGCCACCACCCGTACCCCGCGCCCCGGTGAAGAACATGGGCGTGACTATTACTTTATGGAACGCGCGGAATTTGAAGCGGGTGTGGCCAAGGGTGAATTTTTGGAACACAACCCCAATTACAACGGCAATATGTACGGCACCCCGAAATGGGAAGTAGAACGCTTGTTTGATGAAGGCTTTGATGTGATCTCTGATATCAATGCCATTGGTGTGCGTCTGTTTGAGCAGGCCATGCCGCAGCGTATCTTCAAGCTGCTGATTCTGCCGCCGAACCGCGAGCGCCTTGAGCAACGCCTGACCAAGCGCAACCCGGAGCTGGCCGATGAAGGGCGTGTGCGTTTGCAGCAGATTGAGGCTGATATGGATAACCTGCACAATCCGAGCTATGTGTTCACCAATCCTGATATGGTTGGCACCAGTTACGGTGATTACGACGTGGTGCTGGTGAACGACGTGCTGGAGCACACCGTGGCGGAAGTGGCCAAGGTGATTACCAACGAACGGGCCAAGCGTGGTCAATGAGTGTGCCAAAGCCGGTAAAATAGCCCGAGGGCTGGCCTTAGGGCTGGCTTTTCTGTTGGTAGGGTGTGCCGGTATTCCGCCGTTCAATCAGCGTCAGATAGTAACCCGTGCACCGCAGCCGCCGCAGGTCGTGAGCAGCAACTCGACCCGCGCCTTGCAGCCGTGTCCGCCGCCGCTCATTCAGCAGACCCAATGGCTGGCGCGCAATATGGCGCGCTTGCGGCTGGGGTTTAACAAGCTTCAGACGGTAGGCATTGTTGGTCTGCCGGCCCATGCCGAGACTTTTCAGCTTGCCAATGGTGCCGTGATTGAAGTGCTGTTTTACCACACCCCCGAAACGATTTGCCGTGTGCAGGCCAGCCTTGGTGCGCAGGTGGAAGGGCTGATGCCGATGGTGTTTCAGGATGACCGGTTGATTGGTTATGGCCCGAATTATTACCGCGATTTTATTGTGCCTATGTTGCCACCCAAAGCTGTGCAACCTAGCGCCACGGCGGATTCTGTGCCGGTAGCCGAGGTGATGTCGGCCTTGCCGCAGGCGCGTGTGGAGATGCGTGAAGCCGAACCGCTGCGACCTGCACCGGCGCGGACCGGTCGCTGGCAGCAGGAAGATTTGCCCACACCCCCCTTGGTGAATTACGGCACCCCCTCTGGCCGCGGAAGCGGGAATGGATATACTGGCGACATGCAACAGAATATGCGTCCGGCAGGTTATTACGAAACGTCCTCTCAGGGCGGTTACGCGCCGTCTCAGATTGGCCGCGGGGAGCCGCTGCAATGATGATGCGCGGTATGACGGTAGGTGTTTGCCTGCTGGTAGGTATGGTGGTTCTTTCTGGCTGCGGACGAGCAGCGTTGCCCATTAAGAGCAATAACGGCGGCTGTGTGAGCATGGCCGATACCGTGAAGACCCTCCGCGTCGGCGATGAATTGCCGCGTGTGGTGCAGGTGCTGGGAATGCCGAACCGGGGGTCTCGTGCGTTTGGCCTTACGGGTCGGATGTATGATGTTATTGAGTACGATATTACGCCTTCGGCCTGCTACAAAACGATGCTGGACTCGGAGAAAGCAGTGCACGTCGTGTTTGATTCCAAGGGTAAATACATGGGTGTTGGCGATGCGGCCGTAAAGCGTGCGCGCAGCTGGATTACGGTGCGTACCGAGGCTTTAATTCTTGACCCGGTGGTGCTGCGTCCATGATGAAGCGTATAGTGATGTTAGGTATTGCAGGCTTGGTAACGGCCTGCGGTTCGAGCGCGGCCAAGGCCCAGCGTGAGGCAGAGCTGGCGAAATGCCCGCCCGAAGCCGTGCAGGTAGTGCGCGATAACCAGATGTTCCTTGACCAGGGGATAGAGCTGAGCAAGACGCCTGCGCGTGCGCTTTCTGGCCGTAAGGGGATTTACCGCACCGCGACGGTCAAGCGCGATGGCGTGACCATGGACGCGGTGTTTTTAGTGACCAATATGAAGAGTTGCGGCTGGGTGACCTCCGGCTGGGATAGCCTGACGCCGGTGCTGGTGCAGGATGGTGTGATTGTGGGCGTGGGCGCCCAAACCCTGCGTGACATGACCGGGCAGGGCTGGGTCATCAAGGAATCCAAATGGCCGTGGCAGAGTTACGATTTCGGCTATCTGCCGCGTCGCTAATTCTCGTTGCGCTCTCGCACCTTGTCTTTCTTACAAAGCGCGAGGAGGCGCTTGACAGTTAGGGTGTTTTTCGGCAAAAGGCTGGTGTTTTCCACATAACCCCAACAGGACAAGGGATTATTCCATGACCGTACAACGTACCCTCAGCATCATTAAGCCGGATGCTGTTAAAAAGAACGTACTGGGCCAGATCGTCAGCCGCTTTGAACAGAACGGCCTGAAGGTTGTTGCTCTGAAGAAGATGCACCTGACCGCCCAAACCGCCGGCGAATTTTACGGTGAGCACAAAGAGCGTCCGTTCTTTGGCGAACTGGTTGACTTCATGACCAGCGGTGCCTGCTACCCGCTCGTTCTGGAAGGCGAAAACGCCATCCTCAAGAACCGTGAGCTGATGGGTGCCACCAACCCGACCAAGGCTGAAGCCGGTACCATCCGTCACGACTTTGCTCTGCCGTGCACCGACCTGTCTGCCAATGCCGTACACGGTAGCGACAGCGAAGAGAGCGCCGCACGCGAGATCGCTTTCTTCTTCGGTAGCTCTGAACTTCTGTAGGGCTTACGAAAAGGCCTACGAACTGGCCACAAGGTCTTGCACCCAGCCGAAAATGGGGCATGATAGGGCTCTGATAAGGAGCCCTTTTTGATGCGCTTTGGTATGATTGTGATGGTAACCGGCATGATGCTGGGTACGGCTGCGCCGTTTGCACTGGATGTGAATCCGGTGGTCAGTGGTATGGGCGAAGAAAGCCTGGCACCTGAACCCCGTGTGAATGCCGGGCCGGTGATGGCCAGCCCCAGTATGGTGGCCAGTTCCAGCGTGCCTGCGATGCCGGATCTGTTCACGGTGAAGGGCGTGGTTGTGACCCTTTCGGATACTACCGGGTTTGACCGCGATGCGGCTTTAGAGAAGGGCGCGCGTGCGAGCCTGCCGACCGTGTTGACGAACCTTGGTGTGAACCCCGAGGACGCCCAGAAGAAGGTGAAGAGCCTGGGCAGTGCCATGCGCTTTGTGAAGGGCTACAAGGTGGTGAAAGAAAGTCTGATTCCGAGCTACAGCCTGACGACCGACATCACGTTCAACGAAGCGATGGTGCGTAAGAATTTCGGTGGTGTGATCAAGCCCCAGCCCGTAGCGGCGCCGGCCAAGGTCGGTTTGGAGGGCGAGGTGGATCTGTCGCAGCCGATTGATGATGTCGTGGAAGATACCCGTCCGATCAAACAATGGATTGTGCGCATTACGGACAGTAACCCGGCCAGCGTTGACAAGGTGCGTGCCAACTTGAACCGTCAGGCCGCGACCAAGGCCGTGTACCGCCTGCTGACCAGTGAAGGTGCCGAGCTGCTGGTGGATACGCCGCTGGATGCGATGCAGGTGAAGAATTCTGCCGGAATGGATGTGCAGGTGATTGATATGGCTGCGGCCGTACCGGCTGCGGCGCCGACCGGTGTGCCGGGCGTACCCGCCCGTGCCGAAACCGTGCCGGCCACCACGGATGCGGACACCTGGCAGGGTACCGATGACCGCCCCATGGACAGTCGTGAGCCGACCCGTCCGTGGATGCCGTGGAGCCGTTACTAGGGGGCGGTAGCTGTTCATGCGTCAACTGCTGCTCGATATCACGGCGCTGCCGCGCTACCACGCCAGCCGCTGGTTGACGACCGACGGCACGCGTGAGGCAGAAGCTGCGTTGCAGCGCGGTGAGATGTGCGTGTGCATGTACGGGCCTGCGGGCGGCGGAAAAAGCCATATGCTGGCGCTGGCGGCTAGCCGCGGAGCGGTGGTGGGAGACCGTTTGGAGGAGATGGAGATTGAGAGCCAGGAGCGGATCTTTCATGCTCTGAATGCCAAGGTTCCGGTAGTCGTGGCCAGCAGCTTGCCGGTTGCGCAGATTGAGTCGCTTTTACCTGATTTGAAAAGCCGTTTGCTCACGGGAGTTCAGATTGAAGTGCTGCCGCCGAGTGATGATGATTTGCGGGCTTTGCTTAAGCACTGGGCGGAGGTTATGCAACTGAGCTTGCCAGATGCGGTGGTGGATTACATTCTGGCGCGTGCCGCACGCAGCACGCATGAGCTGGCGGCGATCATGGCGCGGCTTGATGCGTTAAGCCTGGAACAGAAGCGTGCCGTGACGGTTCCGCTTGCACGGGCGGTGTTGGAAAGCGATGAATAATGCTTAACAGACACGAGGTGTCTGAACGATTTTGAAATGGGGGAATAAGAATGAACAAACTCCTCACTCTGGTGATGGTATGTGTGGTGGCGATGCCGGTGAGTGGTATCGCGGCGCCTCGCAGCAACCTTCAGGATGTGCGCGTAACCTTTTCTTCTGCCGTGAAAAAAGCCGAGCCTGCCGTGGTGAACATTTACGCAGCGCGAGTGAATAGAAATGTGCCGCGCACGGACATGCAGGATATGCCGCAGGTGGATGGACGCATGCAGGAGCGCATTGCGCGCAGTCTAGGCAGTGGCGTTATCGTGAAGAGCAGCGGGGTGGTGGTGACCAACCTGCACGTGATTGACGGGGCGCAGGCGATTAAGGTTGTACTGAGTGACGGGCGTGAATTTTCGGCGAAAAAGATCGGGCAGGATGAGAAGCTGGATCTGGCGATTCTGCAGATCTATCGCAGTAGCAATGAGGCGCTTCCGGCTGCGAAATTCGGCAACAGCGACAGCCTTGCGGTGGGCGATGTGGTGCTGGCCATTGGTAATCCTTACGGAATCGGTCAGAGCGTGAGTTTTGGTATCGTGAGTGCGGTTGAGCGCAGTGCCATGGCACTGAGCCCGTATGCACGGTTTATTCAGACCGATGCGAGTATTAACCCCGGTAACAGCGGCGGTGCGCTGGTGGACAGCACTGGTGCGCTGGTAGGCATCAATGCCGGTATCTTCAGTAAAAGCGGGGCCAGCAACGGTATCGGGTTTGCGATTCCGGTAAGCCTGGTGCGGCGTGTGGTGGAAGATATCATTACCAAGGGCAGTGTTGTACGCCCGTGGTTTGGTGCCGAAGGCCAAATGGTGACCGAAGCGACGGCGCGTGAAATGGGCTTGCAACCGGCGCGTGGCGTACAAATTACGGCTGTGGTTGCGGGTAGCCCGGCGATGCGTGCAGGCCTGCAGGCTGGTGACGTGCTGTTGGCGTTGGTTGGCAATCCGATTGAGAACCCAGGCGACCTGAATGAGCAGATTCTGGCCATGCCCAACCTGCTGAACAAGGAAGCTAAGCTGGTGTACTGGCGTGGTGGCAAACGTATTGAAACCACCGTGACGCTGAGTGCGTTGCCAGACCGCAAGACGGGTTCTCAGTTGCTGATTAAAGGCTATAACCCCATGAACGGTGTGAAGGTGGAAGAGCTGGGGCCTGCGCTGGCGGCCGAGCTGAAGCTGCCTATCGGTACCAAGGGTGTAGTGGCCGTGGATGTGCCGGGTACGCCGCCGCTGGAAGCGTTTGGCATGCCAGTGATGTATGGTGACCTGATCATGGCGATTAACGGCAGTACCATCCGTGCTGTAGACGATGTGCAGCGCGCGCTGGAAAGCAGCCGCAAGGAGTGGGTGTTCCGGTTGATGCGTGGTGGTAGGGTTGTGAATATCCAGACACAATAGGGGGTGGAGAGGCGGGGGCTAAAAGAGCGCCACAGCACTTTTTCGCATGGCTGATGTACCCTTTGCCTGTACACGGCGCCATGCGAAAAAGCACCGTGCCACCCTTTATAGCCACGCGCGTGGGGGCAACGTCGCTTCGCGCCGGATTGGATTATTCCACCTTTGGCGAGAAAAGCAAAAAAAGAAAGGGGGAGACCGTGTCTCCCCCCTCTTTTCCCCGTATATTACGAAGCCTCATCCTTGCTAAGGGGATAAGTGCTTGACAAGTCAATGTATACATCATATCCTGCCCCGCATGACCCCGCCCTGCTTTTCAGCAGAGCGGGCCCACACAGATCTTTTAACTAGAATGCCGGGCCTGATAGAATCATGACGACACTCAGATAAACGACTGGAGTTACAAGTACCAAAGGTATATGGCTTCTGGTCATCATCCCGAATGATGTGATGAGGTTCCCAACTAGGTTGAGCTCCTCATCATTCAGGATGAGCCAAAGATAGGCAAGATTACCTGCTTTATAGGCAAGGTAAGTCTTCGCCGCCACTCTGGCAGCTGTAAGCAAAACGCGGGTGAACATTGTCAGTGTCTCCGTTTTTGCTGCCGGATGGGGCCCACGTGGTAGCGCACGTGGGCCCTTTTTTAAGAGCTGACCCCATCACGGGTCAGCGGGGTTGAGGGATATGAATGCGCGACATGCTGCATGGCTAATGCGTGAGTAGCTTGCGCCTCCTAAAAACGTTACACAATGTTGCCCGACCGAAGCCGCTCAACACACGCTTTTGCAAACTGGGGCAAAATAGTTGACTGACCTGCCATGCAGGACTTGCGGATATTGGACTTTAGCTTGCCGGAAGGCTTGGAAAAGCTTATGTTTCGGGGATGAAAGCGGGGCAGGGGCTGTTTGAAAGTTTAGGGCCGGTGGGAGAGCCGCTGGCCGCGCGTTTGCGTCCGCAAAAGCTGGAAGACGTGGTGGGGCAGGAGCACCTTGTCGGTGAGGATGGTGTGCTGACCCGTTTGATGGCAGCGGGTGTGCCGCAATCGGTTATTTTCTGGGGACCGCCGGGCTGCGGTAAGACCACGTTGGCGCGGCTGTATGCGCAGGCGTTCGGGGCGGAATTTGTGCAGATTTCGGCAGTATTGGCCGGTGTGGCGGATGTACGGAAAATTGTGGAAGAGGCCAAGCATCTGCAAAGCATGGGCCGCCGTACCGTGATGTTTGTGGATGAGATCCACCGCTTTACCAAGGCGCAGCAGGACGCGTTTTTGCCGCATGTGGAAAGCGGTCTGCTGGTGCTGGTGGGCGCTACCACCGAGAACCCCAGTTTTGCACTGAATAATGCGTTGCTAAGCCGTTGCACGGTATTGCCGGTGCGGAGTTTAGAGCGCGAGGATCTGGAGAAAATTCTGCTCACCGCCGAACAGGTGGTGGGGCCGCTGCCGGTAACCGACGAGGCGCGCAGTGCCTTGCTGGATTTGGCCCATGGCGATGCGCGCTACTTTTTGAATCTGGTGGAATTGGTAAGCGCATTGCGTGCCAAAACGCCGCTGGATGTTGCAGGATTGAAGGCGGCTATTCCGGCGCGTCTGGCGTTGTACGACAAGGGTGGCGACTGGCATTACGATCTGATCTCTGCTCTGCATAAAAGCGTGCGCGGCAGCGATCCTGATGCGGCGATGTATTACGTGGCGCGCATGATGGCCGGTGGTGAGGACGGGATGTATCTGGCGCGGCGGCTGATACGGATGGCGGTGGAAGATGTGGGACTGGCTGACCCGCAGGCCTTGCCGATTGCGATAGCGGCACAGGAAAGCTACCGTACCATGGGTAGCCCGGAAGGCGACTTGAGCCTGGCGGAAGCCGCGGTTTACATGGCGTTGGCGCCGAAGAGCAATGCCCTTTACAAGGCGTATAATCAGGCTAAAGCGTTAGCGGCGGCGACGGCGCATATTGCCCCGCCCAAGCACATTGTGAATGCGCCGACCAAGATGATGCGCGAGCTGGGGCATGGCGCCGGGTATGCGTATGACCACGATACCGAGCATGGATTTTCGGGGCAGAATTACTGGCCGGAAGGTGTTGAGCGGCCGACGCTTTATCAGCCGGTGGCGCGCGGCTTTGAACGCGAAATGCAGAAACGCATGGCCTATTTTACCAAACTGCGTGATGATCTGAATCAAGACTAATTCTGTAAAAGAGCGCGTGTGATGCCCGTATTTGAAAGTCATATTCCGGAAGGTGGAGCGAGCGGTACGCTGGTATGCCTGACCGGTGTGAACAGCGGTGCCTACCTGATGCAAGGTGCCGTGGCGGCGATGGGCCATGAATGGCAGGTGTTGCGCATGAATACGCCCGGTGTGGATGGAATGCCGTTGCCGATACCGTTCTCTCCGAAGGCGTATGCCAAGAAAGTGCTGGAGATTCTGGACAAGGAAGGTGTGCAGCAGTTTGTATTGCTGGGGCATAGCCTGGGGGGATATGCGGCGCAGGAGTTGGCGCGCTTAGTGCCTGACCGTGTGCAGAAGCTGATATTAGTGAGCACCAGCCGCGGCCAGCCGGATACCGCGATTGATGTGGCGCTGATGCAGAAGAAGCTGGGGATGCCGTTCTGGGAGTTTCAGAAGCTGATGGCGCAGAATGATGCCAAGGGGCATGAACCGTTATTCGGGCCCGGATTTGCTCAGCGTGAGCCGCATGTTTACCGGGCGTTTCTGGAGTTGCGTCGGGCGTTTTTACCGGCGCAGAGCGTGAGTCTGGCGCATCTTTCGGCGGGAGGGATGTTTAGTAGTGCCGGATGGGTGAAGCGTTTGACCATGCCGACGCTGGTTATTCATGGCAGTGCCGATATTTTGGTGAGTGCGCGTAGTGGTCGCAAGCTGGCCGATGCATTGCCCCGTGCCCAGTGGCTGGAATTATTTGATGTCGGGCATTTTCCGATGTTGGAATATGCGGGATTCTGGGACAAGGTGCGCCAGTTTGTGGAAGGCGTGAATTTGGGTCAGCCGACCGAACCGAAGGACGGATTCCTTCAGAAAATGTGGAAGGGATTGTGGTTCAGTGGTTAATTATCGACCGTTTAAAAAAGGCAAGGCTACAGCCGATTTTGGCGAAAGCAAAGTGACCGAAAGCCATGACGGCCAGCGCCTTGACCGCTGGCTGAAAGGCGTGTTTGCCGATGTGCCGTACATTGGTTTGCAGAAGCTGATACGTACCGGGAAAGTGCGCATCAATGGCGTGAAAGCCAAGGCGGATGCACGTTTGGCGACGGGCGATGTGGTGACCTATCCGGCGGATTTTGGTGAGCGTGGCGGCAAGCGCGAGGCTACGGGTCTGGCGTATCAGGCCACCAGTGCCGACATGGAGATGCTGGAGACGTGCACCGTGTATGAAGACGACGCGATGCTGGTGCTGAACAAGCCTGCCGGATTACCGGCGCAGGCGGGGGGCGGGCAGGTGCGCAGCCTCGACCGGATTTTTGAAAGTGTGTATGGCGAGAAAGCGCCCAAGCTGGTGCACCGCCTTGACCGCGAGACCACCGGCTTGATTGTGTGTGCCAAGAACCGCACGATGGCGGCGGCGCTGACCTCTCAGTTTGCTGCGCGCGAGACCGAGAAGACGTATCTGAGCGTGGTCGTGGGTACCCTGCCTGCCAAGCGTGGTGAGGTGAGGGCGAATATTGCGAAAGTGGGGCCGTTTGCCCAAGTGGCCAAGCATGGCGACCCGGCGCATACGAGCTGGGAATGGTTGGCCTCTGACGGCGTATTGCACTTGCTGGCGTGTGTGCCGCACACCGGACGTATGAACCAGTTACGTGTGCATATGGAGCATATCGGTTTGCCCATGCTGGGCGATGACAAATACGGAAATGCCTACGTGAAAGAGGCCGGTAAGGCCTTGCATAGCAAAGGTAAGGTTCCGTTGTATCTGCATGCGTGGAAGCTGACCATCAAACACCCCAAAACCGGCCAGCTTTTGCACCTTGAAGCACCATTGCCCGAGCATGTAGCAGCGTTTGCCGCGCGCACCGGTTTCCAGGGTTGACCCGTGCGGCCTGTGCGTTAGCATGAGTGCCAAGAAGACTAACGCTGCGGTTGCGGCACGAGAGAAGAACGAGGGGAATACCATCATGCGGGTTTGGAAAATTGCGGCGATCAGTCTGGCGGCGTTGGCAGGGGTTTCGGCCCTGGCGCTGGGCGGCGCCCTGTACTGGGTACAGAACAGCGACCTGAGTGGTGTGGCGGCATGGGCCGTGAAAAAGCAAGGTTACGGCGTGGAATTTGATGGCCCCGTGACGCTGAAGCTGTGGCCTGCCGGGCACCTGGCTATGGGCAAGGTTGTGGTAAAGGGCGCCGATGACAAGCCGATGGTTTCGACCGATGAAGCCCAACTGCAATGGAACTGGGGCACCGGTATGTTGCCGTGGAAGGATGTGCAGATTACGCGTATTGCTGCGGCGAACCCGACCGTCACGCTTATCCGTACCAAAGACGGTAAGGCTAACTGGGATACGTATGTAGCGTCGGAAGACAAGATCGCCGCTGAGGCGACGGAGGTTCCGGTTGAACAGGCCCAGCAACTGCCGCTGGGTATGTTGGCCGCCACTCAGCTTGATATTGTCAACCTGAATGCCCGCTATGAAGATGCGGTAAGCGGGCAGAAGATTGTTGCCAAGAATGTGAGCCTGAATGCGGCCACCGAGGGTACCGAGGCGACCACCACGCTGAGTGGTACGGTGAATGATCAGGACGTAAAGGGCCGTGTGGTCGTGGACGTGGCGGATCTGGAAACGATCCCGCTGCAAGGTAAGCTGGAAGCCGCTGGTTTGACCGTGGCGATGAACGGCCGCGTGCGTAACCAGCAGGCTTTTGCTGGTTTGGTGAATGCCGAAACGGCCAACCTGAAGAGCACGCTGGCGGCGTTGCTGGGCAAGGCTCCGGCACAGGCGCCTGCCGCGGCCTTCCGCCTTGGCGGTGATGTGGATGTGGGTGGCGATAATCTGATCCTGCGTAATTTCTCCACCCGCTTGGGTGAGCTGTTGCAGGCCAGTGGCGACGCTGAAGTACACCTTGGCGACACGCCCAGTGCGAAGGGGGATATTTCGGTTCAGGGCAGCAACCTGCGCCAGCTGGCGGAATTGGCGTTGGGTGCCGAGCAGCCGACGATCCCGGCCAGTAGCTTTGAGGTTTCGACCAAGCTTGCCGGGCAGGATGCGGTGGAACTGGAAGATCTGCAGGCGTCGATCGGGTCTCTGCTGCGTGCCTCTGGTAAAGTACGCATTGTGCCCAAGGGTGATATGCCGGATGTCGATGCGACCTTGAATGTAAACGCGCCAAACTTTAAGAACCTGCTGGCAGCAGTCGGGCAGGAGGGGGTTTACCCGACCAAGGGCCTTGCTGTGAAGACCACCGTAAAGGGCCGTGGCCAGACCTACGAAGTGAAGGGATTGACCGCGCAACTGGATGATGTGGCGAGTGTGAAATCCGATATGACCGTTACGCTGGGAGCGACCCCGGCCGTGGATGGTTCGTTTGCCCTGGACGGCAGCAACCTGCGCAGTGCGGCTGCAGGGTTTGGTGTAGAAGCCGATGCGCTGCCGGAAACCGCTTTTAATATCAAGGCGGCGGTGAGCGGCAAGGGGACGCTGAAGATCGATGATCTGGCCGTGAACCTGCCGCAGTTGCTGGAAGCGACCGGTAAGGGGTCCATCATGATGGGCAAACCTACGAATGTGGTTGCTAGCCTGGATGTGAAGCGCCTGAACCTGACTGCGCTCGGCTACTGCGCTGTGGATGTACCGGTGGAAACCGCGGCACCGAGTAAGGATGCACCCAGTGCCAGCAGCAGCGATGCGCCATGGACCGATGATAAGATTAATGTAGATGCGCTGCGCGGGATTGCGTTTGATATTACCGTGAACGCCAAGGGCATCGACTGCAAGCGCCTGCCGATGGACAGCGCGGTGGTGAAACTCTTTAACACCCCGAGCCAGCTGGATGTGCGCGATGTGAGCGTGAACCTGAAGGATGGTGGTGCGCTGAAGCTGACCGGAAAACTGGAGCACGCCGGTACGCCCGCGCTGGTTGTGAATGCCACCACCAGCAAGCTGCGTGTGGAGCAACTGGTGCCGGTACTGGCTACCAAGGGCGTGCAACTGCCGCTGGATACCACTGCGCAGTTCAGCAGCCGTGGTGATACTACCCGCAAACTGGCCCAGAACCTGGACGGTACGCTGAACGTGACGGCTACTGAAGGGAAGCTGCCGTACACCAATATGATGGGCGCTGCTTCCAACATCGCCCGCCTGGTGCAGGGCACAAGCGCTACCGCGCCGAGCAACGGTAGCGGTAACGTGGACAGCCTGAAGGCGCGTTACACAATCCGTCAGGGTGTGGCCACCACCGATGAGCTGACCGTGGCGACCGGCAACGGTGCCATGAAGCTGGTGGGTGAGGGCACGGTGGACCTGCCGGCCTGGATCATCAACTACAAGCTGACACCGAGCCTGAACGCCGGTGACAACATGCTGGCCGTGCCGGTGGTTATCAAGGGTGCTTTAACTGCACCGAACATTGGTGCCGACCCGAACTTTACCGCCAAGGTGACGGGCCGTCTGGCGGGTGAGGCCCTTGAAGGAGCCTTGGGTAAGGAAGCTGGCAAGGCCGTTGGTGGCGCTTTAGGCGGGATCATCTCCGGTCAGGGCATTACCAGCAGCACGGTGAATGACCTCTTCAATGCCTTTGGCAAGAAGAAGCAGGCACCGGCGGCGGCAACTCCGGCAGCGACCGAGACGACCCCGACCGAAACACCGGCGGCGGAATAAAAAAGAGCCCTTCGGGGCTCTTTTTTATTCCTAAGGATTACTTGGCGGAGCCGGTGTAAGGAGCCACCATGCAAGTGGCCAGTTGTTTTTCATACACGTATTCCGGCTGGCTGGTGGACTTGGCGGTGGTAAACAGCACGGCGTTGTTACCCTTGGTCCACCAGATGAAGTGACCGGTGGTAGGATTGGACGATTTGCTGGTGCTGTACTTAGCGCCGGAGGCCGCAACCACTTGCTTGAGCGTATAGGTGGGGCGGTTATCGTCGGTTTGAATGGTGATGATGGCCGTGTCGGCATCCGGATAACTGGCCTCTACCTTAGCAACACTACCATTGCAGCCGTAAACATGTGTGGGACGCGGAGCTTCGGCCTGCTTGGTGGCACACGCCATCAGGAGCAGGGGAGCGGTGAGGAGAGCGTATTTCATCGGGTGATCTTTCTGTTTGGCTTCGGTTTGTTTAATAATGCACAAGGCGTTGGATTGTTGCGAGTATGGGGTGGGAATTACGGATTTCAAGACTTAAAAAAGCCTCTTCCCGTGAAAGGAAAGAGGCTGGCCAGAAAAGAAATTTAGGCTGTGTAACGTGTGGACCATGACCGGGTGGTCATGACGTCGATTTTCAGAACAGTGACAATACCTGGCCTTTTGTCGCGAACGGTAAAGTCGAGGAACCTGCCTTCAAACACAAGAAGGATATGATACGCCTGATGCGTGTAAGGAGCTTTCTGGTCGAAGCTGAGGGCAGGGACATTGTCGAAGATGATCCGGCGCGGTTCTCCTGCCGCTTCGAATAGTTTTTTCAACCGGTGGCGCAAGGGGGGTTTGATCAAATGCCCATTCTTGCTGTTCGGATCGAAAAAGCGGCGTGTCTCAGTGCGGCTTATCCAATTGGTGGTGGATGAGTGGCCTGCGGAGATTGCCATAATGTTTGGAGTGTGGAGCATAGGGGCGCCTTTCCATGATAATCAGGCGGATGCCTGGAAAAAGTCGATGTACCGCTACAGAATCGGGGTAGCTGGTCGGCGCGACAATAGCCCTCTTGTATGCAAGGCACAAGAGGGCTACGCGGAGGCTCTCAGCTTTACTTGATGTCGATGCGGTTTTTGGCGAGGTCTTCGACGACTGCGGGGTCGGCGAGAGTGGAGGTATCGCCGAGGGATTCGAGGTCTCCGACTGTGATTTTACGGAGGATACGCCGCATGATTTTACCCGAGCGCGTTTTGGGGAGCGCGGGGGACCATTGGATGGCATCCGGTGTGGCCAAGGCCCCGATCTGTTTACGGACCAGTTTGATGAGCTCGGCCTTCAATTCATCGGACGGGACGGTGCTGACCGTAGTGGTGACAAACGCGTAGATGGCTTCCCCCTTGATGGGGTGGGGCACGCCGACCACGGCGGCTTCTGCCACGTTCGGGTGGAGTACCAGTGCGCTTTCGACTTCGGCCGAGCCGATACGGTGGCCGGAGACGTTGATGACGTCGTCGACGCGGCCGGTGATCCAGTAGTCGCCGTCAGCATCGCGCGTGGCGCCGTCGCCGGAGAAATAATAGCCCGGGAAGCGCGCGAAGTAGGCTTCCTTAAAGCGCGGATGGTCGTTCCAAAGGGTTTGCATCTGGCCCGGCCAACTGCGGGCGATACATAGGTATCCCTTGGTTTCTCCGTGCTGGATGTGCCCCTGTTCGTCGAGCAGGACGGGTTCGATACCCAGCATCGGGTTGGTGGCGCAGCCCGGTTTGAGCGGTGTAGCGCCCGGTAGCGGCGAGATGAGGAAGCCGCCGGTTTCGGTCTGCCACCAGGTATCGACGATGGGCGCACGGCGTTCGCCGACCACGTTGTAGTACCAGTCCCAGGCTTCGGGGTTAATGGGTTCGCCCACGCTGCCGATGATGCGCAGAGACTTACGCGAGGTGGCGTGGACGAAGCTGTCGCCTTGCGCCTGGATGGCGCGGATGGCGGTAGGGGCGGTGTAGAAGAGCGAAACCTTGTGTTTGTCGATGACTTGCCAGAAGCGCGACCAGTCCGGGTACTGCGGTACGCCTTCGAACATCAGCGTGGTGGCGCCGTTGGCCAACGGCCCGTAGACCACGTAGCTGTGGCCGGTGATCCAGCCGACGTCGGCGGTACACCAGAAAACGTCGTTCTCTTTAACATCAAAGACATTTTTGTGGGTGAGGGCGGCATAGAGCAGATACCCGCCGCTGCCGTGGACGACGCCCTTCGGTTTACCGGTGGAACCGCTGGTATAAAGGATGAAGAGCGGATGGGTTGCTTCGACGAAGACCGGCTCGCACTCTTCCGGTTGTTGGGGCACGATATCGTGCCACCAGACGTCGCGCGGGGTTTTCATGGCGCCGTCGTGGTCGGTGACTTTTAATACCAGCACGTGCTTGACGGAGGGAGTGGTGGCGACCGCTTCGTCGGTCATCGCTTTGAGCGGAATATGTTTGCCACCGCGGATACCTTCGTTGGCGGTGATCACCACTTTTGATTCGGAACTGGCGACGCGTTCGCGCAGGGATTCGGCACTGAAACCGCCGAATACCACGTTATGAATGGCGCCAATACGTGCGCAGGCCAGCATGGCAATGGCGGCTTCGGGAACCATCGGCATATAAATACACACGCGGTCGCCGGTTGTGACGCCTAACTGTTTGAGGGCGTTGGCAGTTTTGGAGACTTCGGTCAGCAACTGGCGGTAAGTGAGGGTACGGCCTTCGGCATGGGGGTCGTCCGGCTCCCAGATAATCGCTGGTTTGTCGCCGCGTTCGGCGATGTGTCTATCAAGGCAGTTGACCGAGACGTTGAGCTCGCCACCCAGGAACCAGCCGATGCGCGGCTCGTGGTAGTCGACGTCGGAGACCTGTTTCCACGGTTTGTGCCACGTGAGGGTAGTCCCCGCCATATGGCCCCAGAAAGCGTCGTTATTCACCAGAGATTCGGCGTAGAGGCGCTTGTATTCGTCGGCATTCAGGTGCGCGGTGTGCGCCAGCTCGGCCGGAACAGGATAAATGGGGGATTTCGGTGTGTTGGCAGGCGTCGTCATGGTGCTTTCTCCTCACGACAATTTTATGGTTGTTGGGTTTAGAATATCCTTCTTTTACCGGCCTGACAGGGGGTAGGTGTGCAGTGCGGTATGAGTTAAAATGTATGTAATTCAGTGGGTTGCGCTAGGTAGGATATTTGGTGCGCCGCAAAAGGGCATCGGAACGTTTGAAAAACGCGCTAAACCCTAGGCGGAAAGCCGCTTTTGTGGTGTTGTAGGCCCATGAAACTGCGGGGGGTTTTGCTGTGTGCTGCATTGTTGGGGCTGATGGCCCTGCCGATGGCTGCGCAGGCCGCCTGGTACTGGCCGTTTGGCAAAGATACCCTTGATTACAAAGTACAATTCAGCGGCATTGATGACGCGACCTATGCCTGGTTGAAAGAGCTGAAGCTGGATGAACCCAAAAGTGACACCGAAGTGACCGACCGCGAAGGGTTGGAACGTGAGTTGGTAGTGCGTGGTGGGCGTGTACGTCAGGCCTTGCAGGCGCGCGGTTATTACGACGCGATTCTGGTGCAGGATATTCGCGAAAACGAAGAGAAGGTGCCGGTACTGGTGTATCGCATTCAACCCGGTGTGCGGGCGCGGATCGCTGATGTAAACATCGACTGGCAGGGCAAGGCGCCATTGAAGGCGTTTGATGAACAGACGCTGGGGCAAAAGCGCGGCGATTACATTGAAGCCAAACAGATTCTAGAAGATGCCACCACTGTTTTGGATGCTCTTGGCGAGCGCGCCTGTGTGCTGCACCTGAATGTGACCCCGCAGGTGCGGCTGTATGACGGCATGTACCGCGGCGGGCGCCGCGCGGAAGTGGTGTATGTGGTGGATAAGGGTGATGAGGCGGTGTTTGGACCCACCACCGTGCAGGGCAATAAAGACGTGCGGAGCGAAGTTGTGCTGCGTCAGGTAAGTTGGCGTGAGGGACGCTGCTTTAGGGCCAGCCGCGTGACCGATACGCAGGAAAAGCTGATGGAGACGCAGTTGTTCTCGGTGGTCAGTATTACCTATCCGCCGACAGCAGATGCCTCGGGCACCGTGCCGATGACCATTGGCGTGACCGAACGTGCGCCGCGTACCCTGCGGGCTGGGATGAGTTACGGGAGTGATGTGGGGTTTGCGGTCACCGGTGGCTGGGAACACCGCAACCTGATGGGCGGGGGTGAAAAATTCACGGCCGGTACGACCATCGGGCAGGAAGAAATCGGTGTGAATACCAGTTTGCGCCTGCCGGCATTCTGGCATGATGATCAGGACCTGATTCTGGCCGGTAGCCTGACCGATGAGGACCGTGATGCGTATAAGGCCACCACGTTGGAAGGTTCGGCACGTTTGGAACGCCGCTTGGCGCGTCACTGGAAAGGGAGCCTAGGTGTGGGGTACCGCTTTACCGAGAGTGAGGATAGCTTGGGTGAGAATACCTATGGACTGCTGTCGTTTCCGGGATTTTTGGAATATGACGACCGCCGGAATGTGCTGGACCCGCGCAAAGGCCTGTATGCCAACCTGAGCGTGACACCCTACAAGGAAACCTTTGGTGATGGCGGCGACTTTGTCAAAACCCAACTGACCGCCCAGACCTATGTAAGCCCGCCCGTTGCGTTGAGCCCCACCCTGGCGCTGAAGGTGACCGGCGGGACCATTTACGGCGCCAAGGACAGCAACGTCCCGTCGGATATCCGCTTTTATGCCGGGGGTGGTGGATCTGTCCGCGGGTACGGGTATCAGTCGATCGGGCCGCGCGGGCCGGATAACAAGCCCATTGGTGGGAGCAGCTTTGTGGTGGGGAGTGCGGAAGTACGCACGCGGTTTACGAATGACTTTGGCTTTGTCACGTTTTTAGATGCCGGGAATGTTTATGCTGATGCCCTGCCGAAGGACATGGGTGAATTGTACATGGGGGCAGGAGCTGGTCTGCGCTATTACACGGCGATCGGGCCGATACGTTTGGATGTGGGTGTGCCGCTGAACGGGAAGGACATCGGCGCCGAAGGTTATGCGATTTACGTGAGTATCGGGCAGTCGTTCTGATGAAGGTTTTACTGCGCGTTTTACTGGTGATTGCAGCTTTGCTGCTTGTCGTTGTTTTGACACTTGTGGGCCTGTGGGCGAGCGGTGCCGTTGAGACACTGGTGAACCGTATGGATGTGGGCGTGCGGTTGAGTGGGTTGCGCGGCAATGTGGTGAGCACCCTGCATGTGGACCGTGTGGAGGTGTATGACCCCGAAGGCACGTGGCTGAATGTGGAGCAGGGCGATATTGTGTGGCGCCCGCTGGCGTATTTTACCGGAACTCCGCTTTTGCAAAAGGTGGATGTGGCGAAGGTGGATGTGCTGCGCCAGCCGCGCTACCCCGCTACCGAAGAGGAACAGCCGGAAGAGGAGAACGGCAGTACGTTTGATGTGCTGATGCTGGTGCCTGACAGTTTGCAGATTGGGGAAGTGGCCTTGGCCGAACCAGTGATGGGCCGTGCCCAGCGCGTGCATGCCAACGCGGCGCGGGATGGTAATGGCTACCGCGCCGAAGTGGCGACCCTAGATGGACCGGAGACCACGTTGCAGGCGTTTGCAGAGGGGATTCTGACGGAGAATGTGAGTGCGAGCGTGATGCTGCATGAGGCTCCGGACGGATTGCTGGCACGGTTGGCTGGGCTGGCGAAGGGCGGGATTTCGGCAACGGTTATTGGCGGCATGCAAGGTGATGTGTGGCGTGTGGACGGGCTTGAAGCGACAGTTGGTGCCAGTCGTGTCAATGGGGCTGGAATGATGTGGAATGCGGGGCAGGAGGTTTCGGGCACTGCTGTACTGAACCTTGTGCGCATGCAGGAATGGCCGGTATTGGCGGTACAGAAACTGGCAGGCTCGGTTAACGGGAATGTGGCGGTAAGCGGGACGCTGACGGCGTTGGATATTCTGGCAAATGTGAGCAGTACCGATGTAGGCTACGACACCGTGACGGCGGGGCCGGTGGCGGCGCATGTGAATGCCCGCGTTGATACCGTGAGCCCGACCTTTGCAGGCCTTGCGACCGTGGCAGGGCGGTTGAACAAGCAGTTTGATATAGATGTTTCGGCCACCGCGTTGGGGAGTGTTGCGGAGGGGCAGGGGCGTGTTTCGGCAACGGTGATTCAGGGCAAGCAGCGTTTTGCCGGGAGTGGTGCAGGCTGGTGGCGGACGGACGCGGCAGGCGTGGATACGCTGAGCGTGCGCGGGCCGGGTGTTGTGGTGGACGGGACGGGTCAGATTGATTTAGCAACCTTGCTGGCCAAAGCCAAACTGGCGGTGAAAATTGACGATATGCGGCCTTTGGGGCAAATGGCCGGTGTGGATTTGAAAGGAACCGCAGACGCGGGTGTGGTGCTGGATATCCGCAATGAGATGCAGGTTGGGGCGGCGGATATCAAGGCATTGCAGGTGGATTATGCGCCTTACAATGTGCGCTTGCGTAACCCGACACGGATTTCGTGGGATGGTGCGAAGGGGTATGTCTCGCCAACCGTGCTGGAATTTGCCGGTGGGGTGGTGCAGGTTTCCGGCACCATGGATGCTCAGCGGATTGCGGGTGGGTTTGATGTTCAGGGCTTGAGCCTGGCGGCGTTGAGTGCCGATGCGGTGAGCGGCACGCTCAGTGGTCGCGGGCGGATCACCGGGCCAGTGACGGCACCGGTGGTGACGTTGCAGGCGAGTACCGGCGTGATGCTGTCGGAGTATCCGTTGGAGGCGACGTTGCGTGGCGACTGGCGCAACGGTTTGCTGAAGGCCGACATTGAGGCCCAGACCAAAGCGCAGAACCAGACGTTTACGGCACGCGGTAATGCGACTGTGGAAGGTGGTTTGAGCGTGTGGCCGTTTACGTTAGGCATCGGGCCGGAAAGCAAAATTGCGGGGGCGTTCAGGGGTGGTTTGCCGTTGGCGACGCTGAACCCGATGCTGTGGGAACAGGGCTTGCAGGTTGGCGGTACCGTGAGTGCCAGTGTGAGCTTGGCGGGAACGGTGGGTGAACCGCAACCGCGCGGGCGTGTGGAATTGCGCGGGGTTGAAGTTAGCCATGCCGACAGTGGTATTTGCCTGCATGACCTGCGCGCGGATGTGCTGGGAGACATGGCTGGCGTACGCTTGAGCGGGTTGGAAGCGCCGGACGGGCAGGGCGGGATGCTGACAGCCGAAGGGCGTGTGGAATTGCAGGATGCTCAGGCACTGGATATGGCGCTGAATGTGAGAGATTTCAGGCTTTTCTGTGGGGGACTGGCCAGCGGTAAGATTGATGGCGGATTAACCGTGCGCGGCACGTTGCCGGACCATACCGTGGCCGGAAAACTGACCGTGGGGCCGTTGCAGGTGCAATTACCGGGGAACAGCCGGGAAGCGGACATCCCTTACGTAGAAGTGATACGTGTGCGCCCTGAAAGTGAGCCCAGTACGGTGGGAACGGAGACACGCTTGAACATTGAGGTTGATGCGCCCCAGCGGATTTACGTGCGTGGCCGCGGACTGGATGCGGAATTTGGGGGGAATATTAAAGTAACCGGCACGGCGGCCCAGTCGCTGCTGAACGGCAAACTGACTGCGCTGCGCGGAAGCTTTACGCTGATAGACCGGACGTTGCAGCTGGCGGATTCTGCCTTGCGGTTTGAAGGTGCCATTCCGCCTTCGCCGTTTTTGGATGTGAAGGCTAAAACCACCGTGCGTGGTACTGAGCTAACGCTGGCGATTACCGGGCAGGCGATTGAGCCGAAAATTGTCCTGACCAGCGACCCGTATGTACCGCAGGATGAAGCGCTGGCGTTGCTGCTGTTTGGCCGTACGCTTAGCAATATCTCGGCCTTTGAAGCGTTGAAACTGGCGCAGGCCGCGCGAATTCTTTCTGGCCGTGATGGCGGCGGGCCAAGCTTGCTTGACCGTGCCCGCGATACGCTGGGTGTTGACACATTGGATGTGGGAAGCGGCGAAGAAGGCGGTGTGACTGTGACCACCGGCAAATACCTGACCGACAATGTGTACCTGAGTGTGAGCCAGGGTGCAGAGCCGGAGAATCGGGAGATCAAGACCGAGATAGAGCTGACGCCGAGTATCAATGCGAATACGACGGTAGATGGAGTGGGAACCCAGACGTTTGGGGTGGAGTGGAAACGAGATTATTAATCTCGTTTCTTAAGCGCGCGGGCTAAAAGGACTCCCCAGCACTTTTTGGCGGGTCTGAAATACTCTATCTGTATTCGGCGCCCCACCAAAAAGCACCGGGATAGCCCTTTGTAGCCTCGCGTGTGGGGCCTAGTCATTCCGCATCTGCGATGCGGTTAGCGCTACAAGATTGACGAGCTTTGCTCGTATCTCGCGCCAAGAGGAATGCCTGCGGCATAGTATGAAAAAGCCTCCCTTTTGGGAGGCTTTGACGTTGGAGGGGGTTCTTAAACGCGGAAGCGGCTGGCGAGGGCGTTGAGGTCGCCGGCAAGGCTTTCCAGATTTGCGCTGGCGACGGTGGTTTGCTCCACGTTGTGGTGAACCTCTTCGATCTGGCCCGCGAAATTCTCCACACGGGACGAGATGTCGTCGATCGCGACGGTTTGTTCGCTCATGCCCTGCGTGACGCTGGCGGTGTCGGCGCCGATGCCCTGAATGGTTTCGACAATGCGTTGCTGGCCTTCTTCCATGGTGTGCACGGCACGGGTGAGGGCTTCGACCACGGTATCGATTCCGCTGACGGCATTGGCACTTTGATTGCTGAGTTTGCGCACTTCATCGGCCACCACCGCAAAGCCACGGCCTGCATCGCCCGCGCGGGCGGCTTCGATGGCGGCGTTGAGGGCGAGGAGGTTGATCTGTTCGGAAATCTGCTTAATGACCGAGGACACGTTGGAGACCTCTTCGGTCTTGCGGATCAGTTCGGCCATGTAGGACGTGTTCTGCTGCACGACGTCGCCGATGTTCTGCAGGCTGGAATTGACGCGCGACATACGGCTTTCGACATCGTGCACCAGGGCTTTGCTGCGCACGGTGCCTTCGGTCATGCTGGAAATATCGTTGCGCTGGTGCTCGCTCATTTCGCGCAGGGCATGGCATTGGCCTTCGACCACCGCCACGGCCTCTACCATGCCGCGGCTGCTGGTGAGGTTGGTGTTGATGATGGTGCGCCATTCGGCGATGACCTTGTTGAGGTCGGTCGCGATATGCTGCATTTCCAGTTGTCCGCCGATCTGGGCATCTTTGCTGAGGTCTAGCTGGCTGAGTGCCGCGATGCTGCTTTGGAGATTGACGATACCTTTATGCACGTCGCGGATGATAAGCTCGCCTACCACCAGAATCACGCTGGCACCGGCGAGGAGGAACATCCAGCCCTCCGGCGTTGTGCCAACAACGAAGACGTCTTCGGTGAACATCACTGCAATACCGCTGAAGGATGTAATGAAAAAGCGCCACCGCAGGGGGACGGAACTCCAGAATGAGAAGAATGTGGTGAGCATTTTTATGCCTTATTATTGAGGGCATTTTACGGTTTTTTCGGTATCGGTCTAGGTGTCGGGCTGCGTGGTTGCCCGTCAGGGTTGCATTCCTGTTCTGCGTGTGTGGCGCTTTTGTGCGCAGGGGCCTCCCGCTCTGGCTGAGATTGCGTTACAAGGAGTGCATGAAACAGATGAAAAATGTGACCCCGTCCTCTGACACCACCAGCGCCTTTCTGCGCGAGGTGGACGAAGCCATGCAACAGGAACGCCTGCTGGCCGTATGGCACCGCAGCAAGTGGTTCTTGCTGGCGGCTATCATTGCTTTGGTTTTGGCCGTGGCCGGGCGTGAGGCCTGGGATGCCTGGAGCATGCACAAGGCCCGCACCCATGCCGCGCAATGGTTTGCCTTTACCGAGCTGAAAACGGATGCCGAACGCGAAAAGATGCTGCCGCAGATTTTGAATGATACCACCGGCGGTACCCGTGCCTTGGCCCTGTACGCCAAGGCCAACATGCAGCACGAGGCCAAGGCCAAAGCCGATGCTTACCTTGAGCTGGCGAACGACAGCAGCGAGCCGCAATGGCTGCGCGATGTGGCGCGTTTGAATGCGGCGCTCGCCCTGATGGGAGCCGATAGTGCCGCCGCCAAGGCCCAACTGGAAATGCTCGCCCAGACCAATTACGAAGACCTGCCCAGCCCGGCCTATGGGCCAGCACTGGAACTGCTGGCGCTGCTGGCCCAGCAAGCCGGTGACACGACTGCCGCCCGCGGTTACACCCTGAAACTGCTGCAGGTGCCGAACCTGCCGGCCGATATGCGCCAACGTGCGTTGCAGCGTGCCGGTGTATTGGGTGGCGCGCCTGTTGGGGTGGCCCAGTAACGTTCCGGTAGAATTATCGGGCAGACTGTTGACAGGGCGGGGCCAGACTCCGCCCTTTCTGCTTGCCTTGGGCTGCCGTTGCGATACACTCGGCGCCATACCCGCCTTTTAAAAGGCCATTGAAATAGCAAGAAACAAAGGGTTTTTTCTGATGCGTGCCGTTCCATTCTCCTCTCTCGCCATTGCTGCCGCGCTGCTGCTGGCCGGTTGCTCGGTGTTCAAAGATGAGGAAAAGGTTAAGCTTTCGGGTGAGCGTATTGATGTGACCCTGCAGCCCACGCTGCTGCAGGCCGACCCGGTGGCCGCCAAGGAGCCGTTTGATATCCCGTCGGCTCAGCCACTGGAGAACTGGGCTATGCGTGGTGGTAACGCAGCCCATGCGCCGGGCCACGTAGAGTTACCCGCCCAGGTAAAGCGCGCCTGGACTTACAAACTGGGCGGCAAAGTAGGCCGCGGTGAAGCGCTGCTAAACCCGCCGATTGTGCACAGTGGCCGTGTTTTTGCCGTGAACACCAAGGGTGAAGTGACCGCGCTGGACGCCAAGACCGGCAAGCGCCTGTGGGAAGTGGAACTGCCGTTTAAAAAGGGTAGTGAAGCCAAAGTGACCGGTGGTTTGGCCGTGATGGGCAACCTGTTGTTTGCAACGACCGGTGACGGGCAGGTATTTGCGCTGACCGCCAGCGACGGCAAGCAGGCCTGGCAGGTTGACCTTGCCGTGCCGCTGCGCGCTGCGCCGACCGTGGAAGGTGAGCGTGTGTTCGTGACCTCTCATGACAACCGCCTGTTTGCATTGAATGCGCTGGATGGAGCGCTGGTGTGGACGCACTCCGGCATGGAAGAAGTTTTGAACCTGCTGGCCAGCCCGGCGCCTGCCGCCGGGAATGGTGCTGTGGTTGTGCCGTATTCGTCGGGTGAAGTGTATGTGCTGCGTGCCAGCGATGGCCGTTACATCTGGCACGACAGCCTGACCAGCAGCTTTAGTGGCCAAGACCCGGAAAGTACCGTAAGCGCCATTGCCGCGCCGCCGGTGATCGCAGATGGTCTGGTGTACGTGGTTGGTCTTAATGGTGGGCTTTCGGCCTACGGATTGGCCAACGGTCAGCGTTTCTGGCGTGTGGATGTGTTGACCTCCCAGATGCCGATCGTGGCCGGTATGCAGATGTTTGCCTTGACCGAAAAGGGTGAAATGGTCGGTGTAAACCGCCGTGACGGGAGCATCCGCTGGGTAAGTGACCTGGCTGCCGGTTTGCCGGAAAGTGAAGGCCAGCGTTACTGGAGCGGGCCGGTGCTGGCTGGAGGCCGTTTGGTCGCGACCAGCAGCGACGGTTATGCCGTGAGCATCAAGCCTGAAACCGGTGAGAAAATTGCCCAGACGAATCTGGATGAACCGGTGACTTTGCCGCCGGTGGTAGCCGATGGTGGGTTGTACTTCTTAACCGACTCTGGTCGTATTATTGCCTTTCGATAGGCGAATGTGAGAGGCCCCTTCGGGGGCCTTTTATTTTTCAGGATTCAGTTTGTCGTAGCGGGTTTGGGCGCGGGCGATATCGTCGACATTCTGTTTGGCCCAGGTGCCGAGGGTTTGGAGAGGCTCTAAAAGCGATGTGCCGAGCGGGGTGAGGGCGTAGTCGACACGGGGAGGGACAGTGGGTGTGACGGTGCGGGTGACCAGCCCGTCGCGCTCCAGCCCCCGCAGTGTAAAGGTGAGCATGCGTTGCGAGATATTGGAAATTTGTTTGCGGAGTTCGCTGAAGCGTAATGAGCCATTGCCGAGCAAAATGATGATGAGCACGGCCCATTTGTCGCCAATGCGCTGAAGAATGCCACTGACTTTTTCGCAGTCGCTGGGAACATGGATGTGACCAGGTTTCATGAATGTGCCTTCTTGCGTTGATTTCATTGTGTGTCTATTTATGTGACTAGGTAACAAATGATTACTAACACACAAAACGAGACAAAGAAAGACACACATCATGAATATCCTGCAACTGGACAGCAGCATCACCGGTGACGCATCGGTCAGCCGTCAGATTTCGGCACAGATTGTCGCCAAGCTGAAGACCCAAAACCCAAGCGCCCATATTGTGAAGCGCGACCTGGTTGCCACCCCGCTGGCCCACCTGACCCTGCCGGAATTCGGTACGCCCGTTTCGGCCGAGGTCTTGGCGGAATTCCAAGCCGCTGATGTGCTGGTTATTGGCGTGCCGCTGTATAACTTCAGCATCCCCAGCCAGCTTAAGGCATGGGTTGACCGTATTGCCGTTGCTGGTCAGACCTTCAAA
The DNA here is from genome assembly GCA_005768725.1 of Blastochloris viridis. Lineage (GTDB taxonomy): Bacteria > Pseudomonadota > Alphaproteobacteria > UBA2136 > UBA6156 > UBA6156. Next base: position 116,613 of record VAFM01000002.1, on the reverse strand, counting down.
TATACCGAAAACGGCCCTGTAGGGCTGGCCGGTGGCAAGCGATTGATTCTGGTGGCTTCCCGCGGGGGGTTGTACGGTGAGGGCATGCCGGCTGCACCGATGGAGCATGCCGTAACCTACCTGAAGGCTGTGTTTGGTTTCCTCGGCATCACCGACATTGAGGTTGTGGTGGCCGAAGGTGTGGCGATGGGGCCGGATGCTGCTGCAGCGGCTTTGGCTTCTGCACAGGAGGCTGTTGCCGCACTGGCCTAGGGAGTGCAGCAAAAGGCCGGAAGGGGAAGCTCTTCCGGCCTTTTTGTTGGGATTCAAGATTGTAGCGGTGTGCAAAACCTGCTAATGCCTACATTATGAGCACGCTGTACCGCCCTTCCATCGCGATTCTGGGACGCCCGAATGTCGGGAAATCGACCTTGTTTAACGTATTGGCCCGTCCGCCCAAGGATGAGCGTACCAACATTGTGCGCGCCGCCACCATGGCGATTACTCACGCGCAGGCCGGTACCACACGTGATGTGCGCAAAACCCCCGGTAACCTGTTCGGGCTACGCTTTATGCTGCTGGACACCGCGGGGATTGAAGAGGCTGGTGAGAAGCGCCATGGCCCTGCCGTTAAAAAAGGTAGCAAGGCGGCACTGCACGTGGCGGATGACCCCGCCCTGCAAAGTGCGCTGAACAAGCTGGCCTATGGGGCGGCAGAGGCGGCAGATATTCATATTCTGATGATCGATGGCGCGACCGGGGTTTCTCCGGCAGACCGTGCGCTGGCGCAAAAGCTGCGTCGCATGAACAAGCCGCTGATCATCGTGCTGAACAAGGCTGATCTGCGTGAGGCGGAAAGCCATATTGCCGATATTGAAACGCTTGGGTTTGGAGAGCCGGTGATGGTGAGTGCCGCGCACTCGCAGGGTTTGGAAGACCTGTACCATGTGCTGAAGACCTATGTGGCTGAAGAGCCGGAAGAGGACGAAGAGGCCGAGGACGACGTTGCGGACGAGGCCGAAGACATGCCGGAAGGCGATGAGGCTAGTGACGATGATGAAGGCCCGGAAACGGATGCCGAAGCCGATTACTCGCGTTTTCCGAAGCGTCCGGAAGGGGCGATCCGTCTGGCGATCATGGGACGTCCGAATGTCGGGAAGTCGACCCTCACCAATGCATTGCTTGGCACCGAAGCCATGCTGACCGGTCCGACTGCGGGTTTGACGCGTGAGGCGGTTCCGCACGATTTTGAGTATAACGGTCAGGCGTTCACGTTGATCGATACGCCCGGGCTGCGTCGCAAGAACAAGGTGGACAAGGAGAGCCTTGAGTTTCTGAGTGTGGGGCAGAGCCTGCAGGCCGTGGAGAAAGCCGATGTGGTGATTCTGGTTATCGATGCCAGCACCCACAACACCGATACCGGTAACTGGGAAATTTTTGAACAGCAGGATGCGCAGATTGCAGCGGTGGCGATGAACCAGTACAAGCCGCTGATTCTGGCCCTCAATAAATGGGACGAGGTGAAGGACAAGCCGACCTGCCTTGAAGACATTAAGATACAGATGCACCACCGCATGCACGCCATGCACAAGCCGCTGGCGATACCGATCTCTGCGTTAAAAGAGAAGGGTTTGGACAAGCTTATGAATGCGGTGTGTGATGTGTTTGAACAGAACTACGCAACCTTTAGCACCGGTAAGCTGAACAACCTGCTCTCCCGCGTGCTGGCCAAACGCAGCCCGCCGCTGGCGAATGGCAAGATGGTGAGTTTGAAGTTCATCCGTCAGAGTGACACCAACCCGCCGACGTTCACGTTCTGGGGCAACCGCATCAGTGAAGTACGCGACAGCTACAAGCAGTTTTTGCGTAACCAGTTGAGTGAGGCGCTGGGGCTGGACCACCTTCCTGTCAAAATCTTCTTCAAGGCGAATAAGAATCCATATTCTGGTTCTGGTAAGAAAAAGAGCCGCTAGGGCTCTTTTTCATGCTGTTTGCCGGATGACTACATCTTGGTCGGGGCGATGCCGAGTTGTTCTTCCAGGCGCTTATCCAGTTCTTCTTCGGCAGTTGGTTTGCGGTAGAGGTTCTTCTTGTACTCCACCACGTTGCGGGCTGCCAGCCAGTGGTAGAGGTCTTCGGTCAGCTTATCGGAAATACGGACGGCCACGCTGCTTTGCATGATGGGGGGCAGGGCTTCCAGACGTTTGGGGTGCGGATACTCGGAGTGCATGGCAAACCACAGGTTAAGGCCGAGAATGACCGTAGCCAGCTTGGCGATGCTGAGAGCGCCAGCCCAGAAGCGGCTGCGCAGACCGACGTTTTGGGGGCCGAGGACGATGGGTGAAAGCACCTTGATGCCGATCCACGTGAGCACATAGGCGGTGATAAGGTAATAGCTGCTGTTAACCACCCAGAAGGAGATCTGCTGGGCTGTTTCGATTGGCGTAGACGTGCGGAACATGACGTAGCCGAACACCACCAGAAGAGCGAAAATGAAGGTGTGCAGCATCTCGCGCCCCAAACCACGGTGGCAGGCACCCAGGATATTGAGAATCAGGAAAAGCGCGATGGCGATGTCGATAAGGGTCGGTTGCATACCGAAGGTATACCCTTAAAGCGTGCTGCTGGGGAGAGGGGCGGTTGCGCTTGTGTTAAGAGGTGTGGCACGCGTGTTACCTGTAATCTTGCCGGGGCCGCCGAGGCGTAAGCCCACACCGATGACCGGGCTGGCATATTCGGAGTTCAGGACATTATCGTAACCGATGCTGCCATAGAATTTGGGCGTAAAGTGCGCGCGGGCGGCGACATCGAGATGAGGGGCCGAGGCGTTAGGCGTGTTGGTGCCGCCGAAGTCGTAAAGGTCGGCCGTGTAGGTGATGCGTGGCGTGAGGTAGTCGGCACCCAGGCCCGGCGTGCTGTTACGGATACCGGCGCGAAGGTTGACGGCGTTGGTGGCATTGACCGGCAGGCTGCGACCGAGTTGGGCGGTGTATTTGCCGGTTGAGCCAAAGTCTTGCCCTGCGTAATGGCTGCTGCCGTTGGCGCTGTTGGCTTCGGCGGCGTAGCCGTCGTACTGCGCGCCGAGTTGCAGGAAGTTTTGCGTACCCGGCTGGAGGCGCACCATGGCCTCGGTCTTGGCGACACCGTGAGAGTCGGTCAGGTAGCCGGATTGCAGCGTAAACTCGGAATGGTTGGCCGGGTGGATCTGTTTTTCCGGGTCGTCTCGGTTAGGTACCAGCGGGCCGGCAATGTTGTTGAAGGTGGAGAGGGCGGTATTGAGATTGTCGGCGGTCGTGTCGTCGTTCACCAGTTGGCCGAGGGTGCCCTGACCGCTGTTGACCTTGTTGAGGATGGTGCGGAGGTCTTTCACCGCCTTGTTCATTTCCTGAATCGTATCCTTAAGCTGGGCGCCGTTGCTGTCGTCGCTCACCAATTGGCCGAGGGTACCTTTACCTGCGCGCACGTCATCGGTGATGCGGGCCAGGTTTTCGGCGGCCTTATTGAGGTTGTCGAAGGTTTGCTTGTTGTTGCTGCCGAGGGATTCGCTGAAGGCGGCGAGGTTATCGACGATATCCTGGAATTTCTGGGTGGTTTCCGGGTCTCCCAGCACCTGGCGCAGGCTGGAGGTGATATCCTGCATATCGGCGGCCATTTTGGCGAATTGGTTGGACATATTGGTGGGGTCGGCGCTCATGAGAGTGGGCAGGCGCGTGACATTAGCCGCGAGAAGGCCGCCTTCGCCACGGTTGGTTTGCTCGCCGGGGACCAATGCCAGATAGTATTCGCCAATCAGGCCGCTGGCGGTGACCTGTGCGGCGACATCGGCGGGGAGAGGCACGTTCTTGTTGACCTCGAAGTGCAGGATGGCGGTACCGTTGGGTTGCAGGTCGATACGCTTGACTGCACCGATGGTTACACCGGCCATGCGCACGGGCGTGCCTTCTTTCAGGCCGTTAACGTCGGTAAAGACAGCTTCGAGCGGACGCATCGGCTCTTTGCGCGCAAAGCTGAGGGTGCCGCTGGCGACCGTCAGCCAGCCAAGCACCGCGATGGCGATGATCAGGAGGAGACCGACTTTGGCTTCGTTACTCATGGGATTAAGCTCGCTTTTCTGGGGTTAATTGTCAATTTATGTATCGGGGCGGTCAGCGGTTGTACTCTTCTGAGCGACCTTCGATGAAGTTGCGCAAGGTGGTGTTGGACGTTGTGCGGAACTCTTTGGGGGTGCCGACCTCGACGAATTTGCCTTCCAGCAGGAACGCCATGCGGTTGGCGACCTTGAAGGCGGAGGTCATATCGTGCGTGATGACAATGCTGGTGCAGCCCAGGTTTTTTTGGGTTTGCAGAATCAGGTTGTTGATGACGTCGGACGTGACGGGGTCCAGCCCGGTGGTCGGTTCGTCGTACAAAATGATCTGCGGGCCGTGGGCAATGGCGCGGGCCAGACCCACGCGCTTACGCTGGCCGCCGGAGAGGCTTGAAGGAGCCTGGTCGGCAACCTCGGGCTTGAGGCCGACCATTTCGAGTTTTTCGATAGCGGCGGCTTTGGCTTTTTTGGCGTCCATACCGCGGCGGAGCAGCAGGAAGGCGATATTTTCCCACACTGTCATGCTGTCGAACAGTGCGGCGCCCTGAAACAGCATGCCGAACTGGGTCATCAGCTCCATACGTTCGTCGCCCTTGAGGTTTTGCGTGGGTTTGCCGCTGATCAGGATCTCGCCCTGCTGGATGGATTCCAGCCCCAGCAGGCACTTGAGCAGCACGCTTTTACCGGTACCGCTGCCGCCGAGAATGACCAGGGTTTCGCCTTTTTCGATCGCGATGCTGGCGCCACGCAGAATATGCTTGGGGCCGAAGCTTTTATGGACGTTGGCGAGTTCGATGTGCGTTGTCATGGTGCGGCCCTAGGACATGAAGGCCGTGATGAAATAGTCGGAAATGAGCACCGTGACCGAGGCGTAGACCACGCCGCTGGTGGTGGCTTTGCCGACACCTTCGGCCCCGCCGCGGGCGTTAAAGCCGTGATAGGTGCTGAGCAGACCGACGATGAACCCGAAGGACGCCGCCTTGATGAGCGCCATGGAGAGCGAGGTGGCGTTGACGCCGAGCATGGCGCTATCCCAATAATTAGCGCCGGGAATGCCGATGGTTTGGGTGCTGACCAGAAAACCGCCGACAATGCCCATGACGTTACCTAGCACCACCAGTAGCGGCAGCATGAACAGGCAGGCCATAACGCGTGGTACGACCAGATAGCGTACCGGATTAGTGGCGAGGGTGAAGAGGGCGTCGATTTGCTCGGTAACGCGCATGGTACCCAGCTCGGCCGCCATGGCGGCGCCGACGCGGCTGGCGAGCATAAGGGAGGCGAGCACGGGGCCGAGTTCTCTTAGCATACTGGTAGAAACAAGGTTGCCGAGCTGGCTGGTGGCCAGAGCATAACCGCCGCCGTTAAGGCCGGCATTGAGGCCGTTATAGCTTTGCAGCGCCAGCACCGCGCCGGTAAAGAAAGCGGTGAGGAGGACGATGGGCAGGCTTTCGATACCCACAAACACACATTGGCGGGCAAATTGGCGCGAGCGCTCTCCGACGATCATCTGGCGGAAGATCTCGGCCGTGAACAACGCTACCGCGCCCATCTGATGCAGGGCGTTGGTGAGTGGGGTCATAACAGCGGAGCCGAGTGCGTGGAGCATGGGGTGAGTGTTGGGGGTTCTGGCGGAAGTGTCTAGTGTTTACGGGGCGTTTAGCTTATAAGGGTGGCATGAAAGTTTTGTTCCTTGGCGATGTTGTGAGTGTTCCGGGCCGGAAAGCGCTGAAAGCGCACCTGCCGTCACTTAAAGAGAAGCACGGTTTGGCCGCTGTGGTGGTGAACGGTGAAAATGCCGCCCAGAACGGCAAAGGCCTGACCGCCAGCGATGCGCAGGAAATTTTTGCTGCCGGTGCCGACGTGATTACGCTGGGTGACCATACCTTTGACCAGAAGGGCTTTGATGATTTTCTGGCGACGAATCCGAAAATCATCCGCCCCTATAACTATCCGCCGGGTACGGTTGGCCGTGGCCATGTGAGCGTGACCCTGAGCAATGGCAAAAAACTGGTTGTTGTGAACCTGCAGGGCCGTGTGTTCATGCGTCAGCTGATTGATTGCCCGTTCCGCGCCAGTACCGAACTGCAGAAGCAGTATGTGCTGGGCGAAAACTGCGAAGCACTGATTGTGGATATCCATGCCGAAGCGACCAGCGAAAAGTGCAATATGGGTGCGTTCTGGGATGGCAAGGCGAGCCTGGTTGTGGGCACGCACACCCATATTCCGACAAGTGACACCCGCGTGATGCCGGGTGGTACGGCGTTCCAGGCCGATGCCGGGATGTGCGGCGATTATAATTCCAGCCTTGGCGTGAGCTACGAAAGTGCGCTGCCGAGCTTTACCAGCGCCATGCGTTACCGTTTTGAACAAGTGACGGGTGAGGCGACTTTGAGCGGCGTGATCGTGACGATCGGTGACAAAGGGCTGGCGACGGCGGTTGAACCACTGCGCGTGGGTGGATGCCTGCAGGCGACTTTGTAAAAACATCGGTTAAAAAACCCCCCGCCTATTTGAAGCTGGGGTTTTTTGTTAGGGGGTTGCCTTTTGGGGGGCAAATCGGCTACAAGCGGCTATTAAGTTAAGGAATTCGGAATATGGCCGGTCACTCAAAATTCAAGAACATCCAACACCGCAAGGCGGCTCAGGATAAGAAAAAAGCCAAGATTTACACCAAGTATATCCGCGACATTATGACTGCGGCGCGCAGCGGCGGCGGTGACATTACCAGCAACCCGACCCTGCGTACCCTGGTGGATAAAGCCCGCAAAGAGAACATGACCAATGAAGTGGTGACCCGTGCGATTAAGCGCGGGACCGGTGAAATTGCCGGTGCCGACTATATTGAGCGTACCTACGAAGGTTACGGCCCCGGCGGTGTGGCGGTATTTGTGACCACCTTGACCGATAACCCGACCCGTACCATCACCAATGTGCGCACTGCGTTTTCTAAGAACGGCGGCAACGTGGGGACGGACGGCAGCGTTGCCTGGATGTTCAAACAGGTGGGGCAGATCACTTACCCTGCCCGTGTAGCCAACGTTGACCAGATGCTGGAGGCTGGCATTATGGCCGGTGCCGAGGATGTGGAAAGCGATGAGATGGAACACATCATCACCACCAGTGTGGGCGGTTTTGGTACCGTGCGCGATACGCTGGCGGAGGATTTTGGTGAGGCTGAAAATGCCGAGCTTGCTTATATCCCGACCCAGATGCAGGCGGTGACCAGCCTGGAAACGGCGCAAACCGTGATGAAGATGGTCGATATTCTGGAAAACGATGATGATGTTCAATCGGTCGTCACCAACATGGATGTATCGGAACATATCGCTGCGCAACTGTAAGCGCGGGCTAAAACGGCCCTCCAGCACTTTTTGACGTGGCTTATGTACTTCATTCCTGTACACCGCGCCCCGTCAAAAAACACTGGAATGACCGTTTGTAGCTTCGCGCGCGGGGGCGATGTCGCTCCGCGCCGGATTTTCGCGGTATTGAGGCCACAGACAGGCGGGTTTGATCTTCATCAACCCGCTTTTTTGTTGGAAATGCTGGCGGAATGCCTTAGCTGTACCCATACTTAAATGATAAGAACACGTAATTCATGACCCAGCCTTCGCTCATTCTCTTCGATTTTGATGACACCCTGTGTGTGACCGAGCGGTATATGTCGGCGGCGTTCTTTGAGGTTCTGCGCGATTATCTGAAGCCGTACCAGCCGGATCTGACCGTGCAGCAACTGGTTGTGAAGAACACCGAACTTTACCGTAAGCATGGCAGCAGCCTGCACGGCTGGATGCACGAATTGCGCAAGGAGATGGACTTTACGCTGGATATGTTCGCGAAGTTTGCGCCGGTATTGAAGGGCGCTGTGATGCCGCATACCCAGCCCAACCCCGGCCTGCTGCGTCGCCTTGGCGAGTTGCAGGAGATGGGGCATGAGCTGGCGATCCTCACGCTAGGCCACCGCGATTACTGTTTGCCGATTCTGGACAAAATCGGCATCACGACCTTTATTCCGCACGAAAAGGTTTTTGACATCAGTGTGATGGAAGGTCGTTTGAAGCGCGATGCCGATACGTATCATCACCTGCTGAAGCATCACCTGAAGGGCAAATACCGCCACAAATACATGTTTGAAGACAGCATGGCCAACCTGATGGCCGCGCACAAGGCCGGGTTTGGCACATTCCTGATCGGGCCGAAGCGTCCGCCCGAAGAGCTGGACAGCAGCATTGAGCATCAGGCCGCGACGATCAATCAGGCGCTGGATATTCTGATGAATGAGGTTCTGCCGGCTTAGGCTTTTGCTGTAACTTCGGCTGTGGTATAGGTCGGGCGAAACTGATCTCTTTTCCGGGAGGCTGTTATGCCTGTGAATACCCTGATCGTCTTTGATATGGATGGCGTTATCGCCGAAGAAAGTGAAGCCTTTTCGCTTGCACCGTTTTACGACGGTATTCATGCCATTGTGGCCAAACATATGCCGGATCTCGCATTGGATGATGCGTTTCGTCAGATATGTTATGACGCGTATGTTGAGCATGGCTGCTGTTTGAAATCGCTGTGGGCGCCCAAACTGGGCATGACTCTGGATTGGGTTCTGGAATCGTATCGGTGGATCAATGTCGAGCATCTTTTGCCGGCGGTGACCACGGCCCTTCAGCCGAAACCTTCTCAGGTTGAGAAGGCGATTCATCTGGCCAGCCTGCCGCATGTGACAACCGTATGTCTGAGCCAAGGACATTCGGACTACGTGACCGGTCTGCTGGCACATATGGGATGGCTGGGGCCCGTCATACGGCCTCGGGACGTGCATGATATTGTAAGTGTGGGCGGGCACCTTAAGCGTACCGAAGAGCCTTATATCTACATCCGCAGGTGTTACCCCGATTATGCCCGTTATGTCATGATCGAGGATACGTCGCTCAACCTGCCGCCTGCCAAAAGGCAGAACTTTGAGACACATTTCTGCGGGATGAAAATGGTGCATCGGGATGCGTTTCCGTTCATCGACTTTCATCATCTGGATACCGACCGTGTGTTGGACCATTTGATCGCGAATATCTAGCTCTGGCTAGAGCAAGAGCCGCCCTACGGGGCGGCTTTTTACGGTTTTAGAACGGGAGCTCCAGCGCAGGGCTGACGCCCATGCCGATTTTACCAAGGGCGGTGACGACGTGGAGATTGGGCTCCGGACTGGTGATGAGCGGCGTGCGCGGGGTTTGGGCCGGGCGGTTGCCGAGCCAGATGTCTTTCAATTGCAGATGCGGGGCGAGGGCGTGGACGCGGCGGAGAAGTTCATCCTGTTTTTCCGGCGGGATGGGGCCGGTGTGGGGTTCTTTGAGTGACCAGTTGACGCTGCCTGCGAGGACTTCGTTCTCGATGAAATCCGGGCACAGGAAGAGATTGTCCTGCGCGATGAGGTCTTCGATATGGCCGGTAAAGCGGGCGGCGATGCCGGTGGAAATGGTGATGGGAGCATTTACTAAGGCTTTGGTGCCGTAGCCTGCACTGACAATAACGTGGTCGGCGTTTGGACGGACTTCGTCGAGGTTCTGGATAGGCTGGTTTTCGTGGATGATGCCGCTTTTGGCGCGGATGGCTTGGGCGAGGATGGAGAAGATTGTGGCGATGTTGAGCTGCTGGGTGCCGGGCACGGGGGCGCTTGGCCAGGCGCGCCAGAAGGAGGCGAGGGGGGTGTGGGTTTCGTCGGCTAACTGTTGAGCGAGGGCGGGCCAGCGGGAGATGCCTTCGCGTTGGAGGAGGTCTATCGGGCGGTTGAGGCCGGTGACCGGAACAAGCACGCCAAGGGCTTTGCCGGAGGCGCCAGAGGCGATTGTACCGGCTTCGTACAGTGTGATGGCATGGCCTGCGGACACCGCTTTGTAGGCCAGAATAAGGCCTGCTATTCCGCCGCCGATGAGAGTGATGTTCATGCAGGGGTTGTACCTGATAACCGGACATAAAAAAAGAACCTGGCGCGGTGGAGCCAGGTTCTTTCTGTCGTAACATCTGCGTCATCCGACGGCAGAGTGGTTTCATCTTCTATCCAGTCGGATAGCGGATGAGGGATCACCGATGTTTCTCAACATGGGTGGTCTGTTCGCAAGGTAGATGGCCTTGCTGCACCCCGCCCGAGGTGAATCGTAGCGGCGGGGGATGGGGCGGTTTCGGGTGGCGGCAATTGCTTGCGCCGGCGTGTCTCCTCCAAATCGAATTTGGATTATCCGCTGCTTCCTCCTCTGGATTACAGCGACGCGTCCCCGAAACCGGTGATGAATGAGAGCAATCCTCCCAAAAAGTCTCATTCATCACAAAGTGTTAATAGGTAAAAGTGTTAAGATAGGTCGAAACATGTGGGTGGGAGCGACCCACCCTTGCCATGCTATGCCATTCCTTTCGGGAATTAGGCTTGGGCGCCTTCGGCAGCCGGAGCTTCAGCGGCGTTGGCAGCTTCTTGAGCGGCCTTGCTGAGGGTCACGGTTTGCGGCTTGCCGCGGCTGGCGCTCGGTTGAGCGTTGTGCAGGGCAGCTTGCATCTGGATACCGGACAGAACAGCGTCGGTCATCAGCTTGGCGTACAGGCTGAGAGCGCGGGCGGAGTCGTCGTTACCCGGGATCATGTAGGTGACGCCTTGCGGGTTGGCGTTGGTATCAACGATACCCACTACCGGAATACCCAGCACGTTGGCTTCATCAACAGCGATCTTGTCTTCGTGGACGGACAGAACCACAACCAGGTCCGGCAGGCCGGCCATGTTCATGATACCACCGAGAACGCGGTTGAGGTTCTCACGCTCGCGGGTGCGCATGAGGCGTTCCTTCTTGGTCAGGTGAGCCATCGGGTCCTTGAAGGAAGAACGGTCTACCTGGTTCACGTCGCCGTTGACGGCAGCGAGAGCAGCTTCGTAAGCAGCCTTGGCTTCGGCAGAGCCCTTGAAACCTTCTTCGATTTCCTTGAGGCGCTTGATGGACTGGCTTACGGTCTTCCAGTTGGTGAGGATACCACCCAGCCAGCGGTGGTTAACGTAGTACATACCGCTACGGTCGGCAGCGTCCTTGGCGACTTCGCGCGCTTGCTTCTTGGTACCTACGAACAGTACGCGGCCGCCACGGGCAACGGTTGCTTCGATAGCAGCCAGTGCGGTGTACATCATCGGTACGGTTTGGGTGAGGTCGAAAATATGGATGCCGTTGCGGGTGCCGTAGATGTAGCTCTTCAGCTTCGGGTTCCAGCGGAAGGAACGGTGACCGAAGTGAACGCCGGCGCCGAGCAGCTCGGACATGGTGAATTGCGGGAGGGCCATTAGAATGGTCTTTCTCGTTTGGTTTGTGCGTTGACCGGAAGGAATTTCAATATCTTGCGATACCAACCAAAGCGCTTCCGGCTGTGGATTTCTGGATAATTTCTTATACAGATGGGCGGCTTATGAAGGATTTGAGAAGGATAGTCAAGCGAGACGTTGACAAGTGAGATCTGATGTATGCATTTTTAGTGAGTCTTTCATCTCTCGGGGAATTTCATCATGAATGCTTCCACGACTATTAATGTTTCTGCACTTCAGGAAATGGGCGATGCCGCTTACTTCCGTCTACAATCGTCTGATCCCAGATTGCCGCGGACTTTACGCGGCAAGACCATCTCTGCGGTGCGTCTGGCCAAGATGGCTCTTTACTCGGTTATGATTCTGAAAGCCGCAGACCAAGATGAGATTGCGGCCCGCAATGAACTGACGATGGCGAAGACAACGAAAAATCCGGTTCTTCGGCAACAGCATCTGACGCGCGCAAATGTTTTGCGATTACAAGCCATTCGACGCCGAAATGTTTCGGAAGCGCGTCTTGAGGCTATTCTTGGAGCTGTTGCTCTCTGAAAATAAAGCGGCCCGTGCAAAGCCACGGGCCGCTTTATTTTGTAGATGGCCTTATTTTACGGCGGTGGTTTTGGCGCCGATGCCGGTGAGAGCTATCTGGCGGGCCGAGGTGCTGTCCTGCATGTCCACTACAATCAGGTTACCGTGGGTGGCGGCGCCGCTGATGGTGTCCAGACGGTTGGTGTCGGTGAGGAAGCCCATGATCTCGGCGTCGGTGAGGTTGGGGGCCGCTTTTTTGATGGTCAGCATGCTTTCCTCGATACCGGCGGCGATGGCCTTACGCATATTGGCGATACCTTCACCCTGCAGGCGCTTGCTTTCGGCTTCGGCCTCGGCTTCCTTCACCAGTTTGATGCGCGAAGCTTCGCCTTCGTTGCGGGCGGCGTCCAGCAAGCGCTGGCTGGCGATCACGCGGTTGAAGCTTTCCTGGACTTCGCCGCTCGGTTGCGGCTGGTCGACCAGCACGGCCTCGATGATATAGCCGTAGGTGTTGAAGCGGCTGGTCAGTTCTTCCAGCACCACGTGCTGCAACTTGTCGCGGTTCTGGAAGAGTTCCTCCAGCGTCATTTTCGCGGCGGACTGGCGCACATTGTTGAGGATGAAGCTCGAAATCTGGTCGCGCGGGTCGGAAAGCTCGTAGTACGCACTGACGGTGTTGTAGGCGTCGTCGTTCGCGCGGTATTGCACGGACACCGGGAGGCCGAGGAAGACATTGTCGGATGTTTTTACGGCGACGTTGGTGCGGATCTCGAGCAATTGCAGGCTGAGCTTACCGACCACCACCTGAATAGGCCATGGCAGAATAATGTGCAGGCCGGGCATGAGGGCGTGAGAGAGAGGCTTACCGAAGGTTTCGACAATATAGGCGGTTTTACCGGGGACGATCTGGATCATGCTTTTCAGGAGGTAGGCGACGAGGGCGAGGACCGCGATGCCGATATAGAAACTGCTGAACATGGCGAGGCTTTCTGTTGTTTGGGGCAATTGTAACGGAACGCAGGGCCTAAACAAGCAAAACCGGACAGAATGCATCTATATAAAGAAAACCGCCCCGGAGGGCGGTCAGTTTGGATGGTCTTTTGTTAGTATTCGTCGGGTTTATGACGTACCCAGCTCATGTGCGTATTACGGTTGCTGGGGTTCTGAGATTCGCGCATGCCGCGGAGAAGGCCTTCCAGTTCAGGGGGAATGCTTTCTTGCGTGGCCTGCTGGAGTTGCTGTGCCGGCTGAATGCGCGATTGCTGCTGTTGTGAGGGAGAGGCTGCCGGAGCAGCGGGCATGGGGGTTTCCATGATGCGTACTCCTTCCTTAAAAAGGGGCTATGTTCCTGTATTAAGGAGAGGTTAGGCCTCGGGAGAGAGGATGGCAATGCGCGTGCCTGCATTTACGACAGGGGTGTCACCTGATTGCAAACGCGGGCCGGTTTCGATCCAGCCGCCGCCGAGCATGATGCCGCTGTCGGTATAGAACACCGCCGCCTGGCCGGGGCTGATGGCGTCGGGTTCGGAAAGGATCACTTCCACCTTACCACCGCCGAGTGGCGTGATGTAGCACGGTACAGCCGCGTGCTGGGCGCGGATTTTGGTGCGGGCGGCCATGCCTTCCGGCGGCAGAGGTGCGCTTAGCCAGTTAAGCTCTTTCACCGTAAACACATTGCGGCCGAGGGATTCCTTCGGGCCGATGACCACGTGGTTGGTGGCGGGGCGGATCTCGGTGACGTACATCGGGACATCGAACCCGCCGGGCAGGCCCTTACGTTGGCCGACCGTGTAACCGATGATGCCGGTGTGGCGACCGACGGGGGTGCCGTCTTCGGTAATGATATCGCCCGCTTTATCGGCCTCTGGGGCAAACTTTTTGACGACAGCCTTGTAGTCTCCGCCGGGGACGAAGCAGATGTCGTAGCTGTCCTTCTTATGGTGGACGTGGAGGCCCATGGACTTTGCGAGTTCGCGCACCTGTGGCTTGGTGAGGTGGCCGAGGGGAAAGTGGATGAAGTCGAGCTGCTCGGGCGTGGTGGTGAAGAGATAGTAGGTTTGGTCCTTCGCGCCGTCTTCGGCCTGCTTGATGACCGGTTGGCCGTCGACCACGTCTTTAATCACGTAGTGGCCGGTGACGAGGACATCGGCGCCCAGAGACTTCGCTTTTTCCAGAAGCTCGACGAACTTGATGCGCTGGTTGCAGCGGACGCAGGGAATGGGAGTGGCACCCGCGAGGTAGGTGTCGACGAAATCGTCGATCACGGCCTTTTTAAAGGCGCTTTCCATGTTGAGGACATAGTGCGGGATGCCGATGGTCTGGCAAACGCGGCGGGCATCGTAAACGTCATCCAGCGCGCAGCAGGTACCGAACTCTTTGGTTTTGCCGCCGTTGCTGGCGGGTGTGTAGTCCCACAGCTGGAGTGTCATGCCGATAGTGTTATAACCTGCTGCCTTGCACAGGGCTGCGGTGGCCGAGCTGTCCACGCCGCCACTCATCGCGACAACGACGGTGGTTTCGGCAGGTGTTTTGCCCGGCACGAGGGCCGGGATGTTCACGCCGAGTTCGGACAGGTTGAGGGTCATAGGTGTGCATATAGACCTATACCTGAGCTGGTTCAAGGGTTATTGCGAGAAACTCGGAATAGAAACCTGGCGTTACGTTAGCCTTGCATAAGAAAACGGCCCTTCTGCGGGCCGTTTGTAAGTGGGTGAGGAGAGTCGCGTGTTAGCGCCCCGAGCTGTGGATGCGCATATCGGCGGCTCCGTGGAATGCGAACTGATTGGCGCGGTCGAGGTAGAAATCGCGCAGTTGCGGCGTTTGGGCCCGTGAGGCCTGTTCGCGGAAATAGAGTACCGCACAGGTAATATCGTGCACCGTGGCACGGGCGAGAAACGCCTCTTCGTTCATCAATAGGCGGCGCAGATGCCAGTCGGCAGGTCGGCGTTTGGCGTTCAACCGGTTGGTAGGTCGGTTAACTTGTTGTGGTTTCATGAGACAAGCCCTCCTTTTTCACCCTTATCGGAGGGGGTAACGATAAACATGGCAGGTTGTTTCCTTACAAAATGCAGACGGCGATACCTGTGTGTTTTTTGGACAGCGGAACGAGAGGGGGCTAGTGGACGTTAGGCGTGACGTGATAGGAAAGACGGTATGAACGGTTTTGTAAGTATGGTTGTGCGGCGCTACCTGCGCAGCCGCCGCGGGTTTACCCGTGTGGTGACTCTTTTTAGCGTGTTGGGGATTCTGCTCGGGGTTGCGGCGTTGATCGTGGTGCTGGCCGTGATGAGCGGCTTCCGGCAGGAACTGATGGACCGTATTTTAGGTGTAAGTGGCCATGCGACCCTTCAGATTGAAGGTTTGCAGGCGCCTGCGGCCCGCGTGTTAGCGGATGAACTGGTGAAGGTGCAGGGTGTGGCAAGCGCTACGCCTTATGTAAGCGGGCAGGTGATGGTGACCTCTCAGGGCCGCGCGACGGGGGCGTTTTTGCGCGGTGTGGAAGGTGACCCGCTGGCCGGAATGGGCCAGAATGTGGCCTTACTGGGGAACAAACTGGGTGAGACCGACCAGTTGCTGGTGGGAAGCGGGCTGGCGGGTCAGCTTGGTTTGCTGCCGGGTGCCGGTGTGACGTTGCTCAGCCCGGAAGGCGCGCGCACGATTGTTGGGTTTGTGCCGCGTACCGGCCAGTTTGGCGTGGCGGGGACGTTCAACGTCGGGATGATCCAATTCGATAACGCTTTGATTTTGGGGAAAATGGAAGATGTGCAGCGCTTTTTAGGCCGTCGTGAAGCGGTGGATGCGCTGGAGATCCGTTTAGATGACCCGCAGAAGATTGAAGTGGTGACGCCGCATATTCTGGAAGTAGCCGACCGCTTTGCCGAAAACCCGATGGATGTGACACTGGTGCCGTGGACGGTGACCAATGCCGAATTCTTCCGCGCATTGCAGGTGGAGCGCGTGACGATGTTCATTATTTTAAGCCTGATCGTGGTGGTGGCGGCGTTCAATATCATTACCGGTCAGATGATGCTGGTGAATGACAAGATGGGCGATATTGCGATTTTGCGCACGATGGGCGCCACACAGCGGCAGATTCGGCGCATCTTCCTGTTCAATGGCCTGTTGCTGGGCGGCATTGGGGTACTGGGCGGGATTTTACTGGGCATGCTGATTGTATGGCGCATGGCCGAGCTGGTAGACCTGATACGCGCGCTGACCGGGGTGAACCTCTTCCCCAGCGAAGTGTACTTTTTGAGCGAGCTGCCGGGTAAAATCAGTATTACCGACATGGTGAATGTGGTGGGCATGGCCATGCTGTTGACCGTGCTGGCCAGTTTGTACCCGGCCTGGAAAGCCAGCAAACTGAACCCTGTTGAACTGCTGCGGAGAGGCTAAGATTATGGCGAAGACTGTGAAAAAGCCTGCGGTTGCAGCGACGGGTTCGGTATTGGAACTGAAGGGGATTTCCCGCTGGTACGGCGAGGGAGTTGGCAAGGTAGACGTACTGAAGGGCGTTAATCTGGCGATTCCGGCCGGGAAGAGTGTGGCCATTGTAGGGCCCAGCGGCAGCGGTAAAAGCACATTGCTGCACGTGGCGGGCCTGCTGGACCGCCCCGATGCCGGTGAAGTTCTGGTAGGCGGCATGGATGTGGCCAAGCTGAATGATGACAATGTGGCGGGCATCCGGAATGCCAGTTGCGGGTTTGTGTACCAGTTCCACCACCTGCTGCGTGAGTTTACCGCGCTGGAAAACGTGTTTCTGCCGATGACAATTGGTGGCAAGAAGCCGGATATGGCCCGCGGTGAGACGCTTTTGAAAGCCGTGGGCCTTGGCCACCGCATGGGGCACTACCCCAGCCAGATGAGTGGTGGTGAGCAACAGCGTGTGGCGATTGCCCGCGCGCTGATGAACCAGCCCAAGCTGCTACTGGCCGACGAACCGACCGGCAACCTTGACCCGCACACCGCGGATGAGGTGGTGGATATGTTGTTCGGGCTGATTGCTGATGAAGGCATGAGTGCGCTGATTGTGACCCACAATATGGAGCTGGCCGGTAAGTGTGACCTGGTTTACCGGATGGATGAGGGGCATCTGGCCAAGGCCTAATGACGAAAAGCCCCGCCGAAGCGGGACTTTTTTTGCCGTGAGTTGAGATCAGGGGTCGTAGCAGAAGTGGCGCTGCATGACCTCTATGTTATGAAAGTATTCATAGCTTTCGGTGATGCCGTCGGTGTAGTCCAGCGACAGAACATGATGATGGAGCATCAGTTCTCCGTAATAGTCCGTCATGTTCTGTTCATAATCCTGCCCATCATCCAGTGAATTCCAGATGTTGCGACGGATCTTCTCAATGTCCACCTGCTCGGTCTTGATCAGCGGAACGAGGCATGTGACCTGCATGCTTCCTTCTTCAAATTTCCGGTAAAGATGAATGTGCTCGGGGGCAATCAGCGTTACCGGAGCGGTGAAGGTGAAGGTGTCCGGCGTGGCCATGACCATCGTGCCGTCGGGGGCATTCTCCGGGATGAGATTGAGTTTGAGGGGGCGGTCGGCCTTCAGGAAGCGATCGATGATGATCAGGATCCCATGTTCGTCGGCGTGTTCCGGTGTGAGGTGAAAGTTGTGTTGAGGTTGCTTTTCCCCATCGATCTCAGTGGCAACAGTCACGAATATCGATTTGGGAATAGATACAAATGTTGGAGATACAGACATTCGCGTGCTCCGTGGCTGCGTTTGATGTGTATTCATAATATGGGCATTGTGTGGGGGCAAGCACGAAAATGAGGAAGCTAGGGCTTGTAACTGAAATTGTACGACCTATTTGTAAGAGTGAAGATCTATCTTCATCGTTTGAGTTGATTCTGTAACAGGAGTTTATATGCAGAATACTGAGCAGAGTACGGGCATTCAGTTGTCCAATCATGCCGTTGTTCTTGAGGTTTCCATCAAGGCCACCGGTTATTGCAACAATATCCGTTTTGAGACGGAAGAAGAGGCTACCAAGGCTTACAAGCGCCTTGATCGCAAGCAGTTGCTGCTGTCCAACGGCGCTGTTGTGAATATTCATGAGAAGGTAAAATACACCGTGAAGCCCGCAACCCTTAACTAGGACAAAACAAATGCTGAACCAAAACAGCATGAACGAATAGGCGACCCAATCTTAACCAGATGGGTCGCTTATTTGCATTTAGAGAGCAGAAAACCCCGCCGTAGCGGGGATCTCTGTGAGTAGGGGATTTCGTCATGCGGCCTGCGCATGCAGGTAATCCAGAGGGCTGAGAGGCCGAGGGGACGGCGTCCGTCCCGGTCGGGAAGGGATGATCACGTGATATTTGCTGGTGAGCCGTTCCAGGTTCGCCTTGCTTTCGTCGGTGTTCGATTTTCGGGTTGGAATCCTCTGAATATCGGCCAGAAGTCCGCAGTCCTGATGAACAGGAATCAGGATCAGGGGATGCGTCACGAAATTGAATACCGTCAGCCAGAGGGGCGTGTAGTCTTTCTGGAGAAGGATCTCGCATTCTTTGCCCTGTAGCTGGATCATACCTCCTTTGGAGGGGGCATCGACCGAGCGAAGCTGGATGTGAACAGGCCCGGATGCTGACCAGACCGTGGTTCCCAGCAGACCGGAGAACTCCGGCTTGAAGGCCGTTTTCTCTGTCTTGCCGTAGTAGACGTTGTTGCCATCGTTCTCTTGATGGCTGAAATGGAAGGTTTGGAGAAGGTAATGGGACTCTTGCAGCACTGTAGACATCGTTCTGCCTTTCCAAAAAACGTTGCCAAAAGTAGTACCTTTTTAGCGAAGGTCGGGCTTTTAGAAAAGCGGAAAAGTGGGTATGGTGCGAAGTATGGGGGCTCCACGATTTGTACACTTGACTGTGAAAAGCAGCTATTCGCTGCTTGAAGGCATGGTGCCTATCAAGAAAATGGCCAAAGCGCTCGATAAAGCCGGGTTCCCGGCAGTGGGTATCACTGATCTTGAGAACCTGTTCGGGCTGGTAGAGGCTAGCAAGTATATTGCCGGGGCCGGGGTTCAGCCGATTATGGGCTGCGAACTGCCCGTGATTTTAGAAGAGCCCATCAGTGCGATCCAGACCAAAGAACATATTGCCTACCTGCCGCTGCTGGTGATGAACCAGCAGGGCTGGAAGCACTTGGCCAAGCTGGTGAGTGAGAGCCAGTTCAGGAAGCTGGACAAGGGTGATGCCGGGATTGCGCTGGAGAAAGTGCTGGAGCTGAACGGTGACCTGATTTGCCTGAGCGGCCATTTTGGCCGCGGTGTGGTGCCGATGGCGATGAAGCTGGGCCAGCAGGATGAGGTTATTACCAAGCTGAAACAGGCGTTTGGTGACCGCTTTTACATGCAGCTGGAGCGTCATGAATGGCCCGGGCAGAAGGGCATTGACGAAAAGCAGACGGAAATCTCTCTGCGTGAGCTGGCGGCGAAGTATGATGTGCCGCTGGTGGCCACCAATGACTGCCGGTTTGTGAAAGCGGGCGACCTGGACGCGTTTGAGGTGCTGATCGGCATCGGTGACAGCTGCACCATGGATGACCCCAACCGCCGCCGCTTTACACCCAACCACCATATACGCAGTGAAGAGAACATGCTGGCGGCGTTTGCCGACCTGCCGGAAGCCTGTGCCAACACCGTGGCGATTGCCCAGAAGTGCGCCTTTTTGCTGGAAGCGGTGAGTGTGAAGAAGATGTTCATGCCGGTGTGGGAGTTTAGTGGCGACAAGCCGGTGAAGGACGTGCTGCGCGATGAATCGTTCGCGGGGCTTTACCAGCGTCTGGAAGATTACGTTTACCCGTTCTGTGACGGAGACGAGGCCAAGGCCGCGGCCAAAGCGCGCTATGAGAAACAGCTTGAGTACGAGCTGGATATCATCATCGGGATGGGGTTCGACGGGTACTTCCTGATCACCTCTGACTTCATCCGCTGGTCGAAGGAAAATGGCATTCCGGTCGGGCCGGGGCGGGGTTCGGGTGCGGGTAGCCTGGTGGCGTGGAGCCTGCAGATCACGGACCTCGACCCTATCCGCTGGGAGCTTTACTTTGAGCGGTTTTTGAACCCGGAACGTGTGAGTCTGCCTGACTTTGACGTGGACTTTTGCCAGGACCGCCGTGAAGAGGTGATTGCCTATGTGCGCCGCCGTTATGGCGAACACCGCGTAGCTAACATCATCACCTTTGGTACCCTGAAGGCCAAGGCCTGCCTGCGCGACGTGGGACGCGTGCTGGGCATGCCGTATGGTTTTGTAGGGCAGGTGGCCGCGTTTATTCCGGAAGGGGCCAACCCGCCGCCGATTCAGGAAGTGCTGGACACGGATGAGCGCCTGAAAGAGCGCTATGAGCAGGAAGACGATGTGCGGCGTCTTGTGGATACCGCGCTGCAGCTGGAAGGTTGTTACCGCCACGCCAGTACCCACGCGGCGGGGGTGATTATCTGTGACCGCCGGGTGGATGAAGTGTGTGGGGTTTACATTGACCCGCGTGCGCCGATGCCGGTGACCCAGTTCAGCATGGGCGATGCCGAGTATGCCGGCTTGGTAAAGTTCGACTTTTTGGGCCTGAAGACGCTGTCGACCATCCGTATGGCCGAAAATGCCGTGAAGGCGACGTACAAACCCGATTTCGACATCATGAAGGCGGACCTGAGTGATGCCAAAACCTATGAGATGCTCAAGCACGGGCACACCATCGGCGTGTTCCAGATTGAAGGTGGCGGGATTACCGAGCTGACCAAGAAGATGCAGGCCGACGATATGGAAGCGCTATCGGCGATTCTGGCGCTGTACCGACCGGGGCCGCTGGGAACCGGGATGGTGGATGACTACGTCAACCGCAAGCTGGGCCGGGCTGAAGCGGAGTATCCGCACGAGATTTTGAAGCCTGCGCTGGAAGTGACTTACGGCGTGCCTGTGTACCAGGAGCAGATTATGCAAATGGCCCGTGACATGGCCGGTTATACCCTTGGCGGGGCCGATATGCTGCGCCGCGCGATGGGTAAGAAAAAGCCCGAAGAAATGGCGAAAGAGCGCGCCAAGTTCGTGAAGGGTGCCCATGACCTGCACGGCATTGATGAGCAGACCGCCAACATGATCTTTGACCTGATGGACAAGTTCTCTGGCTATGGTTTCAACAAGGCTCACACCATTGCGTATGCGTTGATCTCGTTCCAGACGGCGTATTTGAAGGCGAACTACCCGCACGAGTTTATGGCTGCGACCATGACCTACGACCGCGGCAACCACGACAAACTGCTGCGCTATAAACTGGAACTGCAGAAGCAGGACAGCCGCCTGCTTGCGCCGGATGTGAACTTCAGTGAAGTGATGTTTGCAGTGGAAAAAGCCGATGATGGCGTGATGTGCGTGCGCCATGCGCTGGCCGCCCTGAAAGGCGCCGGGGAAGAAGCCATGCGCGCCCTGGTGACCGAGCGCAAGAAGGGCGGGAAGTTCACCTCCATCTGGAACTTTATGGAGCGGCTGGAGCCCAGTATTATCAACAAGCGTCAGTTGGAAGTGCTGATTAAGGCTGGTGCGCTGGATGGTTTGGATAAGCGCCGCGACTGGTTGTTTACAAATATGGAAACCCTGCTGGCTTACAGTGCGGCGTGCCATGATGCGCGCGTGAGTGGCCAGGGCAGCTTGTTTGGTGGTGGGGATGCGATTGCTGTGGATGCCGCAGCCTACATGGCTGGATGCAAGCCTGCCGAAACCTGGGACTACCTGACCAAATTGCAATATGAGGCTGAAGCGGTCGGGTTCTATGTAAGCTCTCACCCTCTGGATGCGTTTGCGGATGAGTTGGCGAAGATCTCGAGCCTGAAACATGCCAGTGAGATTGAACAGTTTGCTGCTGACGGGGGTGGGGCATGTCGTGTGGCGGGGCTTATTCAGGGCATACGTGAGGTTAAGACCAAGAAGGGTGACCGCATGGGCGTGGTGACGCTTTCGGACACGACGGGTCAGGTGGAAGTGGCGTTCTTCCCCGAAAGTTACGCCGCGTGCCAGCAGATTTTAGAAGGTACCGACCCGCTGGTGCTGAGCATTAAAGTCCAGCAGGACGGCGAGCGTTTACGCATCAATGCCGACAAGGTGCAGACCCTGAGCGAAGTGCTGGGCAACCGTGCCGAGCTGGTGCTGCATGTGCCCGATACCCATACGCTGGCGCAGGTGAAGGGCGTCTTGGATAAAGCCGGGCAGGGACAGACGGTGGTGCGGATGATCGTGCCCAGTGTGCGCGGCAATGCCCAGCTGAAGCTGCCGCGCGGGTTTGCGGTGAACCCGATGATGCTGGCGCATTTTAAAGGGCTGGGTGTGCTGGAATAGGATTTGGCCTGCAAAAAGCGGGGGCTTGTGGCCCCCGCCATTGTTTTTGCCGCATTTATGCATAGTGCAGTTTGTTGAAAAACGCATGGACGTTAGCGGGCTCGCCGCTGATGTCGCGTTTTTTCAGGGTGGTGGGTTTTCCTCCGGAAAAACCCTTGTTATCGACTGTGATGGTTTCGCGTTTTACGCGACCTGTAGCGGAGCGCTTTTCGACGATAACAGTCTTCTTCATAGTCTTTCCCCGTATGTTCAGGACACACTTACGGCCCCGTGCCGTTGGAATAAAAAGGTGAGATGTGTCCTGCAATTGACATAGGTTTAAGCGGAGGGTTTGGCAACCCTTGAAAAGACGTCTAGGATGGTTTTCATGAAGATTTTAAGCTGGCTGAAAACACCTCTCGGGCCCTTGTGGGGGCCGCTGGATAGTGAGGGGAATTTGACCTCGGTGGAGTGGGGCGAGGCGCCGGAGGGCGTTGAGGTTGTCGCGGGGCATCCGGTGCAAAGCCTTATGGAACAGTATTTTGCGGGTGTGCCGGTGACAGGATTACCGGAGCATTTTACGTTGCAGGGGACCGCGTTTCAGCAGCGGGTGTGGGCTGCTTTGATGGACATACCCTACGGCAAGACCGTGACCTATGGTGAGCTGGCGGCGACCGTTGGCAGCCATGCGCGTGCCATTGGCGGAGCGGTGGGGGCTAACCCGTGCCCGATTTTAGTGCCGTGCCACCGTGTGATGGGGGCGAAGGACAAGATGACCGGATTTTCGGCGCCCGGTGGCGTTGTAACCAAAGAATGGCTGCTGCGCCATGAAGGAGTGATATGTTAGGACGTATGGGACTAATGGCTGTGGCGCTGGTTTTAGCGGCGTGCAGCGGAAACGGTTACACTTATAAAGCGCATGCCAAGCCGGCTTTGCCAAAGCCGTTTGTGGAAATGGTGTTTCAGGAAGGCCAGAAGGTACGTGTGCAGATGCTGGGCCAGGATGCTGAGTTAGAGAACGCATTTATGAGCTGGGTGGAGCAGGGGGTTTACACGAATGCGCCCGTGTACCGCCAGTTGCCGGGTGTGTTTGTGCTGGCCGGTAAACCGCGCCTGAAGGGTGAAGGATTTGTTATGGGGACCGCACCCGCGCCGCAGGTGGATGCGAAGGGCCAGCCGATGGCGCCCAAAGTGCACGAGGCCGGGGTAGGTCACCTGGGGCTTGTGGTGCACGCCGATGGTACTGTGGGGCCGGAGATGATCCTCATCTATGGCAAGAGCGTTGGGGCGTGCTGTGAGGCGCCGAAGAATGTAAGAATCGGGGCGATACGTGAAGGACGCTTGATTTTGGAAAGCGTTAAACGCGGTGATAATCTGCTCGGGGTTGCCAGAACCCTGTAAAGTCGGTTAGTGAGAGGGCATGAACCCTCTGGATTCCGCACCTTATAACTATACCTTACCGGATGAGCTGATTGCACATGTGGCGGCTGAGCCGCGCGATAGTGCGCGCCTGATGGTGTGGCCGCAGGCCGAGGAGAAGATGTTCCGGGATCTGCCGCACTTATTAGAGGCTGGGGACTTACTGGTGGTGAATGCCAGCAAGGTGATTCCGGCCCGTTTGTACGGGGTGCGCCCGGCGCGTGAAGCGGGTGGAACCGATGTGAACGTGGAATTTCTGCTGCACCGTCCGCTGGACGGTGGCCTGACCCGCTGGCAGGTATTTGGTAAGCCCATGCGGCGTTTGCGTGTGGGCGACCGCGTGGTGCTGGATGGTGGCGCCGTAGCGGTAATTGAGGCGGTGGACGGGCAGGCGGTGATCCGGTTTGAGATGGAGCCGACTGAGATCGCTGGTTATTTGGAAAAGCACGGTCATACGCCTTTGCCGCCGTATATTCATGCCGAGGACACAGCAGCGGTGCGGGCGCGTTACCAGACCGTTTATGCCAACCCGGCAACACCGGGCAGTGTGGCGGCGCCGACGGCTGGCTTGCACTTTACCGATGAGGTATTTGCTGCCCTGAAAGCCAAGGGTGTTCAGGTGGCTGAAGTGACGCTGCATGTAGGTGCGGGGACGTTTTTGAACCCGACGCCGGAGCAGATCGCGGAAGGGAAGCTGCATGCCGAGTGGGCGCATGTATCGGCAAAGACCGCGGCGCTTATCAAAGCCACCAAGGCCAAGGGCGGCAAGGTAATTCCAGTTGGGACCACCGCGCTACGCACGCTGGAAACCTGGGGCAAGGCCGGTTTGCCGGATGAGGGGTTTACCGGCGAGACGACATTGTTTATTCAGCCCGGTAAGTTTGAGTTTAAAGTGGCCGACCGGTTAATCACGAATTTCCACCTGCCGCAGAGCAGCCTGCTGATGCTGGTGGCGGCGTTCATTGGCGAGGAGAGCCTTGCGGCGCTGTATCAGCGCGCGATTGCGGATGGGTTCCGGTTTTACTCGTTTGGGGATAGCAGTTTGTTGACGCGAAAGGATAGTTAGATGACAGCGTTTCAGTTTGAGCTTTTGAAGACCACCAAAACCAGTCGCGGGACCGCGCGTCGGGGCCGTGTGCATACGGCGCATGGCGTGATCGAGACGCCGATTTTCATGCCGGTGGGGACGGTGGGGAGTGTGAAGGCGATTCGTCCCGACCTGCTGAAAAGTGAAATGAAGGCGCAGATCATTTTGGGGAATACTTTCCATCTTTACCTGCGCCCTGGGCACAAGCAGGTTGAGCAGTTGGGTGGTTTGCACCGCTTTATGAACTGGCCGGGGCCGATTTTGACCGACAGCGGCGGTTTTCAGGTGTTCAGTCTGGCCAAGTTGCGCAAGATGAGCGAGGATGGCGTGACGTTCAAATCGCCGATCGATGGCAGCAGCCACCATTTGACGCCGGAGTTTAGCACGCAGATCCAGCATAGTCTGGACAGCACGATTACGATGGCGTTTGACGAGTGCACGCCGTTCCCGTGCACCCATGCGCAGGCCGCAGAAAGCATGCGCCTGAGCATGCGCTGGGCCAAGCGCAGCCGTGAGGCGTTTGTGGCGCGGGAGGGGTATGGGCAGTTCGGGATTCAGCAAGGCAGCTTGTTTGAAGACCTGCGCCGCGAGAGTACCGAAAAACTTCTGGAGCTGGATTTTGAAGGTTATGCGATCGGGGGTCTGGCTGTGGGGGAAAGCTCTGAGGAGTTGCACCACGCCGTGCCGATGGCCGCCGAAATGCTGCCCGAGAACAAGCCGCGCTACCTGATGGGTGTGGGGTATCCGAGCGATATCATCAAGGCCGTGATGGCGGGTGTAGATATGTTCGACTGTGTACTGCCGACCCGTAATGCGCGCAACGGCATGGCGTTCACCTGCGAGGGCGTGATTAAGGTTGGGCACAGTGCGCACAAGCTGGCGGATATTCCGTTAGACCCGACCTGCGAGTGCCACACCTGCAAAAACTACAGCCGCGCGTACCTGCACCATCTTCACAAAGAAGATGAGATTTTAGGGCATATGTTATTGACTCAACACAACTTGCATTTTTATCTGCAACTGGCGCAGACGCTGCGTGATGCGATCGAGGCGGGCACATTAGAGACTGTTGGCAACGCACTTCTGGAACATTACCGCTAGCGAAGCGGTTGCCCCTCCGCCTGTTTTTTGAAAGACTGAGTGAGACGTTTGGAGGATTGATTCATGGATAATGTGCTGGCGCTGTATAATTACTTTTCGCGGATTCCGTTAGAAGACCTGCCCGGTGTGGCGTTGCAGATGCTGCCAGGCGCGCTGCTGGGAATTGGGCTGGCATTCGTTGTTCTTTTTTTACGTGAATTTATTGTGGGGCGTATGAAGGCCCGCACCGAGCGTACCCATACTCATCCGGTGCTGACCATCTGGGCGAAGCGCATTGCCGAGAGCGTGAAGACCTGGTTCGTGTGGTTGGCCGGGTTGCAGGTCGCTGTGCAGACCATGCCGTATATGGCACTGGTGGATGGGCCGATGCGCCGGTTGTTCATGCTCGGCGTGTTTTTACAGCTCGGTTTGATGGCCGTGCATGCCCTGAGTGAATGGAATCGCGAGACCGCCCGTGAGCTGCGTGTGAAAGAACCCGCGCGGGTTGCGATGATGGCCAGCATGGTACGCGTGGGTTACGTGTTCATCTGGCTGGTGGTGTTTATTCTGCTGCTGAACAATTACGGCGTGAACGTCAGCGCGCTGGTGGCCGGTTTGGGGGTGGGTGGTATTGCGGTGGCCTTTGCGTTGCAGAACGTGCTGAAGGACATTTTCAGCTCGTTTTCGATCGTGTTCGACAAACCATTCGTGGTGGGCGATTTTATTGCGGCTGGCGACTTTATGGGGACTGTGGAGGAGATCGGCATCAAGACTACGCGCTTACGTTCATTGAGCGGTGAGCAGATTGTTATTTCTAATGGTGACCTGCTGGAAACCCGTGTGCGCAACTACCGCACGCTGGGACAGCGCCGCGTGGTGTTCAACATTAAGGTGGGTTACGAGACACCGGCTGCCAAACTTGCGAAAATTCCGCCGATGATCATCACGATTCTGGAAAAGATGGACGATGTGCGGGTTGATCGGGTGCATTTGCAGAGTCTGACCGACTTTGGGCCGCAATATGAAGCCGTATTTTATGTTGAGAAGCCTGATTACAGCCGCATGATGGACGTGACGCAGCAGATGTATCTGGAGATGTTCACAGCCTTTGAGAAAGAGGGTATTGCCTTTGCGGTACCTGTGCAGAAGAATGTTGGGGAACTGGCTGCGCACCAGAAGATGGACACTGAGATGCCGAAGAATCGGCGTGAGGCGAACGCTGTGAAAACGGCTACTGTGAAAGCCACCGCCAAACCCAAAGCTAAAACAGCTCTGGCCAAGCCGCCCCGGGGAAAGGCAGCCAAAGGCCGAAAATAGTAAGAAAAAAGGCAGCCGGTTGGCTGCCTTGAAATTTTTGGTGGGCCGGGAGGGATTCGAACCCACGACCAATTGATTAAGAGTCAACTGCTCTACCGACTGAGCTACCAGCCCACGTAAAGGCGATGTAAGGCCAAATCGGCGGTGCGTCAACCCCTGTCCGTCACTTTCTTGCCAGACCTTGCCAATTAGCTATGCAGAAAGGGTTGACGCCCACGCGACAACCCCCTATACACACCCGCGGTGGGTCGTTAGCTCAGTGGTAGAGCATCTGGCTTTTAACCAGAGTGTCGACAGTTCGATCCTGTCACGACCTACCAGATAAGATTTAAGGCAGCTTTGGCTGCCTTTTTGTTTGGTAATGTTAGGCAAATACCCTTTTGGGTAAGGCCGGTTGCGGCAGGGCAAAAGATTGCAGTTCTGCGGGGAGGTCGGTGTCTTCCGACAGACGCAGATTGACATGGAAGCCTTGCAGCGGCTCGAAAGTCTCGTGATGATACAGCGTGCCGATGACGTCGGTCGCGTGGGTATGTGAGGCTTCGACCTGCAGATTCTCTGGCATAGTCTGGTAATAGTGCTCGTAGCTACTGAATTTCAGATAGTAATCGGTCCACATAGAAAATATTCCTTTATTTAGTGAGAGCTTGAAGATGCTCGCGCGACAGAGCGCGGTTGAAGTAGCGGATGCTATGCACCACACCGTTGAGAATGACAGGTAAACCGCCACTTAGTTGGCGATGGCCAATACGTAAGGTGTTGATTGAAAGTCCTGTCGCTGGTGTATCGGTGCGAAATACGCTTTGTCCGTTGATGGCATAATGGACACCTGCGGGGCCGTAACTAAGGCCCAGACAGCCGCGTGTGCCTGTTGGTAGCGGCGTGAAATCGGAATACGTTCCCTTAATGCTTCCACCCATACTGCAGAACAGGTTGCGCTCGGTATTACCCCCTTTGATGTGCAAACGCGTCGCGCCATCGCCGCTGCCGTTATCCAGCGCCATGAACATGCCGGTACCGACATTGCCTGTGGCGATAAACGTGCCTTCCACCGGATTTATGATACCCGAGAGATTGGTGGTGCAGGTATCGGCTGCGCGTGTGGCGGCCGCATGTGTGGTGGTGATAAAGCTGGTCGGGTGAGTGCCGGCTTCGCACTGAAAGCGCAGAAGGCTGCCATTTACTGTGAAGATAACGCTGCCTGCGTTGGTGAGTGTAAAGGTGATAGTCTTTATTGAGGTTGCTATGCCAAAACCTGTACCCGTGGCAGTACCCGCAGCGCAGGTGCAATTGCCGCTGCCTTCCAGCCACAGCGTATAGGTGCCAGTGCCCAATGTCACGGTTTGTGTCGTTGGTGCGGCGCTATTGAGAAGGACGTTCGTGCGTGTTTCTTCTATCAACAGGCCCAAAGGCTGTTTGCTGATCGGGTGATGGGTCATACGCGGTGTATTGGTGAGGGCATAGATCCAGCTACCCGAAGGGTCGTAATACCCAGCCTGGCTGGCACGGGTAAACGTAAGCCCCGCAGATGCGGGGCTTTGCTGGGTGAAGTCAATGCTCCAGACGGGAGGAGGGCCATCCAGAGTAATGATATCGGCGACAGGAGGGGCCGTAATATCGCGTGCGAGACGCTGCGTTGTCATGCTCATGGCTTTCTGTAATCTCTAACTGCTGTTGGCTAACTACTGTTGGCGTACGTGAAGAGTCCAGGTGCCGTCGGTGACCTTAAGGCGCACGCCGGTGACCGGACGCAGCAGTTTTTCGGCGCCGCTGGTGATGCGGTTGCCCAGCGGACTGTTAACCCACAGAGCTGTGCCGGTTTTGATTTTTTCGGCGTCATCCAATGTGATCTGCAGCACTGCACCGGTTGCGGGTGTACCTGCGGTCAGGTGGACTGCGACTGTGACTTCCTTACCGGGATTGATAAGACAGTCGTCGCTTTGAGTAGTAATGCCGGTTTGTTCTTCAAACGCGACAACATTCCGAATAGCCATGATCTGGCGTCCTTTCCTTTAACTTTATGATATTGATACAAGAAAACCGCCCCTTGGGGCGGTATCTTGCGTAATTGCTACATTAAGTTGTGTCTCGTGTCAACTCTTTCCGTATACGTAGCGTATGTGTGGCGCGGCACCTAGTGCAGGGTGGTAGGTTGCATGAAGCCCTGAACCTTACGGTAGGCGCGCTCTTCTAACTGGCGGACACGCTCGCGGCTCACACCATACTGACCGGAGAGTTGCTCCAGGGTAGGGGTTTCTTCGCTTTCCGTCAGGTGGCGGGCCACGAAGATGGCACGTTCGCGTTCATCCAGCTTGGAGAGGGCATCCATCAGTTGGCCCTTGCGCTGACCGGCGATCTGCTTGCGGGAGTAAACCTCTTCCTGGCTTGGGCGGTGGTCTACCAAAAAGTCCTGCCATTCCTGGCCGTCTTCTTCACCGCCGACCGGGTTGTTAAGGCTCTCGTTACCGTGGCGCAGGCGTTGGTCCATGCCAATAACGTCGTTTTCGTTCACGTTCAGTTGCTTGGCAATCTGCTTGATGGCTTCCGGCGTGAGGTGGATGCTGTCTTCGCCGAGCATTTCGGCCTTGAGGCGGCGCAGGTTGAAGAACAGCTTCTTCTGCGTGCTGCTGGTACCGATCTTGACCATGCTCCAGTTATTAAGGATGTATTCCTGAATATGGGCCTTGATCCACCACATGGCGTAGGTGGAGAGGCGGAAACCGCGCTCGGGCTCGAAGCGGTTGATGCCTTGCATGAGGCCGATATTGCCCTCCTGCACCAGCTCTTCCAGCGGCAGGCCGTAACCGCGGTAGCTCATCGCAACCTTAACCACCAGACGCAGATAGCTCTGCATCAGCTGGCTGAACGCGCGCTCATCGCGGTGCTCGCGCCAGCGCTTGGCCAGTTCCTGCTCGGCCTCGAACGACAGCGCAGAATACTTCTGGATGGACTGGATGTAATCTTGAACAACTTCGGCCATGGGGTGGGTATCTCTCCTTTGGTGTAAGACTTTATAAAATGTCTTACGAACCCCTTGACTGACAGGGCGAGTATGGGGCGCACTTTTGTGGTTTCAAGGGGTTGTAAATGGCGGAAATGTTGCCTATTTTGGAAAAAGCATTGGGCATTGGGCCTACGTGCGTTTCAGAAGGAGACCCCTATGGGGATTTTCGGAAATAAGAAGGAGGAAACTCCTTCGCTGTTCAGCCGGATTGGTACGGCGGCGGGTATCTGCTCGCGTCATGGGGGTATTGCGGCCGACGCCTATTCGGCAAGCGCCGGTGGCAATCCCAGCATTCTGGGATCAGACCTTGCTTTGGAGCAGGGGCGGAATGAAGGTTTTTCCTTCGATGCCTACCGCTATTCAAAGTTGTGAAGAATCGATGGAGCGGCGGGAACTTTTTCCCGCCGCTTCGCTTTTTTAGGCAGAGCATCTTGCCAAGCGGGGCGGGATGGGTTTTCATTTCGAAACATTCAAAATAATAGAGGGGAATGACCATGAATTTCACCAAACTGATGATGGCAGCGACCGTGCTGACCGCCAGCGCCTTTGCCGTACAGGCTGCCGATGCGCCCGCCGCCTACACCGGCCCGAGCAAGGATTACAAAACTGTTACCGCCGGTACTTACAAGCTGGATAAGACCCACGCTGGTGTAAACTTCCGTATTGATCACCTGGGTTTCAGCAACTTCATCGGCCGTTTTGAAGACATTGACGGTACTGCTACCGTTAACCCGGCCGACCTGAGCAAGAGCGGTGTAGTCATCACCATTGAGACCGACAGCGTTGACACCAATGTGGACAAGCTGGACGACCACCTGGAAGCTGCTGACTTCTTCGATTCCAAGACATTCAAGTCCATCACCTTTACCAGCACCAAGGTTGAAGTGACCGGCACCACCGCTGACGGTAAGAGCGTCGGTAAAGTCCACGGCATGCTGAGCCTGCGCGGTGTGACCAAGCCGGTTGTACTGGACGTTGTGTTCAATGGCCATGGTGTCAGCCCGTTCGGTGGTAACGAGCGTATCGGTTTTGACGGTACCACGACCATCAAGCGCAGCGACTTTGGTATGGGTGCCATGGTGCCGATGGTTGGCGATAGTGTTCAGATTCAGTTCGCTGTTGAATTCACCAAAGCCTAAAGGCGCGGGGGCGACAGTGCTGCGCACTGGTCTCTATTGAAAAAGCGCCTTTCGGGGCGCTTTTTTAGGCCTTGAAGGGCGGGATACGGCTGATGAGAGTGGGTTTGACCTCGGGCGGGAGGTCTTTTTTCGGCATTTTTTCGCCCAGGGGGGTGGTGAGGTAGAGTTTGACCGTGGCGACCATGTCTTCGGCCGTGGTGGCGGGGGCGAAAGTTGTGGCGTGGCGCTCGGGGTTATCCAGCGCCCAGGCGATGGGTTTGTTGCACAGGCTCAGGCATTTGGTGAGGCGTACGTCGACATCCTGCATATCCGCTAACAGCTCATTGGCGCGGGCGGCGAGGGCTTCCGATTGCGGATTGGTCGGCTTTTTGCCGGTTTCTGGGTCCTTCGGCATGCCGCAGGTGGCACAGATATAGAGAATCGTTTGAGACATGGTTGGGTTATAGCCGGTTTTGCCGGAATAAAAAAGCCGCCGCCAGAGAGTATCTGGCAGCGGTATAAGTGGGCAAAGCCCTTCGGTATCAGTTCAGAACGTCGGCTTGTACTTCGGGCGGCGGGCAAGAACCACCTGATGACCACCGAACGCGAGGATGATCATCACTGCCAGCAAACTTGCCAGCGGGATGAGGAACGTCGTCGTGTTCAGCTTCGACCAGTCCGGCCCCACGGGAGTGTTCGTGTTGAACACGATGCCCGAGTATTCGCACGTCATGACGCTGGTATTGTGGTCGAAGATGGCATCCTGCTCGATGCGATCGTACAGGACCTGCTCCGGCGAACCGAAGGCGGGTGCGATCTGCTTCATCCGTTCCAGCATGGCGCGGGTGGGGGCGAGATAGCCGTGCGTCGGCAGATGCAGGAACTGGTTTGCATCGGAGACGCTTGCGGGCAGCAGGCCGAAGAGGGCCCAGGCACGGTTTTTGAACTCGAACGCGAGCAGTTTGCTCATGATCGGGTCGTCGGCGTGCGTTTTGGCCAGAGCCAGAATGTCGCCGTGATGTTCGTACATGAGCTGCATCTGGCCGTGCATCAGCGGTTGAATGATGATGCCGGTTTCGTCGGCCAGTTCCTGGTAGACCTTGCCGTGCTTGCTTGCGTGAGCCTGCAAAGGCAGGAACACGACCACCAGCAGCAAGGCGATGATTTTGAAAAGTTCTCTCATGTGGCCCTCCTTTCAGGCGTTATGAGGTGGTAAATGGGTGGAGTTGTTTCAGTCTTTTTATCTTTCGATGACTGTCTTCTAACACAACTTACGAAGAGTGGGATATGATGTGGATCAAGAAAGTTGCGAGAGTTTATGATTACCGTATTTGTGTGTCGCCTGTGTGACCGCGACCCCGCAGTACAGGATACCTCTGCCGCAGAAGGCGGGGCGTTTGTTAAACAGATGAAGCGTGCGCTGGCACCCATGAAAGATGTGGTGGTAAAGCCGGTGGATTGCCTTGGCGGTTGTGACTATGGTTTTGAAGGTCAGCCCAATGGCTGTTGCAGCGTGGGCCTTGCCGGAGATGGGCGTTACAGCTACGTGCTGAATGGCTTTAACCCTGAGACCGATGAATGGAAAATTCTGGAATTTGTGAAGTTGTATAAAAAGCGGCGTAACGGGCGCATCGCCTGTGCGGATTCTCCCCGCAGAAGCGAGATTGCACCGCATTTGGCAACGCGTGTGCCACCGTTTGCAAAGTAATTATTTTACTAGTTTGATGAGTGAAATCTGGCGGCCGGGGTTGGTTTTGTCGCGACGGTAGGAGTGGAAGGTATCGGCTTCGGTAAACGTGCAGTGGCCCGAGACGCTGATATTATGGGACGGAATGCCAAAGGATTCGGCTTGATGGCGTAGAATAGCGCCGAGGTTCATCTTCACGTGGCCTTGTTTGCTAGGAATGAAGAACGGTGCGGCATTCGGGACACCGAAGGCTGCGGGGAAGGTGTCTTCGACTTCAAAATGCGGTTGGCTGAGGCTGGGGCCGAAGCTGATGTGAATGTCTTCTGGCTTAAGCGGGTATTGGGTGAGGAGGGTTTGCAGGGTGAGGGGGAGGAGGCCCGCCTGCGCGCTGCGCCAGCCGAGGTGGAGGGCTGCAACGGCGTGGGGTGTGCTGATGAGGCAGGGGGTGCAGTCGGCGGTTTTAATGGCCAGCCAGAGGTTGGAAATATCGGTATAGAGGCCGTCGCATTCCGGGTACTGAGTTGCTTCGGTGGCATAGGTCAGGGTTTTGCCGTGTACCTGGTGCATGGACGCTGTGGGGCCGAGAGCCTGCGCTGCCGCTGCCACGCTGGGAATATTGCCGGTGCCGAAAACAGCTTGGGCGTGGGGGAGGGTTGTTTCGAGGAAATCTGGGCTCATGCTATTCGGTGTGCGTTTGGGTGAACGATTGGACTTTGAAGAGGGTACCCATTTCGGTGGGGTGGAGCAAGCGGTGGAGGGCGGATTCGGTGGCGCTATCCGGCATGCCGTTGCTGAGCGCGGCAGAGGCGAGGCCGTGGCGGAGGAGGAAGGGTGCCAATTCTTCCAGCGGGTGGGCGTGGAGGTGGGGGTGGGAGTCTTTCAGGGCTTCGGTCACGTTGTGGAAGTTGACGTGCATGGTGAGGTCGGTTTCGCCGGGGAGATGGAAAACACTGACCTTCTGGTGCTTGTGGAGGGCCTGGAAGGTATCGCCAGTGGCGGAGGCTGTGCTGGCGCCATAATCAAGAAAGAGGGCTGCGTGCAGGCTTTGCGGCAGGGTTTGCAGCCAGGTGCGCATTTGGGGGGAGTGCTCTGTTATGGGGCCTTCTGCTTGGGTGAAGGTGAACTCGTCGGTGGTGGTGAGCTCGATAGTGCGCGGCTGGAGACGGCCTTCGTGCTGGATAATCTGGCTGTGAGGAAAAGCGTCCAGCAGCTCATTGGCGATGAGGATTATCGGTAAGCCGGTTTCGGATGGTGTAGCGGCCCATTGGCAGTGCGGATGGGCATGTAGGGTTTGCTTTTGCAGCTCGGTGAGGGTGGGGGAAGCTTCAATCAGTACTGGCTGCGCACGTGTGTAGGTGTTGGGGTGGTGCTTTTGCAAATATGCAAGGATATCGTGCGTTAGTTGGCCGGAACCGGGGCCGCATTCCATATATGTAAAATGAGAGCCTGTGGGAAGAATTTGCGCTTGTTTATGCAGCCATTCGGCCAACGGGGCGGCGAAGTGGAGCAGGTGCGCGGCCGTGATGAAGTCGTGCGGGTAGGGTTGAGACGCGTCGGTTGGTGAGGGCAGAAAGTTGCGCCCATTGGTGTAATAGCCGTGCTGCGGGTGGTAGAGGCAGACTTCCATGTACTCTTCGACCGTGAGAGGTCCGGTTGTGCGGATACGGTCTTTCAGCAGGGTTGCGAGGGCTGTCATGCTTTGTTTTTGGGAGTTTTACAGGAGAGTGTCTACTCTTTTTTGAGAGAATGGTGTATGCAGGCTGGAGAGGCATTTAGCTGGAGAAATACCTATGAGTTTTGAACGCATGCTGCGACATCAGGAATCTGATGAGCTTGAGCACGAACTGGCAAGCGAGATGGACGCTTACGGCGGTTGGAATGTACCTGTCATTAACGATGAACCGTTTCGGGCATGGCGGCCCCAAGGGGCTTACCCGAGCGACTTTGACCGGAGGCCGGTGACACAGGACTGTGGGCCGGAATGGGATTTTCGGCCTGCCGATGAGCGAGTATATGTGGAAGGGGCCTAGCGGCCCCTTCTTTTACTTTTGCACCGGTGCTTTGGAGGACAGGTGCAGGAAGTACAGGCCGAGCATCAGCATAGGCAGGCTGAGAACCTGGCCCTGCGTGAGTTGCAGAATGCCGAGGTTATGCACGATTTCTGGTGTGCGGAAGACCTCTGCCAGAATACGGGCCAGTGCGTAGCCGGTGAAGAAGATACCGATAGGCTGGTAGCGCACGATGCGTTTGCGTGTGGCAAAGAACAGCAGAGTGAACAGCACCAAGCCTTCCAGACCCGCCTGGTACAGCTGGCTGGGGTGGCGGGGGTAGAGGTCGACATGGGGGAAGACCATGCTCCACGGCAGGTTGGGTGAGGTGACGCGACCGACGAGCTCGCCATTGATGAAGTTGGCGAGGCGGCCCAAGAATAGACCGATCGGTACTGCCGGGGCGACGCGGTCGCCGAGATCGATGAGGTTGACCTGATGTTTCCAGGCAAACCAGGCCAGTGCCACGATGACGCCGAGCAGGCCGCCGTGGAAGCTCATGCCGCCTTGCCAGACCTTGAGGATATCCAGCGGGAATTGCAGATAATGCGGCAGATTATAGAAGAGCACATAGCCCAGACGACCGCCCAGAATGACGCCGAGGATAACGTAGGTGAAGAGCGACTCGATTTTCTCGGGCGTGATGCCGCCCGCCGGATGCTTTTTCACAAGATATTTGGTGAAGCTTAAACCCAGCAGGAAGGCCGCGACGTAGGCGATGCCGTACCAGTGGATAGCGATGGGACCCAGTTGCAAGGCAATCGGGTTGAATTGCGGGAATAACAGCATGGCGTTACTTTAGGCCGTTTGTAGAAGAGTGGCAACCCAACCCAGACGTCCCTTTGGTGGGTTTTTAGGCGTGTGGCGCATTTTGGGCGTTGACAGGG
The DNA here is from genome assembly GCA_005768725.1 of Blastochloris viridis. GTDB lineage: Bacteria > Pseudomonadota > Alphaproteobacteria > UBA2136 > UBA6156 > UBA6156. Next base: position 80,737 of record VAFM01000002.1, on the reverse strand, counting down.
GCGGCGGAGTCTTTTACATATGCGCTCGTCGTGGACCAATAGCTCAGTCGGTTAGAGCACTGTGTTGATAACGCAGGGGTCGTAAGTTCGAGTCTTACTTGGTCCACCATACAGTTTGCGAAACCCGGTTTTTACCGGGTTTTCTTTTTTAGCTGAATTGACCGATGCCGTTGACGTTAGCCTTTGCCGGGCCTAGGTTTTGCGTGGTCGGGCCCATAGCTCAGTTGGTAGAGCGCGTCGTTCGCAATGACGAGGTCGAGAGTTCGAATCTCTTTGGGTCCACCAGATTCTTATTTTATACTCTGGCAAACGAAAGAATGAGCATGGCCGGTGAGATGACCCGCTGCGGGTGGGTGGGAACGGGTAAACCGTTTTATGAGGAGTATCATGACACCGAATGGGGTGTGCCGGTGCATGATGAACGTACGTTTTTTGAGATGCTTATTTTAGAAGGTGCGCAAGCAGGCCTGAGCTGGGAGACCATTTTAAAGCGGCGTGAGGGGTATCGTGCGGTCTTCAAGAACTTTGACGTGGCCAAGGTTGCGGCGATGACCGATGCCGAACTGGAGAAAGCTTTGCTGGATGAGCGGATCATTCGGAACCGCTTGAAGGTGTTTGCGGCACGGAAAAATGCGCAGGCGTTTCTGGCGATTCAGAAAGAGTTCGGCAGTTTTGATGCCTATGTATGGCGTTTTGTGGGCGGCAATCCGTTGCAGGGGAAGCGTAAAACCTTGAAGGATGTACCGGCGCAGTCGGCAGAATCTGATGCGCTTTCGAAAGACCTTAAGAAGCGTGGGATGACGTTTGTCGGGTCGACCATCATGTACGCGTTCATGCAGGCGACGGGTTTGGTAAATGACCACGTGGCGGATTGCCATTGCTACAAAGCACTTAGCTAGAAAGGATTATTGATGAACCGGTGGTTGCGCCTGATTTACTTTTTTATTGTCGTGCGGTTTCGGAGCAAGGTGCACTTTATGGATGCTGTGGATGTGCCGTTTTTGTGCTGGCCGGCGGATCTGGACATTTACAATCACATGAATAATTCGCGGTATTTGAACCTCACGGATATCAGTCGGGCGGATCTGGTGATCCGGTGTGGGTTATGGGACCAATTGAAGAAGCATAAGTATTTCTTGATCGTGGAAGGACAGACCGTGCGTTATCGCAAGCCGTTGACGCTGGGGCAGCGGTTTGTCATTCGCACCCAAGTGCTGGGGTGGAATGAGAAGTCGTTCTTTGTTAAACACACGTTTTTACGGAAGCAGACCGTTGTGGCCGAAAGTATTGTGAAGGGTCGGATTCTGCGGAAATCGCGCGGGACCGTGCCGCCTGCCGAGGTACTGAAACTGGCCGGTGCCGAAGGTATGCAGAGCCCGGATATGGGGGACATTGTGCACCAGTGGAATGACGGCATGATGGAGATGCTGACGCAGTGATGCTTTGGTTTGCCACATTAGGGCTGAGCATAGCGCTACCATTGTTAGGTGCTTTGATGCTTTGCGTATGCCTGATGCGTGGTTATTGGGTAGGAGTGGTGCTTTTGGTCGCGGTGGGTGTGTTTTATCTGGGCGCCAGCTACTGGCCGGTGTTGAAAAGAAGTGTGCCGGAAAAACCCCATGGTACGCAGCGCGTCGTGTTTTTGAATGCGTTGATTCAGGGACCGGACAGGGCTGCGCAAAGCCTTGCTCTGCTTCGGCAGAATCCGGATGTCATTGCGCTGGTGGAGGCGGATACGGCGTGGGTACAACGGATGGGCGGGATTGAGTTTGGTGATTATCCGTACCGTGTTTTGCATAAAGTGGGTTTGCGTGAGGGCCGGATTATCTATGATGACCACATCATGCTGGCCAGCCGGTGGCCGCTGGAGCGGGTAGGGCATGATGGTACCGAAGGTGATGGACTTGCGCTGTATAAGGTTATGGCGCCGCAGGCATTTCATGTGTTTGTTATTCACCCCATGGCGCCTTTGTTTGCCGATGCGGTACCGCTGCGAAATCAGTTTTTACATGAACTGGCCGCGATGGTGCTGCCAAAAGATACGCTCGTGGTGGGTGACTTTAATGCTGTGCCGTGGGACCCCGCGATGTGGCCATTGTGGGACAATCCCCACCTCAACGCGTACTTCAGTTGGTTGCCGACGTATCGTCCGGACGTTCCGGCGGTTCCGATTGACCATGTGCTGAGTGCGAAGGGTTTAGATGTAAAGTCTATTCGTCGCTGGTACGATGGCCAGAGTGACCACTTTGGTCTAGTTATTGATTTTAAGATTAGCCCTTAAGCCAGCAGGTGCTGGTAGAAGCTGAGGACTGCCGGGTTGGTTTTGATGTGGCGGGCCTGGATGGGGGCGGTGAGGTGGACGCTTTCTAAGCTACGGGCGCGGGAGAGGGCGACATAAAGCTGGCCTTCGGCGAAGGTGCCGCCGTCGGACAGGTCTATCACGCAGTGCGGCAGGGTTTGGCCTTGCGCCTTGTGGATGGTGAGAGCCCAGGCCAGTGTGAGCGGAATTTGCGTGAACGTACCGGCTACCGTGGGTGTAAGCGTGTTAGTGGTTTCGTCCACGCGGTATTTGGTGGCTTCCCATTTGGTGGCTTCGACAATATGGGTTTCGCCGTCCGGCATCTTCACCGTGACTGTGCTTTTGCCGCAGTGGATGACTTCGCCCAGCGAGCCGTTGACCCAGCGCTGGTTGGGGTCGTTACGGGTAAACATCACACGTGCGCCGACCTTGAGGATAAGCTCTTGCGGTGTCGTGAAGCTGTTGGGGTCGATATCGCCGAGGGTGTCGGCTTCGTATTTATGAATCGGGGTTTTAAGCGATTCGAGGTTCTTTGCGTTGATTTCTTCTACCGTGCGGTTGCGCGAGGCGAGGACGACGGCGCCGGTAGGGGGGCTATCGGTGAGGCGCTCATTCAGCGTGGCCAGCAATTGGGAGTTGGTTTGGCCGTAGCGCACCTTGTTGAGAATATCGATGAACGGCAGGTCGGTCTGGCGGAAGATGTGCGTGAATTGCACGATGCCGAAATTGCCGTTCTCCCACGCGTGGGAGCTGAAGAAGAAGGGGGTTTGGTAGAAAGTGCTGAAGTAGGCGGCTTCGTCGGAACGCAGGACGGGGGGAAGCTGGCAAAGGTCGCCCATCAGTACCATTTGCACGCCGCCAAAGGGCAGTTTGGAGCTGGGGCCGTATTTGCGCAGGAAGCGGTCGATGGTGTCGAAGATATCGGCGCGGACCATGGAGATCTCGTCGATGACCAATACCTTGAGGCTGCTGAAGACCTTGGCGTTACGCGGCTTGTGCCACGGGTCGCCGCCTTGCATGGTCTCCCGCTTTAAACCGAAGAAGCTATGGATGGTTTGTCCGCCGACGTTGAGTGCGGCCATGCCGGTGGGTGCCAGTACGGCGTAGGAGGCTTTGCCGGATTTGGGATTCTCCAACTGCTTGCGCAGCCATTTGAGGAAGGTACTTTTACCGGTACCGGCGCTGCCCAGAATGAGTAGGTTTTCGTCGTCCTGAATGGTGTTCCAGGCGGTCTGGAACTCCGGCGTGACGGAAATTTTAATGGATTTGCCGGCGGTGGGTTTGCTGACCGGAACGGGCGCTTTGGTGGCTTTGGGCTTGGGTTCCGGGCGCGGGGCCGGATTGGGATTCGGGTTAAGAGTAGGGGTGACCAGACCGAGGTTGACGATCTTCAGGGCCAAGCTGCGCGGGGTGCGGCCCATTTCTTCAGCCAGTGCGGTAATGGCTTCGGCCGTGCCGCCGGTATGGTGTGCGACGATCAGGCGGGCGGTGTCCGGTTCGGTCCATGGTTGGCCAGACTGGCTGAGTGCCGTGGCATCGGTGGCGTCTTCCGGCGCGTTGATAAGAACGGAATAGGGGCCGTAGCTGATGAGGTCCATCAGTTGCAAGCGGGCCGTGATGGCGCCGACCGTACGCTCGTGCATGCTGGCGATCTGGGCGATCGGCAGGCCGGATTTGAATTCGGTGGTTAGCGCGGCCTCTTCGTCCGGCGTCCAGCGGCGCGGGGCAGGTTTGGGCGCGGTTTCGGCAGGTTGAAGAGTCGACATGAGCCCACCTTAAACGGGTACGCTGGCGGCGGCAAGTGTATTTTGTGCGGAATTCAAACGCATGGTTTTTAGGCAGTAAACTTACTTACCGTGTTGTTACAGGGAGGTGGTGAGGAGTTTGTTTGAGGAACACCCCTATACCCCACCCGTTAGCGGCGTGTACGGAAGGAGGACATGATTATGAAACAACGTACGTACAACTTGAAGTTAGGTGTGTTCGGGGCGGCCGCCCTTACCATAGGTGGCCTGATGATTGCCCTGGCACCAGAGGCACAAACCATGCGGGATAGCACGAACGGGATGAACCGAAGCACCCATTCGGCGGACAAAAATGACCCGCGTTACCATGTGGCAGGTAGTCCGACATCGACCATCTCCAGCTCTGTTCCTGTGAGCCGGAGCGACATGCCGGATGCCATGCTGATGCGGGAACCCGCTAGCACCGGTGATACACGCCGATAAAGGCAACTTTGTGCAAAACGGGGAGCTGGGTATGGCTCCCCGTTTTTTTCTGTTTTGTGCGCAGGGATGTTTGGGCGCAGGACGTTTCAGGTACAGAGACCCCGCCGATATTCAGGGAGCACGTGTGGGGCCTCGGACTTTCAAAAGGCCTTCGCATGGGGAAGGCCTTTTCCTGCATCTTACTTCTTTTCAGGCCGCGGGAACTGTATCCGTTGTTGCGTCGTTATGCCGATAACTATCCCCCAGATGATGATTGAAAACCGAAACATGCGGGAATGAAGGCTATGATCAAGACAGTTGGATTTAGTGTTGGAGCGATGATGGGACCGGCTTTACTGACGGGGGCGATTTTATACGCCAGTGCCCCGGAAGCGGAGGCTCCGATTGAAGAGCAAACGATGGTACAGGCCCAAGACACCGGCAGTGTGACCGAGGGTGCTAAAGTTTATAAGGATTACGGCGTGGTTTGGACCAAGCTGTAACGACTGTTCCTGAAACGAAACAAGAGGAGAACGGAACGATGAAAACGACCAGAACGATTATGGCTTTTGCTTTTGCAACGGCACTGATGGCACCTGCTGCGATGGCGCAGGTGGGTGGCACTATTGGCGCCGGCGGTGGTGTAACCACCGGAACCGGTGTGGGTGTGACGACCGGAACGGGCAGCGGTGTGAACGTAGGTGCCGGCACCACGGGCAACAGTGTTGGTACCGGGGGTAATGTACGCCTGGGCACCGGGCTGAATGCCGATGTACAGCGTGACCGCCTAAATGTCGGTACCGGTTTGAATGCGGGTAGCGGACGTTTGAATGCGACAGGTGATATCCAGTCTGGCTACAGCAGCATCCGTAACAGTGAAAACGTGCGCGGTGAGGCCACGACGAATACCCGTGGCGGCAGCGGCGGGCGCATCAATACCGGTGCGACAGGTAATGTCGGAGCAGGTGTTGGGGCGAATGTGAATGGCTCGGGTAGCGGTTCCGGTAGCATGGGAGCCTCGGGAGGTGCCAGTGGCAGCGCAGGGGGTAGTGCGGGTTCTCGTTAGAGAGCTTAGACGAAGGGAGGCATAGCCTCCCTTTTTTATGCACGGGATGTGCTGTGCAACTGATGTTTTCGAGAAGGTTTGGTGAGAGTGAGAATCAGGCAGGCCAACAAGGCTGAAGCCAGTGAGCCGAGCAGGATGCCGAGGCGAGTTTCGTTTTGTAGTTCGGCATTGGTAAACGACAGATTTCCAATAAACAGCGACATGGTAAAGCCAACACCGCAAAGAGCTGCTACGGCATAGAGCTGTGCGGTACGCGCGGACTCTGGTTTTTTGGCTTTAAAGAATGTGATTGCCACGTAATAACACGCGCCAATGCCAAGTTGTTTGCCGAGGAACAGCCCCCAGAAAATACCTGCCGTTACCGGGTGGGTGAGGCTGGACAGACTGAGGCCGGAGAGGTTGAGGCCCGCATTCATGAAACCAAAGACCGGCAGAATGAAGAAGGCAACATATGGGTGAAGCGCGTGTTCCAGCGTCAGCAGCGGGTTATGTCCTTCTTCGGTTTGCAGGGGAATGGTAAGCGCCAGCACGACACCCGCCAATGTGGCGTGAAGACCGGATTGATACACACAGTACCAGAGAAGCGCACCTGTAACGAGATAAGGCCAGAGTTGGCGTACGCTACTGCGGTTGAAAAGAATGAGAGCTATGGTTAGGACGGCTGCGGCCAGCAGATAATTGAGGGCTACGTGCGGGGTATAGAACAGTGCGATAACGAGGATGGCACCGAGATCATCCAGTACCGCAAGTGCTGTGAGAAAGACTTTGAGAGATACCGGAATACGTTTGCCGAAAAGGGCGAGAATACCGAGGGCGAAGGCGATATCGGTTGCGCTGGGAATGGCCCAGCCGACAAGGGTATGTGGTGAATTCCAGTTGAAAACAGCATAGATGATCGCCGGTACAACCATACCACCCAGTGCACATAGCCCCGGTAGCACGCGTTGCGGCCATGTTGAGAGATTGCCGAGAAGGACTTCGCGCTTGATCTCCAGTCCCACCAGCAGGAAGAAGACTGCCATCAACGCGTCGTTGACCCAATGCTGCAAGGTATGTCCGGCAAGAGATGCATTCTGCAGGGCTATGTAAGCAGGCGCAAAGAACGAGTTTGCAGCGATGAGTGCCGCGGCAGTGGCTGCCATGAGGGCGAGGCCGCCGGACATTTCGGTGGTGAAGAAGAGTCGGAATGCGCTTTTCATGACCGTATTAAAGCACACGATGAAGGAGCTGTGGGTTTAGGGGTTTCGGTTTGCAGAAGGTGTGGGGCCAATGGGCCACGTTTATTGCGGGGTGGCGGTGAAGAGGGCAGCGCCTTCGATACCGACCGGGCCGGTGGGGTTGATGGTGTAGAGTGCGCCAGCAGTACCCATGCCATTGCCGAAGCCCGCGATGTTGACCGTGCCGGTGCAGCTACCTGTGGGGCAGGCGGTGGCGTTAGGGGTGGAGGTCACGTGGAGGTCTCCTGGACTGGTAAACGCGGCAGCATTGAAGGGTACCGGTGTATTCGCTGTTGTTAGGGTGTAGGTGGTGGCGTTGGCCTCGGGCGAGGATGCGGGCATGGTGACCTCGCCATTGAAACTGTAATGCCCGATGGCGCCGCTGTAGCCTTTATCGAACGTAATACTGAGATTGCCGGTGAAGTGGGCGCCATCGGAGGCGGTGCCATCGGTATAGGTTGGCTGTGTAGCAGCTGCGAGGGTGTAGTTAAGTGTGCCGTTGAGAGTAGGGGCAACACCGGTTTGGCCCCAGACCATGTGAAGCGAATGTGGTGTGGTGAGCGGGCCGTTCTCGGTTTCGGTACTGTGGCTGTTGGCAAGCTCGGTGACGGCCGAGCCTTTGACGACCATCTGGCTACCGCCGACCCAGCGGGCAATACCGGCGACATTGCCATTGGAAGCCCATTCGGCAAGCTGTGAGGTGCCGCGCATTAGGCGGGTGGAGGTAGCAAAACGGTTGGTGATGACCGTGTTGGGGGCGAAGGTGTTGTCGCTGAAACTATCCAATAACAGTTTGGTTTGTGTGGCGTTCGCGGTGAGGCCCTCCGACATATTGCGCGAGAACCCGATGACGGCGCTGTTAAGTGTGACGTTGCTGTCGAGAAGTTCTGGAGCGCTCGGTGTTTGCGGTTCCGGTTGAGGTTCGGTTTGGACTTCGGGCTCAGGCTGAGGTTCGGGTTGTGGTTCGGGCTCGGGTTGTGGTGTGGTGGGGATGGTCGGTTGTTCGGGGGTAGGTTCTTGTGGTGTGACGACGTCCGGCTCTTGGGACTGGGGCGGTTGTTCGGTTTCCGGTTGAGGGGCAGGAGGTTGTTCTTCGGCAGGCGTTTGCGGCTGGGGCATTTGATTCTGTGGCGTGGTGACGGTGGTGGGTTGCGGCGCTTCGGCGGGGGCAGGAGAAAAGGTGGACTCGGCACCGTTACGGGTGAGAACAAAGCCTTGGCCGGTGTTGAAGGTTTTATCGGATACCGTGATTTGACCCTGATAGACCTTGCCGCTGGCCTGGGCGGCGCTGGCGGTAATGGTAAGGGCCGTAAGCGGTGCGACAGTGGCGGGGCCTTGCGGAAGGGTGAGGAGCAGCATGTCTCCGCCCGCCGGGCCGACGCGCATATTGCCGGAAAGAAGTGTTATGCGGTTGCCCTTGCCGATAACAAAGCGGCTGCCCTGCTGGAAAGAGAGCGTGGTACCGCCTGCGCTTTGCAGTTGCACCAGCGGGCCTGTGACGTGCTGAGGCACCTCCGGTGTGAGGTCGGCCTCGCCGAACGCGACTTTATAATCGGCGAAGGCAATGGCGGGCAACAGGCAGCTAAGCAGGGCGAGACGCTTGATCATGGGCGTGTGTACCGGAGGGCTATGATTGTTTGCCAACGGGTGTAGTCGGCCATGGGGATATTGCTGTTGGCGTAGCGGTAGCCGATGCTGGGGCGAAGGCTGAAGTGGCTGGAGAGGGCGTAGGCCATACCGAGGGAGAGGTCGAGCTGGTTGTCATCTCGTGTGGTGAGGAAGGTGGGGTTGTAACCTTCGTAATCGCGGTGTTCGTAGCGGGCCTCGGTATAGGTGGAGAGGGTGGGGAAGAGGAGGTATTCGGCGCCCAGAGTTGTGCCGAGGAAATTCTGGGAATTGATGTCGGCTTCGGCGGATTCGGTACCGCCATAGAGCCCTGCGTATGCCGAAAGGTTGCCGTAGTACGCGTGGAGGGTGGAGCCGAGGGTGAGGCGGTCGGCATCCTGTGCCGGAAGGTCTGGGTATTGACTGTGTGCGGCGCTGGCGTAGGTGCTAAGGGCGGTGTGCACGCCCAAGGGTTGAAACCAGTTTCCGGTGACGGCGTAGGTTTGGGAGTAGCTTTCGTTGCCGTACCAGAACTGGCGGGCGCTGAGGCCCAGGGTAAGGCGGCGGCCTTCCGGTGAGGTGTGCTGTACGCCGGTTTCGGCACTGAGGGTGGACTGGTTGAAATCGTTTGAGACAAAGGCCTGTTTGTGGGAGGCATCGGCGCCGGCATAGACGGCCCAGGCGGGTGAGAGCGGCTGGCGCACGGTGAGGTTGGCCGAAGCTTCGGAATAGAGGCTGGATTTGGTCTGGGCGGAATCATCCAGCTTGGCGGGCCCCAAGGCGGCGAGAGCGGGCAGCACCATGTAGCTGGAGTTTGTGGCGGTGTTGATGTTGCTGTCGGCACCAAGGCCTATCTGTGCCGTAGCGCGATAGGTGCGTGGGCCGCCACGCAGGCTTTGCGTGAGCAGGCTGGTGTAGGAATGGAGATTATCTTTGATGCCAGCCGGTGTTTGCGGGCTGGTGGCGACGGTTTCCAGTTCCCGTGCGGCGGCGGCGTTATCTCCCAGCAGGGCGTAGGCGCGGGCAAGCTCGGTGCGGACAGCCATATTATTGGGTTCGACCGCCAGCACGCGCTCGAATGCCGCGATGGCTTCGGTGGTCAGCCCTTCATCCAGAGCCTTCAGGCCGTGGGCAGTGTTGGTGCGGGGATTGGAGAGGTCGGTGTGGGTGGTGGTATTCTCGATGATGCCGAGCGGGCTTTCGGCATGTCCTGTCAGAGCTGCAAAGGTCAGCGTGAGCAGGGTGAGAATGGTAAACGTGGCGGACACGGGTTTTTATTATGCGTGGCGTTGGTTAGTTATCCTTCATGTGTTGTTAGATGGTGTGATGATGTACGGCAAGATGAGAAAATCATAACTATTCAAAGGTTAGGCAGCGAAGTTTAAACATAGCTGTAGTTGCGGCGTAGCAAAGTTTGGTGTACACATTGCGCCACATTATGTGCATGACACCTTGTTTTTTCGCGTCTGAAACTTCCTCGTACCCCGGAGAGACCCATGCGTCTTCGTTCCTTTGTCATTGGCAGCCTTATCGTTGCCGCCTTTCTGACCTTCCTGAATGTCTCCCAGAACCGGGCACTTCAGGGACGGCTTGATACCATCCAAACGCAACTGCGGAGCCTTGATACCTCGTATGAGGTGAAGCGCGTAACGGCGGCTTTTCTGGCCGACCCGTACAATGTGGACAAACGTGTCTGTGGCAGCCCGAACGCTCTGTGCGAGCTGGCTGGCAAGCCGGAGGTTCTTGTCATTGGCACCCATGACCTGTTGTGGGAGGCGCTTGATGCTTCGGCGATGCTGAATGCCTCCGGTAACGTGCCGCGTGATCTGCGGATGAGCCTTGACCATGCGCGCCAGGCTCTGGCGTCATCGCTCGGAGAGATCGGCATCGGTTCGGCCAACACGGACCCTTATGGCATGACGATCGATCTCTATCGGCGTGTCATGGCGGCGGGACTTGTCTGCCAGCAGGTGAAGACCGTGCCATGCACGGGCGGGTTGCCGCAGAACGTGCATAGCAGCCTGATACATCTTCTGCAGCTGGTGCATGACCGCGGCCCGACACAGAACCCGTACGAGATATCTCCGTACGTGCCTGTGCTGGAATACGCGTTAACGATTTTGAAAGTATGACCGCGTTGGTCGGTGCTTTTAACCAAACCGCCCCTGTGAAAGCAGGGGCGGTTTGATGTTGTGAGGTTATGTTGACGTTTCGAATATGTCGAAATAGTATGAACATGCAATGGGAGGTCCATTGTGGAAAAATCTGGCAGACCGTGATGCGGCTCACCATTTAGAAAAAGGGTCGAATGATGATGAACATTCAAAAATTCAATGAGCTTGGTAAGGCCGACTTTGGCTGGCTGCAGGCACGTCACCACTTCAGTTTTGGACGCTATTACAACCCCGCACGCATGGGGTTTGGCAACTTGCGCGTTATGAACGATGACCGCGTGGCCGCCGGTAACGGGTTTGACCCGCACCCGCACGACAATATGGAAATCATCACCTATGTGCGCAAAGGCGAGATTCGTCACCGCGACAACATGGGCAATGAAGGGGCGACACCTGCCGGAAGTGTACAGGTGATGAGTGCCGGTACCGGTGTGGCCCACGCCGAGTATGCCAGCGATACCGAGCCGACCGTGCTGTATCAGATCTGGCTGCTGCCCAATGAACAGGATGTGAAGCCGCGCTGGGATATGCGTGAATTCCCTACCGCCAGCGTAGAAGGTGAATTGCCGTTACTGGTGAGCGGTAACCCTACCGATGCCGAGAAGGGGGCGCTGTTCATTCATGCCGATGGCGGCCTGCATGGTGGCCGTATGAAGGCTGGTACCACACTGACGCAGGACTTTGGCGCAATGGCGTATGTGCTGGTGAGTGACGGGCGCATCCGGCTCAACGGCGAAGAGCTGGATGCCGGTGACGGCGCTGCCATGAAGGATGAAGGGGCACTGACGCTTGAAGCGCTGGAGGATGCCGAGGTGGTGGTCATCCGGGTAAGTGCCTAACGCCGCGCATGAAGAAGGCCCCTGATGGGGCCTTTCTGTTGGCTAGTTGCTGGCTTTGATGACGCCGCAGGCGAGGCGGTCGCCGGCGTCTCCGGCCGGTTGAGATTTGTAATCGTCGGCCTTGGTGTGGATGACGATAGCGGAACCGTCTTTGTCGAACACGCTGGTGTTGACGCCTTTCATCAGCGAGATATTTGGGGTGGTGACGGATGTTGCGATGACGCCGTCGTCACCGATCTGCAGATTCGGGAGGTCTCCGGCGTGGTGGCCTTCGGCGTGTTCAAAACCGTGGGATTTTTCCAGCGGATTGAAGTGGCTGCCTGCGGAGGCGAATTTGCCTTTGAGGTCGCAGGTGCCGGTCTGGTGGATATGCCAGGCTAGGGTTGTGTTTTTGGGCAGGCTGCGGGCGGCGATGGCGACATTCACGCCATCTTGCACCTGCGTGAGTGTGGCGGTACCAATGCTTTTGCCTTGCAGATTGACCAGATTGGCGGTTGCCGTGAGCGGCTTGGCGGGTTCGGCGCGTACCGTGGGGTCGGACGTGCTGGTGACAACCACAGCCATGGCGACGGTGGGCAGAAAGACGAGTGTGGCGAGAACCAGATTCGGGCTGAGGTGCATGGCGATACCTTCCTGTTATGTTGAAGGACTAACTGAGGGGATGGGGGTTGGTTCCGCGTCGGGCGGGTGTCTTGCTTTTTTATATAGAAAGCTTAGGGTGACGCGGTACCTGTCGGTAAACGACTGGTGGAACAGATGTTTTCCGTTTGAGAGGAGCAAGCCCATGAGGCTTATTATGAGCATGCTGATGGTAATATGCATGGCAGGAGCGTCTGCCGCTGCGGATGGCGACTGGTCGGCGATAGCTGTGGGCCAGTGGCAGGAAGGGAATACGTTGTATGCCCGTGCGACTTCGGCCGAACGGTTCTCAACTGAAAGTGAAGCGAAACTGGAGGCTATTGCATACTGTTACAACCAGGGAGGGTCATTCTGTGACGCTTATACAAGCTGGAATGAAGGGTGCCGCTATGCCTCCATCAACTTTGTGAAGGCTGGGCAGCCGGCCTGGATTTTCAGCGCCACGACCAAGGGTGAGACACTGGCCCAGTGTTTTGAGGCCAATGCCATGGATTGCGTTTATGAAGACATCGTGGGGGGTTGTGCGCCCGGCTGGGACACCGATGAAGATGTCGAGTTGGATGATTAGTATCTCTCTATCTGGACAAAAAAACCGCCGTAGAAGATGCGGCGGTTTTTTGTTGGCTAGAGGGATTTACCGCAGGGCGATTTGCCGTTGCTGGCATTGCGGCGGACGTCGGCCGCGTTAATGGGCGTATTGCAGCACGGGCAGTTTTGAAGGTGCGTGGCGGGGGAGAGGTCGTGGTTCACCGCAACACGGTCATCGAACACATAGCAGGCGCCTTCCCACATGGATTCGGACTCCGGCGTTTCTTCCAGATACTTCAGGATGCCGCCTTCGAGGTGGTAGACGTTCTCGTAGCCCTGCTGTTTGAGGTACGCGGTGGACTTTTCGCAGCGGATACCGCCGGTGCAGTACATGGCGACGGGGACAGTCTTGTCGGCTGGCAGGTTCTCTTCCAGCCATTGCGGAAGCTCTTTGAACGTGCGGGTGGCCGGGTTTTTGGCGCCGGTGAAGGTACCGATCTGCACTTCGTAATCGTTACGGGTATCGATCGTGATGGTGCGCGGGTCGGCGATCAGCTTGTTCCATTCGGCAGACTTGACGTAAGTGCCCGGGTTGGTCGGGTCGACCGTCACGCCCAGCGGAATGGTTTCCTTCTTCAGCTTCACCTTAGTGCGCAGGAAGGGGTTCTTTTCGCTCTGGCTTTCTTTGTGCGTCATGGTTGCCAGGCGTTCATCGCAGCGCAGGAACGCCAGCATGGCATCGATGCCCTCACGCGCGCCAGCGATGGTGGAGTTAACGCCTTCCGGGGTTACCAGAATGGTGCCGGTGAGGCCGAGTTCCAGCATTTTGGCTTTGTAGACCGGTTGCAGCTTGGCGCAATCCGGCAGGGCGGCAAAGTGGTAGAAGGTGGCTGCGATATACATAGCCGTGTTGTGGGCCGGGAGTTGGGTTTTGTCAAGATTTGCGGGGCTTGAGTGCGAGGGCGGGTTTTTCTATCAGGTGCCATGAAAAGATGCCGAAGCCTAAGGTGAGAATGGCCGAGCAGGTGAGCAGGGGCAGGAAGGCAGCGGTGCCGAGCATGAGGGTGACCACCTGCTGGATAGGCCAGGCGTAGAGGTAGACGCCATAGGAATAGTCTCCAAGGTTATCCATTTTAGTGATGACTGGCCATGAGCGGGTGCCGACCCAAAGGGTAAGCAGCGGCAATGCGACCAGATAGGCCAATACCGGTTGCTGGGCATATAGGAGAGCTGCTCCGGCCACAACGCCTGCCACGACCCATTGCGGGCGGAGGAGATGACGGTTGAGATAGGTAAGCCCGCCCAGGAAGAAGTAGGTGCCGTAATGGGCCAGATAGAGCCATGTGCCGGGGTGCTTGGTGGCCGTAAAGGCGGTTTGGCCACCGCGGAGGATGAAGGTTGCGATAAGGATGGCGATGGCGGCTAGCAGGGGGATACGTAGGCGACCACGTGAGACCAGCGCCAGCAGCATGACGAGGATATAGCACATGAATTCCAGCGGGATGGTCCAGAGCGAGCCATTGATGGCGGCGTAGCGGAGGTTCGTGAAGCTAAAGGCATCGAACGTGCGGTAGTTGGGGTAGAAGAACAGATTGCCGAAGGCTTTGGTGTATTGCTTCACTTCAAGAAGTTGCGGGATGGACTGGTCTCGGACAATCGGTGCGAGTATCAACATGGTCAGCACAAACGCCATGGCCATAGCGGGCCACAGGCGCAGCAGGCGGCGTTGGAGGAAACGTTTGACCGAAGGGTCGTTCTGCCAGCTGGCGGTGACCAGATAGCCGCTGATGATGAAGAACATGGAGACCGCAAAGTTGCCATAGCCGAGGCCGGGGAGAATGGCAGGTTCCGGTCGGCCCGAGATGGCGAACATATGAGTGAATAGCACCATAAAGGCGGCCATAAGCCGCAATGCCGTGAAATTGTTGGGAGCGTGCGCGGGCGTCATGCCTCCGGTTGTAACGTGAAGGCAGGACGCCAGCTAGGGCCGCCGTTGCTTTTTAGAGCAGAATTAGTGTGCCTACTTGGAGAGCGGCGTGGGACTGATGCCGGGCTGGTTGCGCAGGGCGTTGCAGACCTGTGGCAGCACGCGTTGCTCGATCGTATTGAAGTCGGCTCCTGCGGGCATGCGCCACATGTGGCCGATGCCGTAGGTGTGGCCGGATTTGCTGTCGTAGTATGTCCAGGCGGCGGCTTCTTTTACGGCACCTTTGTCGGTGACGTAGCAGACCGTGCCATCCTTACGGCTGGAAGCGGCGATGGGTTTGGTGGCGCCGAACATCTGGTCGGTGATCTCTGCCGCGTTCACTTTTTTGAAACGCTGGATCTGGATCATCTCGGTGTACTTCTGGTGGGTCTGATCCGGCAGGGTGTAGCTCCACTGGTCGACCAACGGATAGCTTTTCGCTTCGGTCAGCACAAAGGTGCGTTGATCGGACTCGGTTGTGACGGCGCTGAAGGAATTATTGGATGTGATGTGCGGACGGGACACCGGCTTGGGCTGCGACTGGTCGCGCGGTGTTGTTTGCGGCTGCGGGGCAGGGGCCGTACAGGCGGCTACCAGAGCCCCTGCGGCGAGAAGGTGAAGATACTTTTGCATGGTGAGGTAACGTGCTTGCTTCCCTCAGGTTCCGGGCACAAAAAAACCGGCCGGAGCCGGTTTGAAACTTATGGTGCCCAGGAGAGGACTCGAACCTCCATGATGTTACTCACACGGACCTGAACCGTGCGCGTCTACCAATTCCGCCACCTGGGCTTGTCTTCGTTGCGTGTGCACCGACTACGCGGCCTTGAATAGTGGGTATGTGAGGCCTTGTCAATAGCTGTTTGCAACAAGAAAGGGGCCGAAGCCCCCTTTTGCCTGAAAGTTAAGCGCTACGGCTTACTTCGCGTCGGCGGCGACCGTCATTTTCACGATCTTGTCCGGGTTGGCGACCATACCGGAGGGATCGCGCGGGTCGGCCTTGGTGATGTTGTCGACATACTGCATGCCGTCGATCACTTGGCCCCAGGCGGTGTATTGACCGTCAAGGAAGGTGCTGGGCTTGAGCACGATGAAGAACTGCGCGTTGGCGGTGTTCGGCATATTGGTGCGGGCCATGCTGGCAACGCCGCGGACGTGGGCGGTGTTGTTGAACTCGGCCTTGAGATCCGGTTTGGAGGAGCCGCCGATACCGTCGCCGTTCGGGCTGCCGGTCTGGGCCATGAAGCCGTCCATCACGCGGTGCCAGAGCTTGCCGTCGTAGTAACCTTCGCGGGTCAGTTCTTTAATACGAGCCACGTGGTTCGGGGCTTTTTCCGGGAACATCTGGATTACAACGCGACCGTCCTTCAGGTCGAGGAACAGGGTGTTTTCCGGGTCTTTGATTTCTACGGCGTTGGCGGCAGTGGTCATGAGTACTCCTACTAGCAGGCTCAGGATGAGGCTTTTCATGGTTGGTCTGGATTTCTTGTTACTATGCGTGTGGCTGCAACCTAGCGCGGCACAGGCGTTTTGAACAGATTGCGTGTACGAAAAAGCGCCACCCCCAGACGGGAGTGGCGCTAAGTGCTTTAACCAGCGCAGTACATTTTGACGTTTTCGGCCGCGCAGTCTCCGTAGAGATTGCATTGCCGCAGCGCCTCGCTGGCCGACGGTGCGATACCGTAGGTGGCGCCGTAATTGGGGAGAATCGTACGGTCGTTTGCGAATTTTTGGCGGAACGGACCGATACTGACCCATGTGCAGCCGGTATTTAGGCTGGCGATGGGAATGCAATTCTGGAACTCATAGCATCTGCTGCGGATCGCATCTTTCTGCGCATGTGCCGACAGGCCTTGGAGGTTGTAGGTGTGTGCGGGAGAAAGCCCTTGTTTGTCGGCTGTGAGAACGACGATTGTTTCCGTAACCTTTTGAGTTTCGGACGTGAGAGGGAGAGCGAAGGCGGAATTGGCCATAAGAGCGAGAGTAACGAGGCGCATGGGAGATGTCCTTCTACAAACGTGCGTGGGGGATTGGTGTGTGTATAAGGAGGAAGATGCTGGCGGCGCAAGGGCTTCGTGCGTTTTTAACACATGATGATGGCGGTTTTGTGTCGTTTTGACGTTGAAAAGGGGTGAAAGATGTAAAACTGTGGTAAGGAATCAGAATGATTAAGCGATTTGCGCACACGGTTGGCCATAACGCCGCCAAGCCTGTTAAGCAGGTGCAGGAAAAATTGTGGGAGCATGGTGAAGCCATCGGCGACGCGCTGTCTTCGATCGAGCCGCCCAAAAAGGGATGGCAGGGCGTGTGCTGGCGCGTTTTCCGCAAAATTGACGAGGCCCGGTTGAGCCTTGTGGCGGCGGGTGTGACCTTTTATGTGATTCTGGCACTCTTCCCGGCGTTGACGGCGCTGGTGTCCATCTTCGGGTTGCTGGCCAACCCGGTGATGATTGGGGAGCAGCTTGTGGCGGTCTCCGACGTTTTGCCACCGCCGGCGATCAGTTTGATCCGTGCGCAATTGGATAGCCTGCTGGCGGCACCGCCAACTACCCTGGGGCTTGGTTTTGTACTGAGCTTGCTGGCAGCGTTCTGGAGCATTAACAACGCGATGAAGGCCCTGATTGACGGCCTGAACATGACCTATGGTGCCAAAGAAGGACGGGGCTTCGTCAAGCTCAATGCCATCAGTTTTACCTTTGCATTGGGCGCGGTGTTCATTGTGATTATCTATTTGGTGGCGATTGCGGTGGTGCCGCTGGTGCTGACGTTTGTCGGGCTGGATGAGTTTACCGGGCGGCTTATCAAACTGACCCGCTGGCCGCTGCTGATGGCTATCAGCGCCATGGCCATTGGTATGCTGACCCGCTACGGCCCTGACCGCGTAAAGCCCCATATGCACTGGGTGACGCCCGGTGGCGTGTTTGTGGTGCTGGCGTGGGTGATCATGTCGGGATTGTTCTCGATGTATCTGTCTAACTTTGCCAACTACGACAAGACGTATGGGTCTCTGGGGGCGGCTATCGGTTTGATGATGTGGATCTGGCTTTCGACCTTGATATTGCTGATCGGGTCGAGCATCAATGCCGAGGTTGAGGCTTTGCGGAAGCGCAAACGACGCTAGTTTGCCGGAATTTGCGGCAGATGGTGCGTTTTGTGTAAAAATGTACTTGAGCATAAGCCGAACCCTATGTTACACGCATGTCCGGTGGGCCCGTAGCTCAGTTGGTAGAGCGCCTGCTTTGCAAGCAGGATGTCGTCGGTTCGAATCCGTTCGGGTCCACCAAAGAATTCAACACTCCTTCGGGAGTGTTTTTTCATGGGCATATTTGGTGTGCCCGTAGCTCAGTTAGAGAGTTAAGTGTGCGTACCTTTGGCGCGACGCACTTGCTTTGCAAGCAGGATGGCGTCGGTACGCATTCGTGTGAGGGAGCCAAGGTTGACGCTTCTGGCGGTTTGCTGGTATTTCCTTGTCTATGGGTTTGTGTGTGCGTGCTGCTTTATTCAGTGTTCTGGTGTTTCAGGTCTCGGTTGTTCAGGCCTATGACCAGAAGGCCGAGAAGGTTCTGGATGGTCTCAATCCGGAGACGCGTCTGGTGAAGATCTGTGAGCTTGAGGGCATGGAGCGCATCGATAACGATAAGAATGCGTTGCACCCCGAGCATGTGATGATCGATTACCTGAAACCGCCGCATTACTCCAGTGCCAACAGTGTGTGGGGAAACCATGCACTGCTGCGAAGCAGGGGGGTCTGGTATTATCTGGCGTATCAGTGCTCTACCAATCCGGATCATTCCAAGGTCACCCACTTCAGTTACAAGCTGGGCAAGAAGATCGAACGGTCGCAGTGGGACGAGTTGGGGTTATTCCCGTGATAGACGAAAAAGAAACGGGCGCCTCTTGGAGGTGCTTTTCTTATTTTATGGTTTCTGGCAGTTTGGCTTCGTTAAGAAGGAATGCCCCATGAAGATACCGTTAAGCCTGATGAAAACCAGCACCTACGCCGTGATGCACATGAGCGTGGCCATTTGCGTGGCTTATGTGCTGAGCGGGAGCTGGGCCATTGCATTCGCCATCGGGATGGTGGAGCCGTTCGTACAGACGTTCTGCTACTTCTTCCATGAGCGCATCTGGCACCGTGTGGAGAAGCGCCGCAAGGTGAAGGATTACCATGACGAAGTGATCAACAGCACGGGGCCTGTTGTGAGCCTGCTTGAGAAGATTTTAAAGCATCGGCATTAGGAGATTGGCGCCCCTCGGGGCGTTTTTCGTTACCAAGCCCTTACGAAGAGGGCTGTTTTGCTTACGGGGAACGAGGCGGTTTATGTCGCTTCGTTGCGGTTAAAAGTGGCCGTTATGCTGGATTTTGGCTTCTATCTTACGGTGTGTAAGCTTACAAGGCGTTATTTTGGCGGTGGTAAAGGGTTGTAGAGGGGGAACCGGATTGCTATCTCCGTACTTGTAAGTATGAAACTAACACAGAACCACTTCACCCTTATCCGGAGCCCACGGCCACTCCGATTCCAATGGCCTACGGAACACCGAAAATGAACTTTCTTAAAGTGATGATGTTCGTCACCATGACGCTTGTTCTCCAGATGGCGAGCGCTCATGCAGGATCAACTGGAAAACTGCCTAACCCACAGGAAAATGCCCTGGTGCATGTTGCGGTGACCGAAGGTTACCTTGACTACAACCAGATCAAGGCGATCGTACAGACCGTGAGCAACCGCGCTTACTACTATGGTGACGCGACCAATGTCTCTCGCGTCGTGTACGACAAGAAGGAAATGTTCGGCCCGCAGGACAAGAAGACCCCCTGGGTCGGTTCTGAAGCTGAGCGCTTTAAAGAAACGGCTGAGATTCTTCAGCCTTACTTCGGTAAACTGAAGAAGGGCGAGATCATCGCTCCGCATCTGGCAACGGCATGGCACTTCGATATGAAGTACCACCCTGAATGGGGCAAGCTGCTGGCGAAGTACACCTTCGTCGACGGCAATGGGAAAAAGCGCACCCTGTATGTACAGGAAGCGCGCAACAAGGCCGTAACGGCCAAGTTGAAGCAACGGGCTGCGCAACAGAGTGTTGACCTTGCTTTGAACTAACGTGCTCGGGGCACGTATAACGATAATGAGCCGGGGGGCTCAAAGGACACCGTTGTGAGCGTTAGCTCCAACGGTGTTTCTTATTCTCTCAATAGAGTGTCCGAAAAGAAAACCTCCCTTGCGGGAGGTTTGTTTTATTTGGATTTGGGTTTGATGACCGCGGCGCGATTGACGTGCTCGGTTTGGTTTTTGGCCTGAATGAAGCCATCGTCGATAATCGTATCGGCGATCTGCGCGGCGGCCGAGGTCTGGTCGGTTTCCGGCTGGATGATGAGGCGGGCGTTTTGCGCGTGCAGCCAGTACTCGTGTTCCGGCGTGCTGGCATAGCCGATCAGCATCAGGTCCGGATTATCATGCAGGGCGCGGGCGGCCAACGCTTCGGCACGCTGATGGAAGGGCGTGCTGAGCACCAGGGCGGCAGCATCGGTAAAGTTGGCGCCGCTCTCGGCTCCGTAACGGATGAAGCCTTCCTGAATGGCGTGATGCATCTGGCTGGCCATGATATGCAGGTTCACCTCGCGGCCTTCCAGCACATAGACCGGAATGCCATGGCTGATGAGCGCGCGGATGACCGAGATGGACGGATTCTCGTAACCAATGACCACCGCGTGGCGGCTGAGGGGCTCGCCCTCGGGGACATCCGGCAGCGGCGGGCGTTCCATGCACGGCGTGCCCTCGAACATATCGGCCCACGAAGAGACCTTGCCGATGAGCGAGAAGAGGATCGGGTTGATCATGATCGAGAGAATGGCGCCTGCGACAATGAGACTGTGAGCCTGTTGCGGCAGCAGTTGCAGGCTGAGGCCAAGCGTTGCCAGAATGAACGAAAATTCGCCGATCTGGGCCAGGCTGGCGGAAATGGTGAGAGACTTGCCGTTGTCGGCCCCCGCCGCACGCATGATGGCAAAGGCGGCCACGGATTTACCAAAGACGATGATGAGGAACGTTGCCAACGTTTCCAGTGGGTGGCTGACAAGGATCTTGGGGTCGAACATCATCCCCGCCGCGACAAAGAACAGAACGGCGAAGGCGTCGCGCAGGGGGAGGGTTTCTTCGGCCGCACGGTGGCCCAGCGTAGACCCCGCCAGAAGCATACCGGCAAAGAATGCACCCAGTGCAAACGACACGCCAAACCCTTTTGCCGCACCGTAGGCCACGCCCAAGGCAATGGCGAGCACGCCGAGGCGGAAGAGCTCCCGCGAGCCGGTACGTGCTATATAATGAAGTGTAAGCGGCAAGACGCGGCGCCCTATATAATAGAGTATCCCGGCAAAGGCGGCGAGTTTGAGGGTCATGGCGGCCAGAGCCGTCACGATGGGGCCGGGCTCGGCGAGCGAAGGCATAGTGAAGCTGAGAGTGGAATCTTTCAGCGCCGGGGCCAGCAACGGCAGCATAAGAAGCGCCACCACCATGACGAGGTCTTCGACAATCAGCCAGCCGACGGCAATGCGGCCTTGTTCGGTCTCGGTGATATTGTTCTCGGCCAGGGCGCGGATAAGTACCACCGTGCTGGCGACCGACAGCGCTAAGCCGAAGACAAGCCCGGCGCCGGCGCTCCAGCCCATATAATCGGCCAGCGCCATACCCATAAGTGTGGCCAGAGCGATCTGGGCGACAGCTCCGGGCAGGGCAATGGGGCGCACGGCGGTCAGGTCGCTCCAGGAAAAGTGCAGGCCGACCCCGAACATCAGGAGGATGACGCCGAGTTCGGCGAGTTCGATCGCCATATGCTGGTCGGCAACAAACCCCGGTGTGAACGGCCCCAGCAGGATACCGGCGGCCAGATAGCCAACAATGGGGGATAATTTAAGGCGGTGGGCCACCGTACCAAACACGAATGCCAGTACGAGACCTAATACAATAGTAGATATAAGAGGTGTCGACATGGGCCCATACTAAGGGGTGAAGAGGGGGTGTAAAGGTTTTTTGGCCCAACTGCCTGATTTTGATTGGCGAGGGGTGGGAATTTTGTAGAATGGTTAGGTCGCGTGACGTTTGTTACTTCTATATCTTCTATATATAGAGAAGGAGAGCATCCCTATGATTACTCCATCTTCCTCAGTCTCTAAATCGGACAAGGCTTCTGAAATGGAGCTGATGCTGAAAGGTTATGGCATGACCACGGCTGAGATCATCTATCGCAAACCCGACCACCAGTGGTTTCTCCAAAGCTATATCTGGCAGGACTACGACATCGCACCGGACTTTCCGGAGATGAATAAGTTCCTCCAGTTCTGGCAGGAGACCCTTGATGGACCGCTTCATGCCGTGAAGTACGTCCATCGGAAACTCATTTCCGCCACGGAATGGCGGCAAGTGAGCGGCGAAATCATCGTCCATTGATACCTGAAACCTTAAAAGGACCCCCGCTGCTGGTAACAGGGCGGGGTTCTTTTTTAGGCATATCGGGCCGACGAGGCGGCTGAAAGTGGCTTTTCTCAACCTTTTTTAGATATCGTACCTACGTGTTTTGAGTGGGTTGCAAGAAAGTTTGCAAAAAGATGAAAAAGGGGTGTTGACAGGGGAGGGGGGTCGGGTTAGAAGCCCATCCGTCGAGGCAATCAACCGGTTCGAAAGAACGGAAGAGAAAGCCCTCAACGAGTTCTGTGAAAACCGAATAGGTAGTCAATAATCAACAATCTCCATATAGCCGTGTGGAAGTTGCCTAAGACATTTCCGTGTCTGGGACTAACAACTTACTACACAAACGTATGGTATACTTACAGAGTGACAGAAAGTGATCAGCTTCGGTTGGTTAGAATCTGCGCTCTTACAAGGCGGATTGAACTTCGAAAGAAGTGACAATCGATAATTTATTATGAGAATCGCAAATAGAAAAGGGCACATGACGGATGCCTTGGTTCAAGGAGGCGATGAAGGACGTGATACGCTGCGATAAGCTCAGGTGAGGTGCGAATAACCTTTGACCCTGAGATTTCCGAATGGGGTAACCCACCGCTTCGGCGGTATCCTGCACTGAATACATAGGTGTAGGAAGCGAACGTAGGGAAGTGAAACATCTCAGTACCTACAGGAAAAGACATCAACAGAGATTCCCCTAGTAGTGGCGAGCGAACGGGGAGAAGGCCAGTGGTTCTCAAATTAAAAGCAAAACGACATGGAAAGGTCGACCATAGTGGGTGATAGTCCCGTATGCGGTGATTAATTTGAGAATCCTTGAGTAGGGGCGGGCACGTGAAACCCGCTTTGAATATGGGGGGACCATCCTCCAAGCCTAAATACTACCTTGAGACCGATAGTGAACTAGTACCGTGAGGGAAAGGTGAAAAGCACCCCGAGAGGGGGATGAAATAGATCCTGAAATCATGTGCCTACAAGCAGTCGGAGCTCCCGTAAGGGGGTGACGGCGTACCTTTTGTATAATGGGTCAGCGAGTGATTCTGACGTGCAAGCTTAAGCCAACAGGTGTAGGCGCAGCGAAAGCGAGTGTTAATAGCGCGTTTAGTACGTCGGATTCGACCCGAAACTAGGTGAGCTAACCATGAGCAGGTTGAAGATAGGGTAATACCTATTGGAGGACCGAACCGGTAACCGTTGAAAAGGTTTCGGATGACTTGTGGTTAGGGGTGAAAGGCCAATCAAACCTAGTGATAGCTGGTTCTCCGCGAAAACTATAGAGGTAGTGCCTCGGAATTAAGACCCGCAGGGGTAGAGCACTGGAAAGGCTAGGGGGACATACCGTCTTACCAAACCTTACCAAACTCCGAATACTGCGGCGTTATGTCCGGGAGACAGACAGTGGGTGCTAACGTCCATTGTCGAGAGGGAAACAACCCAGACCACCATCTAAGGTCCCTAAATATTAGCTAAGTGTATAAGCAGGTGCAGTTGCTTTGACAACCAGGATGTTGGCTTAGAAGCAGCCATCATTCAAAGAAAGCGTAACAGCTCACTGGTCGAGCGACTGTGCGGCGAAAATGTATCGGGGCTAAAGCTAATTACCGAAGATGTGGACGAATTTTATTCGTGGTAGCGGAGCGTTCCGTAAGCCTGTGAAGGTGCACTGTGAGGTGTGCTGGAGGTATCGGAAGTGAGAATGCTGACTTGAGTAGCGATTAGACGGGTGAGAACCCCGTCCGCCGAAATCCCAAGGGTTCCTGTCCCATGTTAATCAGGGCAGGGTGAGCCGGTTCCTAAGGTGAGGCCGAAAGGCGTAGCCGATGGCAATTAGGTGAATAATCCTAAGCTAGAAGGAATGTGACGGATTGCATGTATTATCTCGGATTATCGGATTTCTCGAGGTAGTGAAGCAGTTCCAGGAAATAGCACCTTCATTGAGCCGTACCCTAAACCGACACAGGTGGGAGGGTAGAGTATACCAAGGCGTTGAGAGAACTATGGTTAAGGAACTCGGCAAATTGCACGCGTAACTTCGGGATAAGCGTGCCCGGTTGGTGGGCAACCACCGGCCGGGGGCACATAAGAGGGGGTGGCAACTGTTTATCAAAAACACAGGGCTCTGCAAACTCCAAAGAGGAAGTATAGGGTCTGACGCCTGCCCGGTGCCGGAAGGTTAAGAAAAGCTGTTAACGCAGTGGATTGAAGCCCCGGTAAACGGCGGCCGTAACTATAACGGTCCTAAGGTAGCGAAATTCCTTGTCGGGTAAGTTCCGACCCGCATGAATGGCGTAATGATCTCCCCACTGTCTCAACCATAGACTCAGCGAAATAGAATTCCTCGTGAAGATGCGGGGTACCCGCGGCTAGACGGAAAGACCCTATGAACCTTTACTGTAGCTTTACAGTGGGCTTAGGAAATGCTTGTGCAGCATAGGTAGGAAGCGATGAAGCGATGGCGTCAGCCATCGTGGAGCTGTCGGTGAGATACTACCCTGGCATTTCTTGAGTTCTAACCTCGCACCGAACCGGTGCAGGGACCCTGTATGGTGGGCAGTTTGACTGGGGCGGTCGCCTCCCAAAGAGTAACGGAGGCGCTCGAAGTTCGGCTCAGGACGGTTGGAAACCGTCTCTCGAGTGTAATGGCAAAAGCCGGGCTGACTGCAAGAGGGACACCTCGAGCAGGTGGGAAACCAGGACATAGTGATCCGGTGGTTCCGCATGGAAGGGCCATCGCAAACGGATAAAAGGTACTCTAGGGATAACAGGCTGATCGCATCCAAGCGTCCATAGCGACGATGCGGTTTGGCACCTCGATGTCGACTCATCACATCCTGGGGCTGGAGCAGGTCCCAAGGGTTCGGCTGTTCGCCGATTAAAGTGGTACGTGAGTTGGGTTCAAAACGTCGTGAGACAGTTTGGTCCCTATCTACCGTGGGTGTAGGAGTGTTGAGATGAGTTGCCCTTAGTACGAGAGGACCGGGGCGAACACACCTATGGTGTATCTGTTGTGGCGCCAGCCGCATTGCAGAGTAGCTATGTGTGGACGAGATAACCGCTGAAAGCATCTAAGCGGGAAGCTTCCATCAAGACAAGCACTCCCAATAAGACCGTTGTAGACTACGACGTTGATAGGTCAGGTGTGTAAGCACAGTAATGTGTTGAGCTAACTGATACTAATGGTCTGATTGTTTTGTGATTTACGCACTTGTTTGAGCGTAGATTTTAGCTAACTTAAAGTGAACTTTAAGTTGCTCTGAAAAGACACCATACTAATGATATGGTTTTGTTGATTATTAATTCCCTTGGTTGAGTATTTTGCATTAGCAACATTCTCTGGTGACCATGGCGGAGGTTTAAAACCCGTTCCCATTCCGAACACGGCCGTGAAGCCCTCCTGCGGCAATGGTACTATGTCTTAAGGCATGGGAGAGTAGCACGTTGCCAGGGTTTGTTGCTTATGCAGAATACTTACAAGAGAATACCGACTACCTTACACAGAGATTTAGCCCCGCCTTGCGCGGGGCTTTTTTGTTGCCGATAGCGTTTTGTCCCGCTAGCATAGCCCCAATAATAACGAGCAGGGGGTTTTCATGTCGCGCTTGATTGAGAGTGGTATCTGGGCTGCAGGTGTGGTTCTGGCCGGTTATGTTCTGGGGAGCCAGATTGCGACGCTGACATCTGACAGCAGTGTACAGGTGCGAGGGAGTGCGGAGATGCCGGTTGTGGCTGATCTTGCCACCTGGAGCCTGAGTGTGAGTTCCAGCGGCAATGACCTGAGTGAAGTTCAGAAGCAGTTGAGCGGAGATCTGGCAAAGATCCGTGCCTTCCTTGAGAAGCATGGTATTCCGGCCGCCGATGTGGAGATGCAGAGCCTGAGCGTGAGCGATGCCCGCGCCAACCAGTACAATAGCAATACCGGTGGCGACCGCTATGTGGTGAGTGGTGGTGTGAGTGTGCGTACGGCGAATCTGGAAGGGATTGCCAAGGCTAAGAACGGTCTGGACGAGTTGCTGGGGCAGGGCGTGGTTTTAACCTCCAGTTATGGCCCCAACTATGCCTTTACCAAGTTAAACGATGCCAAGCTTGATTTAGTAAGCCGCGCTACGGCGGAAGCCTACAAAGCAGCGGAGCAGTTTGCCAAGGACAGCAACTCCCGGGTGGGTGGCATCAAGCGTGCGACCCAGGGTAGCGTGCAGATTCTGGGACGTGACAGCTACCTGAGCGAAAGCGAGCAGGCCAACAAGATTCTGCGTGTGGTCACCACCGTAGACTATACCTTGAACTAACAACAAGAAAGGACCAACCCCATGAAGTTTATCAAAGCGATGATGCTGGGAACCGCCCTGATGGCGACCACTGTAGCGGTGGCTCCGGCAACCGTACGTGCGGCTGATGATGATGGCAGCACCAGCGTGACGCTGACCGCCGACGCCCGCCGTACCGTACAGCAGGACCGTGTGACCGCGACCCTCAGCTACGAATTCACCGGTAAGACCGCCCAGGAAGTGCAAGCCAAAATCAATACCAAGATGCAGGAAGCCAAGCCGAAGTACGATGCGGTCAGCGGCATCAAGGTGAGCACCGGCGGCTATAACGTGTTCAAGAACTATCCGCCGGAACCGGCACCCAAGGCAGATGGTACACCTGCCTGGACCAGCGAAGAGCGTGAAAAGAAAGCCTTCTGGCAAGGTAACCAGCAACTGATCATTGACGGCGTTAAGAGCGATGACATGCTGCAGCTTATCGCCTCTCTTCAGAAGGAAGGTTTTGCCCTGCAAGGCTTGAACTTCTACATGAGCCGCGATGCGGAAGATGCTGTAAAGGATTCACTTATTTCGGAAGCTCTGGCGAATATTCAAGCCCGTGCCGAGAACATCCGCAAGTCTCTGGGTATGAAGAAGATCCGTTACGCCAAGATTGATCTTGGAGACAATGGTCGCCCGGTACCGATGATGCGCGGCATGGCGATGAAGTCTGAGATGGCCTATGACGCGGCTGGTGCTTCGGCTCCGGCACCGGTTGCTGAAGCCGGTGAGACCGAAGTTGTGGTGAACGTCTCTGCCGAAGTGAAGCTGAAGTAGATGTTACAGCTACAGGAAACGGGGCGTAGGCCCCGTTTTTTGTGGCTACGGGTAAGGAATTGCGGGTATAATAGGACGTGCCTGTCGTACGAAAAACCAAGCCCTCTGTAACGAAAACCATGCCCGTTGAGACGGGGGTGTTGCGTTTGGAAACGCGTGAATTGCCGTATGAAGTGAAGCGCAGTGCCAAGCGTCGGCGGAGTTTTGGTTTTGTGGTGAATGAAGCGGGTGTGGTGGTGTTTACCGCGCCGCGCTGGGTACGGTTGGAGCAGATGCTGGATTTTGCACAGCGCCGCGAGAGCTTTATTGAAAAGCGCCTGAAGGAGCTTGGTCAGAAAAAGGCCGTAGAAGCTGAAAAGGAATTACGTCGTCAGGATATGGAAGGCCGTTACTGCGAGTTGCCGGTAGAGTGGTACCGCAAGGCTGGACGTAAGACCATGAACCGTGAAGTGGCACATTGGGCCGCGCGTGTAGGGGTGACGGTGGCGAAAGTGCGCATCACCAGTGGTAAGACGGTGTGGGGGAGCTGTAACTCGAACGGTGAGATCAATTTAAGCTGGCGGTTGATGCTGGTGCCTGCTGAGTTGCGGGAATATGTGGTTATCCATGAGCTGTGTCACCGTGTGCACATGAACCATGGCGTGCGTTTTTGGCGGTTGGTAGAAAAGTATTGCCCTGATTACGAGGAAAAGCGGAAAAGGCTGAATAAGCTCGGTGGCGAAATTGGGTAATATGCTTTTACAAACGCACGGGCTAAAACGGCCCTCCAGCATCTTTTGGCGGGCCTGAAATACTTACTTTGTATTCTGCGCCCCGCCAAAAAACACTGGAATGACCGTTTGTAGCTCCGAGTGTGGGGCCGAATCTTTACGAATTAGCGAAAAAAAACCCTGCCGTGAGGCAGGGAAGGTGGGGCCGGGGACTGTGATAGTTACAGCCACCGGGACAGAGGGATTTTTGACATCTTTGCAGATGCCATGGACGATCCTTCTCTGACCGAGATCGCCGGCCCGGGCGCTCTCCTTCTGGGGGAGGTTGCGTGCGGTATTCAGGCGGCAGTAAGTGGACGGTTCACTGCCAACAGTTGCTGTGCAAAGCGATGGCCCTGCGATGCCGCCTTTTGCAAGTGCTGTAGGGCGATATCGAGGGAAAGATCTTTCTCGTAGAGACGATATAAGCAGTAGCTTGATGAGCCGCAGCCGCGGTTGCTGGCCAATGTAAAGTAGCTCAGAGCAAGGCCGGTATCTCTGGTACAGCCATAGCCGTGCAGGTGATGGAGGGCCAGCTTGTAGAGACTCTCCGGCTTTTCGCTGCGTTTTTCCTGCATGAGAATACGGAAGTTGAGTTCGTAGTCGTTAGGATGGCCGAGACGTGCCGTACCATCCAAATAAAGGTCTTCTGCGGTAAAGCTGACGGAACGCATGCGGTGGTTCTCCTTCCGGACGAGAGGATGTCGTGCTGTGTGTATACGTCTGGGAGAGGTGGGGGTCAAGCAAAGTGACGATGGGCGGCAAGCACGAGGCCTGTACCGACCGACGTCAGTTGGTCGCCCAGGATAATGTTGGATTGGGGCAGGGCGTTGCGGATGGTGGCCTGTACCAGCGGCATGGCGCTGGGGCCGCCGGTGACAAAGACGGTGGTGAGGTGTTCGGCGGTGGTATTGGCCTGTGCCAGCGTGTGACGGATGGAGTCGGTGAGAGTGTTCCTCCAGTTCTGCGTGGCGGAGGCGAGGGCCTCGGCGGTAAGGGGGAGAGTAAGATCGCGTTCGATCCAGCCCAGGTTCAGGAGCGCTTCGGCGGCGTCGGAGAGAGTGATCTTGGCGCCTTCGATATCGAGCATCAGTTTATGGCCGCCGCGTTCTTCCAGCAGGGTTACAAGGCGTTCGACTTTGCGGGGTTCAAGGGCTTCTTGCAGTACGCCGCCGACTTCTTGCAGGGTTTTGCGCTCGTACATGCGGTGGATGCGGTGCCAGGTGGTGAGCTGGGTGAAGTAGCCTTCTGGCACCGTTAACCCTTTGGGGCCGGTGGGACCGGCGATCTCGGTTCCGCGGCCGAAGGTAGGCATGACGTGCGCCATGGCGAAGGCCTGGTCGATCATCGCGCCGCCGAGGCGGAGACCGTGAGTGGCGAGGATGTCGGTGGTGCGATCGGCTTTATCCTTCAATTTAGGGCCGAGGCGGAGGAGAGAGAAGTCGGCGGTACCGCCGCCGATATCGATGATAAGGGCCAGTTCTTCCTGCTTCAGGGTGTGCTCGTAGTGGTAGGCGGCGGCGAGGGGTTCGGCCATGAAGGCCACGTGCGGAATGCCGAGTGTGGCGACGACTTCGCGCAGTTGGGATTCGGCGATGGCGTCGGCTTCCGGCTGGTTGGTAAGAAAGTGCACCGGGCGGCCCAGCATGAGGTGCGTGACGGGATGACCAAGCTCGGCTTCGGCTGTTTTGACCAGCCAGCCAATGTAGGACGCGATGATCTCTCGGAACGTGACCGGCTGTGTACCTATCTGAGTTGATTCGTTGAACAGGTCCGTTCCTAAAACGCCTTTAAGACCGCGCATGAAGCGGCCCGGGTCTTCTCCCAGATATGCCTGAATGGCCGCGAAACCCGGAATGGGTGTGGTTTTGCCATGGGGGAAGAAAAGGGCGGTGGGGACCGCGCGTTTACCGGTCTCTGGCTGCAACAGCACCGGCTGGCCGCCTTGCATGATGCCGACGGTGGAGTTGGACGTGCCGAAGTCGATGGCTGCGATGACGGGTTGCATGAGCGTGTTTCCTTACGTGGGTTTGCCTCATTCGGCAAATAAAAACCGCCCCATGGAAGGGACGGTTTTTGGACGAGGCCAGCTCAGGCAGCTTCGGAACGCGCTGTTCCGTAGGCCCTGTCCAGCTTTTTGTGGAGAGTCGTGTTGGAGATGATGTAGTCCTGAACCTCGCTCAGATACTCATCGAGTGGTCGACGTTTCGCGGTTTTTTCCGCGTGGTGGGTCAGCGTATTGAACACGTATTCCATATTCTTGTTGTGAGCGTGCAGGAGAACTTCACGTTCGAGACTTGCGTTAGCATCTGTATGAGGAAGCTTCGGCATCTTGATGAAGGCATCGTGGATCCAGGTATTCGTTACCCCCATGTAATGCTCCTGACGGCGCTTTTCAATCTGCTTTTTGGCAAGGTGAAGCGCCAGCAGCACGAAGATGCCTGCAAGAGCGATGAGAGGCCTTTGGAAATAGACCATCAGGATCACGGTAACCCCTACGGTCAGAACCCAGCCGATGTTGGCGAGATTCTTGTAGAAGAGGAACTGGTTCTGTTCGTCG
Organism: Blastochloris viridis; assembly: GCA_005768725.1. Lineage (GTDB taxonomy): Bacteria > Pseudomonadota > Alphaproteobacteria > UBA2136 > UBA6156 > UBA6156. The sequence continues at coordinate 50,347 of VAFM01000002.1, read as the reverse complement.
ACCCTGTCATTCAGGTCGGCAGGTTTGCTGTTATGAAAGTTTTCTAACAGCGCATTTACATGGGTCGAGCGAATGTCGCCTTCGTCGATCATGGTTTTACCTTTCTGAGTTCAAGGAATGTGAAGAGGGCTGAATGCGTACGCGATGTATCTTGTGTGTTTTTGTATGCATTTTTAGGTTTGGTCAATACAAAAACGCCCGCTTTCTGTTGATGAGACAGAGAGCGGGCGAGGGGTCAGGCGTGTACCGGAGCACGGACGCCCAGTATTTCGGCGTGTGTATAGCAGGCTGTTATATAGGCTTCGATGTCCGGATTCTGGGTGATGAATCGTTCCATCTCCTGCGGGAACTGTGCGAGCGGGCCTTTGCGGGCCAGTTCTTCGGCCTTGGTGTGCAAGACCGTTGTCAGACGATTCACATCCGCCTGGTACAGTTTGTACTGGCGTTCGTAGGATTCGGTGAGCTGGGCCGGTTTCGCCAAGGTAGGCAAAGCGGCTTGGATGGTGCCTTCGATCCAGCTCTGGGTAATCGCAAGACGCAGGTTGCGGGTGTTGCTGGAACGGGAACTGATCCACCCTGCAATGCCTATCAAGATGACCACGACAAGCGCTTGGAGGCCGTTGTAGATAGTGACGTCATCGCTGTCGATCAAAAGGGCTAAGATGACGCCGACAGTAATCGCAAGGAAGCTGAAGGCTTTCATGTTGCTAAGGGCAGTCGCGTTCATCTCCGTGTCGTGTTCACACATCAGTTTGAACATTTTGGGTTTTTGCGATGTGAAGGTATCCTTCAGATGCGTCACGTAGACGTTGGGCTGAGCGGGGGTGATGTCGAAGGTTTCTTGCATAGATGCAATCCTTTTCAAGAACGGTAAGAGAATATGTTGCGGGATAATTCGTATACTTATGTGGGGAGGTCAATAAAAAACCGCCCGAAGGCGGCTTTTACCGAGGTGGCGCTTACTCTTGGATGAGTTGCAGCTTACCGGCGGATTGCTTGTTGGAGCGGCTGTCGCTCACAAGCTCGAAGCTGATGCGCTGGTTGTCCTTCAGGCGCTGGATGTTTGCCTCTTGGACGGCGGTGATATGGACGAAAATGTCCTTCTCGCTGTTATCCGGCTTGATGAAGCCGAAGCCCTTTTTTGCATCGAACCATTTAACGGTGCCGTTCTGGCGGGTTTGGTTGTCCATTGGATAGTGACAGTCTTTATTGGTAGTGACACCGGACAACGTGACCGGGGCCGCAGGTATGAAAGGCTCCCGCTGATGAAAAAGCTGGCACGGAACGCTATGGGTGTCAAAAGCTTATTTTATAAGCTTATTACGAGAACTTCGGCGTGGGGCCGTGACTACCACGCGGCTTGCGGTGGCAGCGACATCAGAATCGCATCGACATTTCCGCCCGATTGCAAACCGAAGCGGGTGCCACGGTCGTACATCAGGTTGAACTCGGCATAGCGGCCGCGTTTGACAAGCTGGGTATGGCGCTGCGCTTCGGTAAACGCAGTTTGATGGCGTTTGTCGACCAGCGGAAGGTAAGACGGGAGGAAGCTTTCGCCGATGTGTTTGATGAAGGCGAACGTACCTTCGGGGTCATTCTCCAGGTAATCGAAGAACACGCCGCCGACGCCGCGGGCCTCGTTACGGTGGGGAATGAAGAAGTACTCGTCGCACCATGTTTTGAAGCGGGCGTAGGCTTCGGGGTCGTAGCTATCGCACGCAGTTTTGAGAGTGGTGTGGAAGTGGTCGGTGTCTTCGGCATAGGGCAGGGCCGGGGTGAGGTCGGCACCGCCGCCGAACCAGCCCTTGGAGGTCTCGATACGGCGAATATTAAAGTGCACGCCCGGCACGTGCGGGTTGGCAGGATGGCATACCAGACTGACACCGGACGCCCAGAAATGGCCTTCGGATTCCACTGCGCCGGGGATCTCTTTGCGGAAAGGTTCGGGGAAGATGCCGTGCACGCAGCTAAAGTTCACGCCCATTTTTTCAAAAACCTCGCCACGGATAAGCGCGGTGGTACCGCCGCCCTGCAGGCGGCTTTCGGGGCCTTTTTCCCAGTTCTGGACGTCGAAGGTGTTATGTCCTTCGTAGGACTGAAAGGCGGCGATGATTTTTTTCTGCAGATCGCGGAAATAGGCTTCAGCTTGATGTGCAAGGGGGCTGGGGGACGTCATGCGGCTCTTGTATCAGAATTAAAGCCCTATGCCCAGTAGGGGGATTGTCAGGCGACTTGCTGCACGTGATTTTGTGCAGCAACATATGGTTGTAAGTTAAGAGGGCATTATGCGCGCCAGAGCTGATACGCCTGCCTGCCAGGCACGACTGCTTCATCATACGGTTAAGACGTTTGTCGCGGAGATGAACAAGGAAGGATATTCTCAGGAAGCCAGTTATATGGTGCTGGCAAAGGCGGAGATGGTCCCGGCAGGGATACCGACACCCATCATCTGCCAGCCGGTACCGGTGCAGAGCTCCAGAGCCGTATTGCTGTTGTTATAGCGCAGTGTACCGGCATTGCCGCTGCCGCAGGTGACGGCGGTGTTGCTGGAGATCTGGACGGCCGTGGCGCTGATGGCTGACGTGTTGAGGGTCGGCAGATAACTGCTGTTACTTCCCAAGTAACCCCACGTGGTGCCATTGGTAGTGAGGCTGATGATGGCTGTGCTGCTGTTGGCGGTCACGCTGAGGGTGCCAGAGGTGAGGCGGTCTCCGCTAGCGCCGGAACTGTTCACCCAGCTTGTGCCGTTGTAGGTGAGGATTTGGCCGGTGGCGGGGGAGGCGAGGGCTACATCGGTGAGGCCGGAGAGCGTGGTGGCGCCGGTGCCGGAGATGAGGCCGTTGCCGGAGGCGAGGAGTGAGCCGGAGAAATTGGTTGCCGCGGCGGTACCGTTGATTTCGGTGCCACCGCCCAAGTTGGCATATACATCGACGTAGTCGGAGGAGCCGTTCATGGACAGGATGATGACTGCCTGTACGACATTGGATTGGCTGGCGCTATTTACCAGCCAGCGGGATGCCTGGACGCCATTGTTCTTACGGATTTCGACGTGGCAAAGGTTGTTTGCGGTTGGACAGTAGACGCTGGCATGAAAGATGTATGTGCCAGCGACAGTGGGTGTAAAGCGGTTAGTAGATGTATTGAAATTGTTATAAGTATCAAAATGTTTAGACGGCCATGTTACTAGATTCATGACGTTGGATGTAACGGTCTGATTTACACCGTTTTTATGAACACTGAATGCTGGCACATTGGTCGGCGATGTATCGCCCAGATTGGTGACGGAGATACCGTTGATCGTGCTTAGCGAAATATTGTTGGTGTTCAGGTTGGGAAGGTAGCTGGCGGCGCTGCCGAGGTAGCCCCATGTGGTGCCGGTTGTGGTGAGGCTAATGGTGTTGACGGTGAGCCCGCCGGTGGCATGAACGCGGCCGGTGGGACTGATGGTGGGTGCGAAGGAGGGACAGCCCAGTTCGCCGCGCGAGGCTTCGCCGATACAGATGCGGCTGTCGGAGACGCCAAGTGTGCTGGAGATGAAGGCGTACTCTGACCATTGCTGGGCGAAGGATGATGCCGGGATAAGGCCTGCGCAGGTCAGGAGAAGGGCCAAGAGACGCAGCATAAAGTATCTCTATCTATTGTTATTCGGTTACGCCTTTTGAGCGTGAATACGTTGCGCGATGGCGCGCATGGAACCGCGCTGTCAAAATGACTCTACCTGTGGTGGTGAGCGCCGAACAGTAGGATGCGCGAATCGATGGCTAGAAATGTTGCGGAATTGTAAACCAATGCTCCGCTATTCTTCCGGCAAGAAGCCGCCCGACTGACGCGACCAGAGGCGGGCGTAGGCACCGCCTTTTCTGAGCAATTCGGCATGGGTGCCGTCTTCGATGATCTGGCCGTTGTCCATCACGATCAGGCGATCCAACTGCGAAATAGTGGAGAGACGGTGAGCGATAGCGATAACCGTGCGGCCTTCCATAAGGGTTTGCAGGTTCTCCTGAATGGCGTGCTCGACTTCGCTATCCAGCGCCGAGGTCGCTTCGTCCATGATCAGAATCGGGGCGTTTTTGAGGATAAGGCGCGCGATGGCGATACGCTGGCGCTGACCGCCGGAGAGTTTGACCCCGCGTTCGCCCACTTTGGATTGGTAGCCGGTGTTGCCGTCTTTGTCGGACAACAGGCGGATGAAGTCGTGAGCCTGGGCAAGTCTGGCGGCTTTCTCGATGTCGTCGTCGGTCGCCATCGGGTTGCCGTAGGCGATGTTCGCGCGGATGGAGCGGTGGAGAAGGGAGGTGTCCTGCGTCACCATACCGATACTACTGCGCAGCGAGTTTTGGGTGACGTTGGTAATGTCTTGGCCGTCGAGCAGGATGGTGCCTTCATTCACCTCGTAGAAGCGCAGCAGGAGGTTGACCAGCGTGCTTTTGCCCGCACCTGACTGGCCGATGAGCCCGACCTTTTGCCCCGCCGGAATGGTGAGGTTGAGTTTGTTGAGCACCGCGTCGCCTTCCGGGTGATAGCGGAAGGTGACGTTCTCGAAACGGATCTCGCCTTTTTCGACCCGCAGGTGGGTGGCGCCGGCGGTATCCTGCAATGTATGGGGTTGAACCAGCACGTTCATGGTTTCTTCGGCCGTACCGAGATGCTCGAAGAACGCGGTGAGTTCCTGCGCGATCCAGCCCGCCTGGTTGGTGAGCATGACGGCGATTGGAATCACCATCGCGATGGAGCCGGCGGTGATGTAGCCGTGTGTCCAGAGATACAGCGCCAGCGCCAGCGTGTTACCCATGAACAGCGTATTGTTGAGGTCTGACCAGGCCTTCATTTTAAAGACTGCAACGTGGGTAGCGACGTGGTGGGTACGGGCGTTGACGATGGAATCGACGATCGAATTGTCTTCGGCGCTATCGTTGGCGAAAAGCTTCACTGTCTGGATATTGGTATAGGCATCTACTGTGCGGCCGACGCTGGCGCTGCGGGCATCGGAAAACGCCATGGAACGGCGGCGGATGGACGGGATACTGAAACGCAGGATGAAGACATAGCACACCAGCCAGAACGCCAGAGGCGTGAGCAGCCAATAGCTGGAACTGGCAAAGCTGAACGCCGACACAATGATGGAGACCGTGACCCACCAGAGGCTGCCGGTGAGAATCAGCACGATTTCGCGCAGGGAGGAACCGGCGTCGAACACCTTGTTGGCCAAGCGGCCTGCAAAGTCGTTCTGGAAGTAGCTGAGGCTGTGGCGCAGCATGTACCAGTGCATCTGGCGGCGGATGGCGTGCGTATAGGTGCTGGTGAACAGGGTCGCATTCAGCGCGTTGTAGCAGGTGGCCGCGATAAGGCGCAGCACCAGCGCGATGGCCACATACTGGCCTACCGGATGGATAAGCTGCGGCCAGGCCTCGGCCGGGTTGGGGGCCGCGTTGATGATGTCGATGATCTTTTTGAGGAAGAACGGGGCGATGGCCAGACCCAGTGCCGCGGTGCCGTTGAGCGTGAACTGGATGGCCAGCAGCTTCTTCTGCTGTTTGGCGAAGTGCAGGATGTAGGGCAGCAGCTTGCGGGGCGGGTAAGGGTTTTCGGGTAGTTTGGAAACGTCGGAAAGGGCGGCAAGGCGTTTAAGAATGGACATTGGCTGACGATACGGGATTTGGGGCTTGGCTGGAAGATGGCGGCGCGAAAAAAGGCGCCGTGCGGCGCCCTTTGGTAAGCTGCTGCGAAGCTTAGAATTTTACGCGCATGCTGACGGTATAGACGTTGATATCTTCGATGTTGCTAATACCATCGACATCGGCGCTGAGGTTGCGGTAGAGGCCGCCGACGCTGACGCCGTTGCCCAGGTCGCGGTCGGCACCGATACCGTAGACATCCATCTCCTGCTTGGTGGCGCTGGCGACGGGGTTTTTGAACTTGCCGTATTCGGCGGCGACGCCATATGCGCCCCAGGCGTAACCGACTTTGCCGTAGTAGCCTTCGGCTTCATCGACACCCGCAGACTTATTGCTGAGATGCTGGGTGGTGTAGGCCACGGTTGCACCCAGACCGCTGCTGTGCTTGACGGAGGCGGAGCCCGAGGTGGCGCCGGTCAGCTCATCGGAGCCGGTGGTGGTTTGGTCATTCACAAAAGTGTGCCCCAGGGCGGTATCAATCTGGAAATCGCCAAAGCTGTTCGCGTAGCGGATGATGGCATCCATATTGCCGCCCTGGCTTGCGCTGAGGCTACCGTTGAAACCGTTGTAGGTGGCGGTGTTGAAGCGGACGCTGTTGGCGGAGGCGAGGTCTCCGTTGTTGCCCAGGGCGAAGTCGTTCGGGGTGAGGTCGGTGCCGGCGACGTTCACGGCAGTACCAGCGCTGGTGCGGAACTGCAGGCCGCCACCGAAGGCTGCTATCTGTGAGTTCACCATGCTGCCAGCGGCGGCGAGATCGTGGACCAGTACGTCGTCGGTCGCGATATCCTGATTACCAATAAACAGCGCGCCGTGCTCGCTGGACAGGCCGACACGGGCCATACGCTCTTCGAGTGTACCCGTCGTGTTCACCGGTGTGTGGGACTGGCCGGTTACGGTGTTCTGGGTGATGCTCTGGCTGCCGTTGGATTGGGATTGCGCTTCCAGCAGGACCGATGCGGTCAGGCCGTTATCCAGCTTCTGTTCTCCGGCCACGCCGATACGGGTGGAGAGATTGTTGTCGTCTACGACAGTAAATTCGTTGTCGATGCCGTCATCGTAACCCATCGCGGCCTTGGAGACGTTACCGTAGAGTTTAACATCTACCGCGTTGGCAGCCAGCGGCATGGCGGCCGTGGCAAGGGCTGCGAAGAGGAGGGGGGAGCGCATTTTTGTTTTCCTTGGTTGATTTTGGCGATTCTGATAGGCGGAGGCTTGAGGTGTAAAGAGGGGGGCTTCTGGGTTGGAGTGGTGAGTGTGATAAGTTTATCGGATTCTGTGATTTATTGGACGGAGCGTCTTACTGAAGGCGGTGGTTAGGCGGTTGTTGTGTTTTTGGAACGGAGGGGATTGGGATGGGGGATTGAGGCATGGTGGTTTTAGTAATGGCTTGCGCCATACGGTTTGAATGCCTTGTTCCCTTCGGGATTGGCCTTCGGCCGAACCTGACCCCCGTCGGGGTCAGGTTTCGAACGGCGCAAGCGCGGGGTAAAATCCCGGGACCCATCCCGTTTTACCAAAAAGAACACCCCTTTCATTCGAAAGGGGTGTTCTTTTTGGTAAAAACCTGGCGGAGCGGGGGGGATTAAGGCTTAGTGGTTATAGTTATGGCGTGCGCCATACACTTTGAAAGCCTTGTTCAACCCCGCATATACATATGAAAAAGACCCCGAAGGGTCTTAAATCTGGCGGAGCGGGGGGGATTCGAACCCCCGATACGGATTTTGTCCGTATGACGATTTAGCAAACCGTTGCCTTCAGCCACTCGGCCACCGCTCCAGCGCGCGCAACTTGCCTTTAACCGGCCCGGATGTCAATCCGGTTCGAGGCAGAATTTTACCGCTTTACGCGCGTTACTGCCTAAAATGGCTGCCACGCGCCGGTTTTAGGTTAGCTGCAACTGGCGGTTGCCCTTACCGTTACTATTAATAAGTTCGGTCACGCGGGTCATGTTATCGGCGATGCCTGCGGTTACGACCGATTGTTCTTCTACTGCCGAGGCTACCGTATTGGAGCTTTCTACCAGGCCCTGAATGCTTTGCTGGATCTGGCCCAGTGAGGTGGCGACGGCGTCGGCGATGGATTGAATGCCTTTGATCTCGTCGTTGATCTTGTCGGTTGATTCTTCGGCCTGCGAGGCAAGGCGTTTGACTTCGTCGGCCACCACAGCAAAACCGCGCCCGGCATCGCCCGCGCGGGCCGCTTCTATTGCGGCATTCAGTGCCAGCAGGTTGATCTGGCCGGAGATGTTTTGAATAAGGACCAGAACCTCGCTCATCGCCTCTGCCGATTGCAGCAATCTGGTGACCGAGCTGTTGGCGGCGTCGGATTGGCGTTGCACGTCTTCCACGGCATCCCGCGTGGTGTTGGTGCTGCTGGAGATATCGGCAATCGAGCTGGTGAGCTCTTGCAGCGACGTTGTGACCGCTTCAATCGCCTGATTGCTTTCCATATTAGCGCGTTTTTGCGGCGTGATATCGCTGGCGTATTTAATGACGCCGACAACTTCGCCGTTGTTGTCGTATTTTACAGTATAGGAGGCTTGCAGCCAGATATCCTGACGTTGTTTGCCGACGCGACGGAATTCGCCGGTCTGGATTTCGCCGCGGTTCAGGGCGTTCCAGAATTCCTTGTATTCGGGGGATTGAACGTAGCTGCCATCGCAGAACATGCTGTGGTGTCTGCCTTTGATCTCTTCCAGCGAGTAGCCGGTCGATTTTAGGAAGTTTTCGTTGGCGTCGAGAATCGTGCCGTCCGGGGAAAAATGGATCAGCGCCTGGACTTTATCGAAGGCGTTTTTGGTTTTCAGGACGCTGGTAGTCACATCGCTGGCGACCTTCACAATTTTATAAGGTTTGCCGTCGGTATCGAAGATCGGGTTATAAGAGGCCTGGATATAGACTTCCTTTCCACCCTTACCGATCCGCTTATATTGCGAGGCCTGGAATTTGCCCTGACGAAGGTTTTCCCAGAACGTCTGGTATTCTTTGCTCTGCGCGTATTCCGGCTCCACGAACATCTGGTGATGTTGGCCGATAACGTCTTCGCTGCGGTAGCCCATGGCATCCAGAAAGTTCTGATTGGCCCACTGGATTTTGCCGGAAGTATCGAAGTGAATGATGGCCTGGCTTTTGTCGAGCGCCGACATAATGTTGTGATGATCGGTTGCGCGCTGGGGGATTAAGCGAAGCATGGTTATGTCCTCTTGTGTTATGCGATGGACGTAGTGTGATGAGAAGATATGGTGAAGAAAAGAATGCAACTTTTTGTTGTAAAAGGTTGTGTTGTATTCTTGGCGCGATAGCGATCTAATGGTTGTATATACTTATTATTTAAATCAGTTATTTATCTTGTTTAAAAGGAGAGGTGGGTGGTTTCGTACAGCTTGGAAATGTCAGACAGATTGTTTTGGGCGTGACGGGTTAGAGCGAGTGCTGCTTTGACCGTGTGCGAATTTGCCACCCCATGCACGAGATTGTGCCGGTTTTGAAGGCGATAAGCCTTGATATTCGGGTAGCCGAAACCCATACTGACCTTATGTTGAGCTGCCGCAATGGTGCATTGTACCGTACGCTAACCCTTTTCGGGTTGGTTTTAGCATTCCTAGTTATGGCTGGGAATGGGTGGGCGCAGTTCCTGGCTGAAGGTGGCGATGATGTAGCGAAGTACACGCAGTATCCGTTCCTGGGTATTGATAATACTCAGCGGAATATGCTGATTAACGCGTTTAACTTCCAGAGCCGTATCTTCAGTATGATGAGCGGGACTGGAACTGATGAGATTCAGGCATTTAATATTTTGGCTATGCTTGGAGCTTTAGTTGGAGCTTTGCTTCTTTTCTTTAATGCCAAAATTCGTAAGCCGATTATTATTGCTCCTTGGCTGCTTGTTCTTATTTTGCTGGTATTTGCTCCGTATGGAAGTAGATTGTTATTTTATCCGGTATCTCAACAATCATTAGAGCCTGTGTTTGAGGGGCCAAGAGCTAATATTCAGCAAGGGGATTGCACGGTATCTCCTGAAATCTGCGGATTCTCTCCGCAAATTGCTGCTGTTCACGTAGCCTCTACGTTGCAGTTACTTTTCTCTGATGCGTTCCGATCGGCTGGTTGGAAGGGATTGATGGAGTCGTTTAAGGCTCGGAAAGAAATGTCGAATGAATCGACATTTAGCATTAATCCGCAAGTTATTGAGGCTATGAATGAATATGATAGAAGTTGCCATAGAGAGCCTCTTACATCTCATATTGATGCTATGTATCGCTCGCTCGGCGTTGCTCCAAGCGGTGCGAGTCAATCAAGTCCTCAAGTTGCTCAAGTTGAACAACCTATAAGTTTTTCTGAGCAATGGAATAATATTATCAATGCGATGAGTAGCGCTAATATAGATGTCAGTTTAGTGCCACCGAACGGTATTGAATTGTGGGATGATGCAAGCTTTAAAGCTGCGATGGATGCTAACAAGTGGGACGCATCGGTTCAGCAAAAGTATCAGGAAGGTCTTTCTCAGCTTTATTGGGCTGCAGGGGGTTCTGGCGCTGTTCAGATCGGGGCGGAGTGTAAAGATGCATCCAGTTGCGCAGGGAAATCTACTGTTTCAGCTGAATATGCTTTGACTAAGCTTGATGAGAGCGGGTTCTTTAATGTCTTTATAGGCGGTGATCTAGCTCCTGGATACTTTGTTCGTTGGGATAAAGCCAAAAATACGGGAGAGGTATCCGTTGAGGAAGCGCGTAAGTGCTATTTAGCATCTTCTGCTCTGAATCTTCCTAATGATTGTATGGCGTCTCGTTTTGTCCATCCGACTCCTCAGTTAGACTTTATAAAAGCTAATTTTGTTAATGGGGATCAATCTATTTTTACGCACCCTCAATGGCAAATCATGAAGAAAATTACTGATACAAATTCTCCTGTATCGCTTATGCCTGTGAAGCCGCTTCATTATAAAGAGGGTGGTCTAACAGAGGATGGAGGAGTTAAACCCGCTGTACTTGATGCTCCGGCGAATGGTGTTGTGAGATCTGGTAAAAATTGCGAGCTGGATGGCGTTAAAACTCTTAAAGATGTGGTTAACCTGATTGTTGGTGAGAATGGTAGCGCTAATAATGTGACCAAGGCCAATATTGATATGTTCAGTAATACTCAGAAATTACTGCTTGGTGAAACGCCTCTCCCGAATCGTATAACTCTTAAAGATATTTGTAATGATGTGAGATACCCTGATACAGCTCAGGAGGAATGTTACGCGCCGGTAGGTGGAGAAGGAATCGAGGCATCAACTCGACTTGGTAATAATATCGCGAGAATATTTGACGAAGTGCTTGTAACAAACGCTGACAAGACTGAATTTGAAAAACGTAAACTGCTGCTTAATAGCTTTTTCAAGATGGTGCAGGAGTCAACTGCAAACGGTAGTAGAACTGAGATTGATGCAGCAAAAACTGCAGCTGAGGACGGTTCAACTCCGCAAGTGGTTGGTATGCGTTGGTTCACATCTCTTGGGGGAGGGATTGCGACACTTTTAGGTGGTCTTCTTGTTAATATTGCCTCGTGGTTTGTAGGACCTCTTTCTGCGGCGATTATTTTCTTCATGAGCATGCTCGTTGATATGTCGCTAATGATCCTTATCATTCTAACACCATTCCTTCTGCTGGCTGGATTGTTTGTGCCTGGAAATGCTGTTGGTGTGTTAACCGTAAGTATCGTTGGCGTTTTTGTACTTAAATTTGTGCCGGTAACACTCATTATCCTCAACTACCTGGGAGCCATGGTTTATACATTCATTGGCTATGGAGCTAGTGATGACCTTGCGACTACCATGCAGAGTATGATCATTATTGCTATGGGAGGGATGTATGCCAGCGTTGTGACGATGACATTCTTCCTGTTGTTCAAGATGGGGGATGCTTCGGCAATCCTGAGCCGCTTTACGGCGCTTGATAGCAGTGCCAAGCAGGTTGCTGAAACAGGTATGAAAACTGCAAAGTCGTTAGCCCTTATGGCAGCCAGCTATGGTACAGCTGCTCTTGGTGGTGCCGCGTTGGGTGTTGCAGGGAACTACATGCGGAACAAAGGTTCATCTGGTGATGCCTCACGACGCATTCTTAATGCTGCCACCGAAGGACTGCAAGAAGTTGAAGATAACCAGTTGCGTGATAAGGACGGTAATCCTCTCGCCGATTCGAATGGTGTGCCTTACACGGCCGCAGAGCAAGAGCGTATTCGTCAGAATGGTAGTGGCATTACCCGTGCCATGAATGAATTCGGCTTAAGTGAAGATAAGGCAACAGAACTTTTTGCGAAGGGTTCGGTAACAGACGAGCATGGGAATGAATTTGGAATCGGCTCAAATGGCCAAGCTCTGTTCCTGAGCGCCGCTGCCCAGAGTATTCTTGATGAGAATAAAGGCTCTCCTATTACGGAGCTTCAGGCTCGTGAGGACGAAGCTTCTATGCTGGCTAAGGCAAGTTCAGGCTCGTTTAATTCAAATCCGCCGCAGCCACAACAAAGCCGCCACTTGCCGACCGAAGAACAGATTTCTGCTCAACGTGCTCAACAGCAACAGCAAGCTGAACGACAAGCTTCGTTACCGGCTGGTGCCAGTTCCGGTAATATCGTTACTGCTCAAGAAGGTCAGCAGCAGCAAGCTGTTGCCGGTGGTGGCGGTGGATCTGGTGACAATAATGGAAATACGGGCGGGGGAAATCCTCAGCAGGTCTTCATTGCCGGTGGCCGATTGGAAGGTGTTGGAGAAGTTGGTAGTGTTCAGTCTACAGGTGGAAGCGCCGAACAGCGCCGCCTAGACATAGAGGCCGACCAGAGTATCAAAGATGGTATTGAGGCACAGAAACGTGCTGAAGGGCTTGCCTCAGATAAAAACTTCACAGAACAACAGCGTGCTACCTTTAAGGCTATCAGTGATAGAGCTAAAGATGCCAACACCCCTGACGCTATTAAAGCTATCAATCGTGATATAGATAATGCGCTTGAAAAGACCGGTGTTTCGCAAGGTGTGCTTGATAAGCGCAATGGTTTAATGCGCAACCTGAACCAGCAAATGGCGGATAAGATTGTTCAGTTTGAGCAAGAATATGCCCCTCAGTTGGAAGCTATCCGTGCGAAGAAAGAATCAGGTGAATCCCTTTCCGCTTTGGAAAAGCGTGTAAAGAGTCATCACGAATCCATGATGAAGCTTGATACGGCTGGAGTTACCCAAGGTCAGATGCTGCGCAATCTTGCGAGCTTGGATAATTTGAAGGCTTCCATGGATGCTAGAGGTGCAGCTGATATTGAACCTGATAACTGGCAATCGTTTAAGAGTGGTTTCTATGGAGGACTTAAGGGCATCAGTGGTGGATTTGCAAAAATTCCAATTATTGGCTCTGCTTTAGCGGAAGCTGCCAATGAATACTATGAAGCTCCGGAGCGTGCGCGTGCTTGGAATGCTGTAGGTGGTAAGTCTAATTGGAAAGCCTTGCAAACGGACTCTCAACGCTTGGGCTTATTCCAAAAAGCCATCACGCCAATTGCCGGTGGGACGCAATATCGTGAAATGCAGGATGTCGGTGCATTCCAGGCGCAGGTCGATATTTCCCGCCAGGCTGCACAGGAAGCCGTGGCACGCAGCCGTACCCAGTGGGAAGCCATGTACTCAAGCCAAAAAGCTAATTTTGTTGCGAACTTTGATTCTAACGAGCGTATGAAGCTTGAAATGGACCTTAAGGCAGATAATTCCTTTATGGCGAATCTGAGTGGACTGGACAGTGGTGCTCAATCTGCACGTATCGCGGAAGAAGTGAATCGCCGTATTGAAAATACCTTTGCTACGAGCGTGCGTGAGGGCATGTCTCTGGGGATGAGTTCTGCCGATCTTTCGGGGATTGGTCGTTACGAAGCGGCCGATAAGGTCTACTCTCTGCGCCAGGAAGCTGCCTTGATGCAATCAGCATCGATCTCTGCCTTGGTTGCCAAGGGTGGCTTAGACCATAACATGCTCTTAAAAGAGAATGCCGTGGGAGATGTGAATGCTGAGATGGAGAAGGTGAATGTGGTGCTCACGCCTGATGCCTTGTCTAAATTCAAAGGTGATCTTAAGACCAAGGAAATTGCCGGTCGCTTTGATGACATGATGGTCAACCACTATGGTATCGCGGAAAAGCAATATTTGCGTGGTGATGTTGATTGGAACCGTACTCGCAATATGACAACGAATATTGCTGCTGCCGCGACTTATGCCCGACAGGACGTTGATACCGACTATACGGTTGGTGGCCACCTGAAAATGGTTCAGGGTAAGGAAAAATTCATGGAAAGCCGTGGGCAGTATCAAAAACTTATCGAAATGCGCCATGATGAAAACGCGCTGAAGTCGCGTGAAGTTCACAATATGATTCGGAACGCAGGTGGCGATATTGCGGCTGCACTGAAAAATATTGGGCACAATATCTCGCGTGTTGATTTGAATCCGGCTGAAATGTTCATTCAACAGCGTAATGCGTTGGAGAGTGCTGCCAAGAAGTCTCTCAATAGCCAGAATACATTGCTTCCGCTTGATGCTATTTTTGCGAATGCTCAAATTAACGGTTTATCTAAATATGAGCAAAAAGCGTTAACATCTCTGTATGAAGCGAGCTCGCAAGGCAATGAAAACAGAGAACGAATGCAGAAGGCAGCTTCGGATATGTATCTTGCCCGTATGAGCGGTGTGATGGACTTTGATCGTAAGGTTTCCATGCGCTCAGTCGGTGGGGTGAATTATGATATTGGTAAAGCAAAAGAGCGCTTATTCGATAAAATTGCCAGTGTGATTGGTGGTGATTTACGTTTAATGCCGCAGATTGATAGCGTCTTTATGGATGTTATGTCTGAGAACAAGGACAAGATAAAGATTCAGGTTAAAGGTGGTAAGAACAATAAGTCCGGCACTGCCTCGTTTGGTATGGATGAGAGTGTTTATAATACGATTATTGAACGCATGGAGAAAACAGATGGCTTGCAGAAGTACGCCAAATCCTTCCGTGAGCAGTTGAATGATCCGAATTCCCGCAGTTTCCGCAAACGTGGGAATGAGATTATCTGGGGCTTAATTGATACAGAAAACGAAGAACAGATGTAATAAGGGCTCTGGATAAGAATGAAAATAAAAGCCTACTCTTCTCGATACGATATGACGTTTGGGGAAAACCCAACGGTTCTTATTAATGCTGATAGTGCAGAAGATTGGTTTGGACGTGAACCGTTTGAGAGTTCCAACTCTCAAAAACTACATCAAGGGATTAGCCAAAATCTCTTGATGGATCCTGACGGTACGACTGATGGTCATAACCTGATGCGTGATAGTACCTTTATGGACAGTATGAGGGTTGATAAGTATGTTCCGTTATCGCCTCTGTTTGTAAAAGATTTGTCAGGCCGTACAGTTTATATCGGTTATGGGCCCGAGCGGAAGGGCAACTTTGAATGGGATGCTTATTTCGTCGATGTGGAAAAGGTCTCCAAGGACGAGCTTAATCCGTTTATTCCTCTTGTCACTTTCCCGCGTTTTTGCCGAGATGCCACCACCATGGAAGGAGAGGAATTATTAGAACAGGTCTTCCTGACCAAGTTCCGTTGCCTAGAAATGAGCATGGGATTCAATGGTAAGATCAGCGGTTCTGATGAAGATGATCCTCTTGTTTCTGCAAGCTATTTAGGTGCCAATCTGTATCCGTATAAATTACGTTTGGATACGTTTTACATAGACGGCTTTAGGTTGCCGCAAACTCAAATGGTGTATGCCCGCGGTATGCAAGATGGTGTAAGCCCGGTACAAGCACGTAAATTGGGTCAGAAGTTTCTCCAGCAATGGGCCGAGCGTGCGGTTGATACATCTTATGAAGATTGGTTTGAGAAACTGGGGGAATCCCGGATTGATGACTTATTCATGTCCGGTTGTACCGTTATTCCGACGTTTGAAGCATGTAATGGATATTATGTTGTAGGCCCTAACTTTGAGCTAGTTGATTTCTGGCCAGGACGAGCTGTGTCTGGGTTGCATGATGTTATTGAATCACGTGCAGATAAGTCTCCGGCAGGGACCATTCTGGATGTGTTGGAGCCGGGATTTGTCACGGCTGACTACGTGAAGCCTGCCCTTGTCATCGTGAGCGACGGAACTGGTTATGTCAGTCCGAATGCCAGTGATCCTGACCCTCTTGTGCCTAATCTTAATTTACCACACCAACGTGTCGTTGCCGATTGGCGCGCTACGTGGCTGCCGACGCACCCCTTACACTTTGAAGTGCCTGCCTTGTGGGGATGGGATATAGACACGGGCCGGTTTATGCAGATTTTCGGTCCTCTGTGGGATCCTCTTCATTATTACTATGAAAGTGTTGATAAAGTTTTAGCGGCATTCAATAAAACGCCTTTGAATGAGAATCGTAATGGGCTTGTGCCTGTCCCTGAGGATATGGACCAACATTTCTATCCGATTATTCCGATGACAGGATTTGATACGTTTTCTGAGGCTGAGTATATACGTCGCTCTAACGAAAACCTTCTTCCACGTAGTTGTATCAAACGTATTACGAGTAATGAATATTCGGCTGGATTGGGGTATCACCCTATGCCGGCAGAATTTGAATTTGAATTAGATCCATTTTGGTTTCCGGATATGCATCCGCTTAACCGAGATCATGGCATTGCGCCTGAAGATGTTAATAATCGTATTTCTCCCGTTATCAATCCGCAAATTACGGTAAATGTTTTTAAGCCGACTGTAGATGCTCCGCCGGAAGTGACATGGATGGCAGATGATACCAAGCTGATGACTCCGTTAGCTGATCCTCTGACTAACTACCCTCAATTGACTCGTTATCTTCTGCCAGATACCGATATTGATATTATTATGAATCTTTGCCCTATGCCTTATCTTGGTGCGCCAGATGAGGAGTTGCTCAATAAACCTGCTCGTTTGTGGTGGCGTGATGAAGATGATAAGCAGTTTGATGATCCTCATGTTCTGGAAGATGTTGTGCCGGGCGTACATGATGCTTTATGGGATATGCGTGAACAGGGTGTTGCTCTCGTTAAATTCCGTCATTTGGTCTATCGGACTAATTTACCACTTTATATGTTGGCATGGTGGTATGGATGGGGAGTACAACAATTAGAGCTTGCTATGGAGGACTGGGTTCAAGGTTCTCAAGAAGAAGATCGAGAATATCTGGAAGAAATACGTTATTCTTTACAACAAAGTTCTTAAATAAAAACGGCCCCGAAGGGCCGTTTTTGCGGGATAGTTAGGCCGCGAGGTCGGAGAGCATATCGGCCAGTTCGCCGCTGCTGTACATCTCCACCATGATGTCGGCGCCGCCGATAAGGTCGCCCTTCACGTACAATTGCGGGAAGGTCGGCCATTCGCTGTATTCCTTGAGGCCGGCGCGCAGGTCGTCGCGCTCCAGGATGTTGATGCCGGTGAACGGCACGCCGAGGTTGTTGAGGACGCCAACAGCACGGGCGGAGAAGCCGCACATCGGCTGGGACGGGGTGCCCTTCATGTACAGCACGACGGGGCTGCCGTTGATCTGGCTTTCGATTTCGGCTTTGAGCTCGGGGGTGAGGATGATGTCGTCCATGGTGGTTTTCCTTTTCTAAAACTTATTGAGCCTTGGGGAGGCGGGTAGTGAGTTGCAGGGCATGGAGCTCGTTCTCGAACGCATTGCCCAGCGCGCTGTAGACCAAGCGGTGCTGCTGGATGCGGGTAAGGCCCGCAAAGCTGGCGCTGGTGACCGTAGCGGAGAGGTGCGCGCCGTCCGGGTCGTGCACGAAAACGTCGGCATCCGGCAGCGTATTGCGGATGAGGTTCTGGATAGCTTGGGCAAGCTCTGTATTTGCGGTCATCATGGCCCTGACCCTAGGCCTGTTGCTTTTTTTTGGCAAGGGGTTGAAATAGGTATGCAGGTTTTGCTATACTGCATCCATAACTAAGGCGTCGTACGTGTTGATGCGTGGAAGAAATCATTTCTTCTTTCACTAGTTCCAGCCCCGTGGATTGGGGGAGGAGCGCACAGCATCTACTCAACGTTTTCTTAGTAAGTTCTTTACCTTACCACCCCACGACTCGTTAGTTTCTCACACCTCAGAGGAGAATGAGATATGCGTAGCATTTCGAAAGACATCCGGGACAGCATTAACAACGATATTGCCGTTACACCTGCCGCCGTTATGGCGCGCTCGGCACCCGGCTGGGCGAATATGACGGTTTTGCAGCGCGTTGAGCGTGCTGCAGAGGAAGCCCGTGCCAATGGCACCTACGGCAAACCGACACCGGCGCCCGGTGAGGGCGTTTCGCACTAAAAGTGCATTCAAAATCGGCAACGCGCCGGAGGTTTAGACCTCCGGCGCGTTTGCATTTTATGGGGATGTGCTAGGATGCGCCTCATATTAGTACTGTAAATGAAGGGGTAGGCATATGGCCGGTAGCGTCAACAAGGTTATTCTGATCGGGAATCTGGGCCGTGACCCTGAGGTTCGCGCTAGCCAGAACGGCGGCAAGATTGCCAACATCACCATCGCGACCAGCGAAAGCTGGAACAACAAGCAAAGCGGCCAGCGCGAAGAGCGCACCGAATGGCACCGTCTGGTTCTGTTCAATACCAGCGCCGACATTGCCGAAAAGTACCTGAAGAAGGGCAGCAAAATTTACGCCGAAGGCAAACTGCAAACCCGCAAGTGGACCGACAAAGACAACCAGGAGCGTTACACCACCGAGATCGTGGTCGATAACTTCACCATGCTGGACGGTAAGCGCGACGGTGAGGGCGGTGGTAACAGCTACGGCAGCTTTGACCAGACTCCGCGCGATAACGGTGGTAGCTCGAGCTTCAACAAGCCGATGGCTCAGCCGAAGAAGATTTCGGAAGATGCGCCGTTTGATGATGAAATTCCGTTCTAGTTACGGAATTGAAAAGCCCGCCTATGGCGGGCTTTTTGTGCTTTAGCCGCCGCGGAGCCAGTCTGCGGCGGTTTCTTTATGGAACGTGGTGAGGAGGAGGGCTAGGGCGTTGCGCTGGGCGGCGTTGAGGGGGCGGGTGAGGGCCGTGGCGCCGAGTTGGTGGGCCACCGGCATCAGGTGTTTGTGGTGGTGGAGGTCGGCGAGGCGGGTCTTCATTTCGCCCGATTGGCGCGCGCCGAGGACTTCGCCGGGGCCACGCAGTTCGAGGTCTTTTTCGGCCAGATAGAAACCGTCTTCGCTGTCCTTTAAGGCTTGCAGGCGCTCTTGCGCAAAGGGTGTGAGCGGGCTGGTGTAGATGAGAATGCAGTGCGACGCCAGCGCGCCACGGCCGACGCGGCCGCGCAACTGGTGGAGTTGTGAGAGGCCGAAGCGCTCGGCGTGCTCGATGACCATCACTGTGGCGTTGGGGACGTCGACGCCGACCTCGATGACGGTGGTGGAGACGAGGATGCTGTATTCGTGCCGTTTGAAGGCCTGCATGATCTCATCCTTCTCCTTCGGCTTCATCTTGCCGTGGAGGAGGGCGACCTTGTCGCCATAGACGCGTTTGAGCCATTTGTGGCGGGAGGTCGCATCGGAGAGGTCGGACTCTTCCGATTCTTCCACCAGCGGGCAGACCCAGTAGGCTTGCTCGCCTTTGGCAATGACGCCTTGGAGTCGCTGGGCGATTTGCGCCAGTTTGTCGTCGGCCATCACCAGTGTGGTGATAGGTGTGCGGCCCGGCGGTTTTTGCGCAAGGATGGAGGTGTCCATATCGCCAAAGGCGGTGAGGGCCAATGTGCGCGGAATAGGAGTGGCGGTCATGATGAGCATATCCGGCGCGAGCGGCTGGTTGGCCGAGAGGGCGACGCGCTGTTTGACGCCGAAGCGGTGCTGTTCGTCGATGACGGCGAGACCGAGTTTGTCGAAGACGACCGAGTCTTCCGTCAAGGCGTGTGTGCCGACGGTGAGTTGGACGAAGCCTTGGCGGATGTGGTCTTTCAGGCGCTTTTTCTGGGCGGCGGTCTGGCTGCCGGTGAGAAGACCGACCGTGATGCCGAGCGGCTGGAGGTATTTGACGGCATTGGCGTAGAGCTGTTGGGCGAGAATTTCGGTGGGGGCCATGAGCACGCCCTGATGGCCGTTTTCGATGACTTTCAGGAGGGCAAAGAGCGCGACAAGGGTTTTGCCGGAGCCAACGTCGCCTTGCAGCAGTCGCAGCATGGGGCGTGGGGCGGAGAGGTCGGCACGGATCTCGGTCAGGGCGTTCTGCTGGTCTCCGGTAAGGGGGAAGGGCAGGCTTTGGAGCAAACGTTGCGTGAGGGTATCGCTTTTACCGTGAGCGATACCCCGCTGGCCGCGGTTGGCGGCGCGGGCGTGCTGGAGAGCCAGTTGGGTGGCGTAGAGTTCGTCCAGTGCCAGGCGGGTGCGGGCGGGGGAATTGGGTTGAAGGTCGGCTTCTGTTTGCGGGTTGTGTGCGGCTTTGAGGGCATCGGTGAAGGTGGGCAGGTTATGCTGCTCACGGAGCGAGGCGGGAAGCCATTCCGGTAGCGGGCAGTCTTCGGCGACTTCCAGCGCCGTCAGGATGGCGCGCGACAGCCATCCCTGACCCAGACCTGCGGTAAGCGGGTAAAGCGGCCAGATGCGGGCGACGTGGTTGATCTTGTTACTGGCGGTGTCTTCCGACTTCGGCAGGCTCCAGACATCCGGGTGGATGAGTTTGCGGCCTTTGTTATCGACCTCTATTTTGCCGGACAGAATGACGGTTTCTCCGACCGGATAGGCGCGTTCCAGCCAGTAGCCGGGATTGAAGTACATGACGCGCAACGGGGCCGAGCCGTCGGTAACGTCGATGGTCATCGGGCGCTTGATATGGCGCGGGGGGAGGGGCTGGCGGCGCGTAACCTGTACGATAAGGGTTACGGTCTCTCCGACCGGGGCGGCCGCAATGGTAGGGGTGGCCGAGCGGTCCAGCATCTTGGTGGGGAGGTGGAAGAGCAGGTCTATCCAGCGCGGGCCGCAGAGAGTTTGGAGTTTGATGTACTGGGCGGGCGTGAGGCCGTTGAGTTTGGGGTAGTCTTCCAGCAACGACGACGGGCGTGCGGGGGCAACAACCTTAGCGGCTGGCTTGGGTGCCTTGAGTTTATTAGTGGTTTGTGATTGAGTGCCGCTCGACATAAAAAGGGTTATATCATAATGGCTGGGCACATGAATCGGGAATTACTGCTGAAGGAAGTGAAATATCGCGCCAGTTACAGAGGCACTTTGGAGCTGGATAACGTGTGCCGCAGCCTGCTGCCGCACCTGGAAAGTTTGGATGATGCGGAACTTGCGGCGATTGCCGAGTTACTTCAGCAAGGAGAGAACCATTTGATGAGCTGGCTGGTTGAGGGGGGCGACGTGCCAGAGGAATGGCAGCTTCAGGTCGGTTTGGTACGACACTTCTTTAAGAACCGGGACAAGGCCGTCGCTTAGGTGAAAAGCCTGTTTGCCGCATTGAAGACTGAGCGTTTGGCCCGGGTGACTGGTTTGCCTGTGGCCGGATGGCCGTGGGTGGCGCATCAGGTAAGCGGCAAGCATGATGTTGTGGTGGTTGTGGCGCCGGAGGCGGGGAGTGTGACCGCGATCGCGGCCGGGTTGCGGGCTTTGGTGAAGGACCGTGAGGTTGCGGTCTTCCCCAGTTGGGACGTGCAGCCGTATGACCGCCTTGGGCCGAGTGCCGAGGTGAGTGGTGAGCGTCAGGAGACGTTAGCGAAAGTGCGTGCCGGTGGGCCGCTGGTGATTGTGACGAATGTGGCCGCGCTGGGCGTGATGGAAGCGCCGGTGGCGAGTGACCTGTGGCGTGTAAGTGTGGGCGGTGAGGTGGAGGTTGCCGAACTGGCCGCCAAGCTGGTCGACCTTGGCTACAAGCGCGAGGACGTAGTGCAGGAAGCCGGTAGTTTTGCCGTACGCGGGGGCATTATTGACGTATGGCCTGCC
Source organism: Blastochloris viridis (assembly GCA_005768725.1). GTDB lineage: Bacteria > Pseudomonadota > Alphaproteobacteria > UBA2136 > UBA6156 > UBA6156. The sequence continues at coordinate 28,721 of VAFM01000002.1, read as the reverse complement.
GCCAGCGAGCCCGTGCGCATGGAGCTGTTCGGTGACGAAGTGGAGCGTTTGCGGACGTTTGACCCGGCATCCCAGAAGAGCCTTGAAGATATTGATGAACTGGTGATCGGGGTGGCCGGTAACGTCGTGCTGGATGATGACCGGATGGGCGTGTTCCGCACGAAGTATCGGGAGCATTTTCCGAATGGTTTAGAAGATGATGTTTACGTTGCCGTGAGCAACGGGATTCTGCCGCCGGAAGCCGGGCAGTATCTGCCGTTGTTTTACGATGAGCCGTTGGTCGGGTTGCTGGATGTTCTGCCCGAGACCGCCGTGCTGATGGTGCCGGATAATCTGGATATGCAGGCCGAGGTCTGGGATGAGCTTATCGGGCAGGCTTATGCCGCGCGCCATGCGGCGGAGAAAGAAAAGGGCAGTGTAAAAGCTGTTCCGCCCGAGCAGTTATATGTGAGTGGCGCCAAGCTGCAAGGTGCCGTAGGGGCCTTTGCCCGCGTGGAAGCCGGGATTTTTGATGACGGTGAGGGCGAGAACCTTGGTGTGCGGGCGCATGGGTACCATACCACCAACCGCCACGGGGCCTCGGTTGCCGCAGCCAAGGATGTGGCGAGCCGTATTGCCGAAGGCTGGAGCGTGGTACTGACCGCGCAGAATGCCCCTGCGCTGGCGCAGTTTTTGCGCGTGCTGGAAGGTGAGGGCGGAGTTGGTGCGCGCAGCATTGAAGAGTTTGGCATAGTTAAAGGCAGCGCGGTTGCAGCGGTAAGTGCTATCTCGGCCGGTTGGGTGGATGGCCCGGGCAAGGTGTTTGTGCTGGCCGACAGCGATGTGTTCGGGGCCCGTATGGGGGGGCAGGTGAAGAAGCGCCGGCGCAGTGCGGAAGAGGTTATCGCGCACTTCTCCGAGCTCAAGGACGGCGATTATGTGGTCCATGAAAATCATGGCATCGGGAAGTTTGCAGGCTTGTTGACCATGCAGACCGGTGGCGTGACGCAGGACTTTTTAAAGTTGCTGTATGCCGGAGATGACCGCCTGTTCGTGCCGGTGGAAAACCTTGATCTCCTGAGCCGCTACAAAGGGAGTGATGCCGGAAATGTGGTGCTGGACCGCTTGGGCACCGGTGGCTGGGAAATACGCAAGGCCAAGGTTAAGGAAGACCTGATGGCGATGGCCGGGGAATTGCTGGCAACAGCGGCGGCGCGTCAGGCCGCGCAGCGGGCTCCGATAGAGCGGACGCCGGGACTTTATGATGAGTTTTGTGCCGGGTTTGCCTACCCTCTGACTGATGACCAGCAGCGTGTGATGGACGAAATTGAAGATGATTTTGCCAATGGTACGCCGATGGACCGCCTGGTTGTGGGAGATGTGGGCTTCGGGAAGACCGAAGTGGCATTGCGTTCGGCCTTTTTGATGGCGAGTGCGGGCCGGCAGGTGGCGGTGGTGTGCCCGACCACTTTGCTGGCGCGTCAGCACTATGAGAATTTTAAGGAACGCTTTGAGGGATTCCCGCTGACCGTTGGGCGTTTGAGCCGGCTGGTGAGCACCAAGGAAGCCAAAGAGATCAAGCAGGGCCTGGCCAAAGGCACGGTGGACATTGTGGTGGGTACACATGCGCTGCTTAGCAAAGATCTGGACTTTGCACGCCTTGGCATGGTGGTGATTGATGAAGAGCAACGCTTTGGGGTGGCCCACAAAGAAAAGCTGAAGACGCTGCGTGCCGAGGTGGATGTGTTGACGTTGACCGCGACGCCGATCCCCAGAACCTTGCAGATGGCCGTGGGTGGTGTGCGTCAGCTTAGCCTTATTACGACGCCGCCGGTGGACCGCCAAGCCGTGACCACCATGGTGCTGCGCTGGGATAACGTGACCCTGAAGGGCGCCATTACCCGCGAGCTGGTACGTGGCGGGCAGGTATATGTAGTGGCGCCGCATGTGGAAGACCTGCCGCGGCTGGAGGATAGTATTCGGGACCTTGTACCCGAGGCGCGCATTGGTGTAGCCCACGGGCAGATGGCCGAAGGTGCGCTGGAGCCGGTGATGGAGGCGTTTTACGAGGGTAAGATCGATATTCTGCTGGCCACCACCATTATTGAAAGCGGGCTGGATGTACCGCGCGCGAATACGATGATCGTGTACCGTGCCGACCGTTTTGGCTTGGCTCAGCTTTACCAGTTACGCGGGCGTGTGGGCCGGAGTACTGCCAAGGCGTTTGCGTACTTCCTGCTACCTGAGAGCGGCGTGCTGAGTGGTGACAGTGCCAAGCGCCTGCAGATTCTGCAGCGCTTGGACGGCCTTGGGGCGGGCTTTACGCTGGCCAGTTATGACATGGACCTGCGCGGCTTTGGAAACCTGTTGGGTAAGCAGCAGAGCGGGCATATCCGGGACATCGGTTTTGAGCTGTACGCCAAGATGCTGAAGGATGCGGTAGAGACCAAGCAGCGCCGCAGCAAGGAAGCCGCCGTGGCGCAGAAGCGTATGGATGAAGCGGATTTGAAGGCGTCTTCGGTCAGCTTGAAATTGGGGATCTCGTATCTGATACCCGAAAAATACGTGAGCGATGTGGCGACGCGTTTGCAGCTTTACCGCCGTTTGGCGAACTTGCAGGACGCCGAGCAGATGGAGGAATTCCGTACCGAACTGGCCGACCGCTTTGGCGAACTGCCGCATGAGGTGCAGGCGTTGCTTGCTGTGGTGGATCTGAAGAACCGTGCTGCCGAGTTGAATGTGGCCAAGGTGGAAGTGGGTGAGAAGGGCGTAGTTGTAGGCTTTGAAGGCGGGCGCTTTAAGAACCCGGAAGGCCTGGTGGGGCTGGTGCAGAAGCTGGCTGGGGTGGTTACGGTGCGGCCGGCCGGGCGAGGGCAGGAGCTGGTGTGGCACCGGAGAGTTTCGAGTGACGTGTTGCGTGGGGTTGGTGTGATTTTATCGGAACTGGAAAGCGCTGCTTAGGGCCGGTTTAACGTTTGGCTGGGCTTGGTCTCCTCCGATTTTGATTGGTGGATTTTTTTTGAGGTATGATTCTTGCAGGGGTTGTATATGGGGAAAATATTAAGTATACAACTCTCCAACAAGGGAGGGATGGACATGTTGGTTAAACTTCGTGATGTACAGCACAATGTACGGCAGAATGTGAAGCCGGAGAATTTGCTTTGGACGTCTCTGGGTATGCTTCTGCTGGGGAATTTTGCCTCCACCACCCTGGATTTTGGCGCTGTTGGCGGTGTGGTTGCCCTGTTAGGTATCGTGGTAATGGTTACCGGTTTGGTGTTGATGGGTGATTTGAGCCGAGACGATATTGAATAGCTCTGTGCTAGGTTCTTTAAAAAAGCTGCTAAGGCAGCTTTTTTGTTGCTTTGTCGGACATGGTTTGGTTTCATAGGGATATCGACACATCTTGCGGAGCAGTCATTATGCTAAATAGTCCTTCTCACGAAGACGTTGATCGTCTTAAACGCATTGCCCAACATGTTCCTCATTATGCGAAGCTCATGAAGCTTCTCTTATGGAACCATGGACGTGAACAAGAACGTTTGTCGTTCTGGACAGATTCTCGGCAAGTCAATTACATACGCATCATGCAGTTGTTTGAGGCTGACTGGTGTTTTGTCAATGAATTTACCAAGGAATACGGGATAAATTCATCGATTCAGCAGCTTTGGAATCAGCTTGAAGCCATGGCGGCGGTTATTGGCGGCTTTGCCGAACAGCATGACCAGCAGATTGCCAGGGAAGGTCTGGAAGACTTGTTCGATACGATACCTCCGAACGTCTTCGTTCCCTCAACGCTTACTCTGAATTGATTATAAGCTTCACAGGGCGCCGACCAATAGTCGGCGCCTGTTTTTATGTCTGTAGGGGGTTGCAGGGAACCTTTGGGATGCCTATCTCTTTGTTACTTCTGATTTGTTGCCATAGGAGGTTGTTATGGCAAGTGATATCGATACCTTTATAAAGCGGGCCCGCGAGTTGAAAGGGCAAGCTGAGAAACTGTTTTACGTGGCGGCTGAAGATATCCCTCCGGTCAAGCGCGTTGAAGACCTGCCACAGGTTCTGATGCAGGAATTCAATGAACTGAAGGTGAATGCCCTCAGATTGACTTTGGATATCCAGGCTTCCGGCCAATCATTCGATGAAGTTTCGGCCAACGAAATTGCTGAAGCGATCGACGTCGTCTGGGAGCGGGCTCTTGAGTTCGATTCTCTCTGCCATCAGGTGATCAAGGGCTATAAGCTCAAGGTCATCAAAGGTGGTAAGTCATAGGAGGTTGATATGACCAAAGCTGATACTGAGTTGTTCATCGTTGCAGCCCGCGTTCTGCGGGATAAGGGTGAGGACATCATCAAGGATTACCGCGCCAACGGTCTGACGATGGGGACATCGGTAAATGTCATGGCGTTTCTGAAGGAGGAAGAACAACTTCGGAATGACATGGCGGATGAGGGCGTGAACGCAGGGAATGTTCCCCAGCTTATGGAAGATCTTCAGCGGATTGCCGATATCCGGCAGCAGTTTGAAGAGCTCTATGAGCGTATTGAGGCCATGAAGAAAGGCCTTCATTAACGAATAACAGACGCCGGTATGTACCGGCGTCTGTTTTTTTGGTAGAAGCGTGGATATGAGCAAGAAACAGAGCGACAGCGTGATTTGCGAGAACCGGCGGGCCCGGTTCAATTACGAATTGCTGGAGTTTTATGAGGGTGGCCTTGTGCTGACCGGCCCCGAAGTGAAAAGCCTGCGCAACGGCGGTGGGCATATGAATGAGGCGTATGCTAACTTCTCGCGTGGCGAGCTATGGCTGTTGGGCAGTCATATCGCGCCGTATGACCATGGTGGCTATGCCGTGCAGGAGGAGCGCCGCACCCGCAAGATTTTGCTGAACCGCAGTGAGCTTGAGAAGATCAAGAAAGCCTTGGAGCGCGAAGGCCTGGCGCTGGTGCCGCTGCGTCTGTTCTGGAGCAAAGGGCGCGCCAAAGTAGCGCTGGCGGTGGGTAAGGGTAAGAAGACCGTGGATAAGCGCGAGACTATCAAGAAGCGTGATGCGGAGCGGGAAACGCAGCGTATTTTTAAAGGACGCCGATAATCATGGCGGAGGTGGCGGTTGTTGTGACCAGTCGCCAGCAGTTGGCGACCCGTTTGGCGAATTGGCCGGATAACGAAGGCGAGCAAAGCTGGGGTTTAGTGTTTTGCGGTGGTGTGCCGACCGCCAGCGAACTTATGGCAATGCGCGAGGCGTCGCGGTTGGTTGACCGGCTGGTGTGTGTGCGGTTGTTTGACCGTGAGCGGCCGGTGGCACCGCAGTTTGACGAGGTTCTGCGCGGGGCAGGGGTAGACCTTGTGTGGGTGCCGAAAGATGTGGATGGCCCGGCGCGTGTTGACCTTGGTGTGGATGAGCTGGGCGAGGAGGGGGCTACCCTTTTGCTGCAAGCGGTTATGCATGTTATGCCGTTGCTGGTGGTGGTGCCGCGGAATGGATTGAGCCTTGTGAGGGCGTGCAGGAATATACAGGCCAGCTTTGGAGACTCTTTTAGTTTGCGGATTGTTGGCGAAAGTTCTTAGTTTTTAAGTTTAAATAAAAACTATATTAAATTGTATTTATTATTATAAATCACTTTTTTATTGACTTGTTGGATGGGGTGCCTCTATCTGAAGGGTATTGAATTGTAACAAACAGGAGTGCCCCCATGGCCCGCGTAACCGTTGAAGACTGCGTTGAAATTATCCCGAACCGCTACGAGCTGGTACTTGTTGCCGCCCAGCGCGCCCGCGACATTGCGGCTGGTGCTCCGATCACCCTCGACCGCGACAATGACAAGAACCCGGTTGTGGCTCTGCGTGAAGTGGCTGGCCAGACCATCGACCTTGATACCGTACGCGAGCACATTGTAAGCGGCGTAAACCGCATGGCCGACCTGAACGTGGAAGACGAACTGCTGCTGAGCCTGGCAGGCTCCGGCATGGAAGGTGGCAACGCCAGTGCCGCGATGATCGATGAAGTTGTGTTTGATGACAGCGCCACCGTGAACGCCATGGAAGAAGACATGGGCGACGACTTTATGGGTGAAGCCGGTGAAGACATTGACTTCAATGCAGGCGCGGACCTTGTCGGCGATGAAATGCCGGAATAGGGGGAAACCTTTTGGAAGCCCGCTTCGGCGGGCTTTTTCTTGACAAATGATACAACTTAATGTAGTGGTTTTTCAGGCTTGGAGCTTAGTATGCAGCGGTATATTCTATTTTGTGTGTGTGTGGCGCTGTTTTTAGCGGGTGTAGGTATTGTGGAGTATGTTTATCGGGATTGTGATGTCCGCAATGATTACTGTGGTTAAGTGAGTGAGAGGCTGATATTGGCAGGCGGTTATTGACCGTCTTTTTTTGTGTGTAATGAGGGATGAAAATGACTGATAAAACTCGGTTTGTGTGGAATTGGAATCTGGCTTTGATGGGGAGTGATGCTGAGCAAATAGCACGAGAAGAAGGATTGAAAGGGCAAGATGATTTAGATTCTTTTCGGCATGCTTATGTCTCTGCCAAGACGGCTGAAAGATTTGGAGATGTGGGCGCTGTGGCTTTAGGTGTAGCTAATGAAATTCATGGTTTGGGGCGTGATACTTCCAATGAAACTTTTGTTGATTTGCGTAATAATGGAATTGGTCTAAAAATTTTAGGTGATGTACAGGAGGAAATGAGACAGCGACAAGTTGGAGTGGGGATGGCTGAGGAGCAGGCGTTAGAATTGCAGGATGCTCTTTTACGAGTAAAAATTGCAGAGGCGCTTAACTCTGGTCAGCTTAGCCAGCATACTCTTGATAGAATTCAAGAAGAGGAAAAGAAGAAACCCCAGAGTTCTGGGGATAGGCTTCTTAGTCACCCGTATGATAGGCGTTAGTGTTCGGTGTGGCCGGTACCGCGCTGGGTTTCGCGGATCTGCCAGCTTTGCGATTCGTCGCCATCGCCCAGTTTTGTATCGCGGTGGGTGGGGTGAAAGGTCGCGCCGTTGAGTGTGGACTGGCTGGTTTCTTCGCTGGTGTCCGGTTCGGCTTCGGGGTCGAGGTCTATGTGACCCAGTGAGGCTTCGGGTGTCGTTTGCGCTTCGGTTTCGTCATCGGCTGCGAGGCGGGCCTGCGTACTGTTTTGAATAGGGGTGCTGACATCCAGCGGGTTGATTTCCGGACTGCTGACCGTTGTGTTAATCGGCTGATTAAACTGTGCATTACGTGCGGACATGTAGGCTTCCCCCTTATTGCTTAGTAGGCTAACGCGCTACGCGCGCGTGGGTTCCAAGGTAATTCTCTTGACAAATGACACAACTTAAAGTAGTGTTTTTGTATGGTGGTGGAGTGTCCAATTTGGTTGACGCGAAGTGTTTCTCGCTTTTTGGATGTTCTCTGTTTGCCAAGCTTACGTAAAAGCTTTGGTATAGCCATTTTAGCGGTTATGGGAGGAATGTGTCTCGCAGGTGTGGGGCTCTTTATTTATACGAAGGTGAGTTGCGAAATTCATTGTGATGAATAAAGGGGCCTTGCGGCCCCTTTTTATATCGCTTTTGCCGGTTTTTTGGCAGCCGGTTTTTTAGCTGCGGCGGGCTTTTTGGTGGCTGTCGTTTTGGTCGCTGCAGCTTTTTTCGCGGGGGCCTTGGCCTTGGCGGCTTTAGGGGCGGCCTTGGTTTTGGCAGTGGCTTTTTTAGCGGCTGCAGCGTCTTTGCCCTTGGTGAAGCGGGCGCGGAAGGCGGCGGTAGCGTCGGCAGCTTCCTGGTTGTCGTTCCAGTCGCAGGTCGGTTGCGGGCAACGGTGCCATTCGCCGTACTTCTTGCTCACCTTTTTGCCGACCAGTGGCCAGTGGCATTTCGGGCAGGGCATCTGCACGGGTTCATCCCACATGGCGCCAGTGCACTCGGGGTACTTGGAGCAGCCATAGAAGACCTTGCCCATGCGCGAGGTGCGCTTGAGCAGCGTACCACCTTTGGTTTTGGCGCAGACCGGGCAGGGGATGCCGGTATCTTGTCCGGCCGATTGCTGGCTGGTTTCGTTCTTCTCGATATAGTTACATTCCGGATAACCCGAGCAGGCCTTGAACTTGCCGTAGCGGCCCAGACGATAGACCAGCTCGTGCTTGCCGCATTGCGGGCAGGTTTCGCCGGTGCTTTCGGTGGTGACGTCGGAGCGTTTGACCGATTCGGTCTTTTCTTCGGTCAGCGACTTGAACGGGCCCCAGAACGAGCGCAGCATCGGCTTCCACTCGGTTTCGCCACGGGCGACGGCGTCCAGCTCATCTTCCATGCCGGCGGTGAAGTTATAGTCGACGTACTTCTCGAAGTGTTGGGTGAGGAATTTGTTGACCACGCGGCCCACGTCTTCCGGGAAGAAGCGCTTTTGCTCTAATTTCACGTAGCCGCGGTCTTGCAGCGTGCTGATGATGCTGGCGTAGGTGGACGGGCGGCCGATGCCGTATTCTTCCAGCGCCTTTACCAGCGTTGCTTCGGTAAAGCGGGGCGGCGGCTGGGTGAAGTGCTGTTCGGTATCGATGCTGCGGGTGGTCAGTTTGTCGCCTTCGGACACCTGCGGGAGGATCGCTTCATCGTCGTCGCCGGCGTTATCGTCCTTACCTTCCTGATACACGCTTAAGAAGCCCGGGAAGATGATGACGGAGCCGGTGGCGCGGAAGGTGTTCTTCTGCATGTCATCGGTAATCGTGATGGTGGTTTGCTCCAGGCGCGCGGGCGACATCTGGCAGGCGACGGTACGTTGCCAGATGAGGTTATACAGGCGGGCCTGATCGTCTTCCAGATGCAGTTTGCCCGGGATGTTAGCCGGGTTGGTCGGGCGGATCGCTTCGTGGGCTTCCTGCGCGTTCTTGGACTTGGATTTGTAGGTGTTGGGGGCCGAAGGCAGATAGTTGGCGCCGTATTTGGTGTGAATGAGGTCGCGGAGGGAGGCCACGGCTTCGTTGGCCAGGTTGACGCTGTCGGTACGCATATAGGTGATGTGACCGGCTTCGTAGAGGCGCTGGGCGGTCTGCATGGTGCGGCGGGCGGCGAAGCCGAGTTTACGGGCGGCCTCCTGCTGCAGCGTGCTGGTGATGAACGGCGGGGCCGGGTAGCGGCGCTTGTCGGCTTTTTCCAAGGCTGAGACCGTGTAGGACAGCGGTTGCAGTGCGGACTGGGCGGCACCGGCCTGGGCTTCGTTCACGAAGCTGAATTTTTCGACCTTGTCGCCTTTGTAGACAGCCAGATTGCTGGGCAGCGGCTTGCCCTGGGCGGTGCTGAAGTTACCGTGGATGGTCCAGTACTCTTCAGCCTTGAAGGCTTCGATGGCGTCTTCGCGTTCGGCAATCAGGCGCAGAGCTACGGACTGCACGCGGCCTGCAGACAGACCGCCTTTGACCTTGCGCCAGAGAACGGGCGAGAGGGTGAAGCCGACCAGATAGTCGAGTGCGCGGCGGGCCTGCTGCGCATTGATAAGGTTCAGCGCCAGAGCACGCGGGTGGGCAATGGCATGCTGCAGGGCGGATTTGGTAATTTCGGTGAACTCGATACGGTGGACGTGCAGGCGGGCGGCCATCTTGGCGTCGCGGCGCTTGATCTCTTCCCATACGTGCCACGAGATGGCTTCCCCTTCGCGGTCCAAGTCGGTTGCGAGGTAGAGGGTATCGGCTTCTTTGAGGGCCTGCATGATGCCCTTCAGCGTTTTCTCGCTGGCGGCATCGCTCACTTTGTAATGCATGGCGAAATCGTTATCCGGCTCTACCGCCTTTTCCTTGCTCGGGAGGTCTCGGACGTGGCCATACGAGGCCAGGACTTTATAGCCTTTGCCCAAATACCCTTCGATGGTTTTGGCTTTTGCGGGGGACTCTACGATTACGACAGCGCTCATGGCCCTAGGTGGTGCGGCATATTTTGCTTGGTGTCAACAGGGTTTACCTGTGCGTAGGCACCCGCGTACGCGTGCCTATACGTACGTACGTGCGAGAGGCCGCTTTTGACCGTGACGTGGAACGCTTTTGGATGTGCTCCGTTGTGCTAGCAACCCATCAACACCAAGGAGAATGAAGATGAAGACACGTTTTTTTGTAACCGCCGCCATGGTGCTTGCCGCCACCGGAGCCTACGCCCAGTACACCGGCCCGAGTGCCGAAAAGGTTGCCGGTAGTGTGAAGGAGATTCTGGCCAAGCCGGTGGATGACCAGAAGGTTGTGCTGCAAGGTAGCCTTGTGAAGCACGTGAAGAACGACCGCTATATTTTTGCCGACAGCACCGGACAGATTCAGGTTGAGATCGATACCGAGGACTTTCCGGCCGGTATGAAGGTGAGCGACAAGTCGCGTGTTGAGATCGTCGGTGAAGTGGAAAAGCACCTGATGGGTGACCCCGAAATTGACGTGGACACCGTGCGCATGCTGTAAAGGCATGTCCATGCAAAAGCCCCCGGATGGGGGCTTTTTGATGCAACCCGTTTATTGCTGGTTGGCGGTGGACTCTGATCCTCCGGCGCCCTTGGCGGCGATGAGGTAGTAGACGGTGTCGTTCGGGCCCGGGACAAACTCGATACGGAACACGCCGCTGTTGGCAGTGGCGGTGCTGTCGAGGGTTTTATCCACTTCGGCGGCCACGCTGTCCTTCACCTGAGTGAGCTTCAGCCACGTGGCGCAGATACCGCCGCCCGAGCATTCGACCGGGGGCACGCCTGCGACATCCTGACGGCCTTCGACAAAGCTATAGGTACCGTACTGGCGGGATTTGTCGCTCAGCATGCCTTCCATGTATGGGCCGGACCAGCCGCTGAAGCCGGTGTCGTTATCGATGAGGTCCATGAAGCGGGTAGTGTGTTCGCCGGTTGCGAGGTGGAACTCGGTATAGGCTTTTTTGATGTTGCTGAACTCGGTCACCATAGCCGTGGTGCTGGCCTGGCCAAACACGTTGATGGCGGCGACACCGGCCACGACCGACAGGATGCCGAAGATGGCGAGGGCGATACGGGCATCGAGACCGAACATGGCGCCGGACTGGTTGGAGAGGAATGTGAAGGGGGTTTTTACAATGTTTTTCATGCAGGCAGTTTAGGGGAAGGGGGCGGGAATGGGAATTGTATGTAGTTTTGTTTTGGGCTAGGGTGTGCGCTATCTGCAACGCTCTGCCGGAGGTGGGCAATGTTTGGAAAAATCTTGTACGTTATCGTTTTTCTGTTGATCAGTTATGGCCTTCATATGGCCTATGCTTTTCAGCTTGAGAAAGCCTTCTTGCCGTTTCTTGGCTCTCTGGCCTTTGTGATGGCTTTGATATCGGTCTTGATCGATCAGGCTCTCTTCGTCGGACAGCCGATTACGGCGCACCATTACCGGATCATGATCTGGTTCATGATTTTTGCCGCTGTGACTATCGTTCCTTCGGATATGCCTGTTCTGGGCTATCTGTCTGCTGTGACCATCGTTGTGCTGGGAATGTTATATCTTGCGAGAGTTTTGCAAGAGGACGACCCAGATGAAGATTTAGCCTGACGATTCGTTAGAAAGGAATGAGCTATGGAGCTTCGGCTGGTGAGTATTCTCTTTGCCTTGGCAAGCAGCGTGTTTGCCTTTCAGTTTGCCCTGCATACCCTCTTGAAACCGACGCTTGGCGCTTTGTGTGTGGTGGCGGCTTTTGCGCTGCTCGCATTCTCGGAGCATGCGAATAACCGCGCTTTTTTGAGTGTGATGTTCGTATTGCTCACGGGGCTTGGTCTTCTGGCAATGTCGGCTGAACCGCGTTTGCGGGTAGCGGGGATTGAGGGCGTCCAAGACTTTGCTTTCAGCGTTATACTGCTCTTTCTTATGGGGGTGATTTGGTTAGTATATCTGGCTATTAGCGCTCTTTTTCGCTGGAGTATTTCTTCAAAGCGGTAACGGTGTTTGTTACAAAAGGCGGCCTTTGGGCCGCCTTTTTGCTTTGTCATTAAGTTCTATGGGGTTACACTTTGAACTTCATCTGAGTAAGTTCGTTTCGTTCTAACCCTGTTTTCAGGAGGTTTCTATGCAAACTACCGATTCGATTCGCGTCCAGATTGTGACATGGTTTGTGACTTTGGTGACCATGGCTGCGGCGGTAGCGTCAGTTCCGGATGCCTGGAAGGATTCCCAGATCACGGGTGAGGCGCAAGTTCTCTATGGTCTTTTCGCGTATCTGTTCGTGGCGTCCTGGTTTCCGCTGTTCCGGGATTTTGGCATCCGCTGGGCTTTTGCTTTGCTGGTGCTGGCGGTGGTGGCGTTCTACTGTCTGGTCGTTCAGTCATATAACCATGGCTGGCTGCTGGTGCTTGGGATGTGTTCCTTCTTCTACGTCGTTCTCTCGGCTGTTTCGCTCTGGTCGGCTGTATCGGCCAGGTTCTTCAAGAAAGAGGACGAAAAACGGCAGCCCGTTACAGTGTAAAATAGCGTGATATCGCACAAAGAAGGCGGCCCTGGGGCCGCCTTTCTTTTTATGGGTGGAGCCTACTTGAGGGTTTCCAGCCAGGCCACGAGGTCGGCGCGTTCAGACGGCTTTTTGATACCGTTGAACTGCATTTTGGTGCCCGGGACGTATTCCTTCGGGTTTTCGAGGTAGGCGTTCAGGTGTTCCTTGTCCCATTTGCCGATCTTGGCCTTCTCGGCGATCATAGCGCTGGAGTAGGAGTAGCCTTCTTTGTGGGTGACCGGTGCGCCTACGATACCCCAAAGGTTGGGACCGGTGCGGTCGGCGCCGCCTTGCTCGAAGGTATGGCAGGCTTTGCACTTGGCAGATATTTTCATACCGTTCTCGACATTGGCTACATAAGTAGCGGGATCGAAGGCCGGTTCGGCCGCCTTGGGCGCGGAGCCTTCGGAGGAGGTTTCTTCGGCGCCGGCGACGATGATCTTGGTTTCCTCATGGTGCGGCAACATGCTGCCGGTGAGGATATATGTGCCGCCGAAGTAGACCACGGCAAGGAGGTCGGCAGCGATAACCGTGCTGATGAAGGAACGGGTAAGGAGGTTCATTTAAGGGGGCCCTTTTCGTGTTATCTACCGCGTTTGGTCTTGTTTTTACTGGGGTAAGAGCAAGGCTTTACGGCGTTGTCAGGTGGCAACCTAGGCGCGGAGGCGGGGGGTCGTCAAGTATCCCTTGTACTTTTAGGGTTGACGCGCCCGTTGCAATGTGGCAAACGCGCCCAGAGATGGGACAACCCGGCTGCCGAAACGGCGCCACCAAAGGTTGGACAAGAGATTAGTAACAGACTGAACGGATAGGAGCCACCATGGCCACGAAACGTACTTATCAGCCGAGCAAAGTTGTGAAGAAGCGCAGCTGCGGCTTCCGCGCCCGTATGAAGACCAGCGACGGTCAAAAGGTTCTGAAGCGCCGCCGCGCCGCTGGCCGTAAGCGCCTGAGCACCGCACCTTTCGCTCAATACCAGCGCTAGGAACTGGTTATTATGGCGGTGCGCGTGCGTCGCCTGATGGTCAGGTCGGATTTTCTGAAGGTTAAACTGGGTCGGAGAGCTTCGACCCAGTCTTTTGTTGTTCAGTATCTGGATGTTGAAGCGGAAGATGGTCTGGCGGTGGGCTTTACGGCCAGCACCAAAGGTGTTGGCAATGCCGTGGCCCGCAACCGTGCGCGCCGTCGTTTAAAGGCCGTATTTGATGAGGTTTGCCGCCTGAACCCTGATGCCGCAGGGCAGGGGAAGTGGCTGGTGCTGGTGGCCAAGGCACCGATTCTCGAAATTGATTATAAGTATCTGGTAAAGGACATGCGCAAGGCGCTGACCGAGGCCGGAATTACATGCTGAATCATTTTGCCCGCAAAGCCGTGTGGGGACTGATACGGGTCTATCAGCTTACGTTAAGCGCATTTATAGGGCGCCGCTGCCGGTTTGAACCCAGTTGCAGCCACTATGCCCAGGAGGCCGTGATGGTGCATGGCGTATGGAAAGGTGGCGTACTGGCGGCCAAGCGTGTGGCCCGCTGCGGGCCGCTGGGCGGGCATGGCTACGACCCGGTACCGCCGCTAAAAAGTAAGCCGGAACAAAGCGGTGGTTGTGCGTGTTGCCGTAACGATGGTTCCGCTTCGTAAATGTCTTCTTTCGTTCTGGCCGTATGTGCTGGGCGCTTCGGTTGTCTCTCAGGTCACTGTGCTGTTTGCCATGGGATTGCCGTGGGTATGCAGTTGCGGGGTCAAGCTATGGGATGGGGAAGGGAGTTCTCAGCATATTGCCGACTGGTACACGCCGTCTCATATGGTGCATGGCATTTTGTTTTATGCGCTGCTGCGCTGGGTCTTCCCCAAATGGCCGATGCCTTATGTACTGCTGGGGGCCGCGGGTATGGAGATCGTGTGGGAAATTTTTGAGAATACGCCGTGGGTGATCCACCGGTACCGGACAGAGACGGCGGATAGTGATTATTCGGGTGATACCATTCTGAACTCGGTTTCGGATGTGGGATTCATGCTGCTGGGGTTTGTTATCGCCTGGAAATGGCCGACCAAATGGGTGATCGCGCTTGTGATCGCGTTGGAATTGCTGGCGCTGGCCATGATCCGTGACAACCTGCTGCTGCAGATTGCGACGTTTATCTGGCCGATTGATGCCGTAGTTGACTGGCAGAGCCGCGCCTAAGATGCTATAAGCCCCTCATTTGAATGAGGGAGACCTACTATTATGATGAAAAAGGACGACAAGGGCCTGAATAACCGGATGATCTGGGCACTTGCTGCCAGCGCCTCCATTCTGCTGGTGAGCGACTGGGCGGCCATGCGTTTCTTCGGAACGTCTCTGGCCGGTGCCAACAAGCCCGCCATTGAGAAGGTCGCCACCGTTGCCGCCGAGCAGGGGGCGACGCCGGTTGTGGCGGCGGGTACGGTTTCTGGTACCGAAGCCGTCGCGCCGGTTCAGGCGGTACGTGTCTCGGTCGGGAATGAGCGTGTCGATGCGAGCATCAATACCCAGGGTGCCCGTTTGGACATGCTGACCCTGAAGAGTTACAAGGGCGAGATTGATGATCCGGAAGGTTTTACCTTCCTCAAGCCGACCGGTAAGTACGCCGAATACGTGGCCGCCGGTTGGGCCGGTGCCGGGATTGAAGGCCCGGGCGAGAACGCCGTATGGCAAGTTGAGGGCGATAGCTCGGCCGGTAAGCCGGTTATCATGATCTGGCGCAATGCGAGCGGACAGGTCTTCCAGCGCGAAGTGAGCATGAACCCCGACAGCTACGTGATGAATGTGGTTGAGCGCGTGTACAACGGCGCCACCCTGCCGGTGAGCCTGACCCCCTACGTGCAAGTGCACCGCGCCGACGGTTACTGGCCGAACGAGCGCAGCAACTGGGTAAACTACTTTGGCCCGATGGGCGTTGTTGAGAAAGCTGATGACGGTTTCCAGCAATATGAAACCAAGTATTCCAAGCTGAAGGACGACGGTAAGAGCGACGTGGTTGAAGGCAAAGGCGGCTGGTGGGGTATTACCAGCCAGTACTTCCTGACTGCGATTCTGCCGGGTGACCTGAACGGTGCGCAGGTGGACAGCCAGCGTCAGTTCCGCTTTAAGGAATTGAATGTGGGCGGTACCGCGCAGGATGTTTACACCGCGAGTGTAAGCTGGCCGAACGTGGTTGTTGGCCCCAACGAAACCAAGAGCGTGAGCTACCAGCTGTACGTGGGCCCGAAGCATTATGGCCAGTTGCAAGCGGCCGGGCATGAGCTTGACCGTGCCATCAGCTGGGGTTGGTTTGGCCCGCTGGTGAAGGGGCTTTACCATGTGCTGGCATGGATCCATGGCTACGTGCACAACTGGGGTCTGGCTGTTATCGGTTTGACCATTCTGTTGAAGCTGGCGACGTTCCCGCTGGCCAACAAGAGCTACCACGCGATGGCGAAAATGCGCCGCCTGCAGCCGAAAATGGAAGATCTGAAGGCCAAGCACAAGGATAACCAGCAGGCGCTGGCGACCGAAATGATGGCTCTGTACAAGCGCGAGAAAGTGAACCCCATGGGCGGTTGCTGGCCGATGCTTATTCAGATCCCGATCTTCTTTGCCATGTATAAGGTGGTGCTGGTGATGTTTGAATTCCGCCATGCGCCGCTGGGCCTGTGGATCACCGACATGAGCGTGCACGACCCGCTGTATGTGCTGCCGGTACTGATGGGGATTAGCATGTGGGCGCAGTTCAAGATGAACCCGGCGCCGGCTGACCCGACCCAGGCTATCATGTTCAAGTGGATGCCTGCGTTCATGACCGTGATGTTCCTGTGGTTCCCGGCTGGCTTAGTGCTGTACTGGTTGACCAACAACATTCTGAGTGTGGGGCAGCAGTACTTCATCATGAAGAAAGACAAGGCTCTCTAGCCTCTGGAAAGGTGTGGGCTAAAACGACCCCCTGACGCGATTTGCCGAATTTCGTGTATTATCTGTACACGTCGCTTCGTCAAATCCCATCAGGATGATCGTTTGTAGCTCCGCGTGAGGTTCCTTTCAGGTGTCTACATTAAAGGCCCCCGCAAGGGGGCCTTTTGCTTGCGTTACATCGCTTTCTCGGTGTGGGGGCGGAGAGGGACGACATTGTCGATCTGCTTCGTTTCCACACAGTCCTGCGGGAGTTCCAGACGATGGTTGGCGCGCCGTTCTTCCGGCATCGCGTAGT
Organism: Blastochloris viridis; assembly: GCA_005768725.1. Lineage (GTDB taxonomy): Bacteria > Pseudomonadota > Alphaproteobacteria > UBA2136 > UBA6156 > UBA6156. Next base: position 12,110 of record VAFM01000002.1, on the reverse strand, counting down.
AGGTGTCGTGGATTTCACGCAGTGTAAGAAGGCGTTTCTGCTGGTGCTGCTTTTCAAAGATCAGTCCTGACTCTTCGTAGGGAGGCAGAGACTCGAGCAGCGACGTATGTGTGAAGATGATACGCACTTTGCGCAGAGGCACATCCTCGTAGCGCTCGTAGGTGATCATCATAACGTATGTCTCCATTTCCATCTCGCGGCCTGCGGCGACGGCAAAGAACTCGTTGCCGAAGTCCTTTGAGACATGGCTCTGGATAGTGCCCATGATACTGCTCTCGAATTTGATCGGGAGGCAGACCACGGTTTTATCCTTCGGCGTTTTGCGGATGGCTTTGATGAAGACCTTCTGGCGGATGAGCTGTTTGAACAGCTCTTCAATTACAATTTCTTCCGTGACCGGGCGCAGTTTGAGTGTGCCCTTATGGATGAAATTGATGCTGAAGCTGATGGTCTTGTCGTCCATCCGTCGATAGTGCTTGTACTGGTCTTTGGCGTACTTGAGCACATACACTGCCATGGAAATGATGGCGGTGACCATGATGAATTCGGCCAGACCCTCGGCCAGAATGCGCTGCAGAGTAGGGAAGAAGAATTCGAACAGAGCGGCGAGCGCCCTGACGTAGGGTTCCAGCATGTCCACAAATGTGGGGGCCGGGGCGGGGATTTCGGGAGGCATATCCGGCTCCTGAGAAAGTGTTGAGATGAAGGATGTATAGAATAATTAGTATACAATTGCAAGATAGAGGAAGGGAGACATGAAAAAACCGGCCCCTTATAAGGTGGCCGGAGGTTTTTCAGATGAGATCGAATGACTTCATGCGGGTTCTATAGGCGTGGTGAACCTGTTTTTCCTCGCGGTGATTGAGCAATTGTTTGCGGAGCTGACGGAGACCGTCCTTGATAACTTGCCAGTAGGTTCGCTGCGGTTCCAGCAGCATCAGTTGATAACCGATGTAGGCGGAGATTTCCTCCGGGGTTGTCGGGTGGAGTCTGCGGCTGCTCATCTGGCAGGAGAGTTCGTCTGTTTCCGCGGTATCCAGGCCGATGTAGGAGAATGTCCTGCTGTCGAGATCCACGGATGTAATCCGGATGGGATGGCCTTTGCTTTTATCTTCGGCGCCAAGCCAGAGATAGGTGCCGACGGTGAAGGCTTCGGGGTAAAGTGTTTTACGCGGTTGGAACGTGAGAATTGCACCCATAATCGTATCCTTTCGAACGGTTTGGGATGGCGCATACTGGTGACAAGCGTTGCATGCGCCTAACCGATGGTCAAGGTTTTTGCCGGAATGCTTGTCGGTGAGGGGGTTTTGGAGTAAGCGTACGTTTACTGGATAAGAAGAGAAGGATTTCCTGAATCATGAGTCGCTCGACCTCGGAACTGACTGCCGGACAACTGCGTATTTTGAAGGCTGTGGCTACTTTGCTGGAAAATCCTTCCAATAAGCTCACCGTACAGCGCATCGCGACCGAGATTCACGTTACCGATGGCGCTATTTACCGTCACTACAAGAGCAAAGACGAGATTTTTGAAGCCATTGCCGGCTATATGGAAAGCAATCTGCTGGGGCCGCTGAACGCTGCCGCCAAGCAGACCGAACATACGCCCAAGCGTTTGGAACTGGTATTTGAACAGCACATGGCCTTTCTGGAAGGTCACCCCGGGCTTGCCCGCATGATGCTGGGCGGCGGCAGCACTGAAAGCGAGCCTTTGGCTGAACGCCTGAAGCTGTTGAACGCCAAGGTGCGTGCGCAGGTTGTGCAGTTACTGAAATTTGGGGAAGCCCAAGGCGTGCTGGAGCGTGCCATAACGCCTGAGCAGGCTACTGAGATGTTCTTTGGCCTGATGATGGGAACCGCGGTTTGTTACAGCTTTGCTTTGCCCCAGATTAGTGCCAGCCAGAAGTGGCGCCTGTTTGCCACGGCCTGCCTGAAGGGCGGCGTGGAAGCGACCCAAGCGCCTGCTGGCGCCAGCCCGGCGGTGTACGGCTAATGCTGCGCGGGGTTGTGATTGCGCTGGCCTTGATGGTGGCCGCGTGCGGAGAGAGCGGTTCCGGCAAGGTTTCTAAGGGATTTGAAAAGTGGGTGGGGCAGGATATCTCTTCCCTGGAAGTTTATACGCTGGATGGTGAGGCGCAGCCGCTTAAGGATGTGGCGGTTGAAGGCAAGCCCGTGGTGCTGAACGTATGGGCTACCTGGTGCCCGCCGTGCCTGAAGGAAATGCCGACGCTGGATGCGCTTGGTAAGCAAGGCCATTACACCGTGGTAGCGATTGCGACCGATGGCGATGTGCAGACCGTGAAAGACTTTTTGAAGAAGCAGGAATGGGGTGCGGGTGTACGTGTCTGGTACGATGCCAACGGCATTGTGACCCGTGAGAAGTTGGGTGCTGCGGCGGTGCCTGTAACGTATGTTCTGGATAAGGATTTGAAGGTGCTGGATGTACAGACTGGGGCCCATGACTGGTTTGCCCGGTTAGGGACGAAGTAGACTTTGGTCTGTAAAAATGCCCGGGCGAACCCGGGCATTTTCGTTACATGATGGATGGTGTCAGACCATCTGCAGACGTGCGTCGTTCATCAGGCGGCGGCGCCCGGCGTGGAGAGCGGTGGAACCGAGCGTCATCAGGCCGCCGACAGCGGGGTGGGCGATGGTACTCTTCCAGCCGCGCGGCTTGAGGCGAAGCGAGCGGCGCAGCAGGCTGTTGGCGCGTTCCTGCGGGCGCAGGTACAGCGTGGGCCGGAAAAACGCGAAGGCGAGAAGGCTCAGGAAACTCAAGAAACTGAAGCTGAAATAGCGCATGCTGCTCTCTCCTTATCTTTGAGTAATATCGCGATGACGCGGGCAAATGAGGAGTGAGACTACCTCGCTTGCGAGGCATCGCTGTACACAGCATACGATGCGGGACGGCGGGTGGCAAACGGGAATTCATCGGACAGTACAAACCGCAAAAATGCCCGGCTTGCGCCGGGCATTCGTGAGTTGGGGCAGGGGGTCAGACGACCGTTGTGCCGCCCTCCGAGTCGAGAGAATGGTGGATGCTGCTGGACAGCTTCATCAGATCCTTCGGAATCGGGCAGAGAGGTTCGCAGCCGACTGCGACGATCTGCGTGCTGTTGCCGGTGTCGATCGTTGTGTAGGATTCGGGAATGTTCAAATCGTAGGCCGGTTTGACGAACGCGATCGCCTCCGGTTGTGGAAATGTACATGCACGGTTGATGGAGCCGATATTGGAAGCCGCATCCGCTGCATACGCGGCGGAGCTTGCAGCGAGAGCTGCGGCTGAACCAATCAGAAGACTTCTTATGTTCATGAGATTCTCCCCTACAATGCGGAATCAAGAGTGTCGCGGCCGGCGCGGAAAACAGGTGAGGTGGAGGTACAGCCTCCTAAGTGGCCTACCGCGACCCCGTTAACGTATGAAAATATAACAGGTTGTGCAACGGAAATATATGACACGACTCAAGAAGATGCCGGGGACGAGCCCCGGCATGGTATGTGTTAGTCTTCGGAATGGGCCGGCGTATGGCGCCGATGCTCGTCCTGAAGATGGTCTTCAGCGAAATTGGGTTCGCCCTCGTGGACGCCGCTATCGCAACCGCATTTACACATCAGTTTTCCTTTTCAAGTGTTTTACAACTCTTCGACGCTAGCAAAGCTTGATAGGACTTGTAAACCCTGAGTTTTGTAAGGGATTAGTGGTTTGCTTCGCGCGCTTGACGTGCCGCCTCGATACGGTTGCCCTTACGGGCTGTTCCGGCTGCGGCGGTAGGGCCGCCTGCGCCATTCGGAGAGCGTCCGCCCGGCTGCTTATTGGCGGATGACTTTACTGTGGTGCGTTTGGCGGGAACCGCGGTCTCTGACTTACGGCCCGAGCGGCTGGTAAATTTACCGCTGATGCCGTTGGTGGCGGCGCCATCGGTTTTGCCGGGGCCGCGTTCGGTTGTGTCCTCTTCAAATGGGCGTGGGCTGCGTTGGGTGTCGGTTGCCATGATGTGGTCTCCCTTAGTGTTTTGTTTCTTTGCGTTCGCGCGTGTTGATCGCCTTTTGGGCGGCTTTACCGCGTTTGGTTGTGCCGCGCTTGGAGGGGGGCTTGCTTGCACCGGCCTCGGACAGTGCTATGGCGATGGCCTGCTTGGGGCTTTTTACCTTATGGCCGGTTGAGGATTTCAGATCGCCCTCTTTGAATTCGTGCATGACCTTATGCACCTTGCGCTCTTGGGCTGGGGTTTGGTGTGGCATGTGGTTTTTCTTCCCTTGGTTGAACCATGGATAAGGAAAATGGCGAGGAAAGGGGGAGGTTCCTGAAAATCTGGCTTTGATGGAGAGGGGGTTGAATTTCCTAGGGGTTCTACCTACGTGAGGGGGACTGCCTCCCATTTTTTGTTTTTTGAACACTGACATCCCGTTTTGGGAGGCGAGATTACGGGGATTCTCACAAGGAAAAGAACATATGGGTAATCGTGTTACTCGCCAGTTGGCGCGTATGTCTCGTGTGCGGGTTTCGGCTGTTGTCGTTGCAAATGACATGGTCGTAGACCGTGCTGGCGGTGGAGGTGCGCCTTCCAAGCGGGGGCGACCCCGACTTGTTGCCGCAACTGCGACTGTTCCGGCAAACGTTTCGCCAGCGGCCGTCCAAGTAGAGGAAAAGATGGTGATGAAGAACGTAAAGTCTCCGAACCCCATCGACATCCATGTTGGAAGCCGTATCCGGATGCGCCGCACCATGCTCGGCCTAAGCCAAGGTGCACTGGGTGAACAGCTGGGCATTACGTTCCAGCAGATCCAGAAATACGAGAAGGGCACCAACCGCGTCGGCGCCAGCCGCTTGCAGGCTATCGCACGTATTCTGCAGGTCTCGGTTTCGTACTTCTTCGAAAGTGCTCCGGATGCCTCGGCGGCGGAAGTGTCTTCGGACATGAAGGCGATGACGGACTTCATCGCTTCGGGTGAAGGAATTGCTTTGAATAAGGCATTCCTTACGATCGGTGACCCCACGGTACGGGCAAAGGTTCTGGCTTTGGTCAAGGCTCTCGCCAACGATACCGATAGCGAATAACACTTTATGGGTGGCAAAAAGCCGCAGGTACATCCTGCGGCTTTTTGTTTTAGGGTTTGCGCGGTTTTACAGGGTGTAGAACTTGCGCAGGTAGGCGGAGAGGTAGGCGATCTGGATGCGTTCCTGCTCCATGGTGTCGCGGTTACGGACGGTGACGGCGTTGTCTTCCAGACTGTCGAAGTCGACCGTGACGCACAGCGGCGTGCCGATTTCATCGTGCTTGCGGTAGGCCTTACCGACGTTACCGGTGTCTTCGAAGATCACGCGGCCCAGACCCAGCTTTTGCAGGTCGGCCTTGATGCCGCGGGCCAAATTGACCAGTTCCGGCTTGTTTTTAGCCAACGGAATGACCGCGGCTTTGATGGGGGCCAGATGCGGTTTGAACTTCAGCACCGTGCGGGTTTCGGCTTCTTTGCCTTCTTTGGCGGGAAGGGTTTCTTCAGTGTAGGCCTCGTTCAGGATGGCCAAGAAGGCGCGTTCCAGACCGGCGGACGGCTCGATCACGTAGGGGACGACCCACTTCTTCGCTTCAAGATCTTGCACTGCCAGGCGGGCGTTGGAGCGGGTGTTCTCGTGCACGTGGGCGGTCAGGTTGAGATCGGCCTGGTGCTTGGTGTGGTTACCGAGGTCGTAGTCGGTACGGTTGGCGATACCTTCCACTTCGTCGTAGCCATGGGGGTATTCGTACTCGAGGTCGAACGTGCGCTTGGAGTAGTGGGCGAGGTCGTCTTTCGCGACATCTACCACCTTGATCTTTTCGCGCGGAACGCCGACCGATTCCCACCACTTCAGGCGGGCTTCCAGCCAGTACTCGTGCCACTTTTCGTCTTCGCCGGGGTTCACGAAGAATTCCAGTTCCATCTGCTCGAACTCCCGTACGCGGAACACGAAGTTGCGGGCGATGATCTCGTTACGGAAGGCTTTACCGATCTGGGCGATACCGAAGGGCAGTTTGCGGGACGTTGTATCCAGCACGTTCTTGAAGTTCATGAAAATGTGCTGGGCGGTTTCCGGGCGCAGGTAGGCGACCGAGCCGCTGTCTTCGGTGGGGCCGTATTGCGTTTTGAACATCATGTTGAACGCGCGCGGTTCCATCAGGTTTTTGCTGCCGCAGTTTTCGCAGACCGTCGGGTCCTTCATTTTATCCGTCCGCATGCGGGCTTTGCATTCGCGGCATTCGGTGAGGGGGTCGTTGAAGGTGGCGGCGTGGCCGGATTGCTCGAACGTGACAGACGGGCCGATGATGGCGGCGTCGATGCCTTCGACGTCGTCGCGCTCGTACACCATGCTGCTCCACCAGCTGCGCTTGATGTTGTTCTTCAGCTCGACACCCAGCGGGCCGAAGTCGTACAGGCCTTTCATACCGCCATAAATATCGGCGGACTGGAAAATGAAGCCGCGTCGCTGGCAGAGGCTGACGAGTTCGGACATATCTTTTGCGGGCATGAAAATAGCTTTCCTTAACAGGTAGTTTGTAGTGGATTTAACAGAGAATGGGAATACACAAAGACGGGCTAACGCCCGCCACCAAGGCCGCCGATGATAAAGAAGTGGGCGATAGGTTGATTCATACCCGAATTGTGGCGGGGAGGGCGTAGTGATGTCAAGGCCGCTTTTTTTGGCGAACGCAACATGATTTGGCTGGTGTAAGGCGCTGCCCTTGGGTTAAAGTGCCGCCATGCTGCAAGAAGATAAACACATTTTATGGCGCGCCAGCGCCGTGCTGATCGGGCTTTCCCTGCCTTCTATGCTGTTTGGGAAAAGCCTGATGTTCGGCCTGCTGGTGCTGGGTATCATTACAGGCCTGATGGCGACCAAGGATGAAAGCCTGCGGGCGACCGTTAAGCTTTTGCTGAACAGCCGCACCACGCTGGCGGTTATCGTTTTACTGGCCGCCCTTATGCCGGGCGTGGCCATGGGCCCCAACCCGCTGTATGCACTGGAGCAGTGGGGGCAGGTGGCGTTGTTCTCTCTAGGGGCAGCCAGTCTGTTCATTACCCTGCGTGAGATGCCGGGCCGCCACCTTGAGCTTCTGTTGAAAGTACTGGCGATTGCCACCATGGCCGTATGCGGCCTTGCACTTATTGATGCGCTGGCCCATGAGCCGCGCCTGAGCGGAGCCCTGCATGGTGCCGACAAGGCGCTGACGCCCTACCGGTTGAACTTTATGAGCGGGATTCTGGCGGTCATTCTGCCCTTTGTATGGGCCCGCCTGACCGTGAAAAGCCGCGAAGGTGAGCCTTTTGCCATCCGCATTGCGCCGTATGCGGCTGCATTTGGTCTGGTTGTTGCCATCACCTGCGGTGGGCGCGCCGGATGGGTTGGTTTGGCCGTTGGTCTGTTCGTATTTTTGGGTATGGCCAGCCGTTACCATGGGCTGGTTATCCATAAAAAGCACTGGCTGGCCGGTCTGGCATTGGTGGCTTTAGGTGTTGGCCTTTATACGCTGGCAGCTGGATGGGAATTTGTGTCCAACCGTATTCTGATCATGGATGAATCCGAAGTTTCGGCCCGTGGCATGCTGAGTGGGCGTGGTGAGGTATGGGCACAGGCGTGGGAGAGTTTCCTCGTCAACCCGCTGTTTGGGGCTGGTGTAATGAACTACCGCAATATGCCCGGAGCGATTGACCTGCACCCGCATAACTGGATTCTGCAAATTCTGGTGGAAGGCGGTATTGTAGGTGCTGTGGCTCTGTTTACCTTGCTGGGACTGATTCTGTGGCGCTTTTACGGTTATGCCAAAGGCAACCTTTATGGTGTGGCGGCGTTTGCCAGCTTTATCGCCTTTTTGGTGACCGGCCTTGCCAATACCAGCATCTTTAACGGCTGGTGGCTGACCTTCCTGATCGTTTCCACCATGCTGGGCTGGCGTGCCGGGTGGGGTGGCAGCGAATTGAAGAAGCGTCGTCGTGCCTCGGTCGTTGTGAAGCCCGGCGCCCACGGACGCTAGTTTATGATTAAGGTCATCCAGATGATCGGTGCCGCCAAACCTGGCGGCGCCGAAATGTTTGCGTATCGGTTTTTAGTTGCGCTGAACAAACACCCGGAGGTGGATGTTCTGGCCGTGGTGCGCAAGGATAGCTGGATGGAGGGTTTGCTGCGTGAGGCCGGGGTGCCGCACAAAAGTGTGCCTTTCGGGGGGATTTTCGACTGGCGTACTGGCGGCATGGTGCGGCGGATCGCTAAAGAGTTCCAGCCGCATGTGGTGATGAGCTGGATGAACCGCGCGACCCGTTTTGTGCCCAAAGGTGCGTGGGCGACCGTGGGGCGCTTGGGTGGTTTTTACGATTTGAAGTATTACCGGGGCAAAGTGGAGCGCCTTGTGTGTAATACCGAAGAATTGTGCAACTACTGCCGCACGAATGGTTGGCAAGCGGACAAGGTTACGATGATCTCCAATTTTATTCCGGCACCTGCACAAGGCTGGAAAGATGTGCGTGACGCCAAACGCCGGGAATTGGGGTTTGCCCCGACCGATGTGGTGTGCGTGATGGCGGGGCGCTTGCATAAGGTGAAAGGCGTTGACCTTGCTTTGACGGCATTGGCGCATTTGCCCGAAAATTTTAAGCTGTTGTTGGTGGGCGAAGGCCCTCTGCGCGAGGAATTGACCGAACTGGCCAAGACGCTGGGTGTGAATGACCGTGTGGTATGGGCCGGATGGCAGGACAGTGTGACGCCATTTGCGGCGGCGTCGGATATCTGGCTGGCACCGAGCCGCCATGAGCCGCTTGGCAATACGTGTCTGGATGGGTGGATTCATGAAGTGCCGGTGATTGTGGCTGATACTGGCGGGCTTGCCATGCTGGTAGATGAGGGGGCAACCGGTTTGAAAGTGCCGGTAGAGGATAGTGCCGCCTTGCGCGACGCTATTTTGAAACTGGCGAATGACACAGGTTTGCAGACAAATCTGGTGAATGGTGCGTTAGCGAAGTTCAACCGCGAATACAGCGAAGACGTGATTGTGGGGCAATATCTGGCCTACTATACTAAGATTTCCAAATAGGGATGAAGTGAGATGACGGAAAAGACCCCGACCTTTGAACAGCACATGGCCGAGCTTGAGAAGCTGGTAGCCCGCATGGAGCAGGGCGATGTGCCTCTGGACGAAGCGCTGAAAGCCTTTGAGCAAGGCATGAAGCTGGTGACCGTGTGCAAGGAGCAGTTGGCCCAGGCCGAGATGAAAGTTGAAAAGGTGATGAACGCGCAGGGCGACACCGTGGCGTTTCAGGTAGGAGAGTAATCATGAACAGTCATCTGATTTTGAACGATGCTGAACAGCAGGTTTTGCAAACCGAACTGAAAGCGATTTCTGGCAAGGTTGAGGAGTGCCTGGATAACTGGCTTCCGACCCTGCAAAGCCAGCATGGTGACCGTGTACTGGAGTGCATGCGCTACAGCACTTTTGCCGGTGGCAAGCGTTTGCGCCCGGCGCTGGTTATCGCGGCCTCTCGCTTAGGACGCTATGAAGGCGACGGTGCGTACTGGGTGGGGAGTGCGATGGAGATGATCCATACGTATAGCCTGATTCAGGATGACCTGCCGAGCCTGGACAATGATGATTTGCGTCGAGGTCGTCCGACCGCCCACAAACAATTTGATGAGGCGACGGCGATTCTGGCGAGCGATGGGCTTCAGACCGGAGCCTATGAGCTTTTGACGCGTGAGCGCGTGCATAAAGATCCTCTTGTAAGGCTCGAAATTATCAGATTGTTTGCGCGGAGCAGTGGGAGCATCGGGATGGTGCTGGGACAGATGGTGGACATGCAGTGGGAGTGGGATAAGCCCACCAACCTGGGTGTAGATGACCTGGCCCGCATGAACTACCTGAAGACCGGCATGAACATTACCGCCTGCTGTGAAGCCGGTGTGGTGCTGGCCGCGGCCGCGCATACGCCTGACCATGACCTGCGTTTGCGCATGGTGCGGTTTGGCGATGCCATCGGTCGGGCTTTCCAAGTCTATGACGATGTTCTGGATGTTACCGGTACCGCCGAAGTGCTGGGCAAAACCCCGGGCAAGGATGCCAAAGCGGGCAAGACCACCTTTGTAAGCCTGCTTGGCCTTGAAGGTGCCCAGAAGCGTGCCGTGGAAGAGTGTGAGCGCGCGCTGGCGGAAATTCAGGACTTTGGGCCTGAGGCTGACCTGCTGCGCCTTATCGCCCGTTATTGCGTGACGCGCGACAAGTAGCGGTCCATACTCAGCTTAACTTCAGAAAAAGAAAAAAGGAACGTCACCATGATGGCATTGCGGCGCGACGGCGAAATGGATTTGCAGGATATGCAGGATATCGCCAAGGCGCGCGTGCTGGTGTTCTCGGACGGGCGCACCGGTGCCCAGAACCGTAGCCTTGGGGTTGCCGAAATGCTGGGGATCAAGGACCCGGAAATCGTGACGATGAAGCCTAAATATTCCAGCAAGTTGTTGCGCATGCTGCCGGTGAGCTGGCTGTATGAGGACTATGGCCGGATTGCCCGTGACGTGCGGAATTATGATGTGCTGATCACGTCGGGTTACCAGATCAGTCGCGTAGTGCGCGCCTTGAAGAAGGCGGACCCACGTCTGTTTACCGTGGCGTTGATGCGCCCAGCCGGGAGTGCCAAGGATTTTGATGTGGTGGCGGTGGAACAGCATGACCGCTACCCGGCTGCCGATAATGTGGTGGTGACGCTGGGTGCGCCCAACCGCATCACCCGCGAAAAATTACAGCTGGAAGCTGACCGCTGGCGTAAGCGCCTGAGCCATGTGCGCGGCAGCAAAGTGGCAGTGCTTGTGGGTGGAACGAGCAAGCGTGCGCGCTTTGAGGTGGAGGATGCGCGGAATCTTATCCGGGAACTTTCCAAGCTCTTTAAAGAGAACGGTGCGGGCCTGCTTGTGACAACGAGCCGCCGCACTGGCAAGGACGTGACCGAGGCGTTGGAGAGTACGCTCAAGAGCAGCGGGTTGGAGTACTTCATGTGGTCTCCTGACGAAGGGGGTCGGGATAACCCGTATCTGGCCTACCTGGCTTTGGCCGATGCGGTGGTGGTGACCGCTGACAGTGTGAGTATGGTGAGCGAGGCTGCCAGCGCCGGTAAGCCTGTGTATCTGTGGGGAGATGAAAAGGCTCAGCCACGGAAACTGCGCGATTACTATACCGCATTGATGAAGCAGGGCCGCGTTCGCTGGTGGAATGGCAAGTTTACGTTACGACCACCGGCGGCTGGTTTGATGGATACGATGATGGTGGCCGGATTTGTTAGAGCTAAGTGGCAGAAGAGATGCGCGGGCTAAAACACTCCCACAGCACTTTTTGGCGGGGCTGAAATACTTTGTTTGTATTCGGCGCCCCGCCAAAAAACACCGTGGAAGCGTTTGTAGCCTCGCGTGTGGAGCCGATAGAGACGTTGCTTTGCGCCGGATTCTTCTGTCTGTGGCGTGGGCTTCGTAATCTGTTAATTGGTATGGATTTTGCATAGGAAAAGCATAACGAAAGGACATGGTTATGTTGCAAGGTCTTGCCGTCGGTTTACTGGGAGGTGCACTTGGCACTGCTCTTGATACGGTTTTCAAGGATAAGAAGGATGCGGGTGGCGCGGATGGCTTTAAAATCGCCATGCTCGATACTCCGAAGAAGGATGAGGCGGCGGGCCTTTACAATGACCGCATGGATGCCGGTGCCAAAGATGCCCTGGATGCCCTGCGTGAGATGACCTCTGGTGGCATTGAGGGCTACTGGAAGTGGATGATGAAGGAATTGCGTGAAGACGTGATGGACGAAATGGGGGTAAGCGAAGACGAGCTTGCTGCCATGCCGGTGGAGCAACGTGCTGCTGTGGAGCAGGCTATCAATGATGAAGTTCAGAAGCGTTTGAAGGAAGCCATGGGCATTAAAGATGGCGAAGAGGCCGTTGTTGATGCCAATGAGATGATCGAGAAGATGAAGCAGGCGATGCAGGCCATGCAAGCGAAGGATGCGTATAAAGAGGGTGAGAAGGGAATTCTTGAAGTGCTTTAACTTTAAGGCGCGGGCTAAAACAGCTCCCCAGCACTTTTTAACTTAGCTGATGTACCCTTT
>VAFM01000009.1 GCA_005768725.1 Blastochloris viridis | reverse complement strand
CCCGCGCGAGGGCGGAGCCCTTCCATGTCCTTTTTCAAGTGTCTGGACGTGCAAAACCCTTCCGCGCCGCAGGCGCGGAGATGAGCAGGATGAGAGGTTCGTCAGGTTGGGGGCGGAGCGGCGTTGGCGACGGTCGATCAGTCTTCCATTCGCGTGTTGGTTACCGCATGAACGCTTTTCGTCGCGGGCTGGCCTCTGACTTAGGTCGGGCGTCGGCACATGGCCTGCCCACTGGGCTCTCGAGGATGTCCCTGACCTTCCGCTCCGCCCCCGGCCTGACGGGCCAGGGCTCGGCGCTCAAGGCGCCGCTGGCCGCACCTCCTGACCGATCGCCCAGATGAAGCCCGACAGCTCCCGAGCGATAGCGGCGATGACGACAGTCGGCCGCTTGCCGCCGGCGCTGAGACGGCGATATCTATCGCACAGGCGCACCTGGGCCTTCCACGCCACGTCCCGCACCACCTTCGGCTGGCGAGAGACGACGTCGGTCTTGCCGGTCGAGACCCGCGGCGGGTAGCGATAGCTCCAGGCCGCTTCCACCAGCATCCGCCGCGCTTCGCGGTTGCCGGTCTTGGTGATGCCTCCGCGCCGGATCCGGTCGCCGCTGGAATGCTCCGAGGGGACCAGACCCAGATAGGCCATCAGCCGTCGTGGATTCTCAAACCTGCCGAGATCGCCGACGGCCGCGACGAAGCTGACGGCCGAGATGGTGTCGAGGCCGCGCAACGCCCGAAGCGCCTCGACCAGAGGCGACAACGACCAGCCCGCCAGCATGGCGGAGATCCTCGCTTCGAGCTGTTCCCGGCGGTCCTGCGCCGCCCAGACGGCCTCCACGTAATCTTGGAAGACGATGCGGTGCGCATCCTGCTCGAACGCCTGACCCGCCAGCCAGCGGCGGTGCCTCAAGGTCCATGGCTTGCCGACCGGGTAGGTCCGGCCGTGCCGCAGCAGAAACGCCAGCAGTTGCTGTCGCGCCCGCATCAGGGCCATCATCGCGTCTCCCCGGGCCCGGACCAGATCGCGCATGGCCTCATGCACTTCGTCGGGGACCCAGACCGCCGTCAGACCACCCGCGCGGTGTTGAAGCGCGAGCATCTGTGAATCCCGTCGGTCGGTCTTGATGCGATCGCCTGGCTTGCGAGCGATCAGCGTCGGCGCCGCGACCAGGCAGCCATGATCCATCTCCGTCAGCTGGCGGTAGATCCCGTAGCCACAGCCGCCGGCCTCGTAACAGAACTCCAACCGACTACCGGACCGCGACAGCCGACCCGCCAGCTTGCGAACCTGTTCCGGCGTGTTGGCGACCTCGCCGCAGAACCTGACGGCGCCGTCGCGTCCGTCCTCTGCAGTGGTGACGCTGATGCTCAGCTTGTGAACATCGAGCCCCACAAAGAGCGTGTCCATTCCTTCCTCCTAGGCGCTGCTGAAGGCTGCAGCATCCGGCGCCAGGCCGAACGAGGGCAAGGACATACGGACTTAGCTC
>VAFM01000008.1 GCA_005768725.1 Blastochloris viridis | reverse complement strand
AGAAAAACACAACAAGTCACCTAATTAATTAAAATTAATCGCTGCACTCTTCTTCAGATATTTCCACAACTATCTGACATGTTCTTACATTATGTCCTGTCTTTCCGCATCCTCCACAGCGCCTTTCCCTCGGTCTCGCTGACCCTCCTTGACCACCACCTCTCGACGATTCGCCCTCTACCTGCCCATCTACACTAATCTGATCAATTGCTCTCCTTGCTTCCCCTACTGTCATCACTCCTCCTTTTTGTAATCGGGTCCTTTTTGCCCTCCGGCGTCGACTTAGTAGGTCATTTGCCTGTCGAAGGTCGCGGTTCTCTGCCCTCAATAAGGCATTCTCATGCATCATTGCCTTTGTTCCCTTAGAAAGAGACTTTAATGCCTCCAGAATTGACTCTGGAGAGCTACTTTTATGCCTTCTGATTCGTCTATCGAGGTATTCAGACTGAGATTCGGCCTCAAGGACGGTCTTTGGCGTCTTTGAAACCCAAGTAGTAGAGGGGCCGGTCTCCTCCTCGACCGGCGTCGGGGTCCGTAGCTGCACATCAAGCTTCGAAATCACGCTTTCCGCGTCAAGTGGAACAAGCCCGGCCCCTCTAAAAGCCGCCTTGATGTCTTTCTCCGTCATAGTGGCCCGGAATGCGGCGTAAAAGGCGGGAAAGAACTCGGTCTTGGAAACGTGGGTTATCGAGCATCGGATCAGATGCTCGATTTCTCGACCATATGCCTTCTTGAGTAGGCTAAAGTACCCGACATCAAGGGGCTGAAGCAGGTGAGACGAATGAGGCGGCATACAGAGTGTAACAATCTTGTTTGCCTGGCAATATTTCTCAAACTCGAGAGAATGGTGACTTTCGTGACCATCGAGGATCAGAAGACGATAGCGACCAACTGATCGCGTCTTTGTGCACCGATCAAAGTGCTTCAGCCACTCAAGCCCTAGCTCATTATCGGTCCAGCCATTGGGAGACGTTGCAATAGCCCAGTCGTCCGGGAGGTTGCTGTCTCGGTACCAGTTGGCGAGGTGATATTGGCCCGCACCTATGATGAACGGCGGGATCGCTCGGCCTTCCGCATTGATCGCCTGGATGACAGTAATCCATTCCCTGTTTCCAGGCTGCACTGATTTCGGTTTTTCACGTCTTTCGGAGCCCGTGACGACCATTCCGCTTGCAATGACGCCCATTAGAAAGCCAACCTCATCAAAGTTGTAGATATCGGCAAGGTTGATACCATATTTGGCGATTGTGTTCTCCACGAGCTTGAACCACTTTCGAATCTCGGCTGGATCTTCGCATTTGGCCCTCTGGTAGTCGTATCTACGAAAAAAACGCGTCTTGAGTTCATCGTGTCGCTTGACGAAGTTAGAAGCCCAGCGCTTGCCGACGGGTGGCGCGTCGCGGTCAGCGAGCAGTCGGTTGGCCATTTCTTCTACACCACGTAGTCGCGGGGGAAACCCTCGCGAATCTAGGTCGAGAATGAACTGAACTATGATCTGTTCCTCTAGATCGGATAATTTGCGTGATTTGGGAGTAGTATCGCGCTGAGACTGAATGCCATTGTGCCGACGACGCAAGGCATAATAGTCAACCTGATAGAGTCTTGCAGTAGGTCGCAGCTTTAATTTTGGGTTATTTTGAAGGGCGTGAAGTGCAAGAAGCAATCTAGCTTCTTTATTTGATTGAGGCATGTTTGGTTGTTGAGAATTAATTGATCAAATGGAAGTGATGTAGGTTGAGGGATTTTTGGTGCACTCACTTGTCCGGTGCACTCGCTTATCATGTACGTTA
>VAFM01000003.1 GCA_005768725.1 Blastochloris viridis | reverse complement strand
CTCCGTTCAGATCGTTTATATGAACGGCACCACCGATTATCTGGAAATGCAGGGGTATTCGGATGGCACCACGATCCAGGTGGCCGACTTCAGTGCCATCCTCAGCGCCTCCGGTAACGGAATCGTTTCCGGCACGGGTGCGAGCGCACTTTCGGGATTGGCGGATGTCGCCCTTTCCAGCCCGGCCAGCGGCCAGGTTCTTACCTTCAATGGTACAAGCTGGGTGAACGTCACACCGAGTGCCACCACGGCGATTTCCGGCACCACAACCATGGTGAATGGCTGGCCGGATGCGATTTTGTGTAATGCGAGTGCGGGCAATTCCCGTATTCTCTTTTTGTCATACTCAGACAGTTCCACCAGTTTATACCGTCGCATTATCAATAATGCGTCTGATGAATACATATCATTCAATTCCGCAGGAAATTACAGCGGGCAGAGTGGCGCTTCATCCTATGACTGCGTCACCTCCACAAAATCAATTTCCACGCTGTACGCCGAAGGCCGCGCCTTCAACTTCCTTGGCGGCAACGGTTCCGGCAGCACGGCATTAGGCGACCGGCTGACCAGCGGCACGCTGGCGGTGACCACCAACAGCGCCACCAGTATCATCAGCCTGAGTACGGCAGGAACCACTTGGGGTTACCTCGGCAGTGCCGCCAGCTATCTCCCTAACCTGGCGACCAACAACATCTCGCTCAGCACCATCAATGGCGTATCAGTGTCCGCACTCGGTGGCGGGGCTTCGCCCACCAATGTTCCGGCGTTCCGTGCGCACCGGAATGGGACAGCGCAGACGATTCCGACCAATACGCAGACCAAGGTTCTGCTTACGACAGAAGATTACGATACGTATAATAATTTCGATACCGGTACGAGCCGGTTCACGCCGACCATTGCAGGTTACTACCTTATCACCGGCAGTACTTACTGCTTGAGTACAGCCGGGTACTGCTATTCCAATATCTACAAGAATGGTGTCCGTATCTCTGTTGCGGGTACACAAGCTGGCGGTACGGATGATGCCTATCCTTCCACCGTGCTGGTGTATATGAACGGTTCTACCGACTATGCTGAACTTTACGCTTTTTCCACAGCTACAACCTTAGGTGGATCGACTATTGCAACTTACTTTACCGGTACACTCGTCGCTTCCGGGAATGGGTTGATCTCCGGCAGCGGTGCGGGCGTGAGTGCGATGTCGAGCCTGACCGATGTGACGCTGACCTCTCCAGCGGCGAACAGTATTCTGGTGTATGACGGCTCTAAATGGGTAAACAAGTTTGTTCAGGATACGGTGAGTACTTCCACCATGGTCAGTGGCTGGCCGGATGCCCTCATCTGTACCGATACCGGCGGATCCCCTGCTCCGACAGGACGTAAAACCGTATTAACCCAAGGCTTCGCCGAGTCTACCGGCCGCATGTCTTACCAATGGTCGACCGATACGGCCGTGGTCCAGGTTACCTTCAATACGGATGGTAGCTATTATAGTACCTATCAAGGCAGCAGCACGGATACGTTCGACTGCCAGAACAAATCCATTTCCACTCTTTACGCTGAAGGTAAGGCATTCAATTTTATCGGTGGTACCGGCAACGGCAGCACCGCACTGGGCGACCGCCTGACCTCCGGCACGCTGGCGGTGACCACCAATAGCGCCACCAGCATCATCAGCCTGAGTACGGCAGGAACCACGTGGGGTTACCTTGGCAGTGCCGCCAGCTATATCCCGAACCTGGCCACCAACAACATCTCGCTCAGCACCATCAATGGCGTATCAGTGTCCGCGCTCGGTGGCGGGGCTTCGCCCACCAATGTTCCGGCGTTCCGGGCTACTATGTCAGCCACTCAGACAGGTGTTTCTGCAGGTACATGGACTAAGGTCAGTTTTGCGACGAAAGATTTCGACACTTATAACAGCTACAACAGCAGTACCAGTCGGTTTACCCCTACTGTGGCGGGTAACTACCTGTTCGTAAATAGTGTCTACTGCAATCAGGGGACAAACTGCTTTGCGGCAGTTTATAAGAATGGTGGCATGGTTACCTATGAGGGTGCCAGCGGGGTAACTGACGTAAAACCCATTGCATCGAGCATTGTGTACATGAACGGATCCACCGATTATGTAGAGGCTTATGGCTATACCAGTGGCAATAGCTTCATTAGCTTTGGAGCATCATTCTCTGGTTCCTTGCTGGCCTCCGGCAATGGATTGATCTCTGGTACAACGGCTACCGACCGCATCGTCTCCGGCACCACCGCGGTGATCGCCAACACGGCGGGCAGCGTCGCCATCAATGCGCCGGTGCAGGTGAGCGGCAGTGTGAACTTTGCCAACAACCCTGGCGAGGCCTGTAACTCCGGCAATTACGGCAGCGTTAAACAGGTTAACGGCCGTCTGGTGGTCTGCCGCCAGTAGAGAGTCTAAACCGTTTGTAACGACCAAAGAAAGCGGCCTCCCGGCCGCTTTCTTGCCCAACCCTTCTATTATTCCGGGCGTCTTCCCCCTGCTCCCAGATTCTTGGCTCTTTCGGCCTCTTTATGGGTGCTGGCAGTTTTTCTTCTTTTTACACACGCATCGGCATCACAACGAAGGTCGTGGTGCTGTCGGCGGGGTCTTTCACCAGCACGGGCGAGGAAGCGTCTTTGAGGTAGAAGTGGATATCGTCACCGGTGATCTGGGTGCCGATATCGGACAGGTACTTGGCGTTGAAACCGATCTCGATCGGGGAGCCAGCGTACTCGGCCTTCACTTCTTCGTTGGCATTTTCCTGGTCCGGGTTGTTGGCGGACAGGGCCAGCGCGTTTTCAATGGCGTTGAAGCGCACGGAGCGGGTCTTCTCGTGGCTCAGGATGCTCACGCGGTCGACCGCTTGCAGCAGGCTGCGGCGGGCGACGGTCAGCTGGGTCGGGTTGCCTTTGGGGATCACGCGGTCGTAATCCGGGTAGGTGGCATCGATCACCTTGCTGGTGAGAGTGATGTCGGAGGCTTCGGCCTGAATCTTCTTGTCGGAGACGGTCAGGGTAATGTCCTTGGCGTCGTCGGCCAGCTTCTTCAGCTCGGTGACGCATTTGCGCGGCAGAATCACGGCAGGCATCGACTCGGCACCCGACGGGCAGGCCATGTCGGCCTTGGCCAGACGGTGACCGTCGGTTGCGACAGTGCGCAGCAGCTTCTGGCCATCGTCTTCAATCACGTGGAAGTAGACACCGTTGAGGTAGGCGCGGGTCTCGTCGGTGGAGGCCGCGAACTGCACGCGCTCCAGGGATTTCTTCAGCTCGGTGGCAGTCATCTGGAAGCTTACGCCGCCTTCGACCTTGGTCATGTCCGGGAAAGCTTCGGCACCCAGCGTGGCGAGGCTGAACTTGGCTTTACCAGCCACTACGGACAGGCGGGAGCCGCCGTCGGTGAGTTCGAGGCTGACCATCACGCCTTCGGGAATCTTGCTGACGATTTCGAACAGCTTCAGCGCGCCGACCGTGGTGGTACCGGGTTGGTCAACGAAGGCTTCGGCAATGCCCTGTACGGAGAGGTCATTGTCGGTAGCGGTCGTTTCCAGACGGTTGTTAGCGGCATGCAGGCGCACGTTGCCAAGAATGGCAATGCTGCTGCGTTTCTCGACCACGGCAGACATGTGGCGGAGAGCTTTAAAGAGGGTTTCGCGCGAGATAGACAGTTTCATGGGCGCAGAGTATGCCCCTTAGGGCCCCCCGCCAAGCACTTTGCTGCATATGTGTGCAGAATGTCACACCCCCGCGTAAGGTGGGGGTCAAGGCGTCCTACTGGGTCAGCAGGATAAAGATCAGCAACGAGACGATGCAAACGACCGGAATCCCAATGAATCCGACAAGTTGACTGATGGCAGTGCGGCGGGCGCGGGGTTCTTGCGGCAGGAGGGGCATGGAGAATTCTTTCTTTACGGATAACGCTAACACAAAGGGGGCTTGCAGCCCCCTTTTTTTGTGGTCGGCCTAGTGCGGGTAGGCTTCCTTGTGCTTCCAGACGGGCAGCTTGTCGAAGTTATGCTCGTGCGGCGGGCTGCTGGTGTGGGTCCACTCCAGCGTGACAGCCTGCCACGGGTTGTCGGACGCGACCTTGCCCCATTTCTTGGAGTAGATCACGTTCCAGATGATGAGCAGCTGGGACATACCGAAGATGAAGGCACCGATGCTGCACAGCAGGTTCAGATCAGCGTAGATCGGGTTGTAGTCGGCGATACGGCGCGGCATACCCATCATGCCGAGGAAGTGCATCGGGAAGAAGGTGACGTTGACCGAGATGAAGGTCAGCCAGAAGTGCCAGCTGCCGATCTTTTCAGAGAGCATGCGGCCGGTCATCTTCGGGAACCAGTGGTACAGCGCGGCCATCAGACCAAAGAAGCTGCCGGTGACGAACACGTAGTGGATGTGAGCGACGACGTAGTAGGTGTCGTGCATCATGTAGTCGACCGGGGCGCTGCTGAGCACCACGCCGGACAGACCGCCGATGGTGAACAGCACGAGGAAGCCGACGGCGAACTTCATGGCAGTGGTAAAGGCAATGGAACCGCCCCACATGGTGGAGAGCCAGTTAAAGACCTTGATGCCGGTCGGTACCGCAATCAGCATGGTCATCATCATGAAGGTGAGCTGAGCGGTGATATCCATACCGACGGAGTACATGTGGTGCGCCCATACCAGCTGGCCGAGCACGGCGATGGCCACAGTGGCCCAGACCATGCTGTGATAGCCGAACAGCGGCTTGCGGCTGTGGGTGGCGAGCACTTCACTGATCATACCGAAGACCGGCAGGATCATGATGTACACGGCGGGGTGAGAGTAGAACCAGAAGATGTGCTGGAACATGACCGGGTCGCCGCCGCCGGCCGGGTTGAAGAAGGCGGTACCGAAGTTACGGTCGGTGAGCAGCATGGTGATGGCACCGGCCAGTACCGGGGTGGCTACCAGCTGCAGCCAGGCGGTGATCAGCATGGCCCAGGCGAACATCGGCATGCGGAACATGGTCATGCCCGGGGCGCGCATGTTGAGGATGGTGACGATGAAGTTGATGGCACCCAGAATGGAGCTGGCACCGGCCAGGTGAACACCCAGAATCCACATATCCATACCGGCCCCCTGGCTGAAGGCGGCGTCGGTCAGCGGCGGGTAGGCGGTCCAGCCTGCGGCGTTGGAGCCGCCCGGCACGAACAGGCTGCCGAGCATCAGCAGACCGGCGAAGGGCATGACCCAGAACGACCAGTTGTTGAGGCGCGGGAAAGCCATGTCCGGCGAGCCGATCATGATCGGCACAAAATAGTTACCGAAACCGATAAGGCCGGGGATGATCGCGAAGAAGATCATGAAGGTGGCGTGCATCGCGGTCATCTGGTTGAACATCTGCCCGTCGACGAACTGGTAGCCGGGAACGGCCAGTTCGGCACGGATCACCCAGGCCATCAGGCCGCCGATGAAGAAAAAGAACAACGCGGACATCAGGTACATCTTCCCGATATCCTTGTGGTTTACAGTGGTGAACGCGTGCATGAGAGCCGCGAGGAAGCCCTTGCGTGGTGCGTGGTGTGCGGGAGCGGCAGTTGCCATGGGGTAAAATGTCCTCTTGTGAACAGTGTTTGGCAGGGTTATAGCACCCGTATCGCCTTATGAGAAGAGGCCGAGAGAAGGAGTTTGCCAACTATGCCACACGATATCGTCCACCTGTTGCCGAAACGCGATGGCCGCGCCCGCGCCGGTCACCCGTGGGTTTTCAGCAATGAGATCCAGATGAACAACACCCTGAAGGGCGTGACCCCTGGCAGCCTGGTGACCGTGGTGGACAGCCGCGGTGAGGCCTTAGGTACCTACACCTTCAACCCGGGTACCCTCATTGCGTGCCGCAAACTTTCCGGCAAGGCCAATGCCTCCATCGATGTCGCCTGGCTGGAAGAGCGCATCCGCCACGCCCTCAAGCGTCGCCCGGCCCTGCCCTACTACCGTCTGATCCACAGCGAAGGCGACGATATGCCGGGTCTGATCGTTGACCGTTTCGGCGACGTCCTGGTCGGCCAGATCTCCACCGCCGGGATGGAACTGCTGAAGGATGACCTGGAAGCCGCACTGATCTCGGTCACCGGATGCAAAGGCATGATCTGGCGCCGTGACACGGCCCAGCGCAGCCTGGAAGGTTTGCCCGTGACCGATGAACTGGACATTGCCGGCGAAGTGGCCGATGCACCGGTCGCGGTATTTGAGAACGGTCTGGAATTTGTGGCTGACCTGACCGGCGGCCAGAAGACCGGCTGGTTTTACGACCAGCGCGCCAACCATGCCTTTGCTGCCAGCCAGATGGCGTTGCTGCCGGACACGGCGGACGTTCTGGACGTGTACAGCCATATCGGCGGCTTTGGCCTGGCCATGGTGGACGGTGCCAAGCAGGCCGGTAAGACGGTTAAGGCCACGCTGGTGGATGCCAGCGCCTATGCGATGGGTTTGGCGAAGGACAGCGCGACCCGTCAGGGTGTGGCCGACGCCTGCGATTTCGTGGTCGGTAACGCGTTTGAGGTGATGGAAGAGATGGGTGCCGCCAACCGCCGCTTCCATGCCGTGGTGTGCGACCCGCCCGCGTTCATCAAGAGTGCCAAGGTGATGGCGGAAGGCTTGAAGGGTTATGAAAAGGTCGCCCGCCTGAGTGCGGCGCTGGTGCGTGGCGGCGGTTACCTGACGCTGTGCAGCTGCAGCCACCATGCCTCACTGGAAGACTTCAAGGCCGCCTGCGTGCGCGGTATCCGCCGTGCGGGCCGCAGCGGGCGTCTGATCCGCGTGGGTGGTGCCGACGTTGACCACCCGCAACACCTGATGCTGGCCGAGAATAGCTACCTCAAGACGCTGTCGTTCCAGCTGGACTAAGCTGACGGTTGAAAAACATCCCCGCTGCGGCGGGGATGTTTATTATCGGGTGAGGCCCAGAGCCTGCTGCAACAGCCCCGGTAAAGGCGGCGACATGGCCAGCGACACGTGGTTGGTATGCTCGACCGGCACCAGCGGAATGGACGGATTTTTGCCGTGCAGTACCTGCGTGACGTGGTCGACCGGCACGAGACCGTCGGTGGGCGAATAGATGAGCGTGGTAGGGGTCTGGATATCGGCGATGATATCTTCGGTCGCGAACGGATGGCGCAGCAGCAGGCGTATCGGCAACCACGGGTAACGGGCCTGCACAATGCGGCGCACACTGGCAATAGGTGCCACCAGCGCCATGGCATCAATCTTACGTTCAGTGGCCAGATGCGCTGCCACGGCGGTACCGATGCTATAACCGACCACCTTGATCTGTTGCGGCTGGAAGCGGGCATTAAGCTGGTCGTAGATGAACTCCGCATCGGCATACATGGCGGCCTGTGAGGGTGTGCCACTGCTGGGCGGGGTCAGGCCGTTGGGGTAGCCGCGGTAGGAGAAGGCGGCGATGACGACATCCTTGCGACCTGCATAGACCTGGGTTTTCAAGAATTCGGCAAACCCGATGGGATTATGGGTATTGCCCGCAAAGGCCAGCACCAGCTCGGTCACCGGGCGTTTAGTTTCATCGGCGGGCAGAAAGAGAATCCCCTGCAGGGTTTCGCCTTCCGGGGTGGTGAGCGTGGTGTAGGCGTAATTGAGTGCAACATCCGGTGCCGAAACACTGTTGACGCGGGCGGGTAAAATAAAGCGCTGCTGGTTATATGCCAGAAAGGCGGCTACACCGATGTAGCCCAGCACGAGAGCGAGCAGAAGGGGGACGAGCAGGATCATGGCAAGACGTTTCATCGGGTGGGGGAAACGTGCGAGGTGGCCGGACGTTTCGTCGACTCGAACAACGTGTAAGCAAATGTAATGGTATGGACGCCCTGCGGCAGATTGGGTGAGACGGTGAAGGCCAGCGGCAGGGTCAGGTCGGTCTGGGCAGGGTAGTGTTCTTCCTCAAAACAGAAACACTGGCGCAGGTCGATGAACGGGGTGAGATCGACCCCCTGAGGACCGCCCATGCCATAGAGCATGTGCACGGCTACGCCATCGAAGGCCCGGTCGCTTTTGTTACGGGCTTCAAAAGCGGTCAGCACCGGCTGCCCGACCTTGACGCGCATGGTGTAGGTGCGCGGGTGGAAATCCACCGGCAGCCCCCCTTGCGTGTTGGCGGTAAAGCGGATGGTGATGGTACGGTTGAGATTGGCCTCCGACATATCCTTCACCGGCTGCACCACCGACGGGCCGGAGATGATCTTGGGTACGGGAATACCGAAGTGCTGGCAGAACACGCGATAGAGCGGCACGGCGGCGATGGTCAGGCCGATACCCCACACCAGCCCGATAAGGCAGAGGATGAGTGTGCGGGTGTTGGACTTACGCTTAGGGTGAGAGTTTGGCATTACAGGAAACTATCGATCACCATGGCAAGGAACAGGAACGCCAGATAGGAAAGGCTGCGGGTGAAGACGATCTGGGCGGGCTTGCGGTTTTCGGAGGTCAGTTGCGGGCTGTGCAGCAGCGTCCAGGCCGACATGAACCACCAGGCCCCGAGACCAATAGCGGCGGCGGTATAGAGCCAGCCCAACGGCGCGAACAGGCCGCCCAGAAGGGTCGCGGGAATCAGGATGGTGAGATAACGCACGATGGCCAGACGCGTGGCGGGCTCGCCGTGCACCACCGGGTACATGGGGATGTGCGCGCGGGTGTAATCGGCATTGGCCATCAGCGCCAGTGCCCAGAAGTGCGGCGGGGTCCAGAGAAAGATGATGGCGAACATCAGCCACGGCAGCGGGCTGGTAATGTCGTTCTGTACCGCGGCCCAGCCGACCAGCGGCGGGAAGGCCCCGGCGGCACCGCCGATAACGATGTTCTGTACCGTATGGCGCTTGAGCAGCATGGTGTAGATGAAGACGTAGAACAGTGCGCCGGAGAGCGCCATGGCAGCCGCCAACACATTGGCCATGGCGGCGCAAAGGGTGCCGAGGAGAATCAGGCTGATACCATAGATAAGCACCGTGCACGGCTGCAGGCGACCGGCGGGAATCGGGCGGTTCTGGGTACGCTTCATCAGCGGGTCGATATCGCGGTCGTACCACATATTGACGCTGTTGGCGCCGGAGGCGGACAGGATGAGGCCGAGGGTGCCCCAGCCGATCAGCGGCAGGCTGTGCCAGAGTAGATTGAGATTGCCCTTGACCGCCACCAAGGCCCCGCAGACGCAGGTAATGGTCAGCAGCAGGATAATGCGCGGCTTGACCAGCGTCACAAAGTCGTTCAGGCGGAGAGACAGCGCGGCCACCGTTTATGCTCCGTGGTAACGCCCGTGGCGGCCGTAGTGCAGCGTGAGCAAAGCCCCCAACGCGCCGAGCCAGACCAGTGTACCCCACGCCAGGTGCGCGATGCTGAGCGGGTAATAGTATTCCGGATAGCTGGCAAAACTGTAAAGTGTCGCCACACCGAGCGCGACCTGCCCCCAGACCATAAGGTGCACGTGCAGCGCCACTTTGCGCAGATGCGGTGCGGTGCGCTTAGCGAGAACCACCAGCACAATGCTGAGAATAACGGTGAGCAGCGCAAACAGGCGGTGCTGCATATGGATATGCTGACCGATGTCAACCTTCGGCGACGGCATCCAGACTCCATCGCAACTGAACAGGCCGCCGCAGACACCCCCGACGTGGCTGGAGCTGACGAAGGCGCCGATCAGCATCACCACCCAGACCAGCGCGGCCATGACGTAGAGGCTGAGGCGCATCGGCACGGGGGTTTTCTCGGAGGCTTTGTGGCCATTGCTGGCGACTGCACGACGCAGCCAGACGATACTGCCGAAGAACAGCATGGCGGTGCCGAGGTGCATCACGACGCTCCAGTTGATATTGGATTTAAGCACGGTAAGACCACCGAGGCCGATCTGCACGGTGAGCAGCGCGAGTGCCAGCGCGAGCGCGGCTTTCTCCTGCGGTACGCTCTGGCTACGGCGGGCCCGCTGCACCGCCATAAAGGTGATGGCCAGCAGGCCAAAACCCACCAGTGAGGCCAACGCGCGATGCGACCATTCCAGCGAGACCTGCCACCAGGTAAAGTGCTGGAAGCCGACGGTATAACCACCGGGAATCTTGCTTTCCGGGAACGGGATGTAAAAACCGTAGCAGTGCGGCCAATCCGGGCACGACATGCCGGCGTCGTAGACGCGGGTGGCACCGCCGACAATGATGAGGATGTAGGTAAGGAGCAGGGTGTACCCGATGAGACGGCTGTACAGATTTGCAGGCATGTTCATGGCGGCCACCCTAGGCCAAAATAACCCCTCTGGCTAGATGGTGCTGCGGCCTTGGCTGGCGCCCCTTTAGGCGCGCGGCACCAGCAGCGTGGAGGTCAGGCTGGCGGCACCCTGCTTGAGCGGCTGCACCATCGGTTTGAGCAGATCCGGCAGTTCGGTTTCCAGCTTGTAGGGCAGATTGAGAATAATCTGCCCGGTGCCGAACATACCGTCGGCGTCCGGCGTATTCCAGCTGTAGTGTACCAGATAGGTGGCGGGCACGCCCATGGCCTTGAGGATATCAATCATATCCTGACTGCGGGCCTTGGGGTTGAGCAGCGGGTACCAGACCATAATGGTGGTTTTGGGCGCCTTGGCGAGAATGGCTTTGACCGTTTCGGTCACCTGCACATACTCGGCCTTGACCTCATAGGAGGGGTCGATCAGCACCGCATTGCGCTGGCCAGCCTTGATGAGGGTCGGGATCAGGTGGTGGCCGTCGCCTTCATGAATATGGATGTTCTCGGCACGGCGGCGGGCGTGGGGGAATGCCAGCTTCAGGTGTTCCAGTTCGCCGGGGTGAGCTTCGGCCAGATGCAGGTGGTCGCCCTCTTCGCCATGGCGCAGCACGCCCAGTGCCACGGCGGGCGAGCCGGGAATATGTACCAGTTTGCCGTCCGGGTTCAGCACATTGACCACATCCATGTAGGCATTGGTCGGCTGGTTGACCATCAGGCGCTGGAGGCCGGTTTTGTATTCCGGTGTTTTCTGGGTCTCGGGGGCGGTAATGTCGTACAAACCGCGGCCGGAGTGGGTCTCATACACGTGCAGCGCGCCGTCCTTCTGGGCCATATGCCGCAGGATATGCGCCCAGAGGGCGTGCTTAATCACATCGGCGGGGCCGCCCGCGTGGTAGGCGTGTTGGTACGAGAGCATCGTTTTTATATCTCCTCACACTGGTAATTTATTTTTCTTGGACGACCGATTCGGAGATATTCTTCATGGGCGGGGGCAGTATTTGCCCTTTCTGGCTAAATTTCGAAACGCGCTCCAACGTTGTTGGGGCGCTCTCAAGGTCAAATACGTTCCCTTTTTGCAGCATTTCACCAAATTGTTTAATTGCGGCAGTCATAATGTTCGTATTCATTAAACCCTTATCGTAAATCATCTGGTCACAACTTTGAATGGCTTCCGTTGCATGAGTCATACGATAGATTGTCGTGGCATCACCCTTTTTCATTTGCCTCAATTCGTCCTTTTCAAGATCCAG
The DNA here is from genome assembly GCA_005768725.1 of Blastochloris viridis. Classification (GTDB taxonomy): domain Bacteria; phylum Pseudomonadota; class Alphaproteobacteria; order UBA2136; family UBA6156; genus UBA6156. The sequence goes on along the minus strand of VAFM01000003.1, from coordinate 23,634 downwards.
TAAGTTTTTCTCAATATTGTGTAAATACACCACGACGTAACAGGACACATAATCCTCTTTCGTCAGCACGTTTTCAGCTGCATATACATGAAGAGAGATGCAAGCCAAAGCCATTGCTATTATATATTTCATCATCATTCACCTTTTTTTCTGTAGCATGTGTGAGACAATGGCATGCTTGAATAGCCTTTAAAAGGATAATTCCCTTTGGAACCTCTTATGGTAGCATCCGGTTCAAACTACAAGCCTAAACCCGAAAAAGAAACAAACAGAAAGCCCCTCTGATGGAAATCGTTTACAGCACACAGGCCAGCGCCACCGCCGGCCGCAACGGTAAGGCCGCCACCAGCGACGGTCGCCTGAGCGTCACCCTCAGCCACCCCGTGCAACCCAACCGCCCGGCCGAAGGCACCGACCCCGAACAACTGTTTGCCTGCGGTTACGCCGCCTGCTTTGGCGGAGCCGTGGAATACGCCGCCAAGACGCTAGGCCACAGCCTGACCGCACCGGTCCAGGTGGACAGCCGCGTGAGCCTCGGCAAACTGCCGGAAAGCGCCGACTTTATGCGCTTTGGCATTGAAGTGGAACTGGTGGTGCACCTACACGGTGTGGATGACGCCCAAGGCGCCCAGATCATTGAACGCGCTCACACCATTTGCCCCTACAGCAATGCGACGCGCGGCAACGTGAATGTCAGCACCAGCGTGGTGGCGACTCCGGCAGCGGCGTAACATATATCGTATGTGATGACGGCCTTCGGGCCGTTTTTTATGTTTTGCATACAATTTATGTTGACGGGGTGTTGCCGATAAGATAGGAGGCCCAGGCAATGCCAGTGACGGAAACTTCCGTCCGCACTCTTTCGAATGTGGCAGACGCATCATTCAGACCTTTCACTCCATGAGGAAACCCCCATGAAATTTAAAATGCGTGCACTTCTTGCGGCAACATTCCTTGCCGCAGTCACCCTGCATATTCCGTCTCTGAGCCATGTGGCCCATGCGACCGAATCCTCCGATTCCGGCTCCGGCGGCTCGTCCGACTCTGGTTCCGGTGGTTCGTCTGATTCCGGCTCCGGCGGTTCGTCCGGCTCTGGCTCAGGTGGTTCCTCTGATTCCGGCTCCGGTTCTGGTGGCTCTTCCGATTCCGGAAGCGGCGGTTCGTCCGACTCCGGCAACGGTGGCTCCTCCAGTTCCGGCAATGGTGGCTCTTCGAGCTCCGGTTCCGACACGTCGTCTTCGGGCGGTGCGTCTGAATCATCCAATGCCTCGGCCTCCGGTTCGCAGACTTCGTCTTCTGATACCTCGTCGTCTTCCTCGACCTCGTCCGGTACCCCGGGCAGCATCGGTGAAGCGAAGGGCAACATCAGCGACGCGAAGGATGCCATCGGCGACGCGAAAGACAGCATCGGCGCGTCGAAGGACACCATCGGCCAGGCGAAGGACAACATCTCCGCCGCACAGGAAAAGGCCGACAAGGCCCAGGAACGTGCGGAAAAGGCTGCCGAAAAGGCGGAAAAGCAGCAGGCGAAAGCTGACGCTGCCGCTGAGAAGGCTGCCAACGCCGGCGACAACGCTGCGGCTGCCCAAGCCAAAGCCGAAGCTGCCCAAGCCAAAGCCGACAAACAGCAGGCCAAGGCCGAAGCTGCCGCGGCGAAAGCCGAGGCCGCCCAGGACAAGGTAGACAAGCAGACGGCCCGCGCTGAAAAGCAGGAAGCCAAGGCTGCCGAAGCGGCTGCCAAGGCCGAAGCCCGAAGCGGCTCAGACCAAGGCCGACAAGCAGGAAGCCCGTGCTGAAAAGCAGGAAGCCAAGGCTGCCGAAGCGGCTGCCAAGGCCGAAGCGGCTCAGAACAAGGCTGAAAAGGCGCAGAATGCGATCGACAAGGCCCAGGCTCAAGCCGACAAGGCTGCTGACAAGATCAACGAAGCCCGTGACGCCAACAAGGCGTCTCAGGACAAGATCTCGAATCTGCAGGACAAGGTTGCCGACGCCAAGGACAAGCTGGACGCCGCCAAGGCTGCCGGCAACAAGGAAGAGGCCGCCAAGCAGCGCGAGAAAATCGACAACTTCCAGTCGAAGATCTCCACCGAGCGTGACAAGATCGCCGCCAACAAGGCTACGATCGATGAAAACAAGGCCAAGGCCGACGCTGCCAAATCCAAGGTAGCTGAAAACCAGGCCAAGCTCGACAAGGCCAACACCACGGCTGCCAAGCAGACCGCCAAGGCTGAAGAAGCCAAGGCCAAAGCTGAAAAGGCCGCTGCCGCCTCTGCCAAGAACGAAGCCCGCGCTGCCAAACAGACCGCCAAGGCTGAGACAGCCCAGGCAAAGGCAGCCAAGGCCAGCACCAAGGCTTCCAATAGCGAAGCGAAGGCTGCCACGCAGAACCTGAAGTCTCAAATGGCTCAGGCCAAAGCTGAAAAGGCCCGCGCCAACGCCGCCAAGAACGAAGCCCGCGCTGTCAAACAGAGTGCCAAGGCCGAGACGGCCCAGGCCAAGGCTGCGAAGCAGAATGCTAAGGTCGCCAAGCAGACCGCCAAGGCGGAAAAGCAGACCACCAAGGCGAACAAGCAAACTGCCAAGGCTGAAAAGCTGAACGGCAAGGCCGCCAAGAACCAGACCAAGGTCGTCAAGAACGAAGCCAAGGTTGAAAAGCAGAAGGGCAAGATCGCCAAGAATCGCAACACGATTCAGGCAGAAAAGGCCAAGATTGCTCACAACCGCGACGTCATCAAGGCAAACAAGGACAAGATCAAGGCCAACCGTGACTGGATCAAGGCTGAAAAGGAACGCCTGGCAGCTGCCAAGCCGATCTCCAAGCCCACGACCGTTGCCACGGTTTCGTCGGTCACCGGCAATGGTGCCTGCACCCCTGCCATGATGCGCACTCAGGTTTGCCAGTAATGGTTTGACCTTTATCTCGAAACCGACCCCGGCAGTTTAACTGCCGGGGTCTCTTTTTTACGGCGATATTCCGGTACAAAAAAGCAGCCCTTTGCGGGGCCGCTTTTTTTGTAAGACCGGAGCTTACTCGCCGCTGCGGCGCATACGCTTACGGGCGTTGGCGTCGAGACCCTTCTTGCGCAGACGGATGTTCTGGGGCGTGACTTCCACCAGTTCGTCCTCTTCGATGTAGGTCAGCGCATATTCCAGCGTGATCTGGCGCGGCGGGGTCAGGCGCACGGCGTCATCCTTACCGGCAGCGCGCACGTTGGTGAGCTTCTTGGCGTGGGTCGGGTTGACTTCCAGATCGTCGGTACGGCTGTTTTCACCGATGATCATGCCGTCGTAGGCCTCAACACCGCCGCCGATGAACAGAACGCCACGGGCTTCCAGTTCATTCAGGATGTACGGGGTGGTAGTACCCTGCGCCATGCTGACCAGTACGCCGTTACGACGGCCAGCCGGGTTGGACTTGACCGGACCATATTCCTTGAACTGGCGGGTGAGGATACCGGTACCGCGGGTGTCGGTGAGGAACTCGGAGCGGTAACCGATCATGCCGCGGGACGGACCGACGAAAATCAGGCGTTGTTTGCCGTGGTGGTCGGAGATCATGTTGACCATTTCGGCGCGGCGCAGACCCATCTTTTCCATCACAACGCCGGAGAATTCTTCATCCACGTCGACGATGATGTCTTCATACGGTTCCAGCTTCACGCCGTTCTCTTCGCGGAAGATGATTTCCGGACGGGAGATGGACAGTTCGAAACCTTCGCGGCGCATGTTCTCGATCAGAACACCGAGGTGCAGTTCGCCACGACCCATCACGCGGAAGGATTCGGCGGTGCTGCCCTGGGTCACGATAAGACCGACGTTGGTTTCAGCTTCGCTGAACAGGCGGTTACCGATCTCGCGCGAGGTCAACTTCTTACCTTCGCGGCCGCACAGCGGAGAATCGTTCACCGAGAAAGTCATCATCATCGTCGGCGGGTCGATTTCAACAGCCGGCAGAGCCTTGGTGACGGACGGGTCGCAGATGGTGTGCGATACGTACGCATTGGCGAGACCGGCGATGGCGACGATGTCGCCTGCCTGGGCTTCTTCACCGGGGATCTTCTTCAGACCCTGGAAATTGAAGACCTGAACAACCTTACCGCGGTCAATTTCGTTGCCGTGCGGGTCGATCGCCTTGATCTGCTGGTTTTTACGGACGATACCGCTGTAGACGCGACCGGTGGCGATGCGGCCTACAAATTCGTTACGCTCCACCATGCTCACCAGCATCTGGAACGGAGCGGCGGTGTCGGCGACCGGGCCCGGAACGTGTTCCTTGACGAGGTCCAGCAGCGCGAAGCAGTCGGTGGTCGGCTTCTTGTAGTCGTCGGAGACCCAGCCATCGCGGCCTACGGCGTAGAGAATCGGGAAGTCGAGCTGTTCGGAGGTGGCACCCAGACTGTCGAAGAGGTCGAAGGTTTCGTTCACCACTTCTTCCGGACGGGCGTCGGAACGGTCGATCTTGTTGATCACCAGAATCGGGCGCAGGCCGAGTTGCAGGGCCTTGCCCAGTACGAACTTGGTTTGCGGCATCGGGCCTTCGGAGGAGTCGACCAGCAGCACGCAGCCATCGACCATACCCAGGATACGTTCCACTTCCCCACCGAAGTCGGCGTGTCCGGGGGTGTCGACCACGTTGATGCGGGTGCCCTTGTAGTTGATGGCCGTGGTTTTGGCCAGAATGGTAATACCGCGCTCACGCTCGATGTCGTTGCTGTCCATAGCGCGTTCGGCGACCTTTTCGTTTTCGGCGAAAGTCCCGGTCTGCTTGAGCAGAGCGTCTACGAGTGTGGTTTTACCATGGTCAACGTGAGCGATGATGGCGATATTGCGGATGTCGGTGCGGCGTGTCTGTGTCATGGCCCCCTTGTAGTTGCAAAGTCTGCAAATTACTACCCCCTTCACGCAGGTTTTTCGAAAAAAACGAAACTAATGACTTGTAAGTGGTAAGGAATTGCTCCATATGCTCGAGAAGCACTTCAAGAACCTTTACGGAATTGGTTCAGGCGCCCCAACGCAGCCAGATACGCGCCAACGAGCCGTACGAGACGCCGCAACCCAATGACTAGAGGACTTGTAATGACACACACCGTGTTCAGCGATTTTATGCTTAAACCACCCCTGCAGAAGGCGATTGCCGATGCAGGCTTCACCACCCCCACCCCGATTCAGGCCCAGAGCATTCCGGGTATTCTGGAAGGCCGCGACGCGATGGCCTGTGCCCCGACCGGTACCGGCAAGACCGCCGCGTTCGTTCTGCCCGCGCTCAACCTGATCACCTCCGGCCCCAGCCAAGCACGCGGCCACGGCCCGCGCGTGCTGGTACTGACCCCGACCCGTGAACTGGCCGAGCAGATCATCACCAACGTCAAGTTGTTCTCTAAGCACAGCCGTATTGCCAGCGGACTCATCATGGGTGGCGTCAGCTACGGCCCGCAGTACAAGCTGCTCTCCAACCCGCTGGATATGCTGGTGGCCACCCCGGGCCGTCTGATCGACCACCTCAATGAGCGCAAGATCGACCTTTCCCGCGTGGAAATGCTGGTTCTGGACGAAGCTGACCGTATGCTCGACATGGGCTTCCTCAAGCCGGTGGAAAAGATCATCGCCGCTCTGGCCCGCAAGCCGCAGACGCTGCTGTTCTCGGCTACGTTTGAAGCCGAGATCGAGAAGGTCGCCCAGCGTGTGCTGACCAACCCGGTGCGCGTGCAACTGGCAGCCCCCAAGCAAAGCCACAGTTCCATTACTCACCACGCCTACATGGTGGACAATACCGGCCATAAGCAAGCGCTGCTGAACAAGCTGCTGCGTGAAAAAGACGTCCAGCAGGCGATCGTGTTCACCGCCACCAAGCGTATTGCCGACCAACTTGCCGAGCACCTGCACGGCCGCGGCTTTAGCGCCAGTGCCCTGCACGGCGACATGAAGCAAAATGCCCGCAAGCGCACGCTGGAAGGCCTGCACAAGGGCACCCTGCAAGTGCTGGTCGCCACCGATGTAGCCGCCCGCGGTATTGATGTTAAGAACCTCTCCCACGTGTTCAACTACGACCTGCCGAACGCCGCGGACGACTTTACCCACCGCATCGGCCGTACCGGTCGTGGTGGTTCGGAAGGTATTGCCATCAGCCTGGTGGCTCCGCCGGACCTGCCGCTGCTGAAAGCGATCGAAAAGCGTCAAGGCAAGAATTTCAACTTCGTCAGCTTTGAAGGCCTGGAGCCGGTGCTGAGTGAGCAAGACTTCCGTGCTCTGGTACCGACCGAACCGCCGCCCGGACGCCCGAAGCCGAAGGGCCAGCGTGGTGGCGGTCGTCCGCAAGGTGGTTTTAGCGGCCGCAGCTTCGGCGGCAACCGCTCTGAAGGTGGCCGTTCCGAAGGTGGTCGCTCCGATAAACCGCGTGGCTTCTCCGGCGGCAACCGTTCGGAAGGCCGTAGCGAATATCGTGATAACGGCAACCGCACGGAAGGTCGTGGCGAACGTTCTGATAACCGTGGCAATCGCTTTGAGGGCCGCAGTGAAGGCCGTTCCGACAGCCGTCCGGATAACCGCTTCGGTGGGCGTTCCGAAGGTCGTTCGGACAAGCCGCGCGGCTTCTCCGGCGGTAAACCGGCCCGTCGCGAAGGCGGCAACGGGGCATCCCGCTCTGCGTCCTCGCGTCCGGCACGTCGTCCGAGCCGTTAGGCTCATACTATTGAATAAAGCCCCGATATGGGGCTTTATTTTTTTAACTGTGACTGTTCCCAGTCCTTATATGTTTGCTTAGAACCTTTAACTTTCCAGTCCATCGTTCCGTTTGAAGGCCGCCCCATAACGACAGCCGATGCTGCACTCGGACTCTTAAAGGCATAGTTATCCGTGAATACGGCAAGATCACCTTGTACTTGAAGGATACCACTACGCAGAAGCTCTTGATGCAATTTTCCATAACTTGAATCCTGAGAACCCGCACCAATCCATTCTGGGCGCGCTAAGGATCCCTTTTTCACGATTAATTCCCCGCTTTGCCATATAGCCTGGGCCTTTATACCCTGCTGAATGTGATGAATTTCAAATTCTTGAGATATCCTAGACTTAATTTCATCAGTCAAATTCGAACGTGTATTTTTTACAAAAACATCTACACCTAGAGCTGGAAGTACGATTAACAACGTCTCTAAAAAATCCTCCAGCGTTACTATATCAGCTTCTGATAGACTTGGCCGTTTGGGCCTTGTGGTATTTTCTAACGGTAAACGTTTGGCTTCTAAAGCTTCTTCTACCAATCGTGCTTCTAAATACTTAGCATGAGCTTTATTCAACTTGTTGGCATCCGACGTTACGAAAACCGCTTGATTCCACCAGGGCTTCTGTTGATCGTGAGTGCGCATCCGATGCTTAAGATTCTCTGCTTCACCTATATAAGCCAAATCGCCTGAATCCGATTCACCGGTAAGAATGTAAATTCCCGTATAAGAGCTCTCAGAACGTGCCAGAGCTTCTATCAATTGAGTTCGTGGGAATTTTAAAAGATGTCCCGTCCAATTCATAGTCGTCAATGAAACCAACCCTTGAGAAGAACCGTCTACATACAAGAGTTGAAGTGCTAAACCGCGTTTATACATAATCCAATGTAATCTATTTATTTATTCCATTAAACCGTGGCGACGGTGCGGAGTTTGGCGCGGGGAGAGATTTCGGTCTGGGCCAACACGGCAACGGTGGGCAGGCTGCGCTCCAGCAGCAGGCGGGCAAACGGGCGGGCGCTGGGCGAGGTCAGCAGAATGGGCGAGACACCGCTGTTGAACTGCTTGGTAAAGGTTTCTGACGCGGTGCGCAGGAAGGTCTGGATCTTATCCGGCGCCATCGCTAACTGGCGTTCATCGCCGTTGGTAAGAATGGCCTCGCTGAACTCGCGTTCCCATGCCGGTGACAATGCGATGATCGGCATGATGCCATCTGGGCCGACGTGCTGGGCGGTGATCTGGCGGGAGATACGGCTGCGCACGTGTTCGGTAAGAAGGGTGAGGTTGCGCTGGCCGGGCATAACCTCGGCCAGGGCTTCCAGAATACCCGGCAGGTCGCGGATGCTGACGCGCTCGCGTAGCAGGTTGTGCAACACCTTCTGGAGCACCGGCTTAGAGATCTTCTCCGGCACCAGTTCGTCGATTAGCTTGCCGTGAGTGCCACGGATCTCGTCGAGCAGTTTGTCCAGTTCCGAGCGCGTGAGAAGGTCGGAGAGGTTGTCCTTCACGATCTCGGTGAGGTGGGTCACCACCACGTTGGCGTTATCGACCACCGTATAACCGTTGAACTGCGCGTTCTCGCGCTGAGTATCGGCAATCCATTTGGCGGGCAGGCCGAAGGTCGGTTCGATGGTATCCTTCCCCTCGATACGCGGCGCGGCCCCACCGGTGGGGTCCATCGCCAGCAGCATGCCGGGTTCCAGCGAACCGCCACCGGCTTTAACTTCCTTGATATAAATCTGGTAATCGCCCGGCTTGAGCTGAAGGTTATCCTGAATGCGGACCGATGGAATAACGAAGCCCATATCGCGCGCCAGTTGGCGACGGGTGGCCTTGATCTGCTCTGTCAGGCGACCGCCCTTGCTTTCGTCGATGAGATTGAGCAGTCCGTAGCCCAGTTCCAGACGGAGTGTATCGACATGCAGCAGGCTGGCCAGCGGTTGCTCCACCGGCGCGGCGGCAGCCTGCTTTTCGGCGACCTTTTCGGCCACCTGGGCGGCGGCTTTCTGCTGTTCCTCTCTGCGCTGGTTCTGCTGCACATAGTAGCCGGCGGCACCGATACCGGCGGCCAGCATCCAGAACGGCAGCACCGGCATATCCGGCAGCATGGAGATCAGTACCATCAGGCCTGATGTGACGAAGAGTGCGCGCGGGCTGCCGGCCATCTGCCCAAAGACCACCGTACCGGCACCCTGCGTGGTACCGGATTTGGCGACCAGCATACCGGCGGCGATGGAAATGGTGAGCGCAGGAATATACGCCACGAGACCATCGCCCACGGTCAGCAGCACGTAGCGGTTGGCGGCGTCGGCGATGGTCATGCCGTGTTGCATGGTACCGACCACGATACCCATAATCACGTTAATGGCGGTGATGATGAGCCCGGCGATGGCATCGCCGCGCACGAATTTGCTGGCACCGTCCATGGCCCCGAAGAAACTCGTTTCCTGTTCCAGCTCGGAGCGGCGCAAGCGGGCCTGTTCTTCATTGATGAGACCGGCATTGAGGTCGGCATCAATCGCCATCTGCTTACCGGGCAAACTATCGAGCGTAAAGCGGGCGGCCACTTCGGCGATACGGCCCGAACCTTTGGTAATGACGATGAAGTTCACCAGGATCAGTACCGAGAAGATGACCAAACCGATGACGAAGTTACCGCCCATGATGACGTTACCGAAGGCCTCGATGATGTGTCCGGCGGCGGCTGCCGTGGTGTGACCACCTTCGAGAATCAGGCGGGTGGAGGCGACGTTCAGCGCCAGACGAAACGTGGTTGTTACCAATAGCAGCATGGGGAACGAGGTGAACTCCAGCGCGCGCTTGACGAACATGACGGTGAGCAGGATGAGCACACCCAGCGTGATATTGGCGGCAATGAAAATATCCATCATGAACGCCGGCAACGGCACGAAGAACATGATGATGAGCCCGATGACGCCCAATGCCAGCAGCACGTCCTGCTGACGTGCATTCGCAAGAATGGCGCTGAAGTTGGGGGACATGCGTCTCTTCTGTTATTCTCTCTCGGGCGGATTGTGCCTGAAATCCGCGGCGATGGGAATACGGTTGTACGCTTTTCGCGCCTTAGGAGGTGAGACCGGAGGCGGCGAGTTTTTCGGCCAGAATGGTAAGGGAAATACCGAGCAGATCAGCGGCGTACTGCTTGTTGCCCTTGGTGTAGTCGAGCGTGGCGATGAGGGTATCGCGCTCGATCTCGGCCAGACGCTTGGGCACGAAGGCGGCGCTGGTGCCGCCGCTGGCATAGGCCTGCGCGGCCAGACTGCTGGCGGCGGGGGTAATGCTGGCACGGGCATTCTCGTTGCTGGCGGCGGGGTTCATATGCTGCAGCGACATCGGTGAGAGAATGACGTGATCCGGAGAAATTTCGGTACCGTTCGGGCCGCAGAGCAAGATAGCGCGATGGACGGTGTTCTCCAGCTCGCGCACATTGCCCTTCCAGTAGCAACCGGTCAGCTTTTCGGCGGCGGCGGCAGAGAGCTTGGGCGCGGTTTTGAAGCCGTTGGCCTGGGCGTACTTGGCGATGAAGTGTTCGGCCAGCGGTACCACGTCGGCGGCGCGCTCACGCAGCGGCGGCAGGTCGAGCGTGACGACACTCAGACGGAAGTAAAGGTCTTCCCGGAATTTGCCTTCAGCAACGTAGCTTTCCAGCTGGCGGTTGGTGGTGGCGATCAGGCGGATATCGACTTCCACCGGCTTATCGGCACCGATGGGGTCAACCACTTTTTCCTGAATGGCGCGCAGCAGCTTGGCTTGCAGGGCAAGGTCCATTTCGGAGATTTCATCCAGCAGCAAAGTACCGCCGTGGGCCTGCTGGAATTTGCCCTTGCGGTCGGCCAACGCACCCGAAAACGCACCCTTGGTGTGGCCGAAGAGCTCGGATTCGAGCAGATTTTCAGGGATCGCGGCGCAGTTGACGGCAATGAACGGCTTGGTGGCACGCGGGCTGTTCTGGTGAATGAAACTGGCCATCACTTCTTTGCCCGAACCGCTTTCGCCGCGCAACAGCACAGTGGCAGTGGAATTAGCGAACTGGGCGGCCTGCGCGTAGAGCTGCTGACTGACGGGGTCGGCTGCGATGGGGCCGCCCGATTTGGGCTGCGGCGCAAACTTCTCCAGCAGGGCCACCAGCAGGCGCGGCTCCGGCGGCGCGGTCAGGTACTCCACTGCACCCAGACGGATGGCTTTGGCGCCGGTGGCCGGCTGGGCGGGGCCGACGGCCACCACCGGAATGGTCAGGCGGTTTTCTTTCAGGAAGCCCATCAGTTCCGGCAGGAGGTCGGGTGTGGTGAACGCCAGCGGCACGGATTCGGTGGTGAGAGAGCCCTCGGCATCGGCCAGACGGGCGAAGGCTTGCGCCTTGACGCTGGGCAGGGTGAGACCGAGGGAGATAATCATGGCGTTACCTTACGGGAGCCAGCGGTTCTCGACAAGTAGCGCAACGCTATTTGAAGACGGCAATGCGCTGGGTGGGCGGCAGCAGGGCATTGAGGTGGAGTTCCAGCTGGCGCGGGTTCTCCTGGCGTACGATGCTGACGATGGCGGTGGTGATGAGCTTGCGGGTCAGCAGGTCGTCGGCACCGTTGCGCTCCAGACGTGTAGCCAGCGGGGTGAGGATGAGATAGGCCAGTACCGCACCGTAAAAGGTGGTGAGAATGGCGATAGCCATGGCCGGACCGATGGAGGCCGGGTCGGTCAGTGCGCCGAGCATCTGCACCAGACCGATCAGCGTACCGATGAGACCCATTGACGGTGCAACTTCGGCGGCGCGACGCAGCACGGCCAGCGCACGGTCATGGCGCTCCACCATGGTGGTGGTATCGTTATAGAGAAGCTTTTCGATGGCTTCGACAGGAGCCCCATCGACCGCCAGGCTAAGAGCCTGCTTGAGGAAGGGCTGTGATTCCTTGCGAGCGTCCTCCTGCAGGGCCAAAATCTGGCTGGCACGGGCCTTTTGCGAAAGAGCGATAAGGCGACGTGAGAGCTGCGGAAAGGCCGGAACCTCGCTCACCAGCGTATGACCGATGGTGACGGTGGCGCGCAGTACCTCATTCAGCGGGAAGGACGTCAGCGTCACGGTCATGGTGCCGCCGATCACGATCATGATAGCTGGCAGGTCGACAAAGGCGGAAAAGTCGCCTCCCACCGCAATGGCGCCACCGACCAAACCCAACGAGAGGAGCAGGCCGAAGAGGGTCATTGAGTCCATGGAGAGAGAACGGCGCTTAGGTGTTGGATTTGACGATTTCGGTCATGGTCACGCCGAGTTTGTCATCGACGATCACGACTTCGCCACGGGCGACCAGACGGTCGTTGACGTAGACGTCAATGGCGTCGCCGACCTTGCGATCGAGTTCGACCACCGCACCACGGCCGAGTTTGAGCAACTGGGAGATGTTCATGGCGGTGGTACCGAGCACGGCCTTGACCGTGACGGGTACGTCGTAGACCGCTTCCAGGCCAGCTTCGCTGCCCTTAACGCCGGTATTGGCGTCGCCGAGATCTTCCAGATTGAGGTTTTGCTTTTCGTTCATTCCGACTATCCGTTCTTGTGCGGCCGCGAGAGACTCTGGCTGCAAGTTTTGCCGGATTCTATCGGGCTTTAGGCCCTGCCGCAAGCCGCGTGCCACGGGATTACCCAAGGAACTGTGGCGATGGAGACGCGTTTACGCGGGGGTTATTTGAGGGCGTCGACCAGATCGTCGTCGTCATCGCCCAGCAGTTGGCGGGCCCGGTCGCGGGCAGCTTTGGCGGCGGCGGATTCCATATCGTCCGGTGCGGCGTCCGCCGATGCGTCCGCCTGAGTCTCGATGGGTCCGGCAGATGCGGGGGCGGCTTCAGGTTGCGATGCCGGTTGCGGGCTTAAATCGGCGCGACTTTCCACCGGCAGCAGGGCGGCACCGGCGCCGGAGAGCAACTCGTCGATCGCTTTAAGGTGCAGTTCCAGCTTATTCTCTACGCCGCCATTGGCCCATTCCACCACGGCATCGGTGGGGCCGAGAGTGGGATCGGATTTGACGTTCATCGGCATACCCATAATGGAGGCCTGCGGCAGCGCAAGCTTTTCGTGATAGCCACGTGCCGACGGGTGGAGGCGCAGCGTCAGCGCCTCGTTACTGCCAAGAAGCGGCAACAGCGTGCGTAAGTGATGCTCGAACAGCTCGGCCGGGTACTGACGCACGGCATGGCCAATAACGTGGTGCAGCGTCTGGCGCAGCAAGGTCAGCATCTGCTTCAGCAGTTCTTCTTCCCGCTCATTCACGGCCTTCTGCAGGCTTATCAGCGTGTTCTGCAGATGCTGCTGAATCTGAGCGAGGTCGGCCTGAGCCTGCATCTGCCCTTCAGCCAGACCGGCAGCAAAACCTTCGTCGTACCCCGCACGGCGGATCTCTTCGAGTTGTGCCTTCTGCTGCGGACTGGAAGGAGCAACGACGGATGGCGCACCTTTCTGGCCCTGCACCAGCTCGAAAAATTCGGTATCGAACCCGAACTTGGCGTAGCTGGGCGTATTCGGGGGCGTAGACGACATGGGGGACAAGCTCTCGGGTTAGGTAATGAACTCGTCCTGCCCTTCGCCACCGGCGGCGATGACAATGACACCCTTGTCGGCCAGACCTTTGGCGACGGCCACAATCTTGAGCTGCGCCTCGTCGACGTCCTTGACCTTGACCGGGCCCATGGCGTCCATGTCTTCGCGCATGATCTTGGCGGCACGCTCGGACATATTGCGCATGAATTTTTCGCGCATTTCCGGCTTGGCACCCTTGAGGGCCAGTGCCAGCACGTCCTTGTCGATATCGCGCAGGATGGTCTGGATGCCCTTGTCGTCGGTCTTCATGATGTCGTCGAAGGTAAACATCAGCGCGCGGATGCGTTCGGCGTCCGACGGGTGGCCCTGTTCGAGCAGGCCCATGAATTTCTGTTCGTTCGAGCGGTCGAAGTTGTTGAAGATATCGGCCATCAGTTCGTGGCTGTCGCGGGTGTTCTTCTGGGCCAGGTTGCGCATGAACTCGGATTTCAGAGATTCTTCCACAGCGCTCAGCACCTCGCGCGGGACGTTGTCCATCACCAGTACGCGTTCCATCACTTCCAGCGCCAGTTCCTGCGGCAGCACGGCCAGTACCTTGGCGGCGTGGCTGGCTTTAATGCGGCTGATGATCACAGCAACGGTCTGCGGATATTCGTTCACCAGGAAGCCTGCCAGCGTTTCCTCGTTCACGTTGGCCAGCTTTTCCCACATGGTGCGGCCTGCGGGGCCACGCATTTCTTCCATCAGTTCCTTCACGCGGTCTTCCTTCATGAAGCTGCGCAGGTAACGCTCGGTAGTGCCCCAGCCGCCAACCACGCCGCCCGCACCACCGCCACCGACAGTCTCGGTAAAGGTGGAGAGCGTGGTTTCCATTTCTTCCGATGTGATATGGCCGAGAGTCGCCATCTCGCGCGAGATGTCGCGGATCTCGTAATCATCCATGTAGGAGAACAACTGCGCGGCGCGCTGCTCACCCATGGCCAGCATGAGAATAGCAGCCTTACGCGGACCGGTAAGAGGTGTACCTTTGGACATGAGGCCTTATATCCTTCCGTATTAGCCGTTATTATTGTTCTCGGACGAATTGTTGCCCGCCATCCAGGTACGGACCACGCCCAGGCTTTCTTCCGGGTACTGGTCGATGATCTCATTGACCTTCTTCACGGCGGACTCGCGCACGCGTCCCTGTACCGAACGGATGTCGATCATCGAATTTTCGCCACCGTCGGCGGATTCTTCGCCACCGCCCATCGGCATCATACCGCCACCGCCCATCATCGGCATGGCGCCGCCTGCGGCCATGCCGCCCGGCAGCAGATTACCGCCGCCGCCCGCCAAGGCGGTGTTAAGCGTTGTCAGGGCAGGTTTGACGACCAACAGACCTACCACCACCAGCGCCACCACGATCAGCGCATACTGGGCTAGGCTGAGTACCTGCGCCTTGGTCATAATCGGTTCGGCAATCGCTTCAGGCTCGGCCACCGGGGTGAACGGCATATCGACGATCTCAACCTTGTCGCCGCGGTCGGCATTGTAGCCGATGGCAGTCTGCACCAGTGTCAGGATACGGGCGCGTTCTTCTTCGGACAGCGGGGTGTAGGCCGGAGCCGCAGCCGCTTCGCCTTCGGCGGCGGGAGCCGCCGGAGCGGATTTGCCCGAGACCAGTACAGCAACCGACAGCTTGCGGACATCGCCACCGTTCTTGGTGGTACTGCGCACGGTTTTGGAGATCTCGTAATTGGTGGTCGTTTCGGTGCGGTTTTCGCTACTTCCGCCACCGGCGCTAGCACCACCCTGTGCGCCACCCGGGATATTCCCGGCAACACCCGTCACGCCGCCATTGCCGTCGGTCGACGTGTTTGAACTCTCAATCGTCTGCTCGGAGCGTACGACCTGCTGGGTCGGATCGTAGAGTTCAGACTGCTCAGTGGTCTTGTCCAGATTCATATCGGCGGTGACGCGAACCACCGCATTGCCGGAACCAACCACGCGTTCCAGCATGGCACCGATGGATTCTTCGTAGCGCTTCTCGATATCGCGGCGCAGGCTGCTGGCGCTGGTAACGGTATCGTTCTGGGCCTTGCCGTCGAATAATAGGGTACCGCGCTGGTCAATCACCGTAACGTTGGCGGTCGATAAGTTCGGCACGGCAGCGGCCACCAGTTGGGCGATGCTCTGGGTCTGCTCCGGCGCCAAGGTGCGGCTGCCGAGGTTCAGGGCGATAGCTGCGGAGGGCGTGACCTGCTCGCGGCTGAAGAGGTTCTGCTTGGGCAAGACAATGTGCACACGGGCACCGCTTACTGCCGGAATGGTACCGATGGTGCGGGCCAGTTCGCCTTCCAGTGCGCGCTTGGCGTTCAGGTTGCTGACAAAATTGGTGGTGCCGAAGCTGGACTGGTTATCGAACAGCTCGTAACCGGTGGTGGAGCCGCCCACCAGTCCCTGCCCTGCGATCTGCAGACGCAATTCGCCGACCTTATCGGACGGTACATAGACGGAGCCTTCGCCCTTAACCTCATTCGGGATGTTCTGGCTGGCAAGGTAATCGGTGATACGTGAGGCCTCCTGAGCGTTCAGGCCGCCGTACAGCAGTACCAAGCCCGGCGTTTGCGCGCGGTTGATGACCAAACTCGAGATGGCGATGACTGCCGCGATACCGATGAACAACGCCAGAATGCGGCCTGGGCCGAGACTACGAAATGCATTCAACAGGGATTCCATGGGGGATGTGGGCTCCTCTATCCTTTCACCAGCTTGAAAACCGGCAGGTTTTTTATTTTTGCGGGCGATACTTACGCCAAGGAGCGGCTACATGCCATCGGTCGTTTTCGACCACTGGCCTATTGGTGCCGCAAAGCGACGCGCGCCGCAAGAGGGAATTGCAGAAAATGTGTGGCAACAGTGCCGCAGGGGGAGGCAGAGAAATCTTGTGGCGCTCCGGTTGCCACCCACCAGAGGTTGCCCCGCCCTCCCCTTAACGAAACGGCGTAAATGGCTGACAGAACAGGGTGTCAGGAACCACCCTGTGATGCAAAAGCCTCGGATTTGCTGTGTTTTCAGGCATGACAGGGCCTTGTCAGGTTCGATTTGTTCCGTACAGGATAAAGACCTGTCGGACCGCGGGCGAATAACCGAACGGGGTCAGGCGGTGGCTGGACGCCTGATGAAAACTTAGGCACAGTCACACCTGCCGGCATGTAGCCGGTGAATTAACTCAAGTACGAGGACCATATAATATGGCTATTACCTTCAACACCAACCTGGCTGCTCTGGGCGCCCAGCGTAACATCGGTATCTCCAGCAACGCGACCTCCAGTTCGCTCGCCAAGCTGTCGTCCGGTAGCCGCATCCCGACCGCCAAAGACGACGCCGCCGGTCTGGCCATCGGTTCCAAGCTGCGTAGCGAAGTCGCCGGTCTGACCCAGGCCTCCAACAACGCTGCTCAGGCTGTTTCCATGCTGCAGATCGCCGACGGTGCTCTGTCGTCCATGGGTGACATTCTGCAACGTATGAAGACCCTGGCTGTTCAATCCAGCTCCGGTCAGCTCGACGATGCTTCCCGCAGCCTGCTCAACCAAGAATTCACCAACCTGCAAAGCGAAATCAACCGCGTTGCCAGCTTGACGAACTTCAATGGTACCACCCTGCTGAACGGCGGTCAGGTTCAAGTAACCCAAACCGAAACCCAAGCTGGTTTCCTCGATGGTAAGGGTATCAAGCTTGAATTCGACCCGAGCAAGACTGCTGCCGACGCTGTTTACAAGATTGATTACAACTACACCGACGCCGCTACCGACGTAGGTAACCTGACCGTAACCAACCTGACCGACGGTTCCAAGCAGACCATCAACATTGCGGCTCTGATCCAAGCCCAAACCGCTGAAGCTGCAACTGACCTGACCCAAAACCTGGGTGCCGGTAAGACCGTCGACATCAACTTTGCTGCCATCGGTGTCAAAGTGACCCTCGACAGCCGCTTTGATGTCAATGCCGATATCAACCAGGCTCCGACTGTAGGTAACATCGTTGCCACGGGCGCTGCTGTAACGGCCTCTGTCGTCACCGCAACCTATGATAACGGCGCGCGCTTGAGCGGTACTCAACTGGCTGGTCTGAGCACCCTTGACAGCGTCACTGGTAAGATCGGCTTCACTGTTACCAGTACGGGTACCGCTAACACCGTAGACATTACGGGTGTAGCTGGCCTTGAGTTCTCCAGCGATGGTGTAACCTGGGGTGCTGCTGGTGCCAACGCTACCGCCGTTCCGGTTGGTGCAGCTGGCGCTGGTATCTATGTCCGTGCTGCTGGTTCCACTGGCCCGCTGGCCCGTATCGACCTGTCTGGCACGACCACCACGGCTACCGCTGGTTCGACCGTTGCCTTCAACCTCGACATCTCCGGCGCTGTCCGTGGTGTTGAGGCCGCCGATGCTGACAAGAGCTTCAGCTTCAAGGTAGGTACCGGTACCACGGCCAACGACAGCATCAGCTTCACCCTGCGCGCCGCTACCGCGACCGACCTGGGTGTGAACGCTGTGACCGTTGACACGGCTGCCAACGCCGACCTCGCGATCGGTGCCATCAACAGCGCGATTACCGCTGTGGCATCCCGTCGAGCTGACATCGGTGCTGCCCAGTCCCGTCTGGACTTCGCCGCCAACAGCATCAGCGTGTCTATCGAAAACACGACCGCCGCTACCAGCGCGATCATGGACGTAGACGTGTCTGCCGAAATCACCAACTTCACCAACAAGAACGTGTTGATGCAAGCTGGTATCTCGCTGCTCGGCCAAGCTAACCAGCAACCGGCCCTGCTGCTCCGTCTGCTGCAATAGTCGATACGGACTGAAAAAGGAGCCTTCGGGCTCCTTTTTTATGTTCGCTTACTTCCCATCGCAGGTGGCCATAAAACGGCGACCCTTTGGGTCGCCGTTTTTTCTTGTGAAAGCCTAGTGATGACCGTGAGCGCTGTGGTCTTCGGCTTTCTGGGGAGCTTGGGCACCGAGGGCTTCCACCTTGAAGCTGACCGGAACAGTACCGGCATGCTCAAAGGTCAGGGTGCCGCTGATGCTCTGGCCCGGCTTATAGCCATCCTTCAGTTGCATGGCCATGATGTGGTAGCTGCCCGGTTCCAGCTTCACGGTCTGGCCCGCGCCGATCGCGATGCCCTTTTCCAGATGGTTCATTTTGGCGATACCGTCTTTCATCTCGGTCTGGTGCAGCATGGTGTGACCCGCGCCGTCCATGGTAGCGGCGGTCAGTACATCGACCGTTTTACCGGTATTGGTGATGCTCAGGTAACCGGCAGCGGCGCTGGCTTTCGGGGCCGTAGCGCGTGTCCAGGGGTGGTTGATCACCAGGTCACCGGCTTTATACTCATGCGCCATGGCAAGGGTGGGAACGAGGCAGAACGCCAGCAGAGAGGTTTTTGTGAGGATGTTTTTCATGGCGGCATGCTACGCCGGGGGTTGCCCTTCCGCAAGGGCTGCGGGTATCCTGCCGCCATGTTGAAATATGTTTTTACGGCGCTGGCCGTTGTCACCGCCCTGCTTGCCGGGCTTGCCTTCTATCTGTCGCGTCAGCCCCTGCCGCCAGTGTTGCCGCAGGCCTCGCACAGTGCCGATATCCACTTCACGCAGCCGTTTACATTGACCAATATGCACAGCCAGACGGTGACGGAAAAGACCTTTCTGGGTAAACCCACACTGTATTTCTTCGGGTTCACGCACTGCCCGGATGTGTGCCCGACAACTCTTGGCGCGATGGCCGGTTGGCTGAAGCAACTGGGTGATGCGCAAGCCGCCAAGCTGAATGTGGTGTTCGTGTCGGTCGACCCCAGCCGCGATACGCCGGAGACCTTGCGCGAGTATGTCACGGCGTTCCATCCACACATCATCGGTGTGACCGGTACCGACGAGGAACTGAAGGCTGTCGCCAAGCAGTTCATGGTCTATTACGCCAAGGTGCCTAACAGTAGCGACCCGAATGATTACACGATGAACCATTCCTCGATGATCCTGCTGGCGGACAGGAACGGCACCTTTGTAGGAACACTGGACGCGCATGACCCTCAGGCCAAAGCGATAACGACCTTAAAAAACCTGCTCTAGAGCAGGTTTTGTTTTAGAGCAGGTGGACCAGCCCGGTGGCGGCCATGATCAGCCCCAATACCAGCATCAGTGCGGCACTGGCCAGCGGCAGGTAGCGGGAGAGTTTTTTGGCGCGGTCTTCGCCGTACAAACGTTCGACATGGCCACGGCCCCAAGCGGCGGCGATACCGACCGACATCAGCGTGAGAGCCAGACCGAACGAGAATGCGGCAACCATGGAAGCGCCCAGCGTAAACTCGCGCAATTGAATGCAGATAAGCAGCACCGCGATGCTGGCCGGGCACGGCATCAGTCCACCGGTGATACCGAATAGCATGATCTGCCAAGTAGAAACACGGCCTTCCTTCAGCAGTTGCTGAGCGGCTTCCTTGCCATCATGACTATGGCCGCAGCCGCAGCTGTCATGGGCGTGGTCATCGTGATGGTGACCATGTTTATGATCATGGCCATGGTGGTCATGCCCATGGTTATGTGAATGGCCGTGGCCGGTGCGGAGGATACGCCCGACCATCCACAGCGCCATACCGATGACGATAACCCCGCCGATAAGATGCAGCCATGGTTGCGCGGTGGTACCGATGGCGGCATCGCCCAGCCACAGGCCCAGCATGGCCAGCACGGCGACCACCAGACTGTGCGACAGCGCCGCTGACAGGCCCAGTAACGCGGCCTGCACCTTGGTGCCGCGCACTGCGACCACGAAGGCGGCCATCATGCTTTTGGCATGGCCGGGTTCCAGTCCATGCAGGGCACCCAGCAGCACAGCGGCGGGCAAAAACAGCCACGGGTTGGACGAACCGGCGGCGATGAGGGAGGCGATATCGGGCATGCGAAAATTCTGTCTTTTGGTCTCTGTGCTGGTGTGACACGAAACGCGCCGTGTCTCAAGAGGTAACAGTTTGCTTTACCTTTCAGCCGATTCGCGGCATAAGCCGAAGCATGTTAACGATTTCGAACCTTACGTACCGCGTCGGTGGACGCCTGATTCTGGAAAATGCCGCGGCCACCGTACAGGATGGCTGGAAAGTGGGTGTGGTGGGGGCCAACGGTGCCGGTAAATCGACACTGTTCAAGCTGATCACCGGCGAACTGCATGCCGACGGCGGTACCATTAATCTCTCTGAACGCCGTACGCTGGGTGAGGTAAAACAGGATATCCCGGAAGACGACACGCCGTTGATCGACATCGTGCTGGCGGCAGACAAGGAGCGCGCCGCGCTGTTCAAGCAGGCCGAAACCGAGGAAGACCCCTACGCGATCGCCGATATCTATACCCGTCTGGAAGAAATCGACGCGTATGCCGCGCCGGCGCGTGCCAGCACCATTCTGGCCGGTCTGGGTTTCAAGGAAGAACAGATGCAGATGCCGATCTCGGCGTTCTCCGGTGGGTGGCGCATGCGCGTGGCACTGGCAGCAGCGCTGTTCCAGCAGCCGGACTTCCTGCTGCTTGACGAGCCGACCAACCACCTCGACCTCGAAGCCATCATGTGGCTGGAGAGCTATCTGTCGTCGTACCCCAAAACCGTGATGATCATCTCGCACGACCGTGAACTGCTGAACGTGTGTGTTGACCATGTGCTGCACGTTGATAACAAAAAAGTGACCGCCTACACCGGCAACTACAATACGTTCGAGCGTGAGCGCGCCGAGAAAATGGCCGGCCAGCAAAAGCTGCATGAAAAGCAGATGGCGCAGAAGGCTCATATGGAAGCGTTCATCAACCGTTTTAAGGCCAAAGCTAGCAAGGCACGCCAGGCGCAAAGCCGTTTGAAGGCACTGGAGAAGATGGACATCGTCGATGCTGTGATGGCCGACCGCACAGTCAAATTCAGCTTCCCCCAGCCGGATGAACTGCCGCCGCCGATCGTAACCATCAACCATGCCGACATCGGGTATGCCAAGGACACCCCCATTCTGCGGAATATTCACGAACGCATCGATATGGATGACCGCATTGCCCTGCTGGGCGCCAACGGGAATGGTAAGTCGACGCTCATCAAGCTGATCGCCGGTAAGCTGGACCCGCTGAAGGGTGAGATGCTGGCCTCCAACAAGCTACGCATCGGTTACTTCTCGCAACACCAGACCGAAGAACTGGACATGAACGATACCCCCGTGACCGCCATGGCCCGCGTCCTGCGCGGCAAGGCCGAGAGCGACGTGCGTGGGGTGCTCGGCCGCTTCGGTTTCTCCAAGCCCTTGTCGGATAATACGATCAAGACATTGTCGGGCGGCGAAAAAGCACGCCTGTTATTTGCTATGATATCGTACAACGCGCCGCACCTGCTGCTACTGGACGAACCGACCAACCACCTGGACATGGACACCCGCGAAGCGTTGGTGCAAGCCCTGAATGCCTATGAAGGTGCGGTGGTGATTGTGAGCCACGACCCGAGCATGATCGAGCGTGTGGCCGACCGCCTGTGGCTGGTTGCCGATGGCGCGGTACACCCGTTTGATGGCGACCTGGAAGCCTACCGCCAGCATATTATTGCGCAACGCCGCAGTGAGCGCCGCGGTGCCAAGACCGAAAAGAGCGGCCCGAGCAAAAAGGAACTGAAGGCGCAACTGGCTGAGAAGAAAAAGCAACACCCCTCGCTGTGGAATGCCGTGGAAGAGACTGAAAAACGCGTGACCAAACTGACCAGCCAGAAGAACCAGCTGGAAGACGACATGACGCGTGAAAACGCCGATATCCAAGGCCTGCAGCTGAGTTACGGGAAGCTGCTGCGTGAGCTGGAAGCCGCCGAAACCGACTGGATGGATGCCCAGACCGCGTTTGACAACGCGTAGGGCCCTCTAGCCTACCACCCCTTGTTGCTGTTAGGTTTTTTACAGCGACACGTCTTACGTGCCGTGACCTGTACCCTGAGATTAACACGACCACGAGGCTCCATGCTCCGTCGCGCCGCTTTCCTTGTCCTGACGCTCTGGCTCGGAGCGGCTGGTGGCATACAGGCGCAGGAGTGGGGCGAGATTGCCAACATCAGCTCCACCATGGTATGCGCCTACCGTCAGCCCGACCGGGAATGTGGGCATCACGGCAGGTCTTAGCGTCAACGCCGTAAGCCTCAGCACGGCAGGAACCACCTGGGGTTACCTGGGCTCCGCCGCGTCGTATATCCCCAATCTCAACACCAACAATATTTCGCTCTCCACCATCAATGGGGTGTCGGTCACCAACTTGGGCGGTACTTCGCCGACCAATGTGCCGGCGTTCCGGGCTCATCGCAACGGTACCAACCAGACCCTTACCACAAGCGCCTATACCAATATGGTGTGGACGACGGAAGCGTTTGACACCTACAACAATTTCGATCCTGCAACCGGGCGTTTTACTC
The DNA here is from genome assembly GCA_005768725.1 of Blastochloris viridis. Taxonomy (GTDB): domain Bacteria; phylum Pseudomonadota; class Alphaproteobacteria; order UBA2136; family UBA6156; genus UBA6156. The sequence continues at coordinate 917 of VAFM01000003.1, read as the reverse complement.
CGCAAATCGCCGGTTACTACAACGTCCACTTCTCTATCGGCTGTATGGATATGTCCTCAGCGCAAGCTTGCGCGACCCAAATTTTAAAGAATGGTACGGCGATTACCCACAGCAATGTCCGTTCGCCCCAGTTTGATGTCACCTCGCATTCCTCCATCCTCGTTTATATGAACGGGACGACCGATTACGTGACTGCCCGCGCACTCAGCGAAGCCAACCCGGCAACGATTACCGGCAATCCCATCAATACCTATTTTGAAGCGACGCTTATTGCCTCTGGCAACGGTCTGGTCTCCGGCACCGGTGCCACGTCTCTTGCGGGGTTAGGCGATGTGACGCTGTCCAGCCCGGCTTCGGGACAGGTGCTGACCTATAACGGCTCGGCCTGGGTGAATGCCACGCCAAGTGCGACGTCGCTGATTTCCGGTACCACCACCATGGTGAACGGCTGACCGGATGCCCTGACCTGTACGGTAACAGCCGGAGGCGCGACTGGCGCCAATCGAGTCATGGAATTAGAGTTTGGCAGCGCTAGCGGAGCAGCCTCCTACCGTTGGTTTAATATCGATAGCTATACGGTTCTCGATTTCAATTCCAACAAAACCTTCAATCAACTGCGTCAAAGTGGTGGTTCAGGTACGGCTACCGACTGTGATGGCAAATCTATCAGCCAGCTTTATGCCGAAGGCAAAGCCTTCAACTTCATCGGCAATACCGGTCAAGGCGGGGGTGGAGCCTTGGGCGACCGCCTGACCTCCGGTACGCTGGCGGTGACCGCCAACAGCGCCACCAGCATCATCAGCCTCACCACCAACGGCACCACCTGGGGTTATCTCGGGAGTACTTCCAGCTACATTCCCACCCTTAACACCTCTTCTATCAGCGCCACGGCCGTCCAGATCTCCAGCAATACCGCC
>VAFM01000007.1 GCA_005768725.1 Blastochloris viridis | reverse complement strand
AATAATTCCCTACTTATATAAAGCTAGACCCTTATGCCTTAAATATTAGTGCTATTTCTAATACTTATAATAAGCTAGGTAGGTATATATACCCTAGAGCATCGGGATTATTAGCCTTAGCCTCTTTAACTCTATACTCTAACTCTAATTACTAATTATAATACTATCCCGAAGCCCTAAAGTTCCTAAGTTCTAATAATATTAATTAGTAATACTCCCTAGAATAGCAATAAGGTAAAGACCTCGACCTATAAACCTCTATAAGGAAAGTTTTACTTATAGAGCGATAAAGAGGATATATATTAGGGTTTCTTAGCTAAGGTAATTATTCCCTTAACTTATATAACTATTATTAAGTTAACTTAATTATAAAAACCTATATCTAAGTATATTATTAAAATAAATAAGATTAATAGGGGACTAATAACTAATTACTTATTAATCCTCTATCCTAATATTATAATAAATTTCTTAATATAAGCTATATTAATAAGTAATCTTATAGGTATTAACTAAGTAAAGGCTAGAATAATTAATAAAATTCTAATTATCTACTAATTATTTATTAATTAGTATAAATAGCTTTATTAAAATAGCTTTCTCCTAGGGGTTTATTAGTAATATAATAGCTAAGTATTAATAATTTATAGCTATGCTAAGGTCTAAGGCTTAAAATTACTAGTAAACTTTTACTAGCCTCTTTATTATTTACTAATAAATAAGTAATAGCTTATTAGAAATAATTTTAGGAAAGGGTTTATTAGTAATATAATAACCTTAAATTAATAAGATATAAGGTAAATTAATTATAATTATTAATAAGTATAATTAAAAGAAATATATAATTCTAAATTTATTAATAAGCGCTAAGGATAATTAGTAGTAATTATTAATAAGCGCTAATAAATAAGATTAAGTAATAATAAATAAACACTAAAAAATTACCAGATTTATTATTAAGCGCGAGGTAAGCTAAAAATAAAAAATTATCTTTATATTTACCCCTTTATAACCTTATAAAATATATATGCCTCTTCTTAATAATACTTAGATTTATATTTTTATCTCTAAGCCGGGGGAGGAACCTAAGAAATAGGCTATAAGAAATATTAACCTATTTTATTATAGTCTTATTCTTAAGGAATTATTATATAGTTAATAAAAGTATATATTACTTATATCTATATATCCTCGCAGTGTATTACTTATAATATAAGAGTTATAGCTACTTTATTAATATATTATATTTATTTAAAAGAGATACCTTAATAAATAAGATAAATAATATATTTAAGCTTATAGATATTAATAATAAGTAAATTATTATATACCTTACGCCTAAGATAATATATAAAGTTAATATTACTTTTAACTTAATATATATAGATAATAATATTTATAAAGCGGGGTTATATAAGAAGCTAAGTTTTAGGTCTAGAGCTTAGGAGAAGCCTCCTATTAGTATCTAGAACTCGGTATACTTAGAGATATGCCGAAATCCTCCCTATAGGGTATTATATAGGAGGTATAATAAATAGAAAAGGAAAGTCTTATTTATAGATTAGTAATATTATATCCTAAAATAAAATAGTTAGATCTATCGCTAATCGCCTAAGGTAAGCTATACTCTTCGCGAGTTAGCTTATATAATAACGCTAAGCTAAAGATTAATTAGGCATAATCTAATAACGTACATGTATAGCGAGCCGGATAGCAAGCGAACCGGACACTTTTTTTTAACCTTTAAGATAAGCAAGCGAACCGGACACTTTTTTTTAACCTTTAAGATAGAAATCACTATAAAAACACAACAAACCATTTAATCAATTGAAATTACTCGCTATACTCTTCCCCAGATGTCTCAATCACTACCTGACATGTTCTTGCATTATGACCGGGCTTGCCGCAGACACCACAATGCCGAACCCCCGGTCGCGCTGACCTCCCTTGATTACCACTTCTCGACGATTCTGCCACTACCTGCGCATCTATATCCATCTGATCAATTGCTTGCCTTCCTTCCTCTACTGTCATTACCCCTCTTTTCTGTAGTCGGGTCCTTTTTGCCCTCCGGCGCCGGCTTAGTATCTCATTTGCCTGTTCAAGTTCTTTAACCCTAGCCTCAAGTAAGGCAACCTTATGCATAACTATCTTTGTTCCCTTAGAAGAAGACCGTATAGCTTCTAGAATTGACTCTGGGGAGCTACTTTTGTGCCTTATAACTCGTCTCTCGAGGTAATCTGACTGAGATTGAGCCTCAAGCACGGTCTTTGGGGTCTTTGAAACCCAAGGGGTCGACGGTTTAGCCACCTCCTCAGCCGGTGTTGGAGTCCGTAGCTGCACATCAAGTTTCGAGACCACACTTTCCGGGTCAAGAGGAACAAGCCCGGCCCCTCTGAAGGCTGACTTAATATTCTTTTCCGTCATGGTGGCCTGAAATGCGGCGTAGAAGGCCGGAAAGAACTCAGTCTTTGAAACGTGAGTTATAGAGCATCTGATCAGATGCTCTATTTCTTGGCCGTAAGCGTTCTTAAGCACGCTAAAGCACCCGACGTCAAGGGGCTGCAGTATATGAGATGAATGAGGTGGCATACAAAGCCTGATGATCTTCTTCTCCTCACAATATCTCTCGAATTCGATTGAGTGGTGACTTTCGTGGCCATCAAGGATTAGAAGACGATAGCGACTATTTGATCGCTTGGCTGTGCACCGGTCAAAGTGCTTGAGCCACTCGAGACCGGTCTCGTTATCGGTCCAGCCATTTTGGGTCGTTGCAATAGCCCAATCGCCCGGGAGGTTACTATCCCGGTACCAGTTGGCGAGGTGATATTGGCCCGCACCGATGATGAACGGCGACGCATTGATCGCCTGAATGACCGTAATCCATTCCCGGTTTCCGGGCTGCACTGATTTTGGCTTTCCACGCCTATCTGTGCCTGTGACGACCATTCCGCTCTGAATTATGCCCATCATAAAGCCAGTCTCATCAACGTTGTAGAAATCATCTGATCGGATGCCGTACTTCGCGATTGTATTCGCCACAAGCGTAAACCAATTACGGATAATAGCTGGATCTTCGCACTTGGCTCTCTGGTAGTCGTACTTCCGAAAAAAACGCGTCTTGAGGTCTGGGTGTCGCCTGACGAAGTTTGAAGCCCAGCGCGCGCCAACTGGTGGCGCGTCGCGGTCGGCAAGTAATTGATCAGCCATTTCCTTCACACCACGAAGCCGGGGGGGAAATCCTCGCGAATCTAGGTCGAGAATAAAGTGAATAAGGATCTGTTCCTCTAGATCAGATAGTCGGCGTGAATTAGGAATAGTATTGACTCGGGCTTGGATGCCATTATATCGGTCAAATAGTGTTGAATGCTTGACTTGGTAGAGCTTTGCGGCACCTCTAAGACTTAGTTTTGGTGTATTTTGATGGGCTTGAAGTGCAAGAAGGATTCTAGCCTCTTTATTAGACTGTGACATGCTGGGTGGTTAAGAATCAATTGATCAAATAGAGATAATGTAGGTTGAGGGATTTTTTGTCCGGTTCGCTTGCTGTCCGGCTCGCTATACATGTACGTTA
>VAFM01000006.1 GCA_005768725.1 Blastochloris viridis | reverse complement strand
TATGTATGTATGTATGTATATTTTTCGTCCGGGGGGCCGCTAGGCCCCAGAAGTCTCCTGAGGGAGCACAGGACGTGCTGAGCTACGGGGGTCTATCTATGATCTACCCATACAGTGTCCCATATCCAGCATATCATCGACACAAATGGCGCATTACAACGAGCCTGTTACCCGTCAGCGGGTGATCCAGGCGCGGCTAGTAAACAGTAGCCGAGGGGCAGCTCATGACAATCATAGTCATGGTGGAGGGGTATGGCTGAGGATGGCTGCGGCCCGACGGAGAGAGTTGCGGCTCCCTATCTGGCCGAGCCTATGTAAAAGAAAGAGATAACAAAAGAAGAGAAGAGAGAGTAAAGGAGGGAGCAGACGTAGCTGCGTCTCAGGTCGGTCCCGCCTAGTAGCGAGGGCAGATCCTGTCAAAGAAGGTGCTTATCTTGACCAGTTTGACGAACTTGTCAAAGTCTTTTCCTAATGCTAGATTCACTGCCGTGTTTGGCGAGGGAGCGAGCCTCGCTCGATGCCGCGGCGGTATCTTTCTACAATAGAAGATATGGTCAGGTGATTTGCGTCGGCTGCATGAGCAGACTACTCGCGCTTCGCTGTGGTTGAACCTCTCGTGGTATGTAGCAAAATCCCCGTGGAGGGACCTTGCGGCGAGTAAGTGGTGTAAGACTGTGCGCGGGAGCGACAGCTCTGGAGGGCAGGCTATTGCCGCCTTGAGATTCAATCTCTTGTACTGCTCAGGGGAGGCGGAAGGCCACCAGGCTTCAAACGCTTCTCTTGGTCTCTGCCTCGCAAGTCTTCGCAAGTAGGCCAGCGTGGGTCGCGCGCCCTCGGGCTCGGGCAGCGAGGATGCTGCTTTTGCCAGTTTATCGGCTTGTTCGTTGCCGGGAATGTTAGTATGGCCTGGGACCCAGCGTACTTTCGTAGCACCATGCGATGCTGCTAGGGCCTGGAATTCGAGGAAGACCTCCTGGGAGGAGTCTGATGGTGTGTCCCGCAGGCATGTAGCCGCAGCGAGGTTATCTAGGCAGATGAATATGTCTCGGGCTGATGATTCTTGTAGATTCAAGGCGGCCTTTAAACCCTCTAATGCTCCCGCCGCTTCGGCATCGAAGACCTCGGCCGGTCCAAGCCGGCCGGATCCGTCGAGGATGGGGGTGTTATTCTGGTGGATGGTAAAGCCGTAGCTCGCAGCCCCTTCCGAGGACAGAGAGCCATCCGAGTATACAACCAAGGCGAACGAGTCGAGTGACTCGACCCAGCGGTTGAAGGCGTTGGCCGACTCCTCTTTAGACGCTGTCTGCAGCGGCGCCACCTGTTCTTGATGGAAGCAACGCTGAATGAGCTTCGGCCGCGCACAGAGTGCAAGGAGTCTGTCTGCGCGTATAAGACGTGTCTTGAAGCCGTTTTCTGCCTGTACTTGATATTTTAGTTTGATGAGGTCATGACGAATAGGCAGGCTGGGTGGGCGCGTCCGTCTCGCCAGAGGGTGAGCCTCATCAAGCGACTTGAGTCGCGCCGAGAATCTGAGTCGCCTTGATTCGAGCAGCTGATCAACCGGCGGTATCCCGCTTTCCCGGTGGAGAGCAGCGATTGGTGTTGTCCTCCAGACGGGAAGTATGGCTCTCATGGCCTGGTTCATTGCTTTCGTCATTCTCTGTATGAGATGCTGATTACTTGATGGCATGTCCTTGGCAGGCTGGCTCCACCGCGGCCTAGTCCTGCCCGGGTACCACGCCTCGGAGCCATGCAGCAGCACTGGCTCGACGCATGCTCTGACGGCGCTTCGCACGGCGCTCGGGAGAGGGCCATGTATTGTGTTGGTTAGTCCTCGCAGGTGGTAGGCGACGGCTTGTGCCTTCGCCGCCCACTTTTCGACATGGATCCGGAACGACAACCTGCTGTCGAGCCAGATGCCGAGCCAGCGTAGAGCTGGCTCGGGGTGTTTCTCGACGTCGCCGTGACTTACTGCCGGGGTGGTCCTGAGTTTGCCGCGGGAGAAGTGCATGACTTCAGTCTTCTTCGGGTCGAAGGACACGCCGTTTTCCGCGCCCCAGCCTACCATCTCCGTGATAGCGCTGGATGCCATGGCAGAACTCTCGTCTACTGTGTCACCTATGGATAGGATGGCCGTGTCATCTGCGTAGCCAAAGCGGCCTTGGGGGTTGCCCAGTCGGTAGATTGGTTCGGTGTAGAGCAGAAAGAGGATCGGCGATGCCGGTGAGCCCTGAGGAAGGCCGCACTGAAGAGGGGTGAAGGGCGTAAGGGTGTCTTGATATCTGACACGGGCTGATCGATCCCTCATGAAGGACTCGGCCCATCTAGCCAAATGGTCGGGCCAGCCTTGTTCACGAAGGCGCAAGACCAGTCTGTTGCGCATGACGGTGTCGAACGCACCTTGGATGTCCATTGTGACCAGGGTGGCCACCTTTTTGCGTGCAAACGCTTCTTCAATATCATGGATCAGGGCGGCCACCAGGTCTGTTGCTGACCTCTTGGGGAGAGCCCCGGCTTGCTGTGGGTGAAGGACGCTGTAGTGGACAGCTGCCCACGATAGGCGGCGTGCGATCAGACGCTCCAGCCCCTTGCCGAGGCAGGAGAGTAGAGAGACGGGTCGCCAGGCCCTTGGCGACGTGAGGTCGCGGCGTCCGGGTTTAGCGATCATGACCACTTCCGCCTCCTTGAACGGTTTCGGGTGGTGGCCT
>VAFM01000001.1 GCA_005768725.1 Blastochloris viridis | reverse complement strand
ACCGATATCACCCCGCGAAGCTTCCCCGATACAGATACGGCTGCCGGATACACCCATGGTGGAGCTGATGTTGGCAATCTCGCCCCACTCCTGCGCCTGCACACCCCACGCCCCCCAGGTGGTTGCCGTAAGCACCAGCAGGGCGGTTGTACCGCGGCGGAGCAGGTGGGCGAAGGCGGCCATGTGGGAAGGCGTCCTGTGATATCTCTTATTTATATAGTATAGGCGTTAGGGCAGGGTCTCACACCCCACGCCGCAGCCACGTCGGTTTGAAATCACGCTAACAGGTGCATCAAATACTGACAAAGCATTACAAAGCCTTCCAAAAACTCATGGGAAGGCAGTGTTGCTAAAACGCAGGCGCGTCGTCGCGGTGCAGGGCCTGCAGAGTGGCAAGGCCTGCCACCACGGCAGTGTCGGCACGCAGAATGGTCGGCCCCAAGCTGAACGGGCGCATCTGGCTACTGCGGTTAAGCATCTCAACCTCCTCCGGGGCAAAGCCACCTTCGGGGCCGATCAGCACACCGGTCGCCTTGGCTTTCTCGCCTAACTGGGCGTTGTCCACCGCCAGCCGCTCATAGGCCCACAGGCAGGGGGTAGTTAATCCGGCAATGTAGTCTTCCAGCGTCGTGACCGGCAGCAGGCTCGGCAGGGTCACGCGCTCACATTGTTCGGCGGCTTCTACCATAATGGCATGCGCGCGTTCGGTGTTCAGCTTGCCGACCTGTGCAAAGCGGGTCTTGAGCGGGACCAGGCTGGTGACACCCATTTCGGTCGCCTGACGCAGCACCGTTTCCCATGCGTCGCGTTTTAACAAAGCTACCGCCAGCACGCGCGGCGGCAGCGCAGGCTTGTCCGGCAAGAGCGCGGTGACCTGCGCGCGACGACCCTTGGCATCGGTCAGCTCGGCCACTGCCGCCGTACCGGTGCCATCAAACACATGGAAGGTATCGCCCACACCCATCCGCATCACGCGGAACAGCCGGTGCTGAACATGGTCGGGCAATTCCAGATGGGCGCCAGGGGCGAGGGCGTGTGGCAGGTAAATACGTTTCATCCCGAAAGACTTACCAAAAAAGCCGCCAGTTGGCGACTTCTGTTTGGAATCACAACGCTCAGTCGCTGTGGGGAACATCCACTTCCGGGAAGCTCATCAAACGCGGGCCCAGTTGCAGCACCACGGCACGTCCAAGCTGATGACCCTGCTTGAGCGCCAGTTGCGGGCTGCCGCCACCGGTGAAGACATGCAGGAATCCGGCCGCAAAAGCGTCACCGGCACCGGAAAGATCGGTCGGGCTGGGGATTGGCTGGGTCGGGCTGTCGACCACGGTACCCTTATTGGGAGCATGGTAGGCGGCGCCATTGCCGCTGCGGGTGATGACGCGCTCCAGTGCCTCCAGCTTGCTGGCGGTACGGGCGTCGTTGCCGGACATCAGGATGCCCCATTCCTTTTCATTACCGATGACCAGCGGATTATGTGTCAGCAGAATATCGGTGAGAACAGGCAAGGCGGCCTGTACCGCACGCTGCGAGGCCAGGCTGATGATAAGGCGGGTACCGCTGGTGGCGCACAGTTTGGCGGCGTAGTCGGCCGCGGCGGGATGAGACCCCGCGACGTATGCTTCAATGATCAGATGCTCCGACTGCTCGATCAGGCTGTCGTCGATCCAGCTGTCGTCATTACTGGGGGTCGGCGGCAGGCACTGCACCATGGTGCGCATGCCGTCGGTGGTCAGCAAGGTAAAGATGTCGGTAGTGCGGGTGCTGTTGACCGCCGGGGTGAGGGTTACGCCAGCCGCCAGCATGTCTTCAATAAAGAAGCGGCCGGTCGGGTCGTTGCCGATCTGACCGAGAAAGGCCACGCGGCTGCCCAGCTTGGCCAGAGTAAACGCGGTGTTGGCTCCGGCGCCGCCGGCACGGAACTGCTCCACAGTAATCGTGTTGCTCAGCTCCATCATTTGAGCGTGGCTAAGGGTATTACTATCGCCTTTCCGGAGGTTGAAGCGCTCCAGCACGCTGTCTTCAACGTGAGAGATACCGTCGACGACGGCATTACCAAGGACTGCAAAGCTATAGGTACGAGATGTCATGACGCTGATTGTGACGGCACGAACGCGGCTTGTCCAGCCAGAAAAGCGTTTAATTATGTATGCTTAGAGAGGTGGGGCGACGATAGGGAAATGCGCCTTCTGCCAGAAGGGTTTAGCGTAGTTTTTTGAATTGAGTTGGAAGGACGACTCATAGCAAACCCAAAAACCGTTTTAATCGCCGGAAAAAGATAATAAAATCAACAAAAACAAGGCCAACTTAGCCAACGCTACCGCCATCTATGTGGGCGTCTAGAGATGTTACGATACGTTGGCTTAAGCCACTTCAAATGTGTGTCAACGCCGACACAGAGCCTCTTCTCATAATAAAAAAATATTCTCGCAAGGAGTCTGCCAAAGCGGCAGGGGGTGGTTGCAGCGGGTTTACACCCTTATTCTGAGCCGGGAGACGGCTCTTCAAACCCTGTGATGTTTCTGGTTAAGTTTTTGTATTTTTGTAAAAAGTTATCATTATTGTGTTGCGTCCACTATGATGCCAGTCCGTACCTGACATGGCAAGTCGGGATCGGATGTGACGCTGCCTCCACAAGTGGCGGTTTGTGCGAAATGCATGACAGATGAAAAGACATTCCAGCGTGGAACAATGCGTGTCCTGATAGGGATCTGAAGGAGGATAAGTGTATAGCGTGTGTATGCCGATCTGGCGGTTAAAGGAACCTTTGAAATACCTTTGGGATATGTGGATAACCTTGTGGGAAAAGGAAAAGCGGCAAGCGTACCGAACCGGCCAGTTAATATCCCTTCAAATGCCAGACGGGAGAAGGTTGTCAGACGATATGCCTCTTGAAAAGGCAATTTACCCGTGGAACAGGTGAATTGTGAATGCGTATTTACTTACTTTTTCAACGCCGCGCTGACAGGCGTGTTGGCGCGTTTCGTAAGTTGCGCTAGGGTGCCGGTATGGCTCACACCACATTACACACTCACGGGGTCGCTCCGACCGATTCACCAGTCGTCCTACAGGTCCTGCCGGCCCTTAAGGATGGGGGGGTGGAAACCAGTGCCATCGAGATGGCTAACTATATAAAAGCACAGGGTTGGCAACCTATTGTCGCCAGTGCAGGTGGCCCCAAGGCTGGATTATTGGCTGCTGCGGCCATTCCGCAGCTGACTCTGCCGCTGGCTTCCAAGTCGCCGTGGATAATTCTGGGGAATGCGGTACGGCTGGCCCGTTTTATCCGCGATCATAAGGTCACTCTGGTGCATGCCCGTAGCCGTGCACCGGCCTGGAGTGCCTGGCTGGCCAGCCGCTGGACGGGTGTGACCTATATCACCACGTTCCATGGCACCTATGGTCTCAGCGGGGGGTGGTTTAAACATTATTACAACAGTGTGATGGTGCGCGGGCCACGGGTTATCGCCAATAGCCTGTTTATTCGTGATCATATCATTGAAAATTATGCCATTCCGTCGGAACAGATTGATATCGCCACCCGTGGTGTCGACCCGGATGTCTGGAACCCCGCATTATTCGACAAAAACGCGGTCGCTGCCACGCGGGCCGAAATCGACGTTGCGGAGGGGGTACCCCTGATGGTGATGGCCGGACGCATCACCAAATGGAAAGGACACGATCTCGTCATTGAGGCGTTGGGTCAGATTGCCGACCTGCCGTGGGTCATTGCCATCGTCGGCGCACCGGACAAGAACGGTGCCTATGCTCAGCAGCTCAAGGCCCGTGCCGCGCAGTTGGGAATCGCTGACCGTATTCGCTGGCTGGGTAGCCGGAGCGACCTGCCGCGCCTGCTCGCTGCCAGCCAGTTGGCCCTGAGCGGTTCCACCCAGCCGGAGGCGTTTGGTCGGGTAGCTATCGAGGCGATGGCCATGGGTGTGCCAGTGGTGGCCACAGGCCATGGTGGCAGCCTGGAAACGGTGGTGGACGGCAAGACTGGCTGGCTGGTGAGGCCGGAACCGAACCCGGAACCAGCCTCATTTGGGGTGTTTACGCCACAGGCATTCGCCGAGAAACTGCGCGAGGCCTTGCAAAACCCCAAGCAATTGGCAACCATGAGCAAGGCCGCCCGCACGCACGTGCTGGGTATCTTTACGGTAGAGCGTTGCTGCGCTGCCGAAATGCAGGCTTACCGCAAGGTGCTGGGTCTGGACACGCCGTCCGCCCGCGCAAAGAACAAAAAGAAGGCCGCAGCCTAAGCGGGGCGGGCCATACCGGAGCAAAACCGGCAAGCTTATAATATAGGACTGAACATGAACCGTTGTATGATCGTGGTCGATATGCAGAACTACTTCCGTCCCGGGCCGGGGATGGTGGCGCAGATCAACCAGTTGGCCGCGACCATGCCAACCTGTGCCACGCTGTTCGTTCATGATGAACAACAGGTCCCGCTGGTCAAGTTCGGTCGCACCCCGCCGCAAGACAGCACCACGATGATTTCCGCCATGGCAACATTCCCCAAGCCGGGTTTCGGTATTCCCGCCCAGGCGCTGGAATGGCTGAAGAAGCAACAGCCGGACGAAGTGCTGGTGGCCGGTTGCCATACTGACGCCAACCTGCTGGCCGCAGGCTTCTCCCTTTTCAATGCCGGTATGCGTCCGGCCGTGCTGCCGCAGCTGTGCTTCGGCAACGACTGGTACATGCACACCGTAACCACCGGCGTGTGGGAGCGCGAAATCGGTAAGGTCTACCAAAGCGCCGCCGAGCTCCAGTTCGGTAGTCTGTAGGGTTCGGAGAGACACCGGTGCGTCTCGCTTCCCGCTTTCTCTTCACGGCAAGTCTGCTGGCCTTGGCCGGTTGCGGTATTGTTGGTGAAGAGCGCGCGCTTTATATGAAGCGTGACTGGGACGACCTGACCTCGACCCGCTGGCTGGGGGTTGGCAGCGATGTCACCGGTTTCAGTGAAGCCTTCCCCAGCGCCCAGCGCAAAGAGCAACTGGCCGAGCAGGATATCTGCCTGCATAAGAATAGCCAGAACCGGATTATTACCCAAAACGGCGTGAACGATTCGGTCGCGTATCGCCGCTGCCCGCTCGCTCCTTATGCGCAGGAGGGCGGAAGCCGCATGGGCATCCGCCCGGACGGTAACGGCACCGTCATCCGCTAAGCGCTACAAACCGTGCGCCGTTCGTGCTACAAAACGAACATGCGCGTCAGCCACCTCAAGCTCAGCCATTTCCGCAATCTCGGCAGCGTGAATCTGCCCGTGCCCGACGACGCGCAGGTCGTCGCCCTTATCGGCCAGAACGGCAGCGGCAAAACCTCGGTGCTGGAAGCCCTTTCCCTGCTGACACCTACCCGCGGCCTGTTGACGGCGGAGGGCAAAGCCCAGATTCAGTCCGGTGCCAAGGAGTGGGGTATCTGGGCGCAGCTGGACTCCGGCGCTGAGTTCGGCCAGGTTTACCGCAAATCCGAGCGCCTGCTCACCATCGACACCCACCGCCAGGCGCTGGAAGCTATGGCCCGCCACGGCAGCGTCGTCTGGTTGACCCCCAATACCGATTTCCTCTTTTCCGGCCCGCCCGCCAACCGCCGCCGCTGGCTGGATGACCTGACCGTCGCGCTTATTCCGGCTCATGCCGAAGCAGTCAGCCGTTTTAACCTCCACCGTCAGTCACGCCTGCGCCTGCTGCAGAATGGCCAAACAGGAGAATATGGAGACGACTGGCTGGATGCCGAAGAACGCCTGACCGCCGAGTGGGGCATTCAGGTTCTGAAAAACCGTATGGAGTATCTGACCCGCCTCGAACCGCACCTCCACGGTGTAACCCTTGCTCTCAGCGGAAATGCGCTGGAAGTGATGAAGGACGATAACCCCATCGCCGCGCTCAAGGGCAAGTTCGAGCGCTCGCGGGACATCGATGCGCGCATCGGCCGTACTCACGCCGGGCCGAACACGCTCGACCTCAGTGGCAACCTCATTCTGGAAGACGGGCGCAGCATTCCGCTGGCCCAAGCCTCGTCTGGCCAGCATAAGCGCGGGCTCATCCACTGGCTGGTGGGGCATGTCCAACTGCTGACCCAATCCCAAAACCGTCCACCGCTGGTCCTCATCGATGAATTTTCGGCCCACCTCGACGCCGCCCGCCGCCAACTCCTCATCGAAACTCTGCTCACTTCCGGCTGCCAGATCTGGCTCACCGACACCGAAATGCCGCCCACCACGCTGCCGGGTCTGCATGTTGTGCCGATGGAAAACGGCGAATTGAAATCTCCCGCATAAGAAACGGAGCCCGCAGGCTCCCTAAGTCAGGTAAGTCGTCACCAACACCTTACTTGCGCATCCCCTTCAGAATGTCGATCACACTGCCAGCCTTGGCCTGCTGCACAATGGTCGGTTCGGCTTTGGGTGCCGCCATGGTCTCGCCACGGGCGGCCTTCAGTTTTTCAATCAGGCTGACCTGCTGCAGGCTGGTCTTGGGAGCCGCCATGTTCTGTTCCAGAACCGAGGTAGCCTGCGCCTTGGGGGCAGCCGCCGCCTTGATCTGCTGTTGCTGTACAAAGCTCTTCATCCAGGCCGGCATCGGCTGGGTGTCGGTGGCGGCATCCACCTGTTCAATTTTAGCCTGAACCTGACCGGGCAGGGGCGGCAGGCCGCGGGTGCTGGCGGTCACTTTGGAAAGATCGGTACGCACCGGCTCCTGAACCTTGCTCGGCAGGCCCGGCCAGCGGTCAACACCGCTCAGTACGTGTTCCAGCTCTTTGCGGGAGTACACGGTCAGCAACTGAAAGCGGCTTTCCGGGTAGGCGCTGTAAAATTCCATGCGGGCGATGGTGGCGTCGTCGGCCTCGATCGGCGCGACAAACTCTTCACGCGTGGCGCGGTTGACAAAAAATCCCAGGAACGTAGTGGTCATCGCGGCTGTCCTTCTGCTAACTCTTATTAAGGGTCAGCATACCACCACGCGGGTGCGGCGTACAACCAAACCCTAGTCGATAGATGCCCGCCAAAGCGCCAGCACGCGGGGCAGCAATACGCTTAAAATCACCGAGATCGGCACGGCCAGCATCATCCCGCCAATCCCGCCAAGGGTGGCACCGGCCATCAGCGCGAACATCACCCACAGTGGGTGCAGGCCTACGCGGTGACCGACCAGCAGCGGGGTCAGTACGTAGCCTTCCAGAATCTGTCCGATCATGTAGATCACACCCAGCAGCGCATACGGCTCCCAGATCTGTAACTGGTACTGGATCAGCGCCACCCCGAACATCAGCAGAATCCCGATGGTACCGCCAATCACCGGCAGGAAGGCCAGCAAACCGGTGAGCAGACCAATAGCCCAACCCATTTCCAGGGTGTCGACCGATTGCCCCGCCAGCAGGGTGGCGAACCAGCCCATGCCGGTCAGTGCCGCGGCATAGAACAACCCGAGCAGCACGCACACCGCAAAGGTCCCGCGCAGGTACGCCGCCAGCTTGACGTCGATTTCCTGGGCCAGCTGCTTGGCCTGCTTACGCCAGGTTTTGGGCAGGGTCAGAAACACACGCTCGCTGATACCCGGCCAGTCGATCAGGAAGTAGAACGCCACCACCGGCGTCATCACGATGAGCAGGGTAATATTCACCAGCCAGGCAATGCCGCTCATCGCCTGCTGCATGGCCTGCACGGTCCACTCGGCCCCTTTGGCGCCGATCAATCCCAGCGGGCGCAGCAGTGTTTCCACCGTCGGCTTCACATCCAGCAGGCCGCTGAGCGTGCCCAGTTTGCTGGGCAGCACATAATGCTGCAGGGTCATAATATACACCGGCAGGCGTTGCAGGAAGCTGGACAGCTGTTCGATCAGCATGGGGATACCCAGCACCAGCGCAATACCAAGCACACTGATGGCGGTAGCCACCAGCAACGCGCTGGCCAGGCTGCGGGGAATACCGTAGCGGTGCAGGCGGCTCACCAG
This sequence comes from Blastochloris viridis, assembly GCA_005768725.1. Taxonomy (GTDB): domain Bacteria; phylum Pseudomonadota; class Alphaproteobacteria; order UBA2136; family UBA6156; genus UBA6156. Next base: position 1,015,802 of record VAFM01000001.1, on the reverse strand, counting down.
CGGGTCGATCAGATACGCCAGCACCACACCGACTACAAACGGCAGCAGAATGCCGCTGACCGAATCCAGAAACAGCAATGTGCCGCCCACCAGCAGCAGCGTCAGAAAAATAGCAAGCAGGTGGTGTCGGGTGATGGCCATGCCGGTGTTTTAAAATCCTTATTGAAGGGGAAGCGCTTCGCTGGAACACAGCTTGCCATTGTGTGCGCCAACGCGCAATGTGCGCTTATGAAAAAACACCGGTTTGTAAGAATCGTTCCGCTGCTTGTGCTCGCTTTTGGCATCGAAGCAGGTCTTCTCAGTCTGTCCAACTGGCAGCGCAACCGCTATCACCAAAGCCTGACCGAGCAGGCCGAGTTCGCCGCGCGTCCCTCGCAGTCTCTCAGTGGCACGTGGCAGCCGGAGGCCACCTTCGCCCTCACCAACCAACCGAATCCGCGCAATCCGGAAGCCGAGATCGGCTGGCGTATCCTCACTCCGCTGTCCACGCCGTCTGGCACGATTATCATCGACCGCGGCTATGCCACCCCGCGCTACCATGCCGATATGTCACCGGATTTTTCGCAGCTGATGCCCACCGACATCGGCGCCGATCTGGCTGGTGTCTGGCAACCGTTCCCGCAGCGCAAGGGCTGGTTGCGCGGCCCGGATACCACTACCCACCCGCGCCTGCTGGCGTTTTTGAATCCGCAATTGATCGTGAGTGACACCCAACCGGTCTACTTCCTGAGCCGTACTGCGTCCTCCGAAGAGATCACCGCCGTACCGCCGCCCTTACCGGCACCCACCAAGCATTTGTCGTATGCGCTGCAATGGCTGGGGATGGCGCTGGCCTTCCCGCTATTGTGTGTGTTCGCGTATCTTAAAAGTCGCCGCGCAGGTCGACGCTCTCGCCCTTCTTAGCGCCGTCTTTCACCGCGATCTTCATCTTCTTGCGGTGCATCATGTCCTTGGCTAAGCGGCGCAGGTTCAGCAGACCCGAGTACTCAATGCCGATCACGAAGACCAGCCCGCTGATCAACATCACGCCGCCCAGCCACAGCAGGCGCACGAACAGATTCCATTCCACCTGATAGGGCAGGGCCAGCTTCATCAGCAAAATTACACTGCCCATCAGAGCACCCACCATCAGCATCTTCACGATATCGCGACCCATCCGCGGCGCATCGATTGCCAGCACGCCCTTCTTGTTCAGCCAGTGCCATTGCAGGTAGGCATTCAGATAACCGCCCAGCGCGGTGGCGATAGCGATACCCACAAAGGCCACATCCCCGTATCCCAACCGGGCGGCATACAGCACGATAAGGACATTCAAAAAGCCGTTCAGCAGCAGCGCATAGGCCCCGGCTTTCACCGGGCTCATCGGGTCTTCGGCGGCAAAAAACGCCGGAGCGGTCACTTTGGTGAGAATGTACGCGGGCAGCCCGATCACATAGCCCATCATCGTCCACGCCACGGCCTGTGCTTCAAAGGCGGTCATTTCGCCGTGCTTGAGCAACGTCAGCATCATCTCTGGCGCCAGCAAAAGCAGGCCCACACAACTCCCCATCGCCAACGCCAAACATCCCCCTAAGGCATCGGTAAAGCTCTTGGTCGCTCCGGCCTTGTTGCCTTCACCCAGCAGTACTGAAAGGTGCGGCAGCAAGACCGTCGCCACCGCAATCCCGATCAACGCCAGCGGCAATTGGTAAAAGCGGTTGGCATATTGTAAAAACGAGATGATCCCTTCACCCAGATAACTCGCAGCGGTGTTGTCGACGATCAGACTCAGCTGCAGCACGCCCACGCCCACAGCAGCAGGCCCCATACGGATCAGCACTTTCTTCAGGTCAACATGCTTCGGGAACCACTGGAAGCGTAGCGTGAGGCCGAGCTTCTTCACCGCCCACCACATATAAATCGCCTGCGCCAAACCCCCCAGCGGAATCGCCAGCGCGGCGGCATCCGCCGGCGGCAAGCCAAGAGTCTCGGGTAGCGCGAACAGGCACATCAGAATGCTGAGGTTGAGCAATGCCGGCACCATCGCATAGGCCGCAAACTGGCCGAAGGTATTGCACACCGCACCTAAAAACGCCGCAAAGGTAATAAGCCCCAGATACGGGAAGGTGATGCGCCCGAGCTCAACGGCCAGATCAAATTTCTCCGGCTGACCGACCCAGCCGCTGGCCAGAATGCTTACCAGTACCGGCATGAAGATGATGCCGAGAATCGTCACCAGCGTCACCACCGGCAACAGCCAGCTTAGGGTCGCGCTGGCAAACGCCATCGCCTCGGCATCACTTTTGGCCTTGTGACGCGCCAGAATCGGCACGAACGCGACGTTAAAGGCACCCTCACCAAACAACCGGCGCAGCAGGTTCGGCAGCATCAGCGCAATGAAGAACGCATCCGACGCCGTACCCGCCCCGAGCTTGTTGGCGATCAGCAGGTCCCGCGCAAAACCAAGTCCACGGCTGGCCATGGTCCAGAACGCCACAATCACCGAATTCTTCAAAATCGCCATTAAGCAGGGAGCCTTTTGTTATGTCCGCACCCTAGCATCTTGCAAATGCGACTACTAGACCCCATAACCCGGCTAACGCACTCGTTTGAACGGGCTGCGGGGCTTTGCAACAACAGGCCCCGTCGGGCCTGATACTTTAAGGAAATACGCATGAAGCGAATACTTGTACTCATCACCGCGCTGGTGAGCCTGACTGTACCAGCTAGGGCCGGACAAATCGCCGATTGGTCCAAGGTGGAGCTCACGCCCGCTCAACAGCAGTGCCTGACGGCGTTCGATAAGTCTGACTACGATTACAGTCAGTGCCGTGTACGTAACATCGTCTTTGCAGAACGTGTCGAAGAATTCAAACAGCTCGACGCCCAGTTTGGTTGCGAAGCGGCACGAGCGAATAACGTCTTCATAGCACCGCTCACCAAAACCATGTGCAGTATTGACCTCCGCGTGGAACGGATTGTCGCGCAAGAACTTGAGCTCATCCGTAAAAAGTACGGATATCCGGCTGACTGATCAGTATCCCATATAAAAAAACAGCCGCCCCTCGGGGCGGCTGTTGGCATTTAATGCACCATCCCCCGCAGTTTATAAAGCTCTTCCAAAGCCTCACGCGCCGAAAGCCCATCCACATCCAATTCCTTCAAACGGTCTTCCACATCGGTCCGAATGGTAACCACCGGGGCGGCCACCGGCGCCGAAAACAGACTCAGTTCATCCACCCGTACCACACCTTTATTCCGCGCTACTTTCAAAAAGCCATCGAGCAGAGAATCGGCACGACTGACCACCTGCTTCGGCACACCGGCCAGCTTGGCTACCTGCACACCGTAGCTGCCGGCCGCCGCACCGCGTTTTACTTCATGCAGAAACACGATCTCGCCCTTCCACTCGCGCACTGCCACCTGCCAGCAGGAGACGTTATCGAGCTGCGCTTCCAGCGCGGTCAACTCGTGATAGTGGGTGGCAAACAGGGTGCGGCAGCCGATGCGGCTCACCACATCTTCCACGCACGCCCACGCAATCGCCAGACCATCGTAGGTCGCGGTTCCGCGGCCCAACTCGTCTAAGATAACCACACTGCGGGTGGTGGCGCGGTTCAGAATCTGCGCGGTTTCGACCATTTCCACCATGAACGTACTCTGCCCGGCAGCCAGGTCATCGGCGGCACCGATACGCGAAAAGACGGCATCCGCTACCCCGATATGCGCGGCCTTGGCGGGAACAAAACTGCCCATCTGCGCCAGAATGCACAGCAAGGCGTTCTGCCGCAGGAAGGTACTTTTACCGGCCATGTTCGGTCCGGTCAGCAGCCACATCTGGCCATCGGTCAACTCGCAGCTGTTCGGTACAAACTCGGCCACCTTGGTTGCCACCACCGGGTGCATGCCCGCTTCGATATGGAACGCGCGGCTGTCGTCTACGACCGGACGCGTCCATAAGTGACGCGCCGCCACGTCGGCCAGAGAGGCCAGCGCATCCAGCGTCGCCAAAGCTTCACTGGCGCTCAGTAACGCGTAGATGGCCTTCTTTACCGCCTCCACCAGTTCCGCCAGCAGCTCTTCCTCGCGCTTCTGCGCCTTGGCACCGGCAGAGCCCAGTTCGCGCTCCAGGCTCATCAGTTCCGGCGTGGAATAACGGTGTGTACTGGTGGTGGTCTGGCGGTGCAGCCAGTGGCTCGGCACCTTGCTTTCGTGCTGTTTGGTGATCTCGAGATAGTAACCCCACACCTGATTATAGCGCAGTTTCAGCGGCACGCCGGAGGCACTCTCGCGTTCCTCAAGCTCCTGCAGCAGGCGGTTGCCGTCGGTCACCAGCACGCGGTAGCTGTCCAGGTCGCGGTCGTAACCGGTGGCAATAAAGCCACCGTCACGCACCAGCGCGGGCAGGGGCTCTTCGGCCAGGCCACGCTCCAGCAGCGCGGTCAATTCTTCCAGCCCGCTCAAGCCTTCGCTCTGGGCTTTCAGCAAACCTTCGCATCCCTGCAATGCGTTCTGAATTTCCGGAATCACCGACCCTGTACCACGCAGTACGCCCAAATCGCGTGGTCCGCCACGGCCCAATAGCAGGCGGCTTACACACCGCGCCACGTCGCCGGTCTGCTTGAGCAACTCACGCACCTGCATCCGCTGGCGACTGTTCTGCAAGCTCGCCACGGCATCCTGACGTCGCGTGATCTCATTCACATCCATCAACGGCTCGGCCACCCAGCGCGCCATCAAACGCGCCCCGGCACCGGTCACGCAACGGTCGAGTACACCGAGCAGACTGTCGGCACGACGCCCGCCCAGACTCTCGGTCAGCTCCAGATTTTTGCGGGTCGACGGGTCGATCTGCATGCGGCTGCGCCCGCTCACCACATTCGGCATGCGCAAGGTTGGCAGCTTACCCACCTGTGTCAGCTCGGCATAGCCGATCAACGCCCCCACCGCCAGCAACCCGGCGGCATTGGGCAGGCCCAGACCGGATACGTCCGATACCCCGTACGCACGCTTCACCGCCGCTTCGGCCGTGGTCTGCGCAAATAGGCCCTTTTCCACACTCACCAGGCGTCGCGGAACACCGGTCATCCAGGCGTCCGGCACCGTCTCACCGGCCACGATTTCCCCAATCGGCAACGCCGCCAGCACGCTGCCCACGGTGGCGTCGGTCACTACGCGCACACCCACATCACCGGTGCTCATATCCAGCCAGCTTACGGCGCCTTCGCGGCCGCCTTTGTCGTTGGCCACGGCGACCAGATACTGCGCCGCGTTGGTACCGAGATACGCCTCTTCGGTCAGCGTGCCGGGCGTGTACAGGCGCACCACATCACGGCGGACAATCGCACTGCTGCCACGGGCCTTCTTCGCCTCTTCCGGCGTTTCCATCTGCTCTACCAGCGCCACTTTAAAACCGCTCTGCAGCAGTTTACCGATGTAGCCTTCGGCGGCATGGTACGGCACACCGCACATTGGAATACCTTCATCACCTTCGCGGGCCGAACGGCGGCGGGTCAAAGTGATCTGCAAAGCTTCGGCGGCCAGCACGGCATCATCGCCGAGCATCTCGTAAAAGTCGCCCATGCGGCACATGATGATGGCATTGGGGTATTGCGCACGCGCGGCGGCATACTGCTGCATCACCGGGCTTACTTTTACTGCTGAAGTTTCTTTAACCGCCATACCTGCTCCCCCTCACAACTCGCTAATCCAGAATATCCATCTGCGCCGGATGTGTGACCCGTACCTGTACCCCGTTCACAGGTTGCAGAAAACCATGCACGCGCACCGTTTTGCCTTTGTAGTGGCCAATAATGTCATCAATCCCGGCTTTCTTGAACCATTTGCGGTCGCTGTCACTGATCATCACCGTAAAATCGGTCTTCCAGTTCTTCCCGAAGTTCAGGTATGTGCGTCCACCGCTGTTGCGTTTCACATGGGCCGCACTGCGGATGGTTCCTTCCACCAGCTTGAACGTACCGATATCGGCGCGCGCACAGCAGTCGTCCACCTTACGCACCTGCCATTCCGGCAGATTCCATAAGCCGCGTTTGTTGGCACGCGCGATGGCTTCGTAAGCCCCCAGTTCGTCGGTGTAGAGGGCATTGTCGGCAAAGCTGTAGATATGGGCGTAACCTTCGCGGACCAATGTACCGTTCACCCACGCGCTGCCGCCATTCGCTGTGCGCATATACACGTGGCCCAGCCAGCGGCCGTAACCGTCTTTGGCCTTACGGCCGGTCTCCACCGTCACATACTGCCCGAACACCATGCGCCGCAGGGCATCCGTCGCGTCCTGCGCATAGGGTTCCGGTTTGCCGGTTTCGTAATTCATCTCGGGGGTATTGATATCCAGCAGGCGCACGCGGCGGTCGCCTTCCAGTACCAGCGTATCACCATCAATCACACGCACCACATAGCCGGAAAACACCTTGGGTTTGGCTTTCGCCTTGCTTTCGGCCACAGCCGGATGCACCAGCAGGAGCAGGCACAGCACCGGAAGAATCAAGCGGAACGACATAGGCGACACCCTAGCAAACCGCGCGCCACTTGACCAGCCGCGCAATATCGCTGAAAAGAACGCAGTGCCGCCGTCGTTCAATGGATAGGACGAGAACCTCCTAAGTTCTAAATGCTGGTTCGATTCCGGCCGGGGGCACCAGTTTGGATGTGTGTCCACTGCCCTGATTTTTTAAGAATGGCCTTCCGTGCCGGTTCTTCCAGCAGAGAATAAGACAGCACGGAAAGGCTGAGATTCATGCCAAAGGCGATGAGCGTGGCCACTGTGGGCCCTAGGTGTAGCAAGTGTTTGCCGGTTTCAATAGCCAGAAATTGCCAGAGATAGAACGAGTAACTGATGAGCCCACAAAAAACCATGGGTTTATTGGTGTAAAACCAATGTTTGGAGTGAAAAATGCACGCAATCCATGCACCGAACAGGAAGATGGTAAGTGTCTGGCAGCCCATGTAGTTATCGCGGTTGGCCAAAAAGACTGTAGAGACGATGAGAAGAACAATGACACCGATATGTACGTCACGACGACGGAATAATAACTTGTCTTTTATGGTATAAAAACCGATACCGGCCATAAAATCGGCCAGACGCATAACAGGATTGGCGTAGAGGTAATCCGGTTTACCGAAGATAGCGTTCAGCGTCACAAGAAGCGACAGACCGAATGCCAGCCAGAGAATTTTCGCTGATCTTCCGGAAACAAGGAGAATGAAAGGGAACAACGCATACAGGAACATCTCAACAGTAAGGGACCATGTTCCGCCATTTAGGCCGAACGGAAACATCCTCTCAAAAAAGCCCTGTACCAGAAACAAGTCGTTCACCACAATCCGGACCCACTGCTGGGGGGTATAATCTTGCGAAAAGAAGAGGAAAAACACCACCGTTGCCACAATATACACGGGGTAAATTTTGGCAAATCGCTTGATATAAAACGCCCAGATCGAGGCGCGTTCGGAAAAATCCCATGAACGGTACACATGGGTCATGATGAAACCGGACAACACAAAAAAGCCCGTCATGAATACCGCACCATGCTTAAAGAACACGTCAATAAACTTGATATCCAGCTTGAAGCCAAAATGGATGTAGCAATGGAAGATGAAAACAATCAGAGCGGTAATAAAGCGGAAGGATGTCAGGCTGTCGATCACGAAAAAATACCTTTTAAGTTGGCCGACTTAATCCCAACGCCTATCCGTACGTCAATTCGGGAGAGTCTTAATGCTCAATCTTTCCGCGTATTTCCTTATTCCATTTCAACGCCCATTCGCTCACCAATGGCCCGATGGTTTCCAGAATCGCCACACCCGCCAGAATCAGCGTCGCCAGGTTGCGCCCGACGGTGGGGAACAGGCTTTCGGTCATCTGGGTGAGGCCTATCGCCAAACCCGCCATGGGCGTGAGCATGCCGGTGATCCCGATATTCTGCTTGAGCGTGCTCCCGGTTAGAGGTTGGCAGGCGGTAAGTGCTACCAGTTTTCCGGCACCGCGTAGTACGACAAACAGAATAGCCCAACCCAGATACTGACCGACTTCTTCTAAATGCAGTTTGGCTCCGGCCAGTACGAACAGGATAATCAGGAAGATTTCTTCCTGCGCGCCAAACCCTTCTTCACGCAATTTTTCGGTATGACGCAGATTGGCGACCATCATGCCCAAAAACAGATTGGTGAGCATGGCGGAAAGCCCCAGCACCACTGAAAAACCGATACCGAACGCTAACACACCGACCAGTAGAGGAAACGCACTGAGATCCGCTCCCCCAAAGCGGCTGTGCAAGACTAGTCGTGCCAGGGTGTAAATGGCGTAGGCCAGCGCGAAAGACCCGGCAATCAGGTAGAGGGGATGCAGGACCATGGTGGCGATATCCGTCCAGCCCGCCGTGCCGGTATGCTGAGAAATATAAATGAGCGGCAGTAACGCCGTAAACACCGCAAAAGCTCCCAGATTATTCAGCGCCAGCAGCGGCAAGGTGCGTGTGACCACCGGCCCTTTGGCATTAAATTCCTGAATCACCATCATGGTGATGGCAGGGGAGGCAGAGATGCCGATAGCCGCCACCAGCAGCGCCGAAAGCCAGTGCGCCCCAAACGCCAGAAAACCCAGCGCGATGAACCCGAATGTCAGAACAATCTCCGCCGCCGAGGACGCGTAAATACCTTTCAGTTGACGCAAGGCGCCAAGGTTGAGCGTGCGGCCGAGGTTGAACATGATCATCCCCAGCGCGATATCGATGAACACCTTGCCATTGGCGATCATCTCCGTATTCACCCAGTCAAGGCCTGAAGGCCCGAATACAAGGCCTACCAGCATGAAGGCGGTGATACGCGGAAACAGCATGCTCTTGTGCGCCATAACCCCGCCGATCAGGCCGAGCAGAATGAGCACACCGAACACGACGAAGGCATTCAATTCAAATATGGGCGGAAGAAACGTCATGCCCAAAGCCTACCCATCTCGGCGACGGGCGCAATATAAATATCAGCCGAACGAAAACGTCAGACTATTTCCAGGTGATCGTCTGGCAGGTCAGCGACAGCAGGAAGGAGTTGGCCTCGCGGGCGTTAAATACCTGCCAGCGGGTGCCGGTCCAGCGGCCGATCCAGTTGTTTTTCGGGCTGGAATAGCCTTTGACCGAGGTACCGGTCGCGTACGAATAACCGCCCTGCTGACAGAGGTGTTCTGTCGTGCGGCTGTCCGGTGCGCAGGAGTGAGCACCGCTGCCGCATGGTCCAAGAGCGACCTGACCGGTCTTCACCATCAATTCCTTCGGGTCAAAGATCTTCTTACAGCCGTTGGCATCTGCTCCATTTGTGCCCGGCGAATAGATCATGTCCTTGATGCCGCAGTCGCGGATGGCAGTGGCAAGTGCCAGCGAGGTTTTGGCATTACCGTTGGCCTGTTCGGCCACACCTTTCAGGGCCGCCCAACTCATCTGGGTGTCCAACGTACCGCCGGCCACGGTTTCTTGTGCCGAAACGGTAGAAAAAGCAAAGCCGCAGAGAGGCAAAGTCAGCAGAAAGGATGTGTAACGCATGCCCTCTTATAGCATGATCCTGCGGGATATCTGACATGACAGATGCAAGTGGAACGGCGCGGTGTCGTAGAAAGGAGACACGTGGTGCGTACCTGCGCAGGCGTGCAAAAATCCGCCTTGCCAGATGCCGGGCGGAAGGCTAAGAATCACTCCATGTCCGAAGCTATCGCACCCGCGCTCAAGCCCGCCGCCTTCAAGGGCGAAACCACCCGCACCGGCAGCCTTAAGGTTGTCTGCGGCGGCCCGTCGTTCAGCCGTCACCCGCAGGTGTATCTTACCATGGTGGATGACGCTGCAGGCCAGCCGTCCCACGTGGTCTGTCCGTACTGCTCCCACACCTTTGTGTATGATGCCGCGATGGCAACGCCCGGCCACGGTCATCACTAGTACATGATGTTGAAAAAAGACCCGCTGCAGCGGGTCTTTTCGATTAGCGGTTCATCATCCACAAAGGGTCTTCACGCACCAGTTGGCGACCGTCCAGCTTCTTCTGCACGATCTCGGCCAAGGCTGCCGGTGTAAGCCGTGTACTGTCCAGAATCTGGTTATCGACCACCACCACCGGTGGCGGGGGGAGTTCCGCATTGCGTGCCGTGGCTAGGTCAGGCACCAGCGCGCCGTACAGTTCGGCGCTGTTCTGGCTGAAGGCGGCGCGCTGCTGGTCCAGCGGCAGGCCGGCTTTTTCCAGCAGTTGCAGCAAGTCGGTATCCGTCAGGTCGCGGTCGCCTTGGGCCTGGAGCAATTTCCAGAACGGTGGCAATACGGCTTCACGACGCGCCAACTCCACCAATAAGCCGGGTGTCGTGCGGTGGGGGTCGCGTGGCCAGAATTTATAGACCTGCCGCACGCCATTGACCGGCAAAGCCGCCGTCAACGCATCCACCTGCGCGCGGCAGCGTCCGCAGGCGGGGTCGGTAAACACGGTCACCCGCACACGGCCCATGGCGTCACCAAACTGGATGTTCTGCTCCAGAGGCGGGGCTTCCAATCGCTGCTGAGGAGCCGCGCGGCGCGGAGCCTGCGGCGTCACGCTAGAAGATGAGGGGGCGGCCGCAAACGTGCTGGCCAAACGGGTGTAGGCTGGCACACCGGGTAAGCGCCCGCTCCACCACCATAGCGCCACTTGCCCCACCCCGAGCAACAGCAGGGTGGCCGCCGCTGCGGGGAGTAACGGAAACGCCGAAGCCCGCGGTACACGGGCCGCACGAGGCGGAATGACGGGCATCGCGCCCGTCATTCGTTTCAGTGAGGGTGGCTTGGTGGCCATACCGAAAGGGCTGTAACGGTTACTTGGCCGCCTTCAGCTGGGCATCGATCACACGGCGGAATTCGGCCGTCGGCAGGGCACCGCTCAGGGGTTCGCCGTTGATGACGAAGTGCGGGGTACCACGGGCGCCCATGTCTTCGGCCTGCTTCAGATCGGTTTCCACGCGGGCCTTGATGGCGTCGCTGGCGCGGTCTTTATTGAAACGGTCCATATCAAGTCCCAGCTTCTGGGCAATGGCCACGTAGGTGGCGTCGCTCAGGTTGGCTTGCTGGCTCCACAGGGCTTTGTGATATTCCCAGAATTTGCCCTGGTTATGAGCGGCCAGTGCGGCGTAGGCAGCCGGTTTGGCATTGGCGTGGAAGCTCAGCGGCAGGTTCTTGTACACCCAGCGGACCTTGTCGCCGTAGATATCGCGCAGTTCGCTGACGCTGCCCTGCACGCGGGAGCAGAACGGGCATTCATAATCGCTGAATTCGATGATGGTGACAGGCGCATTTTCCGGGCCGACCGAAGGCGTATCCTTGTCGATGATGGTCTTCATCTGGTCGCGCTGGGCGCGGGTACCGAACTGCTGGATGCTCATCGCCAGTTCGTCGCCGTGCTCGGCGATGTACTCGCGGACGATCTCCTGCACGTCGGATTTGGTCACAACGGCGTTACCCGCATTGGCGGCATTGGAGAGCAGCACACCGGCAAATACGCCGAGCGCAAGGCTGGCAAGGGCAAGGGGCAGGGGTTTAAAGGTCATGGTCAGGTCTTTCGTGGTTGGAATTAGTTAAGAAAACGAAGGCGCACGGGAAGTTAGTACGGTTGTTCACGCTGGCTTTCGCCCAGAAACTCGCGCGTGCTCACCGGCGAACCGCTCTTCACCTGGTCCGGCGTCAAGGCTGGCAGGTGCTGTTTGGCCTGGCCGGGGAAAGGTTCGCGGCTCCATTCGTCTTCGTAGCAGATGACGCAGGGCGGCGCTTTTTCGCCGCAGGCTACCAGCAGCAGCGCCGTGGCCATCACGAGGGCAGAGGTCCGCAAGGGGAAGGCAGGGGTCTTCATGACCGCCATCCTAAGCGGTGGGGGCGTGGCAGGCAAGGGGAAGGTTGTTTGCCAAAGGTTCGGGCCTCTGGCATGGTGCGGGACATGCTGCGTATTGAACACACTGAGACCCCCGCCGACACGGCCACCGACGACCCACGCGGGCCAACCAAACGCTACGCCGATGCGCTGTGGCAGTCGCATCCGCGCATCTCGCCGGACTGGTGGCACGAAGCGTTGGGTCATACCGTCGGCAAACTGGCGCTCGACTGGCGCACACATATAAGCAGCCCGCAGGCCCTGACCGAAGGCTGCAATCTTGTCGTGGCCTCGCCCGCCACCTGGACGCAGACCTGTGCCCACCTGCAAGGCCAACCTTTGCCGGAAGCCTTCACTACCGTGCTGATGGTGCCAGATGCCACCTTGCCGGAAATCACACCGGCCTTCGCGGTCTGGAGTCCTGCCATTCTGCCCGATGCCGCTACGCGTCAGCAGGTGCTGGAAGGTCTGGAACGGGCCGTCCAGCAGGGGTGTCTGGAAGCCTATGGCGTGCATCTGCCTGCGGGGGTCAGTCTGCCACTGCACCAGTGGCTGGAAGAAGCCGCCACTGCCGCTGCCACGGTCTGGACCCGTAAAAAGCGCCCGGCCCTGCGCTGGGTGGTGGTCGAGCAGGACCTGCTCAATCTTTCCCACGTCATTCATGCCTCTACCCGTCACCGCGATGAAGCCGTCAGCACACTGGAGCTGGCTTCCCGCCTCGGCTTGGCGGTGCTGGTGCTGCCATTGGTAGTGCCCGCCGCAGCCGAACCCTCGCAGGCCGCGCTGGAAGCCTTGGTACAGGTTGCTCAGACCGAATCGGCCTTAAATGAAGCGCTTGGCGGCTGGCCCCATGCCGGAGACCAGCCGCTGTTCAGCGTACTGGCCTCGCTGGGGCAGGGCTATACGCCGTGGCCCACGCCCTATGTCTGGCACGCCTGGCGCGTGCAGGTCTGGCCGCATGTACAGGCCACGTGGCAAAAACTGGCCACTGAACGTGAGGATACACTCATGGCCGCCTATCTGGCCGCATGGGATGCCTTGCTGCCCCATGGCGAAAATCTTTCTACCGCAGCCGCCCAGCCGGTGCTGGCGCAGGTGCTCAGCTCTCTCATGCCGCACCTGCCGGGCGTGTGGCAGGCGGCCGACCCGACCACCCAGAGTCTGGCGGTCTTGACCTCCTTACCGGCGGTGACAGCGGTGGCGGTGTCGCAGATGCCCCCCGTGGCGCTGCTACGCGATGTCCCCGCTTTGCCGGATGTCGCCCAGGTGCTGCAAGGGGTGGATAACGCATTGTAAATTCAAGTGTGGAAGCCAAAAAGAAGGCGTCCTATCATTTTTGCGTGACAGGGCATTTTCCCCTTGTCAAACTTATCCACACCCACTAAGGTGCCGCCCACGTCCCAAACCCGCCCAAGTTCATTCCTTTGGCGGAACGGTGCCACCAAATTGACCACTGCCCACCGGCACGAACTCAAACCGCCAACAGGCCCGAAGCAGGCCTTTAACTGAGGAAAGGAATCCCCCATGGCTCACAACAACCAACAGCGCAAGCGCATCCGTCAAGACGCCAAGCGTTACGCCGCCAACAGCGCCGCTCGCAGCCGCGTTAGCACCTTTGTGAAGAAGTTTGAAACCGCTCTCAAGGGCGGCAACACCACCGACATCGCCACCACCTTCAAGTCCGCCATGAGCGAACTGGCCAAGGCTGCCCAGAACGGTTCCATCAACCGTCACGCCGCCGCCCGCAAGGTGAGCCGTCTGGCTGCCCGCATCAAGGCAACCGCCTCCGCCAAGTAAAGCGCGTCGGGTCGGTCGTTCTTCGGAACGGTCTACCCGTTTTGTGCCGGTTACACCCTCAGTCTCCCGCCCGGGAGCATGAGGGTGTCTTTTGTTTTTAAGTGTTTGATTTTTCATATTTTTTAGCTTGTCATTCCCCTCTCTCCCCCCTATCCTGTCTTTATCACCAACCAGCGAAAGGCTCCCCCATGACCTTCTCCCTGCCAGTTGTCGCATCGGCGCCCACGGCTAATGTTAGTGCCCCCGTTCTGGGGGGTGCCTCTGCCGAAGGCGCGGCGAATAGTCTGGCGGCGGCGTGGGCGGCGGTGCAGCCTCAGTTGGAGAAGGTCTTCGGCAGCGCCGATTACGCCGCATGGCTGGCCCCGCTGAAGGTCGCCAGTGTCAGCGGTAACCAACTGGTTCTGGCAGCTCCCACCGCCTTCATTGCCCAGTGGGTGGAAAATCATTACATGCCGCACCTGCAGGCCATGCTGGAAACCGAGCTGCAAACCTCCGTCATGCTTAAGCTGCATGTCGCTCCGCACTTTGTGCAGCCAGCCGTGGCACCGGCCAAACCGGCACTGGCCGGTGGTCCCGCCCTGCTGCCGGAAAGCGTGACCCCCACCCAGGTGAGCGAGACCGCCGAAGCGCAGCCGGAATGGATGCAGGGCCTCAAGCTCGACAGCCGCTACACCTTCGATCTGTTCGTGACCGGCAAATCCAACCAGTTCGCCTTCGCCGCCGCCCAGGGTGTCGCCAAGGCGGTGCAGGATGGCAAGCCGGCCTTCAACCCGTTCTTCCTCCACGGCGGCGTGGGTCTGGGCAAAACCCACCTGATGCATGCCATCGGCCATGCGGTCGCCGAGTCCAAGCCGAACGTGAACATCCTCTACCTCTCGTCCGAGCAGTTCCTCTACAAGTTCATTCGCGCCCTGAAGAACAAGGACACCCTTGGTTTTAAGGAAGCCTTCCGCAATGTCGATATCCTGATGATCGACGACATCCAGTTCATCGCGGGCAAAGACTCCACCCAGGAAGAGTTCTTCCACACCTTCAATACGCTGGTGCAGGACGGCAAGCAGATCGTGCTGACCGCCGATCGTTCGCCGCACGAACTGGCCAACATCGAAGATCGTCTCAAATCCCGTCTCGGCTCTGGCCTGACCGTCGAGGTCCATGCCCCGGAAGAAGAGACCCGTCTTGCCATTCTGCAGGCCAAGGCCGAAAGCCTGAACTTCGAGATGCCGACCTCTGTGCTGCAACTGCTGGCCACCCACATCGCCAGCAACGTGCGCGAGCTAGAAGGTGCCCTGAACCGTATCGTCGCCTACGCCCGCCTCACCGGCGAGCCGATGACCCCGGACATGGCGCGCGAGCAGCTCCGCGACCTCTTCCGCGTCTACAACCGTGTCATCACCATCGACGACATTCAGCAGAAGGTCGCCGCGCAGTTCAACATCCGCGTTGCCGACATGCACTCGCCGCGCCGCGCGCGTGAAGTGGCCCGTCCGCGTCAGGTCGCGATGTATCTGGCCAAGCAACTAACCTCGCGCAGCTACCCGGATATCGGCCGCGCCTTCGGTGGCCGCGACCACACCACGGTGATCCACGCCTGCGAGACCATTACCGCACTCCTCCCGCGCGACGCCCAGCTCGCCGAGCAGGTCGACATGGTCACCCGCACACTGCAAGGCCGTTAAGAAATCCCCAAAAATCGCCCCACGGGGCGATTTTTCAAAAGGCACGAACCATGATTTTGAATGCGAATGCTCCCGTCAGTCCGCGTTTCAACGAACCCTACTGGATCGGCGGTGCCGCCGAAAAAACGCACGTGTTTATCAAAGGAAACGATCTGCCGCAGCGCATGGGCAAAAGCCCGTTCACGGTGGCCGAACTCGGTTTCGGTACTGGCCTCAACTGTCTACTGGCGGCCCATCTGGCGGAACAAACCACCACACCGCTGACCTTCATCAGCTATGAGCTTCATCCGCTGCCATACGCCGAACTCGGCACTATTCATCACCAATTCCCCTCCGAGCTCCAAGCGCTCTCCCGTCAGCTTCTCGCGCAGTACCAACCGCAGCCCGGCTGGAACATTCTGACCTTTGCCACCACCACGCTGCATCTGTTCATCGGCGACGCTGCGACCGGCATCCGCACCCACCCGCAACCGGCCGACGCCTGGTTCCTCGACGGTTTCAGCCCGGCCACCAACCCGGACATGTGGACACCCGACCTCATCGCACAGGTTCATGTCCATACCCAACCCGGCGGTACCGCCAGCACTTACAGCGTGGCACGCGCCGCCAAGGATGCACTGACCGCCGCCGGCTTCACCTTCAAACGCGGCAAGGGCTTCCCGCCCAAATGGCATATGCTGAAAATCACCAAGGCATAGAGACGTGAAAAAGGCCGCCCCAGCGGCGGCCTTGTTTCGTATCGCGAAAAGGTATGTTCAGGCGGTCTGCGCCGAGGTGTCGGTCGGACGCAGAAACCCGTTGACGATGTTCTTGGCGCTGTCAGTGGCAGTGGCCCAGAACTGGATCGTGTGGTCGATGCCCATCTCGGCCATGGCGGAAGCCTTGCGGGCATCCTTCTTGGCACGTGCGTAGGCGGTCATGATATCGAGAGGTGCAGGCATGGTCATTCCTCCGGTTAGTGTTGCAGGCAACGGTGTGCCGTATCAAACGCCCAGTTAAGGGCCCGCGGATGCGCTTCATCGAAATTATTCGAGAGGAAGTGCAGACGGTCCAGATCGGTGGGCGATAGCGGAATCTTGGCAAGATCATGCTGTTCGATCCGTTGGATCAGGCTGCGGAGGTCGTCCTCCGTCAGTTCGGCGTGAGTCTGTTCATGAGACGATGCAATCAGCGACATAGCAGTTCTCCTCGTAGAGATGTAGCGACGCAAAAACGCGCGTCATTAGGTTGCAGGGTGGTACTTTTAGGAAGATTTTAAAACGTTCAGGTCTCGGTGCTGGGATGTGAAAATGACGGCCTTAGGCCAGCAGGTTCAGCAGAGCGGCGAGACGGAACTTGGTAATCATGAAGACAGTATAGGGAGGCAGAACGCCTCCCCGCAAGCGGAAATTTCAAAAAACCGAAAAAACCTAAAACCCGAGACGCGTGGCCATAGCTGTGGTGGCCTGCACCCGCGCCGCTTCCATGGCGTCAGTGGCCACATGCCCGCACAGCGCGATCACCTGCAAGCTGCTGCTGGGTAACGCTGCATGCAGCGCATAGGCCGTGGCGGGCGGGCAGACCAGATCGAGGCCGCCCTGCAGGATCATCACCGGAATATCCTTAAGTTTGGCGGCATCCGCCAGCAATTGGTTCGGCGTCAAAAAACACTGGTTCACAAAGTAATGCAACTCCACCGCAATATGTCCAATCAGGTGCTCATCCGTTTCCAGCATCTCCGCCATCAAGGCCATATCCGGTTCCAATACGCAGGCCGAGCCCTCATAGGTCGCAAACAACTCCGCCGCACGGCGGGCACGCGCAGCATCCGGGCCGGTGATGACATCCAGCAACGCTTTATCCAGCGTGGTGCCAGCGGGCAGGGCGCCCCCAAAGAACTGCAGCACAGCCGCATACTCCTGCGGACGGAAACGCGGCAGGCCTTCAGGGTTATTCAGCCAGTCGTATTCGGTGGCCGTCCCTAAAAACACGCCACCCACCACAAGGCCCTTCACCCGCTGCGGGTGCGCCTGCGCATACGCCAGTGCCAGCGTGCAGCCCCAGCTGGTACCATAGACGACCCAGCTGTCGACACCAACCAACTCACGAATCATCTCAATATCCGCCACCAGATGCGCAGTGGTATTCGCGCGCAGGTCACCGTGCGGCAGGCTGCGTCCCGCACCGCGCTGGTCAAAACAGATGATGTGGTAAAGCGCCGGGTCAAACCGCTGACGGCTTTTGGGAGAACACCCCGAACCTGGCCCGCCATGCAGAACCATCACCGGCAAACCGTCCGGATTGCCAGACTGCTCCACATACAGCGTATGTCCGTCGCCAACCTCCAACATGTCAGTGGCGAAGGGTTCGAATTCAGGGAAAAGCGGGGAGGCGGGGGTATCAGTCATGGCGGCCAGCCTAACAGGGCCGCGCAAAGGGTGGAAGGGATTTGTTTGACAGATCAGAAGGGTGTGTATACGAAGGAGACATCTCAATTCTGTTTCCGGAGAGAACCATGACGCCTGACGTGTCGGACTCGATGACTACTCTTACCCAAGAGCTCGAAGCGATTCTTACCAGAATCAAGGATCTTGAAACCAGCCTGCAGGGCTCGTCCAGCAAAGTCGCGCTGTTTTGCCTCACACACCTGACCTCGCTGATCTGGAGCCAGCGGCATACAACGGAGAATGCCTACATCAAGCTGCATGAAAAGCATCATCCGGTTTTATCGGAAGAAGAATATACGCAGATTGCCAACATTCTCCGGCCGCACGGCGTGAGCATTGCCAGAATGGTCTGGGGTGACATGTCCCTACAGGAGGCATCGCCCGTGGCATATATCGTCTATCGCGGCGATATCGAATCCATCGTCAAAAACGAATATTACAAAGACTTTCCCGACTATTTCGACCCTAAGGTTGAGAAAGTCTACTGAACACGAAAGGCGGCACCTTCTTAGGTGCCGCCTTTTTTGGTCTGTACAGCCGAAAACCTGCCGTTCCGCCTTGGCAGACACGCCTGTATGCGTTACCTTGCTCAGGCTTAATCCCAAGCGCAAATCAATTACATATCACAGGAGAACCTAGTCATGGTCCGCATCACGTTGCCCGATAACTCAGTCAAAGAGTTTGCGGCAACCACTACCACCGGCGCCGAAATTGCGGCGTCCATCGGTGCGGGTCTGGCTAAGGCGGCCGTGGCCATCGAGGTCAACGGTGTCGCTCAGGATCTCTCCGAACCGATTGCGCAAGATGCCGCCGTCAGCATCGCCACCGCCAAGAACGAACTGGGCCTCGACACCCTGCGTCACACGCTGGCCGCTCAGGTGCTGGCCCTGGCCATTAAAGAGATTTACCCCGGCGCCAAGCTGGCCATCGGCCCGACCATCGATACCGGCTGCTATTACGATATCGAATTTGCCACGCCTCTGTCGTCCGACGATCTGCCGAAGATCGAAGAACGCATGAAGGAGATCATCAAGTCCGGCCGCGCGGTTGTCCGCGAACTCTGGGAGCCGGAACAGCTGATGATGCACTTTGAAAGCACCGGCGACAGCTACAAGAGCATGATCATTCAGGAAGCCGTGGCCAAGGGCCAGACCATCGATGGCAAGGTCTCGGCCTACCGTCAGGTCGGCTCCGAATTTGCCGGCAAGGAATTCATCGATCTCTGCCGTGGCCCGCACGTGCCGAGCCTCGACAAGATCACGCTGGCCTTCAAGCTCACCAATCTCGCCGGCGCCTACTGGAAGGGCGACAGCCAGAACCAGCAGCTCACCCGCATCTACTGCGTGGCGTTCGCGTCCCAGAAGGAACTCGACGCCTACATGACCATGCGCGAGGAAGCTGAAAAGCGCGACCACCGCAAACTGGGGCGCGAGCTGGAGCTGTTCCACCTGCAGGAAGAAGCGCCGGGCCAGCCGTTCTGGCACCCCAAGGGGTGGAGTATCTTCCTTGAGCTGGAAACCTTCATCCGCCAGAATCTGCGCCGTTACGACTACCGCGAAGTGAACACCCCCAAGCTGGTCAGCAAGGGGCTGTATGAGCTCAGCGGCCACTGGCAGAACTACCGCGAAGATCTCTTCCTGACCTGCGATACGGTCATGCAGCCGATCGTCGAACCGGCCAGCCACGACAAGGCGCAAGCCAGCACGCTCGGCGACATGGCCAAGAACATCGACAACATCGGTATCTACAGCCTCAAGCCGATGAACTGTCCGTGCCACGTACAGGTCTTCAAGCAAGGTACCAAAAGCTACCGCGACCTGCCGCTGCGCATGTCGGAGTTCGGCAGCTGCATGCGCAACGAGGCTCACGGGGCTCTCCACGGCCTGCTGCGTGTCACGTCTCTGACGCAGGATGACGCCCACATCTTCTGTACGCCGGAGCAAATGGAATCCGAGATCATCGCCCTGTGCAACCTGATCGACGAAGTCTACGAGCCGCTCGGCTTTACCGACTACACCGTCAAGCTGGCCACCCGCCCGGAAAAACGCGTCGGTAGCGACGAACTCTGGGACGCTGCCGAAAAGGCCTTGGAAGACGCCTGCGCCAAGCGCGGTATCCCGCTGGTCATTGCCCCCGGCGACGGCGCTTTCTATGGCCCCAAACTGGAATACCACCTGCGCGACGCCATTGGCCGTACCTGGCAGTGCGGTACCGTGCAGGTCGACTTCAACACCCCGCAGCGCATGGGTGCGGCCTACACCAATGAGGCTGGCGAACGTGTCGCCCCGGTGATGATCCACCGCGCCATCTTGGGCACGCTGGAACGCTTTATCGGTATTCTGATCGAGCAGTACGAAGGTAAGTTCCCCACCTGGCTGGCGCCGGTCCAGGCTATGGTGATCCCGATCACCGACGGCCAGAACGACTACGCCGAAGAGGTACGCAAGCAACTGATGAACGCCCAGATCGTGAATGCCACGGGTGGCCTGCGTGTCGAGGTCGACAGCAGCAACGACCGCATGCAGAAGAAGATCCTTTTCGCCCAGCAGAAGAAGATCCCCTACATGTTGGTGGTGGGTAAGCAGGAAGCCGCCGACGGCACCGTCGCCATCCGCCTGCGCGATGGCACCGACCTCGGAGCTAAGCCAATCAGCTGGCTGATCGAACGTCTCAAGGCCGAAGTCGAAGGTAGAGCCGACACACCGGCGGTTGCCAAAGCCGCTTAACGTCAAGCCCCGGTCTCCGGGGCTTTTAAATGCAGAAGACTAAGCGATGTAAGAAAAAGGCAAGCAAACCCGCTTGCCTTATCAGAGGGATGGGACTATGACGGGCCCCTTATGACTGTTACATCTCTCCTCGCTCTGTTCAGCCTGCTGGCTGTGTCCTGTCTCACCTTCTTTGCAGCAGCCCGCTTCAAGGTTCCTTATACGGTACTGCTGGTGGCCGTCGGCCTGTTGCTGGTGCCGCTGGCACAAACGCCACTGTTCGCCTTTCTGAAGGACTTTCCGCTCACGCCGGAACTGCTGTTCTACATCTTCCTGCCTATCCTGATTTTCGAATCAGCCTATAACATCAAGGTCCGTAAAATTCAGGAGAACATCCTGTCCATCTCGCTTTTGGCGGTAGTCTCTCTGCTCATCTCGGTCGTGCTGGTGGCCGTCGGTCTGTATTACCTGCTGGGCCTTGTCGGTCTGGTCATTCCGCCGCTGGTGCTGCTGCTGTTCGGCGCACTGATATCGGCCACCGACCCTGTTGCCGTGCTGGCATTGTTTAAAGAGTACGGTGCCCCCCGCCGCCTGTCGCTGATTTTTGAAGGCGAAAGCCTGTTCAACGACGGGACGGCGGTAGCCTTGTTCTTGGTGTTGCTGGAGGTTGCCTACAAAGGCTACCACGGTGTCTCCACACTGGGCGAAGGTGTCTTCCTGTTCGTCAGTATGGTGGTCGGCGGTATCCTGTTCGGTCTGGCTATGGGTCTGGGTTTTTCCAAGCTGATCGAGGCCACCCGCAGCAACGAGAATGTCAGCGTGATTCTGATGCTGGTGCTTGCCCACCTGACCTTTATTCTGGCCGAAGTCATCTCCCACCATGCTGTCATCGCGGGGGTCGAGATCAAGGTCTCCGCTATCATCGCGACAACGATTGCCTCCATCGTGCTGGGTAACTACGGACGCTACAAGGTCGACCCCCACGCCGAAGAATTTGTCGAAAAATTCTGGGGCCAGTTCGCCTTCATGATCAATTCCTTAGTCTTCATCCTGATGGGTCTGTTGTTTGCCGCATTGCCCATCCATGTCATGGATTTCATCGTGCCTATCGCGCTCGCTATTCTGGTGGTCGCTATCGGTCGTGCACTGTCCATCTATCCGGTTGTCGGCTTCCTCAACTGGCTGAAGAAGGAAGAGCATATCCCGATGTCGTGGCAGAACCTGCTCGCGTGGGGCAGCTTGCGCGGTGCGCTGGCCGTCACCATGGTGCTGATGATCCCCGCCGATTGGCGTCCCGAAGGCTGGACGCAGCTCTATTCACCGCGTGACTTCATCATGGCGCTGACCATTGGCTGCATCTACGCCACGCTGTTCATCAAGGCGATCACCATCGGCCCGATGATCCGTAAAACAGGGCTCAACCAACTGACCGATGTGGAAAAGGTCGAGTACCGTGATGCCGCCTGTTACATTCACGCCCATGCCTTGCAGCGTATGGAAAAGCTCCGCAGCAAGGGCTATATCGATGACGCCAGCTTTGCCAAGGTGGAAAACGATATCGGCAAAACGTACGAAGCGGCGCGCCGCCGTTTCAAGGTTTCGGATAAACCTCTCCTCACGCACGCTGCGCTTCACATCCATGCACTGGGTATCGAGCGCTACTACCTGCACGACCTGTTTGTGCACGGAGAAGTGAACGATTGGATCGTGCGCCGCCTGCAAAGTGTGATTAACGACCAGATTGATAAACTGGAGCATGGCGAAGAGCTGGCCGAGCATCCGGGTTCGGTTAAAGGCGACTGGCTGGATCTGTTAGTCGACTGGATGCACATGCACTCGCCGCGTTACCGCGAAAAGGGGTTTGTTGAGAAGTTCCTCTACTACCGCGCCAAAATCATCATCACCCGCAAGGTGGTGAAGGAAATGACCGAATTCAGTGCCGATAACGTGAAGCTGTTCACGCCGGAAGATGTGCAGCCGGTGATTGACCGCTACCGCGCCTATAACAAGGCCGCCAAGGAGCAGGTCGCCAAGCTGTTGGCCGAACACGGTACCGAACTGGAAAAGGTCAACGCCAAGCTGGCCGGTAAAGCCGCCGAGAAACACCAGCACGAACTGCTGGATGAGTTGCTCCACCGCGAACTGATCACGCCCAAGGTGCACATCAGTCTGCGCCATAAGCTGGAGGCATAGCCACCACAGAAAAGGCCCCGTGCGGGGCCTTTTTCATGCAATCGAGATTACGACGTTACCTTCTTCACAAACTGCGTCTTCAACCCCATCGACCCGATCCCCGGGATCTTGCAGTCAATATCATGGTCGCCATCCACCAGACGGATGTTCTTGACCTTGGTACCGACCTTGACCACGTCTGACGAGCCTTTGACCTTGAGATCCTTGATGACAGTGACGGTATCGCCGTCCTGCAATTCCACGCCGTTGGCATCGCGCCATACGCGCGTCTCTCCCGTGCTGGCGATGTCGGCGTTCATCGGCCATTCATGGGCGCACTCGAGGCAGATGTACTGGTGACCGTCATCGTAGGTGTAAACCGACTGGCAGCTGGGGCAGGGGGGATGTGACATAGCGGAACGTTTCGTAATTTAGAAATGATAGCGCACACCGGCGGTGGCGAAGTTGGAGCCACCACGCGGGCCGACCACACCCCACGCGCCGGAGCGGTGGTGAATGCGCAGGACACCGGCCCACGGGCTGGGCTCGGCAGGGGCCATCGTGACCTCAACGGGTAAGAACACCAGCAGCGTATTCGACTTGCCGTTCTTCTCCTGCTCAATGCGTGGCAGATGCATGGCGTACGAAAGGCCGAGACCAACCCCCGCAGTCGTCCGCACGGTATCGTTCCAGGGAAAGCTGTGCCAGCGCAGCATTGGGGCTGCCGCCACTTCCCAATGGTCTTGCTTGCCCATGTGCTTCAGTACATTGCCATCGGCTTCCAGTGTCAGGTCGGGGGTAATCTCGCGCAGGGTCTTCCCACCACCCACACCCACAAACCACGAGTCCTCGAATTCGGTCTGGAACAGGATTTCATGGATACTGGAACGCGTGCCCTGACCCCCATAAAGGGTGACATGGGATTCATCGATGGAAGCCCACACGGAGGCCGGAACAAGCAGGGAACTAAAAAGCAAAGGACGTATATTCATCGGCGCACTCTAGCCGATAATGTACTTTTTGGCAAAACGCGTGTGCCGCACGTCTTACAGCAAGCCGTATCCGGCAAAATAAATCCGGCCAAGCGGTTGAAAGCCCGTCAGGGATGGCGCTATATGGTACGGTTTTTTGGATACTAAAAGGATGCCCACCCCCATGACCCTGCGCGACTGCACCACCATCGTCGACCTTGAAGCTCTGTTCCCCCCGCGCACAAACCTGCCGCAGGGCGCCGAGGTCACGCGCATCGCCCCCAGCCCTACCGGTATGCCGCACATCGGTACCGCCATGCAGGCTGTATTAGACCGCGCGATTGCCGACAAGACCGGCGGTATTTTCATTCTGCGCATTGAAGATACCGACCGTGCCCGCACGGTCGAGGGAGCGGTGGATGCCATCAACGCCGGCCTGAAATGGCTGGGCACCACGCCGGATGAAGGCCCGCTGACCGGCGGCGCCTACGGCCCCTATACACAAAGCGAACGCCTGCCGATCTATGCCATCTGCTGCGACAAACTGCTCGCCGACGGCCACGCCTACCGCTGCTTCTGCACGCCGGAACGTCTGGAACAGATGCGCGCCTTGCAGATGAAGCAGAAGATGCCGTCGATGTACGACCGTCGCTGCCTCAAACTCAGCGCCGAAGAAATCCAGGCCAATCTTGATGCCGGCCTGCCGCACGTGGTGCGCATGAAGATCCCCTCCGACCAGGACATCACCATTACCGATGCCGTGCGTGGCGATATCACCTTCCACTCCAGCACGATCGACGACAGCGTCATCATGAAGGCCGATGGCTACCCCACCTACCACTTGGCGGCGGTAGTGGACGACCACTTCATGCGCACCACCACCGTGGTCCGTGGCGAAGAATGGATTCCTTCCACACCCAAACACGTGCTGCTCTACAAGGCGTTCGGCTGGCAGGCGCCGCGCTTCCTCCACACCGTGCTGCTGCGCGATATGGAAAAGCGCAAACTCTCCAAGCGCAGTGGCGATACCTCCCTCAACTGGTTCCGCCGCGAAGGCTTCCTGAGCCAGGGCTTCACCAACTTCCTCACCCGCATCATGTGGGCCCACCCGGAAGGCAAGGACGTGTACCCGCGCAGCGAATTCGCCGCCCTCATGCAGCCGGAAGGCCTGCCGAGCACCGGCCCGATCGTCGATATCAAGCTGCTGCAGTTCATCAACAACGCGTACATCAACGCGATGACCGACGCCGAGCGCAAGGACTTGTTGGAAGAGTACCTGACCTTCCTCTCCGACACCAACCAGACCGCTTCGACGTGTGTCGAGCCCGGCCTGCCGAGCGACGAGATCAGCATAGACACCATCCGCAGTATGTTGACCGAGATCCGTAACGATCCGGCCTATACCGCCAAAGTGCTCTCGGTGAAACCCGGCCGTTACGACCGTCTGGCCGACATGATCCTGAGCAATCTGTACTTCTTCGATGCGACCTTCGTCCCCGCCACCAAGGAGGCCTTCCTGAAGCAGGCCGATGCGGCCACGCTGCAGCAGGTGCTGGAGACGTTCCTGCAAGATTTCACCGCCCGCCCGGACCATGCATCAGATGTCATGGCGGATATGATCGCTGGCGGTCTCGGTAAAAAGCAGGTCTTCATGCCCCTGCGTCTGGCCCTCACCGGTCAGGAAAAATCCCCCCCGCCGGAAGAAATTATCCCGGTGATGGGTGCGGAACGGGTGATTCAGCGTCTTCAGGCGGCGCTGGCTATCGTAAAGGCGTAATCGGTTTACTCTGAAAAAAGAGGATTGGCCTGCGGCCGAAAATGACCCCACCGGGGTCATTTTTCGAACCGCGCACGTGCGGGTTCGAATGCCTCATACGCCGCCGTTTTAAAAGCAAAGCGCCCTGTTCAGCCGAACAGGGCGCTTTGCTTTTAAAAACCATGGCGGTGCAGCAAGTTCCGACAGCGTTCGTCTTTCCCTAACCAACAGGGTATCTACAGGGAAATCTCTTAATTAATAAGCACTTTTATCTCTAATGGGCTTGGAATACATAGGATTGGTAAGAAAATTCCCTAAACAATAAACAGGGAATATAGATACTAAATTTACTCTAATATAATGAAAAAGCTCGGCACAAGTGCCGAACTTTTTCTCTATCAATCGCATTATCAAGCGAATTTACGCTTGGCATCAAGTCCAAGGCCGAGGCCAACGCTCCCGAACATATCGCCTTCCACCACATTGGGGTTGGCAAACATGCTGAGAATGCTGTCCTTGACGATGGGAATTTGCGTTGAACCGCCGGTCAGAAAGATTGCTTGAATGTCAGCAGGTTTCAGCGCCGCAGCATCCAACGTTTTCTGAACCGTTGTCACGATGCGGCCAACG
Source organism: Blastochloris viridis (assembly GCA_005768725.1). Classification (GTDB taxonomy): domain Bacteria; phylum Pseudomonadota; class Alphaproteobacteria; order UBA2136; family UBA6156; genus UBA6156. The sequence goes on along the minus strand of VAFM01000001.1, from coordinate 989,801 downwards.
GACTCGTGGAGTGCATCGTCGAGGTCTTGACGCGTGATATCGACGTTCAAGTGTCCGCCGAGGAGCCCCAGATCGATCGACGTAGTAGCTGATGCCGTCAGTTGAATTTTGGCATCTTCCACCTTGCTGGCAAGATTATGGCCTTGTCGGCTTTCCACAACAGCAATCAGGCGTTCGATCAGTTCAGGGTGCATGGCTGCATGCCGAACTTGACGGAGCTCCACCATTGTTTGCTTGGTATAGAGCCAATTGATGCGTTGCCAAGTTGCCAACTCGAAATAGTACTTGGAAGGAACTTCCAGGGCTTTTTCCTTATTGAGCGTTTTGTAGCCGAGATGAGGCATAACCTTTGCCAAACTCAGATAACGGTCAAAGTCGGTACCGCCGATGTGGACACCTACGTTGGCGAGGATATCCCCTTTGCGGTCAGTTGCCTTTGCGCGTTCTGGGGATACCCGGACGATGGAAAAGTCCGACGTACCACCACCGATATCGACTATCAGAGCCAGTTGTTCGCGAGTAACCTGCTATTCGTAGTCCAATGCCGCAGCAATGGGTTCGAACTGGAACTCGATATGCCGGAAGCCTTGCTTTCTGGCAGCCGCTTCAAGCTGACCTTGCGCTTCTGCATCGGCTTCCGGGTTGTCGTCAACGAATTGAACGGGGCGCCCGAGGACGACACGGTCAATTTCTTGACCAGCTTCTTCTTCATCCTTCGTTTTCAGGTGGTTGATGAACATGCCGAGAATGTCGATGAAGGCGACCTGCCGGGACTTGATGTAGGTAGAGTCCTTGGCCAGACTTGAGCCTAAGACGCTTTTCAAGGCCCGCATCAGACGGCCTTCCGCACCTTCGATATATTCTTCGATGCCTTTTCTACCGTAGTAGGTCTGATTGTCTTCAAAGCTGAAGAAAATCGCGCTGGGGATGGTCAATTTGGTATCTTCAACCGGGGCAAGGCGAGGTTTTTCGCCTTCCACCAAGCCGACGGTTGAGTTGGACGTACCAAAGTCAAGACCGCAGAATACATTACTCATGGAGATCTCCGTAAGATGTCTCAAGCAAAACGCTTAAGATGTGACAATTTCCATGCATACATAAGTGTATCCAATTAATGAGTCAAGCCCTAGAGGCTTTTCCATAAAATATTAGATTCGAAGAACTTCTCTTGAAAATCAACCTGTTTACGTATTTCTTGTTCTGTAACGGTGGTTCCTTCGGGCACGATAATCAATTTATCATCATTTTCTTGGGTTCTGCGGAGTACGGCAATGCAAAACCCTTCAAATTTATCCAAAGGCTTATCTACACCTATTAGGTAAGCATCCAATTCTTCACCATCCCCAGATTGAGTATTGGGAATATAGCCATAGTTGATATTATAGATGATATTGGCGTGTTTTGGGTGTACGGAGCCCAATGGGCGGTCTACCACCATTTCCACACGTTTTCCAATATAATCCAATGAATTTACAATGCTATCCATAACAGCCTCCTTATTTATAGGCTGCATAATAGCTAAACCGGGCTGAAGGTAAACCTTCAGCCCGGAATATTTTCGATGTCTTAGACCGGTTTACCGATCCATGTGCAGAGATAATCCATATGAACGAGCCGTTCCCCATCGTGCAGCACAGGATTTTGAGGAAAATCGTGTGAAGGTTTAATATCCTTCGGGCAATATGGGTCACGGGAGAGCATGGACAGCTCTCCGGTGTTATTTCTGTGGTAGAGGTAAGACCTTGCGGCGCAGCCACCACCACACTTTCCGAGCATATTGCAACCAGAGCAACCGTCGATCATTTCAGGATTTGCATTCCGTTGCCGGAAAACCCTGAACTGGTCGGAGTTGATGATATCCACCAAATCATGTTTGAGGAGATCGAGAGGAGCCTTGTAGTCGTGAAGATAGACGCAAGGACTCACATGAATCTCGCCAGTCGGCGTAATCGAGTGAATACGGAAGGACGTGCGTCCACATGGGCACCGTTTCGCATCCTCGTATGCTGTTACTGCCGCCAGTGGCGGCTCGCCGAGGTCGACAGGGCTGCAAAGCTCCATAAGCCGAGCGAAACCTGCGTAGTACATATCCGCCGGCAAAGCGATTTCCATATGCTTGGGTTCGGTCGGTTTGACCGGATTGATACGCACATGGGCATCGTATTTCTTTGCCAGTTCGACCAGGCCGTCGATATGGGACTCCGAGAAGTTCCAGTTCATGGCTGCCATGATCGCGGTATGAGGAATACCGCTTTTCTGACAAATTTCCATGGCCTCAACGGCTTGATGATAGATGCGGGCTCCTCTGTTCTTGTTGTGTTCATCCTCGAAAGGAGAATCAAACGAGATATCGCAGTCATTGAGAAGCTCGAAAGCATCCCTGTGATCGCGATAGAGACGCAGCAAAGTGATACCGCTGGTGGTAAGACCAATGATGATCTGTGCATCGGCAAGGCGCTTGATAATGTACGGCAGCAATGTGTCACGCGGATTGGGGCCGTTAGTGAAGAGAGGCTCATTGCCCCCCAGATTCACCGTTTCAACACCATTGACCTTCAGTTGACCGACAATGCGGTCAACCATATCAGTGGTCATGTTCATGCCCTTTTCCCGTGCATTAATGCTGTAGCAATGGTTGCACCTGTAAGGGCAATCGTTGCCAAGCGTCCAGCCGATATTGCGGGGAGATGGCGTGATTTCGGGAAGATTCCCGAATTCATGCGTTGGCCCTGTCCGCAGGCGGTAATGTGCCAACCGGTCAAATGAAGCCGTGTTGGTGTTGCGAGAATCATGGATGTTCATGGTTTTTTCCTTTTTTCAACCGATGAAGGGATTTTCTTCAGCATCATATGTCAGGCCTGCTTGTTGGTAGGCCTGGTCGACGAGGTGCTCGAAAGTGGCATACCACTCTTGTGTTTTTGTAATTTCCTGCTCTACGAGGACTTCCATATATTTTGGCGTTTCTTCCAAAACACGCTTCATCATTGCAAGGTCTTTTTGCCGAAGCTCAATTCCTAGTTGGTGAAACGTTTGAAAACTCTCTTCACTGATTGCTTTGGGTGCGCTCAGGGGGTCGATGGTTTTATCGTAAATCCCCATATGTGCCTTATGCCATTTTTTCAGTGCGTTATAGATTGGGACGACTTCCGCGTTTTTCTGAGAGAATCCGGCATTCGGGCCTATTTATAGGCCAGCCCATCGCTCTCAGCAGGGGGGTTGCCATAGCCAAAAGCCCGCACACAGCGGGCTTTTTCAATTCCAATAAGGGAAAATCACGACAGATAGAAATTTTATGGCGGAGGCGAGAGCCGCCTTGGTCGTGTCTCATATAGTCGCATGTTGTATCATTACATCTTTATTTTCATATTGATATATAAATATGATTGCATCATGCCGTCGCATCACATAGCGTGGAATCGCAACCAAATTGATGGGATAGATGATGGGACGTAAAGCGCAAGACCTCGCACCACTTGCAATCAGCAAGCTCTCTACACAAGGCATGCACTTCGTCGGCCATGTGGCAGGTTTAGCTCTCCGCGTTTCCTCAACAGGTGCCCGTAGCTGGATTCTGCGTATCACGGTCGGCGGTAAGCGTTGCGACCTTGGGCTGGGCTCCTACCCAGAAGTTACACTCGCCAAAGCCAAGGAGTTAGCTGTCGAACAGCGCCAACTGGTCAAACAAGGTGTCAACCCCATTGTCTCTCGTAAAGCAGCCCGTATGGCCTTACAAGCTGAACACGCTTCGTTTGTGAGCTTTCAGGAAGCCTCTCTGCAATACATTGCCGCCCACCAAGCGGGCTGGAAAAACGCCAAGCACGCTTCCCAATGGCGTAATACCTTGGCGACCTACGCCTACCCTATTATTGGCAACCTGCATGTGAAGGACATTACCGTCCACCATATCCTGCAAGTGCTGGAACCTATCTGGCAAACCAAAACCGAAACCGCCAGCCGCGTGCGTAACCGCATGGAGCTGGTGCTGGACTGGGCCAAAGCCCGTAAATTGCGGGAAGGGGATAACCCCGCGAGCTGGAAAGGTAATCTTGAAGCTTTGCTTCCCGCACGCACCAAAGTGGCTAAGGTCAAACATCATGCCGCGCTGGAGTGGCACAAAGCCCCAGAGTTCCTTGCCAAACTCCGTCAGCAAGATGCCATGAGTGCCAAAGCGCTGGAGTTCGTCGCCCTCACCAGTTGCCGCTCCGGCGAGGCTCGCCTTGCTACATGGGACGAGATAGATCTTGAGCGGGCCATATGGACAATTCCGGCCGAGCGCATGAAAGCTGGCAAGGAACAGCGTGTACCTCTCTCCAAAACGGTGCTGGCGCTGCTGCAAAGCCTGCCGCGTATCGAAGGCACTACCCACCTCTTCCCTAACCGCGACGGCAAGCCCTTGAGCGACATGACTCTTACTCAACTCCTCCGCCGTATGGAGTTGGACTGCACAGTGCATGGCTTTCGTTCCACCTTCCGCGACTGGGCTGGCGAAACGACAGCCTTCGCCCGCGAGGTTATCGAACACGCTCTCGCCCACCAGCTCAAAGATAAATCTGAAGCTGCCTACGCTCGCGGCGACCTCTTTACTAAACGTACCCGTCTCATGGAGGCTTGGGCTGGGTTTTTAGAGAAGGGCGAAGCAAGCAGTAAAGTCATTCCTATAAACCAAAAGGAGCAGCGTAATGGCCGATAAACTGGTTAATAATCTCAGCTCAGAACAAAGAGTCTCCTTGCAAGAAAAAGTTAATAAACAGTGTCGTAGACGTGGCATGGAACCTATCGACATTACCAATATGGATGCTGCACTGTGGAAGGAATTGGTATTTCGCATATGCGGCCTTCCTAAACAAAAGAAAGGCTCTCCCGCACGCTCTCTGGAAGAGATTATGGAGATTCTCGACCATGTGCAGATAATCCCAGAGCTTGCTACAGAGGAAGAGTTAGCAATGAAATTCTCCACGAAAGATAAAATATACGCATTTGTCGAGCGCACTCTAAAGGTTAAGAGAATGAAGCATAAAACACAGGGTGGTGAAAAGCCCGGCCAAATCGTAAAAGGCATCGTTAGTAAACGTACCAATCAAGAGGCTCACCGCCAACGGGAAGAAGAAAATCGCAAGGAAATGGAATCGTGGCCCCCTGAGTGTTGGGATTAAGTGAAAATCGCAGTTAGAAAAATATCCCGCTTTTTGTCGTTTTTTGTACTGCACTGGTAGTGTTCTATGCGTCTGTAAGAGACGGGATGCGCTGGCTCTTAAGTGAAAGGAGCCTACATGACCAATACAAAATCTCTCGTCAGTTTTGATGAGCTTCCTGATGTAGCCCACGTCCGTCTATTGACAGTCCAAAAACTCTTTGCCTGTTCTCCCTCAACCGTATGGAGATGGGTGCAGAGAGGACTTATCCCTAAACCACACAAGATAAGCACTATCACGGTTTGGAATGTTGGCGAACTGCGTAAGACTCTCAACGCTATGGGAGAGCAATCTCGTGGCTAAAATCTCTAATGTCGATTTCCTAAAAGCGATTGCTCGTCCAGCAAGACAAAGTGGAATTGACCGGACACATGGTCAGGTTTGGATTAATTCGCGTGCGCAAACAGGTGGATGGACTGGGAAAGTATATGGTGGGCAAAAAGATGTTAATGACGAAACGCACGATAATTACTTCTGTATCTCGCTGGTCAAAGAGGTAGAGGGACGCATAGCACGCCAGAAAACAAACTTTTGTGCCTTAATGTGCGTGGTATTGGATGATGTTGGTACCAAAGTCGAAAATACACCTGCCCTTGAACCTTCGTGGAAACTGGAGACGTCGCCGGGCAACGAGCAGTGGGGGTATATCCTTTCGGAACCTCTGAGATCTGTGGATGAAGCTGATGCGCTGTTTAATAGGCTTGCGGATGCGGGTTACACCGATACAGGTGCTAAAGCCCCCAGCACGCGTTACATGCGCTTACCAATAGGAGTGAACTCCAAGGAAGAGCACCTCCGTAAAAACGATGGAGAGCCCTATCCAGTCAGCTTAAAGCACTGGGTGCCCGATTTAACGTACTCGCTGCAAGAGTTTGAAGAAGGGCTTAACTTAAATAAGATTCAACCAGAAGTTTCCTCTCAGGCCTCAGCGTTATCGTTTGATGTGAAAGATAACGCTGAAAAAATTCGTCAAATACTCACCGGAGAGTCTTACCACGATGCTCTCCTAACTTTGGCGGCCAGCTATATTGCCAAAGGCATGAGCGTAGCGGATACGGTTCAAATCATACAAGGCATGATGCTGGTTAACGAAGACCAAAACGACGAACGCTGGAAGCAGCGCTTTCAAGATATTGAGCGCTTGGTGACGAGTGCTGCCAAAAAGTATGGTCAGGAAAGCCAGTTGACGAGCTTTACCGTTGTCTCGGCCAAAGATTTTATGGCGGTATCTCCGCCCACATGGGCCGTTAAAAATGTTTTGCCACAAGCGGGCATGGCGATGATTTTCGGGAAGTCCGGCGCTGGTAAGTCGTTTTTTACATTAGACCTCATGTTGGCTATTGCACGTGGTGCGGAGTGGTGTGGGTTGAAGACAAAGCCTCTGCGAGTGGTTTACGTAGTGGCCGAAGGGGTAAGTGGCTTTCGTAATCGCCTTGTTGCCTATGCGCAGTATCATGGGATTGATATGACCCGAGTGCCGATTCAGATTATTCCCCAAACGCCAAACCTGTGTGTGGATGACGATAAGGCTCTGATTCAAGCCATTAAAGCCAAAGGTAGTGCGGATATTGTGGTGATAGATACGTTGGCGCAAGCATCAGCGGGTGCGAATGAAAACTCTGCCGAAGATATGGGGGCGGTGCTGAAACGTTGTCAAAATATCCAAGCGGCACTTGGTGGGTTGGTAGTACTGGTTCACCATACAGGCAAAGATGATGCACGAGGTGCGAGAGGATGGTCTGGCCTAAAAGCAGCGATGGATACGGAGATTGAAGTATCTGCGACAGTGAACGGCGGTATGAAGACGATGGAGGCCCGCGTGACAAAGCAGAAAGATGGTGAAGACGGCAAGGTCTTTCCGTTTCGTCTGCAACAGATCGTGTTGGGCGAAGATGAGGACGGAGAAGCTATCACAAGCTGTGTGGTGGAGTTTGATGACCGCTTGCGCAAACTCCCTGAACCAACGGGCAAGTGGCAGCAGCAGGTTCTTGCAAGTGTAGCTGCACTTCAAGATGAATATGCAGGGACTATCCCCTTACATGCTCTGCTAGCGCATATGTTGAAAGCTCAACCTCAAGAGAATAGTGCTGCGGCGCGGGATAGTCGGAAAGATACCGCTGAGCGAGCCGTCAAGCGTGTGGTTGTAATGGGGTGGTTGGATGTAGAAGGTGGTGCGGTTTCGCTTAGCCGCAACATTCCGCAAAATGCAGTTTGCGAAAAAGCGACAGTATCCAGCATTCCTTCGCAAACTTCGCACAACCCTATAGGGGTGCGTAGTTGCGAAGATGGATATGAGGAACAAAGCGATGAGTAGAAAGCTAACCCCTCAGCTCAAAATCAAAATCCTGGAGCGACTCGCAGAAGGGATCTCGCTACGCGCCATTTGTAACGATGCCGATGTGCCCGTCACGCCCGCTGCTGTGAGGAAAGCCGCTCTTACGGATGTGGACTTTGGTACCCAGTACGCGCGTGCACGCGACATGGGTCTAGAATCCATGGCAGAAGAGATTTTGGAAATTGCCGATAACAGCAGCGGCGACTGGGTGCAGAAGGTCAATAAGGACGGCAGTATCGAATGGATCTTCAACCATGAGAATGTACAGCGCAGCCGCCTACGCTGCGATGTCCGAAAGTGGTTTCTCAGTAAGCTCGCGCCCAAGCGCTACGGCGACCGCATTCAGCAGGATGTCACCAGCTCCGACAGCAGCCTGAAAGGGCTTTCGCAGGAACAGGTGGTACTTCGCCTTACTCAGATATTCGAAGCGGCTCAGGCGCGACGCTTGGCTGCCGAAGGTGCTCACAACCTTTCATAAAGGGCGCGGTATGTGGGAAGCGTTGCATCAAGTCTTTACAATCCGGTGGCAAGTCCTCTCCAGCAGTTATAGCAACTGCCCTGCTTATGGCTTTATTATACTCTTCGGTGTTGGCTGGCTGTAACGATTGCTGTTGAGGCCAAGTGGCTATAATTACGGCGACCATTAAGCTTCCCGCCAACACAAAGGCCACGCAGAATTCCACCATGGTAATTTTCTTGAGTTTGAAAAGCTTATAGCCTCCCCAACTGAGGCCAAAGAATACAAGGCAAATCATATTTGCGAGGGGGGTGAGAGATTTTGCAAATGCGACGGCGAAGGCGGCACATATAAGTGCGATGATCACAATCAACCATTGCGGAGGTTTGCGATGGATGTTTTTCAAAGCAGGTGGAATGCCCTCGAGAGTAAAGACCAACAAAGTTATCACCCCCATTGTGAGCAAGGACATTAAGGCATACTCGGGGGTTCGGCTGTTAAGCAGCATTACGACTACCACAAAGGCCATGCCTAAGCAGGAGAACAGCAACCAGCGCGGAACTGTGGTGCCTTCGCTCACCCAGCGCCAACCATAAATAACCCAGACTGGATATAGCAAGACGGCATACCAGAAGGTAAAATCAATCAGTCCATCTACGTTTGGCAGGGATTGAGTCATCGGTAGCGCTAAAACAGCCCATAACCCGGCTAGGGCGCTTGCGAGTCTAGTGGTGTTGATGGCCATGGTTCATCTCCCTTTTATGTAAAACGACCACCGTAAAAGGTGGCCGGGGAGTTTGTAACCGTCGATTAAACGGCGCAGCGTATTCGCTTGCGCTATTGCATTCCGCCGCCTCCCCAACCGCAGGGTTAGAGGGCGACAGTTTTGGTATCGGCAGATGTCGCTGCCGTAATCGAGGGGTTACAACGCCCCACACGGACAACTCGCCCATGCAGCTGCAACATACACGACCGGCTAAAAATGTAAAACCCCTACCAGACAAGCTGATAGGGGCTAAGTTATCGCATACTTCAAAGTTTCACCTGTTCTGCCAGTGGTTGAGTACGTGGCGTAGCAGGGCCCGAAGCTGTTGGGCATCCGCCACAAGCGCAACCTCGGCCACTTCCAATGTATCGGGGTGGCGGGGGCAGGCTTCGTCTTTCACAAGACGTGTGCGGCAGGCATACGCAAGAGACTGGTCTACGCGGGCGAAGATTTCGTCCAGCGAGAGTGTTCCATTCTCGTTGTTTTGAAAGGGCAGAGACGCTATTTCTAGCTTCAATTCCTTCGCAACAACCTCCCAATCCTGAGAGTTGGCATTGTCCACCACGTGGCGGAGAAGAAGACCTCCTTCAAGGGCTTCGTCTGTAACCTGCGAAGAGCGGAATTTCACCACCCACCGCATGGTAGATTTGATTTTGAACGTTTCCTCTCGTGAGAGGCGATGCTCGTTCAAGGCATCGTAGATGGCACCAGTCATGAAAACCTCCTTGACTCTGGCGATGTATACTTTTAGAAGGAGGCGGAAATCCCTTGCCTGACAGCCCCTTATGCGGGCTATAATCCGCCGAAATGCGGGAAAGGACTGACTTATGAGTGTTTTGCAATCGGGGGTGAATAATGCCCAACCCGACGAACTCTTCAACTTTACCAATGGTATCGGTGTCGACAGACGCCTCGCCAAGCAGGAAGTAGCTGTACAAAAGGCATGGCTGTCAGGTCTGGCAGGCCTTGGCTACTTCGCCGCAGATGAGGTCAAGGCCATCGGTGCCACACTCGATGAAGCGGTTGCCAGCATTGCCGCAGGAACCTTCGTTTGGAACGTACGCGATGAGGACATTCACATGCACCTCGAGCGCTATGTTACCGAACGCCACGGCGAACTCGGTAAGAAAATGCACGTCGGCCGTTCCCGTAACGACCTGATCGCGACCACTCTGCGGCTCTACATGGCGGATGAAACCGCGCGTGTCTCTGCCGATGTAGCAACGCTGGTGCAGGCTCTTGTAGCCAAAGCTGAAACCTTGGTGGACGTGCTGATTCCCGGCATGACCCACCTCCAGCACGGTCAGCCGGTGCGTTTTGCTCATGTGCTTCTGGCTCATGCGCAGGCGTTCCAGCGGGACATTGCAAGTCTTAATGCCGCACGTACCACCGCCCTTGCCGAAATGCCCCAAGGGGCGGCGGCACTGGCCGGTACGCCGCTGCCGATGGACTTGTCCGCCATGGCGAAACAGCTTGGGTTTGCCGCACCTGCTGCCAACTCGTATGACGCCGTGGGCAACCGCGACTTCATGCTCCAAGCCCTCTCCGCCTTGGCGCAACTTGGCGTTCACCTCGGCCGTCTGGCCGAAGACGCCATGTACTGGTCTGCCACGCCGGTGGGGCTTATCAAGCTCCCGCCACGCTGGTCGACTGGTAGCTCTATCATGCCGAACAAGCGCAACCCGGACGTACCGGAACTTACCCGCGCTCACTCGGCCCACATGATTGGCGCCCAAGCCGATGGCTACATGCTGATGCGCACCGTGCCTACCAGTTACGGCAGCGACCTGCACGAACTGAAAGGCGTGATTATGCGGTCTCTTGATTGTGCGACTGCTTGCCTGAGTGTCTGGCCCGGCTTCGTAATCGAAATGGACGTCAACCCGCAACGCGCGGACGACATCCTCCATCAAGGCCACATTCTGGCGACAGAGCTGGCCGATGCCCTTGCGGCTGAAGGTGTGCCTTTCCGTGACGCCTACAAGATTGTGGCGGCATGGGTAAAGGATGCCGACGTGCAAGGGGTTCAGGTTCACCAGCTTCCGCTGGAGACCATGAACAAGGCCATCACCGAGTTGGGTCACAAGCCGATGCAAGGCTTCGAAACCAGCTTTGAGAAGGCCGTGGAGCGCCGCTCTCAGCCCGGAGGCACCGCCCGTGCCCGTGTGTTGGAGCAACTTGCCGCCTTGAAAAATTAACCCTCGAAAACGAAAAGCCCCCGTCGCAGCAATGCAGCGGGGGCTTTTTCAGTTAAGGCTAAACAACTTTAGTTACGAGATTAGTAACGTATTCTTGTATTAAATCATGCGTGACTTTATCGAGGTCTGAGGAACCACAGTTCCCTGCGCTACCGCCTCTGCCGGGCCCGATAGTGCTTTGGTGAAAGCTAACGTTTTTCGCGAGCTTATCTGCATAAACCGTAAAATGAGGATAGCTTGTAGCAACATGTCTGTTTTTCGTATCATCGAAGAAAGTCATGGTGATACCGCATCTCTCTGCCATACGACCAGTTCTGTCTTCAAAGCGCTCTTCACTTTCATGAATACCACAAATAACGCCATTGGCCGTGAGCAAGGCTTTGAGTTCTTCCATAGCAGGTTTAATTACCTCGGCTCGAACTTGCTTAAAGCTGTCCATAAATTGCTGTTCGGCTGTTTTTTCAGCCTCTAAGCTTTTTTGTGCCGCGTCCTTTCGCTCTTTCGACTCTTGTACGGCGGCAAGCAGCGTGTTCTTGATATTCGTTTTCATGTGTTTATATGTCTTTCATTAAATAAGAGGGGAGGAAGTTACCCTTCCTCCCCAGTATCTCTATGCCGCCTTAGGCAGAGAGAGCAGGTTATCCGTTGGCGTATTGTTCGCAAACGTTTGTACGTAGGGCGGAGTAGCGTCTACGACCTTGAGGTAGGTTTTGCTGCCTCCATACACCTGAGTGTAGAAGGAGTGGCCCGACCGGATGAAGTCGACTACTTGTTGCCGCGTGTACCATTGGCCACCAATCGCAAGCTGAGTGATGTGCTGGTGGGTAGTGCCATTGGAAAGGCGGATGTGAGTCACCTGATATTCAGCCATGGCTATTTCCCTTTACCGGATTGGTTTTTGGTAGGGTCAACCAGCTTATAGGTAGAGCCGGATATCGTCGTCGGGGGCAGGGGCTTGCCTTGCGTGGACGTAATTTCCGGGCCTTTGCCACCGCGTGGGCCGATTTGCTGGTACTGGCCAGAAGCAGGCGCTTCGGTACCGGGTTTGAGCCCTTGAAGCCGGGCAGGCTGTTGCTTAGACATGGTTTGTCCTTACATATTGGTTGCATGCTCAGCACACCCCCACCAAAATGGGGATGAAATGCTGTTGGCTACCCTTGTAAACCGGAGGCAATCTGCCTACATTCAGGAATGCAGGCATTGTAGTGGCTGCTCTGGCTGCCCCATGGGTGGCCTTTTTTTAGGGGCTTTCACCTTCATCGAAATCTGTTAATGCGGGTGAAATCTGTGGCGGCAGGGTGGCGATAACAATGCCTTGAATTTGGAAGTCAGCTTCCATCACTATCGGCTGGATGGTCTTATCGGTACTACGCGGCATAAGCACGACGGTGTTTCCATGCGGATGAAATTCTTTGATGGTAGCCTCATCGTCAATCAGAGCCAAAACCTTGTCACCAGCTTGAGCCGTGGACTGCTGGCGTATCAGCACCAAATCTCCATGTTGAATGCCCGCTTTGTTCATGGAATTTCCATGAGCTCGCAAAATGAAATAGCGGTGCGGAGGACGAGCTAGGCCCGTTGATACTTGGATTGTAGCCTCGATGTTCTCACTGGCTAGCATGAGGGGGCCGCAAGATGCTCGACCAAGGAGGGGGACTTTAACAACGCTAGCACTTGCCTTAGCAGTTTGGGGTTGGAAAAGTAATTGGAGTTGACGGTTGCCATTGCCGCGACGTTGGAGAAGGCCTTCTTCAATGAGCTCTTCGATAATGATAGCTGCTGAGCGTTTAGACTTGTAACCCATAGCGTCAGCCAAATCTTGAACCGACGGCGCAAATCCATCCAGTATGATACTGTGCTGAATATATTCATAAGCGCGTTTGGTTTGTGGTTTCATGCATACGAACGTATTACTAAAGTGTGTCTAATGCAAGTATCTCATTTATCGTGGCATACGAGATATTGTGGTGCCGGACTGCTCGAGTAAATACGGTTTCTATGTGCTGCCTGAGGTATATTTCCAAATTGATGGTATATATGATGGTATAGACAAAAAACACCCACCTAAGTGAGTGTTTTTATGGAATATCTGGCGGAGGCGAGAGGATTCGAACCTCCGAGGGGTTGCCCCCAACACGCTTTCCAGGCGTGCGCCTTAAACCACTCGGCCACGCCTCCGCACGGGTGTTTCTCTAACAGGCTTTGGCGCCAAGGGCAACGGCTTTGTGAGGGGAGGACAAAGGGGCGCGGTCAAATGCCACACCGGGGGTGTCTTTTTGTGGTGCGCATGCCCCTATTTTGTGTAGGGCCGCTTGATGCTTATCAAACCTTGGGCTACGGTGACCCTCAACATAAGCGCCCAACATTGCAAAAATTCATAAGCAGAAGTCCCCATGCCTAACGTACGCACCCTCCTGACCCTGGCCGCCGCTTTCGGTCTGAACATCGCTGTAGTTGCCGCCGCTCTGGCTGCCGAAACCATTCACCCGGGCGGTTTCCCGTCGCCGGTAGGTCCGGTCGCCAACGAGATCGGCTGGCTCTATAACTTCATCTTCGTGATTATCGCCGTGGTGGCCCTCGTGGTCGCTGTACCGGTGGTCTACATCCTCTGGCGTTACCGCCGCGAGAAAGTCGCCAAACCGGCCACCTTCAGCCACAGCCTGACGCTGGAATTGATCTGGACCATCATCCCGGCCCTGATCTGCGTTGCCATCGCCATTTTCAGTTACAAGGGCATGCACCTCATCCGCACCATGCCAGAAGACGCGATGAACGTCGAAGTCGTCGGTTATCAGTTCGGCTGGGACTTCTTCTATCCGGATGTCAGCGAAGGCGGCAAGCACGTCTCGGCCCCGGAACCGACCGCCGATGACCCCGAAGTCAGCCTGCCCAACCTTGGCCGTCAGGTAAAGACGCTGGTCGTGCCGGTTGGCAAGAAAGTGGTACTGCACGTGACTTCGCAGGACGTTATCCACGCCGTTTTTGTTCCACACCTGGGCGTGAAGATCGACGCCATCCCGGGCCGTATCAACTACGCCTGGTTTGAAGCCACCGAAGCTGGCGACTGGCTGGGCCAGTGTGCCGAACTCTGCGGCCAGGCCCACGGAGAAATGTTCTTCCGCGTAAAGGCCATTCCGCAAGCCGAGTTTGATGTCTGGATCGCTGAGCAGAAGAAGTCGGCCGGCATTGCCGATCTGCCTGCTCCGGTCGCTCCGGTCTCCGGTACGTTTGTCTCTGCCACCACGCTGGCCGAGCAGGTTGCCATCAGCCCCAGCGCCGTACCGGTGCCGGACGCAACGTCTCCGACCACCGGCCCTGAGGCTCATGAAGAAGGCGCCGCCGGCCACTAAGGCCAACTGGCAAAAAAGAGACGGTACCGCTGGGTACCGTTTTTTTGTGTCAGGAAAAAACAAGAAAGATCATATATAATAGAGATGTAACAACGATAAGGATCCTGGAATGAAAACCCTCTGTATGATGGCTCTGGCATGTTTACTGGTACCTCTGGCTTTGGCGGCGCAAGAGCGTACGGCAGGTGGCTCGCTGGGAAACCAGATGACATGGGTGGCGCTGAAGGATATCGCCGACCAGGCGAACGGGAATGCCAAGAACGCCAAATTGCTGGCCGAGGCGATTAAAGCCTGTGGCGTCAAAGGGATGCTGTACTCGCCCGGCACGAGCGGTGCCGATGCCCAAGGCTGTAAGGTCGCAGCCGCACCCGCAACGCCCAAGAACTGTGAATGGTATTCTCTGCCTCAGGGAAGCAAGACTCTGACATGTCCGTCGCAGAAGGTGATGATCGGCATGGCGTATGAAGGTGATACGTGGTCAAAAAAGACAGATAATCATGCAGCGCCTGAAGTTTACGCGGCCCAGTGCTGTTCGCTTCAATAAACCAAAGAAGTCTGTAGAAGCACGTGTGATGGCCATCTATAACGTCCGATATCTTGAAAACGTGTGGACTATAACCTAGTAATGGATGGGTAATACCCAAAGCCCGAAGTCATGTTTAGGCAACTGCTCAAGAAGCATTGTGTGAGATAAATAAGAAAAGGGGGGCACCTCACGTGCGTCGATTAGTTGCTTTAATGATATTTACCGTTATCGCGGGCCCTTATGCTCAGGATTGGGGGTTGTTTGCCACCATCAGTTCTACAATGGGTACCAACGCCAACCGCATGTGCATTGGCGAAGCCTCCCGCGGAGACATTGGCTGCCCAACGTATGCACCAAGCATCAGCTCAGCCGGTCACGTCAGCGTTACAGGCAACCTGCAGGCAGCTCAGTTTATAGGTGATGGGTCCGGCCTCACCAATCTCTCGTTACCAAGTTCGGCAACCGATCGTATTTCCACAACGGGTATCGGTTCGGGCTCAACGTTAGGGATGGTGGTGGCCGATCGCGGCACTATCAGTTTCACACTTGCCGGCGTACAAGGCGCCGCATATCTGCATGCGACCGCAGGGCTGGTGGGACCAGCCATCAGTACCACAACCGGTAATGTGCAAGCGCTGCGGATTCTCAACTCTACGGCAGGCGAAGCCGCCGCAACACCAGGGTTCAGTTGGAGCGGCGACTCCAATACCGGTATGTACTGGGTAGGTGCCGACCAGTTAGGCCTCACCACGGGCGGCGTGCAACGCGTGCTGGTCAATAGCAGCGGCCTACGGGTGGCGGGCTACGTAAGCACCACGGGCGTGATAGACGCAGGCGCCGCCATCTACGGCTTTGCGGGCGACAGCATCACGGCTCCCGGCTACACATGGTCGGGCGACACTAACACCGGCATGTACTGGGTGGGTGCCGACCAGTTGGGCCTCACCACAGGTGGCGTGCAACGCGTGCTGGTCAATACCACGGGGGCCACGGTAACAGGCAACTTCACGGTAACCGGTAGTATCACCGGCAACACGGTGGCAGGTGGTATGGTGGCTACGCAGGCCGAAGCAGAAGCAGGCACCAACAATGACCACATCATGACCCCGCTGCGTGTGTTGCAAGCGATTACCAAGGCATTAAGTACGGCTCCTACGGTACCGACCGGCGCGATTATGGCATTCGACCTTACGTCCTGCCCCAGTGGCTGGACAGAATATACGCCTGCCCGCGGCCGTTTCCTGCGGGGTGTCGATAATGGTGCCGGTAACGACCCTGACGGCACACGGACGATTGGCGCGACACAGGGAGATATGTTTGCCAGCCACACGCACACAGCCTACGCGCCTGTAAATGACCGTAATGATGCGGCTACGCAGGGCTGGCCGGTCGATAATATTCACAATGCCTTCCGTACCAGTGACAGATCACGAGACGTGGCGTTGCAAAGCCAGGCTATCGGTCAAAACGGTGGTGCTGAAACCCGTCCGAAAAACGTCGCTGTACTCTACTGTCGAAAGAGCTAAGCTAAAAAGCAGAGGCGCCTATGGGCGCCTCTTTCTTTATATAATATATGTAAAAAGAGAAGGGATTAACGGGCCGAACCGGCACGGCGTTCGGCATCCTTGGCCTGCTGCTCGGTGTAGTCACGCGGAATATCCAGACGCTGCTTCAGCTTGATGTTGTTCGGGCTGCCGCCGATGGCACGGCGGTTGGCACTGTAAATCATCGGCCACATCTTCCAGGTGCCGTAAATCGCAGGCTGATCAGAGATGCTGGAGAGCGTATCACCCTTTTGGACCGAGTACTTGGTTACCTGACCCTTGGCGTTGTGCTCCACGTAACGCGGGTCATCGCTGCTGCTGGAGAACGTGACGGTACCACCGCCCTGACTGTCGGCGTCAGAAATCTGAAT
The DNA here is from genome assembly GCA_005768725.1 of Blastochloris viridis. Classification (GTDB taxonomy): domain Bacteria; phylum Pseudomonadota; class Alphaproteobacteria; order UBA2136; family UBA6156; genus UBA6156. Next base: position 973,062 of record VAFM01000001.1, on the reverse strand, counting down.
ATCACCACCAGTGGTATCGACCGGCGCGGTGCCACGGTAGTCGTAGTCGCCGGGGCGGCTGGCGAGTTGGTTGCGGCCCTCGCCGCGCCAGTCTTCCACAGCCGGACCAATGCGGGTGGCGCGGCCTACGTTGCTGCTGCCGCTTTGCATGCCCCAACCTTCGCCCGGTTCGCCAATGGCGATGTTGGACGGTTGGCTGTTGCTTTCATCCTGCGCGTTTTCCATGGCCTGTTCGGCAATGGCGGGCCAGCCGCCTTGGGCCTGGGCCGGGGTGCGGGCGGCCTGCTCCTGCGCGCGCGGGCGCATTACCTTGCTGGCGCTGGAGGACAGATAGTCCTGCGTCTCAAGGTCGGTGCGGGTGTAAAAATTGCTCCAGCTGACGTGTTCGTCGTTGGGGTAGTAGGGCTGCACCACCTGCTTGGCGCGCACATTGCTGCGCGGGGTGACCAACGGCTTTTGCTCTTCACGGAAGGTGAACAGACGGTCCATCCAGCCGACCTGACCGGCGTGGGCAGCGCTGGGTACGCACAGCAAAGCTGCCGCCATGGGCAGGTAAATTGGCACGAGAGCCGAAAACAGGCGTGAATGCGCTTTCATCTCGGGGTATCATACGGCCCATGAGTGTTAAGTACCAGTTCGCCGCCTTCCTTCTCAGCAGCTTTATGGGGGCCTGCGTGGCCAACGTAGCACACGCTGCCGCACCGCACGCCCAACCGAAAGGCCTGACGGTCGCGGTCGCCAGTGCGCCGCGTACCCTTAACCCGGCCACCACTACCGATGCCGCCGGGGCGCGCCTGCTGCAACTGACCCACCCCGCTCTGCTGCGCTGGAGCCAGAATTATCAGCCGGAAGGCCTGCTGGCCCAAGGCTGCAGCCAGCCGCAGCCGACCCGTGTCGAGTGCACCCTGCGGAGCGGTCAGACCTTCCTCGATGGCGCGCCGCTGACCGCAACCGCCGTTGCCGCATGGTACAAAACCCTGCAAGCCAATCCGCTCAGCCCCTTTGCGCAACTGAAAGACGTCAGCGTCACCGCTCCCACCGCGACGCAACTGGTGCTGCAACTGCCGTCGCCCACTCTCGGCTTTGCGGGCATCCTGACCGAAATTCCGATCGCTAATCCTCAAAACCCTGCCATTGGCGCAGGCCCCTACCAGTTTGTGGCTCACGATACCCTCGGTGCCGTCACGCTCGCCACCAGCCGTACCGACCTACCGGCGACACTCACGTTCACCCCTCTTTCCGACGCCACCACCCGCCTGATCAAGCTCAAAAAAGGCGAAGTCGATATCGTGTATAACGACGTCGCTCCACAATTGGTCGACTGGGCGAAACATCAGGGCTTTGCGGTACAGTCCGTACCCGGTACCTCTTACAGCTATCTGGGTCTCAACCTCCAGCACCCGCAACTGAAGAACCCCTTGGTGCGCGAAGCCATGGCGCTGGCCCTCAACCGCGCCGCCATCCGTAAATATGTGTTGGGCGATATGGCGGAACCGGCCTCCACACTTCTTCCGCCCGGCCATCCCGCCGCCTTTAACGCACCGGAAGAACCTTTTGCCCCATTCGACGCCGAGAATCTGCTGGACGAAGCCGACCTGATGCGTGGACCGGATAATCTGCGCTTCCGCATCACGCTGCTGACCAGTACCGACCCCTTCAGCCAGCGCGTCAGCCAGGTCATTCAGCAGCAACTGGAAAAAGTCGGCATCGGCGTAACCCTCCGTCCCACCGAGTGGGCCAGCTTCTACGATACGGTCAAGAAGGGCAATTTCGATATGGTCATGCTGGCCTGGACCGGCGAGCTGCCGCCCTCCTTCTACCATCAGGCCTTCCATAGCACGCAGGTGCCGCCGGTGGGCCTTAACCGCGGCCGCCTGAATGACCCGCAGACCGACATGCTGACGCACTCCATTCTGAGTGCCCCCACAGTGCAGGCTCAAACCGTCGCCACGCTCGCCACGCAACAGTATCTGGCCAAGGTACGCCCGTACCTGCCGCTGTACCGCCGTCATCAGATCCTGATAACCAAACCTACGGTCACCGGGTGTACGGTCCCGCCCAGCGGTGCCTACACCGGGCTGCTGAGCTGCCGTACGGTGGCACCCTAATAAAACAAGCCCCATACAGGGGCTTGTTTGTAACCGAAATAACCATGCGATTACTTCGCGGCGTCCTTGGCCTGCTTTTGGGCAATGGCGGTGGCAAAGCTGTCTTTCAGCGCGCCATCGGCCTCAGGTGCGGCAGGGGCAGCGGCTTCGGCCTTCTTACCCTTTTTGTCCGGAGACAAGACAAGGGTCATGAAGCGGCCTTCCAAACCACTGCGGAAGTCGACCTTGGCCACATCGGCGGTATCGGCGACCAGACGGTCCAGCATGGCGGCACCGATTTCCTGGTGGGTGGTCTCGCGGCCACGGAAACGCAGGTTGATCTTGGCCTTGTTGCCGTCGGCCAGAAATTCCTTAATCTTGCGGAGCTTGATCTGGTAATCGTGGTCTTCGGTACCGGGGCGGAACACCATTTCCTTCACTTCCACCACGGTCTGGTTACGCTTGGCTTCTGCCTTGCGCTTGGCTTCCTGGAAGCGGAATTTGCCGTAATCGGAGATTTTGCACACCGGCGGGGTAGCGGTTGGAGAAATTTCGATCAGATCAAGACCCAGCTGTTGGGCCTTAAATACAGCATCACGGCTTGTCATGACGCCAAAATTTTCACCCTCAGGGCCGATCACGCGCACATTAGGCACGCGGATATCGCCGTTGATACGGTGTTCATTCTGCCGGTTGCGGTCCGGCGTCCCTCTGAATCGTCCGATGTGGAATAGTCCTTTTGTAATTGGTGTGTGCTGCAATTCTTATCACATACGCGCAAAAACGCAAGCTGACGCACCGTGTTGACAGGAGCCTCGTCAAAAAAACATAACACAAAAAAAACCGCCAGCCGTAAGGCTGGCGTTGATGAGGAACCGCAATTCGCTGAGCGGGAGGGAGTTTTCTGTTTCTTCGCAGCGCGAGCACTGTAAGCGTATGGCTTATACGTGCGGAGCGCAGCGCAAGAAAAACGGAAAAATCACCCCGCTCAGTAGAATTCAGTTAATCAGGCTAAGCGCTGACAACGCGAACCATATTGGTGCTGCCACTCTGGCCGAACGGAATACCCGCAACAACCACCATCATGTCGCCGTCCTTAACGAGACCGGCGGCACGGGCCTGTTCGCGGGCTTTGGCCACCATGTCTTCCGGGTCGGTCACCGGCGGGCAGACGAGACCTTGCACACCCCAGTTGAATTCGACCTGACGGGCAACCTTTTCATAAGGGGTCAGGGCAATGAGATCCGGCAGGGCACGCAGACGGCTGAGGCGCTGGATGCTGCTGCCGCTTTCGGTGAAGGCGACCATGGCCTTGGCTCCGATGGTCTCAGCCATCTTGGTGGCGGCGATAGCTACGGCATCGGCCTGGTTCTTCTGGCAGGTTGGAGCCTTGGCATCCAGACCGGTGCGCCACAGGGCGCTTTGCTCGGCCTTGACGATGATGCGGGCCATCACGCTGACAGCATCGACCGGGTACTGGCCGCTGGCGCTTTCGGCAGACAGCATCACGCAGTCGGCACCGTCGTAGGCGGCGTTGGCCACGTCGTTGGCTTCGGCGCGGGTCGGGCGCGGGTTGGTGATCATCGATTCCAGCATCTGGGTCGCCACAACGATCGGCTTACCGGCCTTGCGGGCCATATCGATCATCTCTTTCTGCAGCGGCGGAACATCTTCGGTCGGCAGTTCCACACCCAGGTCGCCACGGGCCACCATTAGGCCGTCGGCTTCGGCCAGAATATCGGCGAGGTTGTCGATCGCGGCACGGGTTTCAATCTTGGCCATAACCTTGGCACGGCCTTGCACCAGCTCTTTGCATTCACGTACGTCCTGGGCGGTCTGCACGAACGACAGGGCGATCCAGTCCACACCGATTTCCAACGCGCTCTTCAGGTCGTCCTTGTCCTTGCCGGTGAGGGCCGACATCGGCAGGGTGCGGCCGGGCACGTTCACGCCTTTGCGGCTGGAGAACATGCCGCCGGCAACCACGGTGGTGGTCACCTTGTCGTCATCGGTCGCGGTCACTTTCAGTTGGATCACGCCGTCGTTAACCATGATGGTGTCGCCCACCTGCAGGGTGGCCATAATCGCGGGGTGCGGCAGGCATACGCGGGTGGCGTCACCAGGGGCCGGGTTGTTGTCCAGTACAAGGGTGGCACCGTTTTGCAGATGTACCGCTTCGGTCACTTCACCAATGCGGATCTTCGGGCCTTGCAGGTCAGCCAGAATCGGCAGGCGCTTGCCGGTGGCCTTGGCTACGTTGCGCACGGCACCGGCGCGGATGGCGTGGTCGGCGGCCATACCGTGGGAAAAATTGAGACGGAAAGCGTTGGCTCCGGCGTCCACAAGGGCGCGGATCTGGGCTTCGGAGTTACTGCTGGGGCCGAGGGTGGCCAGGATCTTCGCCATGCGGCGGGTGGGGGATGTCGTAGTCATGAGCAAGCTCATAACACAAAACGGCGGCCAATCCTAGGCGTAAACCGGGGGCAAAGCTTTAAAAAATCAAGGCTGGTTGCGTAAAAGTTGCTGGCAGTTCACATCGTCGGCAATCCCCGTATCCACAAAGGCGAGAAGCGAGGCGAGGGGGGTGAGCACCACACCCAGAGCCGCCGCAGCCCCGGCCTGCACAATAAGCGGGGTTTTCACAAGTCCCACATCCGGCTCCAGCAGCGTGCCGCGCACATACACCGGGGCCAGCAGGCGCACCGCGCTGGGTTGCAACGGACGTCCCTGCAGGGTCAGGTCAAGGCGCTCGTCGGCGAGGTTAAGCGTTCCGCGGCCATCCACCCGCACTACATCGGTGCCGACCACCAGCGTCTGCGCGGTCATCACACCGTTCTTCAGCGGAAAGTCCGCCGCACCGCAAGTGATCGGAATCTGTTTGGTGCTGCCGGTGAACAGCAGGCCCAGGCCTTTCAGCACGTTCACACCGGCCAGTTCGGCAAAGGTCTGGCGGATGCTGCCGTTGGTGACCGTCAGCGCCAGACGCCCGTCGGAATTGCCGGCTGCCTCATGGAACGACGTCCCGTTCCCTGCCATCTGCAAACGCCCGCTCAGAGTACCCGAGATTGCATCCGCGACGCCTGCCTGGGTAGCAAAGTCGTTCAGTTGCGCGCGGCTGACACGGATATCCATGGCGATATGCGGCACGCTGGCCGAAGCATCCAGCAACAGGCGACCGGTCAACGTGCCCTGCGGCAAGGTGATCGCAATCGGCTGCATATCCAGCGTTCCGTTATTCAGTACCATCGAGAGGCTGACATCCTTGAGCGGCAGGGTATCCACCTGCAGATCAGCGGCACGGTAACGCACGCGGGCATCCAGGCTCTTCAGCTTCTCCAAAGCTAGCGGAGTGGCGGGCAGCAGGTAACGGGCTTTACCATCCAGAGCTTCACTCCCGCCAAACACCACACCGGCATCTTCGGGGTTCAGGCTGCGGGAATGCAGATCCGCGGTCAGCATGGGCTTGGCTCCGCTCACATCAACCCGTACGTCGCCGTTCAGGTCGCTGGCCCCCACTTTCCCCTGAAGGCCTTTCACCACATACAGGTCACCATCCCGGCTGACCTGTCCGCTTAAGCTATAGGCGCGGGTTTCGGGCAGGGCCAGGCGGGTCACGTCATACAGGTCGGCCAGATTCGCGCCCGAGAGCGTTACCTTTGCCTCCAGCTGTTCGCCACTCAGGCCAGTAAAGCGCCCTTCGGCCGCCAGCTTGGTGGCACCATGGCTCAAGTGAAGATTGAACGGGTAACCCTGTGCCTGAATCAACTCATTCACAGCACCGCCTTTCAGGTCCAGCCCGAAGGTCTTGCCGTTGAGGTTACCGTTACCCTCCAGCGTAAACGGTTGGCCACCGGTCGGTTCGCGACGTTCTTCAGTGGCAAACTGGCCTTCAAAGCGCAGATTACTGGGTGCGTCGTCCACATGAATGCGGCTGTCGCGCACATACAGATACTCGATCACCGGCAGTTTCAGCGGTGTGGCAGGCTCCTCGGCCTTGGGCGTGCCGGAGGACCAGTTGGAGGCGCCTTCCGCTGTCCGGCTCAGGTGGATATTCGCTTTGTCGAGTCCCACGTAACTCAGCACTACATGCCCGCGCAGCAAGGCACTCAGGCGCACCGCCGCGCCAATGGCGTCGGCCACGATCAGCGGCTCTTTCACATCGTCGCGCGTGCCGCGGGCATTCACGGTGGTCAGCTCAATCCCCGGCGTCAGGCTGAGAAGATGCGTCTGCGCGCGGTCAATCCGCACCTCCTGACCACTCTGGCGGGTGGCCACCCAGCTCAGCGGTTTATGCAGCCAGTAACCGGAGGTCAGGTCTAGTACGACCGCCGTACCGAACAGCAATACTACCAGCGATGCCACGGCTACAGCCAGATACATCAGAATACGGGTCATACGGGTAGGTAAAGTCATGAAAGCACAACGCAGGGCAACGCCATCGGTTGCATCGGTGAGCCCCTTTTGCGATGCACAAGCTCTTAAACAGGCGGAAATATGGGTAAAACCCACGGATGTCAGGAGGTATTGGAGCGCGAAGTCCAGCAATTCAACATCCGGTTGCATAAGTTTTCTGGAAGGATTCCCGCGTCGTGACACCGGCCTGACTTTGGCCGGCACGGGGCCACCGCAACCCAAACACAGAAAGGACCTACCATGCCAAACCCTGTTCTCACCAATCCGCACTATGTGCAGTTGGTGAACCGTCGGCGCAAGGTGTCGGTGGCGTTAAGTCTGGTCATGCTGGTTAGTTACCTTGCCTTCATCCTGCTTATCGCGTTCGACCCGGCGCTTCTCGGCGTGCCGATTGCCGCCGATAGCCCCATTACCATCGGAATCCCGATTGGTCTCGGGCTGATCCTGCTGGCGATGGGCCTCACCGGTCTCTATGTCCGCCTGTCGAACAATGTGTTCGACCCGCTGACCGAAGAGGCCCGCAAAGCCCTGAGCAAAGAGATCAAATAACCTTGATCTTCTCCGTTTAACAGAAAGCAAAATCAATGAAATCCAATCTCTTGTCGGGTAAATATCTTACCGGACTTGCAGCGGGTGCCGCAGCTTTGCTGACGGCGACACCTGCGTTAGCCGACGCCATTAGCGGCGGCGGTGCGCAGCAACCGCTGAATATACCTGCCATCGTGATGTTCCTCGTCTTCGTGGGCGCCACGCTGGCTATCACCTATTGGGCGTCTAAACGTAACCGCACGGCGTCCGACTTCTACGTCGCCGGTAACTCCATCACAGGTACCCAAAACGGTCTCGCCATTGCGGGCGACTATATGTCGGCCGCGTCGTTTCTCGGTATCTCTGCCCTGGTGTTTACCAGCGGGTTCGATGGTCTGATCTACTCCATCGGGTTCCTGGTCGGCTGGCCGATCCTGATGTTCCTGATGGCCGAACGCCTGCGTAACCTCGGGAAATACACCTTTGCCGATGTGGCCGCCTTCCGCCTGGAGCAACGCCCGGTGCGCACGCTGGCGGCCTTCGGGTCACTGGCCACGGTGCTGCTGTACCTCATCGCCCAGATGGTCGGTGCGGGGCAACTGATCGAAGTCCTCTTCGGTCTGCCGTACACCTATGCCGTGGTGATCGTCGGTGTGTTGATGATGCTCTACGTGACCTTCGGCGGTATGATCGCCACCACATGGGTGCAGATCATCAAGGCCGTGCTGTTGCTCTTCGGTGCCTCGGTCATGGCCTTCCTGGTGCTGATGCACGTGCACTTCAGCCCGACCGAGCTGTTCAGCAGCGCGGTGGAAGCTCACAGCAAGGGTGCCGCTATCATGGCTCCGGGGACATTGGTGAAGGATCCGTTCTCCGCCGTATCGCTCGGTCTGGCCCTGATGTTTGGTACCGCCGGTCTGCCGCACATCCTTATGCGCTTCTTTACCGTGAAGGATGCCAAGCAGGCGCGTAAATCCGTGTTCGTGGCTACCGGCTTTATCGGCTACTTCTATATCCTCACCTTCATCATCGGTTTTGGTGCCATCCTGCTGGTTGGCAGCAACCCGGCCTATCTGGCGGCCGATGGTGGTCTGTTGGGTGGTAAGAACATGGCCGCGGTCCACTTGGCGCATGCCACCGGTGGTAGCCTGTTCTTCGGCTTCATTGCCGCGGTGGCCTTCGCGACCATTCTGGCCGTGGTGAGTGGTCTGGCGCTGGCCGGTGCCACCGCCGTGGGTCACGACCTCTACGCCAACGCCATCCGTAAGGGTAAGGCAACGGAAAAAGAGGAAATGGCCGTCTCCAAGGCGTCGTCCATCGTGCTCGGTATTCTGGCCATCGGTCTGGGTATCGCGTTCGAGAAACAGAACGTCGCCTTCCTGGTAGGTCTGGCCTTTGCCATCGCCGCAAGTACCAACTTCCCGATCATCCTGCTCTCTACCCTGTGGCGTAAGCTTACGACCACCGGTGCGGTGCTGGGTGGTGCCCTGGGTCTGGTTACGGCGGTTGGTCTGGTGATCCTCAGCCCGGTTGTATGGGTGAACATCCTTGGCTATGCCACTCCGGTGTTCCCGTACGAATACCCGGCACTGATCTCCATGCCGCTGGCCTTCCTCGGTGCCATCATCGGCTCGCTGCTCGACAAATCTCCGAGCGGTAAGGCCGAGCAGGACGGATTCGACGACTTCTCCGTACGTGCCGAAATCGGTGCGCTGGAAGAGCTGCACGTCTCCAAGCACTAACCCTGCGGCAGAGGAAAACCTGCAACCGAAAAGCCCCGCCCCGTCGGGGCTTTTTGGGCGGGGTGCTGGACAAACCGCAACGCAGCCTTCACAACTGGGTCATGCGTCACCTTACTCACCACGTCCGCACCCCCATGGCCGATGCCCGTCTGGGCCTGCTGCTGGCCTTTATTGCCGGTGGCATCAATGCCGGCGGCGCCTTGGCCATTGGCCGTTACACTTCGCACATGACCGGCTTTCTCTCCACGCTGGCCGACGAGGTCACCGTCGGTCGCGCCGAGATCGCCTGGATTGCAGTCCTTGCTTTGGTTTCTTTTTTTGCCGGAACCATCCTCGCTGCCGTGCTGGTCAACTACAGCCGCCAGACCCGCCCGCACCGCCAGTGGGCACTGCCCTTATTTTTAGAAGGTCTGCTGATCGCCGCTTTCGGTATCTATGGAACCTGTCTGCCCCAAAGCCTGCAGTATCCCGCCATGGGCATGATGCTGCTGTGCGGTATTATGGGTCTGCAGAATGCGACCATCACCAAGATCGCGCCGTCGCCCATCCGCACCACCCACGTGACCGGCATGTTCACCGACCTTGGCATCGAAGTCGGGCGCTGGTTATTTGCCAAACTCTGGCCGTTGGTACGCCAGGAAACCAGTGTGCTGCCGCTGCCCGATGCGAACATCGCCAAAGCCCGTGCCCTGGCCGGGCTGATTTCCAGTTTCTTTATCGGCGGACTGGTCGGGGCCTTCGGCTTCAGCTTTGCAGGTCTGGGGTTTGCTTTTCCGTTTGCCGCCATCTTGGTGGCGCTGACATGGCCGACGGTACGCACCAAAGCCGAAATAGCCTGAGGTTTCAACCCAGCGCAACGGAACAATTCAGGAATGTTTGCGTTCGCCTCCATGAAGTAAAAACCCTAAGGAAAGTTATGCATCATGGCTCGCACCGTAACACCCGTCCGTAAACAGGCCGCCCGTGCCCGCACTCGTATGGAAACCGCCCGCACCAGCGAATCCGTGCAGGATATCAAGGACGATCTCAACGCCCTCAAGACTCGTCTGGAATCTCTGGCCGCCGCCGGTGCCGATGAAGGTCTGGTGAATGTAAAGCAGATGTACGAAAAGCTGCACAGCAAGTTCGAAGATCTGATGGACACCGACTTCATGCACAAGCTGGGTATCGACAGCGCCCTCGAAAAAGGCCACGAACAAGCCGAATACGTCCGTGAAGGCGTGCGTGAACGTCCGCTGCAAGCCCTGGTTGCCGCCGTGGGCGTCGGTGCGCTGGTCGGCTTCCTGCTGCGCCGCTAAGGGGGCAGGGGTATGAACCTGACCTCCGCTCTCACCGCCGCGCTGGCCGCGGCCGAGGTCAAGCAACTGGGCCCGCGTCTCGCACGTCGGGCCCTTGCCTATGGCTTGCTGGCACTCGCTATTCTCTGCCTGATGGTCGTGGCATGGCGTGTGCTGGAGCTCACCTTCGGCCTGCTGCTCGGCCCGCTGGTGGCGGCTCTTTTGTTGGCGTTGGCCTCGGCAGGCGTGTTTTACTGGCTGGACCGCCCGCACAAAAAACACCCGTCGCCGGAAACGGCCTCGCTGATGACTGTCCTGACGCCGGTCGCGGTTACCGTTGCGGCACCTTTACTTGTCCCGACGCTGAAATTCCTGCTGCACCCCAAACGGGTCGCCACATTGGCGGTACTGGCGTCCGCCGCAGCTGCCGTCGGCATGGTCGGCAAGCCAACGACACCGCGCCGCCGCCCGGTCCGGCCGTCCTGATCACGCTGTCCACCCGAAAAAGACCCTCCTGCGAGGGTCTTTTTTCAAGCTCTCCCCTTAAAAAGAATATCAAAATGCCGCTTTAAACGAAACGAAGCGGTAAATAACCACACCGTATGTGCACAGCCGGAAAGAGGAGGGGGTGAGGTGTCTGTCAGATATGACAGACTTGACGCATTTTGTAAGGTTGACGCACATTCTGTCTCGCAGATCTGACAGACACACGATTAGCAGTGCATCTTTTCTGAAAAAACAGCATCTACCCCCTTTAAGTTGGGGCGAGTCCGCCCCACAACATAGGCATCCGCTATCAAAGGGAAAGGACAACGGACATGACGAGTATTGGATGGGATCAACTGGGTTTCGGCTTCACGATTGAAATGCGCGAAGACGGCACGCCTTGGATTAAAGTGGTGGACCCCTGGTACAACCGTGCGGACGATATCCGCTCGGAAGGGGCTATCACCCTGCGTTTGCAACCGTATGCTTCGTATGCCGAAGCACGTGAGATCGCCAATTTCCTCAATAGCCGTCTCTTTAATGGCAGCACGCCGATTCTGGCGCTGCACGAAAAGGAAGGAAAGGTTACCTGCCATGCCTAACGAGTAAGGACACACAGAAACACCTTTTACCGGATCGGGAGGTTCGTAAAAACGCCTCCGAATGCAAAGGGGACCCCGATGGGGTCCCCTTTTATGTTGGCTGTCCGCCAAGGCTTAGCGCCACCACGGCTTACCGAGGTCGACGTCCTTCTTGTCGGTCAGACCACCGGCGGCGGCACCGGCGGCACCACCGAGCACGGCACCGGTAACACCGCTACCGCCGGTCAGGGCGCCGGCAGCCATACCGGTGGCAGCACCGATACCGGCACCGCTCAGGGCGCGGTCGCTGCGGGTTTCACCACACGCGCCGAGCAGGGCGGCAGTGGCAACCAAAGTCGTAAGGGCTAGGTATTTCATGATGTGATCTCCCTTTTGTTAATAAGGCCCACTCCCTCAACGCATCAACCTCCGCTCCGGTTCCCTTTTCACATACTCTTTCGTGAGGGGCCGGTAAGGTTGGGAACAAACGGGTCGGAACGGCATTGTCCTGCAAACCAATCAACAGAAAGTGCAGTCCTATGGTTCTCCTCGTAATTGTAGTCATCGTGGCCGGTGTGGCGATCGTCGGTGGCGGTAACACCTTCTCCGGTCTGGGTCAGGATATGGCCAACACCTCCGACAAGATCGAAAACTCCACCAAGTAATTGGGAATGAAATGCAGACTAAAACGCCCCCGTTCGGGGGCGTTTTGCGTGGTAATGGATTACATCGCCACCGGCGCGGTGCTGCGCGGACCGGCCAGATACCAGACCAGCAGACCCAGGACCGGGGCGACCAGAATGAACAGCGACCACAGGATTTTCTTGAGAGGTGTGGTGGTCGAGCCCAGCACCTGAACGATAGCGTAGATATCAAGTACGAGGATGATGAGTCCGATAATACCGCTTAACATGGGGTGATTCCTTTCCTTGGGTTACGCACGGGTAACGCCATCAAAGCGGAACGGTTCCCTTCGTTACTTATCGACGGCCACGTTCGGAGGCAGCTCCATGTCGGCACGGAAGCCCTTGGCGGCGTAATCCAGCTTGACGGTCGCTCCTAGCGCACGGTTCAGGTTGCGCTCGATCACCTGGCTGCCAAAGCCGCGGCGCTGCGGTGCCTGTACCGCAGGTCCGCCGGTTTCTTTCCAGCTGAGGCGCAGCACACGCTTGGCGCCGCTGCCTTTCCAGGCCCAGTCGATGCTGACCTTGCCCTTGGGAGTGGAAAGCGCACCGTACTTGACCGCATTGGTGGCCATTTCGTGCAACGCCATCCCCAGGTTCTGGGCGGCATCCGGGTTGAGATAGATCTGCGGGCCGTCGACCACGATCTGGGTACCGATGAGGTCGCTGTAGTGCCCCAGTTGCGAGGTGATAAGCTCGCCGATGCTGGCGCGCTGCCAGCTTTCCTGAACCAGCAGATCGTGGCTGCCGGCCAGCGCATGCAGGCGGGCACCAAAGCGATCGATGAATTCCTCCACCGTACCGCTATGGCGGGCTGTCTGGCGGGCCATGGCCTGGATCACGGCCAGCAGGTTCTTGGAGCGGTGCGTCAGCTCGCGCATCAGCAGGCGCAGGTGCTGTTCCCAGCCCTTACGTTCGGAAATATCGATCACGGCACCGGTCAGACCGACGATCACACCGGCACGGTTCTTCAGGGGGGCGATGCTCAGGTCGTACCAGCGCGTCTGGCCATCGATGACCGCCTTGATCTCACCGCGCATCATGTTACCGCTTTCCAGAGCCTTGGTTTTAAGGGGCTTGAGGGCGGCATAGGTTTCCGGCGGCAGCGATTCGGCATTGGTTTTACCGATATAGAACTCCGGCGGACGCCCGATGAAATCGTGGCTCACCGTCGCATAGCGCAGGTTCTCATCCATGGTGAACACCACGGTGTGAGAGCTTTCCATCGCCAGCTTATAGTAGTGCAGGTTGGCGGCCAGCTCGCTGCTCAGGCGCACCTGTTCATCTTCCAGCATCTTGCGGTCAGAAATATTCACGGCGATGCCGTTGAGGCTGGTAACGCGGCCTTCACTGTCCAGTACGGGGTCGATGTGCATGCGGTACCAGGTCTCTTGGCCGTGGCTACGGATGCTGACCTCGGCCTCGTGCGACTTACCGCTGGCAATGGCACGCTGTTTAAGCGCCACCACCGGGCCGCAGCTATTGGGGGGCAATACGTCAAAATCGGTTTTCCCGAGCACGTCGCCGCGCAGCAGGTCGTCAGCACTGAACACCCATGTATAGCGCAAGTTACGGTCCTGCGTGAACACCGAGATGCCGGCACCTGCAATAGCCTGTTCAAAGCGCATGCGTACACCCTGCAACTCCTGGGTACGTTCTTCCACCAGGCTTTCCACGGTGTCCTGACGGGCATGGATACGGCTGGAAAGGTCGTGCAGACGCCCTTCCATGTAATGCAGGTGGCCGGGTCCGGGCATATTCAACAGGTCTTTACGCACACTCCACAGAATGCAGGCTGTTAGTGCGGTGAGGCTGGCCGAGAGCACCTTTATCAGTGTCTGAGCGCCGTACAGTGGTTCCCACAGTACCAGAATACTCCAGGCATTCTGCGCAGAACGAACGATGAACAGACAGCCGATCAGATAGGCCAGCAGCAGAAACATGCGATTGAAGTCACGACGGCGGGAAGCGAACACAAAGAAGCCAATGGCGATCATCAGGCAGGCTAGGCTGTTGATGGCATTCGCGCCGATATCCCATCTCAGTACGGTATTGTCCCAGTGCATAGTATCGCCGCGCGGAATATAGCCGCTGGAAGCGAACAGCCATACACGTACCTTGGTCATGGCTACATCAAAGGCGGTCAGCAGGGTGTCGAAACTCACGGGGTGGGGTGTCCTTTGTCTCCGGCATTAAGGTTTCCAGCGAGATATCTATCACCTTTTATGTGATATGTATACGTGTAAGCCAGTCTGAAAGCGGAACAAACCCGCAGTCACCGATTTAGTCTCTCGCGACGGGTACTTACCCGCCTAAGATAAAAAGGAGGATACATCCATGAAAGTTCCCGCAACCGCCGCAGTATTGGCGGCCATGACGGTCGTAACCGCAACGGCACAGGCACAGGACGCTGCCGCCGCCTGTACCAGCAGCAACCTGAATACCGGAGTAAAGCTGGCCCAGAGCGACTTCTACCGTGCCTATCACAACCAAGACCTCGTCAAAGCTATCTCGCAACTGCGCCGTGACGCCGAAGCCGATATGGCTCGTGGCGATATGCAAGCCTGCGGCCTGAAAGCCACCACCATTCAGGCTATGCTGGAAGATCCGGCAGGCGCACGCGTAACGCTGTCCGACTATCAATCCCGTGCCGCCGCCCAGACCGGCCAGTCGGTGCAGAGCACCCTGACCGTGGGTGAGGGCCGCAAGATCTCGCAGCAACAGCTGATGGGCATGCCGCTTAAGAGCCTCAACAGCGATACGCTGGGTACTATCACCGGGGTTATCAACTCCGCCAATGGCCGCCCGTTGTACGTGACGGTTACGCCATCCCAGAAGATGCAGGCCACCACTCCGGTCAGCACCCTGACCGTTCCGGTGAGCATGCTGCTGGTGAACGACATGAAACAGTTCATGTACGTCGCTCTGTCCACACAGGACTTCTGGAATGAAGCGCGCTTCCGTGATAACGCCGCCGTTATCCAGCCCGCTGGCTAACAGAAGCCCCATGCAAAAACCGCCCCTCGGGGCGGTTTTTGGTAGGCGAGGCCGTTACGCGGCCATCTTGCCGGCCTTCTTTTCAAAGAACAGCGCCTGGCTGATCACGGCCGACAGCATGGTCGGGTTGTACGGCTTGGTCAGCAGGAAGGCTGGTTCCGGGCGCTCACCGGTCAACAGACGTTCCGGGTAGGCAGTGATGAAGATCACCGGCACGTTCAGCTCGGTCAGCAGATCGTTGACGGCATCCAGACCGCTGCTGCCATCAGCCAGTTGGATGTCGGCCAGGATAAGGCCCGGCTTTTGAGTCTTCACGGCGTCCAGCGCTTCCTTGTGGGTACGGGCAACGTTGGTGATGCGGTGGCCAAGGTTTTCCACGACGTTTTCAAGGTCGATGGCGATCAGCGGTTCGTCTTCGATGATAAGTACGTCAGTAGCGATGTGCTGGCCCATTTCACGGCCAGCTTCAGCGACCAGAGTTTCGATTTCCGACGTCGTGACACCGAGAATGTCTCCGGCATCGGCGTTGTTGAAGCCTTCCATGGAGGTTAGCAGGAACGCCTGACGCGGCAGCGGCGTCAGCACATCTAAAGCCGGCGGGGTGGTCTGGGCGGTCATGTTGCCCGGGCCTTCCACTTCGCGGCTGTTGGCGGAAATAGTGTTCCAGACACTGGTAAAGGTTTTGTACAAGGTCACCTTAGGAGAACTGGAGCCATCCAGCGTCTGCGGTGCTGCAATAAGCGTTTCCAACGTGGCGGCCACATAGGCGTCGCCAGCGGTTTGGGTGCCGCACAGGGCACGGGCGTAACGGCGCAGGTACGGTACGTACGTGGCAAGAGATTGCGCGGTGGTCATCAGGTGAGATCCCTTCCGTTGTTGATGTGGTACTCACGGTTAGCACCGGTGCCTGCATCATGCAAACGGAAAATGGTATTTTTTATAGAAAAAGTCATTGAAAAGACACTAAAAAAGGCCATTTACGGGTGGCCATCAGATACCTAACGCAGAGCCGTTCCGTTTGTTCCCATAAAAAAGTCAAAATACCGAAAATAAAGTGGGAAAAGAGGGGTTTACCCATCGCGCTAAGACGTGTATGCCTTAGTGCCATGAGCACGAATATTACCGATTTACTGGCCGCCACTACGGCAGAAAAGCCCGACACAACGCAGGACACGGCGACGCCGGGTCTGGGTGTGGATGTGCAGAAGCACATCGGCAACCTGCTGAAGGTTAGCTTCCAGGACATGCTGATCGAGCCTGTTCCCGACCGTTTCAGCCAATTGCTGGAGCAGCTGGAACAAGCCGAAAAGAACAAGGTTAAGTAGTATGGCCGACGCGATTTTCAATTTTAAGGACGAACTGCTGGCCGCCGTGCCGAGCCTTCGCGCGTTCGCCCTGTCCCTCACGTACAATGCCGACCGCGCCGATGATCTGGTGCAGGAAACGCTGGTACGTGCCTGGGCGAACCGCGAAACCTATCGCCCGGATACGCACCTGAAGGCGTGGCTGTTCACCATTCTGCGCAACCAGTTTTACACCGAGTGCCGCAAGCGCCAGCGTGAGGTCGAAGACGCCGACGGCTCCTATGCCGAACGTCTGGTGACCATGCCGGATCAGGGCAAGCACCTCGACTTTGTACGCTTCCGCCAGGCTCTCAAGCAACTGCCGGACGACCAGCGTGAAGTGCTGCTGCTGGTCGGCGCCAACGGCTTCAGCTACGAAGAAGCCGCCGTGATTTGCGATGTCGCTGTCGGTACCGTGAAGAGCCGCATCAACCGTGGCCGCGCCAAACTGGCCGAAATTCTCGGCATGGCCAACCCGTCGGACCACGCCGAAGACGGCACTCTGCTGGCGGCTACCAGCGGCGCCATGTCCTCGCACCGCATGGTGGAGTAGTTTACTCCAACCAAAAAGCGGCCCGTCGGGGCCGCTTTTCTGTTCCGTACTTAACGCAGTTTGCTGTAAGCCGCAGGCGAGTAATAATCCACCTGCACCACATCGTCCTGCGCCGCCAGCGCATCCAGCACCAGCTTGTGCTCTTTGGCGGTGATCACATTCGCCATCAGCGCAGCATCGGTCATCGCGGCAGGCGTACCTTTCTTGATCTTCCGCTCCTTGATCGCGGCGGTGATCTTGCGGCGCACCGGCTCGGCAGCGGTCACTTTCAGCAGGGTCGCTTCCAGTTTGCCTAAGCCTTCTTCCTTTGCATCCGGAATGAAGATGTCGGCACACAGCGCTTCGCGTACACCTCCGGCAGGCTGCAGTACGGCTTCGGCGACCTTGTCGATCAGCTTGTCCTTAGGCGTATTCAAACGTGCACCCAGCGGCAGCGCCAGCAGGCGGGCCAGCAAGGCCAGCGGTTTGTTGGGCAGGTTGCGTACCACACCCAGCAGCGCCTGTTCGGTGTCGTAGATCGTCTGCTGCAACGCCATGTCGGTAATCGCACGGGTGCTGGCCGGGTAGCCCTTGTCGTGCACCTGTTTCAGCAATGTGCTGGCCATGTACAGGCCTGCCAGCGCGTCGGCATAACGTCCGCTCAGATACTCTTTCCGCTTGAGGCTCCCACCCAGAATCAGCAGACCGAAATCGGTCAGCAGTGCAAAGCTGGCGGCCAGACGGTTCAGGTGACGGTAGTGCTTCGCCACACTGCGGTGCGCGGTAAAGGTGCCATGACCACGCGTCAGGTTCAGTACAAAGGCGCGCACGGCGTTGCCCAGGAAGTGACGGATATGCCCGAAGAACGCCTTGTCGAACGCCTTGACGTCGCCTTTACCAATCGCGTTCACTTCGTCCTGCAGGTACGGGTGGCTGCGCATGGCACCTTGCCCGAACACGATCAGGCTGCGGGTCAGAATATTGGAGCCTTCCACCGTGATCCCGATCGGAATTCCGTTATACGCCCGGGCGAACATATTGCGCGGGCCGCGGCAGATAGCCGCCCCGGCAATCACGTCCATCGCATCGTTGATGCTCACGCGCATGCCTTCGGTCAGATACGCTTTCGAGATACCGCTCGCCACCGCCGGATGCTCACCGGCATCAATCGCGCCACACGTAACAAGTCGCACGGCGTTCATCAGGTGGGCGTTCATCGCCATACGGGCAATGCGCTCGCGTACCCCTTCAAATTTACCGACCGGCAGACCGAACTGCTCGCGTACACCGGCATAGGCACCCGCCGCACGCAGGCTCAGTTCGGCGGCACCCACGCTCAGGCTGGGCAGCGAAATACCCCGACCGGCGGCCAGCGCTTCCATCAGCATTTTCCAGCCTTCACCGGCCTGTGCCGGACCACCGATGATCACATCCAGCGGCACGAATACCTTCTTGCCGCGCACCGGACCGTTCTTGAACGGCACACCCATCGGGTCGTGCTGTTCACCGATCTCAAGCCCCTTGGTATCGCGCGGCAGCAGGGCACACGTAATCCCTAAATCCACTTTATCACCCAGCAGATGGTCGGGGTCGGTCAGGCGGAACGCCAGACCCACCACGGTCGCCACCGGCGCCAGCGTGATGTAGCGCTTGTTGAACGTCAGCTCCATCCCGAGCACGTCCTTGCCGCCCACCTTCTTCTTCACCACTACACCAAAACTGGAGCCACTGGCGGCGTCGGAGCCCGCATGCGGTTCGGTCAGTGCAAAGCACGGAATATCGAGACCCTTGGCCAGACGCGGCAGGTAATGTTTCTTCTGCGCGTCGGTCCCGTAGCGCAGCAGCAGTTCACCCGGCCCCAGGCTGTTGGGTACCATCACGGTCACGGCAGCGGCCAGGCTACGGCTGGCGATTTTGGTCACCACCGCGCTGTGCATGGTCGCACTAAAGCCCAAACCACCATGCTCTTTCGGAATGATCATCCCGAAGAATTTCTTGTCCTTGATGTACTTCCACACCTGAGGCGACAGGTCGCGGTCCTGAAAGATCTGGTGATCGTCAATCAGAGCGCACAGCTCTTCCACCGGCCCGGCCAGAAAGGCCTTTTCCTCTTTACTGAGAGCCTGCACATCAAAGCTCAGCAGGCGTTTCCATTTCGGCTTACCCGAGAAGATTTCCCCGTCCCACCACACTGTACCGGCTTCCAGCGCAATGCGCTCGGTATCACCGATGCTCGGCAGTACACCTTTGGCGATGCGCATCGCCGGCGCGCTCAGCAGCGGGATGCGCAGTTGCTTGATTGCTAATACTCCGGCCAGCGCGGTACCTGCGGTCAGGGCGAGTAGTTCCATGGGGGTGGGTCCTTTCTTAAAGAAACGTGAGGGGTTAAAGGGGTGTTAGTTGCGCAGCGGCTTGTTCTTTTTCAGCATATGCGCAATGCGGTCTTGGGTTGCACGGGTCTTGGCGAGTTTCACCAGGCCTTTGCGCTCCAGCTTCAGCATGTCGTCTTCGCCCAGCACCTCGGTCAGGTCGGTGGCGCCGCCGGTCAGGGCTTCGGCCAGCTGGCCGCCCACCACCATGTCGTGGGGGGTGGCTACACCCTTCTTGAAGAAGTCGTGCAGCGCCAGCTTCAGGGCGGCTAAACCGCTTGGTCCGGGCAGGCGGTACTCATGCGGGGCAGGAGGTTCAAAACCGTGCGCCATATGTAGCACGCGGGCTTTGGCCGACTCCAGCACACGGTCGCGGTTCATCACGATACCGTCGGTATCGCGCAGGAACAGCAGGTCACGTGCTTCGGCGGCACTCTTGCTGACCTTCGCCATTGCGATGGTCTCAAACGCTTGGATCACCGGCGGCATCGGGCCTCGCGCTGAAGGCGCGGTTCCTATAATCCCAGCCTTGTTGCGGGCAATCGCGCGGCCCAGCAGCTCCTTACAGCCGCCCCAGCCGGGAATGATACCGACACCGGCTTCCACTAAGCCCATGTAAAGCTCGGCGTGCGCTTCCACCGCGTGGGCATGGAGCACGATTTCGCACCCGCCACCCAGCGCCATGTTATGCGGGGCGGCCACCACCGGGAACGGTGCGTATTTCAGGCCTGCAAAGGTCTGCTGGCCATCGCGCAGAATCCAGTCGACCAAGCCCCACAAGCGCAGCTTGCCGGTAATCAGCAGCATCATGATGTTGGCACCGACCGAGAAGTTACTGCCTTCGTTGTACAGCACGAGGCCCTTGTAACCCATCTCCGGCAGACGCTTCTGAGCGTCGCGCAGCACGCGCAGTACCAGCGGGTTGAAGCTATTCATCTTGCTGTGCATTTCAAAGCAGGCCACACGGTCACCAATGTCCCATACGCTGGCACTCATGTTCCCGAACAGGCGGGCCTTTTCGCGCTTGATGTCTTCCAGCAGTAGCACACCTTCCGGGCGCACCACGGCGGCGTACTCACCGCTCAGCGTCAGAAACTCCAGCTTGCCTTCTTTCACGCGGTACAGCTTGCGTCCGGCCGCGACCTTCAGAATCGCCGGAACCGGTACACCTTCGGCCACCATTTTCTCGGTCAGCCATGTGGTACCGAGCTTGTCGATCAGTTCGAACGGGCCGTACTTCCAGTTATAACCGAGCTTCATCGCAGTATCGATGACGTGAATATCGGAGGCGATCTCGCCCACCAGCCCAGCGGCGTACATCAGCGTACCGCCAATTACATCCCACGCATAACGGCCTTCGGCGCTGTCATGCGTCACCATGGCACGCAGGCCGTTCTTTTTCGCGGCCAGAGCGGCATCCACCTTGGGCTTGCGGGCTTTGGCGTAGTCACCGGTCTGCAGATTCAACACAAGCTTCTTCTTGGTCTCATCCATCCGGTAAAAACCGCCCTTACCCTTGCGGCCGGTGTAGCCGTCGGCAATCATTTTGGAGAGTAGGGCAGGCGCTTCCCCCAGTTTCATGAAGGGGTCATTCGCCGGTAAGGCACCGCGCAGGCTGTTCAATACGTGCGGCATCAGGTCCAGTCCCACCAGGTCCAGCAGGCCGAACAACGCCGTCTTCGGTACACCCATTGGTTTACTCAGCATCGCGTCGGCTTCTTCCACGCCTACACCGTGTTCCAGCGCCTTTACCACCCCGGCATGCATCCAGTAGGTACCAATACGGTTGGCAATAAAGCCCGGCGTATCGTAGCAATCCACAACGGTCTTACCCAGTTTGCGGTCGGCAAAATCACGCACGCGGTGGGCCACATCCGGCAGCGTCTGTTCACCGGTCACCAGCTCCAACAGGCGCATGTAACGCGGCGGGTTAAAGAAGTGCGCGATCAGGAAGTGCTTCTTGAAATCGGCGGGTAATCCATGCGTCAGTACGTCAAGCGGCAGCGTGGAGGTATTACTGCTCACCACCGCATTGCGGTGACGCAGCAGCGCAAGCTGCTTGTACAGGCTCTGCTTCACGTCCAGCTTTTCAATAACGGCCTCAATAATCCAGTCGCAATCGGCCACCAGTTTAAGGTCTTTGATGCTCGAACCGGGCGTGATCAAACTCGCATTGCGCGGGTGCATCAGCGCAGCGGGGTTGCTCTTTTTGAGCTTTTCGATCGCTTTGGCCGCACCGTCCGGCACTACATCCAGCAGAATGACAGGGATACCCGCGTTCGCCACCTGTGCGGCGATACCCGCACCCATCACGCCCGCACCGATCACCGCCACCTTGCCAATCGGCTTGGGGCCGCTACGAACAACCGGGGTCTTGAGAGTCGGTTTAACGGAAACTTTGGCGGTGGGTTTCGGTGATTTTTTTGCTGTTACCGGGGTTTTCGCCATGGTCTTATGCCTTCTCCAGAATCATCGCAATCCCTTGCCCGCCACCAATACACTGGGTGGCTAAGGCGTAGTTGCCCTTGGTGCGCTTGAGCAGCGACGCCGCTTTACCGACAATACGCGCACCGGTCGCGCCCAGCGGGTGGCCCAGCGCAATCGCACCGCCGTCAATATTCACCTTGTCCATATCCAGCTTCAGGGTACGTGCTACACCCAGGCTTTGGGCGGCAAACGCCTCATTCAGCTCAATGATATCGATATCTTTAAGCTTCAAACCGGCACGCTCCAACGCCTTACGTGTGGCATCGACCGGGCCCATGCCCATAATCTCCGGCGCGCAGCCGCTCACGGCAAAACTCACGATGCGGGCGAGAATCGGCAGCTTGTGCTTCTTGGCATACTCTTCACTCACTACCAGCACGGCGGCCGCACCATCGGTCAGCGGGCTGCTGGTCCCGGCGGTCACGCTGCCATCTTTATCAAAGGCGGGTTTCAAATCGCCTAAGCCTGCCGCGGTGGTATCCGGGCGCAGACAACCGTCTTCAGTCACGGTCCCATGCTTGGTCTCAATCGGAACGATCTCGTCCTTCAGTAAACCCTTGGCGGCGGCAATACCCGCTTTGCGCTGGCTTTCCACTGCAAAGGCATCCTGGTCGGCACGGCTGATCTTGAATTTCTTCGCCACGTTCTCGGCGGTTTCACCCATGCCCATGTAGGCTTCGGGCATATCTTCGTACAGTTTGGGGTTGGGCAGCGGGTTAAAGCCACCGATCGGCACACGGCTCATGCTTTCCACACCGGCACAGATGAATACTTCACCGGCCCCGGTCGCGATCGCACCGGCAGCGATCTGTACGGCTTGCAGCGACGACCCGCAGAAGCGGTTGACGGTCATCCCCGCCACACCCTGTGGCAGACCGGCCAGAAAACCGATCAGACGCGCCACGTTAAAACCCTGTTCGCCTTCCGGGAAGGCACAGCCCACGATCAGATCTTCCACATCAGCGGGCTTGACCTTGGTGCGCTTGAGCAGCGCCTTCACCACGGCGGCGGCCATGTCATCGGCGCGGGTGTGTACCAAGGCACCTTTGTGGGCAGGCGTAAATGGGGTACGTGCGTACCCCACAATCACGGCAGTCTTCGCAGTGTGTGTCATAGGGCGGGGGCCTTTCGTGTAATCAGCCATTTGGCCAGTTTTCTTGTTAATCGTTTCGCCCGTGGGGCCTCTCCGTTAAGGGCAGGCGCCACAATCGGGTGCTCGCTCTTATAAGACGCCGCTTTAGCGTTTCCTGTCACGTCTTCTCCGGCCAAGAATCCATCAAGAATCTGCCAGGTGTTGCCGAATTTCTGCGTGATGAGTCCATGCGGCCCACCGGCGATCCAGCGCAGGGCTTTCACTTCGCTGCCCAGACGACGGAAGATCCGTACAGCACTTTCCGGCACCACGGTGCGGTCCAGCAGACCTTGTACGACCAATGTCGGTACGGTCACGCGCGGCAGCGCGGTCCACATGTCAGAGATCGTCAGCCGCAACTGGTTGAGAGCGGTCGCCGGTACGCGGTGATACACATTGCCGGTGATATCACGGTCATACGTATGGAAGCGCAGCACATCGGTCAGCCACGGAATATGGTTGAGGAACGCGCGCAGCACCATGCCGGCGGGCACATACTTCATCTTCTTGTTCTGCACTTCTAAGGGAGCAGCCACACTGGCCACGCGCATCAGTTTCTCAGGCTTGCCAGCGGCCAGTTGCAACGCAAGGGCACCGCCGGTGGAGAAACCGATCGCGGAGACCTCATCGCACAGTTCGGCCAGAATACCGTAACCTTCGCGCAGGGCGTCCATCCACTCACTGCGATCACGCTCTTCCAGGTCCAGAATACTCGTACCGTGGCCGGGCAGGCGTAGGCCCAGCACGGTGTATCCTTTGTCGCGCAGATGCTCGGCATAGCTGCGCAGGTCGGCCGGTGTGGTGGCAAAACCATGGATCAGCAACACACCGTGCTGACGCACGCGGGCATGGCCGCCCTTCGGAGCAGGCTCCACCGGTTCGGGCTTCAATAAATACGGGCTGCCGTGCAGCGGGTTATCCGCGGCCAGCAGCATATGCGGGTCTTTTTTCCCGAACTTCAGACGCAGCGCTGCGTGCTCGCGCAACATGTCGTCAAAGCGCAGTTCGGCAAGATCTTTGTCGGTGATTTTTGCCAGACGGCTCAAAACATTTTCGGCTACCTCGCGCACGGCCTTGATGGGGAAAGCCTCGTTGGCATGCACCGCGATCGGGTTTTCCACACGGATATCCTGCAGATCCAGCGTATCTAATAAACGACGCGAGACATGGTAGGCGTCTTTACGGATACCGATCAGGCGTACACGCGTACAGGCTTCCAAAAAGCCCACAAAACCGCGCATGGTGCCAAGGCGCAGGCCCGCGTAGATGTCCGGGCGCATCAGGCTGGCATGCAGGTTCACATCGGTACGCTGCTGCAGTTCCTTTACCATCAGGTACAGCGCCTTGTGGAAGTCCGCCCGCGGCATGCTCCAGGTATCGGTGTTTACCATCTGGCGCACCAGCGTCGCCATCAGGTGGTTGATGTTGATGGTGGTACCCAGATAGATCCGGCGCGCATATTCGTCGCGTACCTTATCAATCCGCTTGGCGATGAACTTCGCCACATAACCATCCAGCAACGTACCTGTATCGTCTTTCAAAGCAAAGATATCGTCCATGCTCTGGGTCTGGCTGAGCACGTGGTCCATCAGCGCGGTGTGCAGGCGCTTCTTGTCTTCCAGTGCCGCAATCGGGCTACCGAAGCGGATGTCCATATCGGTCGGGCGCAGCAGCAGGTTGCCTTCAATGGTCAACTCGTCGCGCGCATTGGGGCCCGGCGTACCGGCAAAGCGCTCAAACCCGCGCAGCAGCAGGTTGGGGTTGGTGCGCATCGGGTAGAAGGTGATGTTGCCGGGTACGATCAGCGTCGGCTTCTCAATCGCCGCCAGCAGCTGTTCGGGCGTCAGGCCCAAACGGTTGCACCAATTGGTGATCTGCACTTTATCGTCAGCATCGAACAACGCTTTAATGCGGCGCTTGGCCAGGTCCAGCATCAGCGCCAGCACGGCGGCACCGCGGTGCGGTTTGCGCACTTTCTCCGAAACCCCGCTCCACATCTTCAGGTCGCCGTTGGCGTCCAGCACCTGCTTGTCTTTTACCAAGCCACCTTCCGGGAAGATGATGATCTTGCGGCCGCGCAAAATTTCTTCCGCCAGGAACGGCAACAAACGCGGCAGATTGGTGGGCACGGCACCACTGCGATGAATGATGCGCGTCATGGTGTCGTTCACATCGAACAAGCCGTGGTAGGCCACGCTGCGCACCAGCTTGTGGGTTTCGCGGTGCAGAATATACGGCGCGATCACGGTTTCAAAGCGGGTGAAGTGGTTGAACAGGTAAATATCGCCCTCTTGCAGTGCGTTATCACGCTGGTCGACGTGGATCTGCAAACCGGTGCGGCGGCTCAGCATGTCCACCAGATGCATATAGTGGCCGAACACCTTGTCATTCAGCACCATGTCTTCGGGCAGGGTAAACTCCGGGGCACCCGCAGGGCTGTCCAGCGTTGTGGCCGTCGCGGTGGCCTCCGCTGCGGAAAGCAAAGGCGCCTCGTGGGCGGCCTTGGGCGCGGGGCGGGGGAGTTTGGGGTCTGTGGTGCGCGGCATGTTTGTTCTGTCCTTACCCTCATTTATAGCTCAGCCTGCGTGCAAAGCCACTTAAATCCTGACAAGCGGAGACCCCCAAAACCCTTGCCCAGCAAAGGTTTTTAGGTGGTGCGGTGCACCATGAGAGAAGCCTTGAAACCCAAAGCGCCAGCAATACCGGCCCCTTGCAGGTGCGGTGCACCGCAAAACGATCGGATAGACTCAGCCATGCTGCACTGCACGTTAAGATGAATCGAGCCTCCTGACAGGGTTTTTAAGCGCACCCCCCTGTTACCGGCTTGCCGAACATCGCAAAACCGCCTATCAAGGCAGCATATACCGCATCCCGGTGTATCAGCGCACTCGTAGCTCAGCTGGATAGAGTACTTCCCTCCGAAGGAAGGGGTCGTGGGTTCGAATCCCGCCGAGTGCGCCAATTTATAATTAAATCTACAGACGCAGAAGGCGGGAACGCCCGCTCATACCTGGAATACCCATCAGCGGGCAATCGCGTCGGGTGTCTCATGGGTTTTCTTGACAAAAATCCTAAAATATTATATATTTGAATCATTCATCATCTTCGGTGATGGGTACAGGTTCGATTCCTGTGTGCTTAGTTTTAGTTGTGTTTTTCTTTGTAATTTTAGCTTTTTACGGCTTCATCAATAAGAAAGGAGGCTCTCATGAATAAGAAAATGCAAAACTGGAGTAAAATGAAAGAAAGTCTGAACGGACTTGTAATATTAACCTTAAATGTAGTTAGTGATCTTATCTACGCGGTGACAGCTAATGTGCTAACAGCTCTGGTGAGCCCATCCATCAATTCACAAAGCACTCGTGTGAGTGCTTTTTTATAAAAATGTCATGAATTCCTATTACCTAACCCCATAAATCCCCCGAACCAGAAAGGGGGACGACAAAACGCTTTGTCCCATCCTCGTCCTCAGGTATAGTCACTGCGCTTTTACAAAAGAGCGCTGATGCAGTTAAGGAGAACAGCCGACCATGACGAAGCTTGCGATTGAGACCATGGAGCCGATGACCGACAAACCGGCCAAGGAACGCGGCTACCCGGACAAATACGTCCCGACCGATAAGGAAGAATATATGAACGCCAAGCAGCTTGCGTACTTCCGCGACCTGCTGCTGACCCAGCGCCAGGAGCTGGTGGCGGGGAATCTCTCCACCATGCACGACCTGCGCGAGAACAGCGCGATCGAATCCGATCTGACTGACCAGGCCACCATTGAGTACGAACAGACGCTGGAACTGCGCAACCGCGACCGCGCCCGCAAGCTGATCTCCAAGATCGACGAAGCGCTGGACCGCATCCGCGAAGGTGAATTCGGCTACTGCCAGGAAACCGGCGACCCCATCGGCATCGGCCGCCTGCTGGCCCGCCCGATCGCCACGCTGAGCATTGAGGCCAAGCGCCGCCAGGAAAAGAAGGAAGTCAGCTACGCTGGATAATCCCGCCGCCCGCTCGGGCGGCAACAGGAAGTTACCCGTATGAGTCTGCCGCCACTGGCACCGATTCCGAATTTGCGACGCCTCCTCACGCCCGAGGAGACGTTGCTTTATACCGTGCGGTTTCATCCGCTGCGCGGCTGGCCGTTCCTGTTCGGCGCGCTGGGGTGCCTGATCCTCAGTTACTACGTTCCGCTCGCCATTCTGCCCTGCGCGGTGCTGGCCATCCTCTGGTATATTCCGCTGATGAGCAACGAGGTGGCCGTCACCAACGACCGCCTGTTGGTGCGCATCGGGCGCTTCCGGCTGATGATGGAAGCCTTTGACGATGCCAGCGTGATGCGCTGGCGTGTGGAGCAGAATGCGCTGGATGTGCTTCTGCACACCGGTCGGGTGGTGCTGCGTATCCGCGAAGCGACCGCCGTGCGTGAAGTAACGATGAATTGGGTCTGGCACCCGATGACCCTACTGGAAGCCCTTCAGGCTATGCAGGAGGAGCAGTTCCGGGCGCGTGGTTTGTCGCACGAAGCTGCAACCAACACTGCCGCTAGTGCGGATGTCCAGATCCCGAAAGCCTCTTAAACCATGCAACCGACCGAGATCCGCCTTTCCCCCGATAAACGCACCCTGACCGTCCACTGGAGTGAGAGTCAGGCTGAGCTGCCTGCCGAATACCTGCGCGTGGAAAGCCCTAGCGCCGAAGTGAAGGGACACGGCCCGTCCGATGCCCGTCTGGTCGGCGGGAAAAGGAATATCACCATCAAGGGGCTGGAGCCGGTCGGCGCCTATGCGGTGAAGATCATCTTCTCCGATGGTCACGAAACCGGCCTTTATACCTGGGAGTACCTGCGCGAGCTGGCGAACGAACAGCAAAACCGCTGGAATACCTATCTGGCCGACCTGGAGCGCGCAGGACTGAATCGCGAAACGGCAGCCACGGTGGCCCGTGGGGTAGCCTCCCGCCCGAAACTGGCGTAGAGTGTCTTTCGTAAAAATCGGAATAAGGGGCCAAGGGGGCAGAATGCGGGGTTTCGCCGTAGGGGTAATGTGTCTGATGCTGGTGGGAATGGCGCATGCTGAAGCGGCACTCACGGTCGTGCCCAATCCGGTGTCCATGCAGCTCAAACTGCTGGACTCCAGCATCAAACCGACTCCTGCCGGCGGCAGTGTCGCCGTGCGCATGGTTCTGGAGAACCCGACCGACCAACCTCTGCGGTTGGTCGGTGCCTCTACTCCGCTGGCAGGCCAGACTCAGTTGCAGACCTATGTGCAGAACGAGTATGGCCTGACGCAGGTGCAAACCCTGAAAGAGCTGCCGCTTCCGCCCAAAACTGAGGTGCTGCTGCTGCCCGGCGTGCTGGAATTGCAGCTGATAGGCCTGACCACCGAATTGAAACCGGGGCTGGAACTGCCCCTGAAACTGAAGTTTGCCGATGGCACGGAACGCACCGTCCGCCTCAAGATTGAAGGAGAAACCGAATGACCCAACAGAATGTGATCGAAGCCAAAAGCCTCGTCAAAACCTACACGCCGCGTGGCGGCGGTCCTGTTGTCGAAGCCGTGAAAGGCATCGACTTCGTCGTCAAGCAGGGCACTTGCACCGGCCTGCTCGGCCCCAATGGTGCCGGTAAAAGCACCACTATGAAGATGCTGATGGGCCTCACCCAGCGCAGTGGTGGCAGCCTGGATATCTTCGGTCACGACAGCGCCAGTCTCAGCCGCGAAGAGCGCACCCGTATCGCGCTGGTACCGCAGGACGACAACCTCGACCCCGACCTGACCGTATCCGAGAACCTGACCGTGTACGGCATGCTGTTCGGTATCGCCCGCAGCATCCTGAAGGACCGCGTGCCGCAGATCCTGAACTACATGCAGCTGTCGGAAAAAGCCACCGCCCGCGTCGGCCAGCTGAGTGGCGGTATGAAGCGTCGCCTCACCATCGGCCGTGCGCTGGTGAACGACCCGGACTTGTTGTTCCTCGACGAGCCGACCACCGGCCTCGACCCACAGGCCCGTGTCATGATCTGGCAACGTATTCTGGAACTCAAAAAGCAAGGCAAAACCCTGCTGCTTACCACCCACTACATGGATGAAGCCCAGCGCCTGTGCGACCACATCATCATGATCGACCACGGTAAAGTGCTCGATGAAGGTAGCCCGGCCGAACTGATTGAACGCCATGTGAAGAAGCATGTCTTCGATGTCACCAAGCCGATCCCGCTCGACCTTCCGCCGGAAGACAGCGAAGATGTCGGCGACAGCGTGCTGTTTTACGTCGACGACGGTGCCGCCTTCCGCAAACGCCTGCCGGAAGACGCCACCTATCTGCACCGTCCCGCCAACATGGAAGACGTCTTCCTGCGCCTCACCGGCCGTAAGCTGCGGGATTAAGCACGATGCAAGACCTCCAACTCCGTTTTGCGCCCGCGCTGGTGGTGTTCTACCGCCAGGCGCTGTGCTGGCGCAGCATGTGGCGCCAGTTTCTTATTCTGCGCCTGGTCGAACCCGCCATCTTCTTCTATGGCCTTGGCATGGGCTTTTCCAAACTCATCCCGGATATGGCAGGCGTCGATTACAAAACCTTCCTGCTGCCCGGCTCGATTGCCATGAGCATGATGTTCGGCAGCTTGATCGACGGCAGCTACGGCGCCTATACCCGCATCTTCATGCAGCGCACGTGGCCATCGTTTCTGGCCACACCGACCCGTGTCTCACACATCATGCTCGGCGAAATGGTCTTTACCGGCCTGCGCAGCGTCGTGGCGGCCACCATGTTGCTGCTGGCAGGCATCCTGCTCGGCGCCAAGGCCAGCATCTTCGGGTTCATTCTCGCTATTCCGCTGCTGATTCTCCTCAGCATGTCGCTCATGGCAGTAGGGTACGTCGCCACCGGCTTAGCGCGCAGCATGAACGATTTCGATTTCGTCTGGGCCTTTGTCTTGACCCCGATGATGGTCTTTTCCGGCGCTATGGTGAGCCTCGAAACCTTCCCTGTCGCCCTGCAATGGTTTGCCCAGATCTTCCCGCTCACCCACGGTGTCGCGGCCATCCGCGGCCTACTGCTGGGTACCATGGGCCCGCTGACCGTGCTGGGCCATATGGCCGCACTGGCGCTGATTCTCGCCGTCTGCTCGGTGGTGGCGCATAAACTCCTGCAACGTCGTTTGATGGATTAACACATGACAGCTTCTCTTCTCCGCACAACCCGTATTACGGTCCGCGATTATATCGCCAACATCGCACCTATCCTGCTGCGCTTTGGGTACGAATACCGCTCGGTCTGGAAGGCCCAGCTGGTGCGCGACCTGATCGACCGTTTGCTTTATCTCTTCGCTTTCGGCTTTGGCATGGGTGCTTTGGTGAAAACCATGGATGGCTTGCCGTACCTCGACTTCCTCGTGCCCGGTATCGCCGCCAGTACCGGCGTCTTCGTCATGACCATGGCGATGACGTACGGCGTCTGGGAGCGCTCCACCAGCTACAAACTGTACCCGGCCTGGCTGGCGACACCGGTGCGCCTGCCGCAGGTGCTGATGGCCGAGCTTCTTTATGCCTCTCTGCGCACACTCCCCAGCATTCTCATCCTCTTCCTGCTGGCTGGGCTCTGGCTCAAAGCGATTCCCAGCTTCTGGGGTGCGCTGCTGGCGCTGCCGGTGCTGATGCTCGCCAACCTGGCTTTTGGCGCCATTGCCATGTGCTTTACCGTGCACATCTACCGCCCGCTGCACTTTGCCTACGTCAACACGCTGTGGACGACCCCGATGTTCCTCTTCTCTGGCGTGTTCTTCGATCTTTCCCACGCACCTGCACCGCTGTATTGGTTGTCGCAGTGTCTGCCGCTCACCCATGTCATCGGGCTTGTCCGCCCGCTGATGACCGGTCAGGATCTGAGTGCGGTAAGCGTCCTTGTCGACCTCGGCGTGCTGGTCACCATCTTCGCCGTTGGGTACAGCTACGCTTGCTACCGGTTCCAAAAGAGACTACTGGATTAAGGATACTTTAGGGGGAGAAACAGACCATGCGCGAGATCGTCTTCGATACCGAAACCACCGGCTTTGGGGTGGAAGAGCACCGTATCATCGAGATCGGCTGCGTCGAGATGATCAACCGCCTGCCATCGGGCCGCACCTTCCATAAGTACCTGAACCCCGAGCGCGACATCGACTTCGGCGCCACCAAGGTCCACGGCATTACCAACGAGAAAGTCGCCGACGCACCGCTGTTCAAGGATGTCGTCCACGAGATGCTGGAATTCTTCGGCGACGCCCCGCTGGTGGCCCACAATGCCGAGTTCGACTTCTCCTTCATGAATAAGGAGCTGGAACGCCTCGGTATGCCGCCGCTGATGAACGAGATGGTCGATACCCTTGTCATCGCCCGCCAGAAGTTGCCGGGCCAGCGACACAATCTGGACAGCCTCTGTAAGTTCTACGATATCGACACTTCTGCCCGTACCTTCCACGGCGCGCTGCTCGACGCGCAGCTGCTGGCCGACGTCTATGTCGAACTCCACGGCGGCCTTCAGGCGGGTTTTGAACTTGGTGCGGCAGTGGTAGAAGGTGAGGGGGCTGCCGAAGCTGTCGCGCATATGTTCGATGAAGCGTTGGCCAAGCTCTCCACCGCCACCCGCGCCATTCAGGCCACCACCGAAGAGATCGAGGCTCATAAAGCGTTTCTCCAGAAATTTGTGCCCAATTCCAAATGGTTGCAAGAACCGAAAACCGAGGCGTAACCGCCTCGTTTTTTCTGGCGGAAAGATATTATCACTCGCTTGACCTTAGTGCTAACGCGTCCTATAACTATGCTCATGGAAAAGAGCAAAAAGCCCGTTCTGGAAATTGGTAACCGCGCCGCACAGGTGCTGGCCGATGTAGTGGAAACCTACGGCACCAAAGGCGAGCCGGTAGGCAGCAAGGCGCTGGTGCAAAGCGGCAAGTACCAGCTGTCCGGGGCCTCCATCCGCAACGTGATGCAGGACCTTGAAGGCATGGGGCTGATCAAAAGCCCGCATACCAGCGCAGGGCGCATCCCGACCGAAATGGGCTACCGCTATTACGCCCAGCATCTGGTAGAAACCACCGAGCCGGAAGAGGCCGTCAAACAGGCCATTCAAAGCCAGATCAACCCCAGCAAAAGCCTGTCGCAACTCACGAAGGATGTGACAAGTGTTCTGTCGCAGGTCACCAACTGCGCCGCCTTGGTGACCGCCCCCAAGCGCGAGAACGACACGCTGGAAACCATGGAATTCATCCGTCTTTCCAATAACCGCGTGCTGGTCGTGATGGTGACCAAATCCGGCGAAATTGAAAACCGCATGATGGAAGTGCCGGAGTTCATTTCGGCCGACGATCTGAAAAAGGCCGCCAGCACCTTAAATCCGTTTGTGATGGGTCACACCTTGGAAGAAGCGAAGGCTGCCATGCTGGTCGGTATGGCCGAGCAACGTGGTCAGGTGAACGCGATGATCGACCAGATGATGCAGGCCGCGAACGAATGGGGTCAGCCGGTCACTGCCGATGGTGCCATGGTTGTGGCCGGTTCCACCAATCTGTTCCAATACCCGGAAATCGTCCGCGACAAGTTGCAGGGCCTCATCAAGGTATTCGAGGAAAAACGCCTGCTGATGACATTGGTCGATGAGGTCCGCACCAGCAACGGCGTGAAGATTTTTGTGGGTGGTGACGTGCCGGTCATAGGTGCCGAAGATCTGGCGGTGATTGCCTCGCCCTATGGGCATAAGGCCCCAGCAAAAGATGAAGATTCCCGCAAGCTGGTCGGTACTGTCGGCGTGATTGGCCCGATGCGGATGGATTACAAGCACACCATGGGTGTTGTGGATTACACGCGCAGCCTGCTGGATGCCGCCCTGAAATAAGATGAGTTTTGAGAGAAGTAAGGAGACCGACACGATGAGCGAAGCCATGCGAGAGCCCCAGATGAACGAACTGGACGAAAACGGCCAACCGTTGGAAACCGCGCCGCTGGAGCAGGATGTTCCGCTGGATGGCGCGCTGCCGGAAAATATGTTGCTGCAAACGGTCGAGCGTGAGCGTGACGAATGGAAGGACAAAGCCTTCCGCACCGCCGCCGAGGCCGAGAACGTCAAGCGCCGCGCCCAGCAGGAAGTGACCGACGCGCGCCAGTACGCTGTTACCAAGTTTGCGCAGGATGTGCTGGGCGTGGGCGATAACCTCGCCCGCGCATTGGCCGCACCGGAAGGCAACGAAAAGGCGCTGCGCGACGGCATCCTCATGGTCGCCACCCAGCTGCAATCCATGCTCGGCCGTCACGGTATCGCGCAGGTCGTGGTTAAAAAGGGCGATGCCCTCAACCCCGAACTGCACCAGGCCATGAGCCAGATCCCCAGCTCCGACGTGCCCGAGAACCATATTTTGCAGGAGCTGCAGGCCGGGTTCACCATCAACGGCCGCCTGCTGCGCCCCAGTCTGGTGGTAGTGGCCACTAAGGACGAGGCCACGCAGTAACATGCCGATTGAAATCGAAGCCAAGATCCTGAACATCAACGTTGCGGCCTGCCGCACGATGCTAGCCGCGCAGGGCTATACCTGCACGCGCCCGTGGAGCCTGATGCGTCGCTATACCTATTTTCTGACTGAGCTGAACCCGAACCCCGCCAAGTGGGCGCGCGTGCGCGACAATGGCGACGATACAGTCACCATGGCTTTTAAGCACGAGCACGACGGCACCGATATCCACGGTACGGAAGAAATCGAGATCAATGTCGACAGCTTCGAAAACGCCGCAACCCTGCTGCAAAAACTCGGCTTTGAAGATCGCGCACACCAAGAAAATTTCCGAGAGACATGGATCAAGGGCGACCGTGAAGTAACTCTCAACGAATGGCCGGGTCTGCCCCCCTTCGCCGAAGTGGAAGGTCATTCGGAGGACGTGGTAAAAGCCGCCTGCAATGAACTTGGCTTCGATTATGCCCAAGCCCTGTTTGGCGGTGTCGGTCGCATCTACGAAGCCCACCCCGACTGGGCTGGCAACAAAGTGTCGGCGGTGCGCGAACTCACGTTCGCGGAATATCAAAAGGAGGTTGCGTAATGACCGGCTCCACCATGAACCTCGACAGCAACAGCTACACCTGGATGCAGACCGGTTCCAATCAGGAACTGGACTTTGGTGCGGAAGACTGGATCGTGCTGCCGATCGAAATGATCGCCCGCGCGCTGTCCAATATCTGCCGCTACAACGGTCACTGCAGCCAGTACTACAGTGTGGCCGAGCACAGCATTCATATCTCGCATCTGGTGGAACCCGAGCTGGCACTGGCGGCTTTACTGCACGACGCCAGCGAGGCCTATGTGGGCGATATGCCCACCGGTCTCAAGCGCTTCATGGGCATCAGCTTCAAGGATATCGAGCGCAAGGCCACCCAGGCTGTTTCGCGCGGCTACGGTATTCCTATGGAGCAGCTGGAAAGCCCGGTCATCAAAGGTTTCGATAAACGCATTCTGGGCGACGAAGCCAAACTGCTGATGCCGCCGCACGCGTTCTGGGAAAAATACCTGCAGGACTACGAGCCGACGGGCATCGATCTGCCCTGCTGGCAGCCGGATGAAGCCAACCGCCGTTTCCTCGCGCGCTTTGCCGAGCTCGGTGGTCAACAGATCAGTAACTAAGTTTTTAAAAAGTAACGTTAAAGGGAGTAATAGAAAATGAGCAAAGTCATCGGTATCGACCTCGGCACCACCAACAGCTGTGTCGCCATCATGGACGGTAAAGACACCAAAGTGCTGGAGAACAACGAAGGTGCCCGCACCACCCCCAGCATCGTCGCCTTCGCTAAGGATGGCGAACGTCTGGTAGGTCAATCCGCCAAGCGTCAGGCTATCACCAATGCCGACAACACCATCTTCGCCTTCAAGCGCCTCATCGGTCGCCGTTTTGACGACACCATGGTCGGCAAGGCCAAGGAGCACAGTCCGTTCAAGATCGTGAAGGCCTCTAATGGCGACGCGTGGGTGAACGCCGCCGGTAAGGACATTTCCCCGTCCGAACTGTCCGCCATGGTGCTGCAGAAGATGAAGGACACCGCCGAAGCCTACCTTGGTGAAAAAGTGACCCAGGCCGTTATCACTGTTCCGGCCTACTTTAACGACGCCCAGCGTCAGGCAACCAAGGACGCCGGTAAGATCGCCGGTCTCGAAGTGCTGCGTCTGGTCAACGAACCCACTGCTGCAGCCCTGGCTTACGGCCTCGGCGAAGACGTGAAGGGCCACAAGACCGTGGTCGTGTACGACCTTGGTGGTGGTACCTTCGACGTCTCCGTGCTGGAAATCGGCGACGGCGTGGTTGAAGTGAAAGCCACGAATGGTGACACCTTCCTCGGTGGGGAAGATTTCGACAGCCGCATCATCGGCTGGCTGGCCGACGAATTCAAAAAGCAGGAAGGCATCGACCTGACCAAGGACAAGCTGGCACTGCAGCGCCTGAAGGACGAAGCCGAAAAGGCCAAGAAGGAACTTTCCAGCTCCACCTCCATCGACATCAACCTGCCGTTCATCACTGCCGACGCCTCCGGTCCGAAGCACCTGCAGATGACCCTGACCCGCGCCAAGCTGGAAACGCTGGTAGACGACCTGATCCAAGGCACCCTTGTACCGTGCAAGGCCGCTCTGAAGGATGCTGGCGTCGACGCCAAGAACGTCGACGAAGTGGTGCTGGTAGGTGGTATGACCCGCATGCCCAAGGTGCAGGAAGTAGTGAAGAACTTCTTTGGCAAAGAACCGCACAAGGGCGTGAACCCGGACGAAGTGGTGGCCGTCGGCGCCGCCATCCAAGGGGGTATTCTGCGCGGCGACGTGAAGGACGTGCTGCTGCTCGACGTCACCCCGCTGAGCCTCGGTATCGAAACCCTCGGCGGCGTGTTCACGGCGCTGATCGACCGTAACACCACCATCCCGACCAAGAAGAGCCAGGTGTTCTCCACCGCGGCCGACAACCAGAATGCCGTGACCATCAGCGTCTTCCAGGGTGAGCGCCCGATGGCCGCCGACAACAAGCTGCTCGGCCAGTTTAACTTGGAAGGTATTCCCCCGGCCCCGCGCGGTGTCCCGCAGATCGAAGTGACCTTCGACATCGACGCCAACGGTATCGTCAATGTAAGCGCCAAGGATAAGGGCACCAACAAGGCCGCCAACGTGGTCATCAAGTCCGACGGGGGTCTGTCCGACGCCGATATTGAGCGTATGGTGAAGGAAGCTGAAGCCAACGCCGACGCCGACAAAGCCAAGCGTGAAGGTGTCGAAGTGCGTAACACCGCCGAAGCCCTCGTGCACAGTACCGAAAAGGCCCTGAAGGAGCACGGTGACAAGGTTTCTGCAGATGTAAAATCCAAGATCGAGACCGAATTAGCCGCCACGAAGGAACTTTTGTCCAATCAAGGGGTTGACAAATCGGCTCTGGAGGCCCAAACGGAGAAACTGAGCGAAGTGAGCATGGAGCTCGGTAAAGCCATGTACGAGGCGCAAGCCAAAGAACAGGGCGATGCCGCCAGCACCGGCCAGGCCAATGCCGACGGGAGCGTCGACGCCGAGTACACCTCGGGCGATGAGTCCGGCAAGGGCAACAACGACGGGAAAGCCGCGTAAGCCCCAATAAGCCCAAGAATAATTAATAACAAGGGGTCGCCACTGCGGCCCCTTGTGTTTAAACTGAACGCGGACGAATAGCCGCACTGAGGAAAACAGGAGAAACGCCATGAAGAACATGGTCAACATCATGAACATCCGCACCGCCGCAAGCGTGGCTGTGTTGGCATGCCTTATGCTGGTAGCCAGTGCGGTACAAGCCTATGCCGATGGGTATCAGCGCGGCCGCAGCGGTTTCAGCTTTGCCAGCAATTCTGCTCGTACCGGTATTTATTCCAACAATGGCTATACCGGTGCCAACACCACCATTAACCGTCCCCACCGCAGCGACTGGATGAAGAAGCTGAAGGAGCAGCAGCGTTATGAGGACTACCTGCAAAAGCAGGCCGGCAGTACCGCAGCCTGTGGCTTTACCGGCGCCCCTAGCTACTGCTACAAGCTGGTTACCAAGCCGCGCTATCCGGCCGAAATGCGTATCGTCCGTTACTAACGCTGTAAAAGCGAGCAAGCCCGCCTTACAAAGGCGGGCTTCTTTCTTGACCTTCTTGGCACTCCCGTCTATAAAGTGACAATGGCGCGCGATTATTACGATATTTTAGGTGTCTCACGGTCGGCCGACGAAGCCGCCCTGAAGAGTGCTTACCGCAAAAAGGCGATGGAGTTCCACCCGGACCGCAACCCGGGCAACAAGGACGCCGAAGCGAAATTCAAAGAAGTGAACGAGGCCTACGACGTTCTGAAGGACGCGCAAAAGCGTGCGGCCTACGACCGTTTCGGCCACGATGCCTTTGCCCAGGGTGGCATGGGCGGCGGTGCCCGCGGCCCGCAGGGTGGCTTCGGTCAGGGCATGGGCGGCTTCCAGTTCGACGGTAATTTTGAAGATCTGTTTGAAGACTTGATGGGCGGTATCTTCGGCGGGGGCGGTCAGCAGCAAACCCGCAAGACCCACACCCAGCGTGGCTCCGACCTCCGCTACAATCTGGAGGTCAACCTCAAGGATGCCTACACCGGCACCAAGGTCGATCTCAAATTCCCCACCACCATTGTCTGCGAAACCTGCAAAGGCTCCGGTGCCAAGGAAGGCTCCAAGCCCGTCACCTGCGGTACCTGTAAGGGCTCCGGGAATGTCACTTTCCGGCAGGGCTTTTTCCAGATGAGCCGTACCTGCCCGGACTGTGGCGGGACCGGCCAGCAGATCAAGGACAAGTGTAAGGACTGCGGTGGTTCCGGCCGTGTCCGCCACACCAAGAATCTGTCCGTCACCATTCCGGCGGGGGTCGATGACGGCACGCGCCTGCGCTTGGCGGGCGAAGGCGAAGCCGGCACCCACGGTGGTCCGGCCGGCGACCTGTACGTGTTTATCTCTATCGCCAATCATCCGCTGTTCGCACGCGATGGCATGCACCTGCACCTTGAGGTTCCGGTCAGTATGCTCGACGCCGCCTTGGGCACCGAGATCCAGATCCCGACTCCGGACGGTGGCAAAACCGCGCTGAAAATTCCGGCTGGTTCGCAGCCGAACGACAAGGTGCGCCTGCCCGGTATGGGGATGCCCGCCATGGGCCGCCCGAAGGACAAGGGCGATATCGTCGCCCACCTGCATGTCACGGTGCCGCAGCACCTCTCCAAAAAGCAGAAGGAGCAACTGGAAGCCCTGCGCAGCGAGCTGGAACCCGGCCGCGTCGAGAGCAGCTTCATGTCCAAGCTCCGCAAGTTCTGGAACGAATAGGCCTGACCTGTCGCCTACTCGTCACAGGGGAAGCGTAGGAAAACAGACGTAGCCACACGGTGTCAGACATCCTTACACAGTGGGTGTATAAAGGGCTATGAAATGTACCTCTGCTCTCGTACTTGCCGCCAGTGCAATGTGTCTCGTTCTCTTGCCGGTATTCGCGCAAGAGCGCACGGCGGGAGGTTCGCTCAGTCAGGAAGCCGGTTGGACAGCTCTGAAGTCAAAAATCGAAACCACCGATGGTAATCTCAAAGTTCTGAAAGCTAATATTGCTGCCTGTAATAAGGTATATAAGCTTTATGCTCCCGGCGAGAACGGATCCGATGTCCAGGGCTGTATCGCGAATGCGCAGTTTGAGCAATTGAAAGCTGATGTCATCGCTTTTAATAATGCGGTCCGCCACTGTGGAAGCTTGGGTATGGTCTATAATGGGTCCAGCTGTCAGCAGCCAAATGTAGCGGCACAATCGGGCGCCAGCTGTAGCCTCCAAATGACAAGTCCAGGCAACAATGCATTTCGCGACAGCCCACCGAACTACACCTGCCCCAATGGATATACAACGATCCGGGGGGCAGGGGATGGCATTACGACAACGGCATGTGCCAGAGTTGTATGTAACTAAAGACTCTAACAAAAAGCGCCCAGAAGGGCGCTTTTTGTTGCAGAGCTTACTACTTCTGGCTTTCCATCCAGCTCACCAGTTCGGCCTTGTCGCGCAAGCCGACCAGGCTGGCCACGGGCTGACCGCCCTTGAAAGCGATGAGGGTGGGGATACCACGGATGCCGTACTGCACCGGCGTATCGGTGTTTTCATCCACGTTCATCTTCACTACGGTGACACCTTCCACTTCAGACGCGGCTTGCTCCAGCAGCGGGCTCAGCGCCTTGCACGGGCCGCACCATTCGGCCCAGAAGTCCACCACGGTCACGCCGTCGCTGTCGAGAACACTGCTCTTGAATTCACTATCGTTAACGCTGGCTACCATATCGGTCTCTCCCCCTTGTCATTACTTCGAATACCTCGAACCTATCACCCTATGTCCACTTCATCAAGCCGTGGTGCGGCGGTCCACACGATAGCTGCCCGCAGTGTACGCTCCGGGTAAGTGTGCCGCAGCGCACGGGCATAGCCCTGCACCTGCTGCACATACGTAGGCGGCACCTGCTCCGGTATCTGTCCAGTCTTGAAATCGATCACCCATAGCGCACCCTCGTGTTCCACCAACCGGTCGATGCGCCCGACCCGCCCCTCCACCGCCACCGCCATTTCGCTGCGGCTACCGGGCGTCCACAGCCATGGGTATGTCTCTTTCACGCGTTGCACTTCGGCGTCCACCTCGGCTTCCACTGGCACGCGCAACCCTTGCAGACGCGCATGCACGCGTTCGCCGCGCGCCTGTTCCTCGCTTTGCGATACCGTCTCTACGGCAGTAATCGGTGTCTGCAACCATGCAGGTATCACGGTCTCCGCAACCGCTTCCACCACCGGCACGTCGCTCTGGGCAAAGCTATCGCCTACAACCCATCGGCCATCATCCGCCGCATCACCTTCAAAGCCAATGCGTACCCGCGTCCACCACGTATCCGCCGTCTCTTTCACCTCTCCAAAGCCGGTCACCACCAGCCAGTCCATCGCGCGTGTCATCGCCACATACAAACCGCGCAGGCTGTCTGCCTTGCGCCGTGCACGCTCGGCCTCGGCCAGAGAATCCTCAAACGCGGATAATCCCTTGGCCTGCTTGTACAGCACCACGTTTTCGCCCCACAGCAGCGTGTCATGGCTCACATCGGCCAAGGCTGCCATGGTATCGGCTAAAATCACCAGGGGTGCCTGCAAGCCCTTGCTGCCATGCACGGTTAAAATCCGCACGCCGCGGCCCGTACCCGTCACCGGCAGATCATCAAGCTCCAGCCGCGCGATCAGTTCCCGCAGTGTCTCGCACTGTTCAGCCCACAGCAGCAGGCACTCCAGCAGGTTTTCATCGCCACCTATCTCACGTGCCACCTGCTGAACAATGCGTAAGGGGGCGTCGCACGCGAGTGCATGCATCTGCGTCAGCCATACGCCGTCGTCGCCCTGCAAGGCATAACACCAGGCCTGCTCGCCACTGCGCGCGGCCAGGTCCAGTAAGTACGCATCATCGCGCCGCCGCACACCTTTCAGCACATGCGCCAGTGCCAAGTTATCCTCGGGGTTGAAGATCACGCGCAGACACGCAATCGCATCATCCACCACTAACGGCTGTACACCACCGCCACTTGCCACGGGCACCCCCATGCCGCGCAAGACCCCCGCTGCCAGCGCGGCCACGCGGTTACGCTGTACCACCAGCATCACGTCATCGTAGCGCAAAGCCTCACCCGTGCTGGGCATCATCACGCGGCCCACCTGTTGCTGCAGCCAGTTCCCTATCTGGTGCAGGCATGCAATATCCTCACCATGCCCACCGGCGGCGGCACGTACCTCAGGCAGCGCCCACGGCTCTACGGTCTCTTTCCCTTCCAATACAACGGTTGGCCACAGCTCTACCCGGCTGGCACGCGCGGCGGCCACCGCTGCGTGGTTGGGCCAGTCTCTAAAATCACTCCCCACCACAACCTCACCGCTGTCGCCCTGCGCAAACACGCGGTCGACCAGCGCCAGCACCTCTGCACCGCTGCGGAAGCTGTGCACCAGATCCACCTCGCACATCTGCGGCGCCCAGTCGCGCAGCACCTCGCGCAAGTGCACAAACAGCTCCGGTACGGCACCCTGAAAGCGGAAGATGCTCTGCTTCATATCGCCTACCGCCAGCACGGTGCGGGCCGCACCTTCACCCACATCGCCGCTTAAAATGCTCTTCGCCAACCACTGAACAATACGGTCCTGCTGCGGGTTATTGTCCTGTGCTTCATCCACCACCAGGTGACGGAAACGCCGGTCGAGCCCATACCACACCCACTCGCTCATTCCGCCCTCACCACCGGTCTCGGAGGCCTTCAGCACACGCTCAAGACCATCCAGAAGATCGGAATAATCCACCATGCCCTCACGCTGCTTGCGCTGCACGTAGGCGCCGCGGACGGCGGCGGCCCACAGCAGTGCCGCACGGGTCACGTCAAATCCGCGGTAAATGCGCCGCAGCTTCACCTGTTCCGCCACGCGCAGCGCCGCCGCGTTCAAAACCGCCACATCGGTTTCATCCAACACCGCGAGCTCGGCTTTCACAAACAAACGGGCGCGGGGTGTGCCCGTGCCGGTAAGCAGAAAATCCTTCCATGCGGCCTCCCGCAACGCCTCCGGCGCATCCAGTACGGTGCGTGCATTCTGCTCCGGCAACGCCTGCACCACATGCCGTAACGACATCCATTCGGCGGGTGTCGGTACCAGCGGTTGCCCGGCATCCTCACGCCCCACCAAGCCCAACTCGTGCTCCAGCTGCGCCAGTACGGCGGCCAAGCCCTTACCTTCCACCAGCGCCTCCAGCCGGTGCCAGTGCATGATAACCAGACCCGTCAGATCATCCCAGCCATGCTCCCCAAGCTCATCCAGCAGCGTGCCCAGATAATTGGCGAGCGGCCCGCTGACATTCACCAGCAGATCATTCTGTATCTCTTTCAGCAGGCGCTTCTGCGCGCCGTCTTCCAGCACCTCAAAATCGAGCGGCAAACCGGCTTCCACCGTAAACCGGCTTAAAATCTGCTGGGCCAGACCGTGAATGGTCGCCACCAGCGGCGGCTGCTTGCGCACCTGCTGGGCCAGCGTGCGCACGCGTGCCGCCACATCCAGACCCTCGGGGAGGTTTACACCCAGCTCTGCCACTTCGGCGTGCAACGCCGCGTCATCTAGCGTCGCCCATTTACCAAGACGCACCGGCAAGCGCGCCGCCATTTCTGCTGCACCGGCTTTGGTGAAGGTCAGTGCCAGAATCTGCCGCGGCTCCAGCGTCGGGTCGGCCAGCAGCAGTGCCAGCATGCGCCGCGTCAGTACTTCGGTTTTACCGGTGCCAGCGTTGGCCGAGATCCACACGCTTGATGCTGTCTCCAACGCCAATGCCTGCGCGGCAGCAGCGTGTCGTAAAATCTGCGGGTCAAAGGTATTACGCATGTACGGCCCCTTTCCGGCGGCACACACCGGCCAGCGCGCAGGTTTCGCAATGGCCGGTGGCCTGCAAAC
This sequence comes from Blastochloris viridis, assembly GCA_005768725.1. GTDB lineage: Bacteria > Pseudomonadota > Alphaproteobacteria > UBA2136 > UBA6156 > UBA6156. The sequence goes on along the minus strand of VAFM01000001.1, from coordinate 930,908 downwards.
CGCCACCTTGTAAATCCGGCACCGCAGCAAATGCCGCACCTTCGCGGTAGGTGTCCACCAGACGTGTTACACCTTCAGCTACCGGCGCCAGCAGACCGTCAAAGGTCTTGCCCTCGGCGCGCTTCACATCCAGCGGCTTGGTGCCGTAACCGCGCAAATGCCAGTATTCCACGCTCTGTACATCCTCACCCAGCAGCCACGCCTCCAGTGCCAACTGCGGCTTAATGCCCGCCGCCACCCGGCTCCAGGCGGGCGGGGTGCCGGTCTTGAAATCAATGATCGTCGTACCGTCGGTGCCCGCCTCCACACGGTCCAGTGTCGCGGTCACCGTCACTGGCCCTACCTCACGTGTTAAGCGCTGTTCAATCGCGGCAATGCGGCGGTTATCGGCTTGCCATTGCGCTACCAATGCCGGTGCCAGTTTCGCAAATTTGGTGCGCCAGATCGCCCGTGTCACAGGCGGCTCGTGCGCCAGTTCCTCCTCCGCAATCTCCAGCATCGCAGCGGTCAGGGCATCCGTATCCGTAAGCACACTGTCTAACCGACCAATCTTCTCCAGCCAGCGGTGCACCAGCAAACCGGCGGTGCGGGCATCGGGCAGGGGGGTCAATGGGTCAGGCGGCGCCAGCTTCAGCACGCGTTCGCCTAAGGCACGGTAGGGGCAGGCCAGCATCGCTTCAATAAAGCTCGCACTCCATTTCTTGGGCCACAGGGTTCCCTGCGGTACAAACACCCCGAGCGTGTCATCCGGGCGTACCTCGCCATGGCGCAGCACCGTCGCCAGCGCTTGCAATTCGGTCTCTTGCACACAGGCATACCCGGCCAGAAAACGGCTGCGCACCGTCTCCTTGCCCTCGCTGGTTTTGGCGTGCGTCACAATTACACGGCCGCTACCGCTGTGTAGAAGACTCTCCAGTTCCGTTCCTGCCAGCAACGCTTTGCGAGAGCTGTCCGGCAGTTTCAACGCCCGCAGGTGCGGCTCACTCAACCAGGCATCGGTGCTATGTGCAGGCCAGATACCTTCCGCGCATCCGGTGGCGATCACGGTGTCAAAATCCAGCAGCCGCGCATCCAGCGGGCCCAGTAAAAACACGCCGTCGCGATTGTCGCTGGCAACCGGTGCTTCATCCAAAACAGCCTGCATCACCGCCTGCCAATCAGCAGCCTCCAGCCAGAAATCCTCGCCCTCCAGCCGCTGCAATTCCCGCACAATCGCGTCCCAGCCCGGCATCTCCAGCGGGCGCATTTCCATCAATTCCAGCCATTGGCTAAGCTTCCGCCCACGCTCACCCCAATGCAGCTGCGCGGTGGCCTCACGCCCGTGCGGTGTTTCAGAAAGACACATCCCGCCACCCACCGTAACGCGTATCTGCCACCCTTCCAGAATCCCCGCGATGCGCGCCAGCAAGCTGCGCGCCGGGCTGACCACCGCCACGCGCGCCTCACCGTTCTGTACGGCACGGTGCACCGCCAACGCGGCCATCCAGGCTTCGTCCCAGTCGGTCTCTGCCACAGCATCCTCGTAGTTCGCTGCAGGCATGGTCACGGAGCTTACCGGCATCTCCAAGGTGTCCACCAACTCGGCGGTCGCGGTACCTAACTCTGGTACCAGCACGGCACCACGGTCTGCCGCCACGCGTAAAATATCCAATGCCGCTGGAATCCCGTCCACCACACCGGCCACCAGCGGCATCCACATACTCTCCGGCCTGGCCAGAACCTCGGCGGTCTGTTCCAGAATCCGCCGCTCCACCGCACCCGGCCACTCTTCGTTACGTGCGGCCAGCCAGCGTTCCATATGCCGTGCCACGCGTATCAGTGTGTCGGCCTGCTGCTCCCATAAACCGACCATCTGCGGTGGCACCGCCGCACGCATATCGCGTACACTCACACCATGCAGCGCCAGACGGTCCAGCGTGGCATACAGGCTTTCCACCCGGCGCCATAAGCGCGGGCCTTCCGGCAAGTCAGTTGTGTCGGCTGCATCAAAGAGGTCGGTCGTCTCACGCTGCCTTAACACCCGCGCAATCTCTATCCGCGCGACCACGCTGTCCACCGCCACAGGCATATCCAGGTTCAAAAGTTCGGCGAGTTCCGGCGTGCCTTTCAACGGCAAAATTGCTGGCAATACACCGGTAAAATCCTGGCTTAAAAGCGCACGCACCCGGGCCGCCACACGGGCGGTCGGTACAAACACCAGCAGGTGGGGCCAGTCAGCTGCCGGATACTGTCGTATCCGTGCCGCCAGGTGCTGGCAGAAACCCATGGCTTAACGCCCCGCGACAAATGCGCGTGCCAGTTCCAAACCTTGGTGAGTACCGGTCTCGCGCCAACCGCCGGTATAGAGCCAACCGTGCAGGCGTTTGGTGGCGCGCAGGTCGTCCCACACCAGGTTTAAACTAAATTTGGTTTCGGCAATGCCCATGAACAAACCGGGCTTGGTCACGTGCACACCGGCGTACACCACATCCCACTTGTCGCGCGGTGGTACGCGGCCCAGCTCCTTGGTTTTTTTATCCAGTTTAAAGTCGCCCAGCGGCAGAAAATCCTTGGTCTCTTTTTTGGAAACCACGGCCAGTAGCGCATCATGCTTGTCTCCGTCAAACGCAGCCATCAAGGGTTTCAGTAACGGCTTCACATCGTCCAGCCATACCGCATCGCTGTTGACCACTAGAATCGGATCTTCACCCAGTAACGGCAGAGCCTTCTTAATGCCGCCACCGGTTTCGAGCAGTTCTTCTTCATAACTGAAGTGGATCGTCATACCCGCAGGCGCACCGGCGCGTACGGCGGTTTCCAGCATATGGGCAAGGTAGTGGGTGTTGATGACGACATGGGTGATACCCGCCGCTGCCAGCATCTCTAACGTGCGCAGAATAGCCGGCTTGCCACCAACATTGATCAGTGGCTTGGGCATGGTATCGGTTAAGGGGCGCAGGCGGCTGCCCATGCCGGCAGCAAGTACCATAGCGGTGTGGATGCGGGTCGGTGTAGTCATACCGCGTTCCTAAACGGCATCGGCCATCAGCGCAAGGCCGGGGGCTTCCCATTCGCGCATGAAGTCGACGATATCGTGCAGTGCCGGGTTGGCATAACTCTGGTGTGCCACCTCCCATGTGCGGGGGATAAAGCGGCGCGGCCCGGCAGTCTTACCGTCACGCACGTAAATGCGGGCTAATCCACCTAAAATGCGGCTGCAATGGTGCAGGCTGGCAATGTCCACGGTGTGGGCCAACAGGTCGCGGTCCAGCCCCAGTGTCGCGGCGGCGCGGGTGATCATTGCGGCTTCCAGCGCATCATTCGGTGCACGGCGGATGTCGCGCAGCAGAATGGCCATATCGGTCGAGATTGGCGTATGTTTGGCATCCTGAATATCGATAAGGCCGAAGTTCTGCAGGCTCGGCTCATCACTCAGCAGCATCATGTTAGTGGCCTGATAATCCCACGGCATGGTGCCCTGCGGAATCTCGCGGAAGGCCTCGAACATCTTCTGCCACAGGCCCATATAATGGGCGCGCTCGGCCACGGTGGTGGCATGGCCGCGTACCATCGGCATATACCAGTCGGTGAAGCGCGCGGCATCAATCCACCAGTCGCGCGGGGTGAACGTGCGGCCGCCGGTCCGTGCAGGCACGGTGCACAGGTGACACAGCGCATCGATCGCCACACCGTACCAGGCATTGGCATCTTCGCCGCTTACACTCGCCAACGCACGGCCACCAAAGTCTTCCAGCAGCAGATACCCTTCCGCCTCGTCACGACCATATTCCTTCGGGGCACGCAGGCCATGGGCGTTGTAATAGGCGGCCACGTCGGCAAATTCCTTTACACCTTCCATCGGGGAAGGGGCATCCATCAGCATGCGGCTGGTGCCGTCGTTCAGGCGCACGCGCCAGTAACTGCGGAAACTCCAGTCGCCGCCCAGATTCTCCACCGCGTAATCCTGCAAACCTAAGCTATCCAAAAACGCCTTCTGAGCCGCTTCCGAGCGCGGGCGACGCACGTTGGCAAACATCAGTCCAAAGCGGCGCTGCCAGCTGCGGCTGCCGGTGAGGGTGACGGTGCGGCCATGGGCTGTTGCCCCACTGCTGAACGCCAGCGTCAGCACGCCGGGGTTGTTCATTTCCTGAATGTGATAGCTCAAAAAATCCGGCTGGTCGGCGGCCAGTAGCGCACCACCTTTTTCCGGCCATTCCGCCAGAACCACCCCATGCTGACGGAAGCTTTCCAACCCCAGACCATCCAGTTCTTCGGGGGTCTTCAGGCGGTAGCAGTCGATATGCGCGACCGGCACACGCGGTGTGGTTTCGTACAGTTGCACCAGTGTATAGGTCGGGCTGGGGACATCGCCGGTGTGGCCCAGGGCATGTAAAAAGTGGCGGCTGAAGGTACTTTTACCGGCACCAAGCTCGCCCTCTAAGCGGATAAGATCACCTGCCAGCGTATAGCGCGCGATCAAGCCCGCCAACTCGGCAGTAGCGTTTTCATCGGCAAGGTCCACCACAAGCGTGGGGCACAGGTACTGTCCGGCAGGAGGGGTACGGGGTTCGATCATGGAGGAGAGTTTAGCGGTTTTTTGCACAAAACCCAACGTCTCTGCTCGGTTTGTGGGCATGGTATACAGGCGTGGAAGAGCAGAAAGGGACAACACCTGTTGTAGTCTTGCTCCAAGGGTCTCGTGCTTTAACGGTAAGGGCGGCTGACTGTCGGGACACGCCCTGTGTCGAATGCTATAAACAACTGTGATGTTAAGGTTGTTTATACTACTCTGTGTGCTAGCTCCATCGTGGGCGTTTGCTATGTGTAGTACGCCCGCCGGAGACGCAGGCCACATCATTTTCAATACCACCACCAAAACCATGCAGTACTGCAATGGCACCAACTGGGTGAACACCGGCGCCTCCAACCCCGCCGCCACACAATCCGGCTGCACCAAGCCCCACCGGAGCCGCCGGAACCGTTATGTACGCCAGCAACACCGGCGTGGTTCAGTTCTGTAACGGCCAGAACTGGGTGGACACCGCCTGCGCGGCCAACCGCACGCCGGGCGGCTCCGGCTGCAGCGGCAAACCGGCAGGCGCTATCCAATACGTCGGCGGCACGGTGAATGAGCTTCAATTCTGCGACAGCACCAACTGGGTCGCCATGGGCTGGGGTTGCGCCGGTGGCAGTGTCGATACCAGCTGCGGCGAAAACTGGGTAGCTGGGGTAAACACACCCGTCCGCAACTGGACCAGCATCACCTATGGCAACGGTCTTTTTGTCGCGGTCTCATCCTCGGGTTCTGGTAACCGGGTGATGACGTCGCCCGATGGTATCACCTGGACCGAACGCGTCAGTGCCGCCGATAATGGCTGGAATAGCGTCACCTACGGCAACGGCCTCTTTGTCGCTGTCGCCATGACAGGTACTGGCAATCGTGTCATGACCTCCCCCGACGGTATCACTTGGACCATCCGCACCACACCTGCCGATAATAATTGGGCAAGCGTCACCTATGGCAACGGTCTTTTTGTCGCTGTCGCCATCTCAGGTACTGGTAATCGTGTCATGACCTCTCCCGACGGTATCAACTGGACTCTCCGCACCAGCCCCGCCGATAATAACTGGAGAAGCGTCACTTATGGCAACGGTCTCTTTGTCGCCGTAGCAGGCACAGGCACAGGTAACCGGGTCATGACCTCCCCCAACGGCATCACCTGGACACTCCGCACCAGTGCCGCCGACAATGCTTGGCAAGGCCTCACCTACGGTAACGGCCTCTTCGTCGCGGTGGCGACATCAGGCACGGGTAATCGCATCATGACGTCTCCCGACGGTATTAACTGGACCATCCGCGCCAGTGTCGCCGACTATGGTTGGACCAGCGTCACCTATGGCAACGGGCTCTTCGTTGCCGTAGCAGCCACGGGCGGTAGCAGCACCAACGATATGATGACGTCTACCGACGGTATTACCTGGACCGGCCGTGACGCCATAAATCATATTGCTTGGTACGCAATTACATATGGCAATAAGCGCTTTGTCGCTATCGCATTCTCGGGCTTCGGAGGAGACCGCGCCATGAGTGCCTCATGTAATAGATAAAGGCCGAAATATTATTAATACCCTTGTCATCCTGTCTGAAGGAGTAACATTTACTAAAAACCGCCCACAGGGCGGTTTTTAGTAAGCAGAAGACTAGCGCAATTTAATATGCAGTTCCTTCAACTGACGCTCTTCCACAACGGCAGGTGCACCCATCAGCAGGTCTTCGCCGCGCTGGGTCATCGGGAAGGTCACGACCTCGCGCACCATGTTGCTTTCGGCCAGCAGCATGATGGTACGCTCAATACCCAGCGCACAGCCGCCGTGCGGCGGGGTGCCAAGGTGGAACGCCTTCCACATACCGCGGAATTTGTCCTTCACGGTCTCTTCGCCGTAACCGGCAATTTCAAACGCCTTGATCATCGCTTCCGGCAGGTGGTTGCGGATGCCGCCGGAGATCAGCTCATAACCGTTGCACACCAGATCGTACTGGTAGGCCTTGATGGTCAGCGGGTCTTGCGTCTGCAACGCTTCCAGGCCACCCTGCGGCATGGAGAACGGGTTGTGGCTGAAGTCGATCTTGCCGTCATCGGCTTCTTCAAACATCGGGAAGTCGACGATCCACGCGAACTTGAACACGCCTTCTTCATTCAGGTTGCAGTCCTTGCCCAAGCGCACGCGCAGCGGGTTGAGGATCTTGTGGATGCTCGGCTCTTTACCGGCCACAAAGAAGATCACGCCGCCAACACCAATTTTAGCGCGGGCGAACATGCCTTCGATCTGCTCGGGCTTGAGGAACTTGGTCAGCGGGCCGCCAAAACCGTCTTCCTTCCAGGTGATGTAGCCCGGAGCGGCCGGGGCGCCCAGTTCGTCCTGTGCCCATTTACCGATATTATCGAACCAGCTGCGCGGCTGAGTGGTGGCACCGGGCACACCGATCATACGGATGGAGCCCTTGCCAGCAATGATGGTTTTGAACACACCGAATTCGCTTTCGGCCCACACGTCAGATACGTCGGTGATCTCCAGCGGGCAGCGCAGGTCCGGCTTGTCAGACGAATACTTCAGCATGGCCTCGTTGTAGGGGATACGGATCCACGGTGCGCCCATGCTGTGGCGGCCGTTCGGGTTGCGGCCGTTGCCGTTCCAACCGGCGAATTCCGAGAAAGTGCCACCCACCACGTCTTCCACTAGGTTGAACACATCTTCCTGCTGGATGAAGCTCATTTCGAGGTCGAGTTGGTAAAAATCGGTCGGGCAGCGGTCGGCACGGGCGTCTTCGTCGCGGAAGCACGGCGCTACTTGGAAGTACTTGTCGAAACCGGAGACCATCAGCAGTTGCTTGAACTGCTGCGGAGCCTGCGGCAGGGCATAGAACTTGCCCGGGTGCAGACGGCTGGGTACCAGAAAGTCGCGCGCGCCTTCCGGGCTGCTGGCGGTCAGAATCGGGGTCTGGAACTCACGGAAGCCTTTGTCCCACATGCGGCGACGCAGGGACGCGATGACATCGCTGCGCAGCTTGATGGTGTTGGACACATCTTCACGGCGCAGGTCCAAAAAGCGGTAGGTCAGCTTCAGCTCTTCCGGCACGCTGTCGTCGGTAATCGCGTAGGGCAGGGGGTCGGCCTTACCCAGAACTTTGTGGCTGGTCACGTCCAGCTCTACGGCACCGGTCGGCAGGTTGGGGTTGGCCAGGCCTTCGCCACGGGCGATCAGTTTGCCCTCTACCATAATAACGCTTTCCATGCCGGTGTGGGTGATGGCTTCGATCACGTCCGCGCCCAGGGTATCCGGCTTGAACACCACTTGGGTGATGCCGGTGGTGTCGCGCAGATCAATAAACACAACTCCGCCGTGGTCGCGGCGGCGGAAAATCCAGCCCGCAAGCTTGATGGTCTGACCGACATGGTCAAGGCGCGGTTGGCCGCAGGTCAGGGTGCGGTAGGTGCTGTTCAGGGGCAGCGTGGCAGACATGGCATACACTCTCATTACTTCGTCCGCACTTTTCCCTTTCAGGGCTTGACGTGTCAAGCCATTCCATCAATATCTTTTTCCTATGTCCAAGCCCTCATTCCTCAATCACCCCGCAATTGCCAAGTGGCAAGGGCGGCTGGGCACGCTTTTGCAGCGTCCGGAGGGTGAACCGCTGGCCATGCCGACCTGGCTGGCCGGGCGCGGCATCCTGCTCGGTCTGGTCGGGGTTGCTCTTATTATAGTTGTGGTCCTGGTACGCATGCTCTTCGGCAGCGGCGCCGATGACGCAGCCTATGCCTACACGCCACCCCCCGCCGCATACGAGGCCGTCTATCCCATGCAGGTCTTCAGCACCAAGCCCGCGGTGCGCCATACCATTTTCACCCTGCCGGAGAATACGATCACCACCTTTAAAAAGCTGACGCCGGAGCAGATGAAGAGCGCGGGCATCACAACGCCCACTACCCCGCAGGAGGCCGTGGCAATGCAGGATCGCGCCCTGCTGGCCCAGATGGGTTACGCGTGGTCGGTCAACGGTTATTTTGAAGCCGCCCGCAAAGGTAATATCGACGCGCTGAAGGCTTACCTGCGTGCCGGTATGCCGGTGATGTCCCGTAACGCCTTCTCCTCTACCGCTCTTATGGCCGCTGCCGAGTCCAACCAGATCGAAGCCGTCAAGCTGCTGATCGCCGCCGGGGCCGAAGTGAACGGCGCCACCACCAATCTTGAAACCCCGCTCCACCGCACCATCGCCCTGGGCCTGCCGGAAATGAGCAGTCTGCTGTTGGCCGCCGGTGCCCAGCCGGAGGCCGCCACCCTGGATGGTTGGACGCCGCTGTTCTACGCCGTGGACCAGAACAATCTGGCGATGGCCGACTTCATCATCCGCGCCGGTGGCAAGCCTAACCGCCAAGACCGTTTCGGCAACACGCCGCTGATGATCGCCACCCGCAAGAACTCGGTCGAAATGGCGCGCAAGCTCATTCAATTGGGCGCCGATACCAATCTGGTCGACCTTTCCGGTCGCAGTTCGCTGGCCTATGCCGTGCGTGGCGGCTATTACCAGATGGCCAAGATGCTGCTGGAAAACGGCGCCAGCGCCACCCGTACCGACCGCAACGGTGTCGCACCGATGGATATTGCATTGGGCAACCAGGACCACGCGATCGCCAACCTGCTGCTGGCCAACGGTGCCAAACGCAGCAATGTTCTCGGTAAACCGGCTCCTAAGCGTTAAGGTGTCGGGCGCGTCCGCGTCTCTCATCCGCCACAATCCTCAGCACACAAATCGTTTGCCCCCTCGCGCAGGGCCTGCAAACCGGCTAGGTTGAAACCATGCAAAGCGTAGCCGCCTATTTTGATGTTGCCGATGCCTCCGCCCTTCATTGGGCGCACCGCGTCAACACCGCCGCCAAATTGGAGGCGGCGCTGGGCGATCCTACTCTTCATGTGATCGAAGCCGATATCCATTTCGGCCCATCCGATGCCACCCCGCTGGTGGCCGAAGCTGGTCAACATGCCGAAATGGATGCTGCTACCCTCATCGCTGCCGCCACCACCGCCGGTAAGGCGCTGAAGCTGGACTTCCATAACCCCGCCGCCATTGAGCCGACCCTTGCGATTCTGCGTCAGATGGCCGTCGAGACCCCCGTCATTCTGCACACCGAGATTTTCAGCCTGCTGGCCGCCGCCAATCCAGCCGAGGGTATGGAGCCGGAGCAGTTCATCCGCCTGTGCCAGATGTCCTGCCCCGACGCCGTGCTCAGTCTTGGCTGGAGCCTTAAGCGTGAAAGCGATGTCGATGGCCGTGTCGAAGAAGCGCTGATCGAGCAGGTCTCGATCATGCTGACGAAAGGCTTCGGTCCGGTCAATTACGCTATCGAGATCCGCGCCGGCTATACGCCCGCGCGTGGCGGCATGGCCGAGCACGGCGCAGCGCTGATCTTCGAGCCCCTGCCGCCGCTGGCCCCCACCATTGGTCATCTGGCCACTAATGTGGTGCCTTTGGCTCAGCGTGCGCGCCGCGTCGCGTAATAGGGGTTGGCCGAAGTTAAACCGCCCGAAACGGCGTTAATGTCTTTTTTCGTCTTTTTCGGAGTATTTTGCTTACCAAATCCGAAAAACGACCTATTTCCCCTTGCCGAGCCTGTCACTTTGGGGCATTGTCCGGCCCAAAGCAGCGGTGCGCTTGTTGTGCCAAACCGCTCGTGCTAAAGATATTTGAGGACAAGAAGGGGACCTAACTCATGACGAAATCCGAACTCATCCAGAAGCTTTCCAGCACCCACCCCGACCTGCGTGCTGATGATCTGGAAAAGCTGGTAAACACTATTTTTGAAGAAATCACCACCACCCTCGTCGAAGGTGGTCGCGTTGAACTGCGCGGTTTCGGTGCTTTCTCGGTACGTGAGCGTGCTGCTCGCAAGGGCCGCAACCCGCGCACCGGCGTGGCCGTCAGTGTGCCCGCCAAGCGCGTGCCGTTCTTCAAGACCGGTAAAGAGCTGCGCACCCGCATCAACAAGTAGATGCCCGCAAGCACATCAGGCCTCCGCAAGGAGGCCTTTTGTAGAGGTGGCCACCATGCTAGCGTGTGGACTATGAAACGTGGACTTCTCGCGCTACTTCTCGCTCCTGTGCTGCTGGCACCGGTGCGTCTGGAGAATGCGGCGCCGTCCTTCTTTCAGCCCTCCATCTCTCCCGCGCCGGAGGCTTACAGCCTGCCGCCCGCCGAGCCGATGGTGACGCCGACCGTTATTTACGTCTCGCCCACGCTCTATCCGGAGGCGATGGGCGTACCGTCCTCCACGCTGAATCTACCGTTGTCGCCGCAACCGCAGGCCCAGCCGCCGGTGGTCATCCAGAAGGTCTATATGGCCCCGCCGGAAGACCTGATGCCGGATCAGCGCGCGGCATTGTGCCTGCGTTCACTGCTACTGGTGCAGGATATCTCCATGCTCAGCTATCAGCAGAAGGAAAGCAAAGGGGCTTTTTCTTTGGCCACCGCCGCTACAGCCGCAGTGGGGCCTGTGTCGCACCGCAAATGGCCGAGCATGACTGCCTTCCGCAGTGCCGCACGTGATCTCCCTTGGTTCTACCCCAACAAGGCCGAACTCAGCCAGGCGATTGCCGCGGCCGATTCCCTCTGCGCACGCAGTAAATAGGGACCGTTGGGTCGCGCCACTCCGCGGAAATTGCACACACCATGAGCCGACGTTTGGCGGTTTCGTTGACATCGTGCGTTCACTTGTTACACTTAACCCGATAACCCTAGGAGAAGAATGTAATGAAAACCCTGTCCTTTGCCGTTGCCGCCGCTGTGCTGGCCACCGGTGCAGCTCATGCGCAAAGCTACGCTCAAACCGCCAACTCGCCGCTCACCATCGGTGCCGGTGTCATGTACGCACCCGAGTACTCGGGCGCCGATGATTATGAGGCCCGCCCGATTCCGCTGATCAACGCCAAGACCGAAGTCAGCCCGGGTAACACCCTTTACTTCAAGGGTCTGTCGGCTGGTCTCGACCACGCTATCGATGAACGTCTGACCGTAGGTCTGATGGGCTCCTACCGCTGGGAGCGCGACAGCTCCGACAGCGACACTCTGCGCGGCATGGAAGATGTCGACGGTGCGTTTGAGATCGGTCCGAAGGTCCGCTTCCAGGCCACCCAGCAACTCGGCTTTGAAGGGAACATGCTGTTCGACGCCAGCGATGCCCACGGTGGTATGACCGCCCGCGCCGGTGCGGACTACGCCCTGCCGCTCAGCGAAGTCAGCCTGCTGACCCTTTCCGGTGGCGTGAACTACGGCAGCGAAGACTTTGTCCGCACCTACTACGGTGTGCCGGTCAGCCGTGCTACGCCCACCCGTCCGGCCTACCGTCCGGATGCCGGCCTGACCCACGTCGACGCCAATGTCGGCGTTCGTCACAGCTTTACCCAGAACTGGAGCATGATGGGCGGCGTCGGTGCCGACTATCTGATCGGCGATGCCGCCGACAGCCCGCTGGTGAAGGAAAAGCTGCAACCGAAGGTGATGCTCGGCATTGCTTACAGCTTCTAACATTGCAGAAGGAAAGAGGCGCCAGAGGGCGCCTTTTTCATGGATAGCATTGCGGCATAGGGGTTGAGCTTGCCGCGCGGCTGCGCTACCAAGATGAGGATAACAGAAGGCGTCTTATGGAACTCTATTTCAACGCGGTACTGCTCGGTGTTCTCGAGGCAGCAACCGAATTCCTGCCGGTCTCCAGCACCGGTCACCTGATTCTGCTCGGCCACGTGCTGGGGTTCGAAGGTGAGGGGGCCGACGTCTTCAAGGTTGCCATCCAGCTCGGTGCCATTCTCGCGGTCTGCGTGCTTTACTTCAGCCGTCTCTGGACTGTCTTCATCAACCTGCCGACCAAACCGGAAGCCCGCCGCTTTGCCGCCGCCGTGCTGATCGCGTTTCTGCCCGCCGCCGTACTGGGTGCTGCTCTGCATGGCTTTATTAAAGAAGTGCTGTTCTCGCCTTACGTGGTCTGTACAGCTCTGGTCGTCGGGGGCTTTGCTATTCTGCTGGCCGAAAAATACGCCCCCAAATCGCGTATCCATGCGGTGGAAGAGATGAATTGGCTGACCAGCATCAAGGTCGGTATCTGCCAGTGTCTGGCGCTGATTCCCGGCGTCAGCCGCAGTGGCGCTACTATTCTGGGGGGCTTGCTGATGGGCCTCGACCGTAAGACCGCCACCGAATTCTCGTTCTTCCTTGCCATTCCCACCATGTTCGGTGCCACGGCGTACGACCTCTTCAAAAGCCGCGACCTGCTGACCATGGACGATATGACCGTTATCGGCATCGGCTTTGTAACCACCTTTGTGGTGGCGCTGTGCGTGGTCAAGTGGGCGGTTGGCTTTATCGCCCGCCATGGTTTTGCGCCGTTTGCCTACTACCGCATTGTGCTGGGTATCTTCGGTCTCGCCGCTCTGACGTGGCTCTAGCCCGTCGTTAAGACGCCCGCGAATCCATCTGCTGGAAGAACTGCTGCATGGCAGCTTGGACATCGGTCATCCCGCGCGAGATATCGCCGGTGGCTTGGACCTGCTCACCAAGGCTGCTGGAAATGGCGAGCGCATGGGCCGAAATTTCTTCCACCGCATCAGTAATGGCATCGCTGGAGGCCACGGTTTTTTCAACCGCCGCCTGAATATCCCGGATTCGGCCACGTATGCCGTCAGTCGCGTCAGCGGTGGTGTGCGCCAGTTTCTTGACCTCATTGGCGACCACGGCAAAGCCCTTGCCGGCATCGCCCGCCCGCGCCGCTTCGATCGAGGCGTTAAGCGCCAGCAGATTGGTCTGCTGGGCCACATCTTCAATCAGGTCAACAACGGTGGAGATATCGCGGGTGGCGTGCGTCAGCTGCGTGTTGAGCAAGCGTGAATCCTCACTCAGGTCGCGCGCCTTGGTCGCGGCGGTATTAACGCTGCTGGCCTTCTGGCCGATCTCATGCGCCGAACTACTGAGTTGCTCTCCGGCAGCGACGACGGTGCTGATCTGCCCGGCCACCTCGGTGTCAAAACCCTGCATCAGCGTTTGCATCATATCGGTGCGGGCCTGGGTGTTCTTCTCTTCGGTCAGGTGTTCATACACCGCATAAATAGCGTCCATGTCCATAAACACCACCCGCTGAAATACCTGGGTTAGCTGGGTGGCATCGCCGCGCAGGCGATGGAGAAGTCCGAGAGAAGAGGCTATCTGCGGCCCGAGTTAGGCAATAGGCGCCAAAAAACCAACGCGGACCAAGTCCGATTTTGGCGTGTGCAATACCGATGCGCGTCACACGTGTTTCATAATCACGGTCAAATCCGTTCAGGAAAATACCTTTCCAGTGCTCAAACTGTGCGTTTTTGATACGGCCAATGTCACGTCCCTTCAGCATCGGGGCAAGCTCCGGCTGAGCACCGATATGTCGGTAAAACCGGTCGAGAATCGCATCGAGCGGCGTCTCGATCAGGGGCCAGATACGGCGCATGTCGGCGGCGGTGGAAGGTGTTGCGAGGCGGAGATAGGCTGCGCGGGCGGTCAGGTCCAGCGTAAACGTCATGACGGATCCTTTAAGGTCATTATTCTTGAGCTCACCATACGGTACGGAACGTTTATTTCAATCACGCGCATTTAATAAATATCTTAAGCGTTGCCCTTGTGCCTCAGAAAGAGGTATACGCAATTGAGTCTTCTCTCACCCTGGCCCAAGGAGGTCACCATCATGACTGTTTCAGTGTCTCAACCGGGTGCCTTTCGCGCCTTTTTTACCTACAAGCTCATGCGATACGAAGTGATTGAGCACGTCTGGCTGTTGGGCGGGTTTCTCTTTGCCCGCGACATGGCAAGCGAACCCATTCTCCAGTACATCGGCGATATCGGCCGCAAACTGACCGAAGAACTGGCCGAAGCACAACATGAGATAGGCCTTCTGTTCACTCCGAAAGAAAATATCGCTCACCTGAATGAGGAGTTTGCCGATGTTCTCGAAACCATCGCCCATTACAAGCGTGAGTTTGGCTCTGAAGAATACGCATCCCGCCGTCATGGCCGTCATGCCAATCTTCTGCAGATCGAAGAGAAGCTGGCCTTCCTTGAAGGGATCGTCCGCACAGCGCCATCTTTGCCGCCTGTCTTGGCCGAGCGTTTCCTGAACCGGATCGTCGCGGATCTCATGAAGATCATGACCCACCTTTGCAATGCGCCAGGCGGTTATACCACGTGGCAGGCTGTCTCACAGGCGGGGGCCGATAAGCGTGCTACCAAAGGCCCGCTTACCCGCGTGCGGGTGGAGGTCGTGCTACTGCCGGCAACCGACAAGGCGTGGTGCGCCCGCTTCGCCAAAAATCATCCGGAAGTAGATCCGGCACCTTATATCTATGCGCGTCAACTGGCGTTCACGCCCCAGCAACTTGCCGTCACTCTTGGGTGACGGTCTTTTTTTGAGGTTAAACTACCGAAATGCTTGACGTGCGTACGGTTTCCCCCTAAAAGCCACCTCATACAGCCCCCCGGGCCACCAAGTGATACAGAGAGTATCCGCCTTGCAGGGAGTTGAAATCAATGGGAGATTCCCATCATGGCAGGCTTCAAATTGAAGACCCGTAAAGCCGCTGCTAAGCGTTTCCGCAAGGCAACCGGTACCGGTAAAATTGTCCGTTCCAAGGGCGCCCACGGCCACTTCCTGGCCAAGCGCGGTCAAAAGGCTCGTCTGAGCCAGGGTACCACTATGGTTCACGAGAGCAACTTTGAGCAGGTTAACCGCCTTGTTCCGAGCCTCGGCGCCAAGCGCAAGCGTTCCCAAGCAATCAAGAGTGCTATCCGTCGTCGTGCCGCTGCTGCTGCCGCCGCTCTGGGCCTCACCAAGTCCGCAGAATAAGGGAAGGATAGTTAGATGACTCGTTCCGCTTACGGTGCCGGTAACCGCCGCCGCCACAAGAAAATCCTCAACATGGCCAAGGGCTACCGCGGTCGCGCCAAGTCCTGCTTCCGTGTTGCCATCGAGAAGGTCGAAAAGGCCCTCCGCTACCAGTACCGCGACCGTCGCAACAAAAAGCGCGATTTCCGCAGCCTCTGGATCCAGCGCATCAACGCCGCTGCCCGTCAAGAAGGCCTGTCCTACAGCGTCTTCATGGGTGGTCTGAAGAAGGCCAACGTGCAGGTCGACCGTAAGGTTCTGGCCCACCTGGCCGCTTTCGAAAACACCGCGTTTAAGGCGATTGTTGAGCAAGCCAAGACCGCACTGAAGAAGTAGTTCTTACAGCGCAGAAAAGCCGCCCCGAAGGGCGGCTTTTTGTGTGAGACGGAAATCTCATCGTTTTTCAGAAGGTGCCTGCTCACGCGTGGGGGTGTTTGCAAAGGCCGCCTGTTGGGCCGCACGCTGATCAAGGGCAAGAGCATATTCTCTGGCTGTCAGGCTTGGAAGCCGATCAACCAGCAGAAAAAGGTGAGGCATCTTCATAGAATTTCTCCTGCAAAGTGAGCGTCAGTTCGACGTTGCGAGCTTTGGCACGGGCCTTTCCGCAACTTTGAACGGGGTGTCGCGGAAGAAGGTCTCTTCTGGCCGCTCCTGCGGCACAGGCGAGTCAGTGACGAGGACGCCGATGGCTGTGCGGGGGCCGGAACTATGCTCGATGTATCTGGCTTTCATGGCAAAACTCCTTTGCCGTTAGAGGTAGTCAGGGGGTGGAGAAGGGGTATGTGATACTAAACAGTCAGAAAATCAGACTTTCAGGGTATACATAGGTGGGCGTGGCGTCAACGCTAACCTTTTCAAGGCGTGCAACATGCCGTATAACCACCCTCATGGATATCCAACCCGTCTTGCAGCAAATTCCCGCCGCCGGTGCCGAAGCACTGGAGGCTATCCGCATTCAATACCTTGGCCAGAACGGTACGCTCACGGCCCAGATGAAAGAGCTGGGCAAGCTCGACCCCGAGGCCCGCAAGGTCCGCGGTGCCGAACTGAACGTGCTGAAGACCGAGCTCGCCGCCGCGATTACGACGCGCAAGGAGCAACTGGAAACCGAAGCCCTCAACGCTAAACTGGCGAATGAGGCCATCGATGTGACCCTGCCGGCCGACCCGACCTTCGGCGGCCGCATCCACCCCATCACCGCCGCGATGGAAGACATTGCCGCTGCCTTGCGGTCTTTAGGCTTTACCCACGCCTATGGCCCGGAAGTCGAAACCGACGATTACAACTTCACCAAGCTGAACCTGCCGGAGCACCACCCCGCCCGCCAGGATCAGGATACGTTCTATTTGAATCCGTTTAACGAAGAAGGCAGTCGCTATCTCCTCCGCACGCAAACCAGCAATGTGCAGGTACGTACGCTGGAGAACGTCAAACCGCCGTTCCGCGTCATGGGTATCGGCCGCGTGTATCGCCGCGACTACGACCTGACCCACACGCCGCAGTTCCACCAGGTGGAGGGCATGATGGTCGACAGCGGCACTACTTTTGCCCACATGCGTGGCGTGCTCAGCGAATTCCTGCGCATCTACTTCGGCAAACCGCTCAAAACCCGCATGCGCCCGCACTATTTCCCGTTCACCGAGCCGAGTGCCGAAATGGACGTGGAATGCCACATGTGCCGTGGCGCAGGCTGCCGTGTCTGCAAGCAGACCGGTTGGCTGGAAGTCCTCGGTTGCGGCATGGTGCACCGGAACGTGCTGGCCGTGGGCGGGCTGGATGTCGCGGAAGTTCAGGGCTTTGCCTTTGGCGCAGGGGTTGAACGTCTCGCTATGCTGAAGTATGGTATTTCCGACCTCCGGCTGTTCTACGAGAGTCACTCCGCATTCCTGCGCCAGTTTGGCAAGGCAGCGGTCTCGGCAGCCTAAGGCAGGAGACTACCGGCGGCAGAGGCAAAAATTTTTGCAACCGGACCGAACCGAACCCAATTGAGTGCGTTAATAGGGTGTAAACCCAATCGCTCCAATATCCAGAGATAGGACACGACAATGAAAAAAGCTCTCTTCACCCTCGCAGCTGTTGTACTGCTGGCTGGCTGCGCAAGCGCCCAGCAATGCGTTCAACCGGATCCGCTGGTCCCCGCCTACTCCAACGACAGCACCCTGAAGAACCAGTAGGTTCAGGCTGTTGCAAGGCTCCTGCGGGAGCCTTTTTTTCGTCGTCCGGAACCTCTGTGCCCCGTTGCGGTTGTCTGTGCATGAAACGCTTCTGCTTGCTTGCTGTCCTTGGTCTTTCCGCCTGTGCGGCGGGGCCCGATTATTATGCCGCCGAAACCCCGAAAATGGATTTCATCACCTACTTCTCCGGCACCACCCATGGTTATGGTGCCATCTACGATTTCCGTGGACGCCAGACCGACCGTTTTTACGTGAAGGTGGAAGGTACCGCAGGGAAAGATAGTCGTGGCCGCCGCACACTGGAAATGGCGGAAGACTTCACCTACACCTCTGGCAAAACCCAGAAGCGCAACTGGAGCGTGGTCGAAATCGCGCCGGGCCAACTGGAAGGCAAGGCGGCCGACGTACCTGGTCTGGCGAAGGGCACAGAATCCGGCTCGGCGATTCAGTTCCGCTATCCCATCACCATCACGCGCGACAACGGCAAGACCATCACCCTGTCATCCAACGACTGGATGTGGATGATGCCGCATAACACGGTCCAAAACCGCAATACGCTCTCCAAATTCGGGGTTCCGGTGGCCGAGCTTGTCATGAGCTTTACCAAAAGCGCGCCGTAACGCCCCTTAACCCTACGGAAACGCTTGACGGAACAGCGCCAAAAGGCCAAAAAAGGGCATGAAAATCGTCCTCTCCTGGCTGGAAAACTTTATCGCCATCACCCCTGGTACCTCGCTGCAAACCATTGAAGCCGCGCTCATTCAATTGGGCCACGAAGTGGATGCCATCACCACCTCGGGCCAGAGCTTCGACAATGTCGTGATTGGTAAAGTTATCAGCCGCGAGCAGCACCCCAATGCCGACAAACTCGGCGTGTGCATGGTGGATGCCGGTGAAGGTTCTCTGCGCCAGATTGTCTGCGGCGCACCCAACGCCCGCGCCGGTATTACCGTCGCCGTGGCCATGCCGGGCGCAGTACTGCCGGGCGATTTTGAGATCAAGATCTCCAAGATCCGCGATGTCGAATCCAAGGGCATGCTCTGCTCCCAGCGCGAACTGGGCATGGGCAACGAGCACAACGGCATTTGGGAGATCGAAGACGCTAATGCCGTTGTCGGCGCCCCGCTGAACAGCATTCTGCCTGCCCCGGAAACCGTACTGGAAGTATCGCTGACGCCTAACCGCGGCGACTGCTTCAGCCACCTCGGTATCGCGCGAGAACTCGCGGCCATGGGTCTTGGTACCCTCAAACCGCTGCCGCAACTTACCGATGGCCAATCCGCGCCGTCCATCAAAGCGGTCACCACCACCGAGAACTGTCCCAAATTCAACCTTCTGGAAATCACCGGCATTAAAAATGTTCAGAGCCCGGCGCACATCCGCGCGCAGCTGGAAGCCGCCGGTCTACGCCCCAAGAACGCGCTGGTCGATGCCACCAATTACGTTATGCTGGCGCTCGGCCAACCCGCTCACGCCTATGATGCCAAGAAGCTGAATGGCACAACATTGACCGCCGCTGCGGCTAAGGGCGGCGAGGTCTTCGAAGGTCTCAACGACGTGAAGCTGACCCTTGGTGAAGGCGATGTCATCATCACCGATGAAGCAGGCATCGTCGGCCTCGGCGGTATCCTCGGCGGTGCCGGTAGCGCCGTGTCCGACGACACCACCGATATCGTGCTGGAAGCCGCCTGGTTCAACCCGGTGCGCATCGCGCTCTCCGGCCAGCTTCACCAGCTTCACACCGATGCCCGTCAGCGCTTCGAGCGTGGTGTCGACCCCGAACTTGGCACCTACGCCCTGCGCTACTGCGCGCAACTCATCGCCGACTGGGCCGGTGGTACCATCTCCACTACCGTCAGTGCGGGCGCGGGCGCCGCCAAAACGCAGGCCATTGCCTACGATACCGGCTTCTTCAGCCGTTACATCGGTATGGACGTCGCCGCCGACAAGCAGATCGAAGTACTGGAAGATCTCGGTTTCAAAATCCAGCAGCTGTCGGCCACCGAGCTTTCGGTGACACCACCCAGCTACCGCACTTACATGACTACTCCGGAAGACCTCACCGAAGAAGTGCTGCGCGTGATCGGGTACGAGAACGTCGCCCCCGTATTGCCACACGGCATCGGCGGCCAGTTCGAGGTCAACGGCGCCGCCATCACGCTGGACCGCTTGGCCCGCCGCGCCTGCGCTGCAAGCGGTTTCTTGGAAAGCATGACCTACAGCTTCATCGGTGACGATACTGCGAAGAAATTTGCCAACGGCGCCCAGCTGCTGTCGCTCGCCAACCCTCTGGCGCAAACCGATATGACCACCATGCGTCCCAGCCTGCTGCCGGGCCTGCTGAATGCCGCCAGCAAGAACTTCGCGAATTCCGATGCCACGCCGCGTCTGGCCGAAGTCGGCAAGGTCTTCTTGGTACAAAAGGGCAAACTGACCGAATCGCTCATGGCCGCAGGCGTACTGGTGGCCACCGGTGCCCGCAACTGGAAGGGCCCGGAAGACAAGCCGGATACCTTCACCGCCAAGGCCGCCGCCCTGCAAGTCCTCAGCATCCTTGGCGCCCCGACCGAAAGCGCTACAGTGACCGCTACCGCTCCTGCCCACTACCACCCCGGCCGCAGCGGCACACTCGCCGTCGGCCCGTTCGTACTGGCAACCTTCGGCGAACTGCACCCCGCCCTTACCAAATCTTACGGCTTCCCGGCCAGCGCCGGTCCGGTCGCGATGTTCGAGCTGCACCTTGAGCCCATGCTCAAGCTGCAAAGCAAAGCCCGTCCGTGGTCGGCTTCGCCTTACCCGCCGGTCCAGCGCGACCTCGCCTTCCTGCTACCCAAAACCGTCACCGCCCAGCAGGTCACCGGCGCCATTCAGGCCACCAAGCAGCCGTTGCTCAAATCGGTGGAAGTCTTCGACCATTACATCGGCGACCGTATCGAGGCTGATAAGCAATCGCTGGCCGTGTCTCTGACGCTCCAGAGCGCCGACAAAACGCTCACCGAGGCCGATATCACCGGTGTCGTGCAAAGCGCCGTAGAGGCTGTCCAGAGCAAGCTGAACGGTACCCTGCGCACCTAAACGGCCATTGAGAAAAATCCCACGAAGAAGGATGACCGCCATGCTGACCCTGCCCACCTCCCGCCAGACCTTGCTGCTGCTGATCTTCTTCGCGGCGGTTCTTTCAGCCTCGGGCTTTGTGCTGGAGTACGGCTTCGGCGTTCTTCCCTGCAAAATGTGCTGGTGGCAGCGCTACGCTCACTGGGCCATTCTGGCCTTGACGATGACCGCCTATACCCTGCCGCAGGCCCAGCGTCCGGCAACCATGGCGATTGGTGTGGCCGCACTCACGGGCCTTGGCATCGCCGTCTGGCAGTTTGCCGCCCAGCACGGTTGGCTGCCGTTCCCGGCCAGTTGCGTGTCGGATGCCTCGCAGGCGTTCTCGTCGGCCGATGATCTGCTGAACAACCTCAACCGCGTCAAGATCGTGCCGTGCGACAAGGAAACCTTCAAACTCCTCGGCCTCTCGTTGGCAGGCTGGAATATCCCCGCCATGCTCGCTATCCTCGGCCTGTCAGTCTACGGCTTATTTCGCCGCTCATAAGCAATTACCGAAAATAAACACCTTCCCCGCACAGCGGGTGCTTTTCCAAGGAATATCTTATGACGAATACGCCAAAAAAATCCCTTATCGAGAAGCTTCGTGAACAGTCTTACGCTCGCGAAAAGCAGAAACGTCAAGAAGACGAAGAGCATATCCACGAACGGGTTCGTAAACATGATCATGATAACGAAAGGGAGCCGTAAAGCTCCTGTATAATAAAAGAAAGGTGGCCCATTGGCCGCCTTTCTTTCTGTGCAGGATAAGTCCTGACTTCGCCACCGGCTACACCTTGAAAACCGGTAAATAAGCCCTATATATCCTTCATGAAAAGGCCATTCCGGCCCGACCTTTTGTGCGAGGACTCTTCCTGTGAACACTTTCCTGAAAACCTATAGAGCGGCGCCTATTCCGGTATCCGTGCTGATGCTGACCGCTGCGATCTGCCTGGCAACGGATATTCTGCTCTGGGGAAGCTTCCGTGATATCGACTGGAGCGGCTTTTCGAAACTTCTGTTCGTGACAGCGTTGGCGACCCAGACCTACGGCTTCAGCCTCTCAAGCAAATGGCTCGTAAAGAGCATCGAAGCCTGAAACGACTAACGAAAAACCCGCCATCATGGCGGGTTTTTCGTTAGGCAGGAGGATTAGTCCTGACGGCGCGGACGACGTTCGCCACGGTCACCACCGCCATTGCGGTCGCCACCACGGTTGCCACCGCGATCACCACCACGGCCACCGCGATCACGGTCGCGGCCACCTTCACGGCGGTTACCACGGTTGTCGTCTTCCCCTTCGGTGCGTTCACGCTTCTGGGTGCCGCCGGCTTCCACGACAGCTGCAATACGCTCGGCCACGATGCCTTCCTGCGGGATGTCCTTGACGGTCAGGCGGATTTTGCCGCGGTCATCCAGATCGATGACCTTGACGGTGACGCCCATGCCGCTTTCCAGTACGTCGGTGATGTGACCCAGACGAACCGGCACAACTTCACTCACGTGCACCAGACCTTCCTTGCCGCCCATGAAGCTGACGAACGCACCGAAATCGGTGGTGTTCAGCACGGTACCGGCATAGGTCGCGCCCAGCTCGGGCTTGGCGAACATGTTGTCGATGTGCGCGATGCAGGCTTTCATGTTGTCGCGGGAAACAGATGCCACAACCACCTTGCCGTCATCATCGATGTCGATGGTGCAGTTGTACTGTTCGCACAGGCCGCGGATGGTCTCGCCGCCCTTACCGATCAGAACACGGATGTTGTCCTTCTCGATCTGGATGGTTTCCATCGCCGGCGCGTAGTCGGAGATGTCGGTGCGGGCTTCGGTGATAGCCTTGGCCATTTTGCCGAGGATGTGCAGGCGGCCGCCACGGGCTTGCTCAAGAGCCTGCTCCATGATCTCGCGGGTGATGGACGTGATCTTGATGTCCATCTGCAGCGCGGTGATACCTTCTTCCGAACCGGCAACCTTGAAGTCCATGTCGCCGAGGTGGTCTTCGTCACCCATGATGTCGGACAGAACGACGTAGTCTTTGCCTTCCTTGACCAGACCCATCGCGATACCGGCGATCGGGCGCGGCAGCGGGCAGCCGGCGGCCATTAGCGCCATGGAGGTACCGCACACGGTGGCCATGGAGGACGAACCGTTGGATTCCAGAATCTCAGACACGATACGCAGAGTGTACGGGAATTCCTGAGCGGTCGGCAGCAGCGGGTTGATGGAACGCCAGCCGAGCTTGCCGTGACCGATCTCGCGACGGCCCGGGGCGCCCATGCGGCCGGTTTCGCCCACCGAAAACGGCGGGAAGTTGTAGTGCAGCAGGAAGCGCTCGCGGCTTTCGCCTTCCATCACGTCGATGATCTGCTCATCCTGACCGGTACCGAGGGTAACGACCACGAGAGCCTGGGTTTCACCACGGGTGAACAGGGCGGAACCGTGGGTGCGGGGCAGAACGTCCACTTCGCACACGATGGGACGCACGTCAGTCGGCTTGCGGCCGTCAATGCGGATTTCCTTCTTCAGAACATCGCGGCGCAGAACGTCGGCTTGCATGTTCTTCACCAGCTTGGCGACCTTGTCGGCCTTGGCAGCGTCAAAGCTGTCGGTGCCTTCTTCACCGGCTTCGGCCAGCACGGCGGCCTTCTTCACGGCATCAAGGGCCTTCACGCGGCTCTGCTTGTCGCTAATCTTGTAAGCAGCCACGATGTCGTCACCGAAGGCCTTTTCCAGCTTGGCTTCCAGCGCACTGGTGTCTTCGGCTTCCGGCATCACAAAGGTCGGCTTGGCAGCGGCTTCGGCCAGTTCACTAATGGCCTTGATGACCTTCTGGAAACGCTCGTGACCAAACATCACGGCTTCCAGCATCACGTCTTCCGGCAGTTCCTTGGCTTCGGATTCCACCATCAGCACGCCTTCGGTGGTACCAGCGACAACGAGGTCGAGGTCGCTGTTGGCTTGCTCGGAAACGGTCGGGTTAAGCACCAGAGTGCCGTCGATGAAACCGACGCGGGCGGCACCGATCGGGCCGAGGAACGGCGCACCGGAGATGGCGAGCGCAGCGGAAGCCGCGATCATCGCCGGAATGTCGGCTTCGTTCTCGCGGTCGTATTGCAGAACCTGCGTCACAACCTGGGTGTCGTTCTTGAAGCCCTTGGCGAACAACGGGCGGATCGGACGGTCGATCAGGCGGGAAACGAGGGTTTCGCGCTCGCCGGGTTGGCCTTCACGCTTTTTAAAACCACCGGGGATACGGCCACCGGCATAAAACTTTTCCTGGTAGTTGCAGGTGAGGGGGAAGAAATCGACACCGGCCTTGGGTTCTTTGGCGAACACTACGGTACCGAGAACAACGGTCTCACCGTAAGTAACAACAACCGCGCCATCGGCCTGACGGGCCATTTTGCCGGTTTCGATGGTCAGCTGCTTGCCGCCCCATTCGATGCTTTTTTTGTAGATTGTGAACACTCGGTCACTCCTTCTGAATTAAAGAGGCCTGCCGTGCTGAGAGAAGTATGTGGTTTCCGCTATCGTTTGGGCATCTCCGCCCCCGCTTTGTGTCCGCTTACCGCTTTAAGTCCGTCCTGCCGCTTTGTTGGTTTACATACTGCTTTTAACGTCTCCCTTATAAGCCAAACCCCGTCTTTCCACAAGAACTTTGGCATAAGGCCTTTGGCAGAGACATCAATTCGCGATATACAGAACGCATGAGCACTCCCATCTCCCCAAAGCCGATCAGTTTCTCCGGCATCCAGTCCTCCGGCATTCCCAGCATCGGTAACTACATCGGTGCGTTCAAGCCGTTCACCGCCTATCCGCAAACGCACAAGGCGTATTTCTGTGTGGTAGACCACCACGCCATCACCGTGCGCCAGGAGCCGAAGGACCTCTTTGAGAACAGCTATGGCGTTGCCGCCTGGTATCTGGCCTCCGGCCTCAATCCGCACGAGTGCACGCTCTTCATCCAGAGCCACGTGCAGGAACATGCCGAGCTCGGCTGGATTCTGAACAGCTTCACCCAGATGGGCGAACTGGAGCGCATGACGCAGTACAAGGATAAAGCCCAGCGCCATAAGGACAATATCAACGCAGGTCTGTTCACCTACCCCACACTGATGGCAGCCGATATTCTGCTCTACAACACGCAGGAAGTGCCGGTGGGCGACGACCAGATCCAGCACATCGAGTTGTGCCGTAATGTCGCCACCCGCTTCAACAACATCTACGGCGACACCTTCGTGATGCCCAAGGGCGTCATCCCCAAATCCGGCGCGCGTGTGAAGGACCTGCAGGAACCGACCCGCAAAATGAGCAAATCGCAACCCGGCCCGGGCACAATTCTGCTGAACGAATCGCCCGCCGAAGCCGCCAAGAAGATCAAGCGCGCACAGACCGACAGTCTGGGCGTGGTGAAATACGATCCTGAAAACCAGCCCGGTGTCGCCAACCTGCTGGAGATCATGGGGGGGCTCACCAACCGCAGTCCGCAGGATGTCGCCCGTGAATTCGATGGCCAGCAGTACGGCGCTCTTAAAGGGGCTGTGGCCGAAGCTGTGGTCTTTGCGCTGGAGCCGCTGCAGGCTGAATTCAACCGCCTGATGGCCGACAAGGCCGAGCTGCACCGCATTCTGGTCAAGGGGGCCGACGACGCCCGCGAGGTGGCCGCCCAAACCGTGCGCAAAGTTAAAGAAAAGATGGGTTACGTTCTGCTCTAAACCGGCCTAGGGTGGCGACATGAAAATCGCCTTTTCTCCTGCATTGGTCAAAAAAGCCGAGCGTTACGTCATTGGCCTGATCGGCCTCACCGTTGCCGTCACACTCGTGGTCACGCTTATGGCCGGACGCGAGTCGCTGGGTACCAGCATCAGTTCCATTTCCCCGTCTGCCATTGCATGGCTGCTGGGTCTCACGTTGTTCGAAAGCACAGTGCGCTTCTACCGTTACGATATTGCGGCGCGCGCGCTTGGACTCAATGTCCCGTTCTGGCGCCTCATGTATTACTACACCGTTGGGTACGGCCTGCTTCCCACGCCGGGCAAGGTGGGTGTCGCCATTCGCCTGTGGCTGCTCAAGCAGTATCATGGCCTGCCGTACAGCCGTACCACGCCATTGCTCATCATGGATTTCATCACCGATGCCTTGGCCATGGCCTCGCTCGCAGCCTTCTCGCTGCTGCTGATTGACGACCCGCGCCTCAACACCATCGGCTGGGTGCTGGGTATCGGCCTGGCACTTGGTCTCTCCGGCGTGCTGCTGGCGCCGCGCTACATGGAGGGGTTTGTAAAGATGGGTTACGCCATGTCGGGTCACCGCAAGCCGCGCACCTTTGCCCGCCTGCTCACGCTTGTGCGCACCACCTCGCAGGTGTTGGGTATCAAGCTACTGTTCAGCACCTGGGCGCTCAGTTTTGTCGGCTGGGCTACCATTGGTATCGGTATCGCCTTCCTCATGCAGGGTTTTGGCCATACGCACTTTGGCGCCACCGAAGGCTCGCTCATCATTTCCCTCGCCACCATGGGCGGTTTCATCACCATGATGCCCGCCGGCGTCGGCGGTGCCGAGGTCACCATGGCGGGCCTCTTCACCATGTTTGGCGTGCCGTTTGCACAGGCGGTTCTGGCAACGGCCCTTGTACGTCTCATCGTACTGTGGTCGACTGTCCTCATCGGTCTGGGGCTGTTGCCTATCGCGTTGCGCGGTATTCCCAAGACCAAGAAAACGACAAAATAACAAGGAGTCACGTTCATGAAGAAACTCGCTCTTGGGCTCGGTGTGGTGGCCCTCTGTGTCGCCGGGGCAGGGGTCTGGTACCTGCAAGCCAAACCGGCAACGCCGCCGGCCGAGGCCGATCCGATCATGATCGGCCTGCTCGCCAGCCCGCAGCAGGTAGACCCCATGTCGTGGGGTCTGGTCGCCAATCAGCTGTTCGCGCAGGGCGACCGTCTGCGTGCCGCGTTCTGTTTCTATGTCTTCCAGGTGCGTACGTTGCCCTACATCCAGGCGTATGCCGGTACCGAGCGCGGCGCCGTACTGACCGCCTCCCGTAACGGCCTCAACCAGATGGTAGGTGCTCAGGTAAACGAATGGATCGCGACCGATCCGGAAGCCGTCTATCAGCTCGCCCGTCAGGCCATTGCGTACGAAGCGACATTGAGCCACGACAACCTGCGCCCGCAGGAAATGCCGGTAGAGGAATGGAACCGCATCGTCGCGCAGGAACGCGCCGCCTATGCCGCGTCGCTGGAAACAGATCTGGGAAGCCCCGACCAGCGCCGTGCCCTGATCGAATTACGCCGTAACGCCGGTTTTACCGTGGGCCCGCTGAAGGATCCGGGTAAGCCCTTGCCGCCGGAATGGGTGCACCCTGCGGCCAAGTAACCCATAGTACTGAAAAAAGCGGCCTGGCCGCTTTTTTCAGGTGTGTGCCGGAGCCTTACGACTCCAGCTCGCGCAGGCGGCCGATCACAACGCTCAGCATCGCCACGCTCATATCGCGCGTCTTCATCATGTCGCGCACCAGCGTGTGGTAGCGCTCCAGCTTGTCGGCATGGTCGTTCACCCACGCATCCAGCGCGATGTTCTTGCCCAGCAGGCGGCGGCTCAGCGCGGTCTGGCGGGAGAACACTTCCTGCGCCATGGTTTGCACGGCCTGACGCGTCCACGCATCCGGCACCGGCATGGTGCGCACTTTGCGGATGAGCCCCGGCATTTTCAGCACCTCACCCACACGCAGGTGCGTCAGCAGGACGTCGCCCAGCGGCTTCTTCAGTTCGCTGCTGAGCATCGCCACATCCGGTGCCACCACCAGCGGAGACAGCTGTGCCAGACGCCCGGCCATATCCTTCGGTACACCCATGGCCTGCCATTCGTCTGCCCAGCGTGCCATTTCGGGGCGGCCCTTCAGAGCGGTCGGCAGAATCTCCAGAATCTCGGCCACCGGCTTTTGCAGGCGTCCGATCCACAGGTTCACATCCACCGGTTGACCGTGACGCAGCACCCACGCGGCCAGCACGCCGCACACGAGTTTCAGACGCTGGCTGACGGCGAGCGTGGTCTTCAGCGGCAGAGTGGTATCGAGGTGTTCCAGACGTGCCCACAGGCCGGCCAGATCACTCACCATCGCCGCTACACCTAACGCACGGGCGGCGTCACGGGCGCTGGCTTCAAAGTCGCCCATCAGTCGCGGAATCGAAAGGATCCCGAGACGGTTGACCAGCAGATTCGCCAGAACGGTTGCCAAAATATGATGCGCCAGCGGGTGCTTTTCAATCAGCGGACCGAACTTTGTCTGTAAGCCACGTGGGAAGTACCACGCCAGTAAGGGCTTGAGCATCGGGTTGGTCAGAAGCTCTGTGTCACGCAGAATTTCCGCACGCAGCCACGCCTTGGTCCCGGCCAGCAATGCGCACATTTCCGGGCGCGTGTAGCGTCCGTCGGGGCGGCTCTTCAGTTCCTTCAGGGTTGGCAGACAGTCCACGATCGGGTCGATGATGTCATCGCGCACCAGCTTTTCCTGCCAGCCGTGCAGTTCGGTGTGGTAGGTCTCGCTCTCGGCACAGTCCATCGTTACGGCCAGGTTCTGCTGGGCGTTGTCGCGCAGCACGAGCACTGCGATGTCATCGGTCAGAGAACGCAGCAGCTTCACGCGGCCGTTCTCATCCAGAGACCCGTTGCGCAACGCAGTCTGCAGCAGGATCTTCACGTTCACTTCGTGGTCGCTGGTATCTACACCGGCGCTGTTGTCCAGCGCGTCGGTGTTCAGCGCCACGCCATGACGGGCCAGTTCCACACGGCCACGCGGCGTGATACCGAGGTTACCACCTTCACCGATGACCTTGGCGCGCACGGTGGTGGCATCCACGCGCACATCGTCGTTGGCCTTGTCGGCAGCGGCCAGATGCGATTCATCGCTGGCCTTGATGTAGGTCCCGATACCGCCATTCCACAGCACATCCACTTGGGCACGCAGAATCGCCTTGATCAGGTCTTCCGGCACCATGTGGCTGGCTTTGACACCCAGACGCGCCTGCATGGCCGGAGAAAGATCAATGCGCTTGGCAGCACGCGGGAAGACACCACCACCGGCCGAGATCAGCTTGGTGTCGTAACCATCCCAGCCGAGGCCTGCATCGAACAGTCGCTGACGCTCGGCAAAGCTTTTGAGCGGATCCGGATTCGGATCAAGGAAGATGTGCATGTGGTTGAACGCCGCCAGCAATTGCACGTGCTTGTCGCGCAGCAGGCCGTTCCCGAAGACGTCACCACCCATGTCACCCACACCCACAATCGTCACCGGGCGCTCGGCCTTCGGCAGCAGGTCCAAAGTATTCAGGTGGTGCATCACACTCACCCATGCACCGCGTGCGGTAATGCCCATTTCCTTGTGGTCGTAGCCTTTGCTGCCGCCGCTGGCAAAGGCGTCACCCAGCCAGAAACCATCCTTGATGCCATCCCAGTACGCGGCGGCCATCGCTTCCCCGTTGGCGGTGTCCGAGAACTTAGCAGTGCCCTTGT
The DNA here is from genome assembly GCA_005768725.1 of Blastochloris viridis. GTDB lineage: Bacteria > Pseudomonadota > Alphaproteobacteria > UBA2136 > UBA6156 > UBA6156. Next base: position 901,699 of record VAFM01000001.1, on the reverse strand, counting down.
CGGCCGCCACAACCAGATACGGGTCGTCATTGTCATGACGCACCACACCGCGCGGTGCCACGACGTTGCCCTTGGCATCGTAGGTATCGGTAATGCTCAGCAGAGCACGGATATACAGCTTGTAAGCGTCTACCGGCACACCGCGACGCACGAAGAAACCACCCTTGGCACCCACCGGCACGATGATGGTATTCTTGCGCATCTGCGCGGTCATCAGGCCCAGAATTTCGGTGCGGTAGTCGCTGGCGCGGTTGCTGTGACGTAAGCCCCCACGGGCCACCGGACCGCCGCGCAGGTGCACGCCTTCCACCTGCGGGTGGTACACGGCGATTTCACGCCACGGGCGCGGCTCGGGCAGGCCCGGTACATGGGCGCAGTCCAGCTTGAAGGCGATCGCTTCGCCGACACCATTGTTGGCGGCTTCGCGGCCCGGCTGCCAGACGTTGGTCCGCAAGATAGCCTTTACCACGCCATACGCCGTGCGCCATACACGCTCTTCTTCGGCGGTTGCCATGTCCAGAATCGCCTGATCCATCGTCGCTTCCAGCGGCTTGGCAAAACGCTTGCGGCGGGCATCGGCCACGCCCGGTTCATGCTCGGCGGCAAACAGTTCCCACAAGGTGCGGGCTAGGTCCGGGCGGGCACGTACCAGTTGGCGCACGGTGCGGGGGTCAAGGCGACGGTCCACCTGCTGCATGTAAGCCACCCACCCGCGCCAAACCGAAATTTCACGCACGCCCATTGCGGCACCCAGTGCCAAACGGTTCAGGCTGTCTTCTTCCAGAATATCGCGCAGGCAGGCATCCACCACCGCGATCAATGCGGCGCGGTTGGCATCGGTCAGCGGCATATCCGGCATGGCGCATTGCACGTCGTGTACCCACACATCACCCAGCTGGAAGGTATCTTCGCTCAGCGCTTTCAAGCCACAGCTGTCCACCAGCGGCATCAGCTCGGCCAGCGTCCAGCGGCCACCGCGCTTGAGCAAGCGCAGACGCAAACCGTCACGCTCTTCCAGACGCACCTCTTGGTCGCGGGTGCTTGCCACAAAGCAGGCGTCGTCCACGGCCACATTCACATGGGTGGCGCTGCGGTAGGTTACATCGGCCAGCGGGCCAAAGGTGCGCCAGTTCACAATACCGTCGTGGGCGCCGTGCTTGGCCACCATGGCGTCCTGCATGTCGTCGTCCCAGCCGCGTACCAAGGCACGTACGGCCTGGGTCAACTCGGCTTCATCCGGCGTGAACTGATTAAACCACGGCAGACGGAACACCATCCGCGCCAGCTCGCCACTGCCCAGCTCCACTTTAAACTCACGCACCGGGTGACCGAATTTCTCACCCAGCAGCTGCGCCACACGCTCACGCTGGCGGGTGTGCATCCGGGCCAGCGGCAGGAAGACAATCACCGTCGCGGCGGTTTCGCGCGCGCTGGTACGTACCAGTACGGCCACGTCCGGACGCTCGTGTACATCCACGGTAGCAATGGCTAAACGCTCAAGGGTATCAGTATCGCTGAGGAACAGTTCATCGCGCGGCCACATATCCAGCACACCCTGTAGGGTACGGGCGTTAAAACTGCCCTTGGGCCAGTTGATGGACTTGATGACATTGGCCAGCTTGCTGCGCAGCAGCGGAATGGTGGACACGGCACTGGTATAGGCACCGCTGGTGTACAGGCCAACAAAACGGTGTTCACCGATCACATCACCCTTGGCGTTGCGTTCCATCACACCCACGTAGTCCATGCTCACGCCACGGTGCACACGGCTCAGTTCCGGGGTTTTACTGAGAACCAGATTCTCGCCGCCATCCACATACAGGCGCAGGCTGCCCACTTCACTCACCTGCTTTTCTTCGCGTACGGCACTCTCGGTTTCGGCCAGAATCCCCATGCCGCTGTCCGGCGTCGCTTTGACGGCCAGACCGGACTTGGTGCTGCGGTAATCGTAGTGGCGGTAACCGAGCAGGATCATATGACCCTGCGCTACCCAGCGCAGAAACTCGCGTTCTTCGCCTTTGCCGAAGCCATCGGCCAGCACATCCATCTTGTCGCGCATGGCGTCAAAATCGCGCACGGCGGCTCGGCTCAGGTTCAGGCTCTGGCGCACATCGGTCACCATCGCATCAATGCCTTCGGGGTCAAGACCACGGATCTGCACCAGAATCCACGCTTCCAATGCCTTGCGGCTGGTGGCGCGGCCGGCTTCGGCAGATACCAGCTTACCGCGCTCGCGGCTCACGCTCAGCACCGGGTGCCACACACCGCCCAAGTCGGGGTTATGACGACGTACCGCCATGCTCACGGTATCGGTCAAAAACGGCTGGTCATCGACCACCACCAGCAGCCAGCCGTGCGGGCTGCCTGCGGGGTTGAGCACATCCACACGGAACGGCTCACCGCTCTTGCGGCTGGCAACCTTTTGCGCCAGCCAGGGCCATACGGCATCGCGGGCATCGGGCAGGGTGCGGGCCAGGCCGTGGCCGGTCAGCAGGCGGCGCAGGGTGCGCAGGCTCAGGGCGTCATCAGTCTCGGTCGTTTCGGTGGTCTTTTTGCTCGGGGTGCGGCCGGTTGCGGCCTTTTTCGTGCTGGTTGCCATAGGCTCTCCGCATTGGTCTTTTTGGTACTGTTAAACAAGCGTCACCCTACGCTTCTCCACACAGCCCCGCAAGCCCTCTCCAGACTTAAAAAAGCCCGCAAATGCGGGCTTAAAAGGCAACGAAAAATCTATTTCTTCCCGATCATATCCAAAGTCGCCTGCTCCAGATCCGATGTCACACGGAACGCCGCGGCATTGGCCTTATAAGCGCTGACCGCCTGCAACATATCGACGATCGGCTGGGTCACGTCGCCGTCACTCAATACGGCACCGCGCACGGCATCTTCCACAGCAGGCACAACGGCAGCACGGTCGCTGATGGCGACGCTGTCGGCAGCCATGGCATTCTGGGCCGAGGTAAAGGCGTTGGAAATATCGACGGCGGCCTTGGCCACACGTTCTTCCTGCTTGCGCAGGCCGGTAATACTGGCCATCTTGGCCGAAATCTCAAGCGTCATGCTTTTCTCTCCTGGTTGTAAGAGCGCTTTCCACGGCACTCTGCCTAGTTCAAGGCGTTATTATTATCGGTAGTTAACCCTTAGGCGTCAATATCTACGCGTTGCCCGCGGTCATCTGGGGTTTCTTTCTGAGGCGGGCGTCGGGCGGCATCCTTGTTGGCCTGATAATGGGCGGCAGCCTCGCCTTTCGGCAGGGGCTTGGCCTGTACAGGCTCACGCGCTTCACGCGGCAGGGTTTCCTGCGCGACGATCGCGATGGGCAAGGGGCCTCCGTTGATAAGGCTCATGGGGTTCTCTCTCCTTGCAATCTTATAACCCCTTGACCAAACGAAGCTGACAGGCCAAAAAGCCCCCATGACGACCCCGCACGCCACGCTCGCACTTGATTGCTCTTTTGCCGGACTTTCTATGGCTATTCAGATAGATGAAGGTAGTGTGCATTTCACCACCGAAGCACCGCGCAGTTCCGATATCCTCCCCACCGAACTGCAACGCCTGATGCAGCAGGCCAACGTCACGGTGAAGGATATCCGCACGATCCTCGTCGCCATCGGCCCCGGCAGCTTCACCGGTATCCGTCTCGGCCTGGCCACCGCCGAGGCTTTCAAGCTTCTCAATCCGTCCCTCCAGATCATCGGTCTCTCCACGCTGCAGGCTCTGGCCACTCAGATTCGCGCTGACCATCATCCCCAAACCGACTTCACGGTGCTGCTGGATGCCGCCGGCGGCCAAGCCTACACGCAAACGTTCAGCGCAAATGCCGAGCCGCACACCACCGCCGCATGCAGTGCCGTACCCCCCACCGAAGGTACCCTCTTTGCGCAAGCCAGCCTGATGCACGCCACAGCGACACCTATCACCACTCTGGATGCCCGCCATATGCTGACGCTGGCGCAAAACACCGACGCGCACCTGCCGCCGCAGCCGGTCTACATCAAGCCCCTTACGTACAAGAAGGTGCAGTAACGTGGCCATCGTGCTGGCCGCCACCCTGCCGGAAAACTGGAGCGACCCGGTTCTCACACGTGCGCAGGCCGAAGCGCTGCTGGCCACACCCCATCATTATCTGCTGATAACCGACCAGCCTTACGCCGCAGGGTATAGTCTGATTCAAGCCATGCCACTAGCTCAGGCCGATATCCTCACCCTCTACGTGGCACCGGAACATCGCCGTAAACATTTTGGCTCCGCACTGGTTCAGGCAGCATTGGAAATGGCGCGTAGCAAGCAATGTGAAGGACTTACATTAGAGGTCGATGCCACCAACGTCGCTGCTATCAAGCTGTACGAGACACACGGTCTCCAAAAAATCGGCAAAAGGGGCGGATATTACCGCGATCCTGTAAGCAAAACGCAAGGAGATGCCCTTGTGATGGCGGTTTCGCTCGCCTAATTTAAGTACGTAAGATTACGTAATCGCGTAACAAGCAACACATCTTATTTTTTGGCGGCGGAGGCTGAAATGGAAAGCGTAAACGGAGAGTGGATCTACTGGGCCACGGCTATTTTGGGATGTATGTGCATATGTGCAGGCATCTATGAGTACTTCAACTACAAGACCAAGCAGACAGGCAGGAAGTGATCATGGATCCCCTTCACATCATCGTGTTGGTTGTCATAGGCCTGTATGCATGTCTTCAGGCGTTGGTCTGGTATGCCGAGAATAAATACCCTCATCTCGTTAACCCCGGTGAGAACACGACGCAGCAACCTGCGGCGACGGAAAATGTACAGCCGGTGACCGTGATCACGGACACCCGTCTGGAACAGCCACGCAAATTCGCATTCATGATGCGGATGCGGCCAAACCGCAAAACCGATGCGGTACCGGAACAGAAAAAAGCGGCATGACCCTTTTGAGCGAATCACAGACCCTGCTGAAGAATCAGCAGGGTCGTTTTTTATGTCTGTCAGCGCCTGCAGGCCCTAAGCCTATAAGGATCAGAATGACGCGTAGCAAGGCTTTCCCGAAAACGATATGCCCAGCTACTAGACACACGCCTTAAAACGCTGAATACTTGTGCCAATGCCCGAACAGTCGCCTCTCCAACTCACCTTCTCCTCCAACCAGTTGTTGCAAGACCTGTGCGGTCGCCACGATGCTCACCTGCAGCTGATCGAAGACAATCTCGGGGTGCAACTCGTCACCCGCGGTAACCAGTTGGCGATTTTCGGTCCCGCCCCGCAGGCCGGGCAGGCCAAACAGGTGCTGGAAGACCTGTACGAACTTCTCAAAAACGGCGTCGCCATCAGCCCCTCGCAGGTGGAAGCCGCGCTGCGCCTGACCGACGGCGTGCTCGATAATTCCATGCGCTCGGCCGATCTGCTGAGCGGCTCGACGGTCATCGCCACACCCCAACTCAAGCTTATGCCACGCAGCGTTACCCAGCACCGCTATGTTTCGGCTCTGCAAAAGAACACGCTGGTTTTCGGCACCGGCCCGGCCGGTACCGGTAAAACCTATCTGGCGGTGGCGCAGGCCGTCAGCATGCTGGTGGGCCGCCAGGTCTCCCGCATTATCCTGACCCGCCCGGTTTTGGAAGCCGGTGAGCGCCTGGGCTTCCTGCCCGGCACATTTGAAGAGAAGATTGATCCGTATCTGCGTCCGCTGTTTGATGCACTGGATGATACATTGGGCCGCGAACGCTGGGCCAAGATGCGCGAATCCGGCCAGATTGAAATTGCACCGCTGGCCTATATGCGCGGCCGTACCATTAAAGACAGCATCATGCTGCTGGACGAAGCCCAGAACACCACGCCGACGCAGATGAAGATGTTCCTCACCCGTCTCGGCGAAAATTCCCGCATGTTCGTCACCGGAGACCCCGCCCAGTCCGACCTTCCGCCGCTGCGTACCCCCAACGGCTATGTGCCGCAACCGAATGGTCTGAAGGATGCGATCGAAACCCTCGACGGCCTCCGCGATATCGAGATTGTTCGTTTCCGCGAAAGCGACGTCGTGCGCCACCCGCTGGTCTCCACCATTGTCACTGCCTATGCCGAGCGTGAGCGCCAACTGAATTTTAAACTGGGTGAATAAAATAAAACAAAAACCCGCCATCCGGCGGGTTTTTGTTAAGCGGCTTGCTCTTTATCAAGTCCTTTGATCATGCCCAGCACGTGCTTGCGCACGGCTTCCGGAAGAGAATAGTAGGCCTTCAGCAGATCAATGGTTTCCTTGCTGTGAAGGACCTTTTCATCCAGACTCTTCTTGTCTTCGGCAACAGCCAGAGCCGGAGCTGCACCCTGAAAACCTTCAAAGAAGAACGAGACCGGCACACCGAGGGCCGAAGAGATTTTCATCAGACGGCTGGCACCGACGCGGCAGTCGCCACGCTCGTACTTCTGCACCATCTGGAAGCTCACACCGATGGCATCGCCCAGACGCTCCTGGCTCATACCTGTCATGGTACGGCGCAGACGCAGGCGTTGGCCTACGTGGGTATCAATCGGGTCGCGGGGGCGTGGAGTCATGGGGCTCTTATAAACGAAGTGTAATATGAATACAATACGATATCTTGATGCCAAGCTACCCTAACTGCTTAATACTAAGCGAAGCGATACGGCAAAAAGCGAAGCGGTTCACATCTAATAAAACGAATGCGTTTACATATTTAAAAGCGATAACAAAGGCGTAGAGGGCAACCGGGGGGGCAAGTCGACGTCTGCCCGTACTGCTTCGTTAATAGGCAATCGTAGTATTTCACGCCCGAGGCCATCATACACCAATGTAAGCCCGGTGTTAGCAACCCGCACCAGCGGCAGCCCGGTTTCCACGGCGCGCAGACGCGAAAGCGCCGCATGCTGGTACAACGCAATAGTGCCGGTAAACCAGCCGTCATTGGTGATATTCGCCAGATAACGCGCCTCTTCCGAGTGGCGCGCCACATGCCACGGGAAGATACCTTCGTAGCAGATAAGCCCTAACGCCTCACCGGCCGGGGTGGGCAGCAGCGGGCTGCGGGTGCCATGACTAAAGTCAATGCGGCTTTGGCTGAGTGTGCGCAGCGGCATCGGCAGCGGCAGGCGCTCCAGCCAGTCGCGCAGCGGAATATATTCTCCAAATGGCACCAGCAGTTGCTTGTCGTACACGCCGCGCAGAACTCCTTGACCATCCAGTGCTACAAAGCTGTTATAAAACTTCGGCAGCGGTTTGCCGGGGTTAGGTCCGCGGCGGATGCTGCCGGTGATCAGGCCGCTGTCGGCAGGCAGGCTTGCCGTAATGCGGTTGGCGATCGCCATGCGCACATCATCTTCTTCCGGCAGATAAAATGCCACGGCGGTTTCGGGCATGATCACGGTATGCGGTGCCGGGCCTTCATTGTTATCCAGCGCCACTTTAAGAGTGTCCTGCAGGAACATCAGGCGCGTCTTGGGGTCCCATTTGTGGGCGCTCTGGATGTTCGGCTGCACCACACGTACCATATCGCCGGTCGTGCTCATCGGAATGTGCTGCAGGCGCCATGTACCGTAACCCGCCATGAGGACGATCACACCGGCAATGGCCATGTAAGCGCGCTTATGGCCGCTGGTGGTCAGTACCGCCAGGCTTGCACCGATCGCCGAGAGCAGCCACACGCCACCCAGAGACGCCGTCTGCATCAGCGTCAGGCTGCTGGCAAAGATAGCCCCCACCGGTAGCCAAGGGAAACCCATCGGGTGCAGGCCTTTGAGGAATTCGAGCACCACAATGGTCGCCACCCACGCCACACCCCCCAGCACGCGGCGGTCGCGTTGCAGCAGTTTGAAAGCGACGTACGATGCCATCACATAGGTAAGGGTGCTGAACAGCGCCAGCACGCCCACGGCAGGTACACCGCCGCCGATGGCCGCCAGCCAGCTACCGCCGGAATCCTTGAAGAAGGCCCACGGCAACCAGTACAGCGCGGTCAGGTGGTGCCCAAGGCCCCACACCAGTGCGGCTCCCATCGCCTGTTTGGAAGAGCTGGCATGGCGTACCATCCACCACAAACCGGCCAGGCTCAACACCGCCACCGGCCATAGGCCGAAGGGCGCATACCCAAGGGTCATACAGGCACCCAGCACAAAAATGCCTACACCCATCGGGCGCTTGGCGCGTGCGTTCATCCAGACAGAAACGCGTGAGGTCAGAACAGAAAGGGTCATAGAACTTAGTCTTCCAGTTTCACATCAACCGAAAGGACACGGCGGCCATCGCTACCGGTCACGGTCACATGCACGCCCCCGCTCAAACGGAAGGTCTGGCCCTTCACCGGTACGGTCTTGGCTTCACGCATAACAGCACCGCCGATAGTTTCCACATCATCGTAAGCGGTGGCCAGGTCGGTATTAAGCTGGCTGTCCAGGTCTTCCAGCGCGTAGTCGCCCTGCACGCGGTAACGCTTGTTACCGAGCGAGGTCAGTCCCGGCCCCTTGCCATCCTCGTGCTCGTCTTCAAAGTCACCTAGAATTTCTTCCATGATGTCCTTCAGCGTAATTAACCCGCTGGTCCCGCCGAATTCGTCACTCACCATTACCAGCGGCACACGGGTACGCTTCATGATGTGCAGTACGCGGGGCAGGGGCATGCTTTCGGGTACGAACGTCACCGGGCGCACTAATTTGCCCATATCAAAATCCTGTTCGCGGCCCAGCAGCGCGATCACGTCCTTCAACGTCACGAGACCTTTAATATCGTCCAGGTCGGCGCCCATTACCGGCAGACGGCTGTGGTAGCTGTCCTGGAACGCTTTCAGCACCGTGGCAAAATCAGCGGTATGCGGAATGCCGACGATATCGGCGCGCGGCATTCCCACATCGTCGGCGGTGATGGCCGAGAACGCCAGTGTATTTTCCAGAAGTTCGCGCTCGTGGCGCTTCAGCGGCGCATCGCCTTCGCGCTCTTCAAATGCGGCGTACAGGTCATCGATGTGTGGCGAAAGCTCGGCAGCTTTTTTGACGCGGGAGAAGGCTTTGCGGAGAGATTCGAACATGCGGGGGCTTTTTATTTTATAATTTTATATTTTGTTAAATAGGAGAACGGGACGCTAGGCGTCCTTCATCATCAGAACTTCATGGGCAAGGTATGGGTCGGGCAGGCCCATCTCGGCCAGAATGGTACGCTCCAGGTTTTCCATTTCCTCGGCTTCGGCCTCGCCTAAATCGTGGTCGTAACCCACAAGGTGCAGCATGCCGTGCACCACCAGGTGCTGCAGGTGAGCAGCCAGCGGAATCTCCAGTTCGTCCGATTCCTTCGCCAGCACCGGCACGCAAATGAAGATATCGCCCACATACCACGTATCGCCTTCCGGCTCTTCGTCGTCGGACGGAAAACTCAGTACATTGGTGGCATAATCCTTGTGGCGGAATTCGCGGTTGAGGTCGCGGCCTTCGGCGGTGCCGCCGAAGCGCAGGGTCAACTCCCACGGCAGGGCCTCGTCGTCCGACATATCCTCGCTCTCTTCGGCCGGGGCACGGTAGGGCTCGATATGCGCACACACCGCAGCAGCAGCGGCTTGGCACAGGTGGGGTACATCAAGGTCGCCGACGCTTTCGGCGATCTGCACGGTGAGTTCGCCCACCGGCTTGCCATGGTAAGCGATAGTAAAAACCGTTTCGGTTGTGTTGGTGTCTTGCATCATGTGTAACGTGCCAGAAGCCCCCCCGGTGCGTCAATGCTTGCAACGGGCAGAAGTTCGGCTATAGAGTCTCTTTTAATATGAAAAAGAATCCCCCTGCAGGCTCCCACCTGTTTACGTCCGAGGCTGTGTCCTGCGGTCACCCCGACAAACTGGCCGATCAGCTCTCTGATGCCATTCTCGATGCCTATCTGGCACAGGACCCGGAAGCCCGCGTCGCCTCCGAAATTCTCGTGACGACCGACTTCGCCTGCCTCGGCGGCGAATTCCGTACCCACGCCAAAGTGGATGTGGACACCGTCGTCCGCAAAACCATCGAGACCATCGGCTACGCAAAGAACGTGAACGAAGGCTTCGATGCGGCGACGGTAAAGATCCTCAACAAGATGCATGAACAGTCGCCGGAAATTGCGCAGGGTGTCGATGCCGGTGCCCGCGCGTCCGAAGGCGCAGGCGATCAGGGCCTGATGTTCGGGTTTGCCTGCGATGAAACACCGGAGCTGATGCCCGCGCCCATCCACTACGCCCACGCCGTACTGCGCGAGCTGGAAGCCGTGCGCCGCGCCGGTAAGAAGGGCGAAGGCGCCCTGCTGTTGCCGGATGCCAAATCGCAGATTACGGTGGAGTATGTGGATGACCGCCCGGTGCGCGCCCACACGCTTCTTATCAGTCATCAGCATACGGCAGAGGCTCGTCAGGATGAGCTCAAGGCGCTCATCACCAAAGCGTGGCAAAAGGTACTGCCGGACGGCTGGATGGATGACGAAACCCGCATTCTGGTTAACCCCACCGGCAGCTTTAACCTGGGCGGCCCGGCAGGCGATACCGGCCTTACCGGACGCAAAATTATTGTCGATACCTACGGCGGCTACGCCCGCCACGGCGGCGGTGCGTTTTCAGGAAAAGACCCGACCAAGGTCGACCGTTCTGCCGCCTACGCCGCGCGCTATGTCGCTAAAAACATCGTTGCCGCAGGTCTGGCCCGTAAGTGCGAAATCCAGCTCGGCTATGCCATCGGTATCGCCGAACCGCTGTCCATTTATGTCGAAACCTTCGGCACGTCCGCCTATTCCTCAGCGGCATTAGAGCACGCCGTGCGCCGCTCCATGAGCCTCACGCCACGCGGTATCCGCATGCATCTGGGCCTGAATGCACCTATCTATCTGCCTACCGCCAGCGGCGGACACTTCGGGCGTGCGGCGGGTTCGGCCGGAGAAGGCACCTTCCCGTGGGAAGCGACCACCTTGGCCGACACGCTCAAGGCAAACATACGCTAAGCTTTCAAAGGGGTAGGGGACGGTTTTCAAAGTAGAAAAAGTATGGTTAAGATACCCTCCATGAAACGCCCCCTCGCTTTGGTGGTTGCCGGTCTGCTTCTCGTAGCGACCGCGCAAGCCCAAGACACCGTCTCGTCGTCTATGCCCGCTCCTGTCGCCGATACCGCCGCGCTTGTCGCTCGCGTCGCCGAACTGGAACAGCAGCTGGATGCCTGTCATCAGCAGGCTGTGGCGGCAACCCAGCCCGCCACCAACATGGCCCAGCCCGCACCGGCCTATGTACCCGCAGCCCGTTATGGCGGCGGTGGTTTCCGCATGGCGGCCGAGCAGCGCCTGACCTGCGATGATTACAGCAAATCGTATTTCGAACGTCACCCGACCATGGCCAAGGTCTGCGGACGCGACAACGCGCAACCGGCTCCCGAAATGCCGGCTGTCATGCCGCAGGATGTCCTTCCGGACGAACCGGTTTCTCCCACGCAATCTCTCTAACCGCTTGCCAGAGCTGTTCAAATCGCCTACCTAGGCGGGCATGAGCATTCCACACCCGCGCCCTATTATAACGACTGGACGACTTGCTACGCGCATGAGCGAACAGGAGCAGGCTGAGCTGAAGAGCCTGCTGCAGGCGTGGGCACCGGATACCGCTTTTGTGAGTGACCGCAAGCAGCTGGAAGTGGAACTGGGAATGGGCAACGGCATGGCCTTGTACGAGCGCGCCAAAGCCAATCCGGCTATGAATTTCATCGGCTCCGAGATTTACCTCAACGGCCTGCAAACCCTGCTGAAGGCGCTTCAGAAGAACCCGCTCCCCAACGTGCGTATCTATCCGGAAGATTCCCGGACGCTGTTCACCTCCGGCCTGCTGCAACCGGCGTCTCTAGCGCGGGTGCTTATCCTGTTCCCCGACCCCTGGCCGAAGTCGTCGCACCACAAGCGCCGCATCGTGCAGCCGGAATTGGTGGAGACCATCAAACAGCATCTGGTCAAGAACGGCGAGCTCTGGGTGGTGTCGGACTGGCCGTCCTACGCCTACCACACTATTGCCACGCTACACCCTATTAAAGGTCTGCAACTGGAGCAGACCGTGCGTGCCGCTGCCGACTGTAAACCCTCCGCACGTCTGGCCGACGGCGGTGAGGCAGGCGGTGAAGCGGCTCTCGGTCCGCAACTGCTCATGCAGGCGCCAGTCTGGTGGCAACCTACGAAATATCAGGAAAAAGCCCAGATTGCCGGGCGTAATCCGTGGTTTATCAAGGCGATAAAAACGGCGTAAGCGGCTTGACAGGGGAAGGAACTTCCTCCACATTGCGACCAACAGCAGCCGCTGACTCTCAGGGGGAAACCAAAAGAGACACGCCTGCCTAACACTCTGGAGCTGACTGATAGCAATCCGAAGTGGCCGCTGGCCGCTTTTTTTGTTGCCAAAGCACCGGGAACCAAGGGGGATACGATACATATGGCGACACTCGCCGAACAGATTAACCAACTCGCAGGTGCGGCTCTGGCGGCTCACGGCCTGGTGCTGGTGCACGCCCGTCTTTCGGGCGGTACCGCCAGCGGCCGCGGCAAGCTGACGCTGGATGTGATGGCCGAGATGCCGGATGGCACCAGCCCGACGCTGGAGCTGTGCACCCAGGCCTCGCGCACCTTATCAGCCCAGATGGACGTGTCCGACATCATCAAGAGCCCGTACACGCTGGAGGTCGGCTCTGCCGGTCTGGAGCGTCCGCTCACCAAGCCCGCCGACTATGTACGCTTCAACGGCAAGCAGGCCAAGATCACCCTGCACCGCCCGGTACCCGCACCGAACGGCAAGGGTGTGCTCGGCAGTGCTGTCGGTCTTATTTCCCAGCCGACCGACGACGATGTGACGCTGACCCTGAAAGACGGCACCGGCACGCTCACCGTACGTCACGACCAGATTCACCACGCCCACCTCAGCCCGAGTGCCGAGGAACTGCGTGAGATGATGAAGGCCGCAACGGCCAAGGCAGAAGCTCTCAAAGAGTCTGCCGATTCTGATACCGAATAATTTAAACCGAACTTAACCAAAAGGAGAGCCACACATGGCACTGGAATACTTACAGATTGCGGAAATGGTAGCCCGCGAGAAGGATATCGAAAAAGAGCAGGTGCTCGAAGTGATGGAACAGGCCATCCAGATGGCCGCCCGCAAGAAGCTGGCCGCCGAGCTGAACCTGCAACCGCTGGAACTGACCGTACAGGCCCACATCGACCGCGTCAGCGGCGAAGTGCACATCAAGCGCCTCACCCAGGTGGTGAAGATGGTGATGGAAGTGCTGTCTCCGGAAGAAGCCCGCGCGGCTGTACGCGAAGGCCGCGAGCCGGAAATGCGCCCGGCCTGCGACAAGCGCGGCTACCCGCTGAAGAGCAACCCGAGCCAGATTCTGCTCGCCGAAGCCCAGAAGGTGAACCCGAACATCCAGATCGGCGAATACCTGATGGAAGAGCTGCCGGCCAAGTATTTCGACGGTCGCGTGGCCGCCCAGGCCGCCAAACAGGTCATCTTCCAGAAGGTGAAGGATGTTGAGCGCGCCAAGGAACTGGAAGTTTACAAGGACGCCGTCGGCACCATCATTTCCGGTATCATCAAGCGTGCCGACTTCAACGGCGCCCTGATCGACCTCGGCCGTGCCGAAGCCTGGCTGCCGAAGGATGAAACCATCCAGCGCGAAACCTTCAAGCAGGGCGATCGCATCCGTGCTTACATCTACAAGGTCAACCCGCAGGCCCGCGGCCCGCAGATCTTTGTCTCCCGCACCCACCCGCAATACCTGGTGGAGCTGTTCAAGGAGCAGGTTCCGGAAATCCAGAACGGGACGATTGAAGTGATGGGCGCTGCCCGCGACCCGGGCTTCCGCGCCAAGATCGCCGTGAAGTCTTACGACCGTAACCTCGACCCGGTCGGCGCCTGCGTCGGTATCCGTGGCGTGCGCGTGCAGGCCGTAACTACCGAGCTGCAAGGCGAGCGCGTCGACATCATCGAATGGTCGCCGAATGCTGCCGAATTCCTCGTCCGCGCCATGCAACCGGCTCAGGTCAGTAAGGTTGTGCTGGACGAAGACGATAACCGCATCGAAGTAGTGGTTCCGCAAGACAACCTCAGCCTCGCCATCGGTCGCCGCGGCCAGAACGTCCGTCTGGCCTCCATCCTCACCGGTTGGGATATCGACGTGATGACCGACGCCGAAGAGTCCGAGCGCCGCACCAATGAGTACAACGTACTGAGCAGCAACCTCATGCAGAACCTCGACGTCGATGACGTTCTGGCCCGCCTGCTGATCGCCGAAGGCTTCCGCAGCATCGACGACCTGCTGAAGGTCGGCGCCGAAGAGATCGCCACCATTGAAGGTCTCGACATCGGTATCGCCCAAGAGCTGCAAAACCGCGCGCAAACGGCCATCAACGCCGCCGCCGAACGTCTGGCCAAGCTGGGTGTGAGCGACGAACTGAAGGCCATGCCGGGCATGACCGCCGACCTGATCATGGCGCTGGGCGAACAGGGCATCAAAACCCTCGATGACCTTGGCGACCTGGCCACCGACGAGCTGCAGGAAATGCTGCCCGCCGGTCTGCTGAACGACAAGCAGGCGCAAAAGCTGATCATGGCTGCCCGCCAGCACTGGTTCGCTGAAGAGGATGAAGAGGAAGATGACGTGGACGCCGCACCGGCTGAAGCTAAGGCTTCCGACGCCGCCCAAGCCTAACCACGGCATGCAAAAAGCCCCGGATGATTCCGGGGCTTTTTTGTAACGTTGTCGCGAGGGTTAATTCACCGTAGGGGTCGCATAGCGTTCCATCAGGTAGGCATTCACCACAGGGTCGTGAAAACTCTCGTTGGCCCAGGGCTGGTGCCCCGGAAAACCTTGTGCGAGCAGCACGTCGTGATGAAAGGCGTCCGTCAGTGCGCTGTTGTGGCGGTCGATGATCGCCTGCAGTTCAGCCTTCGTGAGCGGATGAACGCCTTTGCAACGCGGCGTCGTAACAGGTGTCGAAGCAGGAGCTTCAAGGGTCGTGAGCATGGCATGCATCTCCGGTGGATAGGGAACGTGAGGAATAAGTCGGTAAGTCTGTCCCGAGAATAGGTCGGACATGGTCTGCTTCCAAGCCCTGCGGATAGAGAAAATCACAAAAAACGCCTCCCCGCAGGGCAGGGAGGCGTAAGGCTAGAAGATCCATTGTATGATCCAGCGTATGTTGGCAACAAGGCCGGAGACCAGCAGGTAGCCGACCACGAGAAGAGCGATGACAGCCACTATATTGGATCGGCGGATCTTGGCGTCATCATTACCTTTCGCGTTTTTGCGCGAGTAGTGAGAGATGATTGCCGGCTTTGGCGAAGGCGGATATTTGTGGCGCATCGCCTGTAAGTCATCCGTGAGCCGTGAATGACGCGCGGCAAGAGAAGTATCGGCATGCTGAGAAGTCATGGCAGCCTCAAAGGTCTAATGTGAATCGTAGGCTAACGTATACATCACCCTCTTGCCAAACCCAAGCAAAAAGGAGAGAAGGAGGAATGACTGCGATAAAACACGTCCCCCTCCGCACCTGTGCCGGTACCGGCCAAAAGCACCCCCAAAGCGCGCTGCTGCGGTTTGTGAATGTGCAGGGGGTGCCGACTCCCGAAGTGATGCTCGGCGCCACCCGTGCCCCGGGCCGCGGCGTATATGTGCTGCCCACGCCCGAAGCCTTGGCAGCCGCCGTAAAACGCAAGGCTTTTGCCAATCGTATCAAAACCAATCGTCCGCCCGTGGGCTGGGACGAAATTTTACCTTTCCTGAAAAACCGTTAGACGCGCGTGTTCATCCGGTACAACTCTTGACATTTGCCCGCAATTGGCGCTAAAAGCGGCAGAATTTAAGGAAGTTGACAGATGGCCGATACCCCGAACACCCCCAAGAAGACCCTCTCCATCGGTGGGACGCTGAGCGTAGGCTCGGCCCCCAGCGCGCCGCGCGGTGGTGGGCAGGTCTCGGTGGAGGTCCGTCGTCGTCGCTTCGATGCGCCCTCCAGCTTCAACAACAACGTGCCGTCGGCAACCACTGCCACGTCGGAAGAAATGCAGCGCCGCATGGCCGCCCTGCAGGCCGCGCAGGATGCTGAGAAGAAGAAGCAGGACGATATGCAGGAAAACCTGCGTAAGGTCACCGAGCTGCAGGTACAGCGTGTGAAGGACGCCGCCGAGCGTGCCGCCGCCGAAGACGAAGCCCGCAAGGCTGCCCAGGAAGCCGCCGCTCAGGCCGCCAAGGAACGCGCCGCAACCCGTGCCGGCAGCGGTGCCGGTGGCGTGCAAAGCGGTACGCTGGCCAGTGCCGGTGCCTCGGCGGGCCGTACCATCGACAGCAAAGCGTTCACCAACACCAAGGTTTCTGCTGAAGATGCCCGCAAGCGCGCCGCGACCACCGGCAAGCCGGAAGGCCGTGACCTGACCAGCAAGCGTGGCCGTAACGCCTATCTGGAAGACCTTGCCGATCGTCAGCGTGCCTCGTCCGCAGGCCGCCGTGGGGGCCGTCGCGGTCGTCGCGGTCAGTCCGATTCGGCGGAGTTTGAACAACAAGGTCCGGCCGAAAAGGTCTTCCGCGAAGTCACCATTCCCGAGTTCATCACCGTGGCCGAACTGGCCGCCCGCATGGCCGAAAAAGCCTCCGACGTGGTGAAGAAGCTGATGGGCATGGGCGAATTCGTCACTGCCAACCAGACCATCGACCAGTCCACCGCCGAGGTGATCGTTTCCGAATTTGGTCACACCCCGGTTCTGGCCCAGACCACCTCGCTGGAAGAAACGTTGTTGGAAGGCGAAGACGCCGCTGCCGACCTCATTACCCGCGCCCCGATCGTGACCATCATGGGTCACGTTGACCACGGTAAGACCACTTTGCTGGATACCCTCCGCAAGGCCAACGTCGTCAAGGGCGAAGCCGGTGGCATTACCCAGCACATCGGTGCCTATCAGGTCAAAGCGCCGTCCGGCCGTCTCATCACCTTCCTCGATACCCCGGGTCACGCCGCGTTTACCGCTATGCGCGCCCGTGGTGCCAAGGTGACCGATGTCGTGATTCTGGTGGTTGCCGCCGACGACGGCATCATGCCGCAAACCATTGAAGCCATTCAGCACGCCCGCGCCGCCGACGTACCGCTGGTCGTGGCCCTCAACAAGATGGACAAGCCCAACGTCAACCCCCAGAAGGTCAAGAACGAGCTGCTCGCGCAGGAAGTCGTTCTGGAAGAATTCGGCGGTAACGTGCCGTGCGTACCGGTCTCCGGTCTCACCGGCATGGGTCTCGACCAGTTGGAAGAAATCGTCCTGCTGCAGGCCGATATTCTTGACCTCAAGGCCAACCCGAAGCGCCGTGCCGATGGCTCTGTGGTCGAAGCCCGTCTCGACAAGGGCCGCGGTCCGGTCGCCACCGTCGTCGTCAGCCGTGGTACCCTCAAGGTCGGCGATATCCTCGTCGCCGGTCAGTACTGGGGCCGCGTGCGTGGTCTCGTGAATGACAAGGGCCAGAACGTCAAGGAAGCCGGTCCCTCCATGCCGGTGGAAATTCTGGGTCTGCAGGGCGTGCCGCAAGCGGGCGACCAGTTCATCGTCTGCGAGAACGAGCGTATCGCCAAGGAAGCTGCCTCCCAGCGCGACCAGAACGAGCGTGAGCGTGCCCAGGCTGCCCGCAAGATGACGCTGGAAAACCTGATGGAGCGTATGGCCGCCGAAGGTCAGAAAGACCTCAACGTCATCGTCAAGGCCGACGTACAGGGTTCGACCGAAGCTATCGCCTTTGCGCTGGATCAACTCAATGCCGACCAGCAACAGGTCCGCGTCAAGGTTATCTCCTCCGGCGTGGGTGTGATCACCGAAAACGACGTCAACTTGGCCTCCACCGCCAGCGCGCTGGTTGTCGGCTTCAACGTGCGTGCCGATGCCACCGCCCGTGAGGTTGCCGACCGTGCCGGTATCGAGCTGCGTTACTACAACATCATCTATAACCTGATCGACGATATCAAGGCCGCCATGTCCGGTCTGCTGGCCCCCAGCCAGGTCGAAGAAGTCAATGGCCACGCCGAGATCCGTGCGATCTTCACCTTCGAGCGCACCAAGATCGCAGGCTGTATGGTCACCGACGGCAAGATCTCCCGTGGTACCAAGCTGCGCATCATCCGCGACGGTAAGGTCATTCACACCGGCGAGCTGGGCTCCCTGCGCCGCGGTAAGGAAGACTCTAAGGATGTCGCCGCTGGCTTCGAATGCGGTATGACCTTCGCCAACTACACCGACTTCAAGGAAGGCGACGTGGTCGAAACCTTCTCCATGAAGGAAGTGAAGCGCACCATCGACGATCTCAAGCAGGCCGCCGCCAAGCAAGGTAACGCGTAAGCGAATCCGCGAAAAAAAAAGACCGCCGGAATTTCCGGAGGTCTTTTTTTTGTAGAAGAATAGTCAGCGTTCCAGCCACAGACGTTTGCGGTGGGCTAGTAGAGCCATGGCATGCAGTACGCACACTTGCTCATGGCGGTGGTGAATGACCGAAAAGCTGATATCGCGTTCCTTGTGGCTGAGCGAAACGCTTGTTTGGCGTTCCAGATCGTTTTCCACATTGGAGCGCCAGCGCAGTTCACACCAGAGAATCTCTCCCCTACGTTCCTCCGTTTCTGGCAGATTGGTCAGCATCTGCCGTTCCATAAAAGTGGTCTGGTAGGCGTAGTAGCTGGAGCTGTGTGCCAGTATGTCCTCGTCTTTATCCGTCACGCGGATAAGTGAGGTGTTAATGGGTTGTACGTAAGTGCGGAATTGCGCTAGCGAGATGGCGTTATTCAGGGCTTTGGCACCGAGTTCTTCAATACCTTCCTGATACAGCTGATCAATCATATCGATAACGGTACCGACACGGGTGCCAAGGATCTCAGTTTGGTTGATTTTGCCACCGAAGGTTAGGCCATAACCGCCGCCCTTACGCTCGGTGAGGGCTATTTGCATGTGGCGACTGGTGCCATCGTATTGGTAAAGCAGTACGCCGTTGCACGGCATGATAGCTTGGGTCATATCGAAAAATCCTTTCGAAAAGAGGGCAAAAAATGCGGCGTTTGCCGTGGTCTAACCGTAAGTACGCATTAAGACAAGGTATTTTACTTAGGCCAATATTTTATTCATCCACACCGAACCATGTTCGGAAGGCTCGCCCAGCACCCATCCCAGACGCTCATAGAACGCGATCAGCTTGGCGTTGTGCGGGTTGGTGCGTAATTGCGCCCGGCGGGCCCCATACTTTTTGAAGAACGCCATCGCCTGTGCCTCCAACTGCGTACCTAAACCCTGACCACGGTAGGCCGGCTTCAGGTAAATGTCCGTCATATGGCCGCAGTCGCCGCCATCGACCATGATCAGATGCAGGTGCCCGATGATATCGCCGTTCAAGAGCGCAAACTGGCAGCTGTCCGGGTCGTGTTCGCGTAAGCGGGCAATGAATGCCTCGAAGGGTCGTTCGGGCCCGAACCACAGATCAAACAGGCTGGCATCCCCCATGGCGCTGGCGGCGGTATCCCGCTTCATGGCTTTGGTCAGTTCAATCTCGTCGTCCCCGATCGGGCGGAAGGTCAGCTTCATGAAGATAAGCATAGGTAAGTTTGACAAACCGCGCAAATCCTTCTAAACCAAGGCCATGAAAAGCATGACTCCCCGCCAGCACAAGGTCGCTAACGAAGTCCAACACGTCGTCGCTATGGCGCTGGTGCAGGGCCGTGTCGCCTCCACGCTGCCGCTGTCGCGCCTCAGCATTGTCGATAGCTGGGTTTCGCCGGACCTCCGCCTGGGTCGCATGTACCTGCTGGTACCGACCGAGCTGAACACCGACGCGTTCTTTGCCGAACTGAATGCCCAGATCGCCAAGCCGATGCGCAAGATCCTCGGTGAAAAGCTGGCGACCAAGTACATTCCGGACATCACCTTCTTCCCGGCCGAAACCGACAAAAGCTATCCCACCGCTACCAAATCGATGATGAAGTAAGGCGGCGCCCATGCCGCAGCTTCCGCAGCCCGCTACCACCGTCCACGGCTTTTATGTCGTGTATAAGCCTGTCGGGCCGAGTTCGGCGGGCATCACCAACCGTCTCAAATGGCTTCTTAAAAAGGAATGCGGACAGCCGAAGGGCGTGAAGATCGGCCACGGCGGCACGCTCGACCCTCTGGCCGATGGTCTGCTGCCCATTGGTGTAGGGAAAGCTACCAAACAGCTGCAGGCCTTGCTGGAAGGCCCGAAAACCTACACCTTCACCCTGAAATTCGGCAGCCAGACCACCACCGACGATACCGAAGGCGAGGTGGTCGCCAGGTCGGATATCCGCCCCACCGAAGCTGAACTGAGCGCCATCCTGCCGCAATTCACCGGAGACATCTCCCAGCAACCGCCCATCTTCTCGGCCCTGAAGATCGATGGTCAGCGCGCCTACAAACTGGCGCGGGAAGGGGCCGAGGTGCAGCTGGAACCGCGCCGTATCACTATTCATAATCTGAAAGTACTGACCTTCAGCCCCGAAAGCGCCTTGCTGGAAGCCGAAGTCAGCAAAGGCACCTACATCCGCGCACTGGCACGCGATATTGCGTTGGCGCTGGGCACGGTCGGTTATGTCACCACGCTCACCCGCATCAAGCATGGCCCGTTTGGCGCAGAACAGGCTGTAACCTATGAAATGCTTGACAAAGCATTGCAGTCGGGCGATACGCACAGCTATCTCCTGCCGCTGGCCGTACCCCCGGAGCAGGCTGACTAACAGTCAAGGGTCACGAAACGAAAGCGACATACCATGTCCATCACCACAAAGCGCACCGCCGAACTGGTCAAGCAATACGCCCGCACCGAAGGCGACACCGGCTCCCCCGAAGTTCAGGTTGCCATCCTGTCCGAGCGCATCCGCAACCTCACCGAACACTTCAAGACCCACAAGCAAGACAAGCACGGCCGTCGTGGTCTGCTGGCTCTGGTTGCCAACCGTCGCAGCCTGCTGGACTACCTGAAGAAGTCCGACGCCAGCCGCTACCAAAGCCTGATCGAGTCCCTCGGTCTGCGTAAGTAGTGCGCGCGGGTAACCGCTCTATTCCAAAGCCGCCTTCGGGCGGCTTTTTGTTGTATTTCAAATGTCTGTCCTGTGGACAGTTTTTCTGGTAGCCCATGTCATACAAAGCCATGATAACAAAAATATACGACAAGAACCCCGACGCTTACCCGGCTTTTCCGGCCAACCCGGATACTCGCCTGACCGCCCGTGCCGTGCTGATGGATGACGAAGGCCGTATGGCCGTGATGTTTATTGCCAATAAAGGCTACCACAAGCTGCCTGGTGGCGGTTTGCTGGAGGGCGAAGATCTCTCGACGGGTCTGGCGCGGGAACTGAAGGAAGAGACCGGCTGCGAGGCGCAGGTGCTGCACCATGTTCATACGGTAGAGGAATACCGCGCCAAGGGTGGCTTCCTGCAGGTGTCGCAGGGGTATCTGGCCAAGGTGGTTGGCCCCAAAGGCCCCACGGCATTCGATGCCGGCGAGATCCGCGACGATTTTGTGCTGCTCTGGCTCGACCCGCAAGACGTTCTGGAACGCCTCGAGGCCGAATCCCTCACGCACGATTACTCCCACTACTTTATCAACACCCGCGAGCGCGCCATTCTCAAAGCCGCGCTTCTCCACCTCTAAACACAAAGAAACCCGCCGTCCGGCGGGTTTCTTTGTATCTGTTAAGTAATGCTGTTTTCAGTCAGAAAACGGAGTAACAACTCCCGTACGCGATGGGCACGTGGATGGTCGTCCAACACGGTGCGTACGGCATCCATGCGCAGTTCCGAAAGGTAATACCCGTCTTCGGCAAGGCCGCGTGCCTTCCGGTCGGCACGAAAGGCAGTGTGAACAGTATCGTCACCGAGTGTAGTCAGTTCAGGGTGCATCTGTCTCCAATGGCGTTCGATGGCATGGCTCAGGTAATGATAAGCGACACGGCCCTGTTCCTTGTAGTAGCCCCATGCAAAGGCAAGACGTTTGAGTGTCTCCTCCGTGAAAGGGACTTCGTCAAGTGCATTAAGAGACGCTTCCAGCTCATGGATTGCGGCCCGTATGGCATCGCGGTCGCGTAAGTCGACAGGCCCCATGAATACGGGGCGAAATGCGGTGGTCTTCATCAGACATCTCCGTAGAAACGAGAAAAGATAGTTGTGTATGCAGTAATGAGGGGCCCTAGGCAACAAAAAACAGGGGACGTTTTGGCCCCTGCGAGGAATGAGTCTCCTAATTCACAAATTTCTTCCAAACCCCAGACTGCGGTTCGGCAGCAGGCGGCGCGAAGAAGAAGCCCTGACCGAAGTCGATACCCATGTTGCGCAGCGCCACCATCGCGGCCTCGTGCTCCACCATTTCGGCAACGGTCGAGATGTTCTTCTGCTTGGCCACGTCGGCAAGGGCTTTCACAAAGGCTTGGTCGTCGTCGTTCTGGTGCAGGTTGCGCACAAAGCTGCCGTCGATCTTGATGAAGTCGAGCTCGAGCTGACGGATGTAGTTGAAGCTGGAGTAGCCCACACCGCAGTCGTCCAAGGCAAAGCCGGCGCCTAGGGCACGCATGTCGCTCATGAAGTTCTTCACCAGTTGCAGGTCGCGCAGCAAGGCGGTTTCGGTGACTTCAAAGATCAGCGCCTTCGGCGGCAGTTTGGCCGCAGCTAAAGCTTCCTTCAGGTTCTGCGTGAAGATGGCATCATCAAAGGTCTTGCCGCTCAGGTTGACGCTGAGGTGCACATTGCGGCCCTGCTGCTGCCACATCTGCAGCATATCGATGGCGCGCATGGTCACCAGCGAGTCGATCTTGCTGATAAGCCCGAACTCTTCAGCCGTGGCAATGAACTTGCCCGGCGGGATCAGGTTACCGTCGCGGTCGATCAGACGCACCAGCACTTCATAGTGCTCGCTGGCACCTTCCTGAATGGCCGGGCCGCTGAGCGGAACGATTGGCTGGTAGTACAGCACAAGGCGGGTCTTATGGTTGGTCAGGCATTCGTTGACCAGTTCCACCCACTCCATCTGGCCGTTGGCAACGGTTTCGGCCTGCTGCTGCGGGTCGTGGCGTTCAATGCGGTGTGGGCCGCGGATCTTGGCACGCCCCAGCGCACCGATCGAGTACGCCAGCAGTTGGTCGGCGCTTTCAGCATCCTGCGGGTAAAGCGAAACACCGCCGGAGACGTTCAGCGTAATGCTGCCGTTGTCGGTGGCCAGCGGGCGGCTGGAAATGGTGGCCTGCAGGCGCTCTAAACGCCCGTCCACATCTTCGGGTCGCACGTCGCGCAGCACCACGGCAAACTGGTCGCCATCCAAGCGGGAAACGATATCGCCGGTACGTACATTGTCTTTCAGTACCTGCGCGAAGTGGATCAGCAGCTTGTCGCCCACCTGGTGGCCGTAGGTCTGGTTGACGTAGGAAAAGCGGTCGATATCCAGCAGCACCAGTGCTCCGCTGCGCTGCTCGCGCTTGGCACTGCGCAGGGTGCGCACAAGCTCGTCCTGGCAACGCTGACGGTTCATGACACCGGTCAGGGCATCGTGGTTGGAAAGGTAGTAAATCTGGTCGGTCGCCGCCTTCATACTGCTCACGTCACGGGCCACGCCGCGGAAACCGAGCAGTTTCCCGGCGCCATCGACCACCGGCATACCGCTGACGTTCCAGCATACGCGGCTGCCGTAGGGGTCCTGGCTCCAGTAGTCGCGGTCATGGAACGGCCGCGGATTACGGGCCAGCTCGGCAAAATCGTCTTCGATCCGCAGTTTTTCTTCTTCTAAAAAACACTTGGTGAACATGCTGCCCGCGTTGGCGCCGCTGGCCGGGCGCTTGCGTGAGCTGGAGAACACGAGTTTGAGGTCAACGTCCACTTCCCACAGCCAGTCGGCGAACAGGTCGGCCATGTCGCGGAAACGGTCTTCCGCCAGGTCGTACATACCCTGCAGTTTGGAACGCTGGGCACGGATGTTCTGCATTTCCATCGCCAGCAGCAGGCCGTCGGTGATGGTGGTGGGGCTGAGAATATCCGACGAACAGCCGATGGGGTGGCCGTATTGCTGGGCGCTCTCAATCACCGGACGGCTGTCGGAAATGGTGAAGTTGACAACATGGTCGGCACGGCCGTTGGCGCTGTACCAGTTTTCCAAACCGGCCGAGAGACTGTCGGCACAGATCAGTACAATGCTGGGCTGCGGATAAGCGCCTTCGGTGAGGCGCTTGACGTCGTCAAAGGTTTCGGCGGCATGAATATCGTCACTGCTCCAGTGTCCGCCACCGGCGCGGATAAAATCTCGGATGCGCATGGCATTGGAGTTAGTACCGACCAATACCAGCTGCGCTAGCGTTCTCGCTTTGTTCATCATGCTTCCTTATATATGGGGCCGTAAGCAAGGTTTTCGCCTTACTGACAGTCTTGTTGACAGGTATTCTTAGGGGTTGAGACGGCTTGTGCAAGTTAAACGCGAATACGAAGCGGCTTCAAAGCCAACCCCGTGTGACCATAAGGCACCGTTTGGCGGCAAAGCGTAACGGCAGTAAGCCAGAAAAAAGCCTCCCGTACGGAGAGGCTTTTTGGAAAGACAGGAGCTTACCTATTTGACGATGACATTCGGCCCCTTGGCGCGGGCTTCAGTCAGTTTCTGGTCGATCAGGTACAGCAGGCCGGCCATGTCGGTGGCGGCAGGGTCGTGGCTTTCCACAATGCCGCCCACCAGTGTCATGTGGCTGGGGCCGCTGCTCAGGTCATAGGTCTTATCAACCGATTTGCGGATGCGTTCACCCAAGATAAGCGCCCCCTTGGCATCGGTTTCCGGCAGCAGGCAGATGATGGTGCGTTCGCCGGTGCGGCCCGGGCTGTCGCTGTCGCGCACATATTTACGAACGACACGGGCGGTTTCGGCCATCATCAGGTTCAGGTCTTCCGAGGCAAGGTGCTTCAGATCCGGGTTGTGGCTGAACGGGTCGATCTCCAGTGCCAGCACGGCAAATGGGTTGTCGTAACGCTGGGCGCGGTGCAGTTCTTTTTCCAGCAGGTGGAACAGATAGCGGCGGCTGAACAGTTGGGTCACTTCGTCATAGGCCATCAGCTCACGCAGGTAGCGCACGGCGGTTTCCAGGGCCTTGCCGCTGCGTTCCAGCGTGATGACGAGGTCGGTGATTTTCGAGAGTTCTTCACGGGTGATGGACACATTGCCATTCTGCAAAGTCAGGCGGACCTTATTGGCCTTGATGCGGCCAATAAAGGTTTCGGCTTCCTCAAGGCTGCTTTCGATATCGCGGATGGTGCGGATATCGTGCAGGATCGCGGGAGCATCTTTCATGGGGTGGGTGCTTTCGTTGCCGGTCGCGTGGTCGCGTTTTTTTGTGTTGTGGTCGGGCTACGGACGTGGGTGTATCCTAGGGTGTAACGCGCCTAATGTGCCTGTGCACCTCTGAAAATTCAACCGCTTTTTTAAGGTTTTGTGCCATAGGGCGCGCAAAGTGTTGGAAATTCGCCATGTCTGAAAGTTGGCATGCCGTTTGCATTAGAAGTGCGGAAACAACAACCAACACAGAAAATCGTCAGGAACAACCCATGCAAGAGCTCGCCGTCCTCGCCTCCCGTGTGATGACCAAGCAGCGTGAATTCACAGCTGTGGCCGACAATGTCGCCAACGTGAACACGCAGGGCTTCCGTAAGCTGGAAATGGAATTCCGCGAGACGGTCAGCCGCCCGCGTTCGTTTGCGACGGCAAGCTATGTGGAAGACCGTGCGCTGCACGTCAGTCAGGTGCAGGGTGGTCTGGAAAAGACCGGCAACCAGCTGGATATGGCGATTAACGGCGAAGGCTTCTTCGGTATCGATGTGGATGGTACCCGCCAGTACACCCGCCGCGGCCAGTTTCTGGTCAATGCCGACGGCACGCTGGTGACGCCGGAAGGCCATGGTGTGCTGGATACCGCAGGGCAGCCGATCCAGGTACCGATCGGTGCGGCGGAAATCAAGCTGGGCGAAGACGGTACGTTAAGCACCGCAGACGGCGGTCAGTTTGCCCAGGTGGGCGTCTTCACGTTTTCAGCCGACGATCTGCCCAAGCTGGAGCGGGCCGGTAATACCGCCTTTGTGCCGATGCTGGGTGCCGCAGCACTGCCGATGGAAAACGCCCGCCTGAAGCAGGGTGTGCTGGAGTCCAGCAACGTCAATGCCGTGCAGGAAATGGTCAACATGCAGAACGTCTCGCGTGCCTACGAGAGCAGTATCCGCATGATGAAAAGCCTCGAAGATCTCGAGAGCCGCGCCATCCGCAACCTGACGCCGCAATAACAGAGTTTAATCAGAGTTAAGTAAAAGGGGAGTAACCGAACCATGATGCAGTCCCTCCGCATTGCCGCCACGGGTATGAACGCCCAGCAGTTGAACGTGGACGTGTTGTCGAACAACATCGCCAACGTCAACACTACCGCTTTTAAGCGCGGCGCTCCGGCGTTTACCGACCTGATGTACCAGAACCGCATCGGCGTCGGCGCGATTACCTCCAACGCCGGTACGCTGGCGCCCACCGGTTTGCAGATCGGTCTCGGTGTGAACGTTGGCAGCGTTTACAAGATCATGGAGCAGGGGGTGGTCTCCAATACGGGGAACGACTTCGACCTCGCCATGTCCGGCCGTGGCTTCTTCCGCGTCAACATGCCGGATGGTTCGCTGGCCTATACCCGCGACGGGACGTTCCAGATCAACCAGGACGGCCAGTTGGTCACCAAAGAAGGTTACACGGTTGACCCCGCGATTACCGTACCGGCCGATGCCACCGATTTCACCGTCACCGGCACCGGTGTGGTCAGCGCCAAGGTGGCGGGTGTGGTGACAGAACTCGGCACGATGACCGTCTCGATGTTTACCAACGAAGCCGGTCTCGAAAACGTAGGGGATAACTACTATGTGGAGACCGAAGCCAGTGGTGCGCCGGTCGATACCAACCTCGCCGAAAACGGTGCCGGTACCATCGTGCAGGGGGCGTTGGAAACCAGTAACGTCGATCCGATCGAGAGCATTACCCGTCTGATTACCGCCCAGCGCGCCTACGAGATGAACAGCAAGATCATTACCGCTGCCGACCAGATGCTGAGCACGCTCACGCAAATGACCTAGGCCCTGAAAGGCTTGGTGGCTAAGGCAAAGAGAGCAGTGTATCTCACGATGCAGCGCTCTCTTTTCCCGTATGTATCACGTTTCGTTTCGCAATATGTGGGGTGGAGTGTTGTAGAATGTACACATATAGTCGCTCAAAATTCTTCAAAAACTAAGTACTCACTTACTTTGGCACGCAAGTTGCATAATGAGGGCAGGAGGACCCCGAAAACGGGTCAAAAAGGGGTGATCAATCGATCACAAAAAGAGAGTAAAAACGATGAACCTCATTCAATGGCTGAACGACGAAGCCGAAGACGTTATCCTGCAACGCGACAATGCCTTTGCCATGCTGACGTGGCGCGACTTCAATCAGCCGGCCGAAAATCCGTTCAACCTGCAAACCGCCGCCTGGCTGTTCATTCTGGTGACCGGCATTCCGCTGCTGATGCTGGGCTAACCACAGGGAGAGGGGAGAGATGACCATGCACCGTATTCTGACAATCGCCGCCGTACTTTGTGCCAGCACAGCTCAGGCACAGGTGGCCGCCATTCCGGCCTTGCTGCCACCGCCGGTACTCTCCGAAGATACGCTTCACACCAGCCGTACAACCGAGGCCGCTGAAGTGCAGGTGCCCGTCCTCAAACAACCTCTCCAGCGTGGCCAGACCATTACCGCCGACAACATCACGATGGTGGGCATGCCTGCCTCCAAAGTGTTTGCCAGCACCATCACCAGTGCGAATGAGCTGGTCGGCCAGCAAACCGTGCGCCCGCTGGAAGCCGGTAAGGCCGTAAACAAATTGCACGTGCGCGTCGCCCCGATGATCAGCCGCAACCAGATGGTAACGCTGGTCTACCGCAAGGGCGGCATCGAGCTGTCCGGCAGCGCCCAGGCGCTGGAAGACGGCCAGCAGGGCCAGACGATCCGCATCGTCAACCCCTCCACCCGCAGCACGCTGACCGGCACAGTGATGTCCGACAGCACCGTGCAGGTGAACTAGATTTTGATAAAGGAAGGTAACGCCATGAACCGCACAGTCCTCACCGCCGCTTTAGCCGCCCTTGCACTGGCCGGATGCCAGAGCATGGTGCGCCCGGAAATGACCTCGCTGTCGGAAGGTCTGGGCACACAGGCCAAGCCGCAATTGCCGGTACCGGTCACCATTCCCGCACCGGCTACGCCGCAGATGGGCTCGCTCTGGGTTCCGGGCAGCAAGCAATTCTTTAAAGATAGCCGCGCCCACCAGCTTGGCGATATCATTACCGTGATCGTGCAGGAAACCGCGACCGCCAAGGTCGAGGCCAAGACCGACGCCTCCCGCACGCATAACCAGCAATCCGGCCTGCTCGATTTTCTGAATCTGGAAGGCAAGCTGACCTCGCGCGGTATTCCGCTGGGCCCGACCAACCTGGTCAATACCCGCAGCAACCGCGACTTTCAGGGCGATGCCAAAACCGACCGCAAGGATAACCTGACCGCCTCCATCGCCGCCGTCGTCACGCAGGTGATGCCCAATGGCCTGCTGGTCATCCAGGGTCAGCGCGAAGTACTGGTGAACTACGAAAAGCAGGTGATGACGCTGCAAGGCATCGTGCGCCCCGAAGACATTACCTCGCAGAACACCATTGCCAGCGGCAAGATCGCCGAAGCCCGCATCGCCTACGCCGGTCGTGGCGTGCTGGATGACGCGCAAACACCGCAATACGGCGTGCGCTGGATCGACAAGATTCTGCCCTTCTAAAAGAGGTGGGATAGCCCGAACAAAAACAATAACGGGCCACAAAAAAACGGCGTCCCTTTCGGGGCGCCGTAGTGTATCGGGGGGAAGGGGTCAGCCGCGAGGCTTGGCATTGACGCCACGACCGAGGGATGAGGGCATGCCGTATTGCCAGATGAAGTAGCAGAGGGCTGCGACACCGATGAGAAAGAGAGCCGTATTCATTGAGTAGTCCTCCTCTTAAGCGAGCATGATTGCCGCATGTTCAAGAATCAACACAAGTTACGCTAACGCATTTTAAAGGTACTAGGGGGTATGAAGAAAGTGTAGGTCTTTCCAACATAAGTACAACCCCTTAGGCGTGCACCGCACCATAAGCGCGGCGATGCGGTTCTCAGGCCGTTTTCGGCAGGGCGACGTCGTGGACGTGCGTGATGCGCAGCGTTTTTACGCCGGGATCGTCGATCGCCTGTGACGGCTTCACGAGATGGGCCTGAAAAAAGGTATCAGACGCCGTCGGCAGCCGAGGCTGCATCCGTTCCTTCTTGGGGCGTTTGGCATGGGCAATGCGCCGGTCGGTCATCCAGTCCTGGATGGAGCAGAGAATAAGGCGTAGTAGCTTTTTCATGATCGTCTCCTCCACAGAGCGTTGCAGGTGTTGGCAGGGGCATGACAGCCGTTTCAAAGAGTGTCCTTTGCAGGCCGAAACGGTACGCGGATGATAGACCTTCAAGCTGCGCTCCGTTCGGAACGGCTTCAAGCAAAGCGACAGAAAAACCCCGTTTCGTTTCAAAGGGGTGTTACCTGTTTACATAGGTGTGGCAACGGCGCAAAAAAAAACCGCCGCATCCGAGAGAATGCGGCGGCAAAAGCAGAAAAATTAGTCCTCGCCGGTGAGCTGATGCCACAGGTAGGAGAGGTCGCAGGCGGCCAGCGTCTTGATGCTGGCTTCGGTAATCACACCGTCGCGGATATACCAGCTCACCTGGCTCAGCGGGATGTGCAGCAGACCGTCGCCTTCGCCGTTACCGATCTGGTGCGGAAGCGCGATGCGGTTCAGGAAGAACAGCGTATTGATGGAGTTGTCGGTTTCGATATTTTCCTTCAGTAGGGTGAAGTCGGCCCGCCCCAACGTATCGTTGGAAGGTAACCAATATTCGCGGTGGGCGCAGCGTACGGCGGTGTCGACGATGTCGGCATCTTCGGTGGGCTTGTAGTGCTCTCCGAAAAGCGAGCGCTCTCCGGGGCTGCCCTTGAGCTTGTCGCCGGTCTTGGGGTTGTAAAAACCCCGTACCTGACCGAACAGGGTGGGTTCCGTACCATTGAAGCCCGGGGCATGATAGTATCCGAGAACGATGGTCGTTGCGACAAGTGGCTTGGTCGTCATGGTGAAAGCCCCTCCAGTGGGCGGTAGCGGGAAGAATCCCGGAAAAAGAAGCGCAGTAGGCGAACCGCATAAACAAAATGCCTTGTGGGCTATATAGATCTTAAATAGCTAAAAACAAGGGTGGTTTAGAAATTCAGCCGCTTCGCCGATTTCCGGCGCAAGTCCATCACGAACGCCATGACCTTGGCGACAACCTCGTACAGCTCGATCGGAATCGACTGATCCAGCTCCACGCTGCGCCACAGTTCCCGCGCCAGGGGCGGGTCTTCGTACAGCGGAATGCCGTGTTCGGTCGCCACTTCACGGATGCGTGCTGCCACCGCATCTACGCCCTTGGCGACCACGGTCGGGGCGGCATCGCCTTGCTCGGGCTTATAGCGCAGAGCTACGGCGTAGTGGGTCGGGTTGGTGATGATCACATCGGCCTTCGGCACTTCCGCCATCATGCGCTTGCGCGCGCGCTCCATACGGATCTGGCGCTGACGCGACTTGATGTGCGGATCCCCTTCGGTATCCTTCATCTCGTCCTTCAGCTCCTTCAGGCTCATGCGGTTTTTGGAGATATACTGAAAGCGCTGGAACAGGAAGTCGGCCAGCGCCAGCACGGCCATAATTCCCACTACCACGCCCAGCAGGCGCAGCGTCAGGTCGCTCAGGCGGTACAGCATCACCGGCAGCGGGCTATCCAGCAAGCCGATAAGCTCATCACGGTGGCTCCAGGCCATGGCGATCATCGCCCAGCCCACAATCACCATCTTCACAAAGCTTTTGAGAAGCTCCACCACACTCTTCAGGCTGAACAGACGCTTGAAGCCTTCGATCAACGAAATTTTGGAAAGCTTCGGCTCGATCGGTTTAGACGAAAACACGCCGCCGTTCTGCACCCAGCTTCCGGCTAAGCCCAATACCATCATCAGGCCGAACACCGGCAGCAGCGACGTGAAGAACGACATGCTGGTCCGGGTCAGCACCACACCGGTGGCCGAGGTATCCTCCAGCGGCGTGGTGCCGGCGTTTTGCAGCAGGCTCGCGCCCATCTGCACCAGCCGGCCCATCGCCCACGGGCCCACCAGACCGGCAATGGCCACCATGCCGAGCACCGCGAAGAGGTTGTTCACCTCGCGGCTGTGGGGCACGTTGCCATCCTCGCGCAGCTGGCGGAGCCGCCTCTCGGTGGGGTCGTGGGTCTTGCTGCTCTGATCCTCGTCGTCGGCCATGGGTGAAACCTAGCCCACACCGCAAAAGGGCGCCAGTGCGGCGCCCAAGTTTGGTCCAAGTTCTTAGCGCAGGTAGTTCAGCAGGCTGACCTGGTTCATCTGCGTGATGACCATCATGCTGGCCTGCAGCGTGGCGCTTTGGGCCGAGAAGTCGAGCATGGCTTCCGAAACGTCGACCTTTTCGATGTTGTCGATGCTGTCGGTGATGAAGGTCTGCTGGGTGGTGTAACGGTCGACCTGTTGGTTGACGCTGTTCATTTGGCCGCCCACGTTGCTGACCATGCTGGACAGCGAGGTTTTAGCGCTGTTGAGCACGGAGATGGCGTTGTCGATTTCGGTGACGTTGTTGTTTTGCAGGCCGTACCACAGGGCTTCGAGGCCGGACTTCAACTGGGCGAACGCATCGGAGTTACCGGTCACGCCGTATTCCAGCGTGGTTTGCGAGCCGCTGACAACCGTGGCCAGTTGGCTGTCGCCTTGGTACCAGGCGGTGTCGATGGGGTAACCGCCGAACGGTGTCGCGGTGGGAGAATCGCCCATCGGGGACAGGTTGGCGTTGGAACCGCTGAACAGGTACTGGCCGTTATACTGGGTGTTGAACAGGCTGTAGAAACCCTCGACCAGCGCCTGTGCCTTGGGGGCCAGCGTGGCGCGGGTGCTTTCCGAGTTTTCGTTACGTGCGGTGGTGGCAAGGCTGGTGGCTTCGCTCAGCAGGTCGGTCATTTGCTGCAGGGCGCTTTCGGCGGCTTTCAGCTGCTGGTTGGCGCTGCTCAGGTTGTTCATGTAGGTGCTGGTGCGGGTCTGTACGTCGCGCAGGGTCAGCAGCTTGCTGGCGTTGCCGGCGTCATCCGACAAGGTGCGCGATTTGAGACCGGTGGTGATCTGGTACGTGCTCAGGGCCATTGCGGCGTTGGACGACTGCAGGTTACGCAGCGTGGCGGCGTTTTGGCTGGAGGTGGCGATGCGGCTTACCATGGAAGGGGCTCCTTACTTTCGCGTGTTAAATGATGTTGATGAGTTCCTGCAGCAGGTCGTTCACCACGTTGATGATGCGCGCGCTGGCCTGGAAGCTGTTCTGGTACACCAGCATCTGGGCCAGTTCCTCGTTCAGGTTCACGCCGCTGGTGCTGGTGACGAGCTCTTGCGACTGGGTGTAAAGGTTGTAGGAGAACGTCTCGTTGTCGCGCGCGGCGGAGGTGGAGACGGCGAGGTTGCTGGAAATGGTGTTGAGGTAGGACACGCCGGTGACGGTCTGGGTGCCGAGGCTGCCCGCGGCGTCGAAGGTCAGGCGGGTGTCGCCGATCTGCGCCATGGCGACGATGTTCTGGCCGTCGGTGCTGGAGACGCCGCCCGCGGTGTTCATGCGGGCCACGGGGAAGCGGTCCGGATTGGCGGAGATGTCGCTGCGGACGGCGACCGTTGCGGCGGTGCTGCCGGTGAACAGGTTGTTCATGCCTAAGGTTCCCAGTACGTCGGTGGCACCGGCGTTGGCCATCACCACGCGGGCGTTCGGGTCGGCGGCTTCGATCTTCAGGTAGGGGTTGCCGTCGGCGTCGGTGGCGGCGGTGGCGATGACACCCGCGGTACCGCCCAGTGCGGCGTTACCGATGGCCGGGTTGTTGTTGATCTGGTCGGCGATGTCCTGCAGCGAAAGCGTGCCGGCGGGCATCACGGGGGTCAGCGTGATGGGCGTGCCGACGGTGGTGGCGATGACGCCGCCGATGGTCGTGGTGGTGCTGATGTTGAGGGTTGCACCGCTGAGCGAGGCGAAACCGTTGGTCAGCAGGTCGGTGGTCGGCGCGGCAAGATCGGCGGTGTTGGCGCTGGTCAGGCTGCGTTGCGGCGGGTAGCTGGTACCCTGGCTGGAAAGCTTGTTGAGGGCGGCGGTGAAGGTCTCGGTGAACTCGTCGAGCTGGCGCATCAGGTCCGGCACCACTTCGTCGCGGATTTCGGCCAGTGCCTTGATCTTGCCGGTGGTGAGGTCGGCGGGGTCGATCACCATCTTGGCTTCGGCAAGGCTGCCGTCCTGACGCACGTTCTGGGCCACGATGGTCGGGTAGTCGCCGCTGGAGGCCCCGCGGGAGAGCTGCACGTAGCCGCTGGAGTCGAGCAGCTTGCGGCCGCTTTCGGTGAGGATGCGCACGCCGTTGTTCTCGGCGTCGTAGCTCACCTGAATGCCGAAGGTGGACGAAAGTTGGGAAATCTTCTGGTCGCGGGCGTCCATCAGGTCGTTGGTGTTGCCGCCGTTGGAGCTGGTGGTGACTTCGCTGATCTGGCGGCCCAGCAGGTAGATGTCTTTCAGCAACTGGTTGACGGTGTCCAGTTCCGAGGTGATCTGGTTGTCGGCATCCTTGGCCACCTGCTTGAGGTCGGCGGCGGTGTTGTTCAGGGCCTGTGCGGTCAGCTCGGCCTTTTCCACCGTGCTGCGGCGCAGGGACGAGTTGGAGGGGTCGTTGGCCAGCGAGTTCATGCTGGACACGAAGCCGCCGACGATGCTTTCCAGCCCCCCGCCGCTGCCGGCGGTGGAGAAGGTGTTTTCCAGCGAGGTCATGTAGCTGCTCTTTGTGGCGGCGTAGGCCGATCCGGAACCGGCGGTGAGCATGCGGGATACAAGGAAGCGGTCGGTGATGCGCTGGATGGTTTCCAGCTGCACGCCCGCACCGAAACCGGCGGTGCTGGCGGCGGAGGCCTGCACGACCTGACGGGAGAACCCCGGCGTGTTGGCATTCACCACGTTGTGCGAAATGGTTCCCAGAGCCAGCTGGGAATACTGCATCCCGCTGACACCGATACGAAGGGCGGACGTAAGACTCATGTCCAGAGTTTGCAAGACCCGTGCCAAAACGCCACAGCGGGCCGAAGGGCCCGCTGGCGGAGAGACTTGACCGGTTTAAATGCTGGTCGCGACAAGGCGGGTTTCGCCGCTGCTGGCATTCATGGTGCCAGAGGAGCCATAGGTCTGCACGCGCGGCTGGGTGGCATCCACAGTGTCGCGGATCGCCATGATTAGGTCGGCACGCAGCTGGTGGGCGGCTTTCAGCATCATCGCATTCTCACGCGCCAGGGTCTGGAACTCGGCAATTTCGTCCGCCAGTTGGCTGGCCTGCTGCTGGGCGCTGGCATCGGCTTTCCACAGAGAACCCTTTTGCTTGATGTCGGCCAGCATCTGCTCCAGGCGCAGCGTGAGGCGACGCTTGTGCACCAGACGGTCTTCAATCAGTTGCACATCGTGCTTGGGCAGGGCCTGATTTTCGTCGATCAGCAACGCCAGCAGCTCGCGGCAGGTTTTGCGTGCCGCCAGAATCTCGTTGGCAGCAGCACTCAGGCCGTTACTGGCCGGGGTCGGGGTGTTGTAGGGGGTATTCATCGTTGGGTTCCTCCTGGGTTTAATCTCTATCAAGCAATTAGCGTGCCACACCGGCGTAAGCCTGGCCTGCGGCCTTGGCAGCTGCCAGTGCCGCATTGCGGTTTTCCTGGTTTCTCAGCAGCTCGGCATAAATGGTGTCGGCAATCCCTATGCCACCGGCCTCGGTCACATTGGTGGCCATCTGCTCGTTCAGCGTGTGGCGGAACATATCCTCGGCGTAACCGCCCGAAAATTCGCTGTCCACATCGGCCTTCATCAGCTCCATGCTCTGGTAAATAAAGAACGCTTCAAACTCCTTGGCCTTTTTGCGCAGCGTCGCCTTATCCTCGTCGCTCACATTCTCGGCGGCGGGGATGGTCGTCGCCTTCATACCCTGCTGCATGCCGGTCTGCATGCGCATCAGGCTGGCCGAAATGTCGGGGCTACCCAGTGTGTTCATTACAGGATCACCAGTTCGGCCTGCAGCGCGCCCGCAGCCTTGATGTTTTGCAGAATGCTGATGATATCGCGCGGTTTAACACCCAGCGTGTTCAGCCCGCTGACGAGGTCGGACAGGCTGGCGCCGGTGTCCAGAATCTCGAATTTGCCGTGGTTGGGATCATCATCCAGGCGTTCGATCGTGCTCTTGTCGGTCACCACGGTCTGGCCGGCGACGTTGAAGCTGAGCGGTTGCGAGATCTGCTTCTCTTCGGTCACCTTGATGGTAAGGTTTGCGTGGCTGATGGCCACCGGTGCAATGCGCACGTTCTCACCCATAACAATGGTTCCGGTTTTTTCATCAATGATCACACGGGCTTCAGACGCCGGTTCCACCATCAGGTTTTCAATCTTCTGAATGATCGCGGCCATCTGGTTCTGGTAACGGGTCGGCACCACAACCGAGATGCGCGCATTGTCATCGGCGGTTGCCAGCGGTTCTTTAAACGCGGTGTTGATGGAATCCTTCAGGCGCGTAGCGGTGGTGAAATCCGGCTGGCGCAGCACAAAGCGCAGCGTGTTGCCCAGTTGCGAAAGTTCAAACCCGGTCTCGCGTTCCACTGTGGCACCTTCGGCAATGCGGGCCACCGTGGTGTGGTTCTTGGTAATGGTGCTGCCGTCCTTGCCGGTCGCCATAAAGCCACCTACTACCACCGCGCCTTGGGCAACGGCATAGGTCTGGCCGTCGGCGGCCACCAGCGGGGTGGCCAGCAGCATACCGCCTTCAAGAGACTTCGCATCCCCCAGGCTGCTCACCGACACATCGATGCGGCTGCCCTGACGGGCAAGGCTCGGCAGCTTGGCGGTCACCATCACGGCGGCGATGTTCTTGGTCTTGATCTGCGCCATCACGTCTTTGGCGTTTACACCCAGGCGCTCCAGCATATTAGCCAGAGACTGACGGGTGAACGGAATGGCGTTGACGCTGTCGCCGGTCCCGGCCAGGCCGACGATCAGGCCGTAGCCGACCAGCACGTTCTCGCGCACGCCTTCAATGTCGGCGATATCTTTAATACGGGCATTGGCCGCGGCATGGGCGGGCAGGGGCATCATCGGTGCCAGCATAAGGGCCGCCACCAAGGCGATGTGAATAAGGTTGGTCAGGGGTCGCATATCGGCAGGTCCTGTTCTTGGGTTGCTCTCTCTGCGCACTTATATGCAAACGCCGTGCCAATATGGAGAGATGGCGAGGCTCAGCCATCCTTTTCCCGTTTTTGGCACGCCCCCTGCATTAAGTACCGCGAGAGAGAACAAGGAGACCTCACCATGCCATCCCTGAGCAGCGCGTTAACCAGCCGCATGAACTTCCTGACCGAGCGTCAGGCTGTTGTCGCCAGCAACATCGCCAATGCCAACACTCCGGGCTATCTGGCGCGCGACCTTGTCGAGAATAAGAATGGTGCAAGCACCAGCAGCTTTGCCATGGCGATGACCAACGCCCAGCACATGAAGACCGTCGGCGGTGCCACCCAGGGTCGCATCGTTGAGGATGCGCGCTTCATCGAGCACAACGGCAACAGCGTGCGTCTGGATGAAGAGATGCTGAAGATGAACGATGCGCAGATCAATTACCGTTTTATGACCGAGCTTTATACCAAGCAGGTCGGCATGCAGAAAATGGCCCTTGGCAACCGCTAATCGCTAAACTGAGTTTCGGAAAGAGAGACACGACATGGATATGTTACAAAGCATTCAGGTAAGCGCCGGCGGTATGTTCGCGCAAAGCCAGCGCATGAAGGTGGCGGCCCAGAACATCGCCAACGCCGACAGCGTGCAGGCCGACCGCGGCACCGACCCCTACCGCGCCAAACAAGTGGTGTTTAAAACGGTGCTGGACCGCCAGACCGGTATGTCCACTGTGCAGGCCAAGGTGGTGGAAGACCGCGTGACCCCGTTCAACGTGGTGTATAACCCAGGCTCCGACCTCGCCGATGCGCGCGGCTTTGTGCAGACCCCCAATGTCGACAGCACCATGGAAAATATCAACATGCGCGAAGCCCAGCGCAGCTACGAAGCCAACATGGCGGCGATCACCACCGCCCGCGATATGGCCACCCGCACGCTGGACATGCTGCGCTAGACAGAGTAGCGTGGCCCTCAACTAAAAAGAGGACACATTCCCCATGGATCTCGCCAAACCCGTTCAAAGTCTCATCGGCAGTGTCGGTTCCATTGGTAATGTGGCAGGCGGTGCCGCCGCAACGCCGATGTCCAGCTTTGGCGACGTGCTGAAGAACACCATTAATCAGACGGTGGATGCCCAGCACAAGGCGCAGGAGCTTACCCTTGCCGCCGCGCAAGGCCAGCCGGTGGCGTTGCAAGACGTCGTGCAGGCCGTCAGCCAGGCTGAGTTGACTCTCCAGACACTGGTCACCGTGCGCGACCGTGCCGTGGAAGCCTACCAGCAGATCATGCAGATGCCGGTCTAAGCGACCCATGCGCCGCGTGCCCATAAATCGCGCAGCGCCCTCCCAAAAAATCCTGTCTATGCTAGCGTACCGCGTATGAGCCCTGAACTAGTCGCCACAATCGGCCGCGAGACGATGATGACCCTGCTGTGGGTCTCGGCGCCGAGCATGATGGTGGCGCTGGTGGTCGGTCTGGTGATTGCGTTGTTCCAGGCTCTTACCAGTATTCAGGAAGTAACGCTGACCTTTGTGCCGAAAATCATTCTCGTCTTCGCGGTGCTGCTTATCACCATGCCGTTCATGGCCAGCCAGTTGCAGCAATTAACCGAAGACCTCTATGCCCGTATTATCCGTCCGGAGCCTGCCGTCGTACTCGGCACCGGTGCGTAACGGAGGCGGGGGCTGATGACGCCCGTACCGTTCTCCGAACTCCTCACCGGTTTGCTGGTCTTTCCGCTGTTTCTGCTCTTCACCCGCGTCGGTGCCGCTGTCATGGTCTTTCCCGCCATTTCCGACCCCTCGGTGAATATCCGTGTGCGCCTGCTGATAACCCTCGGCATCAGCTTTCTGTTATTACCTTTGCTGGCGGATAAGTTTCCGGTCATGCCGACGCGGACGGCCGATGTGCTGCTGCTGCTGTTCGGCGAAATGGTGATCGGTCTGATGCTGGGCCTCGGCGCACGCCTGATGATGGCGGCGATGAGCCTAGCGGGGGAAATCATCGCGTTCCTTGCCGGGTTTCAGGGCGCCAGCCTGTTCGATCCTTCGACCAATACCAACAGCGGTGCACCGTCAGTCTTTCTGACATTGTGCGCGGGCGTGGTGGTATTGGGGCTGAATATGCACCACCAGCTCATTCAGGCAGCGGTAGAAAGCTACAGCCTGTTCAAGCCGGGTGTGATGCCGGAGGTCGGCGACATCGCCACGGTGTATGTCGAGATGATGACGGTCATCATGCGCCTGGGTCTGCAACTGGCCGCGCCGGTGGTGGTGGCGGGCTTGCTCACCAACGCGATGTTCGGTGTACTTAACCGTCTGGTGCCGCAGTTGCAGATCTTCTTCATCAGTGTGCCGGTCACCATTACCGTCAGCGTGGTGCTGCTGGTGGCGGGGCTGGGCAGCATGTTGCAGTTGTGGGCAACCGCCACACAGGATAGACTGACGCTGTTTCAGGTAGAAGAGGGAGCAGACTAGTCATGGTGGATATCAAGGGTCTCGGTGGTATCAAGGCGGCCGACAGAGCCAAAGCCAAAGCCCGTACCGGTGCCGCGGGCAGCGTCAGCTTTGCCGATATGCTGGAAGAAGCCCAGGCGGTGGAATCTGCCGCTGCCTCCACCGCAACGTCGTCGTCCGACCTTGCCTCCGGCTATGTGCCGATTGAGGAAGATTTGCCGCAGAATCCGCGCCAACAGGCACAAGAGCTGATGAAGACCCTCAAAGCCTTGGCCGAAGACGCCTTTGCCGGCAGCCCGACCAACACGGTCAACCGCTTGGAGCAACTGGTGAACAATGTCGATGAATCCTCTCTCACGCAGCAACAGAAGGATGCGCTGGACGAAGCCCGCACCCGCGCCGCGGTTGAAGCAGCTAAGCTGAAAAGCTAGCCGCGAATATCCTGCAACGTCAGCAATACGCTCTGACACATCCCAACCCCGCGCTCCGCCTAATCTAGCAGCGTTCGCGCACATCCCCGCGTTGTGCGCTGCTCCATAACAAGCTATGCTGCGCCTGAAAGGATATTTCCACCATGCTGCTCATTACCCGACGCACCGGCGAAGCGATCGTCATCAACGGTACCATCGAGGTGAAGGTGCTGGAAGTCAGTGGGGGCCGTGTCAAGCTGGGGTTCGAGTATCCCACCGGCAGCAGCGTGTACCGACAGGAACTGTTCGCGAAGATTCAAGAAGAGAACAAGGCCGCTGCCTTGTCCTCGCAACAAGAGAAACGCACGGATTCGGCGATTCTCGGAAAAGTGGTACAGAACTTGCATTCTCTGGGCAAGGGACAGGTAGGCCCGCAAACCCAAACCGAAACCACGCCCGAAGAGGATGCCAACAATGACACAACCAACCGCAACCGCGAGCCAAACCACCAACGATAATCAGGGAGCAGCCATGATGAGCCAGCCAATGCACTCCGACGTAAGCACGAAAGAAGGTGCCACCCTTACCTTCCATACCCGCTTTGGAGATATTGAATTGCGTGAGGACCGCCTGCTGGAATTTCCGCAGGGCCTGTTCGGCTTCCGCGAATGCACCCAGTTTGGTCTGGCCAAGCTGCCGAGTGTCGATAACTCGCCGCTGATGCTGCTGCAATGCGTTAACCAGCCGTCCATCGCCTTCCTGGTCGCCGACCCGGCGCAACTGGGTGTCGAGCTCGGTTCGTCCGACGTATCCGAAGCTCTCAGCGAAACCAAGATGCCGCAGGCGGACACGCAGTTCCTGACCATTCTGACCCTGTACGATCAAGGCGAAAGCTACTACCTGACCGCCAACGTCAAGGCTCCGGTGCTTATCAACAGCGCCAACCGTACCGGTACGCAGTTCATCTTCACCAACAAGAGCTACAGCACCCAGCACAAGCTCTAGGTTGCGAAGACCTACCCGTCAAAACCGCCTCATCGGCGGTTTTTTTTGTTGAGAAGAATCTGGTTGTATACTAAAAGAGGTGGATTTATCCGTTTTCCATACGGTCTAGCGCACCGTTGTTTAAAGAGGGTCCACCGTCAGGCGCAAGGTGGATGATGCACAATGAGAAAGCCGAAAGAACCCGCCCCGGCGTTAGCGCTGTGGCCGCATCTCAAGGACGAATTCTACCATATCCAACACGTGCTGGAGGTAAGCGCGGATGCCCACGACGCCAACTGGCGGCGCTGGCAGAAAACGCTGGGGCACGCCTCAGACTGTCGCGTTCCTTCGCCGCGTCCGGTTACGGAATGCGGTATGACGCTGACCCAGTTGGCCAAAACCAATCCGCGCGATGTGTTCGCGGGCCGGTTTGTAAATTGCTGCATGCACCCGCAGGGGTATGCCGCGCGCTGTGCCTGGCATGGCCACGAAAGCCCGCTCGGAGCGTTCTGGGTGGTCGAATTCCAGAACTGGATCGTGGCGGTGGCATGGGTCTGGCGGCATACTGACAGGCTGGTCATCGATTCGGTCGACGTGCATGAAGAGTTCAGGGACAGTCTGGCGCTTATCCACGAAATGTACGTAGAAGCCGCCAAAAGCGTGCTGATGCGGGACGGTATCCAGAGTGTCTATGCCGGTGTCGGCTATGGCGAAACCTGGATGGTACCCTACTGGTTTCTGCGGCATTTTGAGTCGCCCGCCCGGTATAGTGTCAACGGGCTGCTCAAAGACGATTCCGCTAAAATCCATGTGATTGCCGATGCAAGGCGTGTCTATGAATAACCGAGAACGAAAAGCCCGCCGCACCTGTGTGGCGGGCTTTTCTAGTAGCGCAATTTCAAGCTGCAAAACCTGCCCGTTAACGAAATTACCTTTGGAAATCTCTTTTGAAAAAGAAGATTATAAAGATAAAATGTCACCAGAATTAATGCGACCGGCTAAAAAGAAAAGAAAGGAATTACGGATGAATCAAAAGCACATATCGGGTGGGTGCGCGCTCTTTGTAGCTGCCCTGGTATTAGGAGGCCAGGTGGAGGCGCAGGAGCGTACGGCCGGAGGTCCACTCCAGCAGCAGATGAGCTGGAATGCTCTGAGTTCTCAGATAGAATAGGTGAGTTTGTACAGTCAGGGTTTGGGCGCACGGGTAGATCAGATCGTTCTTTGCGGGCAGTCAGGTAAGATTTATGCTCCAGGAAGTGCGGGGGCAGATGCGAACGGATGCCGTAATGCGGCCAGTGTATCGGCCGCAAGTTATACTAAGATTGTGATGGCGCAGGGGGGTACCGGAGGAGGGACGTCCACGGCTGTCGCAACCTGTCCGACAGGGTATGTTCGTACAGGTTGTTCGGGAGCACGCAACGAAACCATGACCGATACCTGTGAAGAGGATAAATGTGGCCTGATAGGCGCGGGGCCGATCGGTGAGGCGTCCTGCAAGGCCACCGTGGGCGGTGATAAGGGGACGCGCGCCACGGTATGGGCTACCTGCGTCAAAGTGACGGTCAACTAGATTGCCACTGTGCAAATTGAGAAAAGCCGCAAACATGCGGCTTTTTTAGGGAGATTAGGTAACGAAACCACAAACCCTCACCAAAAAAAGGGCATTTATCTCAAGGGGGCCTTGCCGAGCAAAAAGCCCTGCGCTAGGTTGCCGCAAGTTTGAGATGAAAAAAGGCTCCCTACCCATGTCTAAAAAGCCCGAAACCCACGATGTGAACGATGAAGTCGCCCTCGGCGATGTCGACGCCGAGCGCCGTGCCCTGTTAATCAATGCCACTGCCGCCTTCGGCGTAGCCGGTGCCGCCTGCGTGGCTCTGCCGTTCGTGTCCAGCATGAACCCCAGCCGCAGCGTCAAGGCGATGGCCACCATCGACGTCAACCTGACCGAAATTCCGGAAGGCGAGTCCAAGACCTTCCTGTGGCAGGGCAAGCCGGTGTTCGTATGGCACCGTAACGCCGCCCAGATTGAAGAAGCCCGCAAAGGCGACGCCACCGCGACCCTCGACCCGGCCAAGGATGCAGACCGTGTCCAGAAGGCCGAATGGCTGGTGGTGATGGGTGTGTGCACCCACCTGGGCTGCGTCCCGATGCGCGGCGGCGAATACGGCGGCTGGCGCTGCCCCTGCCACGGCAGCCAGTTCGACGACTCGGGCCGCGTGCGCCACGGGCCTGCCGG
Organism: Blastochloris viridis; assembly: GCA_005768725.1. Classification (GTDB taxonomy): domain Bacteria; phylum Pseudomonadota; class Alphaproteobacteria; order UBA2136; family UBA6156; genus UBA6156. The sequence continues at coordinate 859,239 of VAFM01000001.1, read as the reverse complement.
TACCAACCTCGAAATTCCCCCGTACCGCTTCCTCGACGACAACACCATCCGTGTCGGTTAATCCAAAGGTCTAGAAAAGAACACCACCCATGGCCCACGATATCGCTCCCAAGCAGGTCGAAAACGACATCCGCAACACTTACCAGTGGTTTGAAGACCGTCTGCCGATCCTGTCCTTCATCAACAACAGCGTCGGTTCCAACTTCCCGGCGCCGCGTAACCTCAACTATATGTGGAACTTCGGCAGCCTGGCCGGTATCGCGCTGGTGCTCCAGATCCTCACCGGTATCTTCCTCGCCATGCACTACAAGCCGGATGTAGGTATGGCCTTCGACAGCATCCAGCACATCATGCGCGATGTGAACTGGGGCTGGCTGATCCGCAATATGCACATGGTCGGCGCAAGCTTCTTCTTTATCGTGGTCTACATCCACATGGCCCGTGGTCTTTACTACGGTAGTTATAAGTCGCCGCGTGAGGTCCTCTGGGGCATCGGCGTCATCATCTTCCTGCTGATGATGGCCACCGGCTTCCTCGGCTACGTGCTGCCGTGGGGCCAGATGTCCTACTGGGGCGCGACCGTGATTACCAACCTTCTCTCCGTTATTCCGTTCGTCGGTCAGGATATCGTCGTCTGGCTGTGGGGCGGCTACTCGGTCGGAGACCCGACCCTCAACCGCTTCTTCGTGCTGCACTTTGTGTTGCCGTTCGTGATCGTCGCCATTGTGATCCTGCACATCTGGGCGCTGCACGAGCATAAGTCGAACAACCCGGTCGGTATCAACCTGTCCAAAAAGTCCGACTTCATTCCGTTCCACCCCTACTACACCATCAAGGATATCTTCGGTCTGGGCGTCTACCTCATTCCGTTCACCTTCATGGTGTTCTACGCCCCGGAATACCTCGGTCACACCGACAACAATATCCCGGCCAACCCGCTGGTCACCCCCGCGCACATCGTGCCGGAATGGTACTTCCTGCCGTTCTACGCCATCCTGCGCGCCATCCCGATCAAGGAGATCGGGGTCATCGCGATGTTCGGTGCCATTGCCATCCTGCTGGTGCTGCCGTGGCTCGACCGTCACCCGGTACGTTCCGCCCGCTTCCGTCCGCTGTACCGCCCGCTGTACGTGCTGTTCCTGATGAACTTCGTGCTGCTCGGCTGGTGCGGTATGATGCCGCCGGAAGGTATCTACGTGCTCATCGCACAGGCCGCCACCGCGTTCTATTTCGGTTTCTTTGCCTTGCTGCCTGTCCTGAGCAAGTTCGAAAAAGCCAAACCCGTACCGACCAGCATTTAAGGAGCCAACCGATGAAGCGTTCTCTACTCGCCCTCACCCTGCTGGCCACCGCGCTGGTAAGCACCCCGTTCGCCTCGGAAGGCGTGCATATCGAAAAGCAGAAATGGTCCTTCCAGGGCCTGCGCGGCAGCTACGATAAAGATCAGGTTCTGCGCGGCTACACCGTGTTCACCAACGTCTGCATGGCCTGCCACAGTGCCAAATACGTTAGCCACCGCGATATGATGCGTGCGGGCTTCACCGAAGCGGAAGTTCAGGCGCTGGCCAAGAACCTCAACATGACTCTCGACCAGAAGCTGCTGACGGCCCAGGACGACCAGACCGCGACCGAAACCTTCGGTAAGGTTCCGCCGGACCTGTCGCTGATGACCAAAGCCCGCCAAGGCCTGGCCGACTACACCTACGCGGTGCTCACCGGCTACTCGGAAGACCCGGAACTGATCGCCCACACCTTCCCGCAGGGTCTGCCCGCAGGTGCCCACTTCAACAAGGCCTTCCCGGGCCATGCCATCGCCATGCCTAATCCGCTGACCGGCCCCGACATGGTGACCTACCATGACGAAACGCCTGCCAGTGTCGAGCAGATGGCCAAGGACGTCACCCTGTTCATGCAGTGGGCGGCCGAGCCGGAGCGCGTCGAGCGCCAACACATGGGCCTCTACGTGATCCTCTACCTCATCATCTTCACCGTGCTTGCCTACCTCACCAAGCGCGTTATCTGGAAAGATGTGAAGGGCCACTAGGCTCACAACAAAAAAGCGCGTCTTCGGGCGCGCTTTTTGATTTTATGCTACAAGACACTCATGACCCGTCTCCGCATCGCCTCCATCAATATCGAACGCTCGAAACACCTCCACCGCGTGGATGCGTTTCTGCAAACCTACAAGCCGGATGTGCTGTGCCTGCAGGAGCTTATGCGCAGCGATATCGCATTCTTCGAAGACATCATGGGCAATGCCATGGCCTTTGCGCCGATGCTGAAAGGCCCTTCGCCCGATAAAGAAGGTCTGGATGACGCACAAGGTGTTGGCATCATCGGCTGGGGTGCGTTGACCGGCGTAACGCGCACCTATTACCACGGTACCGCGGCCGAAGCGGTCGAACATCACACGGGATACGGCGACAACACCACCCCGAATGTGCTGCTGGCGGCAAGTTATCAAGGCTTCCGCATCGCCACCACGCACCTGAATGTAACTGTACATGGTGAAGCCACACCAAGTCAGCAAGCCTCAGCCGCTAAACTGGTCGCTGCCGCACAGGCCGAGTCCAAAGCGCACGATGGCTTACTGCTATGCGGTGACTTTAACGCGCCGCGTGGACGTGCCACCTTCAGTCTGATCAGCCAAGCATTTGAAGATGGCATACCGTCGCACTATACCTCCAGTCTCGACCCCGACCTGCACCGGGCCGGGCCGATTCCTTTCATGGTCGACGGCCTTTTCCACACCCCGTCCTACCTACTGGCCGACGCCAAGCTCCACACCGGCATTTCCGACCACTGTGCCCTGACCTGCACGCTTAGCAAACGTTAGTCCGGCACAAATTCCAGCGCCACGCCATTCAGGCAGTAGCGCAGGCCTGTCGGGGCGGGCCCATCTTCAAACACATGTCCCAAGTGCCCGTCGCAACGCGCACAATGAATTTCCGTGCGCACCATACCCCAGCTCTTGTCTACTGTGGTTTCCAGCGCATCCGGCGTGGCAGGCTGGTAAAAACTCGGCCAGCCGCTCTTGCTGGTAAACTTGTGGGCGCTGCTGAAAAGCGGCAGCCCGCAGCCGACACATTGGTAAATACCGTCGCGGCTTTCGGGGTGCAGTTCGCTGCAAAACGCCGCCTCCGTGCCATGCCCGCGCAATACGCGGTACTGCTCCTCGGTCAGGCGTTCTTTCCATGCGGTGTCGGAGAGAATCAATTTATCCATGTGGCATGCCTCCTTTATTGCAGGGCTACAGTACCATGCCTGTCAATGCGTCTTTGTTCCTTGTCTCAACCTTACAGAGTAACCTGAAAGTACGGAAAGCCTTTTCCACAGCCATCATCCTGTGTCAGATTAGCAAGGTATCCATCGATACAATCTTCAACGTTTAAAAAGGATAAGAATGACCGAAATTTCGCAGAACATGGCAATGCCGCATGCAACCAAAGCATATCGTCCTACCCGGATGGTTCGCCACACGCCGCCGCCTTTAACCCTGACTGAAAACGATACCTGCTGTTCGTTAGAGCCGCAGAAGAAGCCGCCTGCTTTTCAACAGAAACGCCGTTCGTTTACAAAAAATCTGACGAAACATACTTCCTGTTAGTCCCTTTACATAAAATGCGCAAAAAGGCCCTGTTTTGGGGCCTTTTTTGGTTGAAAGAAGGTAAATATCTCCGTAGGTTGAAACGGTTGTCACACAGAGGACCATCTTTCACATGACCGATATTAACCAAAACCTTCCCGCCGATACCTCGCGTTTTGCACGGCCTCATCCCTCCGAAAAAGTGGAAGTCATATCTTCCCATGCGGCACCGATGGACATGAGCGAAATACGCCCCAGTCTTCAAGCCGCCACCGAAGGCCTGCACACCTCAAGCTGGATCAAGGCCACCGGCACAGCCACGCGCCCGAAGCGCAAAAGCGGCAATCAGCGCATTCCGGGCTGAACTTACGCTACGTTACAAACCAAGGGCGCCAGCGGCGCCCTTACGTTTATTTTACCTCACGGAATATCTCGTACAGCATCACCGCTGTCGCAATGCTCAGGTTCAGGCTTTCGGCGCCGCCGCGCATGGAAATCTTGGTCAGGATATCACAGGCGTGGGTCAGCTCTTCGCTCAGGCCGCTCTGCTCGGTACCCATCGCCACCAGCAGGCCTTTATCGCCGCGCAGCTTGGCTACCTCACGGTAATCGGTGGTGCCACGCAGGTGGGTGCCCACCATGGTCAGGCGCGCGCCTTCCTTCCATGCCAGCAGGCGCTCCACACCTACCTGCACCACCGGTACATGGAAGATGCTCCCCATCGTTGCGCGCAGCACGTCCGGCGCCCACAGGTCGGTGCAGGTACCGGCCAGAATCACACCCTTGGCACCCACCGCATCCACGGTACGGATGATGGTGCCGAGGTTGCCGGGGTCGCGGATGCCTTCCAGCACCACCCACACATCCTTGCCCACCTTAATGTCGGTGAGGGGGGTGACACGCTGACGGAAGACCCCGACCACACCTTGCGGGTTCTCCTTGCGCACCAGCTTCTCCAGCACCGGTGCGGTCACTTCCAGCACCAGATGCGCGGCATTGTACAGACGCGTCAGGAAATCCTCTTTTTTCGCCACCGGCTCACGCGGGCCCACCACCAGCGTCACCAGTTCCCACCCGGCTTCCACACCAAACCCGACCAGTTGCAGGCCTTCCACCATAAACAGCCCGCTTTCCACGCGCTCTTTCTTCTGCGCCAGCGCGGCGATGCTCTTCACCTTGGGGTTGGCTAAACTGGAAATCTGTTCAATGCGTGCCATGGTCGTTCCTCTCTGTCGCCTTATGCGCGGCCGTTCCAGCGCGCCCACATCGAGTTCGTGAAGCGGCGCCCGAAGTTGTCCACACTCACAAATTCCCCGATCTCGGTCGTGCCCTTCGGCATCGTCTCGGCCAGCATGGTACCCAGCGCGACGCTCGAGACGCGCAGCGCATACGCCGTCAGCCACACATGGCCCTGCGGTTTGGTGAGCTTAGCGATATTCTCCAAAAATTCCGGCATGCCGCCAAAAAAGTCCCAACGCTCGCCATCCGGCCCGCGGCCGTATTTCGGCGGGTCCATGATAATGATGTCGTAGCTATTACCGCGCCGTACTTCGCGCGCCACGAAGGCAAAACAGTCGTCCAGCATCCAGCGGATCTTCGCGTCCTTCATGCCGTTCAGTTCCAGATTTTCACGCCCGTAACCGATGGCCTTCTTGCTGGCATCGACGTGGGTCACTTCAGCACCGGCCGCCGCCGCCACCATGCTCGCCACACCGGTGTACCCGAACAGGTTGAGCACCTTCATCCCCGGTTTGATGGTCTGCTCCAGCCAGGCCCATTGCGGCGACTGGTCCGGAAAACACCCGAGGTGACGGAACGGAGTGAGGCGACCTTTGAAGATCAGTTTGCCGTAGCTCACGTCCCACGCATCCGGCACGCCTTTGGCCACTTCCCAGTTACCGCTGTCGCCATCTTCGTCGTTGGCCTTGGGGGCAAACACCGCCACGGCCTTTTTCCACTCACTCTCCGGTAGTTTCGGTGCCCATACCGCCTGCGGTTCCGGGCGGTTGCTCACAACCCCGCCTAGGCGCTCCAGCTTGCGGCCATGGCCGCTGTCCAGCAGCACGTAATCCACCTGCGTGGGTTCCAGTAAAAGAGGGGCGTTCAAAGATGCTTTAACGGTCATGGCGTAATCCTTTCACATAATCGTCCACCTGTCGCGCCGATGTAAAGTGACGGAAGGTAATTTCCGGATGGGCTGCGGCAATGTCCTTCCACAACTGCTGATGTCGCGGCGGGGCACTTAATACCCACTTCAGGAACGTCCACGGCAGGGGTTCCAGGCAGCCTTCCGGCAGATCATGGCGCTGCTGGCCGCGGTTCTTCCACCAACGGCGGAACACGCGCACAAGGCACTGCCACAGGGGCAAATCAATCAGGATGATGGTATCGGCCTTTTCGGCACGCTGCGGCAGGCTGGCAATGTAGTTGCCATCCACCAGCCAGCGCTCACCGGCGAGGACTTTGTCCAGATCGCGCTCAAAATCTCCGATGGGGCGACGCTTCCAACCCGCCGTCCACGCCAGCATGTCCAGGTGCGTCACCGGCAAACCGGTCACCTTGGCCAGTTGCATGGAAAGGGTGGTTTTCCCTACTCCACTGGTACCGACGATCAGCACGCGTTTCATTTTCATCTAAAGGGTCTCCAGCCAGCGGTAAGCATCGCGGCGATTATGAAATGTTTTAACCTTATTGGAATGGTTTTTCAAAGTTTCCATCCACTTCGGGCGATTATTCCGTCGCCAGTTCCAGACCCACGGCAGAAAACCCTTACTAAGTTTCTCGCTAAATCCTTCGCCAAGGTCTACGCGTTTACGTAAGCCTAAGCGGTGGAAGGCCCAGCGTTGTATCACCTGACGAAGGGCGAATACACGACCGAAATCAAGAAAAATGATCGCATCGGCACGCTCTTGCAAAGCACCGGAAAGTCGACGGTAATTCCCATCAACAACCCATGCCTCAGTCGCAGCAATCGCATCGAAATCAGCTTGGACATCCGCATCCGGTCGAGCCACCCAACCGGGCAAATGATAGATGTTATCAAGATGGTATGCCGGAGCCTTCAGCTTTGAGCTTAACGCACGGCCAAGGGTGCTCTTTCCTGCACCACTAATCCCGATGATCATCACACGCTGCATAGGGGGAAGCAAAGGCTTACGCGTTCACGCGGAAGTTCATCAAGTCGCCATCCTTGACGATGTACTCTTTGCCTTCCACGCGCATCTTACCGGCTTCCTTGGCACCGGCTTCGCCCTTGCAGGCGATGAAGTCGTCGTAGGCGATGGTTTCGGCGCGGATAAAGCCCTTGATGAAGTCGGTGTGGATCGCCCCGGCGGCTTCCGGCGCGGCGGCGCCTTTGCGTACGGTCCAGGCGCGCACTTCCTGCACACCGGCGGTAAAGTAGGTCAGCAGGCCGAGCAATTCGTAACCGGCACGGATCAGCTTGTTCAGTGCCGGCTCGGTCAGGCCAAGCTCACTCATGAATTCCACACGGCTTTCTTCATCCAGTTGCGCAATCTGGCTTTCAATCTCGGCAGCGATAACAACACAGCTGGCGCCCTGGGCCTTGGCAAAGTCTTCCACCTTGCGGCTCAGCTCATTGCCGGTAGCGGCTTCGGCTTCGCCCACGTTCGCCACGTACAGTACCGGTTTGCCGGTCAGAAGGGTCTTGTAAATGTGGTGGCTGCGGTCAACACCTTCCACGCTGCGGGCCGGATGACCGGCATGCAGGGCCTCCAGAATCGGCTTGAGCAGGGCCATTTCTTCCTGCGCCGCTTTGTCCTGGTTCTTGGCCTTTTTCTCAACGTTGGCGATGCGCTTTTCCACGCTTGCCATATCGGCCAACATCAGCTCGGTCTCGATCACATCAATGTCGCGCAGGGGGTCTACGCTGCCGGACACGTGGGTCACTTCACCTTCAAAGCAACGCACCACGTGGGCGATGGCCTCGGTCTCACGGATGTTGGCGAGGAACTGGTTGCCCAGGCCTTCGCCCTTGCTGGCACCAGCCACCAGACCGGCGATGTCGACGAACTCAAGGCTGGTTGGTACCACTTTATTGGGCTTGACGATGGCGGCTAGCGCATCAAGGCGTGCATCCGGCACAGCCACGCGGCCCACATTGGGCTCAATGGTGCAGAACGGGAAGTTGGCAGCCTGCGCCGCAGCTGTCTGCGTCAGCGCGTTAAAAAGGGTGCTTTTGCCCACGTTGGGCAGACCGACGATACCACATGAAAATCCCATAAAAATCCTACCGTTCTATTCTGATAAACAACTCTCAGAATGCTTTACGCAAGAGGCGGCAGTTTGGCAAGCTCGGCTTGAGGGTTGGTCAGGATTTTCGGCAGCGCGTCGACAATCTGGCCAATGCGTTTATCGACCAGCTCACGCTCTTCCGTGCCGAATTTATGCAGCACGTAATCGCTCACCTGGGCCTTATGCACAGGGCGGTCGATACCAAACCGCAGGCGCTGGTAATTGGGCGTGCCAAGGGTAGCGGTAATGCTCTTCAGACCATTATGACCCGCATCCCCGCCACCGATCTTCCAGCGTAGCTGGCCCACGCCAAGATCAAGCTCGTCATGCACCACCAGAATATCCTTAGGCTCAATTTTGTAGAACGCCGCCGCGGGCTGCACACTCTGGCCGCTCAGGTTCATGAATGTCTGGGGCTGTAACAGAACGACATCGACACCACCGACTTTACCTTTGCTCACCAAGCCCTTGAACTTACCGGTCCAGCCGGGCAGGTCATAATGGCGGCGCGCCGCTTCCAGCAGCATAAAGCCGACATTGTGACGGGTATCTTCATAAGCCCCGCCCGGGTTACCAAGGCCGGTCAGCAGAATCATCAGCGTTCGTCGCGGTCATCCGGCGAGCCGGAGGAGTTGGGAGGTTTGTAGGTGGTGGAACCCCGTGTCGGATAGTATTTGCCGCTGCTGTCGCGCATGGCATCGTCAATCGCTTGTTGACCTGGAGTATTTGCCGGGCAGCTGGGAGCCGTAAATGTTTTTTTGGTCACATTGGATTCATTCAGAAGTGTTCCCAATCCTTCTAGGCTGGAAAGGATGAGGCTGGGAACGGCCGTCACCATCGCCCCGATGAACATTACCGGAAGAGCTGCTGTGGGTTTTGCGCCCCGTACCATACTCCACAGGCCGCCGAAGACGATCAGCAGACCGATCAGCAGACCGACCTGACCTTCTAGAATATCGACCGTATCGCAATACAGCTTATTGGCCAGGTAACGGCTTAACTCACCATTATTAGTGGCATCTGCAGCAAATCCATGCTGCGTGAAGGCCAAAAAGGCCCCAAAGATCAGGGCAAAACGGACCACCGGAGCGACAGAGACGGGCTTCATGCTGCTAATATAGGGCGGCGAAAGGGTTTACGCTACCCCCGGCGTGCCGGGTACGCCCTTGCTGGTGCTATATTGTACGCGGTACTTGCGCTCGGGGTTGATATGCGCCTGCACGGCTTTGGCTGCTACGGCGGCTTCGGCAAAACCGGTGAGGATCAACGCCACTTTGCCTTCGTAAGATGCCATGTCGCCAATGCACAACACTCCCGCGCGCTGGGTGGTCATGGTGGAGCGGTTGACCGGTATCACGCCTTTTTCCAGACCAAGTCCCCATTCGCTCAACGGGCCACTGTTAGGTGCCAGCCCGAAGCAGCACACCAGCTGGCTGGCAGACACACTGCGGGTGGTGCCGTCCAGGTCGGCCAGACGCACCTCGCGTAACTGGCCATTCTCGCCGCTCAGGCCATCCAGTTGGAATGGCGTGTGGAGTGTGATCTTGCCGGTTTGGGCCAGCATCATCATTTCGGCCACGGTGGCTTCGGCGGCGCGGAAGTCGTTCCGGCGGTGCACCACATGCACGTGGTTGGCGATATGCGCCAGCTCCACAGCCCAGTCGACGGCACTGTCGCCACCGCCGGCCAGTACCACGTCCTTTTCGGCCAGTTCGTGCTTGCGGGTGATGGCGTAGCGCACGCTGCCACCCGCTTCATATTCGGTCAGATTCTCCAGCTGGGTTGGCTTGCGGGGCGTAAACATCCCGCCCCCGCCGGCGATCACGATCGCCTTGGCCTGCACGCTATGGCTGGCGGTATGCAGTGTGAATACGCCGTCGGTCTCGTCCATACGCTCCACCGGTTCACCCAACAGGTAGGTGGGATTGTAGGGGGCGGCTTGCGCTTCCAGATTCTTCACAAGGTCACCTGCCAGAATATGCGGGTGTCCCGGTACATCATAGATCGGTTTTTCAGGGTAAAGGGCTGCCAGTTGGCCGCCAATCTGGGGTAGGGCATCCAGAACAACGGTCTTGTAACCCAGGAACCCGGCCTCGAAGACCATGAACAGGCCGCTGGGGCCTGCACCTATAATTGCCACATCTGTCACGTAATTACTCATGACCGATACATACGCCGCTTGACCTTTTCGTGCAATCCTACTCAAAGTAGGGTTATGAAGAAAACGTCGAAGCAACTCCTCCTTCTCACTCTCGTGCTGGGTGCCGCTCTGGGCCTTGCCGCCTGCGGCCAGCGTGTCATCCCCCAGCCACCGGAAGGCAAAATTGTGCCCTCCAACCAATATTAAGCTGAATTTCAAGAACGTTACGGAAAAACGCCATGGCCCATATCAAGCCCAAGAACAAAGAAGACTACAAGTTTAACTACGCCTACTACCCGGGCTGTGCCGCCAAGCAGATCCAGAAGGAAGCGGACTGGTCGGCTCAGGCGATTGCCGAGCAACTGAACGTCGGCCTTCACGACATGCCCGCAGCCACCTGCTGCGGCGCCGGTAACCTGCAGGAGCACGACCTCGCCGCCGCACTGGCCGTCAATGCCCGTATTTTCTCGGAAGCCGAGGAAATGGGGATGGATATCGTCACCATCTGCAACACCTGCCTGCAGACCTTCACCTACGCCAACCACCGTTTCAAGAACGAGCCGGAGCTGCTGGAAACTATCAACAAGGTGCTGGTTAAGGCCGGTGTACGTCCCTATCAGGGCACCATCGACGTCAAGCACCTTATCTGGGTCCTGGTCGATGATATCGGTGAAGAGATCCTCAAGCAGCACCTGAAGAACCCGCTCAACGGCCTGCGCGTGGCGCCGTTCTATGGTTGCCATGCCCTGCGCCCGAACGAGATTTTCGAAGGTCGCGGCGGTACCGTGCGTGGCCCGCAGTACTTGGAAACCCTGATCTCCGTTCTGGGTGGCGACTCGGTCGATTACTTCGGCAAAGACAAATGCTGCGGCTTCCACTACATGCTAGCGAATGAGAAAGACTTCCTGAAGATGTCCGGTGGTCACAGTCTGCAAGCCAAGCAGGCCGGTGCCGATATCATGGTCTCACCCTGCACCCTGTGCGACTTTGCGCTGGGCGCCTACCAGAGCCGCAGCGAAAAGGCCATGGGCACCAAGATCGACATGCCGGAAATGAACATCGCCCAACTGGTCGGCGCGGCCTTTGGTCTTGATAAGAAAACCCTCGGTTTCAGCCGCCTGCACGTCGACCCCACTCCCGCCATGCAGGCCCGTAACATGCAGCTCTAAAACCTTCTGCATAAAGCCAAAGCACCCGCCTCGCGCGGGTGCTTTCCGTTTGGTATCGTTGCCGCATGAAGCGTCTCCCCCTCGTTCTCCTCTCATCGCTTGTGGCCCTTTCCGGCCGTGCGGCAAACCCTGCCACCGGCGGTCGCACGTTCTCGCTGGTGTCGGCGAAAGAGGAACGCGCCATCGGCGAATCCGCCGCCGAAAGCGTGCTGAAAACCTACGGACTCTACAAACCGGAAGGCCGCACCGCGCGCTACGTGGTCGATATTTGCCAGAAGATCTACGCCCAGACCGAAACCGCCAGTGATCCCATCACCTGTAACTTCGTCGATGACGGTACCTTCAATGCCTCTGCCACTCCGGGCTACATGATCATCAACCGGGGCCTGCTGCCGTACATGAGCTCGGAGGCCGAGCTGGCCGCCGTACTGGGCCATGAGGCCGGGCACCTGACCGGGCGGCATATCAACCAGCATGCCACCCATGCGCGTATGGCCAGTATCGGTATGCTGGTGCTGGCGGGTGTGGTCGCCTCACAGTCGGATAGTCCCGCCGCAACCAATGCCGCACTGGCGGTCGGTGGCACCGGTGCCGCCCTCGGTATGGCGGCGTATTCCCGCGCGCATGAGACCGAAGCCGATGCCTTGGGTCGCCGGTATATGGAACGCTTGGGCTACGACCCGCGCGAATCCGTCCGCATGGTGCGCGGTATGGAAATGTATGGAAACTATCAGGATCAGGTGAGCCGCGCCCTCAACCCCGCCAATAACAATGTACCGGGTTTACTCAGCCGCCTGCAATCCTCGCACCCGGCCACACCGGAGCGTATTGCGGCCGCAGTAAAAGCCACGGGTGAGCCCGTCCCCGCAGTGCCGGACAACGATACCGCAGGTCGTACCCGCTTTATGGACGCCATTCAGGGCCTGGCCTTCGGGCCGTCGATCAAATACGGCGTTGAACGCCGTGGCGAACTGGTGCTGCCGCGCCAGCGCGTGGTCGTGCCACTGCCAGAATCGGTCGTGACGGTGCATACGCCGCCAGCACGGGAAGGGGAAATGGGTAACTGGATCATCGGTCACCCGCAAAGCGGTACACGTATGACGGTCTCCGCGGTGAAGCTCACTCAGGGGCGTAGTCCGGCCTCGTTGCTGAAAGAGGTACTGCCGATGCTCAATGACGGCGTGCAGCAAATGCCTGTCTGGGCCCACGGTACTGCGGCCTATGCGCACACCGCCACCTTCCGGTACATGAATAGCAGCAAGCGGTTCCGTATCATCGCACTCCCCGCCGCGCACCCGGTGAATGAAGTGCTGATGTTCATGATATCCTACCCGGATGAAGCAACGCAGGCACGCGAGGATGCCGGTCTGATGACGATTCTGAAAGGCATGGATTACGTCTCGGAAGAGCGTGCCAAACGCTATCAGCCGCAGGTGATCTACACCTTCCGTGCCGCCGCGGGTGATACCGTGGCCAACCGCGCGTCGAAAATGCCGATGAATGCCTTGCGGGAAGAACTCTTCCGCGCCCTGAACAGCCTCCAGCCGGGCGAAGAGATGGTGCCGGGTCAATGGTACAAAACTATCGTCGATCCCAATAGCTGATCGTCATAACAAAAAGCCGCAGAGTATCCTCTGCGGCTTATTTCGATAAGAAGTGGTGTGTTTCAGGCTGCACGTGACCGATGCGTACGGGTGAAACCAGAGACATTCCGTTTCGGTACAAACATTCGTTTGAAGTCCAATTGTGTCAGTGCAACAAAATGCTCCTTATACACGACAAGATACTCATAGATATCAGTCCGGAGTGGCGTGTCGAAGAGTGGTGAAGCAAGATCAGCCAGCTCCTGTGTAAAGGCATGCATTGGCAGCAGATGAGGACTGTCGTCCGGCAGGCTGTCCACATAGGTGCGGCAGGCCGCTTTGTCAAAACCCAGCCACAGAGTGTCGATGGCATAGCCGTCGATCATATAGGTGTGCAGGGGTGTGCCGTCGGGCAGCGTGGCCGGTGTCATGTCATCTTCCAGATAAGCGCCTTGGTAAGGAGCATCGGAGGTGACACGCCGTAAGGTGGGGGGCACATAACCCAAAGGGGTAAGGCTTGTAACACGTGAGCGGAAGGCAACGATGGCACGCGTCCTGTTCTCTGCTTCACGCCGGTTTTTCCAGCGCGCTACAAAACTCAGCATCAGTAAATTCCTAAGCTGTTGAAAGGGAATGCGGTGTCTCGGGCTTTACGCCTCTTCTGATAGTTCGATTTTTTCGTAACCGCAAAGCCGCACAGATACCAGCTTTAACCGACCTTTCGTAAGGTTCCCGAAACATCGGATAAGAGAAATACGCGCCCAACCCTTTTCAGGCGGGGCTAACAGGATTACTCTGCCTGCGTTCAATGTAATAACAAACGAAAGACCATCCCCATGGCCAATCCCAAAATCGCCCTTATCGGTGCCGGTAACATCGGCGGTACGCTGGCGCACCTTGCTGCCCTTAAAAACCTGGGCGACATCGTCCTGGTCGACGTCGCCGAAGGCGTGCCGCAAGGCAAAGCGCTGGACCTCGCGCAATCCGGTGCCGTCGAAGGCTTCAGCTACGGTATCTCCGGCAGCAACGATTATAAGGCCATCAAGGGCGCCGATGTCTGCATCGTCACCGCCGGTATCGCCCGTAAGCCGGGCATGAGCCGCGACGACCTGATTGCCACCAACACCGGTATCATCCAGAAGGTCGGCGAGCAGATCAAGAAGCACGCTCCCAACGCCTTCGTCATCGTCATCACCAACCCGCTGGATGCCATGGTGTACGTCATGCAGAAGGTCACCGGCTTCAAGCAGAACAAGGTCGTCGGTATGGCTGGTGTGCTGGATAGCTCCCGCTTCCAGCTCTTCCTCGCCGAAAAGCTCGGCGTGTCCACCAAGGATATCAAGACCTTTGTCCTCGGCGGCCACGGCGACACCATGGTACCGATGGTCAACTACACCACCATCGCCGGTATTCCGCTGATGCAGTGGGTCAAGAACAAGAAGCTGACCCAGAAGGAACTGGACGCGCTGATCGACCGCACCACCAACGGCGGTGCCGAGATCGTTGCGCTGCTCAAGACCGGCTCGGCCTTCTATGCTCCGGCATCGTCCGCCATCGCCATGGCCCAAAGCTACCTGCGCGATGAAAAGCGCCTGCTGCCCGCCGCCGCCTACTGCAATGGCGAATACGGTGCCAAGAAGCTGTACGTCGGCGTGCCGGTCATCATCGGTGCCAAGGGTGTCGAGCAGATCATCGAAGTAGAACTCTCTGCCGCCGAAAAGAAGATGCTCGCCCACAGCATCAAGGCCGTGCAAGACCTCTGCAAAGTCACCAAGGCCTAGGCATAACGCCACAAAAAAGCCCCGGAAGATTCCTCTTCCGGGGCTTTTTGCAAGCGGTTGTTACGCGGCCTCAGGGCGTGGCAGCCATTCGATATGAAACGTCATGTTGCCGACGAGGCCCATGATATCGCGGACGGTGAAGCCGTGCTCCGAAAGCTGCATCTTCAGGCTGACGTTGATCATGTTGGTGAAGTGGCGGCTGTCACGGACTTTCGGACGCTTGCCGGTGAGGTGCCACTTATAGATAAGGGCTTTGGCATCGGGGTAGCGTTCTTCCATGCGTTTCATTTTGTCGCAAATCACGCCAATGTGTTGCGCCACATAGTCCTCGACCTGCGGCAGAACGACGGCCGGTTTATAAGAAGGCTTCATGAGAGTGTCTCCTGCGCAAGAGCGGTGAAGGGCATAAACTGTCTAAAAATCAACTATGTGTATACGCCTAACGAAACGTAAACACAACAAAAAACCAGCCCCGGAGAATATCTCCGGGGCTGGTAGTGTTGAGGCTATTAGCCGTGGTAGCGTGCCAGCGCCAGCGTGGCATTCACGCCGCCGAAGCCGAAGCTGTTGCTCATCACCAACTCAAGGTCATGACCGATGGCTTGGGTGATGAGTTTGTCATCCAGCCCCAGTTCCTTCACCAGAGGGTCAGGTTCGGAGATGTTGATGCTGGGCGCAATGAACTTGCCTTCCATCATCTCGAGGCAATAGATGGCCTCGTGTGCACCTGCCGCACCAAGCGAATGCCCGGACGTCGACTTGGTCGAACTGAAGTACGGTATGTTGTCGCCGAATACGCCGACAATCGTCTTCAGTTCGTTGCCGTCGCCATTTGGCGTCGCCGTACCATGGGTGTTCAGATAGTCCACATCGACGCTGGAAAGGGCACGTCCCCCGAATCCTGCCAAGGCTCCACGCATGCTGCGCTCGGCCCCGTCCTGATCCGGATTGGTAAGGTCCTTGCCGTCGCTGGATGTGCCGTATCCCACGATCTCCGCATAGATATGCGCGCCGCGGGCTAGGGCGTGTTCCAGTTCTTCCAGTACCAGCGTTCCGGCGCCTTCGCCCAGCACAAAGCCGTTGCGGGTGGCGTCGAAAGGCCTGCTGCCGTGGGTCGGGTTGTCATTGCTGTCCCGGCACATGGCGCGCATGATGTCGAAGTGCTGTGCAAGATACACGTCAGCACTTTCCGTACCACCCGCAATCATCACGTCGGCGCGGCCGGACAGAATCCACCACGCCGCTTCGCCGATGGCGATGGCACTGGAAGCGCATGCGGCACCAATCATGAAGTTCGCCAGCTGGATTTCGAAGAGGGTGGCCAGAAAAGCCACCGGCCCGCTGGTCATGGCAGGGAACACGCTGAGCGGGTTTCCTGTGGGCTTTCCCGCCTTGATCATGGCAAGCGAAGCTTCGACCTGATCGAAGGTTGAAGGGCCGCCGTTGGCATAGAGGATGCCGGCTTTATGCAGATCGTCTTGCGTCAGGCCGCTGTCGTTCAGTGCCTGCTGAGTTGCATGAACACTGAAAGGGATCAGGTTGCCGCTACCCATGGCGCGTGCCTTTTTGCGGTCAACGCCAAGGTCCGGAAGGTCCTTCACGTAGGCAGCAATCTGGCAACCCAGGCCCGCTTCGGCAAATTTGGGAGCAAATGTCGCTCCGCTATAGCCTGCACGAAGGTTGTCCCGTACTTCATACGGTGTATTGCCGAGAGGAGAGCAGATGCCCTTGCCCGTAATAACCACACGTCTCATGCGTATCTCCCTGAGGGTTATCGGGCCGGAATTGGCCCGCATTCACTAAGATAAAGTGCGAAAAAGCTCGATTAGCTCACGATCTGCATACACCATTTGAGATAACGGGGCAACCCTGCCCAAAATGAGGCCATTTACAGCCCGCACACTCCCTTTTCAGGCCGATGTAACAGGAGTAAGCTGCCGCCGTTAAATAACCCAGAAAGAGGGACTCACGCGTATGAATATCCATGAATATCAGGCTAAAGAGCTGTTCCGCAAATACGGTGTCGCCGTGCCGCAAGGCTACGTGGCGGCCAGCGTGGAAGAAGCCGAAGCCGCCAGCAAGAAGCTGGGCACCGCCATTACGGTGGTAAAGGCCCAGGTGCACGCCGGTGGCCGTGGTAAGGCCGGTGGGGTTAAGGTCTGCAAGTCTCCGGCCGACGCTGCTGCCGCTGCCGAAGCGCTGCTGGGTACCCGTCTGGTCACCTTCCAGACCGACGCCAAAGGCCAGCCGGTCAGCAAGGTGTATGTCGAATCCGGTATCGACATCGCCCGCGAACTCTACATGGCGATTACCCTCGACCGTGGCCAAGGCCGTCTGGTCATCATGGCCTCTACCGAAGGCGGTATGGAGATCGAAGAGGTTGCCCACAGCCACCCGGAAAAGATCTTCAAGGAAACCATCGATCCGGCCCTCGGCCTGTGCGGTTATCAGGCCCAGAACATCGCCTTCGCCCTCGGCCTGAAGGGCGACGAAGTGAAGAACGCCGTCAAGTTCATGACTAACCTCTATAAGGCTTATGTCGACCTCGACTGCGCCATGATCGAGATCAACCCGCTGGTGGTCACCAAGCAGGGTGAAGTGATGGCCCTCGATGGTAAGGTCAGCTTCGACGACAACGGCCTGTTCCGTCACCCGGAACTGCTGGAACTCGACGACGTGACCCAGCACGACCCGCGCGAATCGGAAGCCCGCAAGTACGACCTGAACTATGTCGGTCTCGACGGTGAGATCGGTTGCATGGTGAATGGTGCCGGTCTGGCCATGGCTACCATGGACATCATCAAGTTCTCCGGTTCCGCACCGGCCAACTTCCTGGATGTTGGCGGTACCGCCGATGAAGCCCGTGTCACGGCGGCTCTGAAGCTGATTCTGGCCGATACTCAGGTGAAAGGCATCCTCATCAACATCTTCGGCGGTATCATGAAGTGCGACGTCATCGCCAACGGTATCGTCTCTGCCGCTAAGGCCGTGAACCTGCACGTGCCGCTGGTCGTGCGTCTGGAAGGTACGAACGTTGAGCTGGGCAAGCAGATTCTCGCCGACTCCGGCCTGCCGATCATCAGCGCCGACAGCCTGGCGGATGCCGCTCACAAAATCGTTAACGCTATCAAGTAATAACAAAGAGTCGTTCGCATGAAATACCTCTTCATTCTCCTCGCCGCCATCGGGTTCATTCCGCTGGTGAACGCGCAAGGCTTTAACCTGGGTAGCGCCTTGCAGGCCGCCCAGCAGATGACCGCTGGCCAACAAGCGGGTGCCACCGGCACCGGCATGGCTGGCACCGGCGCACTGGGCCAGCAGGCCCAAACCGCCATGATGCAGCAAGCCATGCAGATGATGGCCCAGAACCCGCAACTGCTGACGCAGGTCGCCGGTAGCCTGAGCCCCCAGCAACAGGCCAGCCTGCTGCAACAGACTATGGGTGTCGCCAACAAGAACTTCACACCGCAGGAGCAAGCCAGCCTGAACGCCTTTGCCGCCACACCGGAAGGTCAGAGCATCATGGCCAAGCTGCCGGGTGTCATCCAGCAATTGGCACCGATGGTTCTGCAGATGTACGCAGGCCAGATGGGCACGATGGCACCGGCCGCGGGCAAGTAACGTAATGCGTTTCATTCCCGCGTCCCTCCGCAAACTGCAGGCGCTCAACTGGGGGCAGGCTCTCACTGCCTCCGGGTATCAGCGTGTGCAGTTGCGCGTTCTGTGCATCTCCATGTTGCTAACGCTGCCGGTTCTGCCGCTGGTGCTCATTTATTCGTTCTATGTCCAGAACATCATTCCGTCCCAGATGCTGGGGTGGACACTGCTGGGCGTGGCAGGCGTGCTTGGGATTGTCATGCTGTCCGTCATTCTCTGGCTGAGCTGGATTCTGCTGAAAGTCTCCGTCATGCGCTGGCGTGGTCTGGGCCTCAAAGGTGCGGGCATGGTGGGTATGGTACTGCTGACAATGGTCGTCTTCGGACTGATCAACGCCGCGACCGAACTGGCCCAGAGCCCGGAACTTCTGCTGACCGGTATGATCCCGCTGTGGGTCTTTAAATGGCTGGGTGTCGTTGTGATTCTGCAGATTCTCCAGGTGCTGATCAGCTACTGGATGTATCTGGAAGAAGAGCCTCTGGCGCCTGTCACCGCCACGATGCAAGAGCCCTATGCCACGCAGCCGGGCCGCTTCGAAACCGCATTGCTGTTCCTGCAGCAGGTCTGGATCTGGTTCGGCATCCTGTCGGTCCCGATGTATTTCATCATTTCAATCATTAGAATTTAACGAGAAAGGAAAACTCCATGGCGATTTTCATCACCGAAGACACCAAGGTCATTACGCAAGGTTTTACCGGTAAAAACGGAACCTTCCACAGCGAGCAGGCCCTCAAATACGGCTCCAACTACGTCGGCGGTGTAACCCCCGGCAAAGGCGGCACCGAGCACCTCGGCCTGCCGGTCTTCAACACGGTCAAGGAAGCTGTCGAAGCTACCGGTGCCGAAGCCTCCGTCATCTACGTTCCGCCGCCCTTCGCGGCCGATGCGATTCTCGAAGCCGAAGCCGCCGGTATCCGCCTGTGCGTCTGCATCACCGAAGGTATTCCGGTGATGGACATGGTCCGCGTCAAGCGCAAGCTGCAAGACCCGAAGTGCACCATGCGCCTCGTTGGCCCCAACTGCCCGGGCGTTATTACGCCGGGTGAAGGCAAGGGCTGCAAGATCGGTATCATGCCCGCCCACATCCACAAGAAGGGTAACGTCGGTATCGTCTCCAAGTCCGGTACGCTTACGTATGAAGCCGTCAAGCAGACCACCGACGTGGGCTTAGGCCAATCCACCTGCGTGGGGATTGGTGGCGACCCGGTTGCCGGTACCAACTTCATCCAGGTGCTGGCAGCCTTTGAAGCCGACCCGCAGACCGAAGCCATCGTCATGATCGGTGAAATCGGTGGCCAGGCTGAAATTGAAGCCGCCGAATACATCAAGACCGCCGTCACCAAGCCGGTGGTTGGCTTCATCGCCGGTGCAACTGCCCCCAAGGGCAAGCGCATGGGCCACGCCGGTGCCATCATCTCCGGTGGCGATGAAACCGCCGAAGCCAAGATCAAAGCCCTGAAGGAAGCCGGTGTGACCATGGTCAAAACCCCGTCCGACATCGGCGAAGCCGTTAAGGCCCTGCTGGCATAAGCCACCTCACTAAAAAGCCCTCCGCAAGGAGGGCTTTTTGCTAACGTCGTATTCCTAAAAAGGAGAGAGGCTAAGCCTTCACAAACTCCAGCGTAAACACGCTGCCACCGCCCTCACGGGACGATACCGAGGCGCTGCCGCCGTGCTGACGCATAATCTCCGCCACGATCGCCAAACCGAGCCCTGCGCCGCCGTGGGCGCTCTCACCGCTCTGATTCGTGGGGCCTTGCCAGAAGCGCGTGAACACCATGGCTTGGTCGGTAATCGGAATGCCCGGCCCGCGGTCGCGCACTTCTACGGTACCGTCTTCCAGAACTTCCACGTCCACCACACTCAGCTTCTTGTCGCCCTTCGGGCTATGACGGATCGCATTCTCAATAAGGTTGCCAACGGCCTCGGCCAGTTGCAGCGGGTCCATCTGGATCATCACCTTTTCATCCGGCGCTTCAAACCGCAGGTCTACACCGGCCTGGCGGGCCAGCGGCACCATGCTGGCGGTCAGTTCACGCACATCTTCACCCAGGTCGCCCGCTTGCAACGTAGCAGGGTGCTGGGCCAGCACGGCATAGTGCAGCAATTGGCGCACAAGGCGGTTCATGCGCAGTACATCGCGCTCCAGTTCCTTGCGGCCCTTAAAGTCGTCGAGCTGTTCCAGACGCGCCTGCATCACGGCCAGCGGAGTTTTAAGCTGGTGGGCGGTGTCGGCTGTTAATGCCTGCTGGGCACTCAGGCTTTTCGCAAATTCGGCCAGAACCTCATTGAACGCATGGACCACCGGCTTGACCTCGCTCGGCACGTTCTCAAGCTCAACCTTGGCTTCATGACCCAAACGCACTTCACGCCCCACACGGCTCATCGCCTTGGCCAGCGTGCGCACCGGGCGCAGGCTCTGGCGCATCAGCGCCACTGCGGCCACCAAGGCCAGCAGACACAATGGCCCCAACACCATCAGCAAGCCCGGCAACAGGCCGCTCTTGGCGCTTTGCAGCAGCACATCGTCAATGGTGCGGTACTGGCCCACAATCACATAAATCGGGCCATTCGGCAGAATCACCGGCTGTACCAGCAGATAAAGCGCACTGCTTTCGCCGTCACGTGCCTCGGTATCTAAAAGTGTCGGCACACTGGGGCGTGCGGTCAGCGCGGGCTGTACCCACACAGCGGCCATGGGGTCACTCTGGACAAGCATTTTGCCGGCTTCATCCTGAATATAATAAACGTAGCCCTGCGTACGTTCCAGATACGCCGCCGCACTTTGCGGCGTCAGGTTCACGCGCATACGGGTGATATCACCGGTCTTGCGGTTGGTATCAATGCTGAGGCTGTTGACGATTTCCGCCGCCTGACGCCGCAGCAACTCGTCCTGAGCCATATCACCGGTGGCATCCAGCGTGCGCTCGATCTGCCAGAACACGATACCCATCACCACCGCCAGCACCAGTGCAAAACGCAGCACCAGGCCCGAAAGCAGGCTGTTACCAGTGGTGGAGACGATACGCAGTTCCATGAGATCTAAACGGAGAAGTGAGTTAAGGAATGAAAATTACTTCGGAGCTTCTTCCAGCAGGTAGCCAATACCACGCACGGTGACGAGGTTGGTGCCGGAATCGACGCTGCCCAGCACTTTGCGCAGACGGTGGATCGCCACTTCCAATGCGGTGCGGCTTTTCTCGTCGGTGTCGCCGTACAGGGCCTGTTCCAGTACGTCCTTGCCCACAACCTGACCGGCTCGTTGCAGAAGGTGGCGCAGCAGCACCACTTCGCGCTTGCCAAGGGCCACGGTCTTGCCCTTTACCTGTACGGTATCGTGCAGAGTGTCCAGTTGCAGGTTGCCAAGCTCCAGCAGCAGGCCGGCCGGGCCACCGCTGCGGCGTAGCAGGGCCTTCACGCGGGCCAGCAGTTCAAACAGAGAGAACGGCTTGGGCAGATAATCATCGGCACCGGCTTCCAGGCCGCTGACGCGTTCCTTCGGCAGGCCCAGTGCGGTCAGCATCAGCAGCGGCACATGGTTGCCGTTGGCACGCAGTTCCTTCACAAGGTCCAGGCCATCACCATCCGGCAGGCGGCGGTCGCAGATCACGGCGTCAAAGGGCTGTGCAAGCAGCTGGCGCGCTTCGGCCAGCGTACCGGCGACACTTGCGGCAAAGCCGTGCTGACGCAGGGTTTGTTCAATAAAGCCCGCGAGCGCGCGTTCGTCTTCAATCACCAGAATTCGCATGGACTAAGCCTCCTTGGCATCGGTTGGATGTCGGTTAACGGGCCAACATTACCCGCTTTTGAAAAAGTTGTCAGGCCAAATCAAGGCTTAACCGTACGGCACTTGCCCAAAAGCCGTGCGGCTGGGTTAAGGTGCAAGGCGTATACCCCATTACACCCGTCTTACGCCTCCCGAAATCTAATTGTCCGTTGACAAGAATTTCCTCTTCCCGCCGCAAACGGAAAGCGCATCATCAAGGGGTCACTCCCGGGTGGGGGTGGGCCTGAAACAACAAACATCCTGAAGGATAAACCTATGAAGAAACTCGCTCTCACTCTTGCTCTGGCCGCTCTGGCCGTGCCGGCAATGGCGGAGGAAGCCCCGGCTGCCAAGCTGGATGCCAAGGTTGAGGCTGCCAAGCACGAAACCGTCGTCAAGCATGAGAAAGTGAAGAAGCACGCCGAGGCCGCCAAGCATAAGGCCAAGGCCGCCAAGGAAGAAGCGAAGGCTGCTGAAGCCAACGCCGAAGCCGCAGCGACGGAAGCTCATGAAGGCCACGAAGGTCACGAAACCCACTAAGGTCACGAAACCCACTAAGGTAACGGACCCGGAAAAGGAGCCATGGGGGCTCCTTTTTCATTCCTTTCACCGGTCTTTCACGGCAGAAAGAGATGCGGCAAAAATAAATGTCGGACGAGTTCCCTTCGTCACAAAACGGCGCATGCTGGAGCCGAAAGGAAGGAGACCGCCATGAAGCGCCTGTTTATGGGAACGATGTTACTCGTGATTCTGTTTGTGAACGCCGCCGCCTGGGCAGGCCACGCCGTGCCGGATCTCAGCGGTCACCACGACCCCGTGCAGGATTACGGCGCCGAAGATGTGCCGGAGCGGGAGGATACGCTGGTTGAACCCGCTGAAGTGGCGATGTAACGCCCCCTACACAACGCTAGTAAACCACCTTGCTCAGGTAAAGCCCGTCCGGCGAGAATGTCATGCCCGCCTGTGTCCGGTCTTGAGCCTCAATCACATCCATCAAGCCGCTCACCGAGCGTTTGCCAAGGCCTATTTCCACCAGCGTGCCCATGATGTTCCGCACCATATGATGCAGAAAGTGGTTGGCTCCGATCTCTAATCGCCAGAGGTTTTCGGCTTCTTCCACCCACCGTAAATGGTGCAGATCGCACAAGCTTACACGGCTCTGGCACTCGGCATCCTGAAAGCCCTTGAAGTCGTGCTCGCCCAGCGGAAAAGTTTCCACCGCGGTCTGAATGGCCGCCATATCCAGTGGCACGGGCATATGCCCGGCATGGCCCACCAGGTCCGTCCGCAAATACCGCGCATTCCACAGTCGGTACACATAATGACGCGCCGTCGCCGAGAAGCGCGCATGGAAATCCTCTGTCACTTTCGCGGCGTCGATTACACGGATATCGTCCGGCAGAAAGCGGTTCATACCTCCGATGTATTTGATCAGATCAAGATCTTTATGCACGTCCACATGCGCAATCTGGCCCCACGCATGCACGCCGCGGTCGGTGCGCCCGGCGCCCTGAATTTCAACCTCGTGCTGCACAATCTGCTCCAGCGCCTTTGCCAGTTCGCCCTGTACACTCGGCAGATCCTCCTGAATCTGCCACCCGTAATAGGCGCCGCCGTCGTATTGAATGGTCAGCTTCAGGCGCGGCATTAGCTCAGCATGGCTCCGTTCTTCAGCTGCGGCCAGCCACGCGCCACTTCGGCCGTGGTACCGGCCTTGCCGCCGGGGCGCTGCATCTCGGTAATCTTCAGCACACCCGTGCCACAGGCAATCGCCATACCGGTGCTGTCCATACCCATCACTTCGCCTGGATCGCCCATGTGTTTATGAATCCACAGCTGGTTCACTTCAGTGCGTAAAATCTTGAACACCTCATCCCCCAAAGCCGCCTGCGCCATCGGGTAAATGCCGCGTACCAGATTATGAATTTCCATAACCGGTTTGGTCCAATCAATGCGTCGCATCTCGCGGGTGATCTTTACCGCATGAGTCGCCTCACCCACCTGCGCCACAGCAGAAATATCTGGCAGGTTATTCACCACATTTACCAACATATTCGCACCCTTGAGGGCGGTGACATCATGCAGTTCGGCAAGGTTCATATCCTGCGGGATCGACATGGTCTGACGCGCCACCACGGGTCCGGTATCCATACCTTCGTCCAGCTGCATCACGCACACATCGGTCGTCGTATCGCCACTTAGCAGTGTCCATTGCAGCGGGGCGGCACCACGCCAGCGGGGCAGGGCGCTCGGGTGCACATTCAGGCACAGGCGGTTATCCACCAGTGCTTTGGGCAGCAGCAAACCATACGCCACCACACAGAACACATCCGCGTCCAGCGCCAGCACGGCATCTAAAGCCTCGCCGCGCAGTTTTTCCGGATGAAACACCGCCAACCCAAGATCGTCCGCAGCCTCATGCACCGCAGTCGGTTGCAGCTTCTGGCCGCGTCCGGCCGGGCGTGGCGGCTGGGTATAAACGGCGACAATCTCGTGGCCCGCCGTGTGCAGGGCATGCAGGCTGGGCACCGCAAAGTCCGGGCTGCCCATGAAAACGACCTTCGCCATACCCTAAAATCCTTTACTTCTTGCGCGCCGGAATGAGACCGGATTCTTGCGCTAAAACATCAAACTCTGCACCGTTCTTGATGATATCCTTGCGCAATTTGGCCCACTTGCCCATAGCAATGTCACGGCGCAGTTTACTCACACGCTGGGTGAATATGATCCCGTCAAGGTGGTCGATTTCGTGCTGCACGCACACGGCTTCAAGGCCGTCGATGGTCTCTTCCACCAGTTGCCCGTCGCGGTCCATATAGGCCACCGTCACCTTCGAAGGCCGCACGACATCGGCCCACAATCCCGGCAGGCTCAGGCAGCCTTCCTGATGGCTCACGGTCTCGTCGCTCGACCACGTGATCTTCGGGTTGATGTAAAATTTCGGGCGCTTGATGGAATAGTCGCGCTTGCCGTCGGCGCGCAGTTCACCGATGTCCATCACAAACAACCGTTGACTGACATCGACCTGCGGCGCGGCCAGGCCAACCCCGTCGGCGCGGTACACGGTGGCCAGCATTTTTTCAAGAATCGCCAGCGTCTCCGGCGTGGCGCCGGGTGCGTCTTCGGCAGCTGCACTCAGGGTTTTGTGGGGCTGAAGAAGAATCGGGTAGAGATCGGTTGTGCTTGTCATACATCAGCATCTACAGCAGTTTGCGGCAAAAGAGAAGTCAAACAAGGGCTGGTACTGGAAAAGCCGCAAGAAGCGTGGCACACTCCGGCCAAATCCAATAACAAGAGGACTCCTCCCATGGCCAAGGCCAAATCCCTTTCCGACATTACGCACATTGGCATCATCGGCGCCGGCCAGATGGGGAACGGCATCGCCCACGTTGCCGCCCAGAACGGTTTTAAGGTGACCATGGTGGACATCAACCCGGCGTCATTAGAAAAAGCCCTCGGCACCATAGCCAAGAATATGGAACGCCAGATCCAGAAGGGCAGCATGACCGATGCCGACAAGAAGGCTGCCGAAAAGCGCCTGGGCACCAGCACCAAGATGGCCGACCTCAAGGACTGCGACCTGATCATCGAAGCCGCTACCGAAAATGAAGAAGTAAAGAAGAAGATCTTCAAGGAGATCGACGGTATCGCGCAGAAGAAGTGCATCATCGCCTCCAACACCTCCTCCATCTCCATCACCCGTCTTGCCGCCGTGACTTCCCGTCCGGAAAAATTCATCGGCCTGCACTTCATGAACCCCGTGCCGATGATGGCGCTGGTCGAGATCATCCGTGGTCTGGCCACCAGCCAGGAAACCTACGAACGTGTGCTCGAGGTCGCCCACAAGATGGGTAAGACCGTCGCAACGTCCGAAGACGTGCCGGGCTTTGTGGTCAACCGCATTCTGCTGCCGATGCTGAATGAAGCCGTCTACGCCCTGCAAGAAGGTGTTGCCGACGTGCGTAGCATCGACACCGCCATGAAGCTGGGTGCCGGTCACCCGATGGGCCCGCTGCAACTGGCCGACTTCATTGGTCTGGATACCTGTGTGGCCATCATGCGTGTGCTGCACAGCGAGCTGGGCGACAGCAAGTACCGCCCGTCGCCGCTGCTGGTGAAGTTTGTCGACGCCGGCTGGCTGGGTAAAAAAACCGGCCGTGGTTTCTACGATTACTCCGATCCGGCCAACCCCAAGCCGTCCCGCTAAGTCTGGCCTATAAGGCAAAAAAGAGAGCCGCCCCGAAAGGGCGGCTTTTGACGCAAGACATGATGCGAATATCTGAAAATTACGATTTCCCGCCCTGTCGGCACGAACGGCCACGATTCAGGCTTTGGTAATGCGGTTTGCGGGTCGCCGCCGGTGGTCTGGCAGACGAAGGCGCCTGAGTATCCTTGCGATGGGGGCCGAACATGCCTTGAAGAAGGCGGACGATGAGGCTTTTCATGCGCGGGTCTCCCATCACGTACGCGACAGAGGCGTCATGGCAGAATGTAGAGTCTTCCGCTCGGGCTTCTCGCCATGATCATGGAAGATGGGCAGTCCATGGCGTTTCAGCGCATCTCCTTCGACCAGCGAAATGTCGCTGTGACTGGGGTGATGTCCGCGATCATTCGGGTTTTTGACAGTGTGAAGAAATGAAACGGGTTGAGTCATTGCGTGTCCCCTTTAAGTAGGAAATATGGAATGCAACGCGCTCTTCATATCCAAAAACAGAAGCTTATACAACAAAAAGCCGCCCCGAAGGGCGGCTTTGCAAGATAGAGGAGCCATGAGGAGCCATCAGGCCGGTTCAGTTATATAGTCTTCAGTGCCAAGTTGCAGAAGGCGCAGGCATTTCTGGCGGAAAACCGGGTCGGTGACGAGTTGAAGGAACTTCTGCCGTTCGGCGTACGTAAGGGGTTCGAGCGTCAGCGGTTTATCAAGCTGAATACCCAGCACCTTGGCCTTCTCGTGGTACAGGCGCACCAGCGTGGCATCCGTCAGGCTTTCATCCTGAATCAGCGCATTGAGCTGGGTATGATGAAATGCCGCCGGATGCTGACGCACCATCTGCCGTTTCAGGTTATCGCCGCAGAATTCGTTCAGGGCCAGTGCCCAGATGGAGATCTCGGCGATTTTGTCGGTATTCATGTACGGGCTGGGGGCGGGAACACCGGTCAGGTATTCGCCCAGCATGCGGGTGTATTCGTAGGTCAGTTCCACATCATACAGGCTGATGCCGTCGATGATGCAGAGGACATGCCCACACGTGAAAACGGTGTCTGACATAGGCATAGCCTCCTCAAATAAGGAAAAGGAAAGACAAGGCCGCCTTTAAGGCGACCTTGAGATGAGAAGCTCATACGAGCCGAAGACAAGCTAGCCGAGGCTGGCCGATTTCATGCCGCCACCGGCACAGCGGTGACCGGAGCGTGGGCTGCGGCTGGCCTCGATAGGCGAACGCGGATGACCTGCCGGATGAAGGGGCCCGACAGAGCCGTTCAGAACCTGCAGATCAGGGGTAGTTTCGCCGCATTTAAGGGGAGATTCGGAGGCTTTCGCCTCATCAGTGGTAACGGTAGTCATGGTATGCGCTCCCTCGTAAAATAAGAGTAACAACCGTTCCCTTATACGGAAAAACAAAAGTGCACACAACAAAAAGCCGCCCCGTAAGGCGGCTTTTCGTAAATCAGGGGATGTCAGGGGTTCGCAACACCATAGGCTTTGTGGCGATGCGCGCCGGTTTTTCGCTGGGGGTAGAGAGCCGGGTCATTGGCTTTCTGCCAGGCCGGCCGGTCATCCAGCAGGTCTTTCCTGAGTATCGGTTCGTTGTAGTAGACGTTGTAATTGTAGTCGTCGTACTCATAGCGAGAGCGAGGACGAGGGGTATAAAAGGCCGCGACCGAAGCCCGTAGCTGATAATCCAGCGGCATTGTATGTACCGGTAAGGGCGGCCATTGCGCCTCCAGCTCCTGGATCAATAGGTTCCAGTCATTCCAATGAGAGTAATCATGATCTTCGACGTGATCGTCCGTCGTGGGGCCGACAAGGCAGACAGTCTGGGCGCAGTAGGCGGCCTGCAGCGCCCGCTGCCGTAATATGCTGCGGTCGGGCGAGTACCACACGACAATGCCAACAGTTTCATTCAAGGGCAGATCAAAGCCCGTTTCATGATGAAAAACAGAAGAAGGGAAGATGTCCATGCCGCAAACTCCTCGAAGCGGATACACTGAATGCGCCTTCCTAGGCGAAAAGAGGTTGCGTTGCAATCAGAAAGACGTATCTAAAATAACAGGACAATGGTCGCTGCCACGCTGCTGCGGCTGCAAATGGCACCCGGTCACATGGTGCATGAAGGCCATATCGGCCATGAAGTAGTCAATCCGCCAGCCGATGTTCTTCTCACGCACGCCCACGCGCTGGCTCCACCACGTGTAATGCCCTGGCTCGGCGCAGTGGTGGCGGAACACATCGGTGTAACCCAGGCCTTCCAGTTCATCCATCCACGCCCGCTCTTCCGGCAGAAAACCGGCGTTCTTCTTATTGGCTTTGGGGTTGGCCAGATCGATTTCTTTATGCGCCACGTTCAGGTCGCCGGTTAAGACCAGCGGTTTTCCGCGGACCTGAAGCGTCTTTAAATAAGTGTTAAGCGCCTTGCAGAAATCCAGCTTGTACCCCAGTCGCGCGAGTTCCCGCTGGCTGTGCGGCGCATAGATGTTCACCAGAATAAAGTCCGCCGTCTCCAGCGTCTGCACGCGTCCTTCGCGGTCGATCTCCGGCACACCGATGCCATGGGAAACATTCAGAACCTTAATCCGCTCCGACACGAGGAACGCTGTCCCGCTATAGCCAGCCTTTTCAGCCGGGTTCCAGTAGGCGGTGTAACCGTTCAGCGCCAACGGCCCAAGCACATCCTGCGCCGCCTTCACTTCCTGCAGACACGCAATGTCGATACGCTCGGACGCAAGCCAGTCCTCAAAGCCCTGCTTGAGGCACGAACGGATGCCGTTCACATTCCAGCTGGCAAGGCGTAGTGCCATGCTTACGCTTCCACCCAGCCCATCAGTTCCATTTCGATCAAGCCTTCCAGCATGTCCATGCCCAGCTCACTGGCGTTCAGGCACGGCACCACCTCGTAGGTTTCGCCACCGGCTTCCAAAAACGATTCCTTGCCACCGATGCCGATCTCTTCCAGCGTCTCTACACAGTCGGCACTAAAGCCGGGGCAGACCATCAGCACGTTCTTGATACCCTTCGCGGCCAGCTCCTCAATCGCGACCGCAAAATACGGTTTTAGCCATTCCTGGGCACCAAAACGGCTCTGGAATGCCAGGAAGACCGGCGGCATGTCCTTGGCTTTCTTCAAAGTCTCGCCCTTGCCCACGCGTCCGCCAAGCTCATCCACGCTTTTCACAAATGCGGTGCCAAGGGCTTCAGACAACAGGCGTGCGGTTTTATGGCTATGGCAATAATAGGTGTCGCCCTTCTGGCAGTTAACCAGCGGCAGGCCATGGAAACTGGTGATGATCACATCCGGCTTCACCGTCATGCCGGCAATATGCTCTTTGATCGACATCGCCAGCGCACCGATATACGCGGGATGGTCATAATAGGGCGGCAAGTAACGCAGTGTCGGCTGCCAGCGCTGGGTCTTCATCCAGTCGCCGATCTTATCCACCACCGTGGCGGTGGTGGCCGCCGAATACTGCGGATACAGCGGCGCAACCAATACCTTGGTAACGCCCTGCGCCTTGAGTGCCTCCATACCGGCGGCCAGGCTGGGGTTGCCGTAACGCATGCCGTGCTCTACCACCAGGCCGGGCAGGCGCGCACGTAATGCGTCAACCTGATCTTCCGTGATCACGCGTAGCGGGCTGGCATTGCGTGTTGTGTCCCAGATCTGTGCGTAAGCATGGCCGGTTTTTTTCGGGCGGAAGGTGAGGATAATCAGGTTGAGGATGAACCACCAGATAATCTTCGGTACCTCAATCACGCGCGGGTCGCTCAAAAATTCCTTCAGGTAGCGGCGGATGCTCCAGTAATCGGTGCCATCCGGCGTGCCGAGATTCACCAGCAGTACACCGACCTTGCCGAAGGTATCGGCGTTCGGGTGGTTGGCAGGGAGGGCAGGGGGTAAATTGGACTGGTGCATGAAAGGCTCCGCGTGTTGTCTTGACAGCCTCTTTCCTAGCATGCCACATCGGGGAGTGTCACCGCAAAATTCCTGTCATAAAGCAGGTGTTAAGAAGAGAAAGGCCCTCCATGAAATACCTGCACACCATGATCCGTGTCTCCAACCCGGACGAAACCATTGCATTCTTCAATCTGCTGGGCCTGACCGAGCTGCGCCGCATCGAGAACGAAGCCGGTCGTTTTACGCTCATCTTTCTGGCCGCGCCGGGCGATGAAGACGCGCAGGTCGAGCTGACCCATAACTGGGATGAATCTGGCTACACCGGTGGCCGCAACTTCGGGCACCTGGCCTACCGTGTTGAGAACATCTACGAGCTCTGCCAGAAGCTGATGGACAACGGTGTCACCATCAACCGTCCGCCGCGCGATGGTCACATGGCGTTTGTGCGTACGCCGGACGGCATTTCGATTGAGCTTTTGCAGGCCGGTGAGCGTCTGGCTCCCGCCGAACCGTGGGCTTCGATGTCAAATACCGGGTCGTGGTAAGCTGAATGGTCGTTTGTCTACCAGAAAACGCGCAGAGTGCATGCGCTTTCTTGACAGGTCGGTGCGGCCATGCCAAAAAGCGCGCGACCACTCGGTCACACAGAATATAAACGAATTTTAGGGGATATCGCAGGTATGACCGCCGCCAGCCGCTACGCCAAAGCCCTGTTTGACCTGAGTGTCGAACACAAGCAGCAAAGCGCTGTGACCGCATCCGTACAGGCTCTGGCCGATGCTGTCGCCGACGATACCATGGCCGCCACCCTCGCAAATCCGCGTCTCACCCCCGCCCAGCGCACCCAGCTGGTCAACAGCATGGCCAAGGCTGTCAAGGCTCCGGCCCTGCTGGCCAACACTCTTGGCGTGCTGGCGGCCAATAACCGCGTGGCCCTTATTCCGGCAGTGTTGGAACAGTTCCTGGAACTGAACGATGCTCAAAGCGGCGTCACCCGCGTGGACGTGGCTACCGCCGCCCCGCTGACCGATGCCCAGCGCACCAAGATCAGCAAGATGATCAAGGACTACACCAAGGCAGCCGACGTGCAACTGAACGAAACACTCGATGCCAGCCTCAAGGGCGGCTTCCGTGCCTTCTTCAACGGCCAAGTGTGGGATGCGTCGCTGTCCGGTCACCTGTCCCGCATCGGCAGCCGCCTGCGTGCCGCCATCACCGAGCGCCAAAGCCAGTAAAAATCACGCCAATCATTTCCATTTCAGATAACAGTTTAAAAGGGAGCAAACCATGAGTACCGAAAACCTCCGCGCCTCGGAAGTCACCAAGGTCTTGAAGGACCAGATCGCTGCATTCAGCACCGACGCCAAACCCGAAGAAGCCGGCGAAGTTCTCTCCGTCGGTGACGGTGTAGCCCGCGTTCACGGCCTCAAGGGCGTACAGGCCGGCGAAATGGTCACCTTCCCGGGCGACATTCAGGGCATGGCCCTTAACCTTGACGAAGATCACGTCGGTGTGGTTATTTTCGGCGACGACCGTTCCATTAAGGAAGGCGATCTCGTCAAGCGCTCCAACCAGATCGTCTCCGTACCGACCGGTAAGGAACTGCTGGGCCGCGTGGTCGATGCTCTCGGTAACCCGATCGACGGTCGTGGTCCGCTGAAGGCCAAAACCACTGCCAAGGTCGAAGTTATCGCTCCCGGTATTATCGCCCGTAAGAGCGTGCACGAGCCGCTGCAAACCGGCCTCAAGGCCATCGACGCCCTCGTTCCGATCGGCCGCGGCCAGCGTGAGTTGATCATCGGTGACCGCCAGACCGGTAAAACCGCCGTTGCCATCGACGCCATCATTAACCAGGCCTCCACCCACAAGACCGACAAGCCGGTGTTCTGCGTGTACGTGGCTATCGGTCAGAAGCGTTCCACTGTGGCGCAGGTTGTTGAAAAACTCCGTCAATCCGGCGCAATGGACTACACCATTGTGGTGGCTGCTACCGCCTCCGACCCGGCTCCGATGCAGTTCCTCGCCCCCTACGCCGGTTGTGCCATGGCCGAATACTTCCGCGACAACGGCATGCACGGCCTGATCGTCTACGACGACCTGTCCAAGCAAGCCGTAGCCTACCGCCAGATGTCCCTGCTGCTGCGTCGTCCTCCGGGCCGCGAAGCTT
The DNA here is from genome assembly GCA_005768725.1 of Blastochloris viridis. Lineage (GTDB taxonomy): Bacteria > Pseudomonadota > Alphaproteobacteria > UBA2136 > UBA6156 > UBA6156. The sequence goes on along the minus strand of VAFM01000001.1, from coordinate 827,022 downwards.
ACCCGGGCGACGTATTCTACCTCCACAGCCGTCTGCTGGAGCGTGCCGCTAAGCTGTCCGACGATCTGGGCGGCGGTTCTCTCACCGCGCTGCCGATCATCGAAACCCAGGCTGGCGACGTCTCCGCGTATATCCCGACCAACGTGATCTCCATCACCGACGGTCAGATCTTCCTGGAAAGCGACCTGTTCTACTCCGGCGTACGCCCTGCTATTAACGTGGGTCTGTCCGTATCCCGCGTCGGTGGTGCCGCCCAAACCAAGGCCATGAAGAAGCTTGCCGGTACCATGCGTCTCGACCTCGCCCAGTACCGCGAAATGGCCGCCTTCAGCCAGTTTGCGTCCGACCTCGATGCCTCCACCCGCAAGCTGCTGGCCCGCGGTGAGCGCCTCACCGAGCTGCTCAAGCAGAAGCAATACCAGCCGCTGCGTGTATCCGAGCAGGTTGTAGGCATCTACGCCGGTACCAAGGGCTACATCGATGACATCGATCCCAAGCACGTGACCCTGTTCGAAGCGCACATGATCGAGATCCTGCGCAGCAGCTACGCCAAACTGCTCGATGGTATCGACAGCAAGGGCGAATTGACCGCCGAACTCGAAGAGCAGCTCAAGGCCGCTCTGGAATCCGCCAAGACCACCTTCAACCCGGATGACGTGACCCTGACCGCAAAGGCCCGCGGCACCGAGACCAAGAAGGAAGCCACCAGCACCGAAGCCGCCGCCAAGGTTGCCAAGGGCAAGGCCAAGAAGTAACGCGTCTAGGCACTAAAAAACGGCCCCGAAGGGCCGTTTTTTAGTGCATTCATTATTGAATGGAATGGCATAGTGCGAAAACGGTAATCGAGGCGGTCACCTTTTTCTCAGTGTCGCATGACGCATACCAACCATTACCGCTAGGCTGGCTTGCATTGAGGAACATCCAGCCTACAGAGGATGTGCAGCTTCCGCCGCCGCCCGCTATAACTGTACCAGCCGGGCAGGTGGCTGTCGCGCTGGGCCAGCGAAATGCAGTATTGGAAGCCGTTACGTAATTAGCCCGCAAAGTGCCCGAAATAGGTTTACAGGCAGTACCATCAAAGAGCTTACCGCTCGCTGCGCAACCAATCATGCTGTTCGCTTTGGTCTGCGCATCGGTAGCTGCAATGGTGGCAACGCGTGCTTGGCTATTGGCTTGCTGAACAAGATTGCTGAGAGCAGTCCAGTTAGCTTCGGTATTTAAAGCGCCCGAGGCTGTACGCTCTTGGGCGTTAGCACTCAAACTTGCGCTGGCTAGCAAGGTAATAAGAATGAGAACACGAACGGGGTGCATATTCCTTTATGGGAACACTCTAATCATTTCCTGACACTCTTATTTTAAAATCATAGGGATAATATCTAATAGTATATGGAAAAAACAACGGCCCTAGGGCCGTTGGAGCGGGAAAATACCCTGTACTTGGTAGCTTAGTAATAGTAAGCCACGCGGCGCGGTTCATGGCCGCGACGGTCATGCTTCCAGTGCTTTTTGCCGTGGTGGTGCTTGTCGACATACACCACTTTGGTCGGCGGGCGCTTCACCACGTAACGCACCGGCGCGGGCTTGTACACGACACGCTGCACCGGCTGGTGATAGGTGTAGTAGGGGGCGCCGCCAAAGTTCAGGCTGACTTTTACGTCGCTGGCCTGGGCGTTGCTGGGCATCATGAACGGTAGCGCCAGTACGGCGGCGCCTAAGGTCCACAGGGCGGCCTTGCGGCCAGAGAAACGGGATGTTTGGGTGGTTGTCGTGGTCGTCATGGCGTTCAGTCCTTTTGTTGTTGAACACACCGTAAACGCGGCCCCTCAAACCTTCCCTGCGCGGGCTGCTTATGCGGTAAGCAACAGGTAATAAAACCCGCTGGAAAATGCGCGAAACACTAGACACCACAGCCTAAACACTTTAATAAAACCGCATGCCTAGCCTTAAAGCCCTCCGCAGTCGTATCAAGAGCGTCAAGAACACGCGCCAGATCACCAAGACCATGAAAATGGTGGCCGCCGCCAAAGTGCGTCGCGCCCGTACGGCGGTGGAAAATGCGCGCCCCTACGCTGCGCACCTGGCCAACATTCTCGGTAACATCGCCGTAGGTGCCGACAACAGCGCTCCGCTGTTGCTCACTGGCCGCGAACAGGTCAAAACCGTTGCGCTCGTGGTCTGCGGGTCGGACCGTGGTCTGTGCGGTGGCCTCAACAGCAACCTGCTGAAGGCCGCGACCCAGTGGATCGAAACCCGCAAGGCCACCGGCCAAACCATCAAGGTGGTTGCCGTCGGCCGCAAGATCGAAGCCGGTATGAAGTCGGCCTACCCGGAACTGCTGCAAAAAAGCTTTACCGATATGGGCCGTAACGTGGAATTCGCCCACGCCCAGACTATCGCGCAGGATATGCTGGAGCAGTTCAACACGGGCGACCTTGACGAAGTTCACCTGATGTCGTCGCAGATGCTTTCCATGTTGACCCAGCAACCGATTGTCCACCAACTGATTCCCTTTGCCGTAGCTGCCAAGGCCGAAGGCGAGATCGTCTCCGCTCCGGAATTCGAGCCGTCGGAAGACGTGGTTCTGGAACACTTGCTGCCGCTGAACCTCAATATGCAGGTCTTTACCGCACTTCTGGAAAGCTCCGCCTCCGAGCAGGCCGCCCGTATGACCGCCATGGACGCAGCGACCCGTAACGCCGGTGAAATGATCAAGAAGCTCTCCGTGCAGTACAACCGCTCCCGTCAGGCTGCGATTACCAAAGAGCTTATCGAAATTATCTCCGGCGCCGAAGCCCTCTAAGCCAAGCCCGAAACACAAAACCGGCCCCATCTCTGGGGCCGGTTTTTTATTGCAACGGAAACCGGTCTTTTAAAGAACCAGAATTTCGTTGATGGCACAGTCATCGTAGCTGAAGTTGAGACGATCACCGGTCTTACGTAGGCCTTTAGGGCCAGGGTTGCCGGGGAAGCTTTCCGGTTCCAGATAATCCGGCCCCAGACAGTAAGGGTCCAGCATGATCTGTTGTTCCAGTGCTTCATTCAACGTTCCGATTGACCGAAAGTCGTCGAATCCGAAGTTTTTGGCAGGGTATCCGTCGGAAAGCAGAAAGACTTTTTCCACATCCGGTGTCACTTCGACGCTTTTGAGCAGGCTGTCGGGAACCGGCTTGGCGCAGATCACACTGTAGCCGCCTTCGATGTTGGCCAGCTGGTGCTGAACGTTGCCGAAAGGCGCAAGCATCTCGCGGCCAAAATCCTGGGTCAGGAGCACCTCTTCAGACAGATTATGCTCCTTCAGATAGAGCCGGTTATACAGCGCCCGGATGAAATGCAGAGGCTCCGACCAGCGAAAGCTGGCCTCGTCCACATGCACAACGTGGTGGTCGCGGTAGACCAATACTGCAATCGCATCGCCCCACAGAAAGACCTGGCTGTGATGATGGCTCAAAACAGCTCCTGTAGAGGCTGCCATGCGCTGGCCGGGGGTGTGAGATCCAAAGCGTGCGCGATGGGCTTCGGCGAACGCATCGGCAAGCTGACGGTGCGTTCCATCGGCGGGAAAGTGCCGCAGAACATGCACGTTCAGATCCGCGGATGCACTTCCGTTGGGGCCGGTAACGCCGTCAAAAATAGCGTCGAATCGTCCGGGCAGGCTGAGAACGCGATCATCCCCAAACCCTTCGCCGGTTTTTCCGAGGCAGAATGTGTTGAGAGAGGTGAAGGTAGGTTTGGCAGGTTGAAACGGCATCGTAAATCTCCAAAAAGTCGTGGGATTGACCTATGTGTATTCAATTGCTAAGCGCTTGGCAAGGCCTCAAATGGCAGAGCTTCACCCGTCATCATCTCCGCCACACGCCGTACCTCGGCCACGTTTCCTGTCGTGAAGTATGTAACACCCTGCGGGCTATCTGCCGGTACACGCTCACCGGGAACGATATGGCGCTCCAGGTAGTCCTCCAGCGCATTTGCCACCACTTTCGGCTGGTCCAGCATACGGGTTTGCGGTGGCAGCACGGCACGGAAGATATCCGCCACCAGCGGGTAATGGGTGCAACCTAAAATCGCCCATTCAGGGATATGGTTCAGCCCGCCTAATAGCTTGGCGATGTACTCTTCCACGGCGTCCACAATCTGGGCACGGGGGGCACCGCTCTCGATCAGGGGCACCAGTTTGGGGCAGGCCTGCGCCGCCACTTGGGCCCGCGGGCAACGTTTATGGATTTCCGTCTCAAATACACCGCTTTTGACGGTCGCGCTGGTCGCAAACAGCGCAAAGGTATCGGTTGTGAACTTCTGCGGAAAAACAGGCTCTTTAATGCTCCACGGCGTTTGTGTCACCGCTTCCACCGTGGGGGCAATAATGCCCAGCAGACGCTTGCCCGGGTGTACCTGATGCAGCCAGTTCTGCTGCAGACTGCGCCCCGCGGCGGCGGTGGCGGTGTTGCAGGCCATAATCACCATGCCGCAGCCCAAAGTGTACAGCGCATCGCACGCTTCGCGGGTATGGTGAAGAATCGCTTCGCCACTTTTATCGCCATACGGCGCGTGGCCATGGTCGCCTAAATACACAAAGTCGCGGTGCGGAAAACGCCGCACCAGTTCACGCATCACGGTCAATCCGCCGTGGCCGGAATCAAACACACCAATCATAGGTGTAAAATCGCCCGTATCGGCTTGACGCGCAAGCCTGTTTCCGGCATGTTCCGCCCGAAAATGCAAGTTTAAGAGAAGAGAGGGAATTCCACTCATGTCCGCTGCCCCAGCTACCAAGAGCAAGTCCAGCGCCGCTGCCGCTTCCGGCCACGTTGTTCGTATCATCGGCCCTGTTGTCGACGTTAAATTCGAAGGCGACCTGCCGGAAATCCTCACCGCGCTGAAGATTGAGCGTAAGGAAGGCACTCTGGTTCTCGAAGTCGCCCAGCACCTGGGTGAAAACACCGTCCGCGCTATCTCCATGGACACCACCGACGGCCTGACCCGCGGTGACGCCGTGATCAACACCGGTGAAGCCATCCGCGTCCCGGTCGGCCCGAAGAACCTCGGCCGTATCATGAACGTCGTCGGCGAGCCGATCGATGAAATGGGCCCGATGGACACCACCACTAAGTGGGAAATCCACCGCGCTGCCCCGAAGTTTGAAGACCAGTCCACCGAAGCCGCGATTCTCGAAACCGGCATCAAGGTGATCGACCTGCTCGAGCCGTACGCCAAGGGTGGTAAAATCGGTCTGTTTGGCGGTGCAGGTGTTGGTAAAACCGTTCTGATCCAGGAATTGATCAACAACATCGCCAAAGGCCACGGTGGTTACTCCGTGTTTGCCGGTGTGGGCGAGCGTACCCGCGAAGGCAACGACCTCTACCACGAAATGATGGAATCCGGCGTTATCGTCGCTGGCAAGCCGGAGCAATCCAAGGCGCTGCTGGTGTACGGCCAGATGAACGAACCGCCGGGTGCCCGTGCCCGCGTGGCTCTGACCGGTCTGACCGCCGCCGAATACTTCCGTGATGAAGAAGGTAAAGATGTGCTGTTCTTCGTGGACAACATCTTCCGCTTCACCCAGGCCGGTTCCGAGCTGTCCGCGCTGCTGGGCCGCATTCCGTCGGCCGTAGGTTACCAGCCGACCCTGGCTACCGACATGGGTGCCATGCAAGAGCGTATTACTTCCACCAAGAAGGGGTCCATTACCTCGGTACAGGCCGTGTACGTGCCCGCCGACGACATGACCGACCCGGCACCGGCCACCACCTTTGCTCACTTGGATGCCACCACCGTGCTGAACCGCGCGATCTCGGAAAAGGGTATCTACCCGGCCGTAGACCCGCTGGACAGCACCTCCCGCATGCTGGACCCGCAAGTGGTCGGCGAAGAGCACTACGAAGTCGCCACCAAGGTGCAGAACACCCTGCAACGCTACAAGGCCCTGCAAGACATCATCGCGATTCTGGGTATGGACGAATTGTCTGAGGACGACAAAATGGTCGTACACCGCGCCCGTCGTCTGGAACGCTTCCTGTCCCAGCCCTTCCACGTGGCGGAACAGTTCACCGGCGCCCCGGGTAAGTACGTTAAGCTGGCCGACACCATCCGCTCCTTCCGCGAGATCCTCGACGGCAAGCACGACGACCTGCCGGAAGCGGCCTTCTACATGGTCGGCGGTATCGACGAAGCTGTCGAAAAGGCCAAGAAGCTGGCTGCCTAAGCCGCTTTGTAAGGCTTTGTCTTACCAATAAAAAGCGCTCCACCCGGAGCGCTTTTTTCTGTCAGAGGGACTTGTCAGCCCAACCTAACGGCGTACCTTTATAAACATCCATAACCCAACAAAGGATGTCTCTCATGAAAACCTACCTGATTGCGGCTGCATTGGCCTCGGCTTTGGTACTGCCGATTGTCGCCGAAGATGCTGCCGGAACCGGAACCTTCCGCCCGCGTGAGGAAATGCGCCACGAAATGCGCGCCAAGATGCACGACATGCGCGCCGAGATGAAGACCGAGGGCAAAGAACTGCATGACAAGTTCAAAGAAGACCGCAAGGACATGCGTGACGACCACCGCGCCGAAGGCAAGGCCCACCATGAGAAATGTAAAGCCGACATGCAGGCGGCCGAAGGCGATGCCGCCAAGGATGCCGTGCTGGCCAAATGCCGTGCCGAGGCCGATGCGATGCGCAAGAAGTTCTTCGATGAAAAAGGTGAGCAGATTGAAAAGCGCCGCGCCGAAATGGACAAACATCGCGATGAAATGCGCGCCAAGCGCGACGCTCTGGCCAAGGATGTGCCCGCTGCCAAATAAACGGTCATGACCGTGGGCTTACATCTGTAGCCCAAACGGAACCAAACAATTCGTGACCCGTTATTCCGGCGGGGCACAAGCCGGAAAGACCCGCCCCCGCCACCTCCGTTGGCGGGTTTTTTCGCTCACGCCTTGCAAGAAATAGAAAAGGGGAAACCTGACATGACCAAATATCTGCTCACCACCGCAGCCGTGGCTATGCTGGCCGCAACCGGTGCCGTGCAGGCCGAAGGTACGGCCAAGAACGAAACCGGCATCGGCACCGCCATCAGCGGTACCGCCAATGCGGCTTACCAGAAAACTGCCGAAGGCGTGAACAGCGTTCGTAAGGATTACCACGAGGCTATGGCCAACAGTAATGCCGAAGCAGCCCGCGAAAACCTGAAGGAAGGTAACTTTGGCGCCGCAGCTGAAGATGCCAGCGACGCTGCCAAGCACCAGGCTGATGCCAGTGCCGCCGCTCACGATGCCAAGGTCAACAAGGACAAGGCAGCCAAGAGCTGGAACAAGGCCAAGAAGGCCGCCGAATAACCACGCAGGTTTCGGTTACGCGCAAAAAGGGCCACAACCGGCCCTTTTTCAGTCGTTTTTTCAGTTGGCTGAGCGCGTAATCCAGAGTAGGGTGCCCCCATGAAATTCACGCTGCTTACTCCCGCTCAACAACTGGCCGAAACCGAAGCCACCTACGTCACCGTTGCCGGTGAGGCTGGCGATTTCGGCGTTCTCCCCGGTCACATGCCGTTGGTCAGCACCTTACGTCCGGGCGGCACCGTGAGCGTGACCGATAAGGACGGCAAGACTGAAACCTTCACCGTCAGCGCCGGTGTGGCCGAGGTCTCGCCCACCAGTGTCGTGATTCTGGCGGAAACCGCGACCCGCGCGTAAAGAGAGCATTCAAAAAGCCGGTCTTTCTTAAACAGAAAGACCGGCTTTTTATACGTTAGGTGAGAGAGCTGAAGTCACTGGCAAGGTACCTGGCTTTTAGATCCAGCATGTACTCCATGGCTTTGGTGTCGCTCGCGAGCTTCCTGCGAAAAGCACCGAGCTTGATGGAAAAACTATTGGCCTGATGATGGGGAAAGAATGCAACGATATCGTTGTAACTTATCTTCTCCACTTCGCGGGCGAGGTACAGCATGGTATTGCGCGCATTCACAATAGGCCGTTTTGCACTTCTCGATGCCAGTGTCTCATACGAAAGACTGTGCTCCTTTAAAGTGAACCGAATGACATCACCCATCGGTCCTTTCAATTCCGGTAAGATGACAGAGGATGTGGCTGCAACGGTCGTCGCAATCTCAACGGTCAGCGGAGTATGAGCAGGCGTTTTAACACGCGAGGTGGGCTTAGAGGGAGCATGAGAGGTTGTCATGGTCTGTACGATGCCAGAAGACTGCACCGTCTTCAGTGTGACCTTAAGACGTGCGGTAATTTTGTCCATAATGTCCCGGCGCGAGGGATTGGTGCTGAGAGCCGTCCATTCCGCCGAAACCTGCCCGGCTGAGAAATTGACGACTTCGCCGATAGCTTGTGCAGAGCAATCCGGGCGGCAGATCCGTGCAAAATGCACAAAGGTTCTCCGCTCCGCCATTTTATTTATAGACATAAGCGCGCGTGGATCGATCCCATAAAGTGTGGCAACGGCGTACTTGATATCAACGAGAGAAGGTTTGCTCATGGTGTGTCCTCCAAAAAGAGATGAGCGGGAAACGACAAAACAGTGACTTGTGTATACCTTGAATAGGGCTTTATTCCAATCAAAAAAGGCCGGGAACACCGGCCTTTCATCAGAACACCTTAGCTCAGGCTCTCAATCCATTGCTGCATGCGCTCAAGGCCTTTCACCAGCGCCTCTTCCTTACCGGCGTAGCTGATGCGGATCGCACCGCTATCACCGAACGCACCACCCGGAACAACCGCCACCAGCGCTTCTTCCAGTAGGAGTTCACAAAACGCCACATCGTCGCGTACGACCTTACCGCCGGGAGTGGTTTTCCCGAACAGATGGGCGATCTGCGGAAACGCATAGAACGCGCCTTCCGGCTTGGGGCAGGGCAGCTTCATCTCTTCCAGCGCCGCAAGGGTAATATCGCGCTGCTTGAGCAGGCGGCCTTTCTGATTATCAAGGAAGCTCTGGTCACCTTCCATCGCGGCCACAGCTGCTGCCATGGGCACGGCTGGGAGGTTGGTAAAGCTCTGGCTGGTCAGGGTCAGCACAGCATCAATCAGATGCTTGGGAGCGGCCACCATACCGATGCGCCAGCCCGGCATACCATAGGTTTTGGAAATACTCTGCACGATCGCCATACGCGTTTTCAGGTTCGGCTCAAAATCCAGCAGCTGCGCGGCAAACCCGCCCGGCGCATCGTCGGTATTGAACACCAGACGATCGTAGATATCATCCGAGATCACCCACACATCGGGGCGGGTCGCCAGCACCTTGGCCAGTGCCGAAACTTCATCTGCACTGTACAGCATACCGGTCGGGTTGCTGGGGTTGTTGAAGATAACGAGTTTGGTTTTGGAGCTGAGAGACGCTTCCAGTTGCGCCGGTGTAATTTTGTAGTTATGCGCGGCATCGCCCAGCGGGGTTACGGGCGTACCTCCGACGATCTTCACCATTTCCGGGTAGCTGGCCCAGTAGGGGGCCGGTATCACCACTTCATCACCGGCTTCCACCAAGGCGAGCAGCAGGTTGAACAACGCGCCCTTGCCGCCCACCTGCGCGCACAGTTCGGTTTCGGCATAGGCAAAGCCGCGGCGCTCCAGCAGCTTGCGGAAGGCGTTGACCAGTTCGCCGCTGCCACGGCCGGGCAAGTAGTCGCCGCTGTCGGTATCTACCGCAATGTGGGCGGCGGCGTACACGTGGGCAGGGGGCAGAAAACCGGGCACACCGATGCTCAGGCTCACCACATCCAGGCCCGATGCCTTCAGCTCCCGCGCTTTACCCGCCACTTTGATGATGGCACTGGGTTGAACGGCGTTCATGCGGGTGGCCAAACTGAGGCTCATGGTCATTTCTTTCTTTTAATGCTCAAACTCTGCACCCAAGCCCTTGCAACGGCAAGCTGTGTTTGCCATATATATGTCATACGTAGGTGCATTTAGGCTCATTTCATGCCGAAAGGCTTACGTAGTTCACTGTCCCGTTCCGGGCAAAATGCGGCTTATATTTTCTCTCAGAGGGGAAAAATATGCAGGTACAAAACGCGTTAGCATCGAAATCGATCCGTCGCTTCAAAGAAGCGTCCAAAACATACATGGCGGAATGGTTCCGGGAATTTCTCCGTACCCATCCGTCCAAGAAACTTGCGGCCAACAATTATCTGGCGCCGCTCAAGCAGTTCATGAAGCACATGAAGAATGAACTGCGCAAAATGCGTCCTGCCGGAGCGTCCGGCGTGGCGGAAGGTAACTGGAAACTCCCGTGCAAACTGAAATCGGCAAAGGCATGGGCCTTTCTGGAAAAACAATTCGCACAGTTGCGTATCCACATGATGCCGGCGGTGCGGGATACGGCTCCCAAGCATGTAGTGCCGAAAGGCAGTTTCCAGATCGTACCTTCCCAGCCCAAGCTTCCGGTGGACGATGACGTGCCGCGCAGAAAGCGCAAGCCGGTCTCCTCGACAACGTTCATGCGCGTCGGCGAGATGATCCTTCCGGTCATCAACAGCGAGGCCTTCCTGCGTCGCCCACGGGATGAAGTCTGGAAGTCTCTGCACGAAAAGGTTGCGAAAGCACCAACCAACCGCCGCGAAAAGCGGGGGCAAACCAAGCCCAACGCACGCTGCCTTTAACTTTCCCCCGCCAGCACCCCTGCTGGCACTTTGGCCCCACCGGTTTTCGGTGGGGTCCTTTTTTTGAGGTGTCAGCAGGTGGTCTGTTTGTCTTATATTTTCGCAACACAGCGGTCACTCTTATGTACCAAAAATCGACACGGGGCAGGGGTGCCCCTCTTTTGTTTGGGGTCATTTGCAGCTAGAGTACCGGCCTATAAGCCTCCCGAAGAGAGCCGAGTGAAGAAAGAAAACCCTATGCAAATCGAATCGACCCCCGCCTTTGTCCAAAAGGTGTTCGACACTACCTCCAAGAACCTCGCCATCATCCGCGACCGCCTCAAGCGCCCGCTGACGCTTGCTGAAAAGATTCTTTACGGCCACCTGGTCGACCCGAAGAACGCCGAGCTCGTGCGTGGCGAATCATACGTTGAGTTCCACCCGGACCGCGTCATTTTGCAGGATGCCACCGCCCAGATGGCCATTCTGCAGTTCATGCAGGCCCAGAAGGATGAAGCGGCCGTGCCGGTCACCGTACACTGCGACCACCTGATCCGCGCCTACGCCGGTGCCGGACAAGACCTTGACGTGGCCAACACCGAGAACAAGGAAGTCTATAAGTTCCTCTCCGATGCCTCCCAACGCTACGGTTTCGGTTTCTGGAAGCCGGGCGCCGGGATCATTCACCAGGTAGCACTCGAGCAATATGCCTTCCCGGGCGAGATGTTCTTAGGGACAGACTCCCACACCCCCAACGGCGGTGGTCTGGGCAGCTTTGCCTGCGGTGTCGGCGGTGCTGATGCGGTCGACGTGATGGTCGGCCTGCCGTGGGAAGTGCTGCACCCGCAGATCGTCGGTGTACGCCTCACCGGCTCCCTCAAGGGCTGGGCTGCTCCGAAGGACGTGATTCAGAAACTGCTGCACATCCTGACCGTAGAAGGCGGTACCAATCGCGTGATCGAATACTTCGGTCCGGGCTGCAAAACCATTTCTGCTACCGGTAAGGCCACCATCTGCAACATGGGTGCCGAGCTTGGGGCCACTACCTCCGTCTTCCCGTACGATGAACGCATGGACGCCTACCTCAAGGTGACCGAGCGCGAAAACCTCCTGCCGATCATTCATGCCTTTAAGGAAAATCTGGTCGCCGACCCGGAAACCGCCCAGAACCCGGAAAAGTTCTACGACCTCGTGATCGACATCAACCTGTCCGAGCTCGAACCGTCTCTGGTAGGTCCGCACAGCCCGGATGCCTTTGCCAACGCCTCCGAAATGAAGGAGCACCTCAGCAGCGCACGTGTGGTAGAGCTGAACAAGGGCCCGGCACCGGCCAATCTCACCTACGCTCTCATCGGCTCCTGCACCAACAGCAGCTACGAAGACATGGGCCGCATCAGCATCCTCGCCGACCAGCTCATCGCCAAGGGCGTCAAGCTGAAGTGCCCGCTGATGGTCACCCCGGGTTCCGAGCAGGTGCACGCCACCATCAAGCGCGACGGCCAACTGGCCAAGCTGGAACAGCTCGGCGCCATCGTTCTCGCCAACGCCTGCGGCCCGTGCATCGGTCAATGGAAGCGCGACGACGTGAAGGAAGGTACCGCAAACTCCATCATCAGTTCCTATAACCGTAACTTCCCCAAGCGGAATGATGGCTTCGCGAGCACCTGCTCGTTCATCGCCAGCCCGGAAACCGTATTGGCCTACGCCGTGTTCGGCCGCCTGGACCTCGACCCGTTCAACACCCCGGTTGAAGCCGCCGACGGCACCACCTTTATGCTGAAGGCCCCGGGCGAAGTGGATGAAGTACCGGCCAAGGGTTTTGTACCGGACGAAGTCGGTTACGCCGGTCCGCAAGGTGGCAAGCAGCCGGAGGTTGTGGTCGCTGAAGGCTCCGACCGCCTACAGATTCTGGCTCCGTTCACCAAGTGGGATGGCAAGGACTACGAAAACCTGCCGATGCTGATGAAGGCCAAGGGCAAGTGCACCACCGACCACATCAGCCCCGCAGGCCCGTGGCTCAAGTACCGTGGTCACCTCGATAACATCTCCAACAACATGTATCTGGGCGCTGTGAATGCCTTTACCGGTGCCGCCGGTAAAACCCAGAACGTCGAGACCGGTGCCGAAGGCACGCCGGCCGAAATCGCCCGTCAGTACAAGGCTCAAGGCCAAGGCTGGGTGTTTGTCGGAGACCAGAACGTCGGTGAAGGTTCGTCGCGTGAGCACGCGGCCATGTCGCCGCGCTGGATGGGCTGCAAAGTGGCCATCGCCCGCAGCTTCGCGCGTATTCACCACACCAACCTGAAGAAGCAGGGCGTCCTGCCGATGACCTTCGCCAATCCGGCCGACTACGACCTGATCGAAGCCACCGACCGCTTCTCTTTCCATAACCTGAAGGACCTGAAGCCCGGCCAGCAGGTCAAGTGCACCGTCACCCACGCCGACGGTTCCAGCCTGAATATCCTCCTGAACCACACGTTCAATGAGGAGCAACTGGTCTGGTTCCGTCAGGGTAGCGCGCTCAACGCCCTCAAGGCCAAAGCCGCCTAACCTGCACACACAAAAAAGCCTCTCGTTCAGAGAGGCTTTTTTGATGATCGGAAGGGGAATCAGGCAGGGGCCATTTCCTCGTTGCGGAGGGTCTGCCACGCCTCGAGTACGCGCTGGCCGGAGAGATGCGTACCGGCGCCATCGGTCGAGAGCCGTGCTTCAATTTCGTCCAGTGTCGGAGTACGGCCCTGACGCGGAAAGAGTCCGGCATAGGCTTTATGGAGCAAGGTCAGCTCCGAAGGATGTACTTTTTCCTGGAATAGCACGCGTTGCAGAGTGGTCTGGGCCTGCTCAGGCAGGGCAAGAGATTCGGTTTTCATGGAGAAAATCCTTGTGAGCCGCAGAAAGTGTGTAAGTAACGCTACCTGTGTACGCCAAAGGTGCCGGGTTATCAATGCCGTTAAACGCACAAATGGCCCCGTTTCCGGGGCCGTGTGATTTTAAAGTTGTAGCAACCTACTTTTCTTTGCTGCGGAAACCGAACTGGCCGCCCATCTGGTTCATGGTGCGGGCAAGGTTCGTCTTGTCCACGCCTTGCTGACGGTGCAGCTGGGCATTGCGAGAGTCATAGTTGCCGACCGGTTCGAGGTCGTCGTTCTGGGGCGGGGCCTTACCCTTGCCCAGAGCCTTCTGGAAAGCTACAGGCAGGCTTGTGGGGCCATCAAACGGGATGGCCCCACAAGCCTGCAGCATATCCATCAGGATATGTGCCTGCGCTTCAGAAGGCCCGTCCGGGTCATGCGTGACTTTGGCACGTGGCATGCGGTACTCCCTTTTTTCGACTAAACAGAAACAAAAAGGCGGCCCGAAAGCCGCCCCGTAAGTCAATCCCCCGCAGCCGTATCAGGCCGAAAGGCGTGCCGCACCTTCTTCAACATGGGGCATCTGCCCCTGTACTTCCTGCGCCGACAGAACCGCATCGATATTGGAATCGCTGACGGGGATTTCCATATCCCTCAACGCGATTTCCACATCGGGACGGCTGTACTTGCCGTCTTGCATCAGCGGATTCTTGGTCGCCAGATGATTGAGAACATGTACGGCCACATCACGTGTGATAGGGGTCTTTTTCATGGGTCTTTCCTCGTGAAAGAATAGGGAAATGATGAGAGGTTTGACCCTCCCTGTTTCTACCCTCAAAAGAGGGCCTTCGTTTGAAGACCCCCTCTCTACTCTCATTTGAAGGACTTGTAAAGCAGTATACACTTACATATAGGTGACAGTTACACGCAATGTTCTGCGACTTATGAAAGGTATTGCATACAATATTGACGAAAAAGGAAAACACGCGTAGCGTCCCGCCACTTCTGTCCGGAGACACATCCTATGCTGCTTATCTTATTTGAAAAACTGAGCCTGCTGAGCTCAAACATGCGCCTGCTGCCGTTCTGGGTCTATACCGCCTACGCCTGTAATCTGGGGCTGATGGCCGTCTGGCACGTGTTCATCCGCAAAACGGCGGGCTTTACGGTGCTGATGCCTTCCGTAATCGTTCTGGCAGCGGGCATCCTCAGCAATATCATTCTTGCCCGTCTTATCTATAAAGGCATTCCTCAATCGCTGCTGATGCCGCTTACCGTGGCCATGGGCCCTCTCATTGCCATCACGGTCGGGATACTCCTGTTCGGAGAACCCGCGTCAACAGCCCGCTTGGTCTGCCTGTTCAGTGCAATCGCTCTGATCGTTATTGCGGGGCTCGTTTAAATCTAAAAAGGCCGCTTTCTGAAAAGAAAGCGGCCTTTTGCAGTCGTTTACAGGTGCTAGATGCTCAGCACGGCCACACCCAGCTCCGTCAGCTCAACATCATCGCCCAGCAGGCAGAATTCCTCCACCAGCGGCAGAATCTTGATGTCGTCGCCCACCAGCACTTCCAGTGCCGGGCCAGCCGGTAATTCCACTGGGCCTTTGACTGTGCCCAGCACGGCGCCGTCTGGGCCAACCACCTGCGCACCGGCGAGAGAATCAAGGTACACCTCGTCCTCGTCTTCCGGGAAGCGCTCGCGGTCGAGGCTCACGCTGATGTTGCGCAGAGCTTCGGCCTGCTCAACCGTGGTAACACCGTCAATGGCCAGTGCCACCAGACCTTGGCCTACAGCATTCCAGCGGAGAACTTTCAATGCGCGGCCATCATCGGTCAGCAGGGGGCCGGCTTCCACCAGCAGGTCGTAATCATCCAGCCCGATTTTGGCCTTCACCATACCCTTCAAGCCATGGGGGCCCTTCAGGGCCCCCACTTTGATAAGCTTTTCAGCCATCATGACCGTATGCCTTAGGCAGCCGGTTGCTCGTCAGAAGCCGGAGCTTCTTCGGCCGGAGCGGCAGCAGCAGCAGCTTCGGCGGCGGCGGCTTCTTCAGCAGCCTTCTTGGCGGCTTCAGCTTCGGCAGCCTTGGCTTCTTCGGCAGCGGCCTTGGCGGCGGCGGCTTCGGCAGCAGCAGCAGCGGCAGCCTTCAGCTCTTCACCCTTGGCAGCCTTGGCGGCTTGGATACCGGCAACCTTGATACGACGAGCCTTCTTGGCAGAGAAAGCGTCGCGAACGGCTTGCGAACCCACACCGTTCTTAACCATCAGGCGGGCAACAACGTCGGTCACCTGGGCACCACGGCCGATCCAGAAGTCAACGCGTTCGGCGTCGAGCTTGAAAGGCACTTCCTGGCCACGGGCCTTGGGAGCGTAGAAACCAACGCGCTCGATGAACTTACCATCACGGGCTTCACGGCTGTCAGCAACGATGATGCTGTAGATCGGCAGCTTGACACGACCACCACGTTGCAGGCGAATCTTAACGGACATATGAATAACTTTCGTCTCAGTGTATATCTCAGATCTCAAACGGATCTGCCTCCCGAACCATTCGGGAACTATCTGTTTTTCAACACATAGCGGGTTGCGGGCACTACGCATAGGGCGCACAACATCCGTCCTGTAACCTATCTGTGCCCCCTTGTAAAGCTACAATTCACGCCTATATCCAGAGGGAATAACAAATCTTCGGGAACAAAGGAGTCTTCCCATGGCAACGTTTGTAGTCAACAGCAGCACGCAGCGCACTGTATTTACCCTTACACTGGGTGCCGATAAAATCGAATCGATTTTGGTCGAACCGACCGGCTCCAACGCCTATATGGCCGCCGAAGGTCAGCGGGTCGATATCGCAGGCTACGAATACGTGGTCGGCAATGACTGGCGCAACCAGCCGGCCTTCCACCCGGATGTCCGCGCCGGCTTCGCCACCGCCCACAAGCGCTTTCCCGTCCGCTACGAGGAACTCGCCCACTGCGGCTAACGCCCTACCAGACGAAAATCCCCGGCTTCGGCCGGGTTTTTTCGTCTTGTCAAAGGCTTGAAATCCGATTAGGAAAAAAGCCACGTCTGGGTCCTCACGAAAGGAATGCGTCCCATGCCTACCGAAAGTTTTTCCCTGCAAGTCGAGCAAATTGATAAACCGGAAAAGAAAACCTTCTATCATGTCGCGCGGAGTGACTGTCATCATACGATGCCACATGTAAATGCCCAATGGCAGCGCTACAAGGTGACTGTCGACGGCAACAAGCTCGTCGGCGTCGAAATAACGGACAAGCTGCTTCCGCTTCAAAAGTTCACGCTGGAAAGCCATGAAGGTAAAACGGTGAAAATTCACTCGTTGCAACCGGTCATGGGCACCAATTGGCGTAAGTTGACCAGTACCAACGAAGGCGTTCGCAAGTTGCTGGACGTCATGCGGGAGGCCCTGCCGGAAAACGGCAAGGTCAGTGCCTGAAGAAACTTCACCATACACTTCCGAAAAAGACCCGGCTCCGGCCGGGTTCTTTGTGTCTTGATAGGGGTAGAAAACAAGTGTATACACATGATCGTGTCGGGTCTTCACGAAAGGAAAAACCCATGGCGACTGAATCGTTTTTTCTGCAAATAAGTGTCCATAACGGGCGCAAATCACATCAGGCTGTCCGAGCTGAAGATGCTTTTCGGCGTATTCATGCGAACGCGGTCTGGACGCGTTACAAACTGACGGTGGAAAACGACAGGATTGTCGAGGTTGCCGTCACCAAAGCGCCGCTCGTCGTTCAGCTGAAGAAGGATGTCTTCACTCTGGCCGAGCATCGGGGCGCTGCGGTCAAGGTTCATGTCGCCACCGTGGTGATAGGTGAGGACTGGCGTAAGTTCAAAAGCAAGAATCCGGCGGTGATGGAACTGATCGACCTGATGGACAAAGCGCTTCTCTTCGCTGAAGCTTCCTGAGCCGCACATGCAGCCTTTAAAAAACCCCGGCCAATCAGCCGGGGTTTTTCATTATTTCATTTTAGACATCATCTTTTGCAACTGGCCGCTGCGCATCATTTTGGTCATCTGGTTCATCTGCTCATGCATCTTCACCACCTTGTTCACGTCATGCACGGTCAGCCCGCAGCCTTTGGCGATGCGGATGCGCCGCTTGGCATTAAGAATGGCGGGGTTTTTACGCTCCTGCGCGGTCATGCTGTCGATCACCGCGATCTGACGCAGAATGATCTTGTCATCCACCTTGCTGGGGTCGATCTTGTTCTTTAAAGCACCCATGCCCGGTAACAGGTCCAGCATGCCGGTCATGCCGCCCATCTTCTTCATCATCAGCATCTGCTTTTTCAGATCCGTCATATCCAGGCTCTTGCCGGACATCATCTTCTCTTCCAGCTTGGCACCGTCTTCGCTGGAGGCGGCCGCTTGCAGCTTGCCAACTAACGCCACCACATCGCCCTGGCCTAAAATACGGCCTGCCAGACCTTCCGGACGGAAGGCTTCCAGCGCGCCCACCTGCTCACCCATCCCGAGGAACAGGATCGGCACGCCGGTGATATGGCGCATCGAAAGTGCCGCCCCGCCGCGCGCGTCACCGTCCATACGGGTCAGCACTAAACCGGTCAGATCCATTTTCTCATGGAAAGCCTTGGCCACATCCACCGCCACCTGACCGGTCTGGCCATCGGCCACCAGCAGGCTCGCTGCTGGCTTCACGAAATCGCGTACCGTCACCAGTTCCGTCATCAGCGTTTCATCAATCGCTAAACGACCAGCGGTGTCGACGATCAGCACATCTACGCTCTGCTTCTTGGCATCGGCCATGGCGGCCTTGGCGCGTACCATCACATCGCGGCTGTCGTGGTCAAAGCTGATGGCGCCGGTCTTATCGGCCAGAATCTTGAGCTGTTCGATCGCCGCCGGACGATACACGTCCAGGCTCGCCAGCATCACGGTCTTCTTCTGGTTGTCCTTCAGCCATTTGGCCAGCTTGCCGCTGGTGGTGGTCTTACCGCCCCCTTGCAGGCCGCACATCAAAATCACCGCAGGCGGTGCAACCTTCAGCTCCAGCGGGGTTTCGGTACCCAGCAGTTCCACCAGCGCATCGTAAACAATTTTCACCACTTGCTGGCCCGCGTTGGCGCCTTTAAGCACGGCCTCACCCACCGCACGTTCGCGCACGGTCGCCATCAGATGTTTGATCGCGGGGAGGGCCACATCGGCTTCTAGTAGGCTCACGCGCAGCTCGCGCAGGGCTGCGTCTACATCTGCTTCGGTCAGCAGGCCTTTGCCGGTCAGGCTGGAGAGGGCCTTGCCGAGCTTTTCTTGAATGAATTCCAACATGCCCCATTTCCTAGCAAGTTCGGAACATTCCGTCCAGCAATCCATTGCCGCTTCGCAAAACGAAAGGTACACTGCCACCTATGTTCGGGGGAAAAATCATAAGAAGAAGCCTCGTCACCGCCTGCGTTTTGGCAGCGATGATGGTCATTTCCACGCCGCTATGGGCGGTTACGGTCGGCCCGCTGCATGGCAAACCGGGTCCGTCGTTGCGGGCATTGGGTACGCCGGCCGGAAGCATCGCGACCGAAGAACTGCTCGATACCTCTTTCCCGGGATCATTGGAAGAACGCGGCGATCTGCCCTCGGCTCTGCTGGAATGGCAGCGCATCGCCCATAAGTCGTTTGGCGCCGAGCGCGAAATGGCTCTGACCAACGCCACACGTCTCAGTATTGCGCTGGAGCGTCCGCAAGTCGCCAATGCGCTGCTGACCGAACTGCTGACCCAGAATCCCGCATCGCCTTACGCACCCGAAGCTCTCTACCACTTGGCCACGGGCACCGACACCATGGCTGCCGCACAGGCGTTTGGGCAATTGCAGAAGATTTTCCCGAATAACCCCTGGACCGAAGCCGCGCAGATGAACGAGGTCTGGCAGCAGGCTCACCGTGCCGGTAAGGTGGTCAACACCTACAACTTGCCCAAGGCAGAAGACCTGAGAAAACGCCTTCGCACCATGTACGCCGCCGAGCAGGCCCGTATTGGCCTGGCCGGCGCCATGGGCGTCATCATGCCGGGTCTGGGCCACATGTACGCCGGCAATATGCCGCAGGGTATCGCCGTGCTGATCATCTGGTGCCTGTTCACGTTGGCATTCCTCTCCGCCTGCCGTCACCGTCATTACGCCTACTCCTTTCTCTTCGTTATCCCCTCCGCCGCCCTCTGGCTGACCGGCCCGGTCGTGGCGATGGAACTGGCCAAGGACCAGCGCGACAAGAAAATTGAAGCCAGCCTCGCCAAATGGGACGATCTGCGTCCCGTGATCCCAAGCGATATCCCGCCGGAATCAGAGGCTCCGCCACCCGCAGCCGTAACGCCCGCAGCACCGGAAGCGGTCTCATCCACCGAAGCCTCTCCCGCAGCCGTCCTGCCGCAGGGAAAGCTGATCACCCCGACACGGATGTAATCCCGAAAGTCCGCTGGCTTGCAAAACGGTAGATAACTGGGTAAGAGTGCGTCTATGTCTTGGTTCTCCCGTATCACCGCAGGTCTCACCAAATCCGCTGCTAATGTCACGGAAGGCATCAAGCAGGCCATTGGTCTGGCGGCTAAGCTGGATGATGCCACGCTCGAGGCCTTGGAAGAGGCGCTGATCGCCGCCGATACCTCCCTCCCGGTTGCACAGGCCATTCTGAAAGACCTTCAAAAAGCCAAACTGCCCGACCCTCTGACACAGGAGGCACTCAAACAGGTGCTGGCCGATCTCATTGCCGCCCGCCTGCAACCGCTCGGCAAACCGCTGGACTTTACGGCCAGCCCCACCGTCATTCTCGTCGCAGGCGTCAACGGTGCCGGTAAAACCACCACCATCGGTAAACTCGCTGCCCAGTGGGCTGCTGAAGGCAAGGACGTGGTTGTTGCCGCCGCCGATACCTTCCGCGCCGCCGCAGTCGAGCAACTGCGTGTCTGGACCGACCGCGCCGATGCCTCCACCCGAAAGGGCAAGGTCGGTATCGTGCCACCGGCCAAAGAGGGTGCCGACAGTGCCTCTGTGGCCTACGCCGCCCTGGAAAAAGCCAAGGCCGAAAAGGCCGACATCGTGCTGATCGACACCGCCGGTCGTCTGGCGAACCGTCAGGATCTGCTGGCTGAATTGCCTAAGCTGAATCGTGTCATTCAGAAACTGGATGCCAGCGCGCCGCACCACACGCTGTTGGTGCTGGATGCGACGCTCGGCCAATCCACCCTGCCTCAGGTCGCCGAATTCCATAAACAGATTCCGCTCACCGGCCTGATCGTGACCAAACTTGATGGTACCGCGAAGGCAGGCTTCCTGCTCGCGCTGGCCGCACAGCCAAACCCGCTGCCGGTGGTGGCGATCGGTGTCGGCGAATCGCTCGACGACCTCGGACCCTTTGACCCGCAGGCCTTTGCCGCTGCGCTTGTAGGAAACGCCGGCTAGCCGTTACAATAGCGAGATGAAACTGATTCTCGCATCGTCGCTCACATCTGGCCTAATCGGCAAAATCCTGCACCATCTGCCCAAGCCGCTCGCGGCCAGCAAAATCGTCTGTATTCCTACCGCCGCTAACGTGTACCTGCCGGAAAACCGCGCGTGGCAGGCCGAGGAAATGGATGTGTTACGTCATGCCGGTGCCGTGCTGGATGTCTTCGATATCGCTGGCAAAAACCCGCAGCAGGTCGCGCAAAAGCTGGAACAATCCGACATCGTTTATGTGACCGGCGGTAACAGTTTTTACCTGCTGGAACATATGCAGCGTAGTGGTGTGGCAAACCCGCTGAAAGCCCTGTTCAAGCGCGGCGGCGTGTACCTCGGTACCAGTGCCGGTGCGGTGGTGGCGGGCGAAGATATCGGCTATATCGCACCGATGGACGACCCCCATATGGCCAAGCTGTCGTCCACCAAGGGGCTGAGCCTTGTGCCGTACCTGATCGTGCCGCATACGCACCATCCGAAGTTCGACCCACTCGCCCATCAGATCTTCGCCAAGCCGCCTGTGGGCCAAAATCTCATCGGTTTGACCGATAATCAGGCATTATTGGTCTCTGGCACGGTGACCGAATTGGTGCAGGCCAGCTAAGGTAGGGTATGCGTTCCCCCATTCGTCAACTGCCGGAAAACCTCGCCAACCAGATCGCCGCGGGTGAGGTCGTTGACCGTCCCGCCAGCGTGGTGAAGGAGCTGACCGAGAACGCGCTGGACGCCGGAGCCAGCAGCCTGCGCCTGGAACTGACTGGTGCGGGGCTGGTCAATCTGGTACTGACCGACAACGGCGGCGGTATCCCGAAGGACGAACTCCCGCTCGCCATCTCCCGCCACGCCACCAGCAAAATCGCCAGCACCGAAGATCTCTTCAACATCAACACCTTTGGTTTCCGTGGCGAAGCCTTGCCGTCCATTGCCTCCGTCTCACGCCTTGTTCTCACCAGCCGACCCGACGGTCAGGATGAAGCCTGGTGTATCAATTCGGAAGGCGAACTCGCACCCGCCGCTCATCCCAAGGGTACGCGTATCGAGGTCGCCGACCTGTTCTACGCCACCCCCGCGCGCCGCAAATTCCTTAAATCCGTCCGTGCCGAATCGCTGGCCATTGAAGCCGTCCTTAAAAACCTGATTCTGGCCCACCCGCACGTGAATGTGACCGTGCTGGAAGATGGCGCCGAAACCTGGCACGTGCCCGCCGCACAGGGCGATTTCTTCCAGTCGCACGCCACCCGCTTAGCACCGGTGCTGGGCGACGAATTTGCCAAAAATGCCCTGCCGGTGTTCGCCGAAAAACCGGGCCTCGGCATGGCGCTGCACGGCTTCATCAGCGGCCCGACTCTGCACAGCGGTAACGCCACCAAGCAGTTCCTGTTCGTGAATGGCCGCCCGATCAAGGACCGTTCGCTGCAAGCTGCTCTCAAAAATGCCTATGGCGACAAACTTCCCGCCGGGCGCCATCCCATGGCGGTGCTGTTCCTGTCGCTGCCCACCGATGCCGTCGACGTTAACGTCCATCCGGCTAAATCCGAGGTGCGCTTCCATCAGCCGTCCGAGCTCTATGGCCTTATCTTCGCCGCCGTGCACCAGGCCCTCAGCCAGACCCTTCGCCCCGCCGTGCATGGCGCAGCCTCGATGGTAACAGCAATGACCGAAAGCCCCTTCGGTGAGCCGCAGGAACAGCATTTCAGCTATGCGCCGAACCCCATTTCCGCCCCCAGTTTCCAACCCGCCTACCAGCCCAGCTTCAGCGCTCCGCTGCCTTCTGCACCGGCCTATAATCCCGACTTCCAACTGCCGCCGCACAAGCTGCTGAAGGGCGAGGAAGAACAAACCAAACCCCACGCCGAACACCCGTTGGGCGCCGCCTTGGGGCAGGTGGCCAACACCTATATTGTGGCGGAAAACAACGAAGGCGCACTGGTGGTGGTCGACCAGCACGCCGCCCACGAGCGACTGGTGTACGAGAACCTGAAAGGCCAATTTACCGAAGGCCGTATCGCTGCCCAGCACCTGCTGCTGCCGACCATCGTCAGTTGTACCCCCGCCGAGGCCCAACTGCTGCTGGCCCACGCCGAAGAACTGCAGAAATTCGGCCTGGAGCTGGAAAGTTACTCGCCCACCGCCGTGGCCATCACCGCTATTCCGCAATTGCTGGGCGACGCTAATCCGACGCCGCTGATCCGCGATCTGGTGAATGACCTGCAATCCCTCACGCCACGCACCACGCTCAACAGCCGCCTGGAGCATGTGCTGGCCACCATCGCCTGCCACCACAGCATCCGTGCCCACCGCCGCTTATCGCTGGCCGAACAAAACGCGCTGCTGCGCCAGATGGAATCCACCCCCGCCAGCCTCACCTGTAACCATGGCCGCCCCACGGTGGTGTCGCTCAGTCTGGTCGAGCTGGAAAAACTCTTCGCCCGCCGTTAATTTCAGCAACCGCGAGAGGCCTGCGTTGACAGGCACAACGCACAGGTTTACTCCAGTGGCATTGACTGCACGAGACGGAAGGATTGCGCGGTGGACATCCTCTTAGACCATTCTACTGAATCACGATCACATCAAGCCGCTCAGCGGGACCCCGCGAACGGCAACCATAAACCCCACGGCGAAATAAGCTGGGCCGAATACGCCAAGTTGACGGAAGACGGCTGGGGTGCGGCTATTGGCTGGAAAGGCGGCTTTGCTACCGACCCCCGTGGGCGCGCCACATAAAGAACTACGAATGAAGTACCGCCCGAAAGGGCGGTGCTTTGTTTATTGAGGTATTAAACCTGACGGGCCACCCACACGCGGCTAGCACCGTAATCCCTAAACTCCACATCCTCAAAACCCGTCCAGTTCAATTCGTCCTCACGGCCGGTCTCCACACACCACCAGCTTCCGCGTTTACCGACAAGCGCGGCGCGGTCAATCACCGCCTGTGCCAAGCCCTTGCCGTACGGCGGGTCCAGCATCACCACATCCAGCAGGGCAGAGGGTTTCCACTGACGCACATCGGCAGCCGTAACGGTGACTTTGACTAAACCCAGATCTTTAACATTGGTCGCCGCGGTACGTTCATCCATATCCACCAGCACCGCTTTGGCAGCACCACGGCTCATCGCTTCCAGGCCCCAGGCACCGCTGCCGCAGAACAGGTCGCCGATGCTCAGTCCCTCCCAATCCAATCGCGCACCCAGCAGATTGAACACGGCCTGACGCACACGGTTCTTGCTCGGGCGTACGCCTTCACTCTTCGGCAGCAGCAGTTTGCGGCCTTTAAGCGTGCCCGCGATAATGCGGTCGTAAAACAGGTCGTTAGCCACGCGCCTTCAACTCCTCCATTAACGCTTCAACTTCACGCGCAGGCACTTCTACCAGTGCATGTTTGGGCATATCGTCCAGAGTAAACGGACCATACTGCACGCGCAGCAGGCGGTTCACCTCGCAGCCAAAATAGTTAAAAATGCGGCGGATCTCGCGGTTCTTGCCCTCACGCAGCACCACCTTGTACCAGCGGTTCTTGCCGGTATCACCGGTCTTCAACAGTTCCACTTCGGCCCCGCGATACCATACACCATCGACCGTTACACCTTTACGGAACTGGTCGAGTTGCTTCTCCGAAAGTCCGCCGAACACACGTACATGGTACTCGCGCTTCAGTTCGGTTTTTGGCGACATCAGCGTCTGTGCCAAACCACCATCGGTGGTCAACAGCAGCAGGCCTTCGCTGTTCAGGTCAAGGCGGCCTACCGGCATCACACGCGGCATACCTTTAGCTTCCGGCATTTCGGCCAGTGCGTCGTACAGGGTTTTGCGGCCCTCATGGTCGCGGGCGGTAATAATCACGCCCACCGGTTTATGGTACTTGTAAATACGGGGCAGGGGGGCGGTTTCCACACCGACGGTCTTGCCATCAACCGCCACAACATCGCCATCTTCCACAGCCGTGGTTACAGTGGCCTGTTGGCCATTCACGGTCACAACGCCGGATTCCACCAGCCGTTCAGCTTCGCGGCGGCTACCGATACCGGCCCGTTGGAGATACACATTCAATCGCATGGTTCACCTTGTGGGGCCAAAGCCCTCAAATTGCAAGCCTAGCGTGCAGCGTTGACTAACCCTACGAATAACGCGTGGTCAGCTTCCGACAATCCGAACTCCGGGTGCCACTGCACACCCAAGGCAAATTTTTTGCCGGGCACTTCAATCGCTTCAATCACACCATCCGGAGAACGCCCGCTCACAATCAGGCCGTCGCCAAGGCTGCGCACGGCCTCGTGGTGGTGGCTGTTCACGGCAAAACGCTCGGTACCCACCAGTTTGTGCAGCAGGCTGCCGGGCAGCACGTCTATATCATGAGAAGTCTCTTCCAGCGCATCAATGCGGTGGTTTTTCGCTCCGGGCAGGCTTTCCTTTACGCGCCAGTACAGCAGGCCACCGGTGGCCGCTGCCAGTTCCTGATGCCCCGCGCAGATTGCCAGAAACGGCTTGTCCATCGCCAGCATGTCGCGGATCAATTGCTCGTTCACCACTGTGCGCGGGTGTTCGTCCCGAATGCCGTGGTCGTCGCCGTACCAGCGGCTGGGGCTGGGGTAATCGCCACCCGGTACCACCACACCGGCCACGTGGTTCAGGTACGCGTGGCTGCCGGTTTCCAGCAGCGGAATACCGATCGGCATGCCGCCGGCATCCCATACCGCTTGAAAATAGCCTTCGCGGATGGCGTAGTGTGGTCGCGGGCTGAAGCTGCTTTTTGCGGTCCAGTCCATCCAGATGCCGATGACGGGGCGTGTCCCGGAATTCATGTTAATTCTCCCAACTTAACGTTGTGCCGTCGGTGCCGGCGGTAAGGGTAACGGCTTTGCCGATCGGCAAAGGCAGGTTCAAGCCTGTATGTCCGGCAGGGAAGGCGCTCACCACCGGCCCGTTCACATTCCGGCCGTGGTAGGCAAAAACCTCATACAGCGAGAACCCGAACGGGCGGCTGGTAGACTCATGCATCTCGCTGAAATCGCCGTAAATCAATCCGCCGA
This sequence comes from Blastochloris viridis, assembly GCA_005768725.1. GTDB lineage: Bacteria > Pseudomonadota > Alphaproteobacteria > UBA2136 > UBA6156 > UBA6156. Next base: position 801,107 of record VAFM01000001.1, on the reverse strand, counting down.
GCTGCTCAAACCAGCCGTTCTGAGCCAAGTGGTGCAGGTCGCGGTCGACACGGCACAGGTCGTCGTCGAGTTCTTCCAGAAACAGAATATCGCCCGCCTGCGGCTGCGGCGCATGCGGCGTGCCCATCAGGCTGCGGAAGGCTGCCACGTTGCCGCCGATAAGCCGACCGCGATGTTGACCCTCATTCAGAATTTTCACATCCGCCAAAACCTCGGCCTCGTACTTATGGGGTGAGGTACCGGCCAGAATATCTTTCACCAGTGCGCGGTCCAGGCTCTCAAACCCCTTGGCCAATTGCTTGAGCATGGCGCCGTGCCAACCTCCTTTGCCAGTGTGCGCCACACGTGCGTTCAGTAGCACGGTGCTGTCGCTATAGCCCACCCAATCAAGGTGCGGGTTCATGCGGCTAAAATCCAGATACGGCAGAATATGCAAGGCGCCATAGCCACCCGACGCCATCAGCAGAGTATCAAACGCGCTACTCATCGCCATTTTCTGAAAATGTCCGGCACGCGACTCATGCGTCCCGGCAAAGCGGCCATACTCATGCAGAATGTTGTCGGCCTCTATCACGGTAAATCCATGGTTTTCCAATAAGCCTACGGCCATGCGCAGCAGATCCTGGGTCGGCAGCATGTTATCAGAGGGGGCGGCGACGCCAACGCGCGGATGAGGCATGTCACTTGTGGTTGTCATATATTCATCCTATAGGATGGGCTATGAACTTCAAGCGGCCAACCGCCGATGTCAGCGGAATGATGCAGCGTGCCATAGCAGTTGCTAAGGCTGGCGTAAGCGTGGGCGAGATTCCCATCGCCGCCGTGCTGATAGACGCCGACGGCCACGTGCTGGCCGAAGCCCATAATGGGGTGGAAACCGAGCAAAGTCCCATCGCCCACGCCGAAATGCAGGTACTCCAGCAAGCATTACAAGGTCGTCGTTACTTGGAAGACTGCACACTTGCCGTCACACTTGAACCTTGCGCTATGTGCATGGCGGCGCTGTGCCATGCCCGTGTCGGCACCGTGGTATTTGGCGCGTACGACCCCAAATCCGGCGGCACTGTGAATGGTGCTCGCGTGCCGCAGCATATGCATTTTAAACCGGAGGTTCTCGGCGGTATCGAAGAAGAGGCCTGTCGCACGTTGCTGCAGGATTTCTTCAAAACCCTGCGTTAATCAAAAAACAGGCCGGAAAAATCCGGCCTGTTTACGCGTTGAGCTATCGTTATCAGTGAATCGCGTGAATCGGTCTGTTGAACCGGCACATCAGAAAGGCATTGCTTTCCCTCTCGCCGATGGTGCAGGGCCCGGCGAGCGCAACAAGCTTGGCATTGAACTCCCGGAAGGCTTTTTCCTCCACGGGCCGACCCCCCATGACAGGCGGCATCTTGAGGCAGGGAAGCACCAGCTCGTGCAGGTGCCGCTTGCCCGTGCGGGCAATCTCTTCAAGCTGACCATGCGTCAGCCCGGCTTCGGGGCGGAAGTAGAATGTTGTATCGACAACCGTCGCCGAGCTCGAAGGCGTCGCGTAGACCTCGGTCTTGAACCTCATGGCCACCACCTTGTTGGTAATACTGAAGAGGGTATTAGGCTCGGTCGTGATGGAAATACGTTCGTTGGGCATGTAACTCTCCTCGATGAGTTAGGGCAAATGCGGCGGACGAAGGGGATTAAGTAGAAAACGCAAAACAAATCAGGCTTTGCCAATACGTCAAATCCTGCTACGACGCAAGCATGAGTCAATGGAATGCCTCCGAACTGTCTGCCTGGGCCGCCGCCCTGCACGCTGGACAGGTCTGTGCCGCCCCGGCCGAGGGAGTTTATGGCTATGTCGCCGATCCCTTTAATCCTGAGGCGTTGCAACGCGTGCTGAAAGTAAAGAACCGCGTGCCGACTAAGGGCTGTATTGTGCTGATACACACTTTTGAGCAACTGAAAGAGCTTTGCCCGCCTCTGCCTTCAGGCTGTACGGATGCCATCGCCACGCACTGGCAACCCGGTCAGCCCCCCGTAACACTCATTTTACCCGCGTTACCAAGCCTGCCGGAATTGCTGACCGGCGGTATGCCGACCATTGCCGTGCGGATGCCGCAGGTGGAGTACATGCACGTATATCTGAAGGCCGCAGGCCAGCCGGTCGTGAGTACCAGCCTGAACCTCAGCGGTGAACCACCTGTCACGCGGGCCGAAGATGTTCCCTCTGATGTTCCCGCACTGACCCTGCCGGACGCGTTACCGGGAAATCCGTCGCGTATTTTCAATCCCGTAACTGGTATGTGGTTGCGCTAACGCTTGCACAGGGCGGTTTTGCGCCTTATATGCACCTCTGTATTACATAACGTTTAACGGGGAATACGCATGCAATTGCAGGGTAAGAACTGGAAGATTGAAAAATTCAGCGAACGGGATGTACCGGAGCTGGTAAGCCTTTTTGAAAAGGATGCATCCATACCGCAAGGGCTGGAGTTTTCGCGCAAGGACGTACGGGATCTGGAAGACTACTTCGACAAGGTCTTGGATGCGATCGCCGACGGCCAGCGTTTCTATTTCATCGTCCGCAGCAAGATCTGTGGTGCGTTGATGGGAGGCATTTCCTTCATTCAGGAAGACGATTCCCGCATCTGGGAGCGCTCGTTCTGGATGACCGATACATTTCGGGGCAAGGGCTATGCCTCACAGGCGACATCTCTGGCAACAGCCTGGATGTTCGAGCACGGCTTTGCGTCGGAGATTCGGGAAATGACACGCCATGCCAATACACCCTCCATCCGGTTAAAGGAGAAACAGGGTTTTCAAATGGATGGTCTGCGGCCGGGCGGAGAGGCCCTGTTCCGTATCGATATCCTCCACCCTTCCAACTTCATTCCGCAACATATGTAACGGAGCACTATCAATAGAAACGGGCCCTCGGGCCCGTTTTCTGCGTTTAAGAACGATGAGAAAACCTAGGCAATCGCCTTGTACTCAACCTTCTCCACCTCGTACACGCGCTTGCCGCTGGGGGCCTGCACGGTCACTTCGTCGCCTTCGGTCTTACCCAGCAGGGCACGGCCCACCGGGCTGGTGGTGGAAATACGACCAGCTTCCAGGTCAGCTTCATCTGGGCCCACCAAGGCATAGGTCACGGTCTTGTCGGTGTCCACGTCCACCAGCGTGATGGTGGCGCCCAGCACGATCTTGCTGCTGGCGACTTTCATAGGGTCGATCACTTCGGCGCGGCTCAGCTTGCTTTCCAGTTCGGCGATGCGGCCTTCAATAAAGCCCTGTTTTTCTTTGGCGGCGTGGTATTCGGCGTTTTCCTTCAGGTCGCCGTGGCCGCGGGCTTCTTCAATGGCGGCAATCACACTCGGGCGCTGGTTACTGATCAAATCTTTCAGTTCGGCAGTCAGTCGGTCATAGCCGTAAACCGTCATTGGTACACGCTCCATAGCGGGCCCTTTCATTTCACTTTATCTCGTTTGTGGATCGCATTTGGCTCTCCACAAATAAAAACAGCCGCTAAAACGACCGTTACCCGAATAAACCACACTTGCCCCCCGGCGGCAAGCCCTCTATGGTGAGGGCAGGGGACAGAGAGGGAAGTCAGTTATCGGATGAAGTATCCGCCGCAAGTAATCGACCAGATCAAAGCCCGCCTCAACATCGTGGATGAGGTGCGCAAAGTCGTGCCCAACATGAAGAAGAAGGGCCGTGCCTGGTGGGGCTGCTGCCCGTTCCATAACGAGAAATCCGGCAGTTTCCATGTGCGTGAAGACCAGAACAGCTATTACTGCTTTGGCTGTGGTGCAGGCGGAGACGTGATCACCTTTGTCCAGGAAACCCAAGGCGGTACGTTCAGTGAGGTTGTTGGGCGTCTGGCACGCCAGATTGGCATCAAACTGCCGGAGAACGAACCCGCTGACCCCGCCGCGGCCCAGCGCCGGCAGGATGGCTACAAGGCCTTGGAACGCGCAGCCGTGTTTTATCAGCGCAGCCTGAACGAAGCCTCCCGCGCCTATATCGAAAAACGCAGCCTGACCGAAAGCACCGTACAGGAGTTCCAACTTGGTTATGCACCGGATAGCTGGGACGCCACCAAAAATGCGCTGTTGAATGAAGGTTTTTCGCCGGAATTACTGAAATCCACGGGACTTACCACACAGTCGGAAAAAACTGCCGAAAAAGGACGTGATTACGACCGCTTCCGCGATCGTCTGATGTTCCCGATTCATGACAATCAAGGGCGTGTCGTCGGTTTTGGCGGGCGCGTTATGGGTAAAGGCGAACCGAAATACCTGAACTCGCCGGAAACGCCGTTCTTTAACAAATCGTACCTGCTTTATAATCTGCACCGCGCCAAGCCGCACATCAAAACCACTGGCCAGATTGTGCTGGTGGAAGGCTATATGGACGTTATCGCGCTGTACCAAGCGGGCTTCAAAACCGCTGTGGCCCCGCTGGGAACCGCTGTCACCGCCGAGCAGATCACTCTTCTCTGGCAGCAGCATCCGCACCCGATTGTCTGTCTGGATGGCGATGCTGCTGGCCGCACCGCCGCCTTGCGCATGGCCAACCGCGCCTTGGGGGTTTTGGAGCCCGGCCGCACGCTCAGCTTCGTCTTCCTGCCGCAGGGCGAAGACCCCGATAGCTTGGTGCAGAAAGACGGTATCGCGACCTTCCGCAACCTGCTGACCCAAACCACCTCGCTGGAAAACCTGCTTTGGCAGCAGCTTGCAGGCGCCGCCGATGTGACGACCGCCGACGGCCGCGCCACGGTGGAAGCCGAAATGGCGCAATTGTTGGCCGAGATCAAGAATACTACCATCCGTCGCGCCTACGGCCAGACGCTGAAGGACAAGCTTTGGGAAGCCGTGCGTGGTACCCGTGCAGGCCCGCGTGCCGGTAAGCCGCAAACCCAGAACGTCATGCAGGCGCCGCGCGACTACAAACCCGCCATTCAGGGCGATGCGGCCACCCGCACGTTGCTGGCGCTGGTATGCCGCTGGCCGCAGATTCTGCCGCAAGTGGATGAGATTCTCGGCGGCATTGCCTTTCCGCCCGGTCCGCTGGCCGAACTTTCGCAGGCAGTGGTACGGGCCTATGTGGTGCTCAAGCTTCCGGCCGAAGACCTGGCGCAGGACCTGCAGCTTGGCCCTCATAGCGCGACAGTGGCCGACCTTCTCACCAGTACCGGGGTTCTGACCCTGCCGGATGAGACCGATGCACTGGTTCTTTTCCATGAACAGCACCAGTTATGGCAGACGCAAACCGTAAGCCGTTCTAAGTATACAGAAATCGTCAAAAACGCCGACTGGTTCTCACCAGAAAGCTGGAACAAATTCAAGAAATTAAAAGAAACTTAATCCGTAGGCTTGACACCATCGCCGCGTCGCCCCATCTAACAGGAACAGAAGCTCTGTCACACCGTTAAAAGCTGTGTTAGGACAACCTAAATAGCTCACGGTAACGACAAGTTACACAAACGAGTTGAAGCAATCGTACAAAGCCGTGCTGACCACGGTCTTGAGTGATGTTCGGCTTGGGATTTGAGCCCGATGGAAAGGACCCGCACCAATGACGCAGCCCACTGGCACCCGCAGCACCGGCACTGAAGACCTCATCGATGAGGATATTCTCGCCGTCGACATCGACGACGCTCCTGTACAGGAAGCGAACGAAGAAGTCGTGCTGGCCGACGAAGACGACGACGACCAGATGCAGGTTGCCGTCGCTGTTGGTGCGCCGGTAAGCAGCAAGCGTGCCGACGATTCCGAAGGCGACATGATGGCCGCCCACCCGGCGTTCTTTGGTAACAGCAAGGGCGCCATTGTGGCCCAGCCGGCTAACGCCGTGGCCGACGATTACGGCCGTACCGACGACCCCGTGCGTATGTACCTGCGCGAAATGGGCAGCGTGGAACTGCTGACCCGCGAAGGCGAAGTAGAGCTGGCCAAACGTATTGAAGCCGGTAAGATCAAGCTGAACGACGGTCTGTTCAGCAGCGTCTGGTGCTACGGTCAGGTTATCGAGTGGTTCCAGCAAGTGCAGGATGGCAAGCGCTTCCTGCGTGATGTGGTCGACCTCGCTGCCGCCCTTGGCCCGTCTCAGGAAGAACTGGACGAAGCCGAAGCTGCTTTGAACGCCAAGGACGACGAAGTGGATGATTCCAAGCCGTCCGCCATCAGCGCCGACAGCTCCGACAAGGATGCCAAAGACGAGAAGGAAGAGTCGGAAGATGGTGCCGAAGAAGGTGAAGGCGAAGCCGACGAAGACAACGAGATCATGTCTCTGGCCGCCATGGAAGCCCAACTGATGCCGAAGCTGATCGAGCTGTTTGCCGAGCTGGAGCCGATGGCGATCGAACTGGCCAAGATCGACGTCAAGCGTCTCTCCGGTGCCAAGGTAGACCCGAAGCAGACCAAGAAGCACGCCGATCTGCTGGAAAAAATGAAGCCGATCATGCGCGAGATCCCGCTCACCAACAACCGTGTGGATGAGCTGATGCAGACGCTGTTTGAAGTATCCCGCAACCTGACGAAGGCCGAAGGCGAACTGATGCGTCTGGTTGTCGACAAGGCCGGTGTGAACCGCATGGACTACCTCGACACCTGGCTGGGTCACGAGAACGATGAAGATCTTCTCGAGAAGATGGCGAAGAAGGCCAAGAAGGGCGTTAAGGAGCTGGTCACCAAGCTTGAAGCCATCGAGAAGGACTTCAAGAAGCAGCAGGCCGCCCTCAACGACTTCACCAAGCCGTACGGTCTGACCGTGTCCGAGTTCAAGCAGGTTGTCGGCACCACCCGCAAGGGCGAGCGCGAAGCCTCTGTGGCGAAGAAGGAAATGGTGGAAGCCAACCTGCGTCTGGTCATCTCCATCGCCAAGAAGTACGTCAACCGCGGTCTGCAGTTCCTCGACCTCATCCAGGAAGGCAACATCGGTCTGATGAAGGCGGTCGACAAGTTCGAATACCGTCGCGGTTACAAGTTCAGCACCTACGCCACGTGGTGGATCCGTCAGGCTATCACTCGCAGTATTGCCGACCAGGCCCGTACCATCCGTATTCCGGTGCACATGATCGAAACGATCAACAAGATGAACCGCACCCAACGTCAGATGATGAACGAGCTGGGCCGTGAGCCGACCCCGGAAGAGCTGGCCAAGAAGCTCAACATGCCGGTCGACAAAGTGCGCAAGGTACAGAAGATCGCCAAGGAGCCGATCTCTCTCGAAACCCCGGTGGGCGACGAAGAAGACAGCACACTCGGCGACTTCATTGAAGACACCAACGCCGTAATGCCGCTGGACGCTGCCGTGCAGACCAACCTGCGCGATGGCGTGACCAAGATTCTGGCCAGCCTCACCCCGCGTGAAGAGCGTGTCCTGCGTATGCGCTTCGGTATCGGTATGTCTACCGACCACACGCTGGAAGAAGTCGGCCAGCAGTTCAACGTGACTCGTGAACGTATCCGTCAGATTGAGGCTAAAGCCCTCAAGAAGCTGCGTCACCCGTCCCGCGCCCGTGGCATCAAGAGCTACGCCGAGAACTAGGCGAATCAAAACCGAAAGGAGCCGCAAGGCTCCTTTTTGCTCTTGGAACTTTAGGGGATATGCGCGATTCTAGCCCTATGAAACGCCTCGTTCTTCTTGCTCTGGTTCTGGCCGCCTGCGGCCCTACCTACCGTACCAATTACACGCTGAACGAGCCCGCCACCGAATCCGGTCGCCTGTGCAGCTCCAACGTCATTGTCATGTCCAATACTTGTGTCGAGAACTGCCGCCAGATGGCCCGCAGTTGCTACAATCCGGGCGGTTTTCACACCAGCATCGGCTATGGTCGTGGTGGCTACGGTGGTTGGGGCTATAACCAGTCGTTGCTGGATGAGCGCGACTGCAGCCCCCGCCAGTGCGAGGAAAACTGTCTGGCATCGGCCCGTGCTGCTCACGTGCGCTGCGGAGGTACCGTGACGGAAGAGACGGTCTGCACCGCCAACTGCGACAAAGCCCCCCGATAAGATAAAAGTCCAAAAAAAGCCCGCAACTGCGGGCCGGGCGTTCATTCCCTGTTACGCGGGCAGGCGCCCGCGCGAGTCGAAAAACACGATCCAGACAGTATCCGGATTGTAAATGAAGTCGGTACGCACCGGGTACAGCACATGAATGGAATAACCGCAACACGCGACCGTATCGGTCTCCCATTGGGGCGGATACGTATAGGTCGAATCATGACTCCCTTTTACGAGGATCTGCACATCGGGGTGAACCCGATGCACCAGGCATATGTCGTCGCAGCGAACTGCCTCTGTGTGTTGTGTAAGGGTAAAGGAATCAGGATGATAAATGATCTTGATGTCACCGCGGTCGCGGGTACCTGCAAGTAGATGAGTTTGATGTTCGGTCATCAAAAAACTCCGGAAAAGGACGAATCTGTTCCGGAGATAATACGTTCAGGCCATAAAGGCAATGCTTAACGTCGAGCAGGCTCTTCCACGAACAACCCGACAATCCGCCGTACCGTTGGCAGTACGAAGAGTACCACCGGGAAAGCCACCATCCACGAGGCCAGCCACGCATGCATCCAGATGTTCACAAAATCAGGTGCAATACCAATCCCACGCAAGGTGGCAATGCCAGAGACAACGAACGACATGATGAAACTGAGCAGCAAGGGGACTGCGATCGGATAATACCGCGCCGGCAATTTCGTCATGTGTCGTCCTAGCGTTCGCCCAGCCACGTGCGGCCGCTCCAGTTGGCGTCGTTCCAGCTCCCGCTGCGCGGTTCGGTCACGATCGGTTTACGCGGTTGCGCTTCAAGCTGGGCAAGCCATTTCTGCATCCACGCGATTTCCAGGTTCTGGGCACGGATGATCTCTTGGGCCAGACGCGTCACCTTGGCATCGCGGCCATAGCGCAACTGCACGCGTGCCATCTCCACAGCTCCTTGGTGGTGGGCGATCATACCGCGCAAAAAGTCGATATCGGCATCACCGGTAAAGGCAATATCCATATCCTTGTGCATCACGGCATTGGCCTGCTGAAATTCAACGGTGCTGGGGGCTTCGGCTTTTGCCGTAGCCGGAGCCGCATGATGACCATGGTGACCACTGTGGTCCTCCGCCACAGCGTTAAGAGATGCGGCGGCAAGACCGGCAATGAGGAGAGTGCGTAGCATCATGAGGAGATATCCTTTCGGGCTTTATTGATTAATGGCTAACAGGCGTCAGAGAGACCGGTACGGCGGGAACATCCAGCAACTGCATGGTTGGCTCTTCCATCGGTTGCAGGCTGATATGGGCACCCGGCAGCGGCGGTTGGGTCATTGTCGGACTGGTCATGCGCGGAGTGGTGATGGTGACCTCGGTGCTGGCGGGCAGGGGTTTGACCGGTGCCACTGGCAGACTGGCGCTGACGGGCGCTACCGCCTGCACCTTCACGGCAGGTTTGGCGGCTACCACGGTCGGAGCCTTGGGCTCTTCCATGAGAGGCTTGTTTGCGACGGGTGCAACCGGTGCCGCGACTTCTTTCGGTCCGTGCAGGTTCAGCCAGGCCTTGTGTGCACGCAGTTCGGTATCGTGGGCTTTCAGGCTATCACCTGCCAGCATGCGGATATCGGCATCATAACTGGACTTTAAAATGGTTTTGGCAGCTTCAATGGCAGCTTCGTTACGGGCCACGGCGGCCTGAATGTACAGAAGATCAGCATCGCCGTTTTCGGCACGGGCATCGTCAATCACCTGAAACGCACTCGCCGTGGCGCTTACCGTCACAAAACTGGGATAAACCTCTTGCGCATGCACCAGCGGCATCAGCAGGCATCCAGCCAGAATAAAAGAGGAAATCAAAGGTTTAGTCATTGTTCTTGTGCTCCTGAATGGGGCTCAGCCTGCACGCCCTAGGCGTTCGCGTCAACCTTCCAGACGGTACGAGACCGCCCAAGTTGCAGGCACGCGGCGTCGCAGATATTGGTGATCAGGCTGGCAACGGTCATGGGGCCAACACCGCCGGGTACCGGGGTCAGGGCACCCGCAATGCATTCCACATCCATGCGTGCCACGTCGCCGAGCAGTTTGCCATCCTGACGGGTCAGACCAACATCAATCACAGTAGCGCCGGGTTTCACCCATTCGGCGGTCACCAAGCCCGGGGCACCGGCAGCCGCCACGATCACATCGCAGTCGCGTGTCAGTCTGGCGGGCTGAGGGGTATCCTTATCAATGGCAATGACCTGCGCACCAGCCCGTTGCAGCATATCGCGCAAGGGGGCGCCCACAACCATGCCCTTGCCGATGATCGCCACAGACGTACCGTGCGGTGAGATCTGTAAGGCCTCCATCAGCCGCATCACACCCAGCGGTGTAGCCGGTAGCAGGGCCTGCGCGGCATCGTCTTTGCGCATCTCGGCGCTGGCGCGGCTCAGCCCGTCCACATCTTTCAGGGCGGGTACCAGGTCGAGTGCGGCCTGCACATCCCAGCCGCGGGGCAGGGGGGTTTGCACTAAAATGGCTGTGACGTCGCTCTCTACCGCAAGGGCTTTCAAGGTGGCGTGCAGGGCTTGCTCACCCTGACCTTCATGGATATGCACCACCTCGGCGATGATACCAACCCGGGCGCAGGCCGCCTGCTTGTTACGGATGTAGACATTGCTGGCCGCATGGTTGCCCACCTGAACAATGCACAGCCGCACGGGCTGAGCCAACTCACGCACCACGTCACGCGCCTGTTCCAGCAACGCGTCGCGCAGGGGTATCCCTGCCAGAATCCGAGTTGTCACAGTACTTAAGCTCATTGCCGCACCCTTGCTTGACGCGCCGCAGATGTCAAGCCACGCTGGGGATATGAGCGATATCCAGACGCAGGCGTTGGTGGTAGGTGGCGGGCCGCTGGCCTTGCTGACCGCGCTTGCGCTGAAAAAACGCGGTATCGAAGTCGTGCTGGCGGGCGAAGCTCCGCCCTCCCACGCCCCGCTCAACCGCGAGCTGATGCTGATCGGTGGCGACGAAGCTCTGGCGCCCTTATTCCAACACTCACTGCAGTGCTGGCGCGAGGCGGACGCGCGTTTTGGCGTAAATATTCCCCTGACCTCCATGACCGCCTGCGACCTTGCTACAAGCAAGGGGCGGATAGGTAAACTCCACGATGAAGCGATGATCGATGCTTTGGGCGGTGAGCAGGTCACGTATGAAGAGACCGCACCCGCCTGGTCGCCCTCGCTGCACGGCTACAAACGCTGGGAAGATGCGCCGATGCTGCCGCTGGACATTCAGCAGATACTGCAAAAGGCCGTGGTGGATGCCGGGATCCCGCAGCAGCACATGAATCCGGTCGCTCTCTCGATCGTTGATCTAAGCCATCCGCAGATCACCTTGGAAGACGGCAGCCGTTTTCAGGCCAAATACATCGTGTTTACCAGTGCCCGCGCCCTGCGCCGCCTGCTGCCGCCCTTGGGGCTCGCGCTGCCGCTGCGCCCGGCACGCAGTCATGTACTGGTGATGCGGACGGAACAACCGCATGGCTTGCCTGCCATTCTGCAACGCCTGCAACGGGGCTTGCTGTTCATGCTGCCGGTGGATGCCCTGCACATGAATATCCATTACGACGGCATGAACGACCCAGCTCAGGCAACGTTTAATGTTAATCCCAACAACCAGTTGGTAAAAGCGCTGCAGCAGCACGTCGGTTTTCTGGTGCCGGGCTTGCGGCAGGCCATGCTCGTCGCCTGCAAAACCTCGCAGGAGTGGCTGACGCCTGATTTTCTCCCCGCGCTCGGCCCGTGGTCGGGCCTGCCCGGCGTGCTGGTGGGCAGTGGCTGGGGCGGGCGTGGCACGGCCTATGCCGCCGGTGCCGCCGACGTACTGGCCGAGTTTGTGGAAGGCATGGACGCGCCGGCGAATATCCAGCAGCTGGCTCCCAACCGTTTTGCCAACGGCCTGTGGCAGGTGGTGCGCCAGCCGGGATGTTTAAACTGGCAGGAGCCCACGCCGGAAATCGACAACTCGATGATGATGCCCAAACCGGAATACATGGAAAACGTGAATATGGTGGAAGCCCCCAAACCCCAGTATGCCGACAAGGTGAATCAGGTGGAAAAAGTGGTGGTTGAAAATGCAGGCAGACGCGAGATGAAAGTGAAGGTCAAAGAGCGTCGGAAAATCACGACCGCGGCCTTGAAAAGCAATAGCTAAGGCTGATTTTGGCAAAGCCGGACAGGGAACGATTGTCTGACATTGTGCGTTGCACAAAAGGTGTTGACAGAACCCAGGAGGCACCGCACACTCCCCTCATCAACAATAACCCTCAACAAAGGTTCAAGTCACATGTTCACGAATGACTTCTCCAAGATGTTCGACCCATCCCAGTACACCCAAACCATGCAGCAGAACATGCAGAAGTTCTTCGACTGGTCTAGCGCTGCCTCCACCAGCAAGCAGAACCTGGAAGCCATGAAGCAGGTCAGCAGCATCGTGACCGACACCATTGCCAACTGCACCGAAAAGCAGTTCAAGTACGCCCAAAGCACCATGGAAGACTGCGTGGAAGCCCTCCGTGAGCTGTCTACCGCCAAGGGTATTGAAGACTACATGAGCAAGCAGACCGAAATCTCCAAGCGTAGCGCTGAAAAGGCTCAAAGCATCGCTCAGGAAATCTCCACCCAGTGGCAGAAGACCCAGGCCAAGTGCTCCGACATCATCTCTCAGCAAACCAGCCAGACTCTGGAAACCTTCAAGTCCACGGCCACCACTGCTGCGACTGCTGCCAAGTCTGCCGCCGGCACCACCTCCGGCAAATAAGCTGAAGCGTGAAAAGGCAAAGCCGCCCCCGGGCGGCTTTTTTTATGATACGTTGGTGCTATGTTGAATGCTCAGAGTCTCCCTGTCACCGGTCATGTCCAGCTCTCCGTTCTTGGCCAGTACTGGTTGATGCCGGATAGCTCGTCCGAAGCCTATCGTCTGGGTGCAGCCTTGGCCCAGGCCACCGGCTTGCCGGCGCCTACCGCCGCTATTCTGGCCGCCCGTGGCTATGCCGACGGAGCATTGGCCACGGCGTTCCTTAGCCCTAACTTAAAAACCCTGCCGGATCCGGCCACGCTGAAATCCATGCCGCAGGCGGTGGAGCGTCTTGCCGCGGCCATTCGTAATCAGGAAAAGATCGCAATTTTCGGCGACTACGATGTCGACGGCACCTGCGCCACCGCCATTCTCACCCGTTACCTGCGCCAGTTGGGTGTGCAGCCGCTACTGTATATTCCGGACCGTTTGACCGAAGGCTACGGCCCCACGCCCGGTGCCATGGATAAACTTAAGGACATGGGTACCCAATTGCTTGTGACGGTCGACACCGGCACTACCGCCCATGCCGCCCTGAACCGCGCCGCCGAGTTAGGAATGGACGTGATTGTCACCGACCACCACCAGCCGGAAGGCGCGTTGCCACCCGCCATCGCGATTCTTAACCCGCATCGTTACGACGATACCTCCGAGTTGCAGGGCCTGTGCGGCAGCGGCATCGCGTTTTACCTGCTCATGGCGCTCAACCGTCACCTGCGGAAAAGCGGCTTTTTCGCAGGTTCCCGCGAACCCAACCTCATTCAGTTGCTCGACCTCGTCGCCCTTGCCACGGTGGCCGACGTCATGCAACTGACCGGCACCAACCGCGTGCTGGTCGCTAAGGGTCTGCAACAGCTGGCCACCTGGCAGCACCGTGGTCTGGCCGCCCTGGCCAGTGTGGCGGGTGTAAAGGACGATATTTCCGCCACCTCTCTCGGCTTTAGCCTCGCCCCACGCCTCAATGCGGCCGGGCGTATCGACAGCGCACAGGCAGCCCTCAATCTGCTGCTGGCCGATGATGACGGCACGGCCTACCCCTTTGCTGAAACGCTCAATGCCCTTAATCAGCAACGCCAGACGATGGAGAAGACCATTCTCGCCCAAGCCCGCCAGCAGGCCGAGGAGATCTTCACCGAAGACACACTCGCGCTCGTCCTCCATCATACCGACTGGCACCCCGGTATCGTCGGAATCGTGGCCGCACGTATCAAGGAGCAGTTCAATCGCCCGACATTCGTGCTGGGGACCGACAGCAACGGCCACCTGAAAGGCTCCGGCCGTAGCATTCATGGCCTCAATCTGGGGGCTGCCGTGCATGCGGCGTCCGAGACACTTCTGTCAGGAGGAGGCCACGCCATGGCCGCAGGGGTTACATTGGAAGGTCCAAATTTGGCGGCGTTCCGGGTAAAGTTGAACGACGCCCTGCACCAGCAACTGGCCGCGCGCACCGAAGACGCCCACCTGCCGCTCAATTACCGCCTGGCCCCGCGCCTCAAGGTGGATGCCGCGACCTCTCCCGCCGGACTTACTCAAGCCCTCTGCAATGCCATGCAGCAGTTGGCACCCTTTGGTCCCGGCAACCCAGAGCCGCTACTGGCGCTGCAAGGCGTGCGCGTCACCTTTGCAAAGCCGGTGGGCGCCACGCAGGAACACCTGAAGCTACGCCTCTCCGATGCCACCGGCCAGACCAATCTCGACGCGGTATGCTTTGGCGCCATGAGCAGCCCGCTCGGGCCGCTGCTGGCCAACAGCAACGGTCGCGCGCTTACGCTTGCCGTCACCGCCAAACCGCGCACCTTTAATGGCAAACAGCTCATGGATATCCATGTCAAGGATGCTCACGAAGGCATCTAGTATGGCGTACTTCACCGCGCTGCCTGTACCGCCCGAAGTTATACAGACCCTGCAAACCATTCGTCCGGCATTGACCTATGCGACGTGGGTTCATCCGGATGATTATCACCTGACTCTGGCTTATTTGGGAGATCCTGCGCCGGAGGCATTAACAGAGTTCTGGCACAACATCAGTATGCGGGTGCATCCCTCTCAAACGATTTGGTTAAATCGGCTTCATCTGTTCCGCACGCACAATGGCTGTGTGCTGGTGCTTCTGGCCGAAGTGATCCCGGAACTGGAGGCGCTGCACGCTGACCATGTGCAGACCGCGCGGAGTACGGGGATAGATGTTCATACCTTTCCGCAGTACATGCCGCACGTCACACTGGCCAGTTTTCCGGAACAGGTTGTAAATCTGGAAGATGTGATGTTACCGGCAATGCCGACCTATGACGTCCGAAGCGTGACCCTCTATAAATCGCATAAACCCCACGGTACAGGCGTGGGGCGATATGACGTGGTGCAGACGTATCCGCTCCAGAAAGCTTAAATCGTCGTGACGATTTCCTTCGCCACGCGCACGCAGTTACGCCCACCGCGCTTGGCGTCGTACAGAGCGGCATCGGCGGCGCGTACCAGATCGTCGGCCTTCACACCGCTGTTGCCGGTCGCGATACCGATGCTGACCGTGACATTATAAGGTGTACCGATAAACGCCTTTTCCACACCGTTACGGATACGTTCGGCCAGCAAGGCACCGGCATGGGTATCGACTTCCGGCAGTACCACGGCAAACTCTTCACCGCCAAAACGGCCGCAACTGTCGGTGCTGCGGGCCTGCTGCTTGATGAGTTCGGCTACCTGCGCCAGTACCACGTCGCCATCGGCGTGGCCGTGGGTATCGTTGAGTTGCTTGAAGTGGTCGATGTCGATCATCACCAGCGTCACCGGGCGGCCAAAGCGGGCCTGGCGGGCGAGTTCTTCTTCCAGCAGGCGGGCAAAGGTGGTCTTGTCGTACAGGCCGGTCAAACCGTCGCGGCTGGCCACGGTGGCCAGCGCCTGGAACTTCTGCTCCTCGATCAGACCAGCGGTTTTTAACAGACCACTGACGTTGACCAGATAATCGTGCGCGGCCAGCGCCACACCTGGGTCGCGGCTCAAAATACCTTCCAGCTTTTTGCGGTGGTCGCCAATCTCGCCCCACAACAGCTTGGCCTGACGGCTGGGGAAACTTTTACGGGTGAGGGCATAAAGCATGTCGGAGAACAGGCCTTCACCGCGCTCCTGCTGGAGTTTGTCGACGATCTGCTGTTCGCGGGCGTTCAGGTCGCGCTCACCGGCCAACGCCATCACAAGCCGCAGATCCAGCGGCGTCTGGCGGGTAAATTCGGCGACGGGGTCAACCCTCTGCATTTCGGTCATGGGGTAATCGTATACTCTGAGAAAGTCTTTGTCATTGCCAAAATAACGCTTCGGTGCGTCAGCAGGTTCCGGTCTGCAAGTTAGGTTTGCAGTTGGGTGAGGGTGAGCATCTCCTGTGGGCTCTTCAGGGCAAAGCCCTGCAGGTAGTGCGCACCGGCCCGGCGGCCAAACTCTTCCACATCGCGGTGGCTGATCTTTTCTAGAATGATGGGTAACCCGATGGAGTTGGCATACTGGCACAACTTGATGACATGCTTCTTGCCTTCATCGGTATCCACAAAACGGGTGGCATCCAGCTTCACGTAGTTGAAGCCGAGCGACTTGCTGGCATCCAGCATGGCTTCACCTCCGCCAAAGTAATCCACCGCGATATTCCCGCCGTGCTTTTGAAGATCCTTCAACAGCTTGAGCGCCTTGGGGTCGCGGATCATCTCTTGGCTGCTGACCTCAAACCCCATGCGCCGCAACACGCGCGGGCCCTGGCTGGTCATTTCCTGAAGGTAGGCGATACCGTCGAGGCTGTTGCTGGAGATATTGACGGCGAGGGAGGTCATCGGTTCGCGGCCTTGGCTGAAATGCTCGTACACGACTTTGCGCAGCACGGCGATGTCCAGTTCCAGAGAAAGACGGTTCTTCAGCACCACGGGCAAGAACTCACCGGGAGATAGCAGAGTACCGTCGCGCCGTACCAAACGTGCGAAAACCTCATGGATCACCGGCATATTATCGGAAGCGCGGTACATCGGCTGGTACAGCAGTTTGATGCGTTTCTGACGCAGGCAATCCTTGATCACCTCCAGCAGGTTATCTTCATCAATCTCCGGTTGAGAGGGATCTTTCTTCGCAGCCTCGTCCGGCTTGGGCTTGGCTTTGTCGGCAGGAGGCACCCAGACGGGCTTGGCGTTGGTGGCGTGCGGGCGCGCATCGTTCGCCTGTAAACGGCTGCCGCGGCTCCGGGTGCGGCGTTCAATCTTCGGCAAGGCCTTGCCGCTGCCGGCGGCGGGCTCCACAAGTGTGGGGGCGCTCAGGCTTTTCTTGCGGGCAGGAGATGACGACAGAGCGCGGCGTGGCGAAGTGCGGAACGCTCTGGCATCCAACTCTCCCGGACCATCCACAAGCGGTGTCAGGCCACGTGCGTCTTGCCACGCCTTGGCGATCATATCGACAGGCAAGAGTGTGCCCAAACCTTTCAGGCGCGCTGCCAGAGGAGGTACCGCACTCATAAGTGGCTTCACCGGGGCGGTGGCTTTGCCCACAAGGGTGCGAAAACGCGGCTCGTGCCACAGGATCATAAGGCTCATGGCAATGGCCCAGATGAGCACCATCAGGCGCGGCAGGAGTGCTGTGGAGGTGATGGCGCGCGGGCCTTCCACCTCAAGGGCGACACCGGGCAGCCCATCAAGAGGCATATAGGTTATCTGGCGGGAGCCGTTGCTGATCTGGAGAATACCGCCCGACTGCATAATGTTGTCTGCATCCGTTGCCAGTTCCAATGCAGGGCTGGCCATATCCCAGCGCGCCCAGCCGTCGGTGTGGGCAAAGATGAGATGCGCGGTGCGTTCCTGAAAGGTCACCGGTGGCTTGGGCACGGCGGTTGCCAGCATACCCAGATTCAGAGGCACGGCCGCATACAGACGTTGGGGCAGGGGGGCATTGATACGGCGCAGGATGAGCATTTTGGCGTTATCCAGACCGATACCCATCAGCATCACATCGGCGCGATCAGAGAGACTGTCGAAGCGTTTGAGGATATGCGGCGGCAGAGAGACCGCACCCGCCGTACGTCCGCTTTTGCCCTGAAGAAGGTCGAGCGCATAGACATCGGCGATACGGTTCAGATAGGCAAACTCGTACAGCACGCGCTGCACCGGCAGGCTTTCTACTCCGGCAGGTAATTGAATGCCTTCGGCCAGGCGGGCATCGCTGTGCAAGCTGTCGAGAATATCGGCTTGCTGGGTAAGCCATGTGGCGACACGGCTGGCATAGGGCTGCACCAGCAGACGCTCAGCGTCCTGGCCGCGCTTGTCGGTCCAGGCGCCAAAGGTACCCCATAAGAACACCGCAATACCCCACACGGCCAAAAGCAGCAGCCAGCGCACGGTAGAGATACCCGCGATACGGTCGAACAAACCAGGGGGAAACGCCAGTGCCATACTTAAAGTGTAGCCGCAGAGTTGCGGCAAAATCTACTCGCGCAGCGTCTTTGTCGCCTCTTCTTCAGTCATTAAACGCAGGCTTAACGAATGGATTTGTTTGGCATTCCATTGTTGCTCCAGCAGCCCGAAAATCAGCCGGTGGCGTGCCAGACGCGGCATGGTCTTAAAGCCCTGCCACACGATTTTCACAAAGAAGTGAGCGCCATGGTGGTCGACCTCAATGTTGTGCTCAAGGTGTTTATGGGTATCGTCGCGCATGTCAAAACGGGCACCGGGCAGGGCGGGTGCCAACAAGGCTTGCAGGGCCTCTCGCGTCAACGGCTGGGGTTTGCTAGAATGGGACATGACCACATTGATAAAAGTCGCCACCTGGAACGTCAACAGCCTTCGCACACGCCTGAGCCATGTCACGGCATGGATAGAGGCCCATAAGCCTGATGTACTGTGCTTGCAGGAAACCAAGGTCGAAGATGCACTCTTCCCTACTGAAGCCTTTACCAGTCTTGGCTATAACGTCGCCATTCACGGTCAGAAATCGTACAACGGCGTGGCCATTGCCAGCCGTTTACCGCTGCAGGATGTCGCTACCGGCTTTGGTGCCGAAGGCCTTCCGGAAATCTTTGGCAGCCAGACACGTCTGATCGCCGCAACGGTGGGCGGCGTCCGCATCGTCTCGGCTTATGTGCCGAACGGCGAAAGCCCGACCAGCGAAAAATTCGCCTTCAAGCGCGAATTTTACCAGCATCTCGATGCCTATGTGCAGCGTGGGCTGACGGACCATCCGAAATTCGTCATCTGTGGTGACTTCAATATCTCGGCCGATGAGCGTGATATCGAGAACCCCGAAAAAGCCGCCAAACACGTGCTGTTCACGCCGGAAGAGCGGGGCTGGCTGGCCGACCTGATGCAGAAGAACAGGCTCTCCGATAGCTTCCGCGAGGTGAATGAGGAAGCTGGAATATATTCGTGGTATGATTACCGAACTTACGGGCGTAACCCCAAGAACGGCGCACGCATCGACTATCTCTTCACCAGTCCGGCGCTCACACCCCACGTCAAGCACGTCTGGCACGATCAGGACGAGCGCCGCAAAACCCAACCTTCCGACCACATTCCTGTGATGCTGGAACTGGCGTTGTAAATGCGAAAGGCCCCGTCGTAACGGGGCATTTCGTTTGCAGGGCTCAGAGGAGCTCGGGCATCTGGGCAAAATAGGTATCCAGCACGTCCTTGGCGGAGCGCAGGGCCTTGTCTTCATCGCGCGAGGTGTCGATGACGATCCGGACGATGTCCGTATGACCGGCGGCTTTCTCGGCCGTGACGTGTTCGGCGTAGATATCAGGCTTTTGCGGAGAATAGGTCTCGCAGGCATGGGTGTGCAGGCGGGTGACCAGACGTCCTTCGGTGGATCCGACATTGCTCTGAAGAACCATCAGGGGCGTGTTGTTGCACCAGATGAGGAAGGTATGAAGGTAAGTCGTCATAGGTGTTTCCTCCAGTAAGAGAGGATTTGGTTGTATACCTTGCTAAATATGCCTGCAATAAAAAAGAGGAGCCTGAACAGGCTCCTGCAATCAAGTAAGAACGACGAACTACTTCATCTTTTCTTCTTTGAAGATAACGTGCTGACGAACAACCGGATCGTACTTGCGCATTTCCAGCTTTTCAGTGGTGTTCGGGCTCTTCGGGTTCTTACGGGTTACGTAGAAGTAACCGGTCTTCTTGCCGTCTGCTTTGAGGGCCGTGCTGACCATCTTGATGAAAATGCTGTTACCACCGCGCTTTGCCATGTGAGTATCCTGTCTGTTAGCCTGTTTTCTGGCCGTCAGACGGAGGTCTGGGGCCGTTCATACCTGTGGGTGTGGAACCGAAGTTCACACCGATTGCCTGCCTTTAGCCCATTCCGCCACGCGCTGTCAACCCCTTGGCGTAAAGGCGGCGGTGTTTTCGGGGTTATTTCTTGAGGTTGATGGCGACCACACCCGCCACACCGGCTAAAGCCAGAATGAGACCCAAAGCCTGACCCCAGTTGGCACTGAAGGTGATGACGGCGGCGATAAGGCCCAGAATGCCGACCGGCATCAGCAGTAACAGAATGCCACCGCTGCCACTGCTGCCGAACTCCTGTGCCACGGTTTTGAACTTTTTGGGGTTGTAACGGTTGGCGGCGGCCAGTGCACGCTTCTGGCTGGCCAGAAGGCCGTGTACAGGGTCGTTGATCAACCGGTTGGCGCCTTCCAGTGCGGCAGTGATCTCAAAGAAGCTGGCAAACGCGCCGCGGCGGGCATTTTCAGCAATAATCTCGCTGGGCAGCAGTGACGAGATAGGCGGGTCTTGCCACACACGGTACAGGCTGGTGTAGGGCGGCAGGCTCGGTGCAAAGCGCGTACGCGGCTTGTTGCTGCCGGTGCTGGCCGCCAGCAGGTGGTCCAGTTGCCAGCGTACCAGCCAGGGTTTCAGATCATCCCACAGGTGGGCTTTAATAAGGTTGCGCTCAGTGTTGGCAAGAGTCGTCAGCAGTTCTTCGCAGCTAGCCAGCAGGCTCAGGTCACTGGCGGTTTCTTCGGCTGGCAGCAGGTAGGGCTGACGGATATCTTTGAAGGGCGTCAGCACAAGGCACCACAGGCGCCAGTAGGTCAGTTCGCGCAAGCCGGTCATGGCGCGCAGTTCCGGGTCCGGCGTCACGTTTTCGTCCCAGCTTTGGCCGTCCAGTGCAAAATGCAGTGCAGCCTGGTCGAACTGCGGAATGGAAATGACGGATTTGACCGTACTTAAAAAGCGTACGCGCAGTAACCAGGGTTTGTCACCCACCTGAGGTGATATCTGATGGAATGCCGCAGAGTGGCTGGTATGCAGGCGGTAGGCGCTGTGTACCAGGCGTTCAATGTCCTCCAGCTCCGGCACGTCTTTTCCCATGCTGGCAGCAGTAAGCAGCGGCGTGCGGAACCACATCAGATACACCGTGGCACCACCGATAACCTTGGTTACCAGATTGCGCAGGCGGCGGAAATCGGTTTCCTGCCAGAGTTCGACCGGAATGAGCGACAGCAGGTACCATGCCCGCAGATAAATGCCGCGCTCGGCCAGCAGGCCGCCGGTGCTGTCCGAGAAATGGTCCGTATCGAGCAGACCGCTGTCGCGCAGCCATTCCAACGTCCGTTCGTGACCAAAGGCGCTTTCGGTTACAATGGCGGTGTACTGGTAGAACGCCATTTGCGCAGGGGTTTGTTTTTCGCTGTAAATCGTGCTGCGCTGGGCGTAATCGCGGGCTTCAGGCAGTACGTTCTGGACGCCCTTGGTGGCCAGCCAGTATGAGATCTGCGACAGCGACATCAGAATGCTGTGGTTGTGCGGGTCGGTGTGCAGTGCGTTTTTCAGTAGCGTCACGGTATCGTTGGTGCGCCCATCCAGAAACGCCTGTACCGATTGCTTGATTTTGCCGATCAGGCTGACCGCCATGGCAGGCTTGGCGGAGGTATCCTGTGTCAGCTTGTTCAGTTCCGTTAGCAGTAGGGACGAACAGGGGTTGCGGCCATTCGCAAGGCTGTCTTCGGCACCGGGCAGAATATGCTCATAGCGGGACCATTCGTCCCACAGGGCATGCAGGTGCGGGCCAGGCGATACACTGGCAAGAGCCAGGGCTGACGCTTCCATATGTTCCGCGGTTTCCGGCAGACCAAGCGGAGAGGCTTCGGCAGGCAGGGGAGTACTGTCGGGAGTAGGAATGGCCGCCTCTCCGGTGCTGAGCGACACCGCCAGATTGTAACGCTGGCGGTCGAGTTGCACACTATGAGCCACATGATTGAAAAAGGCACGGACATCCGGGCTAAGCGGAATCGGTGCCATCGTGTTGGCGTCTTCCTGCTCGGCGCGGGTGGTGGCGATGCGCTGGGTGCGGCGTTCCTGCTGGCGGTGCTGCAATTGCTCGGTAAAGCTGGAAATAGCGTGGCGGAGGGATGTGCTCATGGTCTCGTCCTCGCGTTACTTCGGCGGTTCGTTCATGCCGCGTGCGATGCGCAGGTGCAGGTACTCCAGCACATCCTTCAGCTTCTCCAGCGGAATGCCTCCGTAGCCGACACGGATGCCGTTGAGAAATACCACCGGAGGATTGGCGATGCTGAAACTGCGTGCCAGCAGGCTGTCGGCGTCAAGCTCGCGGTAAAAACGGCGGGCATCGGTCATCATAAGGCTGCGGGCCTGGGCTACGTTCATGCCGCTGGAGATAAGATTGTCAAACAGCACATTGGCATCGGTCGTTGGTTTGGCGATCAGCAGGTCGCGATACTTCCAGAAGACACCGCCGCGGGCCGCCACCTTGCCGTAAAAAGCGGGCATGTTGGTGTCCTGAAAACGCATCATCGGTGCATGCACATGAATGGTCTGGACGGTGTCCGAAACCCCTACCAGCGCAGCATCGATCTTGGCGAGCTCGGGCATGCACAGACCGCAGGAGAAATCGGTGAAGACGATGGCGCTGATTTTCGCATCATTTGGGCCGCGCTTGGGGCTGTGGGCGTAGGTGTTAATGGAAAAACGACGGTCAAGCTGCTGCAGCATCATGCTGTCACGCAGGCCTGCGGGGGTGGTGTCATTCAGCTCATTGGCGGTTTTCTCGGCACGGCTGATAACCGACTTGCCACCAATGGTGACGACCGGAAGTTCGGGGATGGCCCCTATCACTTTACCGGTAAAGCTTTTTTTGCCTTCGCTTTTGCCGGTGGCCTTGGGGTCGCCATGGCCGCCGCCTTCGGCTTTTTCACCATGGCCTTCGCTTTTAGCTTCACCTCCGCCCGAGGCCGGTTCAATGGCGGCATAGCGCTGCAGTGTGGCTTCGGCGATGTCAGTCGAGGTCTGCGGGAAAAGCAGGTTCTTCAGGTAACCCAGCGGATTGTAACGGGCGGTTACCTCGGTGGCGGGAAAGAGCTCGCTGGACGCGTGTACGGGAAAAGCCTGTAAAACCAAAAGCACCGCTAAAGCCGGCAGGTACGGCATAGCCCAAGTAGACCCGGTAAGGCGCTTTTGTTTCATTTTGTGGTAAATTACCCTGAAATGGCGGCTAAGTCCCGTCCCGGCGCAGGTTCTGCTACAAGCAGGCGTGCCCCCTGTTGCCAACCGGCATGAATGAGGGTAACGATGTGCCGGAAATTAAGGAGAGTATTATGCCTTTCGTCGTCACCGGAAAATGCATCAAGTGCCGCTACACCGACTGTGTGGAAGTCTGTCCGGTCAGCTGTTTTTATGAGGGCGAGAACATGCTCGTCATCAACCCGGATGAATGCATCGACTGCGGTGTCTGCGAGCCGGAATGCCCGATTGAAGCCATTAAGTCGGATGAGGAGCTGGGGCCGAATGAATTGCACTGGGCCAACCTGAACCAGCGTTACAGCGCTATCTGGCCGAATATCAGCGAGAGCAAGGGCCCGATGGCGGATGCCGAAGCCATGGCTGAGCTGGACGCCGAAGACAAGCGCGAGATGTTCTCCGAAAAGGCGGGCGGTTAACCGCGTCCATCCTGACCGCCCTTCGGGGCGGTTTTTTGCGGGGTATCTAAATCGTGGCACCTATGCAAAAACCCCGCCGGAGCGGGGTTTTTGACAAGGGCGAACCTTACAGGCTGGACAGATCTACCTTGATGGCAGGGCTCTGGGTGGCGCAGATGGCCATACACAGCATGTAGTTGCTCTTGGCGCCGGACGGCTTGGCAGCCTTCACAGCGTCAACAAGGGCCTTGATGTTGGCAGACAGCTTGTCGGCAGAGAAGCTGCGCTTGCCTACACCGGCGTGGATGATACCGGCCTTTTCGACCTTGAATTCGATCATCCCGCCCTTAACGTCCTTCACGGCCTTGGCCACGTTGGGAGTTACGGTACCCAGCTTCGGGTTCGGCATCATGCCTTTCGGGCCGAGGATACGGGCGATCTTACCCAGTTGCGGCATGCAGTCCGGGGTGGCGATAACGCGGTCGAAATCGATATTACCGGCTTCAACCTTGGCGATCAGGTCTTCCAGACCGACAACGTCGGCACCGGCAGCCTTCGCTTCATCGGCGGCGGCACCCTTGGCGAAGACAGCCACGCGGACGGTCTTACCGTTACCGTGCGGCAGCGACACAACGCCACGAACCATCTGGTCGTTATACTTGGGGTCTACGCCCAGGTTCAGCGCAACGTCGACGGATTCGTCGAACTTGGCGGCCGGCATGGTAGCCAGCAGCTTCAGAGCTTCATCAAGGCTGTAGGCCTTCAGGCGGTCAAACTCCGGGAAAACCTTCTTCGGCTTGGCGGAGGTGAGTTTGGTGGACTTCTTAGTAGCCATGGTCGTATCCTTCCTTAGTCTACTACGGTCAGGCCCATAGAGCGGGCGCTGCCTTCAATAATCTTCATGGCTTGCTCAACGGAGTTGGCGTTGAGGTCGACCATCTTGGCTTCAGCGATCTTCTTCACTTCAGCGCGCTTAACCTGACCGATCGGAACGTTCGGGGTTTTGGCACCCTTCTTGATGCTGGCGGCTTGCATAAGGTACCAGCTGGCCGGCGGGGTCTTCAGCTCGAAGGTGAAGGTACGGTCGGCGTACGCGGTGATGATGACGGGGATCGGGGTGCCTGCGGCAAACTTCGGCGGCTGGGTAGCAGCGTTGAAGGCCTTGCAGAATTCCATAATGTTAAGACCCTTTTGGCCCAGTGCGGGACCTACGGGCGGGGCCGGGTTGGCAGCGCCAGCTGGAACTTGCAGCTTGACGAAGCCGGCGATTTTCTTAGCCATGGCTAATACTTTCCGTTCGTTGTTTATAACTCCTACAGACGCTTTATAGACGAGCAGGCAGCGCCTGCGCGCGCGGATGTAGTGAGGGCGATATAGGCGTATGTGGCGGAAGTGTCAAGCGTATGAATGCGTTGTGGCGCATGAGTGCCGATATGTCCGGCAGGAGCATTGCCATGCTTGTGCACCTCTCTATAATATCCAACCAACAAAGGGTGGCGGTAGCTGCCCGGAAAAACAAGCCTGAGCAAGGCATAACGCAACGAAAGCGCGCTCTCATGAACTTTATCCTTGTCACTCTTGCGGAAATCTGGCGCGTACGCGTGAAGATTGGTGTTCCGGTTGTTGTGTTTGCCCTTCTGGCCGCGATTTACAGCCTCCAGGTTCCGCCGACCTTTGAAGCCACCGCATTGCTGCAGGTTCAGTCGGATCAGGCCAAGTCGCCGCTATTACAGAACATCAGTGCGCCGGGGCAGGGGGAGGCGCTGCGCCAGATTCTGGTTAACCCGCAACTGCTGGCCGATACCGGCACCGATGCTCAGCGCAAATTGCAGGCCGATAAGGTCTCTCTGCGTGTCATTAATAATAACCTGATGACCATCAGCTACCGCAGCCATGCACCGGAAGGCTTGGAGCAGATGACCGATGCGTTGGCCTACAACTTTATTCAGGCCTTGCTGGCGCCGGAGCGTATGCGTCTGGAGCAGATGATTCTGCAGAACCAGCAGGAGCTGAAGGAGATTGTTGGCCGTCTGGCGACCAGCGATGGCGCTGATGAGGCGACACGTTTGGAGCTGAACGCCCGCAGTGAAAAACTGCAGGGTGATACCGTACAACTGCAAAGCGATCTGCGTCGCGTGAACCTCGCCTTCGGCCGTCATGGCAGTCAGGCGCTGGTCTGGTTTGCCGAAACCGCCACCATGAATGAGCCGCTGCAAGGCACGGCCCGTGTGGTGGCTAATATGATCCTGGCCGGTCTGCTGGGTGGCCTGCTGTTCGGTCTGTTGCAAAAGCTGCCGTTCGCCAACCGTGCGGTGGTCGAAAGCGAAGACGATGCGGCTGCGGCCAGCGATATGCAGGTGGTAGGCACTCTGCCGTGGCTGGGAAAACTGAATGTTACGCCGCGCGGCCTGCATGTGATGGCCGGTGGCAAAAAACTGCGTCCGTCCGAATTCAGCGAACTAGGTCGTCTGCAACGTTCTCTGGTGCGCAACCTGCGCGGGCCACTGGTGCTGCTGGGCGCCAAGGGGGGTGAAGGCAGCAGTACGCTGGCGTTGCTGCTGGCCGAGCGTACCGCGGAGCAGGGCAAAACCGTGATTCTGGTTGATATGAACCTGCGTGACCGCATGCTGAGCCAGTGGCTGGGCCTGGGTGACGGTAACTGGGAATTGCCGAAGGGCGCCAAGGCCAAGAAAGGTGGTTGGGAGGCTCTGCAACCCATGCCTGGCAGCGATAACCTCAAGCTGCTGGCCGCACCCCGTCATCCGGAAACCCTGAGCAAGCTGGGTGAAGCCGGTGGCTTGCCGGTACTGTTCGATATGCTGACCGAAATGGCGGATGTCGTGATCGTCGACGGTAGTCCGCTGGCCGCTGTTAATCGCGGTAACGTGGACGCTGTGGCTGTAGCTTCGGCCAGCGCCCGCACGCTGTTGCTGGCACAGGCGAGCGTGACCACACAGTCAGAACTCAAGCGTGCCACCGACAGCCTGCTGCTGGTAGGGGCGCCACTGCTGGGTGTGGTGCTGAACATGCAGTTCATGCTGAGCCGTCGCCAGTTGCTGGGCCAGTTGGCCGACCGTCTGGGCAAGGTACTGCCGCCGCTCGCCAAGGCGCTGCGCAAGGCAACTCTCAAGGCCAAGCTCGACTAAACGAGCTTTCTATTCTGGTAAGGTGCCCGTAGAACCCTGCGGGCACTTTTTTGCTTTACATATCAGTTAGACGCCCGTATAGAGCCACCAACACCTGAAGACCGTTGGTGCCCATGGTACGTAATTTATTCAATGAATTGCGGGGCTTAATTTCCAACCGAGGGGCAATATCCGCAATCTGTATTTAGGTTTTGCGATGTTTCCACAGAAATTCAGACTGGTGTGCATGCGCACATGGGGTGCGTAGGCAAAGTAACCAAGTGGAAGGGAATCCTCTATGGATCGTACCCAGAAACAAGCCTTTATCGGCAGCCTGTCCGAGCGTATCGCTTCGGCCAAGTCCCTCGTGGTGGCCCACTACCGTGGTCTGACCGTGAAGGAAATGAGCCAACTGCGTCGCCAGATGCGCGAAGCCGGTGGCGAAGTACAGGTGGCTAAAAACCGTCTGGCAAAGCTGGCATTCAAGGGCACTGCCTTTGAAGAGCTGAGCAGCATCATGGTCGGCCCGACCGTTCTCGCATTCAGCGCAGACGAAATCGCGCCGTCCCGCATCAGCCAGAAGTTCGCCGATGCCAACAACAAGCTGGTCATCGTCGGTGGCTCCATGAACGGTAAGGTGCTGAGCGCCGCCGAAGTGAAGACCATCAGCCAATTGCCGACCCTCGACGAAGCTCGCGCCAAGATCATTGGTGTGCTGCAAGCGCCGGGTGGCCAACTGGCCCGTGTTACCAAGGCATACTCCGAGAAGTCCTCGGAAGCTGCTGCGGCTTAATTCTCTTAATTAAAGGAAACTAAAATGTCTGCAAACCTGCAACAAATCGTAGAAACCCTCAGCACCCTGACCGTTATGGAAGCTGCTGAACTGAGCAAAATGCTGGAAGAAAAGTGGGGCGTATCCGCCGCCGCTCCGGTTGCTGTAGCTGCTGCTGCTGGCCCGGCTGCTGAAGAGCAAACCGACTTCACCGTGACCCTGGCCGCCGCTGGCGACAAGAAGATCGACGTGATCAAGGCTGTTCGTGAGCTGACCGGTCTCGGCCTGAAGGAAGCCAAGGACCTCGTCGAAGGCGCTCCGCAAGTCGTAAAGGAAGGCGTTGCCAAGAAGGACGCCGAAGAAATGAAGGCCAAGCTGGAAGCAGCTGGCGCCAAGGTAGAACTGAAGTAGTTCTATCCGTTTCGGCCATCATTCCGAAACACGAAGGAGCCGCAAGGCTCCTTTTTGTCTTTTCTGATGAGGAATTGGGCGTGTCTGGCCGAAATCCTTGTGGCATGTACCGCCCCTGTCTATACAGGGCTTCAGGTACAAACCCGCGCAGAAGAGGAGAATCCCATGCGCATCTTGATTGTTTTTCCGAATAAGCCGGGCGACCACCGCACGGCCTTGAATCCTGATCAGAACAGACGTCTTAACTACCTGCACCATCTGGGGCTGGACACTCAGGTGCGCCGGCATGGTGAAGCTGGGTGGAAGCGCGCAGAGGACATGATAGGTAGCTTGCGCCCTACCGCAGCCCAACGGGTTGAATACGACTTTGCTCACGCCATCGATGAGGAGGCCCGCCGGTGTGGGGCCGACGTTCTCATGTTCGATACCACGGCCTGCGCCATGGCGATGTCACAGCAGGCAGTCTATTGCCCCACCGAGCTGATCAGCATTTCCGAGAAGGTGAAAACCGCCGCATCGGTGATGATCCGCAGCGATGCTGGAAACAGAGCGGAATACTGGATAGCCTCACCTGTCGCCCGAATTCTGCTTGAGTCTACGGGTCTGCGCGATGTACTGACAGAGCCGCACTATGCCAAAACAGCATAACGCATCGAAAGACGATGAAAAACAGGGGGCCTCAGGCCCCTTGTTTTTGTCGGAGATATTTTATAGAGAGAAGCATCTTGTACCGCTTGGATAAGGTGGGAGTTTTTCTCCGACCGGAAAGGAATCCGCATGAATGGATTATTGATATCTCCGGCTTATATGTCGCGGCCCGGTATTCCGGCGCGGCAGAGGCTCCTGAGGACTGAGCTGAAAATGGCGCATGTGCTGGATCCAGTGCAGGGCGATGCCCAAGAGATTCAGGAGAAGGTAACCCTGTGGCGCACGGAACCGCAATGGGACCGTTTTGGTGGGCATATTCTGAGTACGTACAGCGATCAGCTTCAGGTATTGGGAGCTGTTTATAACTATGCCCGTCCTACTTTTATATTCGACATACGTCGCTATATGGGGGCTTTGCCGCACTCTCTCTGGGAATTAAGCCTGCTCGCGTATCAGACATTTCAGGATGTAGCCTGTCTGATTGATAAGGCCGACGCAGCTCTCTTGGAAAGGTGTGGCATGTATGGCGATGCCGGGACCAGTGTCGCCGAATTGGCTAAGGCCATGCGCGAAAGTGAAGCCGTACTATCTGTATAGCCCCGTTAAACGAGAAAAAATCCCGCTCAGCTTAGGCTGGCGGGATTTTTTTTACGGAAAGAAGGTCAGCCGCGCCCGAAGGGATCGCGGTCATAGCGAAGGTCACGGCAGCCGAGGTGATCGGGCAGGGGTTGTGCCGTCTGAGGCTTCGTGTTGGTTGTGGATGCAGCTGGTGCGCAGGGCTTGGCCGTCGTGGCCGGTTGCGAGGAAGTGGTCATGAATATGTCTCCGTTTTGTAATAACGTAATAGTACAATAATACACTGGTGCCGCGTTGTCAATCTGTACTATAATAATAGGACATGAAAAAAGACCTCACCCACCATCAGGCGTCCGAGTCCGACCTCTATGCGGCGTTTCTGATGCTGGAGACCGAAGAGGAGGTGAAAGCCTTTCTGGCCGACCTCTGTACGCCGACCGAAGTGGCAGCCTTTGCCGACCGCTGGCATGCCGCGCGCCTGTTGCATCAGGGGCTTAGTCAGCGGGATGTCGCTTCTCGCACTGGTATCGCCTTGGCCACGGTGACGCGTGTGGCGCGGTTTTTGAGTCGCGGTAATGGAGGATATCTGTCGATCATCCGGCGTGGCGCTAAGCCGAACGTGGCAGCGTAAGCCAAAAAAAGCGGCCCTTGCGGGCCGCGTAGTGTGTTAATTCTGACAGAAAACATACGCTCCGTAGAGCAGTAAGGCGCTGCAGATGCTGAGGAGTATCCAGACATTCAGGGGTAGGCGTGAATGGACCCAACCGAAGTAGGGCAGGGGAATGCGGTAAAACTCCGGTGCATCGGGCGGTGGTCCGGCAAGCATAGGCTATCCTTTCACGAAAAATGTCCACGCCAGCCAGCACGCTAAAGCAAAGGCTAGCAACGAAAGGGTTAGCAAAGGATCTGGGAAGGCGATGGCAAGCGCGATATAGACCAGAAGAGCGCGACCGCCCCAGATAAGCCATCTGGCCAAGGGAATGTCGGGAATGAACTCCGGCTCCCATTTCCAGGGCTCGGAGGAAAAAATGCGGAATAAAAAGAGCATGGGCACCCCCTTTCGAGAGGCTGTATGTTGCGATGAGAGAGTGATGCCACAAGCCGTGGTGAAAATACACTAAAATTCATCGGTTCGGCCGCTTGACAGGAGGTTGCAAGAGGCCTAATAACCGTTCATCTCCGCGGATTTTAGCGCGGTGTTGTGCTGTTGTACTAGTACGCTAATACACATCACCCCTCCGGCACCTTCAGGTGCAGGAATCGCTAACGACTCCTAGACGTAGGAAATCGTTGAAGATTGTTAATAAAAGAGGGTATCTTTCTAATGTCGCAATCCCCTTCGTTGACGTTCATTGAACGCAAACGTATCCGCCGCAACTTTGGCCGTCTGCCGAATGTGGCTACCATCCCCAACCTGCTGGAAATGCAAAAGCACTCCTACGATCTCTTCCTGGGCGAAAAGCGCACCAGCAAAGAGACGTTCTATACGCTCGACAGTGCATTCGCCAGCATCTTCCCGATGAAGGACAACGCCGGTATCGCCGAGCTTGAGTACATCGACTACCGCCTGGAAGAGCCGAAATACGATATTGATGAATGCCGCACGCGCGACTTGACCTTTGCAGCCCCCTGCCGTGTCACCTTGCGCCTGACCATTTGGGATGTGGACCACACCACCGGCGCCCGCTCCGTTCGCGACATTAAGGAGCAGGAAGTTTACCTCGCGGATGTGCCATTGATGACCGAAAACGGTACGTTCATCGTGAACGGTACCGAACGTGTCGTGGTATCGCAAATGCAACGTAGCCCGGGTGTGTTCTTCAGCCACGATGATGGTACGACCCACTCTTCCGGCAAGCTGCTGTTCAGCGCCCGTATCATTCCGGTACGTGGTAGCTGGCTCGACTTTGAATTCGACCACAAGGACAACATCTACGTTCGTATCGACCGCAAGCGCAAACTGCCGGCCACCGTGCTGCTGCGCGCCCTGGGCCTGAGCACCCAGGAGATCGTCGACACCTACTACGACAAGGTGGATGTACGTGTAGGTCTGGGCGGCGCCAAGAAGAAGGCGACCAAGACCGAAGAGGTTGCTGAAGAAGCACCGAAGGCCAAGAAGACCTCCAAGAAGGCTGCTGCCGAGTCTGACGAGACCGACGGCGAAGAAGCTCCGGTGAAGGTCAAGAAGGTCGCCTCCAAGGCGTCCAAGGCCAAAAAGGCAGTTGCCGAAGCTGTTGAGCTGATCGGTACCTATGCCCTCGCGTTCGAGCCGATGTTCTACGAAGGTGTAAAGCTGTCCGCCGACCTCGTCGACGCTGATAGCGGCAAGACTATCATCGAATCCGGTAAAAAGCCGACCCGTCGCCAAATCAAAAAGGCGCAGGAAGATGGCATCAAGTGGGTTCAGCAAACCGCTCAAGACCTCTACGGTCGTTACCTCGGTCAGGCACTGGTCGATGAAGACACCGGCGAAGTGCTGTTCGAAGCCGGTGCCGAAATCACCAACGAAGTTCTGGCTGCTGTTGAAAAGCTCGGCCTGAAGACCTTCCAGATTCTGAAAGTGGACCACCTCAACGTGGGCGCCTACATCCGCAACACGCTGGCGATCGACAAGACCAGCAGCCCGGAAGAAGCCCTGGTGGAAATCTATAAGGTTATGCGCCCTGGTGAGCCGCCGACGGTTGAAACCAGCACCAAGCTGTTCAACGGTCTGTTCTTCGATACCGATAAGTTCGACCTCTCCGCTGTGGGTCGTATGAAGATGAACGCCCGCTTTGGCCGCAAGACCAAGAAGGACGAAGACGATATCCGTATTCTGGAGAAGGAAGACTTCACCGAAACCCTCAAGGCCCTGCACCGCATCCGCGATGGTGTTGACCCGGTTGACGATATTGACCACCTGGGCAACCGTCGTGTCCGTCTGGTAGGCGAACTGATGGAAAACCAGGTCCGCATCGGTCTGCTCCGCATGGAGCGCTCCGTGAAGGAACGTATGGGCTCCACCGAAATCCACAGCATGGTGCCGAACGACCTCATCAACAGTCGTCCGCTCAGCGCCGCGCTGCGTGAGTTCTTCGCCAGCTCCCAGCTGTCGCAGTTCATGGACCAGACCAACCCGCTGGCCGAAGTGACCCACAAGCGTCGCCTCTCCGCCCTCGGGCCGGGTGGTCTCACCCGCGAACGCGCAGGCTTTGAAGTTCGTGACGTGCACACCACGCACTACGGCCGTATCTGCCCGATTGAAACGCCGGAAGGGCCGAACATTGGTCTTATCAACAGCTTGGCTACCTACGCCCGCATCAACAAGTACGGTTTCATCGAGACCCCGTACCGCAAGGTTGAAGGCGGCAAGGTGCAGAGCGAAGTGGTTTACATGTCCGCCATTGAAGAAGGCCGCGAAGTTATCGCTCAGGCCAACTCCGAGCTGGACGCCAAGGGCAACTTCAAGGACGAATTCGTCGTGTGCCGTAAGCAAGGTGAATCCCTGCTGATGCCGCGCGAAGAAGTGACCTACATGGACGTATCGCCGAAGCAGGTTGTGTCTGTCGCTGCCGCTCTGATCCCGTTCCTTGAGCACGACGACGCCAACCGTGCGCTTATGGGTTCGAACATGCAACGTCAGGCGGTTCCGCTGATCCGCACCGACGCCCCGCTGGTAGGTACCGGTATGGAAGCCACCGTGGCCCGCGACAGCGGTGTTGCCGTGGTTGCCCGCCGCAATGGTATTGTAGAAAGCGTTGACGGTTCCCGTATCGTTGTCCGCTCCACCGACGACCTGGTGGCTGGCCAATCCGGTGTGGACATCTACCGTCTCAGCAAGTTCCAACGTTCCAACCAGAGCAGCTGCTTGAACCAGCGCTCGCTCGTGAAGTTCGGCGACAAGGTTTCCAAGGGCGATATCATCGCCGACGGTGCCTCGACCGACCTGGGCGAACTGGCACTGGGCCGCAACGTGGTTGTCGCCTTCATGCCGTGGAATGGTTATAACTTCGAAGACTCCATCCTCATCTCCGAGCGCATCGTCCGCGATGACGTGTTCACCTCCATCCACATCGACGAGTTCGAAGTGATGGCCCGTGACACCAAGCTGGGTTCGGAAGAAATTACCCGCGACATCCCGAATGTCGGTGAAGAAGCGCTGGGTAACCTCGACGAAGCCGGTATCATCCGCGTAGGTGCCGAAGTTGGTCCGGGCGACATTCTGGTCGGTAAGATCACGCCGAAGGGTGAAAGCCCGATGACGCCGGAAGAAAAGCTTCTGCGCGCCATCTTCGGTGAAAAGGCCGCCGACGTCCGCGACACCTCCCTGCGTCTGCCGCCGGGTGTGAACGGTACCATCGTGGGTGTGAAGATCTTCAACCGCCGCGGTGCTGAAAAAGATACCCGTACGCTGGAAATCGAAGAAGCCGAAATCGCCAAGCTGTCCAAGGACACCGAAGACGAACGCCGCATTCTCGAAGCCGACGCCTACGACCGTCTGAAGGACATGCTGGTCGGTCAGAAATCGGCCGCCAAGGTTGGCAAGATTGCCAAGGGCGCCGCGATTGAAGCTGCCACTCTGGAAGACATGAAGCCGGCCGAATGGTGGACCGTGTCCGTCTCCGACGACAAGGTACAGCGTGCCATCGAAACTCTGCGCACCCAGCTTGAGACCTCTCTCAATGCCCTGCGCAAGCGCTTCGACGACAAGTCCTCCAAGATCCGTCAGGCCGACGAACTGCCCCCGGGCGTTCTGAAGCTGGTCAAGGTCTTCGTAGCTGTGAAGCGTAAGCTGCAGCCCGGTGACAAGATGGCCGGTCGCCACGGTAACAAGGGTGTTATCTCCAAGGTGAACCCGATCGAAGACATGCCGTTCCTCGAAGACGGTCGTCCGGTCGACATGGTTCTTAACCCGCTGGGTGTACCGTCCCGTATGAACGTAGGTCAGATCCTTGAAACCCACCTGGGTTGGGCTGCCTATAACATCGGTCGCAAGATTGCCGGTCTGTTGGCCGAGGCCAACCAAGGCAAGAAGCCGGACACCAAGGCTCTGCGTGAGTATCTGGAAGAGATGTACGAGGACAAGGCCACCGCCAAGTCCCTGTCCAGCCTGTCCGACAGCGAGATCCTGGAAATGGCCAAGAACCTGAGCAAGGGTATGCCGCTGGCCTGCCCGGTCTTCGATGGTGCGCCGGAAGACAGCATCACCGAAATGCTGCAGAAAGCCGAGTGTGATGACAGTGGTAAGACCCAGCTTTACGATGGCCGTACCGGCGATCCGTACGAGCAGAAGACCACGGTCGGTATCATGTACATGCTGAAGCTTCACCACCTTGTGGACGAGAAGATTCACGCACGTTCCATCGGTCCGTACAGCCTGGTTACCCAGCAGCCGCTGGGTGGTAAGGCCCAGTTCGGTGGTCAGCGCTTCGGGGAAATGGAAGTGTGGGCTCTGCAGGCTTACGGTGCTTCCTACACCCTGCAGGAAATGCTCACCATCAAGTCGGATGACGTGTCTGGCCGTACCAAGACCTACGAGGCGATTGTCCGTGGCGAAACCAACTTCGAAGCTGGTGTGCCCGAATCGTTCAACGTATTGGTCAAGGAAATCCAGGCCCTCGGTCTCAATGTCGAGCTTATGGAAACCGGCGAAGGTCCCGACCTCCGCACCGATATCGGTCGTCAGCCTGCCATCGAGCAGCGCGGCAGCCGCAACAAGTTCGACGCTTAAGGAAAGGGTGTAATATATGCGTAGCAACACCAACCTCATGAACCTCTTCAACCAACCTATGGTGAAGCAGTTTGATGCCATCCGCATCTCGCTGTGCAGCCCGGACCAGATCCGCGCGCAATCCTTCGGTGAAGTGAAGAAGCCTGAAACCATCAACTACCGGACCTTCAAGCCGGAGCACGGCGGTCTGTTCTGTGCCCGTATCTTCGGTCCGGTAAAAGACTACGAATGCTTGTGCGGTAAGTATAAACGCATGAAGCACCGCGGTATCGTGTGTGAAAAGTGTGGCGTAGAAGTCATTGAATCCAAGGTACGCCGCGAGCGTATGGGCCACATTGAGCTTGCCGCTCCGGTTGCCCACATCTGGTTCCTCAAGCTTCTGCCGTCTCGTATGTCCGCCATTCTGGAAATGCAGCTGAAGGAACTGGAAGCGATTCTGTACTTCGAAAAATTCGTGGTGATCGACCCGGGCATGACTATGCTCACCAAGGGCCAGCTCATTACCGAAGAAGAGTACTACCAGGCCATCGATGAATTCGGTGAAGACAGCTTTACCGCCCAGATCGGTGCCGAAGCGCTGCGTACCATGCTGCGTGAGCTCGACCTGCCGGCCCTGCACGCCGAACTGACCGGCGAACTGACCGAAGACGTCTCCGAAATGAAGCGTCGCCGTATCGTCAAGCGTCTGAAGATGGTCAACGCCTTCCTCGACTCCGGCAACAAGCCCGAGTGGATGGTCATGGACGTTGTACCGGTTCTGCCGCCAGAACTGCGTCCGCTCGTTCCGCTCGACGGCGGCCGCTTTGCGACTTCCGACCTGAACGACCTCTACCGTCGTGTAGTGAACCGTAACAACCGTCTAAAGCGCCTCATCGAGCTGCGCGCCCCGGAAATCATCGTGCGTAACGAAAAGCGCATGCTGCAGGAATCCGTCGACGCCCTGTTCGACAACGGTCGTCGCGGTCGTGTGATCACCGGTGCTAACAAGCGTCCGCTGAAGTCCCTGGCCGACATGCTGAAGGGTAAGCAAGGTCGCTTCCGTCAGAACTTGCTCGGTAAGCGTGTTGACTACTCCGGTCGTTCGGTGATTACCGTGGGCCCGGAACTGATGCTGCACCAATGCGGTCTGCCCAAGACCATGGCGCTGGAACTGTTCAAGCCGTTCATCTACCACAAGCTGGAGCTGCGTGGCGAAGCCACCACCATTAAGGCTGCCAAGAAGATGGTAGAGCGTCAGGAAGACGTGGTGTGGGACGTTCTGGAAGAAGTGATCCGTGAGCACCCGGTTTTGCTGAACCGCGCTCCGACCCTTCACCGCCTGGGTATTCAAGCCTTTGAACCCAAGCTGATCGAAGGTAAGGCCATCCAGCTGCACCCGCTCGTAACCACCGCCTTCAACGCCGACTTTGACGGTGACCAGATGGCCGTGCACGTACCGCTGAGCCTAGAAGCCCAGATCGAAGCCCGCGTACTGATGATGTCCACCAACAACATCCTCAAGCCTGCCGATGGTAAGCCGGTTGTTGTTCCGTCTCAGGACATGATTCTGGGTCTCTACTGGATCAGCATGCTGCGCTACAACGAACCCGGCGACGGCAGCCTGTTTGCCGACCTTGGTGAAATTGAGCACGCCCTACTGAACAAGGCTGTGACCCTGCACACCCGCATCAAGTACCGCTACAAGGGCAAGGCGTACGACACCTCCGTCGGCCGTGCCTACCTGGCGTCCATCCTGCCGAACAGCCCCAAGCTGTCCTTCAACACCATCAACAAGGTGATGACCAAGAAGGAAGTTGGTAAGCTGATTCACGAAGTGTACCTCGCCTGCGGCCAGAAAGAGACCTGCATCTTTGCAGACCGTCTGATGCAGATGGGCTTCCGCTTTGCAGCCCGCGTCGGTATCTCCTTCGGTAAGAACGACATGGTGATTCCGGAAGAAAAGGCTAAGCTGGTTCAGCACGCTGAGTCTGAGGTTCGTAAGTTCGAGCACCAGTACCAGGAAGGTCTTATTACCTCCGGCGAAAAGTATAACAAGGTGGTCGACATCTGGCAGCGCACCTCCGACACCATTGCAGCCGCAATGATGAAGGCGATTGGCGACCAGCCGGTGCAAGTGGGCGACGAAACCAAGATGCAGCCGTCCATCAACAGCATCTTCATGATGAGCACCTCCGGTGCCCGTGGTAGCCCTGCCCAGATGCGTCAGCTGGCCGGTATGCGTGGTCTTATGGCCAAGCCGAACGGTGAGATTATCGAAACCCCGATTAAGGCGAACTTCCGCGAAGGTCTTAACGTTATGGAATACTTCAACAGTACCCACGGTGCCCGTAAGGGTCTGTCGGATACCGCGCTGAAGACCGCTAACGCAGGTTACCTGACCCGTCGTCTCGTTGATGCCGCGCAAGACTGCGTCATTAACGACCTCGACTGCGGTACCGACAAGCACATCTGGGCGTCCGACATCGTCGATTCCGGCAACGTGACCGAGAGCATGGGCGAGCGTATCCTGGGCCGTACTGCAGCTGCCGACGTGACCCACCCGCTCACTGGCGAGGTTATCTGCACCCGTAACACCATCATCGATGAAACCCTCCAGGTGGAAATCGAGAAGGCTGGTATCGAGCGTGTGGCTATCCGCAGCCCGCTGACCTGTGAAAACACCGACGGTATCTGCGCCCACTGCTACGGCCGCGATATGGCCCGTGGCACCATGGTGACCATTGGTGAAGCGGTTGGTGTTATCGCCGCCCAGTCGATTGGTGAGCCGGGTACCCAGCTGACCATGCGTACCTTCCACATTGGTGGTGCTGCGACTGCTGGTACGGCGACCTCCAAGGCCGAAGCGACCAAGGAAGGCAGCGTCAAGTTCGACAACGTGGTGACCATCACCAACGGCGCCGGCGAATCCATCGTGATGTCGCGTAACGCCGAAGTGATCACCAACGACGATGCTGGCCGTGTCCGCGAAAGCTTCAAGCTGCCGTACGGTGCCAAGCTGAACGTGAAGGATGGTGCCGCTGTGAAGCCGGGTACCGTGCTCGCGACCTGGGATCCCTATACCATTCCGATCATCGTGGAAACGGGCGGTTCCGTTCACTTCCTCGATCTTCAGGAAGGTCTCACCGTGTCGGAACAGACCGATGAAACCTCGGGTATTACCAGCCGTGTGATCCTGAACTGGAAGGAATCCGTCCGCGCTGTCGACATGAAGCCGAGCATCGTGCTGATGGACAAGAAGGGTTCCATCGTGACCCTGCCGAACGGTTCCCAAGCCGTGTACGCCCTGCCGGTCGGTGCGATTCTGACCGTCGACGATGCAGCTGAGATCCAGGCCGGTGACATCATCGCCCGTATGCCGAAGGAAGCCCTGAAGTCGAAAGACATTACCGGGGGTCTGCCGCGTGTGGCCGAACTGTTCGAAGCCCGTAAGCCGAAGGACAGCGCCATCCTCAACGAAGCACCGGGTCTGGTCAGCTTCGGTAAGGACCTCAAGGGCAAGCGTCGTATTCTCGTCACCACCAAGACCGATGGCGGCGAAGACGATGTACGCGAATACCTCGTACCGAAGGGCATCCACCTGAACGTCCGTGAAGGCGACTACATCGAAGCCGGTGAAATGCTGGTGGAAGGTGCGATCGACCCGCGCGACATCCTCAAGGCCCAAGGTATCGAAGCTCTGGCTGACTACATGATCACCCAGATCCAGGAAGTGTACCGCTTGCAGGGTGTAGGCATTAACGACAAGCACATCGAAGTCATCATCCGCCAGATGCTGCAGAAGGTGATGATCACCCGTCCGGGCGAGACCACCTTTGTGCTGGGCGAAATGGCCGACCTGTACGAAGTCCGCGAAGAGAACGCCAAGCTGGTTCAGCTCGGCAAGGTACCGGCAGAGTACGAACTGTACCTGCAGGGTATCACCAAGGCGTCGCTCACTACCCGCAGCTTCATCAGCGCCGCGTCGTTCCAGGAAACGACTCGTGTGCTTACCGAAGCCGCGACCATGGGCAAAACCGACAGCCTCGGCGGTCTCAAGGAGAACGTCATCGTGGGCCGTCTCATCCCGGCCGGTACCGGTGGTGTTCTGCGCCAGATGCGCCGCAGCGGTGTCGCCAAGGACGTCACGCCGGAACTGCAGTAAGCAGAACCGCACAAGAAGGGCCCGCAAGGGCCCTTTTTTGCATGGGAGGTTCACAATTCGTAAGGAAAAGTATGGAATGTATACTTGTGTTGGATGGGTTGTTGTGTATACTGATAATTAGAATACGTCATCTCATACCTTTTAACCCTCTATCAAGGAAGGATATCATTACGAGGAACGGTTCTCGGCGCTCACCCCAGCCGCGCGTGGGGTCTTTTGAAAAGGAAAACAACAATGAAGACGAAAGGACTCTTCAACCAACTACGAACTCAAGTGAATGCCACGGCCAAGAATATGGTCAAGGGTTTCAAAAAGAAGCATAAGCTTTCCGGCGCAAGCCCGAAGGTGACACAGATTTTTGAAAAAGGCGCATGGTACAGGGGCACATTTCTGCTCCACTCCCTGGTATGCCTGTTGGCGCTGGTCTTTCTGATGACAGCCATGCTGTTACTGAAAGAAGATAGCGTCAAAGTGGTGGCTCTTATGGGAGATACCGTGACGATTGCAGGTGCATGCGCTCTCGTGCTCATGCAGTTTCTCGCCAGTCTTCTGGCGTGGGGCACCTGGAAACTCGTTTGGATGCTGTGTGGCTATCTCTGGACATTTGCGGCGCCTGTAGGCGCGTTTCTTATGTCATATGGAGATATGGTCCCGCATCTGTGGAACGCACTCATCGGTTACCTGTTCTAAGGGGAGGGGGGGCTTCGGCCTCCCTTTTCGTTTGCGTCACATCGCAATTGATTCTACAAAGGCTCACTACGCAGCCAATTTCACCTGATTCTCTACCTTTATTGTCTAGTCACGAGGAGTTTGACAATGTCGGAATGGACGAATGAACGAGTTGAAAAACTGAAACAACTGTGGAGCGAGGGTCTGTCAACAAGCCAGATAGCCGCCCAACTTGGTGGTGTCTCCCGCAATGGGATCATCGGCAAGGCGCACCGCCTGAACTTACCGCCGCGTACCCGAGGCGCACGTTCTCCGGCGGTGCCACGCCAACCGCGTACGTCTTCTGCATCCAGCACGAAACAGACGGCCTCTCACGATGTGCCTGTAAGGCTGCCACGGGGAGGTTCCATTTCCGCCCTTGTACTGCCCCGCGTACCGCATAGCCGAAATCCGGACAGCCGTAAGGTAAAGAAGGACGATGCCACGCCGACATTTACCTGTCGGGCGGTATCGCTGATGGACGTTCAGGAGGGTCAATGCGGGCAGTATCTGATGCCCGGCGACGATGGCTACGATCAGGGAGCGGCGCTGTATTGCGGCAATCCCATCGCGGAAAACAGTCGCAAATACTGCGCCGGACACCTGGAGCGCCTCAAGTCATCGAACGGCAAAGGCACCATTGGCCGGTTTACTGATTCACTTGACCGGGGACTGAGCCGTCTTCATGCCGACGCTTGAAACGAAAGAGGCCTGCCAGAAATGGCAGGCCTCTTTTATGTATCGGGGTAGGGGCGCTGGAAGTCATAGAACCTCCAGCCACAGCACGGTCGGCAGGGTCATACCGTCGGAGTCCTTCGGCGCTGGCAGAATCGTCAGTCGCACTTTGTCGCCCTCTTCATTCATGTCCTGCGCATCCGGAAAGGCCCAAGCCCGCATCCAGTAAATGGCGTCCGACTTCTCAAGGATGATGCGCAGATCATTATTGTGCCCACCGGTACTTGCGACCACACCGGTGACCTTTTTAACTTTATCCAGAACTTTTAGGTCAGCGGCTAAGTCTTTTTGTATGAATGAGGATCTATACGCCGAAAGAGCCTTCATCACATTCGGTTGAAGGGGCAGATCCTTTGCCAGTTGGTTGCTGATGATCCGGTATTTTCCGTCGACGACAAAGATCTGGATGTCATGTCGGCCAAGAGACAGTTCGAGGATTGGTTCATCGACTGGCACCGGCCACGGCGCGGGAGTAAACTCTTCAGCCACCGCGACGAATGCGGGGCTGCACATCAGAATGACGAGAAAGAGACGCAGAAAAGCACGCATAGGGTCCTCCTGAGAAACAAGGTGAAGATGCAACGCGGTTAGATAGGAGGAAGTGTGAAGGAATGTGTTTATAAAATCAATAACATGATGGTTGTGAAAAACAGGCATGTGCGTGTGCAGCCAAAGGTGAGTCTGCAAGGACAGGGGATGACAGAGCTGGGCGGGAGGTAGTAGGCCTTGTAAAGGGGAGCTGATAAGCTTCGTTCCGCGCCCGAAGAAAATCCCTTACACCCTTTCATTTTTCTATGTTTTCCGCTTGACACCCACACCCCCAGCGCCTATATCGCCCCCAAGCCCTCGTGTGCGTATGCATGCCTGTGGCAGGAAAAAGATAGCGACCTGGAGATGTTTGCCAATATCAGGTCTAAGCCAAACCCTTGGCAAAACAGGGGGTTTGGCATTTGTCGTAACCGTGCCTCTACCTTGGCAAAAAGGTAAGCACAAAAGGAGGAAACGCTTCATGGCCAACGCCGAAGCCGCACAAAACATCCGTATTCGCTTGAAGTCTTACGACCACCGCGTTCTGGATAAATCCACCCTCGAGATCGTTGAAACCGCACGTCGTACCGGCGCCAAGGTTCAAGGTCCCATTCCGCTGCCGACCAAAATCGAACGCTTCTGTGTTCTGCGCAGCCCGCACATCGACAAGAAGAGCCGTGAGCACTTCGAAATGCGCACCCACAAGCGTGTGCTGGAAATTGTTGAGCCGACCCCGCAAACCATCGACGCGCTGATGAAGCTCGACCTGGCTTCCGGCGTAGACGTGCAGATCAAGCTGTAATCGGGGAGGGATAGATTATGCCTAGCCAAATCCGTCACGGCCTCGTTGCCAAGAAAGTCGGTATGACCCGTATCTTTAACGATCTGGGCCAACACGTTCCGGTTACCGTTCTGCAGGTAGAAGGCGCCCAAGTGGTTGCCCAGCGCACTGTTGAAAAAGACGGCTACTCCGCCATCCAGATCGGTACCTTCGCCAAGAAGGCACAACGCGTTTCCAACCCGGAACTCGGTCACTTCCGCAAAGCCGGCGTAGAGCCGAAGCAGAAGCTGGTTGAATTCCGTGTGACTCCTGAAAACCTCGTAGCCCCGGGCACCGAGCTGAAGGTAGACCACTTTGCTGCCGGCCAGCTGGTCGACGTACGTGGTACCACTAAGGGTCGCGGTTTCACCGGTGTTATGGTTCGCTGGAACTTCGGCGGCGGTCGTGCTTCGCACGGTAACTCCGTTAGCCACCGTTCCCACGGTTCTACCGGTCAGCGTCAGGATCCGGGTCGCGTCTTCAAGAACAAGAAGATGGCCGGTCACTACGGTGCTGAGAACGTCACCACCCACAACCTCGAA
This sequence comes from Blastochloris viridis, assembly GCA_005768725.1. Taxonomy (GTDB): domain Bacteria; phylum Pseudomonadota; class Alphaproteobacteria; order UBA2136; family UBA6156; genus UBA6156. Next base: position 758,692 of record VAFM01000001.1, on the reverse strand, counting down.
GTTGTGCGCGTAGACGCCGACAAGGGTCTGATTCTGCTCAAGGGGTCCGTTCCGGGCGCCAAGGGTGGCTTCGTTATGGTTCGCGATGCGGCCAAGACCAAAACCGCCAAAGTTATGAAGTAAGGGGAACGACATGAATTTCGATATCATCTCCCTCGACGGTAAGAAGACCGGCTCCGTAGACCTCCCGACCAATGTGTTTGGTCTGGATGTTCGCGCCGACCTGCTTGCCCGTGCCGTAAACTGGCAACTGGCCAACAACCGCGAGTGGCTCGCCCACACCAAGACCCGCGGCGAAATTGACCGTTCCAAGAAAAAGCACGGCCCGCAAAAGAAATCCGGTAACGCCCGTCACGGTGCCCGTTCCTCCAACATCTTTGTTGGTGGTGGCGTCGTACACGGTCCGCGTAACCGCACCACCAGCCACAGCCTGCCCAAGCAAGTTCGTGCCCTGGCCGTGAAGACCGCTCTGTCCAGCAAGGCTGCCGCCGGTAACCTGATCATCGTTAGCGAAGCCGCTCTGGCCGCTCCGAAGACCAAGGACCTGGCCTCCAAGCTGACCAAGCTGAACGCCCTGAACGCCACGTTCATCGTTGACAGCTTCGACGGTAACTTCGACATGGCTAGCCGCAACCTACCGCACGTTAAGGTTATCCCGACCGCTGGTGCCAACGTCTACGACATTCTGCAACGCGATAAGCTGGTGCTGACCGAGAAGGCTGTAAGCCTGCTGGTTGCCCGCTTCAACGGCGAAGAGTCTGAGGCTGAAGCTAAGCCGGCCAAGAAGGTAGCTGCTCCGAAGGCAGAAAAGTCTGACGCGAAGGCTGAAAAGCCGGTTGCGAAGAAGACCGCTACCAAGAAATCTGCAGAGTAAGGAGAGCTAAATTATGAGCAAGACTCCCACCGAGCGTATGTACCAACTCGTCGTGCGTCCTCTCGTCACCGAGAAGACCACCAAGGTTGCCGAAAGCGGTAACTGGCTCACTTTCGAAGTGCTGCTGGATGCCACCAAGCCGGAAATCAAGGAAGCGATGGAGCGTCTGTACGGCGTAGACGTGCTGAAAATCAACACCCTGATCCAAAAGGGTAAGAAGCGTACCCGTGCTCTCAGCGCGCGTTCCGATATGAAAAAAGCGTTTGTGAAACTGAAGGACGGCCAAAACGTCGACCTCAGCGCAGGCGTGAAGTAAGTAGGGAAGGATACCTGTTATGGCTTTAAAAACCTACAACCCGACCTCGCCTGGCCGTCGCCAGCTGATCACGGTCGACCGTTCCGACCTGCACAAGGGTGCACCGGAAAAGTCCCTGACCGCTCCGCTGTCCAAGACTGGCGGTCGTAGCAACACCGGTCGTACCACCAACTGGAACAAGAGCGGCGGTCACAAGCGTCGCTACCGTCTGGTAGACTTCAAGCGCATCAAGTTTGGCGTACCCGCCCAGGTTGAGCGTCTGGAATACGACCCGAACCGTTCCGCCTTTATCGCCCTCATTACCTATAAGGATGGCGAAAAGTCCTACATCCTGGCTCCCCAGAAGATGAAGGTTGGCGACATGGTTATGTCCGGCCCGCAAGCCGAAATCGTACCCGGTAACGCCCTGCCGCTGAAGAACATCCCGGTTGGTACCGTTGTCCACAACGTCGAGCTTAAGCCCGGCGCAGGTGGTAAAATGGCCCGCTCCGCTGGTTCCAGCATCCAGATCGCTGGTAAGGATGGTGCTTACGTTCAGCTCCGCATGCCGTCCGGCGAACTCCGCCGCGTGCACGAAAGCTGCATCGCGACCATCGGTTCTGTTTCCAACCCCGACCACATGAACACCCAACTGGGTAAGGCTGGTCGTGCACGTTGGCTGGGTCAGCGCCCGGTAGTACGTGGTGTGGTTATGAACCCGGTAGACCACCCGCACGGTGGTGGTGAAGGTAAGACCTCCGGTGGTCGTCACCCTGTGACGCCTTGGGGTAAGCCGACTAAGGGTAAGAAGACCCGCAATGTGCGCAAACCGAGCGGCAAGATGATCATTCGTCGCCGTAACGATAAACGATAGAAGAGGAGAGGTAATACACTATGGCTCGCTCCATTAAAAAAGGCCCGTTTGTAGACGCCAGCGTGACCAAGAAGGTCGCGAAGGTTCTCACCTCCGGTCGTAAAGAGGTCATCAAGACCTGGTCCCGCCGCAGCACCATCATGCCCGACTTTGTCGGCGTGGCGTTTGCTGTTCACAACGGTAACAAGTTCGTGCCCGTGCTGATCACCGACAACATGATCGGCCACAAGCTCGGCGAATTCGCTCCCACCCGCACCTTCAACGGTCACCCCGACAAGAAGGCCGCGGCTCAGGGTAAGAAGAAGTAAGGTAGAACGATATGAGTAAATCTGCTACCCCCCGCCCGGTTGCTGCCAACGAAGCCATCGCCTCCCTGCGCGATGTCAAGAGCAGCACCATGAAGGCCGCCCTTGTCCTCGACCTGATTCGTGGCAAGAGCGTAGAACGCGCGCTGAACGACCTTACGTTCTGCCGCAAGAAGCTGGCCCCGATCACCAAGAAGCTGCTGCTCTCGGCCATCGCCAACGCTGAAAACAACCACCAGTTGAACGTGGACAACCTCGTCGTGGCTCGCGCCTACGCCGACAAGGGTGCTTACATGAAGCGCTGGATGCAACGCGCCAAAGGCCGCGCTGCTCCGGTACTCAAGCACCGTTGCCACCTGACCATCGTGGTTGCTGAAAAGGCCCCGGAAGCCAAGCCTGCTGCAAAGCCGGCCGCTGCCAAGAAGACTGCTGCACCGAAGGCCGCCCCGAAGGCTGCTGAGGCTGCTGAACAAACCGAAAAGACGGAGGCTTAATTATGGGTCAGAAAGTCAAACCGATTGGCCTGCGCCTTGGTATCAACCGCACCTGGGATTCTCTGTGGATCGCTGGTAAGGACTACCCGGAACTGCTGAAAGAAGACGCCGAAATCCGTACCTTCCTGCTGAAGAAGCTGAAGGGTGCCGCGATCGCCAAGATCACCATCGAGCGTCCGTCCAAGAAGTGCCGTGTGTTCATCCACACCGCGCGTCCGGGCGTGATCATCGGTAAAAAAGGTGCCGAGATCGAGAACCTGCGCAAGGAAATCCAGAAGAAGTCCAAGTCTGAGGTTGTTCTGAACATCGTTGAAGTGCGTAAGCCGGACATCGATGCCAAGCTGATCGCCGACAGCGTTGCCGACCAGCTCGAACGTCGTGTGGCTTACCGCCGCGCCATGAAGCGTGCTGTACAGAACGCTATTGGTAACGGTGCCAAGGGTGTACGTATCCGCCTCGCGGGTCGTCTCGCCGGTGCCGAAATCGCCCGCGTTGACTGGTACATTGAGGGAAGCCTGCCGCTGCACACGCTGCGCGCCGACATCGACTACGGTATGGGCGAAGCTCACACCACCTACGGTGTCATTGGTATCCAGGTCTGGGTCAACCATGGCGAGAAGTATGGCATTGACTATTCGTCGAATGTCCAGTAAAGCCGCCAACTGATATTAAGGAATACAGCCATGCTGCAACCAAAGAGAACTAAATACCGTAAGGCCTTCAAGGGCCGGATCCACGGTGCCGCCAAGGGCGGTACCGATGTGAGCTTCGGCGAATTCGGTCTTAAGGCTATGGAACCCGAACGCGTAACCGCTCGTCAGATCGAGTCGGCCCGTCGTGCCATGACCCGTTACATTGCCCGTGGTGGCCGTGTATGGGTACGTGTCTTCCCGGATGTTCCCGTATCCAAGAAGCCTGCCGAAGTCCGTATGGGTTCCGGTAAGGGTGCCCCGGAATACTGGGTATGCCGTGTTAAGCCCGGTCGCGTTATGTACGAACTGGCCGGTGTGTCGGAAGAGATCGCTCGCGAAGCGTTCCGTCTGGCCGCTATGAAGCTGCCGGTGAAAACCAAATTCGTGTCCCGTCACCACGGCGCGTAAAGAAAGGATACTGCTATGCAAATGTCTGAACTTGTTAGCAAGTCTGCTGCTCAGCTGAAGGAAACCCTCCTGCAGCTGCGTCGTGAACAATTGAACCTGCGCTTCCAAAAGAGCGCTGGTCAGCTTGCCAATGTTAACCGCTGGCGCGAAGTGCGCACGAGCATTGCCCGTGTCAAAACCGCCATGGCCCAGCAATCCAAAAAGGAATCCAAGTAATGCCCCGTCGCGTCCTTCAGGGTACCGTTGTTTCCACCAAGGGCCACAAGACCATTGTGGTTAACGTCGAGCGCACCACCAAGCACCCGATCTATGGTAAGATTCAACGTACCAGCAAAAAATTCCACGCCCATGATGAAGCCGAAGTCGGCAAGATGGGTGACGTGGTCGAAATCATTGAGTGCGCACCTGTCAGCAAGCTGAAGCGCTTTGAACTCAAGAGCGTCGTCGTTGCCGCCGGAGAACTCGTCTCCGACAGCGCGTCCGACGTGCAAGCGTAATTAAGTAAGAGGAGCAGGTCCCGTGATTCAACAGGAAACCCGCCTCGACGTCGCCGATAACTCCGGCGCCCGTGAGGTTATGTGCATCCGCGTACTCGGCGGCACCCGTCGTCGTTATGCCCGCGTTGGTGACATCATCATCGTCAGCATCAAAGACGCTATTCCGCGCGCTAAGGTAAAGAAGGGTGACGTTGCCCGTGCCGTAGTCGTGCGTACCGCCAAGGAAACGCTGCGCGCTGATGGCACCGCCATCCGCTTCGACAAGAACGCCGCTGTTCTCATCGACAAGAAGAACGAGCCGGTCGGCACCCGTATCTTCGGCCCGGTGGCCCGTGAACTGCGCGGTAAGTCGTTCATGAAAATCATTTCTCTCGCACCGGAGGTACTCTAATTATGGCTCAACTTCAGTCCAAACTGAAAAAGGGTGACGAGGTTATCGTTATCTCTGGCAAGTCCAAGGGTCAAAGCGGCAAGATCACCAAGGTGATCACCGCCACCGGCCGTGTTTACGTCGAAGGCGTAAACCTCGTGAACAAATTCCTCAGCGCCCGCAAGGCAATGATGATGCAGCGCGAACCGGGCCAGATCCAGGCCGAAGCTTCCATCGCCGTCAGCAACGTTATGCTGAAGGACCCCAAGACCGGTAAGGCTACCCGCGTAGGCTACCGCATTGAGGCCGATGGCTCCAAGGTTCGTATCGCGAAAGCGAGCAACACCGTTCTCGATACCATCAAGAAGGGTTCTAAAGATCAATCTGCTGGCAAGGCTAAGGCCTCTGCCACCAAGACCAAGTCCAAGTAAGAAAGGATACTAGTCATGGCTACTAAGCAACCCTCAGGTGCTAAGAGCTCGGCTCCGGCTAAGTCTTCCAAAAAGGCTGAAAACGCTTCTGGCGTAGACGCTAAGATGGAAGGCTACACCCCGCGCTTTGCCGAGATGTACGTCAAGCAAATTCGCCCGCAACTGGCGAAGGAGTTGGGCTACACCAACCCCATGAAACTGCCCCGCGTTACCAAGATCGTCCTCAACATGGGCGTAGGTAAGGCCGCTGAAGACAAGAAACTGCTGGAAGGCGCTATGGCCGACATGCGTCTCATCGCCGGTCAGCAACCTGTCGCCACCAAGGCCCGTAAGTCCATCAGCAACTTTAAGCTGCGCGAAGGCATGGCTATCGGCTGCAAGGTGACTCTCCGTGGTGAACGCATGTACGAATTCCTCGACCGCCTGATCACTGTCGCTCTGCCCCGTGTGCGCGACTTTGAAGGTGTAAGCACCAAGGCTTTTGATGGCCGCGGTAACTACGCCCTGGGTATCAAGGAACAGATTATCTTCCAGGAAATCGACTTCGATAAAACCGACCGCGTACGTGGTATGGATGTGATCATCTGCACCAGCGCCGCAAACGACGATGATGCCCGCGCTCTGCTTGCCGCTTTCGGCATGCCGTTCCGTCGCAGCCGTCAAACCCAAGAAGTGAAGGGTGCCTAATCATGGCTAAAGTTGGAATGATCAACCGCGAGAACACTCGCGCCAAACTGGGCAAGCGCGACGCTGAAAAGCGCGCCGAGCTGAAAAAGGCCATCGTGGCCGCCGAAGGTCTCGAAGACAAGATGACCCTCGTGCAGAAGCTGGCCGACCTGGCCCGCAACGGCTCCAAGTCCCGTCAACGTAACCGCTGCAGCCTCACGGGTCGTCCCCGTGGTTACAACGGTCGCTTTGGCCTGTCCCGTAACAAGCTGCGTGAGCTTGCCAGCCTCGGCCTTCTGCCGGGCGTGCGCAAGGCCAGCTGGTAAGGAAAGGATACAGATATGCCCGTTACCGATCCGATCTCCGATCTGCTCGTACGCATCCGCAACGCTCAGGCGCAGAAGCACGAAACCGTGCGTATGCCGGCCAGCAAGCTGAAGGCCTCCATTCTGGAAGTGCTCGCAGCCGAAGGTTACATCAGCAGCTACACTGTTGAGAACGACAGCGTTCAAGGTACTCTCGTCGTCACCCTCAAGTATCACCAAGGCCAACCGGTCATCACCACGCTCAAGCGTGTGTCGACTCCGGGCCGCCGTGTGTACAGCCAGGCAAAAGAAATCCCGATGGTCGCCAACGGCCTCGGCACCTCCATCGTCAGCACCAGCCGCGGCGTCATCACCGACACCAAGGCCCGTGAACTGAACGTGGGCGGTGAAGTTCTCTGCCAAGTAATGTAAGTCGAGGAGAATACATTATGTCCCGCGTAGGTAAAAAACCGCTTCCGCTGCCTAAGGGCGTCGAAGCCACCATCAATGGCCGCAGCATCACCATCAAGGGTGCTAAAGGCAGCCTGACCACCGAACTGCCGGCTGACATCACTGTCACCAGCAGCAGCAACGAAGGCACCACCGAGCTGACGTTCGAGCCCAAGGGTAACCCCCGCACGCTCAGCGCCGCCTGGGGTACCGCCCGTGCTCTGGTCAACAACATGGTTGTCGGCACCACCACCGGTTTCAGCATCAGTCTGAAGCTCATCGGTGTAGGTTACCGTGCTGCCGTGCAAGGCCAACAGCTCAACATGACCCTGGGTTACAGCCACCCGGTCGAAATCAAGATCCCCGCCGGCCTGACCGTCGAGGTGAAGGACCAGACCGAAGTGACCGTTTCCGGCATGGACAAGCAGAAGGTCGGCGAATTTGCGGCCAACGTACGTAGCCGCCGCGCACCTGAACCGTTCAAGGGTAAGGGCGTGCGCTACACCAACGAGTTCATTTCCATGAAGGAAGGCAAGAAGAAGTAATTCTTCGGAACTCGGTGGTACGCCACCAAGCTGCAAAAAACCCCGCGTACGCGGGGTTTTTTGTTGTGGCAGCCGGATTGAATTTTACATCGCATCTCCTTATATACCGGCTATCTAAGCTTATGTGAGCACACACGAGGAACATCAATGGACATACTGAGACTCGCCTTTTGGGCCATTATGATCATATTCACCATTGCGATGACGATAATGGTGGTCTGTTTTCGAATCCTTTTCTGGATGTTGAAAAAGCTCTTCGGCAAAAAACGCAAGCGCTTGCCTACCGGCCAATATGTGGTGGTGTACCCTGATGGACGCGAGCTTGTGGAGCTAAAAGCCGACTACGGGCCGACGCGGTTGGTGCCGAACACACCTCAACTGCAAGAAAAGCTTATGAACAATAAGCGACAGAACCGCTTTTTACGCCTGTTGCGTAAACCATGAACGAGAAGAACCCCGCGTACGCGGGGTTTTTTGCATAAGTGGTAGATGTGTTGATAAGTGGCTGAATGTCCGTTAATGTAAGGGGGTAGTAAACATTACCGCACGTCGCATCACACTATTTCACACCCTGCGGGGAAGAAAGGAGTCAGTCATGGCATTCCGTATATTCATGCGTGCATTCATTTCATTCATCGCAGCGGTTCCGCTCGCGTTCACCAGCGTTCAGGCCGCACCATTTGCAGGTATCGGTTCATCTGTTCCTGCTCTCAAGGCTCCGGCCGAGATCGTCCAGGTCGCTTCCAAAAAGAAGAAAAAGAAGCCCCGGTATGCACAGCGTAACATTCATCGCGATCAGCTCATCGGAAGGGTTCCGGCACGTCGTTCTCATCAGGGTGTCGATCCTGGAATGGCATTGTTTGCGCTAGGTGCGGCGGCTATTCTCGGCGGTGCTATCGCAGGCAATGGTGGTTCTCGTTACCGCGTCGGCCATCACCGCGGCGGTGGCTACTACGGTGGCAACAATTGCGGTGTTCAGTATTGGACACCGAACCCCGGCAGCCCCGTTTGCTAAGCCAAACCAACAGAATAAGAAAAAGACCCCGTGTGAGCGGGGTTTTTTGAGCGCTGCGTAGCGCTTGCCAAATGCGCACAGTTCCTTCACAAAGCGCAGGTCTTAGGTACGTTCACGAGGAAAATGCTATGTTTATGATGACGGGAATCCAGCAAGGAGTCGTAATCGCTCATCTTTTCCATTTCGATTGGAGCAAACGCTTCGTCGCCTTGCGCCGCCGTTTGGCGGTGGCATTTGCCCGTTAGGGGATGGTTCTGTTTTTGGGAAAGGTCGCTTGCGGGCGGCCTTTCTTTTTTCAGAAGTTTTCCTGCAAGAACCCTTGCCAAGAGAGTCATTTACCCCCATATACCGCACTAAGCATTGCCGCCTTTACGGGTTGGCGTTGCTCTTTCCACGGGTTGCCCTGCAAACCGTGGCAACTTCCCCCATGCATAGGGCAGGGGGTTAACCAGAATAGGAGCAGTCATATTATGACGATTCTTCGTGAGACCAGCACCGAACGCCGCGCGCGTCGCGTGCGTCACAAGCTGCGCCAGGCCAGCCCCGGCAAACTGCGTATGTCGGTTTACCGCAGCAACATGAACCTTGCCGTTCAGATCATCGACGACACCAAGGGTGTAACCCTGGTATCTGCCACCACCATGGAAAAGAAACTGCGCGGCACCGTGAAGAACGGCCGCGGCATGGAAGCTGCCGAGATGATCGGTAAGACCATCGGCGAACGTGCCAGCAAAGCCGGCATTTCGGAAGTTTACTTCGACCGTGGTAGCTACCGCTTCACCGGTCGTCTGCGCGTACTGGCCGATGCCGCCCGCGCTGCAGGCCTGAAGTTCTAAGGAAGGGATAGAGATTATGAGCGAACCCCGTCAATTTGAAGGCCGCCGCGACAACAACCGCGAAGAGCGTGAACGTAGCGAATTCGTCGACAAGCTCGTTGGCGTACGCCGCGTAGCTAAAACCGTTAAGGGTGGCCGCCGTATGGCCTTTGGTGCCCTGGTGGTTGTAGGTGACGAAGCTGGCCGCGTTGGCTTCGGTCAAGGTAAGGCCAAGGAAGTTCCGGACGCCGTACGCAAGGCCACCGACGAAGCCAAGCGCACCATGGTACGTGTACCGCTGCGCCAAGGCCGCACCATTCACCACGACGTTCAAGGTCGTTTCGGTGCCACCCGCGTGATCATCAAGCCGGCCGTGCCGGGTACCGGTATCATTGCCGGCGGTCCGATGCGCGCTATCTTTGAAGCCATGGGCATCAAGGACGTTGTTGCCAAGGCCATGGGCTCCACCAACCCGTTCAACCTGATCCGCGCCACCTTCGATGCGTTTGCATCCATTGAAACCCCGCGCAGCATCGCTGCCAAGCGTGGTATCAAGGTGACCGACCTGACCCTGCACGCTGTAGAAGCTGTGAAGGGCGTGACCGACCAGAAGGAAATGCTGGAAAACGCCGCCAAGGTCCAGAAGGCCAAGAAGGCTGCTCCGGCCCGTGGTGGTCGCGATGCTGGCCGTGGTCCGCGTAAGGATGGCGACTCCAAGCCGCGTCGTGACGCTGGCGCTGGCCGTCGTACCGACGCCCCCAAGGTTGTGACCGTGACCAAGGCACAAAGCATGAAGGCTGCCACCAGCGAAGCCGCTCCGGCTGCTGAAGGCACCCAAGAGTAGTAAGGGCAGGGGCGGTCAACGCCGCCCCGTCTTCTCTCTTAATTTAAAATACAATGGCAATATAAGGGAAACCGAGTCATGAAATTAAACCAAATTAGCGATAACCAAGGCGCTAACAAGTCCAAGACCCGCGTAGGTCGTGGTATTGGTAGCGGCAAGGGTAAGACCTCCGGTCGTGGTGTAAAGGGTCAAAAGGCCCGTAAGTCCGGTAACGTCCGTGCAGGCTTCGAAGGCGGTCAAAACCCGCTCTACCGTCGTCTGCCGATGCGTGGTTTTAACAATACCAACTTCACCACCACCTACGCTGAAGTGAACGTCAGCACCCTGCAGAAGATGATCGAAGACGGTCGTCTCAAGGCGGGTGCCGAAGTCACCATCGACACCATCATCGCCTCCGGTCTGACCAAGAAGGCTTACGATGGTCTGAAGGTGCTGGGTAACGGCGAACTGACCTCCAAGCTCACCATCGTTGCCGCTGCGGCCTCCGCCAGCGCCATCGAGAAGGTGAAGAAGGCCGGTGGCAGCCTCACCATCCTTGAAAAGAAGGTGCAGGAAGGCAAGTACAAACCGAAGGCTGAACGCTAGTCGCACGACCGCTTAAAGGAGCCGCAAGGCTCCTTTTTGGTTTTATCGGACATATGCGCGATAGGGGGTGCTGCAAATTCCACCACCTGCACACCCCTAAGATGCTAACTAACCTTGCGGTGGCCAAGCCTTTCACGTAAAAGGTGAAGGTATTTAGTTAGGAGAAATATCGTTTTATGGCTCAATTCGGTCTCGGTTCTCAATCGGAAGTTGCCGAACTTCTCACCAAAGCCAAGGGTTTGCACTCGCGCATCCTGTTCGTGCTGTTCGCATTCATCATTTACCGCCTCGGTACTCACATCCCTCTGCCGGGTGTCGATGTCACTGTTCTGGCCAGCTACCAGCAGAACCTGCAAAGCGGTATCTTTGGTCTCTTCAACATGTTCTCCGGCGGGGCGTTCTCCCGTATGGCGGTGTTTGCGCTTAACATCATGCCGTATATTACCGCTAGCATTATTATCCAGCTTCTCACCTCCACCTCCAGCACGCTGAGCGAGCTGAAGAAGGAAGGGGAAGTCGGTCGCCGCAAGATCAACCAGTACACCAGATACCTGACGGTAGTGCTTGCTTTTGTTCAGGGTTTTGGCTTGGCATCCGGTGTTCAGCACCAGACCGCCATGGTCAATGGTGAGGTGATGAACCTCGTCACCAACCCGGGTCTCGGCTTCCAGCTGCAAACCGCTCTGACCATCACCACCGGCACCATGTTCCTCATGTGGCTGGGCGAGCAGATCAATGCCCGCGGTATCGGTAACGGTATCTCTCTGCTGATCTTCGCCGGTATCGTCGCCACCATGCCGGCGTCCGTGTTCCGCATCTTTGAGCTGGCCCGTACCGGCTCCATCTCCGAGCTGTTGGTCTTTGCCATCGCTGTGGGTGCCATTGCGGCCATCTTCTTCATTACCTTCATGGAGACAGCCACCCGTCGCATCGCTATCCAGTATCCCAAGCGTCAGGGTATGTTCGGTGCCACGGCCGGTGATAATAACCACTTGCCGCTCAAGCTGAACCTGGCCGGCGTGATCCCGCCGATCTTCGCCAGCGCGCTGCTGATGGTACCCGTAACTCTGTCGTCCTACGCGCCGGAGTCGGAGTGGGCGCAGTTTATCGGTGCCTGGCTTACCCCCGGCAAACCGCTGTATCTGGCGCTGTTTGTCAGCATGATCATCTTCTTTGCGTTCTTCTATGTCGCAACCGTTGCCTTTAACTCGGATGAGACCGCCGACAACCTCAAGAAGTCTGGTGCCTTTATCCCCGGTATTCGTCCGGGCGCCAGCACCGCCAGCTACTTGGATGGCGTGGCAACCCGCCTGACCGCCATTGGCGCGCTGTACCTGGCCTTTATCTGTGCCGTACCGGATATCCTCCACCGCGACACCACGCTGCCGTTCTATATCGGTGGTACCTCGTTGCTGATTATCGTGAGCGTGACCATTGATACGGTGTCGCGCATCCAGTCGGCCCTGATTGCCCAGAAGTACGAAAGTCTGCTGAAAAAGAGCAGCCTGAAAAGCGGCAAGGGCGGCCTCATCCGCACCTCCGTCAGGAAGAGCTAGGTAAAAACACTATAAGAACAAGCCATTAAGGACTAAGGACGCATTATGATTATTGTTCTGTTCGGACCTCCCGGTGCCGGAAAAGGGACCCAGTCTGCCAAGTTGGTAGAGAAGTTCGGTATCCCTGCCTTGAGCACGGGAGATATGTTCCGCGCCGCTATTGCCGCCGAAACCCCCGTGGGGATCGAGGTGAAGTCGGTGATGGAAGCCGGAGACTTGGTGAACGACGAACTGGTGAACCGTCTGGTGTTCGAGCGTCTGGACGAGCCGGACTGTCAGAATGGTGTGATTCTGGATGGTTACCCGCGCACCGTTGCTCAGGCCGAAGCGCTCGACGTCTGGCTCAAGGATCACCATTTGAAGCTCGAGAAGGTGATTGAACTGAAAGTGGACGATGAAGCGCTGATCGAGCGTCGTGCGGGCCGCCTGTATGCCCCGAAGAGCAAAAAGGTGTACCACAAGGACTTTAACCCGCCGAAAGTGGCCGGTATCTGCGATGAGTCTGGCGAGAAGCTGATTCAGCGCGACGACGATAAGCCAGAGGTGGTGCGCCACCGTCTGGATGTCTACAACCAGCAGACCGCGCCGGTATTGGGCTATTACCTGGCCCAGCAGCGCCTGATCACGCTGGACGGCATGGCCAATATTGAAGATGTTTATCAGCATATTCTGCAGGTTCTTGGCGCCAAGTAGAGCGTCGCTTCAAGAAGGGGGCCGTAAGGCCCCTTGCTTTATGCGAAAAACTGCGCTAAACCCGCGCCATGGCTAAAGATGATGTAATCGAATTCGAAGGTGTGGTGACTGAGTCGCTGCCCAACACTTTGTTCCGCGTAAAGCTGGAGAACGGTCCGACCGTGCTCTGCCATATCTCGGGGAAAATGCGCCAGAATAACATCCGTATTCTGGAAGGCGACAAAGTGACCGTGGAAATGACTCCGTATGACCTGACCAAGGGTCGTATCACCTACCGTAAAAAGGAACCGGCTCCGGGTGCTGTACCTGGTGCCCCCGCGACACCTTTCGCCAAAAAGTAAGGCAGCGGATTCCTACTGGTGAATCAAAGGATTCACCGCGAATTCAAGAGTTAAACCGAGAAGTCGGAATGGGTTGGTAAAAGCGGTGGCGAAAAGCCACACCGGCAAGATGATTTTTATACTTGCCAAGACGTTTTTTACCTGTTAATGCCCCCTCTGACCCTCTAGTGTAAGGAAGTAATTGAAGATGCGTTACGCCTCGTCCATCCGCGCTGAAAAAGTGCGCGACCGTAAACTGCAAGTGGTACGTCGTACCCGTAACAAGGCCGGTAAGTTCCTGGGCCGTATCCGTATCGTCATGCGCGACAAGCGTAAGAACGGTAAGACCGGTCGTTACAGCGTTACCCAGGCATAAGTCTTAAGTGACTTGTCTGAGTTGGTCGGCTGCGTGCGGCACAGTGTCGCAGCAGTTTCAAATTAATTTCAAAGTAGGAGTGTAGCTCGTGGCACGTATCGCGGGTGTTAATATTCCGACTGACAAACAGGTGTGGGTAGCTCTTACCTACATTTATGGTGTCGGTCCGGCAAACACATATCAAATCCTGGAAGCAGCTCAAGTTGAGCCGACTCGTCGTGTAAACACGCTGAGCGACGACGAAGTAAGCCGCATCCGTAACGTTATCGATGCCAGCTTCATCGTAGAAGGTGACCTGCGTCGTCAGGTGAGCCTGAACATCAAGCGCCTGATGGACCTCGGTTGCTACCGTGGTCTGCGTCACCGTAAGGGCCTGCCGGTCCGTGGTCAAAGCACCCGTCACAACGCACGTACCCGCAAGGGCCCGCGTAAGGCCGGTGTTGCAGGCAAGAAGAAGTAGTAAGGTTAAGGAATTAAATCATGGCTACTCCGCAAAAGAAGGGCGCTTCGTCCGCCCGCACCATGAAGCGTAAGGACCGCAAGAATATTGCTTCCGCCACCGCTCACATTTACAGCAGCTTTAACAACACCATCGTGACCATCACCGATGCTCAGGGTAACGCCATTGCGTGGTCCTCTGCCGGTCAGGCTGGCTTCAAGGGCTCCCGCAAGGGCACCCCGTTTGCCGCCCAGCTGGCTGCCGAAGGTGCCGCCCGTTCCGCCAAGGAACACGGCGTGCGCGTTCTGGACGTCCTGCTGCGTGGTCCGGGTTCCGGTCGCGAAAGCGCGCTGCGTGGTCTGCAAGCTCAAGGTTTTGAGATTGTTACCATCCGCGACGTAACGTCTATCCCGCACAACGGTTGCAAACCCCGTAAGCGCCGCCGCGTTTAAAGGTTAGTCGTAGTTAGGACCGCTTGCACCGACGGTCCTAACTATGTAGATTTCGGTGCAAAAGATTCATATAAAAAGGCTAAGGAAGGCGATACCCCATGCAGATTCAAGCCAACTGGAAAGAGCTCATCAAACCCACCAAGGTAGGTATGAGCGCTGGTACTGATCCGAAGAAATTTGCCACCTTCACCATCGAACCGCTCGAGCGCGGCTTTGGTCACACCCTCGGTAACGCCCTGCGTCGCGTTCTGCTCTCCAGTCTGCAAGGCTCCGCTATCACCTCCATCAAGATCGATGGCGCTGTTCACGAGTTCACCACTCTGCCGGGCGTAATGGAAGACGTCACCGAAATCATTCTGAACCTCAAGGCCATGGCTATCCGCAGCCACGCCACCGAGGCCAAGACCGTAACCTTGCACAAGAAGGGTGCCGGTCCGGTCACTGCTGCCGACATTGAAGCCACCCACGACATCGAGATCATCGATCCGAACCACCTGATCGCCACTCTGGCCGACAAGGGTGAGCTGCGCATCGAACTGACCGTTGGTACCGGTAAGGGTTACTCTCCGGCCGCCGATCGCAAGAACGACGAGCGCCAGCCGGGTTCCATCCTGATCGACGCCATCTACAGCCCGATCCGTCGCGTAAGCTTCAAGGTTTCCGACGCCCGTGTGGGTCAGATCACTGACTACGACAAGCTGGTTATGGAAATCGAATCCAACGGCGTTGTGGCTCCGGAAGATGCTCTGGCGTTCTCCGCCCGCATCCTGCAAGACCAACTCGGCGTCTTCATTAACTTCGAAGACATCGCCGACGACGCTGGCCGCCGCGATGACGTTATCGACATCAACCCGCACCTGCTGATGAAGGTTGATGAGCTGGAACTGTCCGTACGTTCTGCCAACTGCCTGAAGAACGAAAACATCGTTTACATCGGCGACCTGGTGCAGAAGTCTGAAAGCGAAATGCTCAAGACCCCGAACTTCGGCCGTAAGTCTCTCAACGAGATCAAGGACGTCCTCGGTCAGATGGGCCTCGGCCTCGGTATGCGCCTGGAAAGCTGGCCGCCGGAAAACATCGAAGACCTGGCACGTCGCCTGGACAAGACTTTCTAAGGAAGCGGGCTTCTACCGCCCCTTTGAAGAAAGAGGAGCCGCAAGGCTCCTTTTTGTTATTTGACACAATCTATTAACCTACATAGGTTTGTGATGAAGAGCCTGCTTTAGGAGAAATCTCAATGAAGCTCGAAGTCGAAAACGTTTTCATCCAAAACGGCATTATCCATGCCCTCATACCAAATGGCCGCAAAATTGCGGCTAGCTATCTGACCGTTCAAGTCTGCGTCAATAGTGAAACTCCTGAAAATCGTAGCTACGAAGCGGATAATCGCTTTGGTTCTCGCAAGCGCATCATCCCCCATGCATTGGACGTAAAAGATGGTAAACTCTATGTCAGGGGTGCCGTCTGGGATGACCGTTTGGGCTATGCTGGTAGAATGAGATACGGTGTTTTCCACTACGATATCCAGAGAATGGGGCCCATTGTAAAACTTACCGAACGAGATCTGACAAGTTGGGAGCTATGATTGCAACGTGTCATCAAAGAAGAGCCGTCTCGTGCGGCTCTTTTTCTGTGGAAAATCCTTGACACCCCCGCCAAATCCCCCCATATAGCCCCAAGTAATTAGAGAATTCAGGAGTACTAACCATGACTCACGGCGTATCCCACCGTCACTTTGGCCGCGACACCACGGCCCGCAAAGCATTGCTGCGCGGCCTGGCCATGAACATCATTGAGCACGGCACCATCAAGACCACCCTGCCGAAGGCCAAAGACCTCCGTCGCGTGATCGAGCCCCTCATCACCAAGGCCCGTGTTGACACCGTTGCCAACCGTCGCGATGTTGCCAAGGACATCACCAACCCGGTTCTGCTGAAGAAGCTGTTCGAAGAAGTCGCTCCACGCTTTGTGGGCGTCAACGGTGGTTACACCCGCGTGATGAAGGCTGGCTTCCGTCAGGGCGACGCTGCCGATATGGCCGTCATCCAGCTGACCCGTCTGCCGGAATAAGCTGACGAATTCTCTTTAAGCGACCCTGTGGGGTCGCTTTTTGATGCTTTTTGATCAAAGTCAAAATACGGCGGCCGAAACTTTCTATGCTGGGAGCGAATCCAAGAAAGCCCTGTTATGTCCTTCGACTTGCCCTACCGTCCGCGCCGCCTGCGCCGTACCGAAGCCCTGCGCTCCATGGTGCGCGAAACCAGCGTTAACGCCAGCCAACTCGTCTACCCGATGTTCATTGAAGAAGGCATCACCGAAGCCACACCGATTTCCTCCATGCCCGGCATCGTCCGCCACCCGGAAAAAGACATGGATAAGGCCGTGAAAGACGCCTATGCCGCCGGTATCCGCAGTATCCTGTTATTCGGAGTCAGTCATCACAAGGATGAAACCGGCTCCGACAGCCTGAAAGACGACGGCCTGCTGGCCCGCATGATCAAGCGCGCCAAGGATGCCTGCCCGGAGATGAGCGTGATCTCCGACAACTGCTTCTGCGAATACACCAGCCACGGCCACTGCGGTGTGCTGACCCACGATGGCCACGTGCATAACGATCATACGCTGGAAAACCTCGCCCTGCAGGCCTACGTTTGCGCCAAAGCGGGCGCCGATATCGTGGCACCCTCCGCCATGATGGACGGCCAGATCGCGGCCATCCGTGAGCGTCTGGATGCCGAAGGGTTCGAACACACGCCCATCATGGCCTACGCCAGCAAGTTTGCCAGCGGTCTGTACGGGCCTTTCCGTGCCGCCGCGGGGTGCGAGTTGAAGGGCGACCGTAAAACCTACCAGATGGACCCCGCCAACGCCCGTGAGGCGCTGATAGAGGCGGAACTGGATGAAGCCGAAGGTGCCGATATCCTGATGGTCAAGCCGGGCATGTTCTATCTGGATATTCTCGCCCGCATCCGCCAGCAGTCCAACCTGCCGCTCGCCGCCTATCAGGTATCCGGCGAATACAGCATGATGTGCTACGCCTTCCAGAACGGCGCACTGGATGAAAAGCGCGTGGTAATGGAAAGCATGACGTCTCTCCGCCGCGCGGGGGCGGATATCCTCATCACGTACTTTGCCCCAAAAGTCGCCCACTGGCTGGCCGAATAGTGAGCCAAAGCAAAGCGGCCCCACGGGGCCGCTTTTGAGTGGGAAGGAGTTATTTGATAACCTCTTCCGCCATCTCGGTCAGCTTCGGATAGTTCACCTTACCCGTCGCCAGTGTCGGCAGCTTGTCGATGATCGCCAGGTGGCGCGGGAACATCAGCTCACTCGCCCCCTTGGCCTTGGCGAATTTGCGGAAGTCATCCTTGGTTGCCTTTGGCTGGGTGGTGAACAGAACCAGTTGTTCACCCTTACGCGCATCCGGCATCGCCACCACGGCACTTTCCGCGTCCGGCCAGCAGGCGCTGGCAAGGCTTTCTACGGCGGGGAGGGACACCATCTCGCCACCCACCTTCGCAAAGCGCTTCAGGCGGCCAAGGATGGTCACAAAGCGGTTCTCATCCACCGTTACCATGTCGCCGGTTTCGTACCAGCCGCGCTTTCCGTTCCACTCAGCCGGTTCAAGCTTACCGGGGGCGCTGTCGCGCAGGTAGCCCAGCATCACGTTGGGGGCGTGTACCACAAGGTTGCCGCCTTCCAGGCCCGGCTTTTTATCGAGGGTATAGTCGATACCCGGCACCAGTTTGCCCACGGTACCCTGCTTGTAGGCCATCGGCGTATTCAGGGCCAGTACGGGTGCGGTTTCGGTCGCGCCATAGCCTTCCAAAATGCGGATGCCGAACTTCTCGAACCAGACGGCTCGGGTTTCGGCACGCACCTTTTCAGCCCCCGCAAATACATACCGCATGCGGTAAAAGTCGTATGGGTGGGCGTAACGCGCATAGCCGGTCAGGAAGGTATCGGTGCCGAACATGATGGTCGCGTTAAAGTTGTAAACCATCTCCGGCACAATGCGGTAGTGCAGGGGCGAGGGGTACAGGAACACCGGCACACCGCTCAGCACCGGCAGCAGGGTACCGCCGGTCAGGCCGAAGGAATGGAACATCGGCAAGGCGTTCAGCAGGGTATCCTTCGGGTTGAAGTCGACCACCGCACGGGCCTGCGCCACGTTGGTATTGAGGTTGATATGGCTCAGCACCACACCTTTGGGTTTACCCTCAGAACCGCTGGTGAACAGTACCACAGCAGGCTGTTTGGGTTCATTCGGAAGCTCTTTATAGAACCAGTGCGGGCACTTGCCGGCCAGTACCACTTTCAGCTTATCGGTCAGCGTCAGCTTGGCACGGATGTCTTCCAGCCAGACAATCTCCAGGCCTTGCTTTTGCAGATGCGCGATCAGTCCTTCCAGCTTGGCTTTTTCAATAAAGCTGCGCGCGGTCAGGATATGCTTGATCTTGGCAGCTTTACAGGCTGAAGTTACGGCATCATTCCCCGCCGAGAAGTTGAGCATAGCCGGCACGGCATGCACGGCTTGCAGGGCAAAGAAGGTTGCCGCCGCGGCATTGGCATTCGGCAGAAGAACGCCTACGGCGTGGTGGCCATCGGCATAGCGCGGGGCATAGCCCATGCGTTGCAGCACGCCACCCAGCATAAGGCTGCGCGCGATAAGATCCTTGTAGGTGAGGGGCGTCAGATTGATGTCCTTCAGGATCCAGTTTTTGGGTCCATAGAGCTTGGCGGAGGCCATAAGATGCGAGAACAGCGTACGGTTCGTATCGGCTGTCTTGTAGTGGGCTTCGGTGAGGATCCACTGCATTTTCTGACCAGCCGCCACACGACGTGCGCGGCCGCGAATGTCCGGGTTCACATCCAGCTTCTGCACCGGGTGAATCGTAATGGTGATTTTGGGGAACCAGCGCTTCGGCACCACATTCTTGTGGGTGGTGTATTTGGAGAACTGGGCGCCTTCCAGAATGATCGGCAGTACATCGGCGTCACCGTTCACGGCCACCATGCCGGTGCCGTCGTACACCTTCATCAGCATACCGGTCTGGCTCAGGCGACCTTCGGGGAAGATCATCACGTGCTCATCGTTGCGTACCTTTTTGATCAGTTCGCGTACCGCATAGGGGTTATCCGGGCTCACTGGCAGCGCGCGTACAAAGTTGAGGAACGGCTTGATCCACCACTCCTTGGAACGCACGGTATCGATTGCGAATGTCGGGCGGATCGGCAGGAAGATCGCCAGCAGTGCGGCATCCAGGAACGATTGGTGATTGCAGATGATAACCAGGCGCTTCGGCAGCTTTTTCAGGTTTTCCAGACCACGAACCTCGACACGGAAAAGCGGGCCAAGGATCCAGCGCAGCAGCATTTGTTTGCGCGCATGCGGCAGCATGCCGACACTGCACAGAACCACCAGCAGGTTAAGCGACATCAGTACGCCAATAACCCCGAGCAGGCTGACATCGGCACTCAGCAGCAGGCTGCTGCCCAGCGCCCCGGCCACCATGAACACGGCATTCAGCACGTTGTTGGCGGCGATGATACGTGACTTGATGGCGGCCTTGCCATACGCCTGCACATAGGCGTACAGCGGCACGGTAAACATACCTCCGGCAAAGGCCAGTATCACAAAGCAGCCAACAATTGGCCAGAACATCGGCAGGCTCAGCAGGTCACCCATGCTGCGCAGCGTATCCGGCGTATGGGCGGGCATCAGCGGCGTCAGCCAGATGATACCGGCACCGGCGACCGACATCATCAGTGCGGCAAACGGCACATAGTGCAGAGAAATCTGGTCTTTGAGGATCTTCTGGCACATCACCGAACCCAAGGCCACGCCGATGGAGAACAGCGACAGCAGGAAGGTGGTGGTCAGTTCATCACCATGCAGGTATTGCGCGCCGTATACCGGAATCAGGCTGAGCAGCACCGCACCCAGCAGCCAGAACCACGAGATGAACAGCAGCGAGCTTAGAATGCCCTGACCACCGTCGCGGGCGTGGCCGATCATCCGCAGGCTTTCGGCCAGGAAGTTTTTGGAGAGCTTGAGGTGTGGGTCTACACCTTTGACCATCGGAATGAAGTAGCTGGCAATCAGTCCGGCCACGGCCACGGCCACACACGTGACGCCGACGAGGAGGATGCCATTCGGCTGCAAAATGAGTGCGCCGCCGTACATGGTACCCAATAAAATAAACAGGAAGGTGCTGCCTTCAAACAGGCCGTTAGCCGCCACAAGTTGGTTCTTGTGCAGTACCTGCGGCAGAATGCCGTATTTCAGCGGGCTGAAGAAACAGGAATGCATGCCCATCAAAAACAGCAGCAGGAACATCCCCCACAGGTGCCCATCCAAAAACACCAGCGTACCGGTCAGCACGATCAGCACTTCGATCAGCTTGATCCAGCGGATCAGGTTGGTCTTTTCAAACTTATCGGCCATCTGCCCCGCAATGCCGGAGAACAACACATACGGCAGAATGAAGATGCCGCCACCGAGCGATACCAGAATGGCGGCATTCAGCCCGTACGCCTCGGCCAGCTTGTAGGTGACCAGCATGGTGAGGGCGCTTTTGAACACGTTGTCGTTGAAGACTCCCAGTACATGGGAGAGGAATAAAGGCAAATAATTGCGTTGGGTAAGTAAGGCCATGGCGCCATTTTGGCGTATTTGGCGGCCTTGTCCAGCATCAAAGGGCACGAATAAGGCAGGAAAGAGAAGGGAGAAAAATCGTTGAAGAACGAGGATTGAGGCGTGGCGGTTTTAAGTAATGGCTTACGCCATACGGTGTGAAAGGGCCGTTCCTATCGCTAAATCGACAGTAAAAAACCCTCTCATCCGAGAGGGCTTTTTACTGGTCGGGGCGAGAGGATTCGAACCTCCGACCTCTTCGTCCCGAACGAAGCGCGCTACCAGGCTGCGCTACGCCCCGACCGATTGGCGATGTACCGCATCTTGCAGGCTTCTGCAAGGGGCATATGTAAATTCTAGTTATAAGCCTTTAAAAAGAAGCTTACGGCCCGGGCAACATACTCTTCAATCTCTTGCCGGGAGGGTGCGGGGCGCAGATGCATGCTGCACTTCTTGTTCATATCTGCACCGACTATCAGTGCGCTGAACATTTCAGCGGCCTCTGTCGGATTATCGCAGCGGATGCGCTGGCTGCTGCACAGATTCTCCATCAGGTTCAGCAGGCCCTTCTTCACGCGCTGCGGGCCGGAGGCAAAGAACAGCTTGCAGATGTCGCTGTTATGGCGGGCTTCGGCGGTCAGTACGCGGCTCAGATTCACGCCGTCTTCGCTGGTGATCAGAGTAAGCAGGGCGGTCCCGAAGCGCATCAGGCATTCGTGCGCGGTGCCGTTGGCCTCAAAGATATCTTCCGGTACATAATGCGCACAGCGTTCCGAGATGATCTCGGTGAACAGCGTGTTTTTATCCGGGTAGCGGCGGTACAGGGTCAGCTTGGAGACCTGCGCTTCCTTGGCGATCTGCTCCATGGTGGTGCCTTGCAGCCCTTCGCGCATGAACAGCTGGCCGGCGGCTTGCAGAATCTGTTCATCCTTGCGGTGGTCTACCGGACGACCGCGCGGGCTGGGGCAGGAGGAGAGGGATGTCATGGGGTGCGGTTCTGTACTGTTAATACCCTTAAATATATCATGGTGAATACCCTGCGACAACCCGCATACGTTGCAGTGCGCCATGCTGTTGCCGCTGCGTATGGCGTTAAACAGCACATGCAGGCTTTCAGCGCGCCGGTTAACGGGGTAGAATCGCGGCATGGATCTTTCACATATCACAACCCTGGCAGAACTCCGGGCGGCGGTTGAAGCCTTTGAAGGCTGCTCACTGAAAGCCTCGGCAAACCGTACCGTCTTCTCCGATGGCAACCCGCAAGGCGGCATCGTGCTGATCGGCGAAGCGCCTGGCGCGCAGGAAGATGCGCAAGGTAAACCATTCGTGGGCCGCAGTGGCCAGTTGCTGGATAAAATGCTGGCCGAGATCAACCTTAGCCGTAACACGGCAGACAAGGGCGGCGTTTACATTACCAACACCGTCTTCTGGCGCCCGCCAGACAACCGCACGCCCACCCCCGCCGAGATTCTGAGCTGCCGCCCGTTTCTGCTGAAGCACTTGGAACTGCTGCGCCCGAAGATCATCGTGATGGTCGGCGGGACGGCGGTCAAAGCGGTGTTGCAGACCAAAGACGGTATCGGCCAGTTCCGTAATCGCTGGCTGGAATTTGATGTACCGGGCTATGGCAAAGTGCCGACCCTCGCCACGTTCCACCCGGCCTACCTGCTGCGTAATCCGCCTGCCAAAAAAGAGGCCTGGGCCGATTTTCTGATGCTGCGTGAAAAAGTCGAGCAATTAGGGCTGTTGCCCGAGCGCGCGACAGCGGCCTAGCACGACACCAAAGAAACACTACAGAGCGTACCCCCATCGTAGTGTTCAGCACCTGAGTTTAAAGACGACGGAGATAAAGAAAAGAGCGTACTTGGAAGAGTAACTTTCCAAATACGCTCATTACTGGTCGGGGCGATAGGATTTGAACCTACGACCCCTACACCCCCAGCGTAGTGCGCTACCAGACTGCGCTACGCCCCGACCGAGGGTGGGTGTAGCCCAAATTCGGTTTCTCTGCAAGTTGGTTTATAAAAGGTCAGCCATAGAGGCGTGCGAGGTGGCAGGGCTCTTCACCCAAACTTGCCCGCACTGTGGGCAGGTCGGCTAGCCGGGTGAGAGTAACCGGCGTAGCTTTAGCGCATGAGCTTGAAAATCGGAATCATGCACGAAGCCGCCCTCAGCGGCGGCAAAGAACAACGTGTAGCTATGACACCGGATGCGCTGGCGCGTCTGGAAAAGAAACTCCCCGCGCTGACGGTCTATGTGCAGTCGGGCGCCGGTCTGGCCGCCGGGTTTACCGACGCGGCCTACGAGGTGGCCGGTGCCACCATCGTGCCAGACTTTAGCAAGGAGAAAATGGATATTGTCCTGCGTGTCTCTACCCCGACCGTTAAGGAAAAATTGCCACTGACTGAGAACGGTATGCTGATCTGCCTCACGGCGGGACAGGACAGCTGGGCCGCGCTGTCCAAGCAGGCGCACCATGTGCTGGCGCTGGAAAAACTGCCGCGCACCAGCCGTGCACAGGCGCTTGATGTGTTAAGTTCGCAAGCCAACCTGGGCGGCTATGCAGCCGTACTGGGCGGCGTAAGTTATCTGCCGCGCCTGATGCCGGTGCTGATGACCGCTGCAGGCTCCAGCAAGCCCGCCAACGTGCTGGTGCTGGGTGTGGGAGTGGCAGGCCTGCAGGCCATTGCCACTGCCAAACGTCTGGGGGCACAGGTCAAGGCGTTCGATGTCCGCCCGGAGGTGTCGGAACAGATTCGTAGCTTGGGTGCCAAACCGGTGATCTTCGATGACCCCAATGTGGCGACCGAAGGCAAGGGCGGTTACGCTGGCGCACTGGATGAAGCGGGCCAAGCTCACCTGCAAAGCCTGCTGGCCCCGTTTGTGGCGGAGGCCGATCTTGTGATCTCTACAGCCCAAGTGCCGGGTAAACCTGCACCGGTGCTGATGGCCGAAGAAACCGTGGCCTCCATGAAGCCCGGCAGTGTCGTCGTCGATATGGCCTGCGGCGGCTTTAACAAGGTGAACGGCATCAAGGGCGGTAACTGCCCCGCCAGCCGCGCCGATGAGGTTGTGAGCGTGGGCCACGGCGTGACTCTGATAGGCGAAACCAACTGGGTCAGCAACGTGGCCGGCGATGCCAGCCGCTTCTGGGCTCAGAACATGGTCAACTTGCTGAGCCTGCTGGTGGTGGATAACGCCCTGAGTTTTGACGATGAACTGATTGCCGCTATGGCGGTGGTGAACGATGGCAAGGTGGCGGCCTAATGTGCGCCGCCGTGCTGCTGTTTGCCGCTGTGGCGCTGTGTGGCTGTGGCGCAGGCCGTTACCTGCCCCGCACCGACCAGTGCATGGCACCAACCCCTAAAGAAGCCCGAATGACCAAGAAAGTGTGGATGTAATGGATCTCTCTCCGCTGACAATTTTAACCGTGATTTTTGTACTGAGCTGCGTCGTCGGCTACTTCGTTGTGTGGGGCGTCACACCCGCGCTGCATACGCCGCTCATGGCAGTCACGAATGCCATTTCCGGCATCGTGGTGGTCGCTGCGATGATGGTCGTTGGGCCGGATATTCTCGGCGCCGACGTGTGCAGCGCGCTGCCGTGTCCGTACCCTGAGTACACAGGTCTGTTCCAATGGACGGCGCGCATCATTGGCTTTATTGCCGTCGTGCTCTGCGCCATCAATATTTTCGGTGGCTTTGCCATCACCGGCCGTATGCTGGCGATGTTCAAGCCGAAAGCGCCCAGTGCCGCGGTGAAAGCTGCGCAACACGCCAAGGCAGGAGAATAAGCCATGTTGTTCCTCATCAATTCCGACGTCATGGTGCTGCTGGGCTTGCTGGCTGCCATTCTCTTCATTATGGGCCTTAAGGGGCTTTCGCATCCGCGTACTGCTCGTCGCGGCAACCTGTTTGCCATGCTCGGTATGGGCGTTGCGGTCGCCACGGCCATGATGGTGCCGCAGGTGGGAGCCTACCTCTGGATTATAGCCGGTCTCGGCCTGGGGGCCGTGATTGGCATCCCGATGGCCCGCAGGACGCCGCTGACCGCGCTGCCGCAACTGGTTGCGGCCTTCCACAGCTTTATCGGTCTGGCCGCGACCTTGGTGGCTGTCGGTATGTATCTGCGCCAGATGACCTTTAACGCGCTGGATGGCGGGACGGCTGCGGAAATGGGCATCGGTGCCGCCATCGGTATGATCACCTTTACCGGTAGTGTACTGGCCGCCCTCAAACTGCAGGGGGTCATCGGCGGTAAGCCATGGGGCTGGAGCGGCCGCCATGTGCTGAATCTTGGCCTTGTGCTTGCGCTTGTGCTGGCCACGTTGCTGTTCATCATGAACCTGACGTTCCTGCCGCTGGCCGCGATCGTGATCATTTCCGCTATTCTCGGGGTAACACTGGTCGCCGCGATTGGTGGGGCCGACATGCCTGTGGTGGTGAGCATGCTCAACAGCTATAGCGGCTGGGCCGCAGCCGCCACCGGATTTATGCTGGAGCAGCCGGTGCTGATCATGACCGGTGCACTGGTCGGTGCCAGCGGCGCTATCCTCAGCTACATCATGTGCAAGGCCATGAACCGCAGCTTCCTGAGTGTGATTATGGGTGGCTTCGGTGCCGAACCCGCCGCGGCCGCAGGCGGTGAAGCCGGCCCGGCCATGAGTGTGAAGGAAGCCGGTACCGACGATGCCGCGTATATGATGTCCAACGCCGCCCGCGTCATTATAGTGCCGGGCTATGGTATGGCCGTGGCCCAGGCCCAGCACGCCGTGAAGGAGCTTTACGTCCTGCTGGAAGAGAAGGGCATTGCGACCGAATTCGCCATCCACCCCGTGGCGGGCCGTATGCCGGGCCACATGAACGTGCTGCTGGCCGAGGCGGACATTCCGTACGACAGCGTGCACGAGCTGGAAGACATCAACCCCCGCTTTAAGGAGACCGATGTCGTGCTGGTGCTGGGTGCCAATGACGTGGTCAACCCCGCCGCGCAGACCTCTCCGGGCAGCCCGATTTACGGTATGCCGGTGCTGGAAGCCTGGAAGGCGCAGCAGGTCTATGTGGTCAAGCGCAGTCACCGTCCGGGCTATGCCGGGGTGGATAACCCGCTGTTCGGTATGGAAAACTGCTCGCTGGTGCTGGGCGATGCCAAAGCGATTGTCGAAGGTCTCGTAACGGCTCTTAAGGCATCTTAGACAGATAACTTTGGGCGGCCTTGCATAAGTATTGTGCAAGGCCGCCACAGGGTACGATGCAGAGGATTGTTTTTGCGGCAGTTAAGGTGGGAACACCTTGCCGTGAAACGGGTTGTGCGGTAGATGATGAGTGTATTTCGAAAAAACAAAAGTGAATGGTGTGTTATGAGCGTTGTGCGTGCGTGGGGGCAGGGAAGTTTGATGGTGCTGGCAATGGCCACACTTATGCCGGCCGTGCATGCCGAAGAAGTCAAGGCTGCCAAGCCCGTGCAGAGCTACGAGGACCAGTTCATCACGCTGACCACCGAGAACGATAAGTACTTCGGTAACACCGACCGTCACTACACCAACGGCGCGCGTATCGAGTACACCCGCGTGCACAACGGTGCCCCGGGCTGGGTTGAAAAGACCGGCGAGTTCTTGCCGTTTCTGAACACCGATGGTGACAAGGTCGCCGGAACCTTCAGCCTGAATCATGCGATCTTTACGCCGGATCATGCCGAAAACCCGAACCCGACCCGCGATGACATGCCGTACAGCGGCTTCCTGTTCACCAACCTCGGCTTCACCAACATGAAGGGCGATGTCTGGGATACCTATACCGCGACCGTCGGTATGGTCGGCCCCTCGGCCCAAGGTAAGTACGTGCAGCGTGCCTTCCACGACTTCTTCGATTTCTATAAGCCTGCCGGCTGGGATGCCTATCACCTGAGTGACGAACCGATCCTGAACGTCAGCTACCTGCGCCGCCACCGCAATGCGTGGGACGACACGTACAAGGCCTTCGGCCGCGACTGGTTTGTGGAATTGGAACCGCGCTACGGCTTTGCCGCAGGTAACGCCTATACCTACGCCACCACCGGTGCCACCCTGCGTTTTGGTCCGGATGCCGCCCGTGGTCAGGATGAAGTCAGCTACATGGTGCCCGGCATGCCCGGTACCGCTGTCTTCAGCAAGGCGCCGGACTTCCTCACTTGGTACGGTTTTGTAGGTGTGGATGGTCGCCTGATGGCCCGCAATATCTTCCTCGATGGTAACAGCTTCCGTGATAACGGCGCCCACGTCGCCAAGAACTGGCTGGTCGGTAATGCCACCGCTGGTCTGGCTGTGACGGCCGGTAAGTACCGCACCACGGTCAGCATCAACCAGATGACCAAGGAATATAAGGGCCAGCCTGCTACCGATGTCTTCGGTCAGCTGACGCTTGGTTACCGCTTCTAAGGGTAGAATCAAAACAGGAAAACCCCGCTGCAGAACAGCGGGGTTTTTTAACGGGGGCATTGCCCGCGGTTGGCGTTCATCACAACGCGGCGTGAGGCAAGTGTATGGTTGCCATACACGGCTGAGAGCGTGATGAGAGTGAGCGGCAAAGCCGGAAGTACCAGAAAGGCGTAGAAGAAAAAGGACATCGGGAAACTCCTGACGTGAGATGAATATGGTGCCTACATAAGCTATCCAGCCGTTTTTTCAAGTCTCAGTAGGAAAAAAGAGAACTCCGCCACACGGCGGAGTTCCAAAAACGCAAGAAGAGAAGTCAGGTATTGCTGGCTTCGAAGAGGCTGCGCCGGCTGAGGCTGCGCATCCACGGAAGAATGACCAGTATCATCAGCAGCAGGCCGATCGAGATGCCGAATACGGCGTTCAGCAGGTCTTCCGGCAGTCTCTGAACATTGACGGAGACAAGAACGAGTACCAGAAAAGCGGCGAAGAACGCGAGGGAGGACAGAATGCTTTTCATGAATGAAAAACCTTTCAAAATGTTGGCGGCGTAAACCGCTGGGAAAAGGGTCGTGGCCGAAGCCGTGTCTTACATTCAGAATAATGAGCGAGAGCGCAAAACGGCAACCCTACGTAACGGCAAAAGCCTCGGTAACGCACGCTTTGGTAAGGTTGAGACAAGGAAAGCCCCGGAAACCGGGGCTTTTCGTAAGGTTTTGGTAACGTGTACCGGTATATCTCTTAGCGGTGCTTGTATTTGGCAATCGCCATGGCAGCCAGCGGAGCCTCTACCAGCATGGCCAGCGTAATGGTCATGGCGGCCGCGATATTCACGCCGGACGGTACATTCAGCGCACCCATGATGGAGGATGCGATAAGCCCGGTAGCGAAGGCGGCGAGGGCGACAAGGGTCAGGCGGCGTTTGTTGGTCATAAAGGTCAGTCTCCGTTTCGTTTCGTCAGGTCGGTAACCAACCTTTCACAAAGTGTTTATGATGAAGCGGATGTATACGGCTGACAGGGCGGCTGACAGGAGGCACAAAAAAGGGCCATGAAGGACCTTTTTAAGTCCGTACAACTTCAGAATTACTTATTATCTTTAAAATGTTATCGATAAAAGAACAAACTTTCAAAGCATCTTCGCGAGAAAATCTTTCAGTAACATGATGATGGGTTTCATTTCTAAATGCTCCCATGATTCCTCTGATTATGTGACAGAATCCTTCATGTTCGCCTTCATCATTACTCAGTTTTAATACTGTTTTAGAAAGGTCTGTATTTAGGACTTTATTAACCAAGGGAGTACCAGTAAGACCATCTTTATTATTTGATTTACGTCGGATACGGTCTTCCAAAACTAGTGTTGCTTGATTAATGGCTCGATCAAAATGGTCTCTTGCAGATAAAAGGTCTGCGCATCTATTCCTTAATTCTTCATCTTGAATTGAGTTAAAAAGAGTTCCAATCTCAATAAGCTCTTGGGATAAATTATGAATAACTTCTAAAAAGCTCAAAGTTTGGCATAATTTCAATCTAACAATGTCTGAATCAATACGTTGTCTATTTTCACTATAAGCTGAGTTAGGAAGATGTAGACGAGGCATTTTTTCCCCTAAAGCTCCCTCCACAGATGTTATAGCGGCCTCAAAATCGTCACCAATTTCCCGAGGTTCCCAACCGCGGACATTAACTTTATCTAGTCCCTTCAGAATTGCATATGCAGATTTAAGAGCTGTTCTATCGACTGGCATAACATTTATCTCCTTTAAAAAAATAAGGGGCCTTTCGGCCCCTTCTGGCAGGACTTAGAAGTCCATACCACCCATGCCGCCCATACCGCCGGGCATGCCAGCAGGGGCTGACTTCGGCTCGGGAGCGTCGGTGATCATCACTTCGGTGGTCAGCATCAGGCCGGCAACGCTGGCGGCGTTCTGCAGGGCGGTACGGACCACCTTGGCGGGGTCGATGATACCGGCCTTGAACATATCGTCTTCGTACTCACCGGTGGCGGCGTTGTAGCCAGAGGCACTGCCCTTGGCTTCCTTCACCTTGCCGGCGATCACGGCACCGTCTTCACCGGCGTTGCTGGCGATGGTGCGCAGCGGGCTTTCCAGCGTGCGACGGATGATGTCGATACCGACCTTCTGGTCTTGATTGGTGCCTTGCAGGGCTTCCAGAACTTTCAGGCAGCGGATGAGGGCGGTACCGCCACCAGCCACAACGCCTTCTTCCACAGCCGCGCGGGTGGCGGCCAGGGCGTCGTCGATGCGGTCCTTCTTTTCCTTAACCTCAACTTCGGTGGCGCCGCCAACCTTGATCACGGCTACACCGCCGACCAGCTTGGCCAGACGCTCTTGCAGCTTCTCGCGGTCGTAGTCGCTGGTGGTAGCTTCAATCTGCTGACGGATCTGCTGGCTACGGCCTTCGATCGCGGCCTTGTCGCCTTTGCCTTCCACAATGGTGGTGGCGTCCTTGGAGATGGTCACGTTGCCAGCCTTACCGAGCATCTCGAGGTTGGCAGCTTCCAGCGTCATGCCGGTGTCTTCACTAATCACGATACCGCCCGTGAGGGTGGCAATGTCTTCCAGCATGGCCTTGCGGCGGTCGCCGAAGCCCGGAGCCTTCACGGCGCAGACCTTGAGGCCGCCGCGCAGCTTGTTGACCACGAGGGTGGCGAGAGCCTGACCTTCGACGTCTTCGGCAATGATCAGCAGCTCACGGCCGCTCTGGGCGATGGGTTCCAGAATCGGCAGAAGTTGCTCGAGGTTGGAGATCTTGCGATCGGCGATGAGGATCAGCGCGTCCTTCATTTCCACCACCATCTTTTCCGAGTTGGTGATGAAGTAGGGGCTCAGGTAACCGCGGTCGAACTGCATGCCTTTGACAGTTTCCAGCGTGGTTTCGAGACCTTTGGCTTCTTCCACGGTGATCACGCCTTCCTGACCTACAGCTTCCATCGCATCGGCAATGTAGGTACCGATGGTGGTGTCGCCGTTGGCGGAGATGGTTGCGACCTGGGCGATGTCTTCCTTGCCGTTGACCTTCTTGGACTGCTTGGCGATTTCTTCCACAACGGCCTTCACGGCGGTGTCGATACCGCGCTTGAGGTCCATCGGGTTCATGCCGGCGGCCACAGCCTTGGAGCCTTCAACAATGATGCTCTGGGCCAGTACGGTGGCGGTGGTGGTGCCGTCGCCCGCAACATCTACGGTCTTGCTGGCCACTTCACGCACCATTTGGGCGCCCATGTTCTCAAACTTGTCGGCAAGGGTGATTTCCTTGGCAACGCTCACACCGTCCTTGGTGACGCGCGGCGCACCGAAGGATTTATCGAGCACCACGTTACGACCTTTTGGCCCAAGCGTAGCCTTAACAGCGTTAGCGAGAGTGTTGACGCCAGACAGCATTTTGCTGCGGGCGTCGGTACCGAATTTCAGTTCTTTAGCCATAATATCTTCTCCTGATTCTTAAACGTAAAAACGCGATTACTTGACGATAGCGATAACGTCGTCTTCTTTCATGACGAGCAGTTCTTCGCCGTCAATCTTCACTTCGGTGGCGCTCCACTTGCCGAACAGCACCTTGTCGCCAACCTTCACTTCCAGTGCCAGGCGGTTCTCACCGTCTTCGTCCCAACGGCCCGGACCTACGGCAACAACTTCACCTTGTTGCGGCTTTTCTTTGGCGTTGTCCGGAATGATGATGCCGGATACGGTCTTCTCTTCCGCGGCAAGGCGCTTGATGACCACGCGGTCGGCCAGCGGCTGGATTTTGGCAGCAATGCTCATGTGTGCTCTCCTGTTTCGTTTAAAATCAATATAATTTACCGCACTCGAAGTGTTTAGCACTCCTGATTGCAGAGTGATATTTAGCACTCCAAAAAACGGAGTGCAAGAGAAGAGAAGGTATATGCCTAAAAAATGCCGTGGCATGTAAAGCCACGGCATACAAAGCGGATAGGCATTACTTAATAATCCAATCCGCCTTACTGAGTGTTGTCAGATTCTTGTGGCCGGTTTCGGTAATCACCACCACATCTTCAATCCGGCAACCGCCGATGCCGCCGGAAACGGATTTCTCGGTGTAATACAGGCCGGGTTCAACGCTGGTGACCATGCCGGGTTTCAGAATGCAGTCGACGCTGGAGATCGTGCGGGGTCCCGGGTCGTGCAGTTCCAGGCCTACACCGTGGCCGGTGCCATGGAACATGCCGTAGGGGTTGCCCTTCTTATCGGTGCCGGTGGTAAAGCCGTGCTGCTCCAGCGTGGCCACCACAGCGGCATGGATATCCTTGCCGTTCAGGCCGGGCTTGAGCATTTTCAGACCGGTTTTCTGGGCATCCAGCACGGCGTTATACACCTTGTGATGCCATGGTCTGGGCTTGCCTTTCAGTACGGTGCGCGTCAGGTCTCCCCAGTAGCCGTTGGGGTGTTTGGGGAAGCAATCAATAACGATGAACTCATGCGCTTTAAGCGGCCCATTGCCGCGGGCATGCGGCATGGCGCCCTGCATGCCGCCGGCGACCACCGGGCCATGATGGAATTCCTCGGCGCCATGACGGGCCAAATATCCGTTCATTTCGCCTTGCAGAATCTCCGACGTCAGCACCGCGCCCTGCCACATCAATACGGCATCGGCCTTGCGGATTTTCGCTTCCGCCAGAATGCCGAACGCAAGCTCAAACGCCTGCTCATTCAGCTTTTGCGCGGCTTTGAGTTTCTTGATCTCATCGGCCGTTTTAAGAGCACGCTGCTCGAAAAACAGGGCACGGTTGGCAACTACCAGTGGCTGGCCGCCTTCCTTGAGTTTACCGAAGAGACCGGCCGGGAAGTGGTTCGGCACTTCAATTGCGTCCGGTTGGTTTTTTTCCAGCGCGGTCAGGTAGCGCAGCATGGTGTCCAGCGTCAGCGGCTGGCCTTTCAGCTTGGCGCGCACGTCACCAAAGGCATGGATTTTGTCTACCTTGGCGGTCTTGCGCATTAAGCCTATTTCCAGCTCGCTGACGACGATGTGTGTCACGCCCTTGGGCGATTGGTACCACAGGGCTGGGTCGCTGATCTGGGTGCCGGTGGCATAACGCCAGTCCGGTCCGTTTTCGTAAAGCAGTTGCGCAGGTTTCATACGCATCATGCTAAGCAAAAAGCCACCGCAGGGCGATGGCTTTTTGAGGGGCGCAGCAACTTGCCGCCTAGGCGTGTTGCCAAACCTGCGCAACCCAGTGGGCATGCTCATGCTGCCAGACCTTCTTCAGGCCCAGCTGGCTGTAGCAGGCTTCAATCTGCTTGGCCTGGTCGGTGGTGAAACCGGACAGGATCAGACTACCGCCTTTAGCGGTGCAGGCAGCCAGCGGTTGAGACAGCTCCAGCAGTGGCTGCAGCAGAATGTTGGCGAAGACAATCTCGAACTGTGTATCAGCCGGAGGAACATCGCCCTCAAAGCAGGTCAGCTTGTCGGCAACACCGTTCAGTTGACCGTTCTGGATATTGATCTCCACGCTCGGTGCGTCGTTATCGATGCACGTAAAAGGCGTACCATCGCGCTTCGCGGCGGCAATGGCCAGAATACCGCTGCCGGCACCGAAGTCGAGACCGGTGGCAAACGGGGTGTCGCGCTGGCCCATCAGGTGCATATAGCCCAGCAGGCAGCCGGTGGTCGTGGCGTGCTCGCCGCTGCCGAAGGCGCGGTTGGGCATGATGTCCAGCTTGATGAGGTCGGCCGGGGCGTCTTCATCGTTCCGCGCAATAAAGTAAGGGCCGATGATCAGCGGCGGGAACAGTTCGCGGTTTTTTGCGATGTAGTCGATGCTGGTGTCGACGTCATCAAAGGTCGGACTGACGTTTACAATCCCGCCCAAGGCGCTCAGCAGCTCTGTTTTGGCCTTGGGGCTTAAAAAGAACGTATAGCGGTAGTTATCGGTGTTGGTGGTGTCTTCACCTACATCCAGGCTCAGGCCGGGCAAGGTGTCGGTGAGCTCCAGCAGGCTGTCGGCCAGGCTGCGCGGGGCGGAAAGGGTGGCGGAAAGAAGTGTGCTCATAACTCGCTGTCTAGCACGTCAGACCCTTTAACAACAAAAGAAAAAGTGCATTCATCCTACATATAGAGAGGCCTGCTAAGAAGGTCTCTGTCTTTCCGTTGCTTTGTTGTAACGGAGATACAATGCAACATTATGTTTTATAATGATTAGCTTGCGCGGAATGAGGAAGGGAAGGAAAAGAACGGTGACCCCCTCTTGCGGGAAGAGGCCTGTTAGGATTAACACTTGGGACAACAGCCAAAATGGCGCTAATAAAAAAAAAGACAGAAGTCCCTATGAAATCCCTCACTATTAAACAACGGCTTATCGGGTTGAGCCTGATGGTCTTTTTAAGCCTTTCCGCCATTACTGGTGCTGGTCTGTATGAAATGAAGCAGATGAAGAACGAGTTGGACGTGATTACCGACAACTGGGTGCCCTCCGTGATTGCCAGCTATAAGATGCGCGTCTCACTGCGCGACCAGCGCCTCAGCGTATTCAGCCATACGTTGGCCGATACGCCGGAAGAAATGACACGCCGCGAAGAGCGCACCAAGTCGTTTACGGAAGATTTCCTGAAGGATAAGGCTGAGTATGAGCAACTGATCAGTACGGATGAAGAGCGTAAACTCTATGACGCTTTTGTGAAAAGCTCTGCCGCCTATCAGGACCGTATAAACCAGATCTTAGATATTTCCCGCGACCTGTCGCGTAAGCGTGAAGCCCAGAATGAGCTGCGTAACAACAGTCGCGAAGTATTTGATACCATGATGGGCGACTTGATGAAGCTGTCAGATTTTAACATTAACGGCGCCACTGAAAGCGGTATCAAAGCCGATGGTTCCTTTACCCAGGCGATTATCATTCTGACCGTAGTGGCACTGGTGATTGCGGTCTTGGTCGCTCTGGTGACCTTCCCGGTCGTAATGGGTATCAGTAAGGGGATGACCGAACTGAACCGTGCTTTTGGTGCGCTGTCGCAACTGGATCTGCGCGTACGCGGTAAAGTGACCAGCAAGGATGAGATCGGTACCGCGCTGGAGCAATTCAACAAGACCGCGACCGAGCTGACCGGTGTTGTGCGCGGTACCCAGGAAGCCAGCCACACCGTAAGCGCCGCCGCCCACGAACTGAGCGCCGGTATGGAAAGCATTGCCGCCACCACGCACGAACAGGAAGCCGCGCTGACCAGCATCGCCGCCAGCCTGGAAGAAACCTCGGCTTCGGCTGCCGAAGTGAACAACAAGGCGCAGCGCAGTGGCCGTGCCACCGAAGATATCGTCAGTTCCATCAGTGGTGTCATGACCAATGTCACGGACCTGTCTACCAATGCCAACGCCATCGGTACCGTGCTGGAAGTGATCAAAGGCATCTCCGAACAGATTAACCTGCTCTCTCTCAACGCCGCGATTGAAGCTGCCCGTGCCGGCGATGCGGGTCGTGGGTTTGCTGTTGTGGCCGATGAAGTGCGTAAACTGGCCGGTTCCACCAGCGCCAGCACCGATGAGATTGCCAAGGTGGTGACTGACCTTCAGGCCAGTGTGAACCGCACCAAGCATGCACTGGATAGTGTCGGTAACGCGCTCGATGAAGTGAAGAGCAACTCGGTCAGTGTTGTGACCGCCGTCGGCCAGCAGACCATCGCTGTAAACACCATCAGCGCCAGCATCGGCGAGTTCCGTAGCCAGATGGCCGCCGTGATGCATAACGTGCAGGAAGCCCAGGTGGCCAGCGAAAGCCTGAGCCAGTCGGCCGAAGAGCTGAACATGCAGACCAGCCGCTTCAAGGTCTAAACAAGCTGAAGAAAAAGCCCCCGAACGGGGGCTTTTGTATGAAGTAGTGTTTACTCCGCCTTCGGCTTCATCAGCGGGAACAGCAACACATCGCGGATGCTCGGCTGGTTGGTCAGCAGCATGGCCAGACGGTCGATACCCAAGCCTACACCCAGGGCAGGGGGCATACCCACTTCTAGCGCGTTGAGGAAGTCGTGATCGAACGGCATGGCTTCGGCATTGCCCTTCTTGGCCTGCTCTACCTGACGCTCAAAGCGGCTGCGCTGGTCGATGGGGTCGTTCAGTTCGCTATAGAACTCACCGTGCTCACGACCAGCAATATACAGCTCGGCGCGCTGGGTCCAACCCAAACGGCCAGGGATCTGGCGTACCAGCGGCGAGGTCTCAATCGGATAATCCATGATGTAGGTCGGCTGGATGAGCTGCTTTTCCACCAGCTCTTCAAAACATAGCTGGAACAGTTCGCCGTAGCTCGGCAGAGGCTTGGGTACATCTACACCCTTTGCCTTGGCGGCGGCGGCCAACTCATCGACATGAACCAGATCGGCTTCGGTAAAGCCACCCAGCGTCAGCAGGGCATCGCGCATGGTCATTTTTGTGAATTCCGGCGCGAAGTCGATCACGTGATCGCCGTAAGGGATCGCATGGCTGCCGCACACCTTGCTGACGGTATGGCGCAGCATCTCTTCCATCAGGTGCATGGCGTCCTCGCGGGTACCGTAGGCGCTGTAGAATTCCAGCATGGTGAACTCAGGGTTGTGCTTGACCGAGATACCTTCGTTACGGAAGTTGCGCGAAAGCTCATATACGCGCTCAAAGCCACCGACCAAAAGACGCTTGAGGAACAGCTCCGGAGCAATGCGCATGTTTAGTTCCAGATCCAGCGCGTTGTGGTGGGTCTTGAACGGACGGGCACTGGCACCACCGGCCTGGATCTGCAGAACCGGGGTTTCCACTTCCAGAAAGCCACGATCATCAAGGAAGCGACGGATAGCGGAGATCGCACGGCTGCGTACTTCAAACACACGGCGGGTTTCCGGGCTGGTGATGAGGTCGAGGTAACGCTGGCGATAGCGGGCTTCCACATCGGCCATGCCGTGGTATTTGTCCGGCAGTGGCTGTAGGCCCTTGGTGAGGAGCACGAACTTCTGGACCGAAAGGGTCAATTCGCCCTTGTTAGTACGGGTGATAGGGCCTTCCACACCGATGATATCGCCCATATCGATGCAGTCGTTGAACAGGCCGAACACTTCGGCGCCGCTGGCATCGACGCTCAGCGAGATCTGCAGTTGACCGGCGCCATCCTGCACGCGTGCAAAGATCAGCTTGCCGAAGGCGCGCAGCAGCATGACACGACCCGCCAGCTTGAAGACCGGCGTCGGGGTATCGTGCAGCGCCTGCTGGCTGTAGGTATGGGCGTCGGCATAGGTTTCGGCCAGTTGCACGGTGGTGGCATTGGGCGAAAAGCCATTAGGGTAGGCTTCGCCGCCACGACGCACGTATTCGTTCAGTTTGAACTCGCGCTGGGCGCGCAGGTCAGAAATCTCAGGGGCGTTTGCAGGGGTGTTTACGGTGCTCATGGCCCTGTTTGTAAGGCTTTAGCGGCAGTGTTGCAAGTTACATCTGGGGGCGTCTTTGATATTTCTGTAGGCAAACTGCATTTTTCCATTTGACGAAGGGCGGGCAATACAGTTAAACGTGCGCCGTGCGCTGCTGTAGCTCAGTGGTAGAGCGCGTCATTGGTAATGACGAGGTCGGCAGTTCAATCCTGCCCAGCAGCACCATTCTTAAAAATCCCCCGCATTAAAAATTTAAAGATCCCATCAAAGGGTTTGTTTTGGTATAGAAGTATCCATGACTGAATCTATGAAATCTCAGGACGACCTCTCCATCCCACTCATCGTGGATTTTGACGGAACCATGCAGCTGTCCGATCTCACGCTGGAAGGCCTGTTGTGGGTGCTCACCACGCGTCCGTGGCTGTTGGTCAAGCTTATCTGGTTGCACATCACACAGGGCCGTGCCGCGATGAAACTCACGCTGGAGCAGATGGCCGAAAAGTACGACTGGGTGCCGGTACTGCCATGGGAAGAGCGCGTGCTGGAACGGATTGCACAGGAAAAAGCCCGTGGCCGTACCGTGGTTGTAGTGACAGGTAGTACCACCAAACTGGTGAAGCGCGCCATTACCGACAAGGGCCTGGATTACGAAGTGGTCGGTACCGAGAACGCCGCCATCAATCTTACCGGTCCACGCAAGGCGGCGGCGCTGGTAGAGCGTTGGGGGGTCAAGAAATTCGATTACATCGGCAACTCCACCGACGACCTGCACGTGTGGAAGGAAGGCCGCTACGCCTTGGTGATCGGTAACAACAAAAAGGTGCGGGCAGGGGCTACACAGCTCGGCAATGTCATCTGGGAGCTGGATACCCCGCGGCGTAAGGCATTGCGCCTGTTGCGCATCCGTAAATAACTCTGTAATACACATCTGGGCGCGCCCGTAGCTCAGCGGATTAGAGCAACAGCCTTCTAAGCTGTCGGTCGCAGGTTCGATCCCTGCCGGGCGCACCATTTGCATTTGCACGGCTTTCTGGTAGGTTTTCTGCCATGTCCAACATCCTCTTCACTCTTTCTGAAGCCGCGACCGCACTGAACGTGCCGCTGCAAGGTACCGACGCCCCCGTCACCGGCGTCAGCATTGATACCCGCACTCTTCAGCCCGGCGATCTGTTCATCGCGCTGGCGGGTAAGCCGTCCGGTGGGTTTACCAGCAGTTTTGCCAGCTCGGGCGATGGTCACGCCTTCCTGAAAATGGCGCAAGAGAAGGGCGCCGTTGCGGCGGTTGTGACGACGCCTGACCCCGAACTCGCCATCCCGCAGTTTGTGGTGAAGGATACCCTGCTGGACGGCCTGTGGGCCTTGGCCCGCGCCAGCCGCAAACGTATTCAGGGCAAGGTTATCGGCCTCACCGGCAGTGCCGGCAAAACCACCACCAAACAAATGCTGGCCGCTATGCTGGGTGCACCGGCCAGTGTCGGTAGCTACAACAACTTCTGGGGTGTGCCGCTCACATTGTGCCGTATTCCGCGCACCGCACCCTATGCCGTGATTGAAATGGGTATGAACCGCCCTGGCGAAATCGCGCGGCTCAGCGAGCTGACCCAGCCCGATGTCGCGCTGGTGGTGAACGTGCACCCCGTGCACTTGGAGCATTTGGGCAGCCTGCAGGCGATTGCGCGCGAAAAGCTCTCGATTGCCGAAGGCCTGAAAAAAGGCGGCGTGCTGGTGGTGCCGAATGACCTCGACATTGGCATGGCCAATTGGAATGGCACCGTGATGACCTTTGGTCATGGGGCTGATATCTGCGCTTTAACCCATAAAACCGAAGGCGACGATTACCTTGTGACCTTCAAGGTAAAAAACGAAAAGCTGGAAGGCCGCCTGCACAACGGCGCCCCGCACCGTATGTACAATGCCACAGCCGCATTGGCGGCAGCGGTAGCAGCAGGCTACCCAGCCGAAAAGGCCCTCTCTAACTTGCCCAACGAAGGTGAAATGGCGGGCCGCGGAGTGGCGCAAACCTACAAGGGTATTACGCTGATCGACGACTCCTTCAATGCTAACCCTGCCAGCATGACCGCAGGCCTGCAAAGCCTTGCGCAAAAGAGCGTGCAAGGCCGTAAATTGGCGTTGCTGGGCGACATGCTGGAGCTGGGCAAGGAGGCACCCGCCTACCACAAAAGCCTGCTGTCTCATACCGAGAAACTGGACGGTGTTTTCGCTATCGGCCCGTTGATGAAGAACCTTTACGACGCTCTGCCGGACAACAAAAAGTTGGGGTGGGTGGAAGATCCCTCCGAGTTCGATATCGCGGCCTTTAGTAAGGTTTTGCAGTCGGGCGATGCCGTGCTGCTCAAGGGCAGTAAGAAGATGCTCTACGTACCGGCGATTCCCTCCAGACTGGCCGAACATTTGCAAAAATAGAGGCTATCGAAAAAGAGAAAGCCGCTTCCCTTCAAGGATGCGGCTTTCTCTTTTTGAGAGACATGCAGAATGGCTTCAACGCACAGGGCGGGATGACGTCATGTAGGTCGGTGGATAGACGGTCCATGCATCATGCAGCCTGTGAGGCGTGGTTTCTTCCTTCTTGAAAGGCACCACGTTGGTGGGAGTTTCTGCCGGAATAGGAGAAGGGTTGGGGGAAGAACGATACGGCGAGTCGGGCATTGCAAATCCTCTCGTCAGATGAAAGTCCTCTTCACCATACAAAATACGTCCGGAAAGGCCAACAAAAAACCGGCCCGAAGGCCGGTTTCAAGCTCACCCATATTATTGGGCGGCAGCCGGGGCGGCTTGCTGGGCAGGCGCAGCAGCCGGAGCGGTCTGGTCAGCGGCCGGAGCGACACCATCGGCGTAGGTGATGGTGGCGTTCTTACGCAGGTCGGCGAGGTAGCCTTGCACAACTTGCTGAGACATTTCCTGACGCAGTTGCTGTTCCATTTGCTCGAACGGCGGGGTGTACTTGTCATTGCGGTCTTCAACCAGAATCACGTGCCAGCCGAACTGGGTCTTCACCGGGGTTTTGGCAACGGTGCCGACCGGGGTGTTAAAGGCAACAGAGGCGAATTCCGGGATCATCGCTTCGCGACGGAACCAGCCGAGTTCGCCACCTTGTTGGGCGCTCGGGCCCTTGCTGAACTTCTTGGCCATCTCGGCAAAGTTGTCCTTGTTCACCTGGGCGAGCAGGGCGTTGGCTTCAGATTCGGTCGGTACCAGAATGTGGCTGGCCTTGACTGCCGGGAAGGTGTTATTGGCCTTGCTGGCTTCGTAGGCTTGCTTCAGGGCTTCGGTGGTCAGGGTTTCGCTTACCTTTTTGGCGATCACGAAGTTGGCCTGCAGTTGGTTTTCCACCAGGGCAAGTTGCTTCTTGTACTCTTCATCGCTGGTGATCTTCAGGCGCTTGGCTTCCTGGGCAACCAGTTCTTGGTCAATAACGCGGTCAAGGATCTGGCGCTTGACGTCGGCTTCGCGGCCTTGCATCAGAGCAGCCGGGATCTGGCTTAGTTGTTCGTCAACGCGGCTTTCCTTAACGGCAGCACCGTTTACGCTGGCCAGCGTCGCGCCGGTTTGTTCATCTTTATCACCACCACCACAGGCAGCAAGAGCCAAAGCGCTGGCAGCTACAACGGCGAGAAGCCCTTTACGGAGTACCAAGGTCATTGTTCATCCCTTTGTTATTGATAAAACTTGTTGGCAAGCAAATATGTAAGGTTGACACCTTGCCCCCAATTGGCCTAACCATGCGCCCACCGTGACCACAATGCAAGCCCGCTGCTGCAAAAACCCGCACCGATATAGGGTGGACGGGGTTGTTCTGCTTGACCAAATCCGTGTCTCCACCGCAGTCTAAAAATCTATGTTACCGCGCATCCGCCAGTTGCTGAACCACCGTCTGACGTTGACCGTTGCGTTGACCGATACCGGCAATCTGCACACGTTCCGTGTGCGTTCGGCGTGGCTTATCTGTGCCGCCCTGTTTGCGGTATCCGGCTGGCTGGGGATGGTTCTGGCAGGCGACCTTGCCGGTGCCCGTCTGACCGCCACGCTGACAGGTAATACCGAAGTGAAGTACTACTTGGATATGATTGCCGAGCTGCGCTCGCAGCGCGACGCCGAGCGCGAGCAGATGCGCACGATTGCCCAGCAGCTGGGTGTATTGCAGGCGCGTCTGGACCGCTTTGATGCCCTTGGTAATAAGCTGAAGGCCGAAGGAACGATTATTGATGTCTCCGGTACCGTCGACTACGAGACCGAAGAAGGTATTCCGGATGAAGGTGGCCGTGGTGGACCCGAAGAGCTTCCGCCGATGTCGACGATTCCCAGCATGGAAGATGTGCGCATGCAGGTCACCAGCCTGACCGAAAAGGCTGACTTTGCCGAAATTGCTCTGGAAACCTCGCTCGCTATGGCGATCCGTAACAGCCTTGGTGCAGGTTCCGGTGGTGGTATTCCGTACCTGTGGCCGGTTATTACCGATACCTATCGCTTGAGTTCGCCGTTTGGCTGGCGCTCCGACCCCTTCCGCAAAACCCGTAAATGGCACGGTGGTATGGATATTGCCGACCGCATGGGTTCGCCGATTATTGCCGCCGCCGATGGAACCGTGACGTTCGTTGGCTGGCGTATGGGGTATGGTAACCTTGTGGAAGTGAAGCATGAGAACGGCTTTACCACCCGCTACGGGCACTTGACCCGCGGTACCGTGAAGGAAGGTGACGTGGTGAATGCGGGCGACCTTGTGGCGCTGATGGGCTCCACCGGCCGCAGTACCGGGTCTCACTTGCACTTTGAGGTGCGCAAAGACGGCAATGTGCTGAACCCGCTGGCCTTTATTAAGGATACCCGCGACCAGGTGCTGCAGATGGCCAGATCCGGCCGTGGCGATGAGCTGCTGGCCGATTACAAGCGTCAGAACAGGTCGGCCCGCAAGTAAGTCTGCTGAAAGCGGCGTTTGCTCCGAAAAACAGCAGTTTTTGCGGGTGTCTTAACGGGAGTTTCACAATTCCTGCACGTATCCCCTTGGCCAAACGGCAAACTGGTACTATGGTGCGCCCATGTTGAATTTTGTCAGTTCTTTGTTTGGTACTCCTTCCACCCGTTTCCTGAAGGAGATGCAGCCCTATTTGCCGAAGATCGCCGCCCTTGAGGCCGAGATGCAGGCCAAAACCGATGAGCAGTTGGCGGCCGTAACGGCCGAGCTGCGCGCGCAACTCGATCAAGGCGCCAAGCTGGACAGCCTGATCCCGCAAGCCTTTGCCGCCGTACGGGAAGGGGCCAAGCGTGCGCTGGGCCTGCGTGCGTTCGATGTACAGATTCTGGGTGGTCTCTCGCTCCACTTCGGCAAGATTGCCGAAATGAAGACCGGTGAAGGGAAAACTCTCGTAGCCACCTTTGCCGCTTACCTCAATGCACTGTCCGGCAAGGGCGTGCACGTGGTGACCGTGAACGATTACCTCGCCAAGCGTGACGCCGCCTGGATGGGTCAGGTATTTACCCAGTTGGGTATGACCACCGCCGCCATTTACCACGGCCAAAGCCCGGACGAGCGCAAGGAGGCCTACGCCGCCGACGTTACCTACGCCACCAACAACGAGCTCGGCTTCGACTATCTGCGCGACCACATGGTGCTCAGCCCGCAGCAACTGGTTCAGCGTCCGCTGCACTATGCGATCGTCGACGAAGTGGACAGCATTCTGATCGATGAAGCCCGTACGCCGCTGATCATCTCCGGCCCGTCCGACGACAAGACCGACCTTTACATCGCCATTAACGACCTCATTCCGAGCCTCAAGCACGGCGAAGACTACGAACTGGACGAAAAGCAGCGCAGCGCCCACCTGACCGAAGAAGGTACCGACAAGGCCGAAGCCTTCCTGCGTGCCAAGAGCCTGCTGAACGAAGACGACAACCTGTACGACGTGCACAACATCTCACTGGTGCACCACGTCAACCAGGCTCTGCGCGCCCACACCCTGTTCCATAAGGATGCCGAGTACATCGTGAAGGACGGCGAAGTCGTGCTGATCGATGAATTCACTGGCCGTATGATGGCTGGCCGCCGCCTGTCTGATGGTCTGCACCAGGCGATCGAAGCC
This sequence comes from Blastochloris viridis, assembly GCA_005768725.1. Lineage (GTDB taxonomy): Bacteria > Pseudomonadota > Alphaproteobacteria > UBA2136 > UBA6156 > UBA6156. Next base: position 715,886 of record VAFM01000001.1, on the reverse strand, counting down.
AAGGAAGGCGTCGACATCAAGCAGGAAAACCAGACACTGGCCAGCATCACCTTCCAGAACTATTTCCGCCTGTACGAAAAGCTCTCGGGTATGACCGGTACTGCCGCCACCGAAGCGGAAGAGTTCGAGAACATCTACCGCCTGCCGGTGATGGTCATCCCGACCAACAACCCGGTTCAGCGCAAAGACTTCGCTGATATCATCTACCCCAGCCGCAAGGGCAAGATGAAGGCGATCGTGAAGGATATTCAGGAATCGCAACAGAAGGGCCAGCCGGTTCTGGTCGGTACCACTACCATCGAGCGTTCCGAAGAACTGTCCGCTGCCCTTACCGCCGCCGGCATCAAGCACAACGTGCTCAACGCCCGCTACCACGAGCAGGAAGCCGGTATTATTTCCCAAGCTGGCCGCAAGGGTGCCGTGACCATCGCCACCAACATGGCGGGCCGCGGAACCGACATCAAGCTGGGCGGTAACATCGACCTGCTGCTGGCCGAAGCCAAGGATGAAGCCGATGCCGAACGTATCCGCGCCGCCTACAAGAAAGAGCACGAAGAAGTGATGGCCGCCGGTGGCCTTAAGGTTCTGGGGACCGAGCGCCACGAATCCCGCCGTATCGACAACCAGCTGCGTGGCCGTAGCGGCCGCCAGGGCGACGTCGGTGCCTCCGTCTTCTATCTGTCCATGCAGGATGATCTCATCAAGCGTTTTGTACCGAATATCGAAGGTCTGCTGGCCCGCCTCAATGTGCCGGAAGACGACGCCGTGCAGATGGGCATCGTCAGCAAGAGCATCGAAAACGCCCAGAACAAGATCGAAGCCCTTAACTTCGACCTGCGCAAGAACATCCTGAAGTACGACGAAGTGCTGAACGACCAGCGTAAGGTGGTCTACGATCAGCGCACGACCATTCTCTTCAGTGAAGACCTGAACGAGACCATTCTCGACTTCCGCGCCGAAATTCTCGACAGCCTGCTGCAAAAGGCCTTCCCGCAGGGCGCCCTGCCGGAGCAATGGCAGCCGGATGTTCTGACCGAAGGTCTGAGCCGTATCTTCAACCTCACCCTGCCGGTCGAACAGTGGCTGAAGGACGCCGATGTCGGTGCCGAATCCATCGCCGAGCACTGCCACAAGGCAGTAGAAGAAAGCTGGAAACAGCGTACTGAGCCGTTCCAGCCGCACGTGCTCAACAGCATTGAAAAATCCGTTCTGCTGCAAACGCTGGACCGCCTCTGGCGCCAGCACCTGCAGGCGCTGGATATGCTCCGTAAGGGCATCGGCCTGCGCGGTTATGCCCAGAAAGATCCGCTCAACGAGTACGCCCGCGAAAGCTACATGCTGTTCGAAGACCTGCTGGCCGCCACAAAGCAGGAGACCGTCAGCATCCTCAGCCGCGTGCAACTGGTGGAAGATGCCCCCGAGCCGCAAGGCCTGACCGCCCAGCCGACCGAGATGAGCGGCCCGAGCGAGCAGGGGCCCATCACGCAGGATGTCCCCGCGTCGCAGCAAGCCGGTGGCATCACGCCGCAGGCCTTTGGTGTAGCGAGCTGGGACGACCTGAACCCGCTGGATGGCCGTATTCCGCGTAATGCTCCGTGCCCGTGTGGTAGTGGCGAGCGCTTCAAGGCCTGCCACGGCAGCGTTGCCCGCATCAAGAGCGTCTCCCGCGCCGCCTAACAGCTGGCAAAAACGGGCTCGCATGATGGTTATGACGCGTATGTTTACGGTTTGCTGTAAATAGCCTGTACCTGAAGAGATTTCGGGTACAGGCCTGCTTTTGCTTTCCCCGATTTTCACCTAGGATACACCCATGACCCACGCTAAACTCAAGCTCTATAACACCCTCACGCGCGACAAGCAGGAGTTCAAACCGCTCGACATCGATGCCGACGGCAACGTGCAGAGCGTGCGTATGTATGTCTGCGGTATAACGCCGTACGACTACGCCCACATCGGCAACCTGCGCACCATCGTGGTGTTCGATGTACTCTACCGCCTGCTGCGCCACATCTATCCCAACAAGGTGGAGTACGTGCGTAACTATACCGATATAGACGACAAGATCGTGCAGCGCGCGGCCGAGAAGGGGATCGATCCCTTTGCGTTGTCGGACGAATTCATCGGCATCTTCGAGCGCGATATGGCGCGCATGAACGTGCTGGATTTACCGCGCAAACAGAAACCGCGCGTCAGCGACTACATGCGCGAGATCGTGGCCATGGTGAACGGGTTGCTGGAAAAGGGTTCGGCGTATGTCACCGCCAGCGGAGATGTCATGCTCTCGGTGCCGGAATTTGAAAAACTGGGGGCGCCGCACCAGGCCTTTGGTCACATCGCCCGCCGCACGTTCGACAACCTGCAGGCTCGTGTGGAAGAAGACGCCGAGAAACGCGATACGCGCGACTTCCCCATCTGGAAAGCCAACAGCAAGTCCGCCACCAAACTAGAGCAAGCGTTTTTGCCGCGTGAACTCGGCGCGACCTTTGAAGGATTTGAGGCGCCGGGCCGTCCCGGCTGGCACATCGAATGCTCAGTGATGAGCGAGCAACTGCTTGGCACCAAGTACAAAAAGGGCGACAGCGCGCTGTTCGACCTGCACGGCGGCGGCGAAGATCTGGCCTTCCCGCACCACAGTTGCGAGATCGCGCAGACCGAAGCCTTCCACCCCGAATGCGTGATGAGCAGTGTCTGGATGCACGTCGCCTTCCTGACCGTAGAAGGCCAGAAAATGTCGAAGTCGCTCAACAACTTTATTCTGGTAGAAGACGCGCTGAAAAAGTACAGCCCGGAAGCGATCCGCCTCTGGCTGCTGCAAACGCACTACCGTAAACCGGTGGATTATTCTGATGAGGCGTTAACCGCAGTTGAAAATCGTATCAAACGTTGGCGTAATCAGTTGGAAGGTGTCGAAGCCGATGTTGCAGGCGCAGATGCTCTTCTAAATGTATTGACTGATGATCTTGATACCGCACGTGCATTGGCAATTATCGAGGAACTTTCTCCCGCTCAAAAGCGAGGTGCATTAGAGCTTTTAGGTATTGAATTTGCTACCACAGAGCAGGTTGCTTCGGAAAATGAAACAGCGTTATTGGACGCCCGCATAGCCGCCCGCGCATCCAAAGACTGGGCCGAATCCGACCGTCTCCGCGACGTACTGAAAAATGAGCATGGCATCATCGTCGAAGACGGCCCCAACGGCCAAACCTGGAGGCGCGTATAGCGTAAGCACGGGCCATGACCCTCTACCTTCTCAGCCAGATTTTTGCGACCCTCAGCTTTGCCTGGGGCGTGTATGGTTTCTGGCATCCGGCCGACCGCAATTTCCGCACGGCATTTGCCATTTCCTCGGTACTGATGGCTGCGCACTACGCGCTGTTAGGGGCATGGGTCGGTGTGGCCATCTGTTTTGTCGCGGCGGGCCGTTACTGGGTTGCCAACAAGATGACCCACGCCCGCGAAAGCCTGCTATGGATGACATTCTTCATCGTGCTTGGCATGGTGTGCGGCCACTTTACCTACCTTGGCCCACAAAGCGCGCTGCCGGTGCTGGCAAACATCATGGCCACCTATGCGGTGTTCCAGCTTAAAGGTCCACAGCTGCGCTGCGTGATGCTGATGGTCTCGGCCTGCTGGATCGCCTACAACGTCTACCACCAGTCGGTGATGGGCATTGCACAGGAGCTTTTCTACTCCTCCCTCAACATCTACACCATCTACCGCGTAACCCGCGCTCACAAAGCGTTGCCGCCGGTCACCGCACACTCGGTGCCCATGGCGGCGCACGGCGGCGTGGGCTTGTTCGACCGCCGCAAGCAACCACGCGAATAGAATTTTAAGAACACGATACGACACGAAGACGATGCTATGACAACCCTGAATGAAGCCCTTGAAACGCTCTCTCTGCTACCCGACTGGGAGCAGCGTTACACCTACGTGATCGAGCTTGCGCGCACGCTGCCGCCTATGCCTGCTGCTGAAAAAACCGAGGACAATCTCGTGCCCGGCTGCACATCCCGCGTGTGGTTAACGGTCGGTTGGAACAACGACAAGACCGACATTCATCTGGAAAGCGATGCGCTGATTGTGAAGGGTCTCATGGCGCTGGTGCACATGGCGTATCACCACAAAACCCGCGAAGAAATAGCTGCGCTGGACTTGCCGGAATTACTGAAACCCACCAACCTGATGCAGCACCTTTCGCCCAACCGCCGCAACGGTTTTGTGAGCGTGGTAAAGCGTTTGCAGGCACTCGCGGCGTAGTAAAAATTACGCGCGGCGCCAACGTCCATCGGCTTCACGCACGGCGTGGCCATCCAGTTCCAGTTCGATCAACACACCGCTTAAACCGGCTTCATCTAAGCCGCTTTGGCGCACTAATTCATCGAAGGTGATACCAACTCCGCTTAACAGCCCAAACACATTTTGCGTTGGCGAGAGAGAGCTTTGAGGAGATGTCGTGTCGGGCGCGACAGTTGCGATAATCGGTGTTTCTTCGTTGGGTGCGTCAAACAGATTCGTCTGCGCAACTTTCGGTGCATACGGGGCAGGGGAGCTTGGCAGATCGCACAGAATATCGGCGGCATTTTCAATCAGTGTCGCACCGTTTTTGAGAAGCCAGTTAGGCCCGCCACTGCGCGGATCCGCAGGGCTTCCCGGCACCGCCCACACTTCGCGGTTATACTCCAGTGCACACTCGGCGGTTATCAGGCTGCCGCTGTGGCGCGTCGCTTCACTCACCGCCACACCGATGCTTAAGCCTGCAATAATGCGGTTGCGACGCGGGAATAAACTTGCGGTGGGAGTCATCCCCCACGCCTGTTCGCTCACCACACATCCGTGCGCAATAATCGCTTCACGCAGCTTGGAATTTTCAGGCGGATAGATGTGATCGACACCGCCGGCGACGACTGCAATCGTCACACCATTCGCAGCAAGTGCACCTTCATGCGCGGCGGTATCGATGCCGCGCGCAAGTCCGCTCGTGACGGCAACATGCGCACGTGCCAGATCACTCGCCATCTGCTTGCTCCAGCTCATGCCAGCCGCGCTGGCATTACGGTTTCCGACAATCGCAACCTGGCGCGTATGAAGTAAATTCACATCTCCCAGTACACTCAACACGAGGGGTGCGTCAGGAAGTTCTGTCAGGAATTTCGGGTAATTTTCATCACCGTGCAGCAGAAGTGTTCCGCCGTTTTTGTGCAGTGTATCAAGCTCGCGCATCACGCTGTCTGCCGCCGCCAGCTTGGGTAATTTCATACCTAAGTTATCCCAGTCAGCTACAATGTCGCATGCATTTTCTCGTAGTCGCATAAGTTTGCGGAAAGAGACGGGACCAATTCCCGATGTACGCGCAAGCCGCAGTTTGGCTAGCCATTCAGGGTTGTGCGGAGAGAGTGGAGACGATGTCATCGCGTAAAAAATGTCTTCATTTGCTACATGTTTGCATGCTGCGAAATCAACCACAAGATGTGCGTGCGCAATCAGCAGATGAAATCAATTTACCCAGCAATTCCGCCACAAAATGCGGGTCTGCGCAATCGTTTTTATCGTAAATATGTCACACCATCACATTGGCATTGCACGTGTTTTCACCATTCCCACTTCACCATTTACGCAACTCATGCGTAACATCCGCGTTAGTTAAATAACAAGGAGCACACCTTTATCATGTCGGCTTACGTCATCACGGTAGCACAACAAAAAGGCGGTGTTGGTAAGTCAACTTTGTCTGCCCACCTCGCTGTAGCATTCGCCCAACAGGGCTATTCCACCATGCTGTTCGATACCGATCCGCAAGGCACCGCCACCCACTGGCACGCTCAGCGCAAGAGCAACGACATCGGTCTGATAGCTACCTCCGGCTGGCGTCTGACCCGCGACCTTTCCATGGCCCGCGAAAGCAACGACATCATCATCATCGACTGCCCGCCGCACGCCGAGATGGACATCAAGGTAAGCGTTCGCGCTGCCGATCTGGTACTGGTTCCGATCCAACCGTCTCCTGCTGACGTATGGGCTGTGAAGGAAACCTTCAACACCATTAGCGCTGAATCGCGTCAATGCATGGTTGTTCTCAACCGCGTCGTTCACCGCGCCAACATCACCATCGAGACGAAGCAGAAACTTCAGCAGCTCGATATACCGGTCGCCGAAACTGAAATCGGTAACCGCGTCCTCTTTGCCGCCAGCATGGAAAACGGGCTCACCGTGCTGGACGGATTTGCCAACCCGTCGCAGACCGAGATCATGAATCTGGTTCGCGATATTGCGGCAAAAATCGGCCTTGCCTTCAAGGGTAAGCCGGCCAGCTCTGCCAAAAAGGCTGCAGCGGTGAGCGCCTCCTCCTCCTCCAACGAAACGGGAACTAAAGACATGGCAACTGCTGTGAAGAAACCGGCTGCGAAAAAGGCACCGGCAAAGAAGGCTGCCGCTAAGCCGGCAGTTAAGAAGCCTGCTGTAAAGAAGGCTGCAACCAAAACCGCTAAGCCGGCTGCTAAAAAAGTAGCTGCTAAGCCGGCTGTTAAGAAGGTAGCTGCAAAGCCGGCCGTTAAGAAGCCTGCTGTGAAGAAGGCTGCTCCGGCTAAGAAGGCTGCTCCTGCCAAGAAGGCCGCTCCGGCCAAGAAGGCAGCTCCGGCCAAGAAGGCAGCACCTGCTAAGAAGGCTGCTCCGGCTAAGAAGGCAGCACCTGCTAAAAAGGCTGCTCCGGCTAAGAAGCCGGCAGTTAAGAAGGCTGCTCCGAAGACCGCTCAGCGTTCTGCTCCGGCTGCCCAACTGACCGTTTACAACGGCACCGGCACCGGCAGCAAGAAGAAGGCTGCTTAAGTCTTCGCTTCTGCGAAAGAACCAGCCTTCGGGCTGGTTTTTTGTTGTCTATAATGGCAAAACCACTAGACAGCGGCCCGGAAAAACTCAAGACTAACGCCCATGAAAAACCTCTCTCAACGCTATGTCATTCCCGTCGCCGCAACACTGGTTGTAGGTGCGGCTCTTACATTTGCTATCAGTGCCGTCTTCGGTACGCTCATCACGATCATCGGCGTGCTTGGGTTTGTGGCCCTTCTTGCCCGTCAGGATGCGGCCGCGATCGAGCAGATGCGTCATGCGGTCGAAAAGATTGAAAGCGGCATGGTGCCGGATTCTCTGAATCTCAAGCGCATCGATGAAATCGGTAACCTGGCCGCCGCCATTGGTCGTCTCTCCAAGGCCGACAAAGCCACTCAGCAAGCCAACACTGATCCGCTGACCGGTCTCGCCAACCGCCGTGGTGTACTGCAAAAGCTGGACGCTGCCTTCAAGCGTCAACAGCCGCTGGCCTTGCTGTATATCGACCTCGATAAATTCAAACCGGTGAATGACACCTATGGTCACGAAGCCGGCGACGCCGTACTGCGCAAGGTCGCCGAGCTCTTCCGTGCCTGCGTACGGGAAGATGACACCGTAGCGCGTCTCGGTGGCGACGAGTTCATCATCGTGCTCTACGGTCAGTCCGACAAAGCTCTGGTGGAAGAGCGCGTGAAGAAGATTATCGACCTTATTAACGAACCGATCTGGCTGAATGACTTACGCATCAAGCTGGGCGCCTCCATCGGTATCACCATGGCACCGACCGACGGTAGCACTGTAGAGTCGCTGCTGCAGGCTGCCGATGAAACGATGTATGCCGTGAAGAAGGCGGGCCGTAACGGCTACCGTTTCTACTCCTAGGTTTACCGGAGAAGAGAAGGGGCGGCGTGGCCGCCTCTTTTCGTAGCGGAACCGAAATACCCTCTTGTCACGCTCTCGCCGCTGCGGCACTCTAGCGCCATGAAAAAGAACATTCTTGGCACCCTTCTGCTTCCGGCCCTTCTTTGCACCACCCTTCTTGCAGGCTGTGCATCGTCCAAACCGGAAGGCGAACTCACCGGCAGCGTGGGCGAGCTTTATAACAATGGTATGGATGCCATGCAGGAGAAGCGCTACCCGCAAGCCGTGCACGCTTTTGAAGAGCTTGAGCGCCAGTATCCGTATTCCGGTTGGGCCACCCGTGGACAGATCATGACCGCCTATGCCCAGATGCTGAACGAAGACCACGATGAATCGATCGTGACCATCGAACGTTTCATCCGCATGCACCCGGGGCATAAAGACCTCGCCTACATGTACTATCTGGCAGGCCTCAACCACTATAACCAGATGGCTGACGTGATGCGCGACCAGTCGGAAACCCAGAAGGCGTTGGAAGCCTTCAGCGAAGTGGTGAACCGCTACCCGCAAAGCCCTTACGCGCGCGACGCCCGCTTGAAAATGACCCTCTGCCAAGACCACCTGGCCGGTAAGGAAATGACCGTAGGCCGCTACTACCAGGGCCAGAAGATGTGGCTGCCGGCGATCAACCGCTTCCGCAGCGTGATTCAGAACTATCAAACCTCCAGCCAGACGCCGGAAGCCCTGTACCGTATTACCGAAAGCTACGTGGCGCTGGGGGTGGATGACGAAGCCGTCCGCGCCGCAGCCATTCTGGGCTACAACTACCCGGGTTCCGAGTGGTACGCCCGCGCCTACGACCTTCTCACGGCGCGTAGACTGGCACCTGTCGGCCAGAAGGAAAGCTGGGCCAAAAAGCTCGCCAAGGGCGTGGAAGAACTCTTCTAAAAACCATAAAAACCAGAAAAAGGCGGCCTAAGCCGCCTTTTTCTTTCACGAAAACTAGTAATGGTCTTTGCCTTCATTGCTAGTAGTGTCGTTGCCGTCGCTATCTTTAAAATGGTAACCATGCGATTCTGCAAGTGAGCGTTCAAAGTCTCGTTCAAAAACCTCGCGGGGACTAAGAGGTGCTTTTGAAACCATTCGATCCCTATCAAAATCGCGTTCGAAGGCTGCATTACCATAAAGACGTTCTTGAGGCTCGGAGTAGGCTCTACCGGTATCGTGGTCGTAGGGGCTTCCCATGCGGCTACGGCCAGTAACCCATTTGTCACCGTCACCGATGCGAGATGGGTCGTGCACATATGGTATCGGTACCTGTTGTGGAGGTGGTGAAGGTGTATGTCGAACCTGAACCTTATGAGGTTCTTTGGGAGGTGATGGTTCTGTTATCCAATTCATAAAAATACAGAATGCAACACCCATAACTCCAAGAAAGGATATCGGAATAGTAAACATAAGAACAAAGACATACCAATTGGTAAGATCTTTATCAGGTAGGGAAGTCTTTGGAAAAGCCATGAGTTCTCTGTATAAAAAGCCGGAAGGATCCTCATGTAAGGCAAGCTTTACAATCCGATGCTGATTTGCCATTTCAAGTGTACTTAAGTAAGAATTTGTAAGGCCTGGACTATCAGGAAAAGGAGGCTCTGGCTTTATGGGTTCGGTTCCATAGATATTAAAAAACACTGACAAGAAAAGGCAGGCAAGGCCACAAAGCATGGATATAATAAGGGAATCATGTTTTTGCATGGTATATCTCCTAAAAGGTGGGTGTCCCAAAAAGTTTCTTAATGTATGCAATAAAATCAAGGTTTTCAAGCTATTTTCATTCATATCTCCTGCCTCAGTTTTGGCCGCAATCGAATGTCATCGCTTGCCACGCACCTGAATACTGTTTAAAAATCTCCCGTGTTAACCCATCTCGCCATTACCAATATCGCGCTCATCTCCAAACTCAATCTGGAGTTCGGGCAGGGCTTTACCGCACTCACCGGCGAAACCGGCGCGGGGAAAAGCTTGCTGATGGACGCCCTCGGTCTGGCGCTTGGCAACCGTGCCGATATGTCGCTTATCCGCCATGGCGAAAGTATGGCCGAAGTGACCGCGACCTTTGAACCCAGCCTGACCCCGCAGCTGGAAGCATTGCTGGAAGAGCAGGGTGTAAGTCTTGAGAACAACGAACTTATCCTGCGTCGCCAACTGAAGGCCGACAGCTCGAAAGCCTGGCTGAACGGCACGCCCGTGCCCGCCAGCACACTGGCGCAGTTTGGTGTTCTGCTGGTCGATATTCATGCCCAGCACGGCACGCAAGCGCTGCTGAACCCGGCTGCGCAACGTGTGCTGCTGGATAACCTCGGCGGCCACCAGGCAACCCTGCAAAACGTGCAGCACACCTATCGCGCGTGGCAGAATGCCCAGAGCGCCTACGAAGACCTTGCCGCGCAATGTGAACAGGCCCGCCAGGATGCGGAACGCCTTGCCGACTGGCACGCAGAGTTGAAGAAGCTGGCCTACCAGCCGGGCGAAGAAGAGGCGCTGCAAACGCAGCGTGCGCGTCTGGTTCATTTTGCCCAACTTCAGCAGCATTTAAGCCTGGCCGATGAGGCCCTGAACGCGGAAGGCGCTACCCTCAGCAATCTGCGTACGGCCGCCCGTGCCCTGCACAGTGCCGCCCAGGTCGATACCTCTCTCCAACCGCTGGCTGAACGATTAGAAACCGCTTTAACGGAACTCAGCGACGCCGGTCACGACACTGCCCGCGCGGCCGGTGGCCTTGAAGCCGAAGGCAATCTGGAAGCGATCGACGACCGTCTGCACGCCCTCAAAGGCGCTGCCCGCAAACACGGCGTGACCATGCCGGAGCTACCAGATGTGCTGACCAAACTCGCCGCACAAACCACCAATCTGGCCGACACCGAAGCGCAGGTGGACGATTTGCAGAAGGCTGCCAACGCCGCCCGCCAGCAATTTGAAGCGGCCAGCAAGGCGCTGACACAGGCCCGCGAAGCCGCCGCCCAAACGCTGCAACCCCAGTTGGAAAGCGCACTGAAAGCCCTGCATCTGCCCAACGCACGTCTTTACGTCACGCTCACACCTCTGCCGGAGAATCAGTGGAATGCGCAGGGGGCCGAGAGTGTGGAATTACGCCTGGCCGCCAACCCCGGCAGCCCGGCGCAACCTATTGCCAAAGTGGCCTCGGGCGGGGAACTTTCGCGCCTCATGCTCGCTATTAAATCCGTGCTCTATCAAGGTCTCGCCCCGCAAACCGTGGTGTTCGATGAAATCGATACCGGTCTCTCCGGCGCCGCATCGGCCTCGGTGGGCCATGCCATGGCCGCTATCGGCCTGCGCCACCAAGCCTTTGCCATTACCCACCACCCGCAGGTTGCTGCCGCTGCCAACGCACACTATCGCATCGCCAAGCATGTGGAGGAGGGCCACACCACCACGCGCCTCACACCGCTGGAAGATGAATCGCGCCTGGAAGAGCTTGCGCGTCTTCTCTCCGGTAATGCGATCACGCCGCAAGCACGAGAAGCCGCCAAAGCCCTGTTGGTCGAAGCCGAAACGCAACTGGCAAAGGCGGCGTAATGGATCTATTCGCCCACACGTCGGTGGAAGAACGTCTCGCCGAGCTGCGCGAAAAGATTGCGTATCACAACCATCGCTACCACACGTTGGATGCCCCGGAAATCTCCGATGCCGAATACGATGCGCTGTTCCGCGAACTGGAAAAACTGGAAGCTGAAAACCCGCATCTCAAGGTCGCCGAAAGCCCCACTAATAAAGTCGGTGGTACGCGCGCTGCGGCCTTCAGCAGCAAACCCCACCGTGCCCCCATGCGCAGTCTTGGTAACGCCTTCAGTGCCGAGGATGTCGAAGACTTCGTCACCCGCATCACGCGTTTTCTCAGCCTTGCAAAGGCACCGGAGTTTATCATCGAACCCAAGATCGATGGTGTTTCTCTTTCGTTGACCTACGAAAACGAAAAACTTGTACAGGCCCTTACGCGCGGCGATGGCGAGGTGGGAGAAGACGTCACCGCCAACGTCCGCACCATCAAGAATATTCCGCAAACCTTGCAAGGCGAGAGGCATCCGGACCGCATTGAAATCCGGGGCGAGGTCTATATCTCCGAGGCCGATTTTGCCAGACTGAATGACCAGCAGGCAGCTAACGGCGGCAAGGTTTTTGCCAACCCGCGCAACGCCGCCGCCGGTAGCCTGCGCCAGTTGGATAGCGCCATTACCGCAGCCCGTCCGCTGCAATTTCTCGCCTATTCCACCGGCGTGTGCGAGCCCGCCAGTGCGTTGCCGGTTTCGGAAAGTGCGCTGATTGCCACGCTGCAGAAGTGGGGCTTTCAAACCCCCCAAACCGAGAGTGCCGACGGCGATAAGGCGTTGATGACCATCTATACCGACTGGCAGAATAACCGCCACACCAAGGTGCCTTATGCCATCGATGGTCTGGTGTACAAGGTGAACGACAAGGCACTTCAGACACGTCTGGGAGAGTTAGCCCGTACGCCACGCTGGGCCATCGCACACAAATTTCCGCCAGAGCAGGCCACCACACTGCTGCATAATATCGAGATTCAAGTCGGCCGTACCGGCAAGCTCACACCTGTCGCAAAGCTGGAACCCGTCAACGTCGGCGGCGTCACCGTCAGCAATGCGACTTTGCACAACGAGGATTACATTGCGCAGCGCGATATCCGTATCGGCGATACCGTGTTTGTCGAACGGGCAGGGGATGTGATTCCGCAGGTGGTGAGCGTGGTGGAAGGCAAGCGCCCCGCGCATACCCACCCCTTCAAGTTCCCGCATATGTGCCCCGCCTGCGGAGCTGAGGCTGTGCGTGCCGAAGGCGAGGCCGACTGGCGCTGCGTCAACCATTTCAACTGCCCCGCACAGCTGGAGGCACAACTGATTCACTTTGTCAGCCGCGGCTGTTTCGATATCGATGGCTTGGGCGAAAAGCAGGTGCAGCTCTTCATCAAGGAAGGCCTGCTCAAAACCCCTGCCGATATCTTTCTGCTGGCCAACCATGCCGACCGTATCCGTGAATGGGAAGGCTTTGGCGAGAAAAGTGTAAGCAAGCTGATTGAGAGTATTGATAAGGCCCGCAGCATTCCCTTCCCGCGTTTTTTAACAGCGCTGGGCATTCCCAATATCGGTGAGACTACGGCGCAGGATCTGGCCGGTACCTTTGGCGATTGGCCCACATTCTTCAGCGCGGTAACCGCTGAAGATGCCGAAGCCAGACTATTGGCGATTGAAGGCATCGGCCCCGTTATTGCCAAAGCGCTAATCGCGTTTTTTGCCACCGAACAGAACGTGGCTTTGGTGAGCGCGCTGTTCGCGAATGGTGTCGACATTCAGGCCTATCAGTCACGTGTAAAGTCGCAAGGTTACTTTACCGGTAAAACGGTGGTGCTCACGGGTACGCTTTCAGCCATGACGCGTGACGAAGCTAAGTCCCGCCTGATAGCGCAAGGCGCCAAAGTCACCGGAAGTGTTACGGGTAATACGCACTATCTGATTGCGGGCGAAGCCGGCGGAAGCAAACTCAAAGATGCTGCCAAACACAATGTGCCGATTCTCGACGAAGACGCATTTCTCGGACATCTTAATACTTAAATAAAAAAAAAGCCCCGGAGCATTCTTATTGGCTCTCGGGGCTTTACGTGTAGTCCGGTTTCCCTCTTGCAGAGCAAAACCTCATCACCGGTGGTTTATTCGTTTATTTTATTCTCCGGTCAGTCGTAGTGCCGGGCAGATTTTTATCTTTTTCCAGCACTGGCATGCTAGGCGCGACAGCTAAACGCAGGCAAGCGAAAAGGCCCCGTTTGGGCCCTTTGCACAACCGATTGGCGTACCCTCCTGTGACACTACCGCCATGGGCGGAGGGCCGTCAGGCTGCGAAGGCTTCTGGCGTCACCCAAGGGGCCAGCGCACCTTTCAGGGCTTCGGCAAAAATGGCTTCGCGCTGCAGAACACCGTTGGTAACAAACGGCATGGCACCGATCTTACGGTTATAACCGGCAAACTTTTCGGCAAGGAAGGGGCCCAATTCCTGTCCCTCACGCACGGCCATCGCCCAGCTTTCCGGCAGAGGTGTACCGGTGCCGGGGGCTGCCGACTCCTGCGTGCCATCAAATACGGCGGCCACGTTCATCAGCACCATGCGGCCGGCCATCTCCACCACACCGCCTTCTAAACCGACACCGATATCGGCCTTGCCTTCGGCGGCATAGTAAGCATTGCGGGCGCGGGTCAGGGCGCCGCGCATGGTTTCGTCCCAGCCTTTTGGTTGGCCTGGCACGCCGCTGTCGGCGTCAATACCCCAAACCTCATTCTCGGGCCAGTAAGCGTCGGCCGCCACTTTCACAGCCCCCACTTTGGCGGCGTTCAGGCTTCCCACGATAATCTTCATAATGCTGTCTCTCCCTAAACGATATGTCGTATTTAAAAGGATGTGACAAAAGTTGAAAAGCCACGAAAAGCGCTAACCGCATAAGAAGTATTCAGGAAAGGTTGATTCATCTGACAAAAGCGGGTAGGGCAGACGGATGAAATTGACTGTTGCGCTCTCCCTCTTCCTTCTCGGCCTGCTGGCCATGGTCACCGATATTACTGTCGCCCTTTGCTGCCCGGAAACCTACCAGCTGTATATGGCATCCGAGCTAGGGGTCATTGAAAACCTGCAGGTGCTGGCTCTGGTCAGTGCACTGCTATTGAATCTCTGGCTGCTGGCAACGCGTAAATACCCGCTGCTGGTAAAAGTCTGGCTGGGAGTGTTTGCGTTGGGTCTGGTGTTTGTGCTGGGCGAAGAAATCAGCTGGGGCCAGCACTACATGGGCTGGGAAGCGGAAGGCTGGTTTGCCGCACGTAATGACCAATCGGAAACGAATCTCCACAACACATCCTCGTGGCTGGACCAAAAGCCGCGCGCGTTGCTGCTGATCTCCCTCTATCTCGGCGGGATCATCGCGCCGCTGTGGGAGGCCAAGCGCGGTACGCGTATCTTTAATCTGCCGCAGTGGTTCATGCCGGTGCTGGCAAATGTGCCGCTTGCGGTTCTGGTGTTTCTGGCCGGTGTACCGAAGTACGTGAACAAGCTGGGCATTGAAGGTGTTTCGCTCGATATCCATGGCCTGCGCTTCAGCGAAATGCAGGAGCTTTTGCTCTACATTTACTTTGTGGCCTATCTGGTCGATCTGGCCAAAGCGCTGAAAGTCAGCCGTACCAAATAGGTTGATGAGGGGAGTCGGCAGACTCCCTTTTTTTGATTTGCAAAAAGCGTGGTCTATGGTATTACGAATTATTCGAAATAAAGAAAAGGCCACCTATGTCAGCTCTCTTCACACCGTTCACTCTCAAAGATGTCACGCTCCGTAACCGTATTGCGGTGCCGCCCATGTGCCAGTACAGCGCCGAAGACGGCGTGCCGAACGACTGGCACCTGGCACATTACACCGGCATGGCGCGCGGTGGGGCAGGGCTGGTGATCGTAGAAGCGACGGCAGTCTCTCCCGAGGGGCGCATTACACCGGGGTGCACCGGACTGTGGAATGATGTTCAGGCTGCCGAAATGGCAAAAATTGCCAAAGCGATTGAAAGCGCGGGCGCGGTGCCGGGTATCCAGATTGGCCATGCAGGCCGCAAAGCCAGCGCCAACCGCCCGTGGGAAGGCGACGACCATATTGCCGAAAGTGATCCGCGCGGCTGGCCGACCATTTCCCCATCGGCTATCGCATTCGGGGGAGGATTATCGAAAACCCCGCAGGAGATGACACTGGACGACATCGCCCGCGTCAAAGCTGATTTTGTCGCCGCAGCCAAGCGTGCACGCGATGCCGGTTTCAAGTGGCTGGAGCTTCACTTTGCCCACGGCTACTTAGGCCAAAGCTTCTTCTCCATCCATGCCAATACGCGCACCGACACCTATGGCGGAGACCTTGCCGGTCGTAGCCGTTTTCTGCTCGAAACCCTCGCGGCCGTACGCGAAGTATGGCCCGAGAACCTGCCGCTGACGGCCCGCTTTGGTGTGCTGGAGTACGATGGCCGCGACGAGGAAACGCTGCGCGAAGCCATCCAACTGACGAATCAGTTCCGCGAAGGTGGCTTGGATTTCCTCAGCGTCAGCATGGGCTTTTCTGCGCCCAACTCCAACATTCCGTGGGGCTCGGGTTTCTTGGCTCCCATTGCCGAGCGTGTCCGCAAGGAGACGAAACTTCCTGTGGCCACGGCATGGGGCATGGATGACCCGCAGGTAGCCGAACAGGCCATCGCTAATGGTCAGATAGATCTGGTGATGATTGGCCGCGCGCACCTGGCTGATCCTCACTATGCCTATCAGTTGGCCCAAAAGCTGGGAGTCGAAAATCCGGCGTGGGTGCTGCCCGCCCCCTATGCTCATTGGCTCTCCCGCTACCGCGGCCCGGGCAATAGCACGACTGCCAAATAACAAAAAAACCCCTTAACCGGGGCTTTTAAATTCTCTGGTGCGGATGAAAAGACTCGAACTTTCACACCTTGCGGTACTGGAACCTAAATCCAGCGCGTCTACCAATTCCGCCACATCCGCACGGAGTGCTTTGTAGGGGAAAAACGGTCGTCTGCCAATCCCGCAGGCCAATAATCGTCGGAGAGATTTATTTTTGCGCCCGCAAGGTCTTGCCAAACAGATCAATATGCGGCACATACGGCTCTGCACACCGGTGGCGGATGTAGCTCAGTTGGTAGAGCACAGGATTGTGGATCCTGGTGTCGCGGGTTCGAAACCCGTCATTCGCCCCAGTTTGTAAAAGTTTCCGAGGCCATGTGCCTCATTTTTTATCAGTATCCCCTAACTTTACAGGAATACCGCATCCAAATCCTTGCCTTGCAAGGCATTCCGACCTATAAGTTCCCGCAATTCCGGTATGCAGGCGCATACCGAAAATGGATAATATTCAGGGGGATAAGCAATTATGCAAACCGAAGTAACCACCGGCCAAGGCCTTAACCGCAGCATCAGCGTCACCGTTCCGGCTGCTGAAGTGGCCAAGCACATGGAAAACCGCATCAACGCCATGACCTCCACGGTCAAAATTGCCGGTTTCCGTCCGGGCAAGGTACCGGCCAAGGTTGTGAAGGAACGTATGGGCGACCAGATCGCGTCCGACGTGGCCCAAAGCCTCGTTCAGCAGTTCCTGCCTAAGGCGCTGGATGAAAACAAGCTGAGCATCGCTGGTCAGCCGCGTGTCCACGCTGGCAACCCGGAAGAAGGCTTCAAGGCTGCTGAAGGTCAGGACTTCACTTTCACTGCCGAATTTGAAATTTACCCGGACGTCACCGCCAAGGGCTACACCGGCCTTAAGCTGACCAAGGAAACCGCTGAGCCGTCCGACGAACTGGTACAAAGCGCCCTCAAGCGTCTGGAAGGCCAGATGGCCACCTACGCTCCGAAGGAAAAAGGTGCCAAGGCTGCTCAAGGCGACCAACTGACCGTGACCGGCCAGGGCTACACCGTGAAGGCTGACGGCAGCGAAGAAGCTTTTGCGGGCGGCAACCTGAAGGACTTCCGCATCGTGCTCGGCTCCGGCCAGCTGATTCCGGGCTTTGAAGACGCTTTGGTAGGCGCCAAGGTGGGTGATGAAGTGGACGTGAAGGTGACCTTCCCGGCCGACTACCACGCCAAGGAACTGGCCAGCCAGCCGGCAGTGTTCAAGCTGAAGATCGATGAGATCTCTGCCCCGAAGGAAGAAGCTCTGAGCGACGACAGCGTCAAGCAACTTGGTTTCGAAACCCTCGATGCTCTCAAGGACATCCTCAAGAAGGGTGCCGTACGCGACCTGACCATGGCTACCGAGCAGCGCCTCAAGCGCCAGCTGCTGGACGCACTGGAAGAAGCCAACAAGGACTTCGACCTGCCGCAAGGCCTAGTCAACAGCGAGCATCAGGCTCTCTGGCGTGCCCAACTGCAGGAACTGCAACAACGCCGCCTGCCGATCGAAGCTCTCGGCAACAGCGTGGAAGAAGCGATTGCCTCCCTCAAGCCGCTGGCCGAACGCCGCGTGCGCCTGGGTCTGGTTATGGCCTCCATCGCCAAGCAGGAGAAGATCGAAGTCAACGCTGCTGATCTCGAAGCGGCTGTGAATGCCCAGATCGCCGCTGCTGGCCCGCAAGCTGACCAAGCCCGCAAGTACTTTGCCAACCCGGCCAACCGCCAGCAACTGAGCGGCCCGGTTCTGGAAGACAAAGTGACCGGCTGGCTGATCGAAAAGGCCGACGTGACCACCAAGGAAATCCCGTCCACCGAGCTGCTGACCGAACTGCAATAAGTTGGGAAGCACGAAAAACCCCGCAAGAATGCGGGGTTTTTCGTCTGTAATGCAGGCTTAGCGTTAAAGGTTCTTCAAGATAAGAATAATCAAGAAGAGCGAACAGGCTGCGATGTAGGCGGCTATCGGCGCGAGTCCAAGGGTTTCAAAAAAGGCTTCAAGAGCTTTTTTGAACTTGGATTTTTGGGAAGAAATGTTGTGCTCTACATCAAAAGCGTATTGGTAGTGCCAGCAACGGACAAGTGGCGGTAGTGTGAAGAGTGCAGCGACCGTAGCGACGGCGAGTATGAAGTAACAAACGTAAGCATATTGCATGACGACCTCCCTGTCTGCAACGTGATGATTCAGTTTAGCAAAATGCATTACATCAGAAAAGGGTCCGTAGACCCTTCACTTTTTTAGTAAATAACCGTTAGTACGGCATCGGCCAGTCGCGGCGTACGGCCATCAGGTCGGCTAGTACGTCATCGCTCAACACAACGTTGCGGGCATCAATATCCGCCTTCAGTTGCTCCACTGTGGTGGCACCGATAATGGTGCTGGCCACGAATGGCTTGGTCAGCGTCCAGGCGATCGCCATCTGCGCAGGGTCCAGCCCGTGCTTGCGGGCTACGTCCACGTAAGCATCAGCCGCTTTCTGGGCCTGCGGGGTGAGGCGTTGGCTGCTGCTGTAAGACTCATGCACAAAACGCGTGCCTGCCGGGCGGGCGCCACCGTAATATTTTCCGGTCAGCCAGCCAGCGGCGAGGGGAGAGTAGGGCAGCAGGCTTACACCTTCGCGCACGCTCACTTCGGCCATATCCAGATTATGCAATTGGTACATCAGGCTGTATTCGTTCTGGATGCTCACCGGCTTCGGCAGACCGTGCTTATCGGCCAGCTTGAGGTACTCCATGGTGCCCCAGGCGGATTCATTTGAAAGCCCGAAGTGACGGATTTTACCGGCCTTGACGGCATCGCCCAGCGCTTCCAGCGTATCCAGCATATCATCCACAATCAGGCCGGTGGAGGAACTGCTCGGCATGTAGTTCCAGTTCTGGCCAAAGTGGTAGCTGCCGCGGTTGGGCCAGTGCAGCTGGTACAGGTCAAGGTAGTCGGTGTTCAGACGCGTAAGGCTGCCATCAAGGGCTTCCGTAATACTCTGCTTGGTGAATGGACGGCCTTCACGGATGTGAGGACGGCCGGCACCGGCAACCTTGCTGGCCAGAATGATGTCGGAGCGCTTGCCGGTTTTCCTCAGCCACTTGCCGATGTACTGCTCGGTCAGCGTATAGGTTTCGGCGCAGGTGGGGTTTACCGGGTACAGTTCGGCAGTGTCCCAGAAGGTCACACCTTCACCGAACGCATAGTCCATCTGCGCATGGGCGTCGGCTTCGGTGTTCTGGCTGCTGCCCCAGGTCATGGTGCCTAAACAGATTTCGGTGACCATCAGGTCGGTATTACCAAGGCGGCGCGTACGCATCACATATCTCCTCAAAATGACGGGTTGCTTAAAGTCGGCGGCATCTAACGGCAAAAAGGGCTTGGCGGCAACCTTTCGTGCCCGTATCATCCGCAGCAGATTCAAGAATAGAAAGACGAGACTATGTCCCACCTCATCCCAATGGTGATCGAGCAAACCGCCCGCGGCGAACGCTCCTTCGATATCTTCAGCCGCCTGCTGAAAGAGCGCGTCATCTTCCTTACCGGTCAGGTGGAAGACAGCGTGGCCAATCTGATTGTCGCCCAGTTGCTGTTCCTGGAAGCCGAAAACCCGGACGCCGAGATCAACTTCTATATCAACAGCCCGGGTGGCGTGGTTACCGCCGGTATGGCCATTTACGATACCATGCAATACATCAAGTGCCCAGTCTCCACCATTGTGGTCGGTCAGGCCGCCAGCATGGGTGCTTTGCTGCTGGCCGGTGGTGCCCCCGGCAAGCGCTATGCGCTGGGCAACGCCCGCGTGATGATTCACCAGCCGCTGGGTGGCGCGCAGGGTCAGGCAACGGACATTCTGATTCAGGCCGATGAGATCAAGCGTACCCGCGACATGATCAACCACATTCTGGCCGAGCATACCGGCCAGAAGCTGGACACCATCGCCAAGGATACCGAGCGCGATAACTTCATGACCGCCGACCAGGCCAAGAAGTACGGCATGGTCGACCACGTGATTACCCACCGCGACGAACCGAAAAAGAAAAAAGCCGCCTAACATTAAGTTAGACGACTTTTGAAAGGCGGCCGCGGGGTCGCCTTTTTCGTAAGGAGAATTAATAATGGGAGCTGAGTTGGCTCTGGCCGAGCTGAGTGAGGGTGAACTGTGCGTTCTTTTCCGCGATCAGCTTTTCCTTTTCCAGCTTCTTCAACTGGTAATTCACCACCTGGGGGTGGTGTCTTACCCAGGCATAGGCCTTGGCCACCCAGCGGGGTGTCCAGTTGCCGGTGATCAGCGTGGCATCGCTGCGCAGTTCCTTGACGATGTCGTCGGGGTTGGCGGCAACATTGCGATAAAGGATATTAATAATGCTCTTGCGCATCAGGGTCTCCATAGTGGGGGATGAAAGGGTCGGCCGAAGCCAGTTGAGTCATGAACTGAGTCTGTAGTAGCATTCTATGTAGAGCGGATAAATCGAAAGACAACCCTTTGGCAGGTTCCTGTAAGCCACACCCCCATTGTCTTACAGCCAAGCGGCACTGGCTTTGGTGCTTGACACCCTAGGCCCAATGCCCAAAACTGCGCCAATCACAATAAGGCGACCTTTACCCATGGCCAAAAAGACCGATTCCAACACGCCCCCGTCCGGCGGTACTCTCTACTGCAGCTTCTGCGGCAAAAGCCAGCACGAAGTCCGTAAGCTGATTGCCGGTCCGACCGTCTTCATCTGCGATGAATGCGTGCGCCTGTGCATGGACATTATCCGTGAGGAAGAGGCCCAACCGGCCAGCGCCGCCAAGGCTCTCAAGGCCAATGGTGGTGGTCAGGGCGCGCATGGCTTGCCGACCCCGACCGAGATCATGGGCATTCTGGATGACTACGTGATTGGCCAGAGCCGCGCCAAGCGCATCCTCTCAGTGGCCGTCTATAACCACTACAAGCGCCTTGAGCATGCGACGGCCGCCGCGGCCTCCGGCACCGAAAACCCGATCGAAATTTCCAAGTCCAACATCCTGCTGGTCGGCCCCACCGGGACCGGTAAAACCCTGTTGGCCCAAACCCTGGCTCGTATTCTGGATGTGCCCTTTACCATGGCCGATGCGACCACGCTGACCGAAGCCGGTTACGTGGGTGAGGATGTGGAAAACATCATCCTTAAGCTGCTGCAGGCGTCCGATTACAACGTTGAGCGTGCCCAGCGCGGTATCGTTTACATCGACGAGATTGACAAGATCTCCCGCAAGGGCGACAACCCCTCCATCACCCGCGATGTAAGTGGGGAAGGGGTGCAGCAAGCACTTCTCAAGCTGATTGAAGGCACCGTTGCCAGCGTTCCGCCCCAAGGTGGCCGCAAGCACCCGCAGCAGGAGTTTCTGCAGGTCGATACCTCCAACATTCTGTTCATCTGCGGCGGTGCCTTTGCAGGCCTCGATAAAGTCATTGGTCAGCGCCTGAAAAAGCGCAGCATCGGCTTTAACGCGCAGGTTGAAGGCGAAGAGAACCGTGGCGTTGGTGAGCTATTCCAGTTGGCCGAGCCGGAAGACTTGGTGAAGTTCGGTCTTATCCCGGAATTTGTTGGCCGTCTGCCGGTTCTGGCGATGTTGAACGACCTGGACGAAGCGGCGCTTATCCAGATTCTGACCGAGCCGAAGAACGCGCTGACCAAGCAGTATCAGCAGCTCTTCCAGATGGAGAATGTACGCCTGACCTTTGCTCAGGAAGCCCTCACTGAAGTGGCGCATCAGGCCATCAAGCGCAAAACCGGCGCCCGTGGTCTGCGTGCCATTCTGGAGAACATCCTGCTGGATACGATGTTCGATATTCCCAGTGCCAAGGGTCTGGAAGAGGTCGTCATTAACGCCAATACTGTGCGTGGCGATGCTGAACCGCTGAAGATTTACACCGACAATGTGAACAGCGGAACGTCGGCTAAGCCGGAAAAAGCGGAAAAGCAAACCAAAAAGGCGAGCTAAATCCTTCACATAAAAGGCGGGCAGGGGCCCGCTTTTTGTTTCGTGGGCGACACACCCCCTTAGCTAATGCTTACCCCCATGGCAAAATACACCCCACATATGCACCAAAATGCGCCATGCCCGCTTGCATATACAATCCTGCCTTCGCACCATAGGGGTAAGCGGGCAGGTCGTGCGTGCTTCTTGTGAGTAAGAGACCAAAAGTCGTTATTACAAGAATCTCGAAACAACTCTTGTCACTCGGCATATTTGAGTGCTAGAGTGTGCCAACAAGAATGCCAAGAACAAAGCTAATAGTAAAAAGCAGGGGAACCGCCATATGCCACGAGCCACAACATCATCTCCGGAGAATGTGTCGACATTGCCGGTATTGCCGCTGCGCAATATCGTCGTGTTTCCGCACATGATCGTGCCGCTGTTTGTCGGCCGTGAGAAAAGCGTCAAAGCCTTGGAAGAGGTTATGAACGCCAGTAAGCAGATTATTCTGGTAACCCAGCGTGATGACGAACTGGATGACCCGACGGTGGACGACGTTTACCGCGTCGGCTGTCTGGGTAACGTACTGCAGATGCTGAAGCTGCCGGACGGCACCGTGAAGGTATTGGTCGAAGGTCAGACCCGCGTGCGCCTGACCGACATCCGCGATGCCGGTGCCATGTTTACCGCCAAGGCCGAGACCTTCCTGGAGCGCGAAGGTGAAGAAGCCGAGCTGGAAGCTCTGGTTCGTACCGTCGTGGCCGAGTTTGAAGAATACGTAAAGCTCAACAAGAAGATTCCGCCGGAAGTGCTGGTGAGCCTTGCCGCGATCGACGAGCCGACCCGTCTGGCCGACACCATCGCCAGTCACCTAAACCTTAAGATCGAGCAGAAGCAGGAACTGCTGGAGCTCGACCTTGTCGATGACCGTTTGGAAAAACTCTACCAGTTCATGGAAGGCGAAATTGGCTTGCTGCACGTCGAGCGCAAGATCCGCAACCGCGTGAAGAAGCAGATGGAAAAGAGCCAGCGCGAGTACTACCTGAATGAGCAGATGAAGGCCATCCAGAAGGAACTGGGCGAAGGCGAAGAAGGCGACTTCGGCGACTATGAGAAGAAGATGAAGGATCTGAAGCTCAGCAAGGAAGCCAAAGAGAAGGCCGAAGCCGAACTGAAGAAACTGCGCATGATGTCGCCGATGTCGGCCGAAGCGACTGTGGTACGTAACTATCTCGACGTTCTGCTGGGCCTGCCGTGGGGCAAGGGCACCAAGCTGAAGAAGGATCTCTCCTTTGCCGAGAAGGTTCTGAACGAAGATCACTTTGGTCTGGAAAAGGTGAAAGAGCGCATTGTCGAATACCTTGCCGTGCAACAGCGCGTCAGCAAGCTTAAGGGTCCGATTCTCTGCCTCGTAGGCCCTCCCGGTGTTGGTAAAACCAGCCTGGCTGAAAGCATTGCCAAGGCCACCGGTCGTGAATACGTCCGTATGGCGCTGGGCGGCGTGCGCGATGAAGCTGAGATCCGTGGTCACCGTCGTACCTATATCGGTGCCTTGCCGGGTAAGATTATCCAGAACATCAAGAAGACGAATTCCTCGAACCCACTCTTCCTGCTGGATGAAATCGACAAGCTTGGACAAGACTTCCGCGGCGATCCTTCAAGTGCTCTGCTTGAGGTCCTCGACCCGGCCCAGAACCACACCTTCCAGGACCACTATCTGGAAGTGGATTACGACCTGTCGGACGTGCTGTTCATCTGTACCTCTAACAGCTTCAACATCCCGCCGGCGCTGCGCGACCGTATGGAGATCATCCGTCTCTCCGGTTATACCGAAGAAGAGAAGCTGGAAATCGCCCGTCGTCACCTGATGCCCAAGGCGATGGAAGACAATGGTCTGCGTCCCGGTGAGCTGAAGCTGGAAGAGAACGTCCTGCGCGATATCGTGCGTTACTACACCCGCGAAGCCGGTGTGCGTAACCTCAAGCGCATGGTCGATGCTCTCTGCCGAAAAGCCGTGAAGGAAATTCTGATGCATCAGACCAAGGAAACCCGCAACGCCAAGGGCAAGCAAGCCAAGGCGGTTAAGGGGGCCAAAACCAAGGCTGTGAAGGAGAAGGCATTTACCATTACCGTAACCGCCAAGAACCTTCCGGATTACCTGGGCGTGCACCAATATGCTTACGGCGTGAAGGATGCCGAAGACCAGATCGGTGTGGTCACCGGCTTAGCATGGACTGAAGTCGGCGGCGACATTCTGCCGATCGAAGCCACCGTGCTGGACGGGAAGGGCAAAATGCTCACCACCGGTAAGCTGGGTGAGGTGATGCAGGAAAGCATTCAAGCGGCTGCCTCCTACGTGCGCCGACGTGCCGATGACCTGAAGATCGCCAAGAACTTCTACGAGAAGCACGACATCCACATCCACGTGCCGGATGGCGCGACCCCGAAAGACGGTCCGTCTGCCGGTCTGGCTATGGTGACTGCGTTGGTAAGTGTGCTGACCGGTATCGCGGTTCGCAATGACATCGCCATGACCGGTGAAGTTAGCCTGCGTGGACGTGCCCTGCCGATCGGTGGTCTGAAAGAAAAGCTGCTTGCGGCTCTCCGTAGCGGTATCACCACTGTGTTCATCCCGCGTGAAAACGAGAAGGACATGGCCGATATGCCGGAGGTCATCAAGAAGGGTCTCAAGGTGGTTATTGTCGACAGCGTGGACGAAGTTCTCGCCCAGGCGCTGGTGCGTAACCCCTTCGGCGGTGGCAAGGGCGGTGGCTCTAAGGCCAAAGCCAAGCCGGCTGCCAAGACGAAATCGGTGAAGGTTGCCGCGAAACCGGCTGCCAAAAAGGCACCGGCTCCGGCCCCGAAAAGCGGTAAAAAGGTTCCTGTAAAGGCGCCCACCCGCAGCAAAACGCCCGCCCGCAAGGCACCGAACGGTCGTTCGGGTGGGGCCTATGCACGATAAGTAGGCAAAAACGCGCAAAAAAAGCCCTGTTGTTACAGGGCTTTTTGCGGTCGGTTGTCTGGCAAAGTGAACAGACTCAGTTACTTATTTAATGCAAATAAATTCAATAGCTTGCATATCAGACCTAACCTTACACATAACTTATCAAACCGGGAGGTGGGGCCTGAAAGCCTTGATAGGCCTCAAAAAAGAGATACGATTTTTTGCAGCAAACACTTGACACCGCGGAAAACCAGCACTTTAATCTGAGTATCACGCGGCAAGCCAAGCTGGCTGCGGGGTAGGGAGGCTTCGCAAGAGGTTTTCCGTATGCAAACAATGTAACCCGTAATGAGTAGGATCACCCTCATGAACAAGCAAGAACTCGTCAGCAAGATTGCCGACTCTTCTAAGTGCACCAAGACCGAAGCCGCTTCCATGCTGGACAGCTTTGTTGACATCATCACCAAGAGCCTGAAGAAGGGCCAAGAAGTCCGTCTGACCGGTTTCGGCACCTTCGCCACCACCAAGCGTAAGGCCACCACCGGCCGTAACCCGCGCACCGGCCAAACCATCAAGATCCCGGCTTCCACTCAGCCGAAGTTCCGTGCTGGTAAGAGCCTGCGCGACGCCGTTAACTAGTCTTTGCTAGTTAAAGCGTAAGCTGAAAGCGACCTTCGGGTCGCTTTTTTTACATAGGCATATACGCGATATAAAAAACGGCCACCTGCAAAGCAAAGTGGCCGTTTGTCGTTGGCAGGTTTCAGGCATGAAGCTGCTCCATGGCGGGCTGTGGACACATATAGCGTCCAAAGGCGGAAGCCTTGGTAAAGGCCCTACGGCTGAGGATCGACATGCCCAGAGGAGAAGCTGTGGGCGTGCGATTGCTGGAAAGAGCAAATCCGGCCATGTTCAGGTCAGGCAGTTCCAGAAGCCAGTTCAGCTTGAACAGCTTGATGTTGCGGCGCTTGTTGTGCCCCACCAAAGTGAAGTCGTGAGGGCCAAGCGGGCAATCCGGCCAGAGTTCTTCGCAGACGCAGCGGACAGCGGCTTCATCGGCGGTTTCGCCGACGTCGCGGGTGGTGCTCAAAAACGAGAGCTTGCCGTCGGCCTGCATGCGGGCGATCCAGTGCCCGCGATAGGCGCCGGTGCCGCAAAAGGCAGCCACCATGATGGTCTGAGGTTGGGTATGGGTCATGAGACCTCCAAAAAAGAGTTACAGGGAGAAACGGAGCATTCAGATCGTCGTGTGTTACAACACCTCAATGCTACGGAGTGGGAGCTGTTCCATCAACCTTCAACCCAGATCAATGCGAGACGGAAAGACCCCTTGGTAAGGTAGGAGATAGGCGCGGACGATGCCTTTTTGCGCGATTCATGCATTTTTCCCGTTGACGGGGCGCCAGCAAGCCCCTATAACCCACCCGTCTGGCAGCGGAGGCGTAGCTCAGTTGGTTAGAGTATCGGCTTGTCACGCCGAGGGTCGCGGGTTCGAGTCCCGTCGCTTCCGCCAGATTTTCTCCTTACCGTGGAGAAGATTGGATACCAGGCAAACCGGTCCATCCGGGCGATTAGCTCAGCGGTAGAGCGGCTGCTTTACACGCAGCGGGTCGGGAGTTCGAATCTCTCATCGCCCACCATAAGTTTGTTTCAAACCTAACCCTAGGTTGCAGAAAGGCCCGCCCACGGCGGGCTTTTTTGCGTTTCTAGGTATGTTTTCACACCCCCGTTCATGCTCCGTTTAGCTCTCCCCTGGGGTTTTCTCTCTAGGGGGTGGACGTTAGTCAATTTCGCAGCCTTTAGGTTTCAAACTCTTACGCCGCGCAATTTGGAAAATAAGAGTGGCACCCAAAAACTATTTTCGGAAATCGCCGTCACTTTCCGCGCGCTTCCTCAAGTCGATAAATAGGGGCGGAAAACCGCCTCATATCGAAGAGGAGGACATCATGCCAAGACCACGCAAGATACAAAAACCGGAGATGGCCGGACATGAGCGCGTGGCTGCAATTGCGCGGCTCTTGGCGCTGGGCGTGGTGCGTTTGGCGTCGCGTGAACAGGTGGCAAAACAGAGATATAGGACTGGACTTCATTCCCCTTCGAAGCATTCGTTGGAACAACTTAAAAAATTGAAAACAAAGGGGAAGTAAATGACTAATGTTGCTGTTCAAATATCCCGGCTCCCGACAATGAGCGTTAGGGATTTGCGGGAGGCTTGGAAGGAGGCCTTCCAAGAGGATGTGCCCGTCAAGCAGAATCGGGAATTCATGATCCAGCGGATTGCCCACCAACTGCAGGTACGGAAGTACGGTGGGCTGGATGACCAGAGCCAACAGCGCTTGAAGGCATATGTGGATGAAGCGGAGCGTCTCAATAAAAGGGAGGACGGAATCAACCGCCCGTTGCCCGGTACGATTCTCGTCCGGCTGTACAAGGGAGAGGAGCATCGCGTGCAGGTGCTGCATCGCGGGTTTGAATACCGACAGGTGCAATACCGCAGCCTGAGCGATGTGGCCAAGACCATTACAGGCAATCACTGCTCCGGCCCGATGTTCTTCGGATTGGTGCGGGCCAAGAAAGCCGGAGAACGCTAATGAAGGTTTCTCCAATCACCCCGATGATACGCTGCGCCATCTACACCCGCAAATCCACGGAGGAGGGGTTGGAGATGGAATATAACTCGCTGGACGCCCAGCGCGATGCGGGCGAGGCGTATATCCGTTCCCAGATGCATGCCGGCTGGATGCTGGTGCAGGACAGGTACGATGACGGAGCTTATTCCGGCGGTAATATGGAACGCCCTGCGTTGCAGCGGCTGCTGGAGGATGTGAAGTCCGGCAAGGTGCAGATGGTGGTGGTGTATAAGATTGACCGCCTGTCCCGCTCCCTAATGGATTTTGCCAAGATGGCCGGAGTCTTCGAAGAGCATGGCGCCAGCTTCACCTCTGTGACCGAGCAGTTCAGCACCGCCAGTGCCATCGGGCGGTTGCACCTGAACATCATCCTGAGCTTCGCCCAGTTCGAACGGGAAAACTCGCGGGAGCGCGTGCTAGACAAGGTGGCCGCTTCGAAGAAGAAGGGGATGTGGATGGGGGGATTCCCGCCGCTCGGCTACAATGTGGTCAACCGCAAGCTGGAGGTGAATGCGGGCGAGGCCGAAACGGTACGCTTCATCTACCAACGCTACGCGAAAACCCACTCCGTCCTGCAGGTGGTCAAAGACCTCCACGAACGGGGAACGACCAGCAAGACATTCATAACCAAGAAGGGCACCCAGCGGGAAGGGCAGCCGTTTACGGTTACTGCGGTGAACAAGATACTCCGCAACCGCCTCTACCTCGGCAAAATCCACCATAAAGGCTCCTATTACGATGGAGAACACCAGCCGCTGGTGGAGCCTGAATTATGGGACGCAGTGCAGAAGCTATTCAGCTTGTCCGTGAAGAAGAAACCGGGTCGCAAGCTGGGTGATAGTAGCGCTAATCTCCTGAGCGGCCTGCTTGTGTGCCGCTGCTGCAGGTCGGCTATGACGCATACGTTTACACGCAAGAAGGGGCGCCTCTACCGTTATTACACCTCCTCGGCGGTCAAGCGTGGTTTGAAGAAGGGCTGCACCGTGGGGACGATCTCGGCGCCATCCTTGGAGGAAACGGTGATAGGCCAGATTCGGGCCATCATCCGCCAGCCGGAGGTGGTGAGCGAGGTGTGGGAGCAGGTGCAGAGCCTTGGGGGTGTCGCGTCCGAAGAGGATATCCGTCGCCGCCTGCTGGCCTTGGATAAGGTCTGGGACGAGCTGTTCCCAGCCGAACAGCGCCAGTTGGTGGGCCTGCTGGTGAAGCGTGTGGAAATGACCCCGCAGGGTGCCCGCATCCACCTTTACACCAACGGGCTGGAAGAACTTCTGCGGAAACTTGTCGAAAATAAGGAGATAGGAGATGGCGAATACCATTGTAGTGACGGTGCCCCTCAAGGTGAAACGGATAGCTGGACGGGTGTTGGTTCTGGCCCCGCCCGACTTGGATATGCCCATCGATGATTGTTTGGACAGGAAGGCTCTGACGACCATCGCCACGGCCTTCCATTGGCAGGCCGAGCTGGATAGTGGCAAATACCGGACGCGAATGCACATGGCCCAGTCCAAAGGGATAAACCGGCGGGCGATGCAACGACAGTTGAGGCTGGTCTATCTCGACCCCTACATCATTCGGCGGTTGCTGGATGGCCGACAACCGTCCGGGTTCTCGATTTACAGGGTGATGGAGACCTTGCCGTTGAACTGGGAGGAGCAGCGAAAAGCCTACGGATTCACCTCTTCATCATACCATCAGACAAATCGCAGGAACAACTAAGCGTTGTCCCTGCGATTTTTTTTGTATTCGCTATTTCCTTTTTAACCAAATATTTAATGTATTCAATTCTTTCTAACCATTTGGTAAGTAAAGGAAAAATAATTTTGTAAATACAACTAAAGGTTGCATGTCGGTTGTGGGCGCAATGAAGCGTCCGCAACGCGGAGAACTCCCATGCAATCGAAGAACCGATACCAGGGCATAGATTCCTATGCCCTTTCTTGTGCGCGTCATTATGCACGCATCCTAAGTTACAAACACCCCTGCTTCGGCCCCGCCGATTACGAGGACATCGAGCAGGAGCTGATCCTGCATTTTCTCGTGGATATGCCCAAGTACGATCCGACCAAATCGGAATGGAAACAGCACGTCTTCATCATGATCCAGCGACGAGCCAAGGGGCTGATATTGGAAGCTGAAGCACAGAAGAGAGGGGGCCGCGTTAGGCCCTTTTCTTTTCATGAGGCCGTGCAAATCGATGGGGAAGGGGGCGACAAGGATGCTTACCTGATTGATGTCGTCCAAAGCGAGGAGGGGCTGTGGGGCGATGCTTTCTACAAGTGGAACCATGCCAACCTCGACATGGAGGCGGATGTGCGGAAGGTGGTCGAGAGCCTTCCCGAACGTCAGCGGCAGATTTGCGAATGGCTGAAATACGAAAACCCCAGCGAAATATCCCAGCGCACCGGTATCCCCCGTACAACAATCAGCAGCACCGTGGCCGTGCTGCGTAAACGCATGCGGGAAGCCGGGCTGGAAAATTATTTTGAATCGGCTTCGTCACATTCCGAAGAAACCACCAAGTCAAGAAATGAGGGGACAGAAGAATAAGGAGACGGGCGCATGAGCGAACAACAAAAGCCGGTTTACATCGTGGTCTATGCGATGCCCTACGAGGTGCTGGCAGCCAAAGACCGGAGCGAACTGGAACAACTGCTCCGGCAGGTGGAGGCCGAAGCCCGGATGGCAGTACGGGTCTACAACTGGCTGGAAGGAATTTTGAGGCTGAAGGCAGGTGGTGGAGAACCTGCGTGACCGGGCCCGACACCCCGAAGGTCGTGCCGCTGCGGGTGGACTACCGTCAGCAGACGGCGGAGCTTAAGGAGCGGTTGCTCCATCAACTGCCTGCGGTGCTGAAGCATCTATTACCCCATGGGGTGATACGCCATGGCAAGTTTTACATCGGTGACATCCAGGGCAGCCGCGGCGAAAGCATGGTGCTGGAGTTGAACGGCAGCAAGGCGGGGCTATGGCATGATTTCGCCACCGGCGAGGGCGGGGACATCCTCGCCTTATGGGCGTTGGTGAGAGGGATTGATGCCAAGGCGGGCTTTCCCGAACTGATGAAGGATGTACGGCAGTGGCTGGGGGTGCCCCGCCAACCAGACGCCAATACCCAGCCACGCCCCCAGCAACGCGTACGGAAAGATTTGGGCCCGGTGACGGGCCGTTGGGATTACCTGTCGGCAGAGGGTGAACTGCTTTGTACTGTGTATCGTTTTGACCCTCCGGGGCAGCGCAAGGTGTTCCAGCCGTGGGATGTGGTGCGCGGCAAGATGGCATGGCCGGAGGCGCCGCGTCCTCTGTTCAACCTACCGGGGTTGCGGGAGGCAACGGAAGTGGTGCTGGCCGAGGGCGAGAAAACAGCCTTTGCGCTGATGGGCATGGGAGTCTGTGCCACAACGGCCATGAATGGTGCGGGTGGCATCATCGACAAGACCGACTGGACGCCGCTGGCGGGCAAGCATGTGTTGATCTGGCCGGACAACGATGCGGATGGCGAGGACTATGCCAAGCGCGTGGCAAGTGTGATTGCCAAGGCGGGAGCCCGAAAGGTCGAGATTCTGAAACCGCCCGCCGGTCGCCCGGAGAAATGGGATGGCGCCGATGCCGTGGCCGAGGGGTTTGATGTGCGGCATTACCTCGCCACCGCCGAGCGCGTGGTTATACGGGAAGAGCCGAAGATTTTGCCATCCTTTAGCTTTGGCGATTTGCTGGACGATACCTCGCCCATGCCCGCCGACATCATCGCGCCGCGGCTGCTGACGCCGGGTGGATTGCTGGTATTCGGTGGGGCGCCCAAGGTCGGGAAGAGTGACTTCCTGATGGCGATGTTGGCGCATATGGCCGCCGGTCAGTCCTTCCTTGGCCTGAGCCCGCCCGCGCCGCTGCGGGTGTTCTACCTGCAGGCAGAGGTGCAATACGACTACCTGCGCGAACGGGTGCATGGCCTTGGTTTGCCGCGGGAAGCGCAGGTGATGCTGCGCGAGAACTTCTTTATTACGCCACAGGTGCATCTAATGCTGGACGAACATGGTGTCCGCCGCGTGGCTGAAGCTATCCGCCAGCGGTTTACCACTCACCCACCCGACATAATCGCCATCGACCCCATCCGCAACGTGTTCGACGGCGGGCCTGATGGCGGGGGCGAAAACGACAACAACGCGATGATGTTCTTCCTGCAGGAGCGCGTGGAAGTCCTGCGCCGGATGGTGAACCCCGTGGCCGGCATCATCCTGACCCACCACATCCGCAAGGCGGGTAAGCGGCAGATCGAGGAAGATCCGTTTCAGTTCTTCAGCGGCGCCGGAAGCCTGCGGAGCTTCTATACCAGTGGCATGCTGCTGCTCCGGCCTGATGAAAGTGCGTCGGAGCGCAGGGTAATGTTTGAACTGCGGAACGGGCCGGAGTTGCCTGATAAGGCCGTTAGCAAACAGGAAGGACGTTGGCAGGAGCTGCCGGTGGCGCCGACACGGCTGGTGATGAAGGAGTATGGCAGCCGCCTTGATGCGGAACGCTCTCGCCGCAAGGACGCCATCGTGCAGCTGATTGCCGACGAGGCGGCCAAGGGGCGTGTCTATAACACACGGCAGTTTGCCGAGGCCTTCGAGAACAAATTCGGCCTGGGTGGGGAAAAGACCATCCGCAACCGGCTGGAAGTGCTGGCGACGCAGGGACAGGTCAAATTCTTCAAATCAGCCGAGGCGTATGGCATCGGCAGCCCCGGCCGCACGCGGTTCGGCCACCTCTGTGTGGAGGGCATGTTCTTCCGCACGCCGGAGCAACCACTCTTGCCGACACACCAGAAGGATGCCGCCAGCGGGGAAGTCCTGCCCGTGGAGAATCCCTATCTCTGGCATGCCAGCGAGGAGGGAGCATGAGCCGTCAAGTTGGAAGCGATATCGCCATTGCGGGAAAGTTGGAAAGGGCTTTGCCAACTTTCCAACTGCGCTATTCCCAAGGCCAGCAAGGGCTGTGCCGTGGTTTCAAGTTGGAAATTTTACCAACTGGATTTCCAACTTTCCAACTTCCGCTATGCCGCCGCCAGCTTGGTTTCCCCAAGTTGGAAAGTTGGAAAATTCCCTACTCCTACGGAGAGGTGTACCCCGGCCGGATGCCGGGCACACCTTCCGCTCCATCATTTCAAGTTTCCCTCAATCAGCAACAACAGGAGAAAAGCGCATGGGCGGATTAACCGAACAGCACGTCGAAGAACGAATCAAGGAGGCTGTGCGGACGCTGCGCCGTTTGCCCGATGAGAAGGCGAGGGGCTATGCCAGCTTCTGGCCGACCCTCAAACGCGATCCGCTGGAAATCCTCCAGATGGAGAAGCGCCCGTTCCGTCTAGGGCCGCCCATGCCGGATGAGATCGACCGGATGGATGAGGTGCTTTTCGTCTGGCTGAAATGGCTGGAGCCGGAAGAGCGTCGGCTGGTATGGATGCGGGCCGAGCGTGTGCGCTGGAAGATCATCTGCAGCCGCTTGGGTGTGGGACGCACCAAGGCGTGGGAACGCTACCAAAAGGCGCTGGCGCGTATCGCTTCTAAAGCCTCTTAAATCAAGAAAAAAGATAATAAATTCTTATGCTTATTGACTTGATAAAGCCCGGAATGGAAGCCATGCACATCATTACAAACAAGGAGTTAAGTAATTGAAAAAGTTAATATTTTGCCAACCAACAACCAAGAGTGGGGACTTTGGGGGACAAGCATCCATAACGATTACAACCCCCAGATGACCTGGGAGGCGGTCAGCCGCTTTTTGATGACGGAGTTTAACCTGACGGCTGAACAAACCCGCGATGTGCTGGATGCCCGCTTTGGTCGCCATCTGGCCGACGAACTGAGCAATATCCGTGGCACGATGACCGAGGACAACATCACGAGACACTTGAAATTGCGGATGGCCGAAAAAGGGTGGCGCAGCAGCTACGAAAAGTCCATCCACGAAGTGACGGGCAAGGTCTTTCCCTACAAGGCGCCGATGAGCAAGAATGAACTGTTTAGCCTGCTGGCCGAGTGTCACCTTGGCATTGAGACGCTGGTCACCCGCAATTCGGATGGGCTGGATTTCCACGAGGTACCGGTTTGGGGCGTTAAGGCTGCCTTAGAGGCTGCCTATGAAGCGGGCCGCAAGGCTGAGGCAGAACAGCGATAAAAAATAGAGGGCTGAGAAATGCTGATGCTGGAATGTATGGACTGCGGCTGGACGGGCTGGGCTGAAAGTGACGAACCCGTCAGCCCTTGCAACTGCCCCGATTGCGACAGCAATAAATTAACCGACGCTGGCTAAGAGAAGGATTACCACGATGAAGCTCCATTTCCCTTGGGATGAAGTGACCCAGCTGGTGCAGGAAATTAATACCGCTAAAACGGCCCGTACCCTCTATGGAGAGGTAACTGGCAAGGGCTTATGGCTGGTGGGTGATCAAGGCGTATATCTGATGCCCAATACCACGGACGGGATTCACCACGGCAAACGTGGCCCGAATGATAAGCTGCTGGTGGTGTATGCCAAAGAGTGCAATCCGGATAAAATGGAATTTGACGAGTGGTGGGATGTGAAGCGTCGCTCCTTCGGTGGGGATGACGGGACGGAATTCCTGAAGGTGGACAATATTCTGGCTATGGTTGTGGAAGGGACAACGGACGGCCTCCAGCCACATTGTCTGGTGATTGATATCACGCCCGAACAGTTTGAGGTGAGCGTGGCCTTTAAGTCTGTGAAAAAACGTGCTCAACTCCACTAGTAACAATGTGAGAGACCCCCATGCGTAAAACCTTCCCCCTTGTCCTCGTAACTCTGCTGCCGATGTCGGTGTGGGCTGCCTCCGAGAAGGATATCGACACCATGACCACGGTTGCCACCATGTATGGCCGTGCCATTGGGTGTGGCATTGCTCCTGACTCCATGGGGCAAGAAATTGGAAAGTGGTTTGACCGTCATTTCCCCAAGGGGACGGAGCAGGCGACCTACATGCCCATCTTCATGGCGGGCGTTAAAAAGAATGCACAGGCACAACACGAGGGAACGAGTCCCGACTCCTGTGGAGTTGTGGCATCGTTTTTCAAGTCGCAAGAATACAAGCAAACCATTGCTCAATAACGTAAAAAATGTTCGAACAAAAAAGGTAAGGACAACGCGAACAAAATCGGCTTAGTTTATCGATAGCATTCGCGTGGTGTGCCCGGCTTCAAGGCCGGGCTTTTTGTTTGCACCACGCGAGGGGGCGCGGGTCCTTCCCCGAATTGACCCCTATGCGGCGGGCTAAGGCCCGGCATTTTGCTAGTGACAGGTTTTTGATTTGGGTACGCAGTACGCTCCCTGTTGCGGAATAAATTTATGTAAATAAACGGATTTGGTGCGTACCCAAAGTGCGTACCCTACGGTTTGGGTACGCACCCCGCGTACCCAAGTGCGTACCCAAATCTGTCAACCCTCATTCGGAGAAAAATGATGACGGATTTCATGCCGGGCGTTCCGCTGCAGATTGAACACGTGCCGGTGAACAAGTTGATGCCCTATGTTCGCAACGCCCGTACCCACTCGGAGGGACAGATTGCCCAGATAGCGGCATCCATCAGCGAATTCGGTTTTGTGAACCCCATTCTGGTGGGGGAGGATGACGGGATTATCGCCGGACATGGCCGTTTGATGGCCGCCAAGTTGCTGGGACTGGATGAGGTGCCGGTGATCCGGTTGGCACACCTGACCGATACCCAACGTCGAGCCCTGATTATTGCCGACAACAAGATTGCGGAGAATGCCGGTTGGGATGAGGAGATGCTGAAGCTGGAGCTGCACACGCTGCAGGACGAGATGTTCGACCTTGATTTGCTGGGCTTCGATGATGAAGCCTTGGAGGCCTTGCTGGAAGAGGAGGGGGCCACCAAGGAAGGGCAGACCGAAGAAGATGCGGCCCCCGAAGTACCAGTTAACCCCATCAGTGTCGAGGGCGACCTCTGGCTGTGTGGCGAACACCGCGTATTTTGCGGGGATTCCACTCTGCTGACGAGCCTGGAGAAGTTGATGGGGCAGGATTTGGCGGACATGGTGTTCACCGATCCACCGTATAACGTAAATTATGCGAACAACGCCAAAGATAAGGGCCGGGGTAAAAACCGGCCCATTCTTAATGATAACCTAGGCGGGGATTTCGAGCAGTTTCTGTACGATTGCTGCTCCAACATGCTGATGTTTTGCAAGGGCAGTATGTATATCTGCATGAGTTCATCCGAGCTGCATACGCTCTATCAGGCGTTTGTGAAGGCGGGTGGCAAGTGGTCGACCTTCGTGATTTGGGCGAAGAACACCTTTTCCATGGGGCGGGCGGATTATCAGCGCCAGTACGAGCCGATTCTGTATGGCTGGAAGGAGGGGCATGACCATTTCTGGTGTGGAGCCCGTAATCAGGGCGATGTGTGGTTCGTCAACAAGCCCCATGCCAACGACCTGCATCCCACGATGAAGCCGGTGGAGCTGGTGGAACGCGCGATAAGCAACTCCAGCAAGACCAAGGATATCGTGTTGGATGCGTTTGGCGGCTCCGGCACCACCATGATTGCTTGCGAGAAAACCCGCCGCCGTGCGCGGTTGGTGGAGCTTGATCCCAAGTATGTGGATGTGATCGTGCGCCGTTGGCAGGAGTTCAGCGGCAAGAAGGCGACGCTGGCAGCGACGGGCCAGAGCTTCGAGGAACTCGCTGAAACGCGCACGGGTGCCGCCTAGTCATGCGTGTCTATTATAATGAAAACGCCCCGAAGGCGGCGGCCATGCTGCGTCAGATGATGTCTGACGGGCTGATTGCCTCAGGGGATGTGGATGAAAGAAGTATTGTCGATGTTCAACCCGGAGATCTTGCAGGATATACCCGCTGCCACTTCTTCGCCGGAATCGGAGGATGGGAGCTTGCCCTGCAGCTTGCCGGATGGCCCGCAAACCGCCACGTGTGGACGGGAAGCTGCCCCTGCCAGCCGTTCAGTTCCGCCGGTCGCCAAAAAGGCAAAACCGATGACAGGCACCTTTGGCCCGAATGGTTCCGCCTCATCCGCAAGTGTCGCCCTGCAACAATTTTTGGAGAGCAGGTTGCGTCAGCGGTTGCCCATGGGTGGCTTGACGATGTTTATCAAGGGCTGGAAGCAGAAGATTACTCCGTTGGGGCGGCTGTATTGCCAGCTTGCAGTGTCGGTGCGCCCCATCGACGTGACCGCTTGTGGTTTGTGGCTCACGCCGCGAACCAGCGCTCCGACGGAAGACCCTGCGAAATCGGCGGCTCGTTTAGGGGATCGCTGTCCAACAACCGCGACCTCATTGGAAAGCCAGGTGATGGGAGCGTTGGGCCTGTGGCCCACGCCCAGGAGCGAGGATGCCGAGAGCTGCGGGGCGCACAGGGGAGTGCCGGATACTCTGACCTCGGCAGCTCGAATGCTGTGGCCAACCCCGAAGGCTCAGAATGCGAACAGCCCCATTATTCATGGGGCGGGGGGAGCAGGGCTTCAGGACTTGATAGCGTTGTGGCCAACACCCACAGCAGCATGCCGAGAAGATTGCCCAATGAAGCGGATGGAACGGGGAAAGAAGTACGGCTTCGGAACTGCTTGGACGCTACCAATGCTTGCGGCTCTGTGGCCGACACCTTCGGCCAACGACAACAGGGACAGGGGGAGGTGGGAGAATCCCTGCGTACAACGCAGGGTAAAGCTGGGAAAACAGGTGGAATTGTCGATGCTGGCGCAGGGATGTGGGAGGGGGGATGCTGGATTAAATGTCCCGATGAAAAACAAAGGCTCATTGAACCCAGCATTCCCTTGCTGGTTGATGGGTTTCAGCACCGCAAGCCTATCCTCCATGCTCTCGGCAATGCAATCGTACCGCAAGTAGCGGCGGAGTTTATCCGTGCATCTATGAGTTAAGCACCTCCCAACTAGAGGTGCTTAATCCATTAATGAGATTCTTAAAGAACGGCGAACCATTTCATACAAGTTTGCAGAAGATGGTCATAATCACCACTTAAGGCTTCCTGTTGGAATTTATCCCGCTCTTCCAAGGATAGCCCTGCCTCCGTGGCCGCACGTCGAGCGCAGCCCAGAATAGAGAGCGCGTTCCCGTCCTCTCCTGATAATTGCAGGGTGATATCGGGATAGAGGGGCATTATGCGCCCTCCTTTTTCAAGAAATAACGGCGTGGGCCGTTGTCATCTTTTGAATTGGTGATGGAATGCTTGTCCTTGTTTTTTAGGTTGACGAGTGCCCCGCGCACGCTGTGCTGCTGCCAGCCCGTGGCTTCTTCCAGTTCGGCAATCGTCACGCCTTCGGGGCGCCGGAGCAAGTCAAGCATGGCTTGTTTCTTGTTGGTTTTCGGCTCCGTGGGTTTATTGGATTTACTCATGGTGATACTCCTCTAGTGGGTTTTCATATTTGTATTGAGAAAGTCGCCAGTGGTTCCGTCTGGAACGTGGCCGAGCAACTCGTGTACTTGCACCCACGGAATGCAGTGGATGGGTTTCTCGAAGGCATCAGGATTTAAGGGATGCCAACCGAGTTCATTGCAATAAAAGAAGCCAAGGGTATTTACTCCAATAGGGGTCGCTACACGTTGATTTTCCTTTATGGCAAACTTCGCAATGGCGCTATGCAGCTGGTCGAGTGTGAGTTTCTGCTCATCTAGGAAACGCTCGCCCTCAGGAGTGATGGGAGAATAAATCAACATACCTTGGGGGTTTCTCATGGGTGATTCCTTTACTCTTGAGGTTGATTCAGCAGGTTTGGCAGGTTGTGATACACGTCTGCCCAATCCTCGGTGGTATCGATACCGAGTTTGCGGCAGTGCGCCTGCAGGCGTTCATTGCCAAAGATTTGAATGAGATGGGTGAGAATTCCCTCAACCCGTTGCATGTCACTTTCCTGAACATTTTCGGGATCGGCACCGTCGGCAAAATCCACCAGCACTTTGCCCATGGCTGCGATTTGGTCGCAGCGGGCTTGCAGGTCTTCGTAATTCCAGCGTTGGGTTTTGTTCATGGGGTTGTCTCCTTATCGGGCGGTGAGTTGTTTGTTGGCGGATACGATTTGCTTATCGATGTTCTTCAGCAAATGGCCGTATTTCTCAAAAAGGTCATTGAAGGCTTCTAGGGCGAGTTCGTGTTGGTAAAGGCCGGTTATCGCTGAGAGGACTTGGAATTTGAGGGGGACGTGATGAGCGTCATCAAACAAGAATCCAAATTGGATGCGGGCTTTGGGGCGTTTAAGTCTGGTTCTAGGCATGGGGCGTTTTCCTCCGTTGGTTGATTAGGGTTCCTATTTCTTAACTTGATGAATGCTTCAAAAAGTGACGAAGTAAACTTAATACGTTGAAAGTAATGGTTAATTGTCAAAGTGGGGCTGTCGTTACGAGCTTATGCCGCACATTTGCGGGTTACCGAGGGGTCAGTCCGTAAGGCAGTCAGGGCAGGGCGGATAACCCCCGAACCGGACGGAACGATTGACCCTGCCAAGGCGGATGCCCAATGGCAGGCCAATACCGATCCGGCCCGCCAGACCACTACGAAGCCTAAGTTTGCCAATCCCCAGCCTCCCGATACGGCCTCTGCTGCGGCGGTACGCTCGGTAAGGGAAGCGCTCCGTGAAAGCGGGCAGAGTTCGGCTGGACTAACCAGCTTCGAGCAGGCCCGTACCGCCCACGAAATCACAAAGGTTCATCTGGCCCGCCTACTCCTGCAGGAGAAACGCGGGTCGTTGATTGATAAGGCTAAGGTTACGGCCCAAGTCTTCCGGCTGGCCCGGCAGGTGCGTGATGCCTGGCTTAACTGGCCCGCCCGCGTATCGGCCCAAATGGCTTCCGAGCTGGGGGTGGATGAACACACCATGCACACGATGTTGGAACGCTATGTCCGAGACCACCTCACCGAATTGGGAGACATCCGACCCAAGTTTGACTGATGTCTTCAATGACGCCGGAATTGAAAGCACATGGCAGCAGGGTCTGACCCCCGATCCCGTGTTCAAGGTGTCGGAGTGGGCTGACCATTACCGGATGCTCTCGCCCAAGTCGGCATCGGAACCGGGGCGCTGGCGCACGGAGCGCACGCCCTATCTACGCGAAATTATGGATCATCTGTCGCCGGCCTCGCCGGTGCAACGGATCGCCTTTATGAAAGGATCACAAATCGGTGGCACGGAATGCGGTAACAACTGGCTGGGATACATCATCCACATGGCGCCGGGGCCGACGATGGCGGTTTCTCCCACGGTGGAAATGGCGAAACGTCACTCCAAGCAGCGTCTTGAGCCCTTACTGGAGGACAGCCCGGAGCTGAGGGAGCGGGTACGACCGGCCCGCTCACGGGATTCCGGCAATACCATGCTGAGTAAGGAATTCCTCGGCGGGTTGCTGATTCTGACCGGAGCCAACTCGGCGGTGGGCCTACGTTCAATGCCAGCCCGCTACCTCTTTATGGATGAAATCGACGCCTATCCGGGTGACGTGGATGGTGAAGGCGACCCTATCCTGCTGGCCGAGCGCCGTTCGGCCACCTTTAGGCGGCGGCGCAAAGTCTTCATGGTGAGTACGCCCACCGTGAAGGGGTTGTCGCGGATTCAACGCGAGTTTGAGAACAGCGACATGCGCTTCTTCCATGTGCCGTGTCCGGCATGCGACCACTACCAGCCTCTGCGATTTACGCAACTGCGCTGGCCGGAGGGAGAGCCGGAGAAGGCGGAATATGCGTGTGAAGCCTGCGGCGTGCTGCTGGGTGAACACCAGAAGACCGAGATGCTGGCCAAGGGCCGCTGGCAAGCCACCCAAGAGGGCAATGGCACGGTGGGATACCACCTATCTTCGCTTTACAGCCCGGTGGGTTGGTTCAGTTGGTCGGATGCCGCCACCTTGTTCGAAGAAGCCAAAAAAGCCCCCGAATTAATGAAGGGCTTCGTCAACACTGTATTAGGAG
This sequence comes from Blastochloris viridis, assembly GCA_005768725.1. Taxonomy (GTDB): domain Bacteria; phylum Pseudomonadota; class Alphaproteobacteria; order UBA2136; family UBA6156; genus UBA6156. Next base: position 675,267 of record VAFM01000001.1, on the reverse strand, counting down.
AACCATATGAAGAAAGCGCCGAATCGCCAGAATGGCAGAGAATTTATGAGCGGCGTGAACCGTACCCTGTTGGCACGGTACCGTTGGGAGGCTTGTTTCTTACGGCGGGTGTCGACGTGCAGAAAGACCGTCTGGAATGCGAGGTTGTGGCTTGGGGCCGCCATAAGGAAAGCTGGTCGGTGGATTACGCGGTGCTGGACGGAGATACGGCACGGCCCGAAGTATGGCAGCGATTGAACCTGCTGCTGCAACAGGACTGGCCACATGCCGCTGGCAACACCATGCCCATCCGCGTAATGGCGGTGGACAGCGGCTATGCCACACAGGACGTTTACGGCTGGGTACGCCAGCACCCGCAGGCGGTATGGGGTGGGGCTGGTGCCCGTGCAGGCCAGCCGCGCACAGTGGTGGCCATCAAGGGGCAGGAGCGCGACAGCGCCTTGATTCTCGGCGTGTCAAAGGCGGATGTAGGTGGCAAACGTCGCGGCTTGCGGGTCTGGAACGTCTCCGGCCCGGTGGCGAAGATGGAGCTTTACCGCTGGCTGAAGCTGGAATGGCCTACGGATGAAGCGCGTGCCGAGGGCAGGGGATTCCCGCCCGGAGCCTGCCACTTCCCGCAATATGGCGAGGAATACTTCAAGCAGTTGACCGCCGAACGGCGGGTGACTCGCATGGTGCGTGGCTATCCCAAGGCGACATGGGAGAAAGACCCGACCCGTAACAACGAAGCCTTGGACTGCCGGGTCTATGCCCGCGCCGCAGCGACGATCTTCGGGCTTGACCGCATGAGCGAGTTCAAGTGGCGGGCCTTGGAAGAAGCATTGGGTACCTATCAGCCGGAACCGGTGCAGGGTGTGGAATTGACGGCGCCGGAACAGGGACAGCCGACCCCGCAGCCTCAACCTGTCAATCCGGCTGTGCCAGTCATCCCGCAGCGGAAGGCTGTGAAGGCTAATGACCCGTACCTTTAACAGACTTGTGGAAGTGGTTTTTCTTCCGTACAATCTGTTTCAGGTATGGGCACCTGTGACCTGTCGTCGGGTCAAACGTCCACAGTTTCTTCTACTGTAAATATGGTCTGCCCCTTTAAACGGGTTGAAGCGTAATCGACGAACTCGACCCTGTTGAAAAGGACATAACCATGTTGACCCTACCCATTAGGATTGCTTTCGCGGAGCATATTGATTCGATGAAAGCGGATTTAACCAAGTATTGCCCGGAGATTAAATCCTCCCACCGCGTTGAAGCTTTGGCGCGTGCGCTGGGATTTAAAACCTATGCCGCATTGCGTGCGCGGGATTTGCTTTTCTCTCCCATCGACACCGAAGTGGATTGGCCTGCTTACAGGGATTATCTGACGGACAAGGGCTTCAATCCTACCGCAAAGCCGCTGTATCTTGCTGCAGGTCGGGCGAATATCCGGCTGTTGCTGGAAATGAAGGGGCTTGAGCCTAACTTGACGCGGCAGGGTATTGGCGTCGATACCCTGCATCACCAAGGTGAAACGTCTCAGCAGTATGCCAAGCGGTTCGGGCAAGCCCGGATGGATTTGCTGCTGGATTCTTCGGTGGAAGAGGTCTTGCGGGCATACACGGTTGTTTCTCGCATCCCGTTCACTCGAACGATTACGACAAAACATGGCGCCTATAAACTCAAACATATCGCGGAAAAAGCCAGTTTTACCTACCCGGATGGGCAGGTATCTCCCGCGAAGTATGTTCCCACAGGAAGCTTGATTTGCGCCGCGCTGACCGCCGGATTCTGGTACAAGAGTTATCCGGATTCGCAGAATGTTCACTTCAACATGCTGCAAAAAGCTATCGAAAACCTCGACTTCGAAATCCGTCCTGGTGAAGGGAAGGAACGGAAAGCGATTGCCGTGAAAGGGGTAACGCCCTTGCATTACACCAAGCGGACGGTTGAGACGTTCGTTGCGGGTGATAAGGCTTGGATTTCTTGGGGAGGGAAGAAAGCCCTGCCGGTAACCGTTACCGAGGTCGATGATGGGTATTACTCTGTTCAAATTGAACACCCCAAAAAGGATGCAGGGAATATCCATTCTTTGCGGCTGGATGAGGTTCGCAGTACGCCGGAATTGGCCTGCTTGAACTGTGTAACCCTGTAAACAATCAGATGAACGAAAGAGCCGCCTGCAAGGCGGCTTTCTTTATGGAGAAACCAGATGTCCGACCTTGGAACCCTGCAGAGCCGGTTGGCAGATGCGGAGACTGCCCGCCATAAGCTGTTGACCGGCACACAGGAGGTGACGGTCAACCTGCACGGGTTTGGCTCTACCACTTACACACAGGCGAATGTGAAGGCGTTGGATCGGTACATTGCCGAGCTGCGTATGCAGATAGCCCGTCTCACCGGAGGCCCGCGACGCGGACCGATTTTGTTTAAATTCTAGGAAACCGTCATGTCTCTTCTTGATGCCAACGGCAAGCCGCTGAAAGCGCCGCGTACGCGATATATGGCGCAGGATGTCTCGCATCGTGGGGCATCGCTTACCGCACGCGAACTATCCAGTTGGACACCGGGGCTGGGTTCCGCCGATTCCGACCTGCTGGGAGAATTGCCGACGCTGGTGTCGCGTTCGCGTGACCTGACCCGTAACCACGGCATTGCCGCAGGCGCGGTGCAGACTCAGGTGGACAATGTGGTGGGAACGGGGCTGCGGCTGTCCTCCACGCCGGACTTCCGGCTGTTGGGGCGCACCAAAGAGTGGGCCGATGAATGGTCGGCCAATGTGGAGGCCCATTGGCGGGTATGGTCGGAAAACGTCTGGTGTGATGCCGCGCGTTCCCTGACCTTTGCGGGCATGACAGCCCAAGTATTCCGCTCAGGTATCGTCAATGGTGAAGCTTTGGCATTGCCGATGTGGCTGCCGGAGCGGGATGTACCCTTTGCCTCGGCTATGCAACTGGTGGAACCTGACCGCCTTTGCAATCCGCATGGTACCCCCGACAGCCAATACCTGCGGGCGGGTATTGAGATTAACCGGTACGGGTCGCCGCAGGCTTACTGGATTCGCAAGACGCACCCCGGCGACAGCCAGATGGGTATTATCGCCGCTGCCGAGGAATGGGAACGCGTACCTGCCTTCACCGCTTTTGGGCGACGGCAGGTAGTGCATGTGCATGACAAGGAGCGCACCGGCCAGAGCCGGGGCAAACCTATCTTCACCAGCATCATGCCGATGTTCCGCATGCTTGACCACTACGAGAGAAGTGAGCTGCAGGCTGCGATTGTGAACGCCATGATTGCGGCTTTCATCGAAACTCCGCTGGATAGCGAGACCATTGCTGAGATGTTCGGCGGGTCGGGCGATGCTTTACGCACCGCCCATTCGGAATGGCGGGCCAAGCTTGAGAGTGGGTCACTGATCACCATGTTCCCCGGTGATAAACTCTCGCCGTTTACGCCGAGCCGACCCAACAGCGCCTACAGCCAGTTCGTGGAAAACGTCCAGCGGCACATCGGTGCGGGGCTGAACATGCCCTTCGAGCTGCTGATGAAGGACTTTTCCAAGACCAACTATTCCAGCGCCCGTGCGGCGCTATTGGAGGCATGGCGCTATTTCAACGGACGGCGGCTCTGGGTGGCGACCTATTGGGCCAAGCCAGTCTATGACCTCTGGTTGGAAGAAGCCATCAACAAGGGACTGGTGGATGCACCGGACTTCTACGAGAACCGTGCAGGCTGGACGCGCTGCAAGTGGATCGGCCCCGGCCGCGGCTGGGTTGATCCGGTCAAGGAAGCACAGGCTGCTCAAATCCGGATGGAGGCGGGGCTGTCTACCTTGGAAGACGAATGTGCCGCCCAAGGACTAGATTGGGAGGAAGTGCTGGCCCAGCGGGCACGGGAGAAAGCCCGCCTGAAAGAGCTGGGACTGGACGAACAGGACGTTAAGGAAAGCCTACGCAAGAAGAGCCGCAAGAAGGATGAGGAGGATGAATAGCCGCTAAGGCTAGGACTCTCTGATACCCTCGAAACCCATCAACAGGAAGGCTGGGGGAAGCCCAAGGGCGCGGGCGGCTAGGATGAGCTTGGCTGCGGAAATACGGCATGTACCGTTTTCGTACTTTTGGATCATCTGAAAGGACGTGCCCAAGGCTTCCCCCAGCTTTTCCTGCGACAGACGCGGCTCCATGCTCAGGCGGGCTTCGCGGATACGCCGCCCGATGTCTTTGATGAGCCAGTCTTCTTCAGTTTACTGGTAGGGATGCGCCAAGATCTACTCCTTCTGTGGGTACAAAAACGGCCACAAAAGAGTGGCCGGGGAGTTTCTAACCGCAGTTGACTACGGCACAGCGCTTTCAGGCGCGAGCCTTGTTGTATGACGCCGTCTCCCCAGCCCTAGGGCTAAGGAGCGGATTTGGTCACGGCTGACGCTCATCAGCCGGTCAACTTAGGGGTTAGAAAGGCCCCAGTACCGCTACGCGATACCGCGGGCACCATGGCATTGGAACATTTGAAAATCAAGATAGCTCCGCCTTAAGGCGGGTTTTTTAGGAGGTACGACAATGAGAATTTGGAATCGGGTGGCCGGTGAGCCATGGGCAGTCACCGAAACCGCCCTGCAGACCATCCTTGATATCGCTACACGGGAAAACGATAGTCCTGAAGCGGTGGCGGCAAGGCTGGGGCGGGAACTCCGCAATACCCATACCGTGGTGGAGAGGGATGGCGTGGCCGTCATCCCCGTAGTGGGGCCGCTGTTCCGCTATGCCAACCTGTTCACGCAGATCAGCGGCGCCACCAGTTACGAGATTCTGGCGCAAGACCTCAATGTTGCGCTGGAAGACCCCGCCATCAAGGCCATCGTCCTCGACATCGATTCCCCCGGTGGCGAGGTGAACGGTGTGTCCGAGCTGGCGGGTATGATTTATCAGGCGCGGGGGCGCAAGCCGATTGTGGCATATGCCTCCGGCGATGCCGCCAGCGGCGCGTACTGGATTGCCAGTGCGGCTGACCGGATCGTGGTGTCGGAAACCTCGGCACTCGGTTCCATAGGCGTGGTGGGCATATACCGCCGCAAGGATACGCAGGGCGCCCATGGCGCGGTGGAGATCGTGTCCTCGCAAAGCCCCAACAAACGCCTCGACCCTGGTACCGAGGAGGGGCGCACCAAGCTGCAGACACGGATTGATGCCATGGCACAGGTTTTCATCACCACGGTGGCCCGTAACCGGAATATCTCGCCCGCCGCGGTGATGGATAACTTCGGGAGTGGTGACGTGCTGATCGGCGCCGCATCCGTCGCGGTGGGCATGGCCGACCGTATAGGTTCGCTGGAACGGCTGATTGCCGAACTTGCCAATCCAAACCCTCCGAAACCGGAGGGTTTTTTCATTCACAAACCACAGGAGAACCCTCGCATGAACCTTGAAACCCTGACCCGCGACCATCCCGACCTTGCCAATCAACTGCGCCACGAAGGCGCGGCGGCGGAGCGGGAGCGCATCAAGGGCATCCTTGCCAGCGATGCTGCGGTGGGGCGCGAGAAACTGGCCCATGAGTTGGCGTTCACCGTCATCGACATGAGTGCTCAGGAAGCCAGCTTGCTGCTTGAACACGCGCCGCAGGCCGAGGCCAAGCCTTCCACATCCTTTGAACGGGTGATGGCGGGTATCCCCAATCCCGATATCGCGCCGGACGGCGGCGAGGAGGTCGACGATGTCGAGGTCACCGCCAAACGCCTGGCGTCCTACTAATCCATAAGGAGAATACCAATGACAGCCCAAGGCTTTACCAATCAGGGCAGCCACACCCCCGACAATCTGATTGCGGGAGAATACCCCCGCGTGGAGCGGGTAGTGACCATCACCGGCGGGGCCGCTCTGACCAAAGGCGCCGTCCTCGGCAAGATCACCGCCAACGGCAAATACAAACTCAGCGCATCCGCTGCTGCCGATGGATCGGAGGTGCCGGATGCCGTGCTGGCGGAAGACGCCAATGCCACCGCTGCCGATGTGCAGGCGGTGGTCTACTTTGCCGGTGAGTTTAACGAACTGGCCGTGACGCTGGGTGCTGGCCACACCACCGCCGGCATCAAGGCCGGTCTGCGTGACAAGAACATCTATCTGCGGGCCAACCAACCCGCCTAATAAGGAGCAAAACGAATGTCAGTCGACATTTTCGGCACGCATGTGCTTAACAAGACGGTGGAACAGCTGAACAGTTCCGCCTCCTTCCTGCTGGATACCTTCTTCGGCCAAGTGCAGACGGAGGATTCGGAGGAAATCCACTTTGACATCGACAAGTCCAAGCCCCGCCTGGCGCCGTTTGTGTCGCCGCTGGTGGCCGGTAAGGTCGTGGCCAACGAGGGCTTCAGTACGCAGAGCTTTAAGCCCGCGTATGTGAAGGACAAGCGTCGTTTCGACCCCAACGCACCGTTCAAGCGCAGCATCGGGGAGAAGATTGGCGGTACCCTCACGCCCATGCAGCGACGCGAGGCTGCTCTGAGCAAGGCACTCCGCAACCAGCTGGATAACTTGGGCCGCCGCGAGGAGGTAATGGCTTCCGAGGCATTGCGTACCGGCCGCGTCACGGTGGAGGGCGAGGATTATCCAACCCAAGTGGTGGACTTCCAGCGTGACCCAGCCCTGACCATCGCTCTCACCGCTGGTAACAAGTGGGGCGAGAACGGTGTCAATGTGCTGGACGATCTGGAGGATTGGGCGGCAACGGTACAGGATAAATCCGGTGCCGCGGCCCGCACGGTGGTTCTTGATCCCAAGGCGTGGCGCCTGTTCAAGAACAACGATAAGGTCAACAAGCTGCTGGATATCCGGCGACTTGGGGATGATCCACAGTTGGCGCTCGGCCCTGTGGCGTTCGGACAAGCCAACGAGAAGGCCCGTTATGTCGGTTCTATCGGGGATTTTTCCTTCGTGGTTTACAACGATGTGTATGTGGACGAAGGGGGTGTTACCCGTAAGGTTCTGCCGGATAACACGGTCATTCTGGGTAGCCGCGTCCAACTGGAGGGTACTCGCTGTTACGGGGCTATCCATGACGAGAAGGCCAACTTCAACGCCCAGCGGTACTTCACTAAGTCGTGGCTGGAGGAAGACCCTGCCGTGCGCTGGCTGTTGATGCAGTCGGCACCGCTGGTGGTGCCGTACCGCCCGAATGCGTCGTTCTGTGCGACGGTGGCGTAAGGGGAGGGGATAAGCATGAAAGTCATCACGAATATCACCCTTCGCATTGGTGGAGGCAAAGATCTTAGCTACGCCGAGGCCGGAAGTGAGGTGGAACTGGACAAGGCGGATGCCGAGGCGCTGCTGGCCCTTGGCCATGTGCGTGTGGCAAACGCTGGCAAGCCTGCAAACCTCCAGCCTTCGCTGGAGGATATCGCGGAGGCGATTGAGGCGTTGGATGCGGAGAAGGACTTCAAGGACGGTATTCCGAACCTGAAAGCGCTGGAGCGCATCCTGAAAACCTCCATCACCATTGCCCAGCGGGATGACGCGTGGGTCAAGGTACAGGAAGACCGTAAGGCCGGAGGCCAATGAGCTTCAAGGCAGCGGCCCAACGCAGCGTAGACAGCATCTTCTCCCGCTTGGGGGAAGATGCCACCTTTACCGCGACAAACGGTCAGCCTTTGACCGTGCGGATTATGCGGCGCCAGCCGGACGAGATTGTGGACGTGGCCAGCAGCCGCATCCATGTCGAAACCGATATCTTCCTGTTGCGCGTGGCCGAGGTGGCCTTACCCAAAGCAGGCGATATGCTCCAAACAGATACGGAATCCTTCGTTATTCAGGGGGAGCCGCAACGGGAGCAACACGGATTGGTATGGAAAGTGGAGGCATATCTGCATGCGCCTTAGAGCAGCCTTGCAGGGCAACCTGAAGAAATTGATGCAGGAGGAATTCCAGACCGCCGAGCGTGCCGTGACGCGCGGTGTGAGGGAGGCCACCGATGGTTTGAAACTCGCCATGCGGCGGCAGGTAACTGCAGCTGGGCTGGGAACGCGCATGGCCAATACCTGGCGTGGCGATATTTACCCCAAGGGGCAGGTCAGTATTCGTGCAGCCGGGATGGTCTACACACGCGCAAGTAAGGTGATGGTGGGATTTGAAGAGGCCAAAGTCGTCCGTTCCAAGGACGGATTCTGGCTGGCCATTCCTACCCCCAGCGCCCCTAAACGGGGCGTGGGCGGGCAGCGCATCAGCCCCTCTAATTTCCCCGAACACCGTTTTGGTAAGCTACGCTTTGTCTATCGCCGTGGAGGCCCATTGCTCTTGGTGGCTGAAGGGCTTCGGGCATCGGTCAGCCGAAATACCGGAGAGGTACGCGGCTTCCGCAAGGCTAAAACCAATCGGGGAATGGCCTCGGTAGTGATGTTCTGGCTGGTGCCGCAGGTAAAGATGCCGAAATTTATCCGGTTTATGGAAGAATCAGCCCGCTGGCATGATAAATTGCCAGGATTGATTTTGAAGAATTGGCCGGATTAACTAACATAAATAGCGTTTTATGTTAGTTAAGTGATGTTAACTAACATGGGTGAAAGTTGCCCATGCGGAGAATATCCGTTCTAATCTCCGCATAATGTGCGGAGATTGCTTTGTTCCCGTACGGTGACATTTTGCATTAAAATGCAGCCGTATGGGTGCGAATGAGCTTGTACGGTAACAAATGTCTTGATTTTCTTGGGCGCCACCCCATAATGTACCTGAGCGGTAACATTAGGAGAGGTCACACCATGGATCATCGCATACCGAACGTACAGGATTTAGGGCTGTTTATCCGCAGCACACGCAAACAACAGGGCCTGACACAGGAAGATCTGGCCGGGCTTACTGGCGTGGGCCGTCGCTTTATCAGCGACGTGGAAAAAGGCAAGGAAACGGCTGAGCTTGGCAAGGTTCTCCTGATTTTAGGAGCCCTTGGCGTGGCGCTTTATGCATTAAGCAAATGGAAAGATTAATAGGCTATGTCGCAGAACATCCCCGCGCTTGATATATATTTGGGGCTTAGCTTTGTCGGAAAGCTTTTTTCCGACAAAGCCACTCTGAGCTTTGCTTATGACGCTGACTATGTGCGCGGGCCTCAGGCGGTAAAGCTTTCGGCGTCGCTTCCGTTACGGGAAGAGCCTTTTGACCATACCGTTACGGCGCCCTATTTTTCCGGATTGTTGCCGGATGAGGATGTTCGGCGGCGTGTAGCGCGGTATTTGCGGATTTCCGAAAAGAACACCTTCGCACTCTTGCGGGAAATCGGTGGGGAATGTTCCGGAGCCGTCTCGGTGTACCCTGAGGGGGTTGTTCCGCATGCGCCGAGTGAGCAGAGCTATCTGGTTCTGGAAGAAGATGAGGCCGATGATATTCTCACCTCGTTAGACAAACGCCCCCTGCTGGTGGGAGAAGACGACATACGGATTTCCGGTGCCGGAGCGCAGGATAAGCTGATGGTGGCATTTGTGGATGGTAAAATGGCTATCCCCAAGCACAATACGCCTTCCACGCACATCATTAAGCCTCCGATACGGGATTTGGAAGGCTCGGTGTATAACGAGCTGTTCTGCATGCGTTTGGCACAGGCGGTTGGGCTGCCTGTGCCGCATACTGAGGTATATTGGGTGAAGGACAAGCCTTATTATCTGGTAGAGCGTTATGACCGCAAAAAGGGGCCAGATGGTTTGGTGACGCGCCTGCACCAGGAGGATTTTTGCCAGGCGTTGCACTTGCCACCGGAAATGAAATACGAAGATGAAGGTGGCCCGACGATTGTGCAGTGTTTTAAGCTCCTGGACGGGCGCATTGCCGAAGGTGTCATGGCCGGTGCCAATAAGCTCACTCTTTTACGGGGGATGATTTTCAACTTCCTGATTGGTAACGGCGACGCCCATGGGAAGAACTTCTCGTTACTGTACAAGGGAGAATCGGAAGAGCTGGCGCCGTTTTATGACCTTCTGAACACGATTGTGTATCATAATGCTTTCAAGGCTAAAATGGCGATGAAGGTTTCCGGAAAGTACAAATTCCGGGAAGTGCGGATGGATCATTGGACGCGTTTGGCAAAAACGTTGGGATTACGGGAAGAGTTTGTAGCCAAGCAAGTGCATGGGTTGTGGAATGATGTGGCGCGATCCGCTCCCGTCCTTATGTCCGAATTGAATGCCAAGCCTGAAACGGCATCACCCATTTACGAAAAAATAGTGGGCAGTATTGCCCGCATTCACCAGCAATTGGATGGAGAGTCTTCGTGATGTCATCAACACGCGAACAGGCCCTTGGGGGCCTTTTTTCATGCCTGCAAGGCATTGTTGGCCCTATCGTCAAGCGCAACGAGCCTTTGCCATCCAAGATGCCGGAGGAGGGGCTGGTCATCCTCCGCGACGGTGATGCCGGTGACCCCGAAGTAATTCTGTCGCCCACCCGGTATGTCTACCAGCATCGGGCGGAAGTAGAGGTTCTGGTGCAGGAGGCCGACCAAGCCGGACGGGATGCCGCGCTCGACACTCTGCTGGTGGCGGTGGGCACAGCGCTGGCGGGGGATGCAACACTAGGCGGAAAGGTCGACATCGCCCACCCCGGCTCGCCGGAACTATTGCAGGAGACCATCGAGGGTGCGCCGACCATTAAGGCGGCAGTCATTCCCGTGTTCCTTGAATACACAACCCTCAACCCATTACAATAAGGAGAGAACTACATGGCACGTGCATACGGCTGGAATGCCAAAATGTTACTAGGATTCGAGGCGGTCTATGGAACGCCCCCAGCAGCGGGGGCTTACTTTTTGACTCCCTTCGTGTCCTGCGATCTGGACTCGGCACAGGGGCTGATTGCCTCCAACGTGCTGGGTTTGGGACGCGACCCCACCCAACCCTATCAGGACGTGATCAACGTTGATGGTGATGTTGTGGTGCCGATGGATGTGCGGAACATCGGCAACTGGCTGAAGGCGGTATTTGGTGCCCCCACTACCACCGGCACCGACCCGTACACCCACGTCTTCGCCTCCGGCAAAACCTCGCTTCCTAGTCTGGCATTGGAACTGGGCCTGCCGGAAATCCCCGACTTCCCGCTGTTCACCGGCGTGCGGGCGAACTCCATTGCCTTCAATTTCCAGCGTTCCGGCGAGGCGCAGGCAACCATCAACCTCATTGGTCAGGGGGAAGTTGCCCAAATCGTCACTAAGGATAATGCACCGGAAGAGATGGCTTACACCCGCATCTCGCAATTCCAAGGTTCGGTGAAGAAGGGCGGCGTGCTGTTGGGGAATGTGACCTCGGCCTCCGTCACCTACAGCAACAACTTGGAGCGAGTGGAAACCATCCGTAGCGACGGCAAGCTGGATGGGGTTGACCCCGGTGTGGCGGCGCTCACCGGCTCGCTGGCCGTGCGCTATGCCGACACCGCACTGATGGATGCAGCCCGCGCGGGTACGCCGATTGACCTTGAGTTGTCCTACATCATCGATGCCGACAACAAACTCCTCATCACCTGCCATGAGGTTTATCTGCCAAAACCCAAGCGTTCGGTTAGCGGGCCGGGTGGTATTGAAGCCTCCTATGACTTCCAAGGCGCCAAAGATGCCCTCATCGGCAACATGGTGGATGTGACCTTAACAAACGATGTGACGAGTTACTAAAATGCTGAAACTGAGTGTCAACAAAGAGCCTTACTGGATTGAGCTGGGTGTGGGTGTGCGGGTGAAGGTGCGTCCGTGCATAAGTCCTGTATTTTACGCCGCACGGGCGTACATGAACGACCGGCTGGCCAAGCTGGGGGAAGAGTATCGCCGCCGCAAGGAGGTGGGTGTATCCCTAGCCGACCTGCCGAACGTGGAGAGTCCGCTGGTACGCGAGGGACTGGCCGAGGAATACCTTAATCTCGGCCTTGCCCGCGCCGCCATCCTCGAATGGGAGGGCGTGCTGGAGGCTGATGAGGACAAGCCTGCGCTGGTAACACCGGAAAAGATCGAGGAGTTGTTTACGGGCTTCTGGTCCCTGTCGGCCACGTTTGGCCGCCAATATACTGGCGCAAGGGAGCTTCTCGACGCCGAAAAAAAAGACTTAAGCGTCGCACCCGCTGGCATTTCGGAGACGGCGCCGGATACTGCGCCAACTGCCCCAACCCCTGCAAAGACTGCCCCTACCAAGTCGAATCCTTCCTAACTCTGGAAGGGTGGCAGGCATGGGGTTTGGTGGAGCAACTCACGCCACAGGTGCGGACGCAGTTTCCTCTGGAGACGGCGTTACGACTTGCCGATGCCTTGGGGTATGAGGTTGTCGCCATGGCAGAGTTATTACCCGCAGCTGCGGCTGCCGTAACGGATGCTCTTTTGGCCCGCCAGTTGCGAGCGTGATACGTGGTTTGGTATAATGTCCTTAGTTGGTTGGAAAGGCTAACCAACGCTTAAACAAAAAGATAAAGGAAGGACATAATGTAGTGCCTCAAATCATGTATCGAACAGAAACCATCAAGAACATCACGCTGACCGCTACCGTATGGGAAACATCGGCAGGCTGGGCAGCCAAGGGCGTGGCAACCGAAGACCGCGGCAACGAGGTGCGCGAGCACACCGTTTATCCGCCACAGGATTACTACCCGGACAAGAAGGCCGCAGGTGAGGCCATCTGGGAAGTTTTGAAGGACGGGGTGGTCGACTAACCACCCGCGCAGATGAATGCGATGTGAAGGCCCGCGATAAGCGGGCCTTTTATGTGGAGTGAACCCTATGGCCGAAAAGCGCCTCTCTATCCGGTTGGCCGCAATTGACGGCAAGGTGGTCGAGCAGACCTTCAAGGATATCGGTGACACCGGCGAGCGCGCTTTCCAGCGTATCAGCCATGCCACCAAGCCCGCCAGCGCCGACCTGAAGGCCGTTGATGTGACCGCCCGTGCCTTGAACGGTGTGCTGCGTCAGGCTGCCGGACTGATGGCCGCCTATGCGGGGATTCATAGTGTGATGAGCGCCGTGCGTTCCATCACCGAAACCGGCATGGCCTTCCAAGGGCTGGATACTGCATTGACGGCGGTGACGGGCAGCAGCAAGGGAGCTGCTGAGGAGATGGCCTTCCTTAAGCGGGAATCCGAACGGTTAGGTTTGAACCTGTTGGAAACGTCAAAGGCGTATTTGGGGCTGGCAGCTTCGGCCAAAGGCACCAAATTGGAAGGCCAGGCGACACGGGATATCTTTGTCGGTATTGCTGAAGCTGGCGCGGTGCTTCAACTCTCTGCCGACAATGTGGCTGGGGCATTGCGGGCCATTTCGCAAATCATGTCCAAGGGCAAGGTGCAGACCGAAGAGCTGCGCGGACAGTTGGGGGAGCGTCTTTATGGGGCCTTCCAATTGGCAGCCCGCGGGATGGGCATAAGTAATGAGGCACTGGAGAAGATGCTTCAGACCGGCAGTTTGATGGCCGATGAGTTTCTCCCCCGGTTTATTGCTGAAATTCGGAGAACCTTTGGTGACGGCGTAGCTCAGGCTATGCAGAGCGCGATGGCGCAGATGAACCGTTTTAATAACTCGGTTCTGATTTTGGAGCGTACTGTCGCATCTTCCGGTTTTATGGATGGGTTGAGTGAGGGATTCCAGACTTTAGCCGAAACCCTGAGCCGCCCGGATGTGCAGGACGGTGCCAAGGCACTCGGTGAGGCATTGGGTGATGCTGTAGCGGTGGCGGCGGAAGCCTTGGCCTTGCTGGTCAGCAATGCCGACCTGGCCGTGACCGCGCTTGGTGGGCTGGTGGCGGCCCGCGTGGCCGCCGCAGGCTTTACGGCCCTTAATACGGCGCTGGCCACCAGTGGCACCATTGCCAGCCTTAAACTGGCAGCGGAGGTGTCCACAGGGTTTGCTGTGCGGTTGGCTGTGCTGCAGGGAGCTACGCAACTGGCCACCGTGGCCATGATAGGGCTGCGTACCGCGCTGGCGTTCATCGGTGGGCCGGTGGGCTTGGCGGTGCTGACCGGTGTGGCGCTCTACAAACTGGCGCAGGGTCATGATGTGGCCGCCAAGGCGGCCCGTGACCACTCGGTGGAACTGGCCGAGATCAAGAAGCGGGCGAGTGAAGCCGCCGAAGGTTTGGAGAAGCTGGCGGATGCCACGGCCAATGAACAATTCTTCCGGTACGAGGAGCAACTGAGAACCGCCCGGCAGAATATAGCCGACCTCAAACGGGAGCTTGAGGTCGGCCCTATTGGGGGCTTTTGGGATCAACTCAGCCGCACCGGCACAGATCTGCAAGACCAGCTGGTGCTGCTGCGCCGTGAGTTGCTGAATGGCCGGATGACGGCTGACCAGTATTCCGATGCAATGTTCAAGCTGGCGCGGAAGTACCCTGAGTTCGGTCAGAATGCCGAACAGATTCGGGACATGGTAATGGCGCTGCAGGCGGCGGAACTGGCAGCCAAGAATGCGGAAGCGGCCTTGGCCTCGCTGGCGAACCCGCAACCGGTCAAGAAGGATGAGGCGGAAGCGGCTCCGGCCAAGCCCGCCTTTACGGCGCTGTCCGACGATGAGCGCAAGCGCATCGAGGAACAGATTGCCCAGATGTCTGCCGAGGAACAGGGCCTACGTCGGGTGGCTGCCGCTCGCAAGGACGGTGATGCCGCACTCCGCAAGGCCATGATCACCAACGAGCAGGAACAGGCGCTGCGGCGGTTCGGCCTGCTGGACATTCAAAAGGAGGACAGCCAACGGGCCGCGCTGGCCGACAAGGTGCGTGGTCTGGTCACACGGGTGCATGACCTGAACGCGGCTGAAAAGGGCCTGCAGGAGCAAGAGCGCAAGAACCGCGACCTTGGGCGGGAACGGGAGCGTACCGTGGAGGACGTGCGCCGCCGCTTTGACGAGCTGGACAAGACGCTGGCGGGAGCCACTGTTCGCGCCCAGGAGTGGCGTGACGAGGCCCTGAAAGGGCTGGATGAAGCCTCTGCCGGGTATGAGCCGTTCCGCGCTGAAGTGGATGCCGTGTTCAACCAGATGCTGAAGGAGGCGCGGGATGAAGACCTACGCAACTCCCGCCGCTGGCAGGACGGGATAACCCGTGGCCTGAACGATGTGGTGGATGAGGCGACCAATGCTGCTGCCCAAACCGAGCGCCTGTTCAAAAACGCCTTCTCCAGCATGGAGGATGCGCTGGTGGACTTCGTGCGGACGGGAAAGATGGATTTCAAGTCCTTTGTGGACTCGGTTATTTCCGACCTCATCCGCATGCAGATTCAGTCAAGTATCACCGGGCCGCTATCTGGGGCTTTGAATGCAGCCATCGGCAGTATGTTTGGCGCTCCTGGTGCGGGAGCTGGAGCAACGGCGTCGGCACCAACTGCCAGCGTCTCAATGGCACACACCGGCGGGGTAATCGGGCGAGATGCCCTCCAATCCCGTACCATCCATCCCTCGGTCTTTGCCGATGCCCCTCGTTTCCACAGCGGGGGAGTGGTTGGGCAGGAAGTGCCCATCATTGCTAAGGAAGGGGAGACGGTGTTCACCCCAGGTCAGATGGCAGCGCTGGGTGGTGCTATGAGTGCCAGCCCGCCGGTGAATGTGCAGGTAAACATCCAAAACCATGTCGCCAATGCGGAGGCACGGACGGAAGTGAACCGGGATGCCAACGGCAATCTGAATCTCAGCGTCATCATCGAAGAGGTGGAAAACCGCATCGCCCGTAATGTCAGTCGAGGGAATGGCCTCGCGCCGACCCTTGAACGGCGGTATGGGCTTAATCCAGCGGTGGGGAGTTACAGGTAATCACACAAAAACGCACGCCCTTACGGGGCGTGCGTTTCTGCTGCTTACCCACAGGCAGCCTATCACATCCCGCTCATAATCAACAGAGAACCTGAAGTCAGAAATAAGATGTCCGTCATTTGGCCTTCTACGCTTCCCCTACCTTCGGTGCAAAGCTATGCCGTGCAGCCGGGTGATGCGGTTATCCGCACCGAGATGGAGGCGGGCTTGGCCCGCCAGCGGCGGCGTTTTACCGATGTGCCAAGCATGATCGGCGTGCGCTGGCTGTTCACCCGTAACCAGTTCGCGGTATTCGAAGCCTGGTACAAACTCTATGCCAAGGAAGGCGCGGAGTTTTTTGATATCGACCTGCTGGGTGGAATTGGGATTACTACCCATACTGCCCGCTTTAAGCGGCAATTTGATGCCAAGCTGTTCAACGGGTTGTTCTGGGAGGTGACCAGCCAACTGGAAATCCGTGAACGACCCACGCTGGATGCCGAGGCGATGGAGATTCTGCTGGAGAATCCGCCAGAGCAGTTATTCGCCACCATCAATGCCTTCCATCAACTTATCCATACCACCTTGCCCGGCCCCTCGGTCTGGTAACTAAACCCAAGGAAATGTCCCATGCCTACCCTGCAGGAGCAATTGCAGGCCGCTGTCGTGCAGACCACGACGGATAGCGGCCTGCTGCATGCCATTGTCCACGGCGATGCCACCACCACCGTGACCACTGAAAGTGGGCCGGTGAAGAGCGTTGCCAAGGTCATCAGCGAGAACGAAGAGCTTCTCACCACCAGCCTTACCACACTCACCACCATGCGGAATGAGGCGGTATCCAGCGCGGCGGTAGCGGCAGAATCCGAAGAGGCGGCTGCAGCGAGTGAAACAGCGGCTGCGGCATCGGCATTAGCCGCCGACACTTCGGCAGCGGAAGCCCTTGCGAGTGAAAACGCTGCCGCTGCATCCGAATCCAATGCTGCAGATTTCGAGACCGCAGCTGAAGCCAGCCGGAATGCCGCTGCTCTCAGCGAGAGTCATGCCGCAGATTCCGCAGAGGCAGCGGCTGTATCGGAGGCCAATGCCGAAGCCAGCAAAGTGGCCGCCGGTATATCCGCAACTAACGCATCGTCCAGCGCCGGAAGCGCATCTACCAGTGCGCTGGATGCCGCTGCCAGTGCAGCTGCTGCTGCAGCGAGTGCGGCCGGGCAGTTGTTTGCGGAGGTTGTGGATATTTCCCATGCGGACAGCCCTTTTGCTGTGCCCGTCACTTCTAATGGTTATCTCTATCGGGTAGATACCTCCGGCGGGCCGGTGGAAATCAACCTGCCTGCGTTAGGTGGTCTGGCATTGGACATGCGGTTGGGCGTAGCCAAGGCAACGGGCGATGTGAATACCGTGGTGGTCAACGGCACCGGTGGCGATACGATCAACGGTCTGGCCAGCCGCACGCTGGCCGCACAATACAATATCGACACCTTCGTGGGGGATAGGGATAACGAGGGATGGTTTGCATCCGGGGGAGGGCTGGGAGCCGTCAACGTGACGGTACAACGCTTCAGCGGCGATGGCATCCACACCAATTTCTTTCTATCCGGCACGCCGGGCTCGAAGAATAATACCAATACTTATATTTCCGGCGTCTACCAACAGAAGGATGGGTACGAGCTGGTCGGAAACGAGCTGATTTTCGGGGAAGCGCCTCCGGCCGGTACGGATAATGTGGAGGTGGTGTTCGGAGCGCAGGCGCCGATTGGTGTACCTGCCGAGGATACGGTGGACACTCGTCACCTTAAGGATAAAGGGGTGACATTGGTTAAATTAGCCGATGGTACGCCCAACAAGCTATTAGGGTTTGATGACACCGGCGCCGCAGCCGAAGTGGATACCCCGCAGGCCTTTCTACCGGGTATGCTGATACCGTTTGCAGGAAGTGCACCTCCGCCGGGTTGGCTCCTGTGTGCGGGGCAGACTGTCAGCAGGGTGGCCTATGCCGCCCTTTTTGCTGTGGTAGGCACGGCCTATGGGGTAGGGGACGGGGCTACAACCTTTGCCTTGCCTGACCTGCGCGGACGCGTGGTGACTGGTATGGACAATATGGAAGGGGTTTCTGCCAACCGTCTGACATCTGCCCAAGCGGATGTCTTGGGTGGAGCAGGAGGGATAGAAAACCAAACCCTGAGTGGAAGTGTGGGCGATACGACACTCTTGGAATCACAGCTTCCCAGCCACGCTCACCAACAAACGTGGCCTGGGGCAAATGGCCAATCTACACCCACGGCGATGAATGTCCGTATGTCGGGAGGGGGTAACGCTTATGGTTTTAACTATTCCACCGACCCTGTGGGCTTCAACCTCTACGTTCAATCGTCAACCACAAAGTGGAATACGGTAGCTGCGGGGTCTGCGGCTAGCCACAGTCACAGTCTCAGCGTCAACCCATTTGCGGTCACACAGCCTTGGCTGGCCATGAACTACATCATCAAAACATAATCAAAAGGAAAGACATGCATATGAATGCACGCTTCAAACTAACCCCCGATGGTACCGTCCACATTGATAACGGCAGCGAGAGTTATACGGATACGCTGGCCAATGCCATGGCGGATATTGCTGCTGCAGGGATTATCCTGCCAACACCCGATCTGCAAGCGATTAGCGGATTGGTGCCGGTGGCGGGCTTTGAGGTCTCCCCCATCCGGATGGAATTGATTTTGGAGAACGGCTGGCATTATCCGGTGCCGGAATCCGCTCTGGCACAATATCGACCCTACCTCGACGGAATCACCAATCTGCCAGCGATTGTCGCGGCCAAGGACGCGCGTCTGGCCGCAGAGTCTGATATCAACGCGAACGAATAGAGTATCCAAGGATGGGTTTGACGCAAATACCGGCCACGATGGTCAAAGACTTCGATTTACCAGAGAGCGCGGTGGGAGACGTCCTCACGTTCAACGGAACACATTGGGTCGCCCAGCCGGGTGTCCCGTTAGGTACGATTCTCCCATTCGCCGGAGTTGCACCACCACCTGGATGGCTGTTGTGTGATGGTAGTGAAGTAAATCGGGCCAGCTATGCTGGCCTTTTTGCTGCCATTGGTACGGCATATGGGGCGGGTGACGGTGAATTGACATTCTGCATTCCCGATATGCGTGGTCGGGTAGCCGTAGGCTTGGATAACTTGGGAGGAGATTCCGCAAATCGCCTGACCGTAGCCCAAGCGGATGTATTAGGTGGAATGGGAGGCTCAGAATCCCATACTCCTTCAGGTACCGTTGTGGTGGATGGAGAAATTGGTGAGACAACTCTTTCAGTCAATCAAACACCAAGCCATTACCACGTCTCATACGGCCCATCTCAATATCAGGCAACTCAATACCCCACCTCAACAGGTTCATCTACCAAATCGCAATATACCTCCACAAACACCACGTCCGTTGGAGGTGGGCAGTCGCATAACCACAGTTTCTCTGGTTCGGGAACCCTGATAGGGACGAGCTTTGATACGACCCCACCGTGGTTGGCGATGTCTTACATCATCAAGGTTTAAACTTATGCCTAATCCTACATTATCAGAAGCCTTGCGCGAGGCGTATGCCGTTGCGCCTGCCGATGTGGTGATTCTCCATACCTTGGAACTCCGCCATCCATCATTTTTTGACGATGAGGGGTTGCCAATGGCGATTCGTGTGGTGCGGGACAATGCCGACCTGACCGCCCGGCTGGAAGGGGGCGCCCCCCTCAATGCCGGCGAGATGGTCACGTTCGTTGCCATGGGCTTCGACCTTGAACTCCCAGCCGTGGATACCGCGCCGGTACCGGAAATCTCCATCACGCTGGATAACGTTTCGCGGGAGATTGTCCGGCACTTGGATGGGGCTGCGGAAAGTCAGGACGTCATTGAAGTGACCTACCGGCCCTACCTTTCCACAGACCTTGAAGGGCCACAGATGGAGCCACCCATCACTCTGGTGCTGACGGAAGTATCTGCGGATGTGTTCCGCGTCACCGGCCGGGCACGGATGCTGGATGTGGGTAACAAGGCGTTTCCGGCAGAAACTTACAGCGCAACAACATTCCCTGGACTGACAAGATGACGCATTGGGCAACCGAATATATTGGCAAACCGTGGCGTATGGCCTCGGACGGGCCGGAGGCCTTCGATTGCTGGGGGCTGGTCGTGGAAATCCAGCGTCGGCTGTACGGGCGCAATTTGGAGACCATTCAGGTCGACCCCAAGAACCTACGCCTGCTGATCCAAACCATCCGCGACCATCCCGTGCGGTCGGACTGGAAGCCGACCCTTTATCCGAAGGAAGGGGATGTGGCGCTACTCCGCCAATCCCGCCATCCCGTCCACGTTGGAGTGTGGCTCGATGTGGATGGGGGCGGAATTCTACACGCCGCTCAGGAACGCGGGGTGGTGTTCCAAAACATGCGAAGCCTCCACCTCAATGGCTGGCAGATTGAAAACTTCTACGAATACATTGGAGATCAACATGACGGCGACAGTGGCCATTCTGTACAACCCATTCCAGCCGGAGCGGAACAAGCAAGTCTTCAAGGTGACCAGCCAGCCGACCCTTCGGGAATGGCTGGCTGGGCGGGGGATTGAGGAGTTTCCGCTGCCGACCATCTGCGTGGTGGATGGAGAGCCGGTGCTACGAGCCGACTGGAACACTTGCCGGATTCTGCCGGGCATGGTGGTGGCGTTTGTGGCGCTGCCGCAGGGCGGTGGTGGGGGTGGCAAAATCCTGAGTACCGTGCTGATGATTGCCGTGATGGTAGCGGCGCCTTATGCCGGGGCAGCTTTGGCCGCGAGTATGGGCATGGGTGCCGTGGGTGCAGCTGTGATGACTGCGGGTGTGGCCTTGGTGGGCTCGGCACTGGTAAATATCCTGATTCCGCCGCCGTCGCCTACCATGCCCAGCGTCAACTATGGTGGCAGTTCCCCCAGCCCGACCTATTCCCTGCAAGCGCAGGGTAACCAAGCACGTCTGGGAGAGCCAATTCCCGTCATTTACGGGCGGCATGTGGTCTATCCGGATTTTGCCTCAACCCCTTATGCGGAATATGTAGGCAACGACCAATTCCTCTTCCAGCTTCACACCATCGGGCAAGGTGAGTACGACCTAGAGCAAATCCGCATCGAGGACACTTCTATCACCAGCTTCGAGGAGGTGATCTATGAGGTTATCCCGCCGGGCGGAAGCGTGACGCTGCTGGAACCGGATGTGGTGACGGCGCCGGAAGTTGCGGGCCAGGAATTGCTGGCAACGGCGGATGGTGGGAATTGGGTCGGGCCGTTTTCCGCCAATCCTGCGGAAACGAAAGCAGACCAGATTGCCATTGATATCGAGATGCCGCGGGGCGTGTATTATGCCAACAACGATGGCAGTCTCGCCAATAAAACCATCACATGGCAGGTACAGGCACGGTTGATTGATGATGAAGGGGAGCCGGTAGGTGGCTGGGTCACGCTGGCTGACGAGACATTCACCGCCAACACCAACACAGCCCAGCGGAAAACCTACAAATATACGGCCACAGCAGGCCGCTATGAGGTTAGGCTTTTTCGCACAAACGTCAAGGATATGTCGTCCCGCGCCGCCCATGAAATCCGCTGGGTGGGGCTGAAGGCCCGTCTGGTAGGTTCAAGCATCTTTGAAGGCGCGACTATGTTGGCCTTGAAAATGCGGGCAACGGATAACCTGTCGCAGCGATCCTCACGCATGATTAACTGCATCGTCACCCGCAAGCTTCCGGTCTGGTCGCCGGTTGGCGGATGGTCGGCGCTGCAGCCGACCCGCTCGATTGCGTGGGCGCTGGCGGATGTGCTGCGGGCTACCTATGGCGCCAAGCTAGCGGATAGCCGGATTGACCTGCAGGCATTGTACGACCTTGACCAGATATGGAGCGTCCGCGGCGACACCTTCAACGGGGTATTCGATCAGAAGCTGACGGTGTGGGAGGCACTCTCCCGTATCGCACGCTGCGGCCGGGCAGTGCCCTTCCTGCAAGGCGGTATTGTCCGTTTTGTCAGGGATGAACCTCGCACGCTGCCGGTGGTGCTGTTTAGCCCTCGTAACATCGCCAAGGGAAGCTTCCGTATCGAATATGTGATGCCGGGCGAGGATACTGCTGATGCGGTGACCGTCCAGTTTCTCAGCAGTCGGACGTGGAAGCAGGACGAAGTGACCTCGGCCTTGCCGGAAAGCAGCGCCGGACAGCCTGCCACGGTGGCGCTATTCGGGTGTACCGACAAGCTGCAGGCTAGGCGCGAGGGGCTCTATATGGCCGCCGCCAACCGCTACCGGCGCCGCTTGGTTACCTTCCAAACCGAGCTGGAGGGGATGATTCCGACCTATGGCGACCTGATTGCAGTTTCCCACGACATGCCCCGCTGGGGACGGGCGGGGGAAGTCATCGCGTGGGATGAGCCGGTGCTGACTTTATCCGAGCCGGTGGTGTTCGAAGAGGCTGGGCCACATTACATCGCGCTTCGCAAGAGGGATGGCGGTGTGAGCGGCCCATGGGAGGTCTTGCCGGGGGAATCCGTAACGCAGGTCGTCTTGCAGGAAGAACCCGACATAACGCCGTTTACGGGCGCTTCGGAAGAACGCACGCACTTCGCCTTTGGAAACGGCGAAGATTGGGCGGTATTGGCACGGGTGACGGGGGTGAAACCGCGCGGTGATCTCGTGGAGATCTCCTGTGTGGTCGAAAACCCGCTGGTGCATACCGCCGACCAAACCTAACCAAAGGATAATCCATTATGAGCAAGAGCAAAGCCCGTCAGGGCGACTTTGTCGCGTTGCCGCGCCCGGAGTTTGAGGCGCTGCTGGAACAGGCCGCCTGCCGTGGCGCCCGCAAGGCACTGTATGAGGTTGGCCTTAATGACGAGAATGCCGCAGCAGACGTGCGCGATTTACGCGACCTGCTGTCGGCCATGCGGACAGCCAAACAGGAGGCATTCCGCACCTTCATCCGCTGGGTGACGGTGGGGATTCTTGTACTGCTTCTGGCCGGTGTGGCGGCCAAGGCAGGATTTCAATTCACCACAAAATAAGGAGAGAGACGATGGCAACAACCCAACCGCGAGGTATTCGCAACCATAACCCCGGCAATATCCGAAAATCGAAAGACCCTTGGCAGGGGTTGGCAGAGCGGCAGACAGATGCCGCTTTTTTTGTGTTCAAGTCGGCCACCTACGGTATCCGTGCCTTAGCTCGTACCCTGATTACCTATCAGGACAAATACGGCATCTGCACTATCCGGGGCATCATCAACCGCTGGGCTCCCAAGCGTGAGAATAACACCGCCGCCTACATCGTGTCGGTGGAGCAGGAAACCGGCATTGCCGCGGGCGAGAAGCTGGACTTGCACCGCTTTGACCAGTTGAAGCCGCTCGTGGAGGCCATCATCTTTCACGAGAACGGCCAGCAGCCCTACACCGATACCGAAATCACCAAAGCGCTGGTGCTGGCGGGAGTGGAGCCCAAACAGGGCAATCTGCAAACCAGCCGCACGGTCAAGGCCGGGCAGGTAGCCACCATGGGCACCGTGGGGGCGGGGGCCATTGAAGCCGTGCAGGAAACCTTGGAACCTGCGACTACGGCCTTGTTGGAGATAGCCCCGTACTTGGATGCCGCTAAGTGGATTTTGCTGGGCGTAACCCTGACCGGCATTGCCGTGATGCTCTGGGCACGGATTGATGACCGCCGGAAAGGGCTGCGCTGATGTCCTCCATCCTGTCCAACTGGCTTATCAGCAACCTGCTACGTTTCCTTGGCTGGGGCGCAGCATTGTTTTCCGTGCTGGCGATCCTGTTGGGCGCACGCCAGACAGGCCGCAGCGCGGAACGTGCCGATCAATTGAAGAAAATAGTGGAGGTAAAAGATGCCCAACTCCGTGCAACGCTGGATGCTCCTCGCACTCGCCCTGAGCTTGTTGACCGCCTGCGCCGGGGCGAGTTTTGACCCTACTGCCGTGTGCCCGCCGGTGCGGACATATAACCGGGAGTTTCAGTCTAAGCTGGCCGACGAAATAGAGGCCGCACCGGCAGATGCAGCCTTTCCTGTGGCAGTGCAGGATTATGGCCTGCTGCGGGTGCAATTACGGCAATCGTGTCGGTGAAACTAGACGATATCCGTAATTTTGATTTTACCCTGCCTTTCACGGAGGTTGGTGTACCAGGCCCGCAGAGCATCAATTTCATTTTGCATATCCTGCGCTGAGGGAAGTGTAGGATTAAGCGATGCTCCGGGGCTGTGCAGCCACTCGGAGCAGCGCGCAAAGGATTCCCGCATGGTTTTGCAATCATCCATGGTCACAGCGGTAAGCCTTACGAGACCAGGAGTTTTTACCTTGTTGGCGAAGCGTGAGGTAACTTCGCCCACTACATCTTCCACGGCCCGTTCCCAAGTAAAGCGAAGGTCGTCGCTCAACTCGCGTACCGCCCGCTCCCATTCGGCTGTGTTGCCGTTGTCGTAGTGGAACTTCTTCCCATCCAAAGCCGCCTGCAAAGATTCAATCCGCTTGTCCACCGGCTGTGCCTTTGGCGGTGCGTTATTGTGGCATAGGCCGGTGGCGCTGGAATCAGGGCGCTTGGTAATGTGGCGATAGATGATTTCGGCCCCCAGCTCTTTTGCCGCCTGATTAAGGTAGAAGAGGAAGGCGATATCGTGGGTAAAGACGACTACTTGCCGGTTAATAGCCTCTTTGGCCAGACGCAGGGCAACAGCCTCGCGGTGAACGTGATCGAGGGATGACACCGGGTCGTCAAACACAATCCCTGACTGGCTGTGCGCTGTGGCTTGCTCTGCCATAAAGGCTGCCAAGGCAATGCAACGGAACTCACCCTCGCTCAGAATCGAACCAACGGTTTGTGACGGGCGTTGGATGAGGGCTACTTTGAATTGGGGGGCACCACCAACCGAACGCTCCTGCCGCAGTTCAACGGCAAGGCCAGCCAGTTTCATCTCGTTTACCTCTTTGGCAAACCGAGATTTAAGCGCGTTGGTCACCAGGGCTTCCGACATTTCCGTGCTTTTGCGGGTAATGGGTGCGGAGTCCGTTTGTTTTTTCAGCCCTTCCAGAGCGTCTATTTGTTTTTTACGGGCAATCTCAGCCAAAACATCAGCTTTCACACCAGCCAGCCACATCCGGTCATCTAGGGCATTTTTCTCCAGCACCAGTTTTTGCCGTTTCTCTACCGCATCTTTGGCCGTGAGGTCGTCTATGCGCTTTTGAAGGGCTGTGGCTTCCGCCTGAATAAGGGTAGACGTCCAAACGGGCATGGGTGGCAATGCTGCCTGATGTCGTAGAATCGCCCTCAGCCGCCATTTAGCCTGCAGGATAAAACACCGAACCTCTTGGGCTGCTTCTGGCAGGTCGAATTCCGTGGTGATCATAGTCACAAGAGCGCGGAGGTTCTCAATGGTACCTTCGGCAGATTTGAGAATAGCCAAACGTGCCTGGTAGTCTGAAAACGCCTTTTGCTCACGTTGTTTTACATCATTGGTGATAAACTTTTGGAAGCGTTGGAGCCGGTCTGCCGCTGCGGCATCGAGGGCCTGTTGGCACAGAGGGCAGTGAGCGCCATCGGCTGTTACCGGGAATGGGTGCCCCGGATATACGGTCTGGGAATAGCGGGATGCTGCCGTCCACAGGGCCTTCCATACATCTCCGCCTACGTTAGGGAGAGGCTCATCTTTAAACAGATTCCCCGCGGTAGCTTTGGCGGCTTCGTGCAGGTCGGCGTAGGTTTTCTGGAGCGCGTTGAATTCCGTAGCCTGCTGATCGGTAATGGCCGAAGCCATCATGGCGATCCGGCTTTCAATCTTCTCCAGTTTGGTCTTTTTGGCTTGGAGCTGGGCCTGAAGCTTTGCAGGGTCAGTTGCCAAGTCTACTTTGAGGGTTTCCAGCCGCTTCTTTTCATCTTCGCTGATGGTTGCCAGCGATTCTACAGCCACGTCCACGATGTTTCCCTTGAGGCTACGCACCAATTTGCCGGTGGGGCTATCTACGCTGCAGGGCGGATTTTTGAGGAACGCTGGCGTTTGTTTTTCCAGAAGGTCGATTTCCGCTTGCAGCTTGGATTTTACATCCTGCGTTACCTGCACCAACCGGCGCAGAAGTTCCATCGGATAGGGGACATAAGCCACGTTGTTGGTTTCGTCAACGTGAATGCTGGCGGTGGCGGAGTCGAATACGCTTACGGCAGAAAGGGCCGGTGGTGGGGCCGAATCCTTGAGCCAGGTTACCTCTTGGTTTTGGTCATTCACCGAAAATCCGATTTTTGCCTGTGAGGGAATACCGCCGTCCTTGTAGATATTGCCCAGGACGTTTTCGTTTCGCCGCACCCGCGCCCGGCAAACTTGCTTAAGGATGCGGGTGTAGCCCGATTTTCCCGATCCATTGTCGCCATAAATAACGGTCAGCCCCTTTGGAGCAAAAAGCAGGTCTTGGTTTTCCGCCAAAGCATTGACGTTGTTAACCTCGCAGACCTTCTTCAAATGCACTTTTTTATGGGAGGCAGTTGGGTCGCTTAAATGCTCGGCTTTCACCGGCAGGCAAGGCAAGGTGGGGTCTTTGCAAAGCCCGTAAACGGCGTTCAAGTCCTCTTCCGTTAAGGCATCTATTTGGCAAAGGCGGCGAAGGGCATCCTGCTGCCACAGAGGGCGGCCTGCAGCCCATTGGATAAGCTGAGCAAGGATATCTGCCTCGGTAAGCTCTGCACTGGCTGATACGATGGGATTCGCGGTATTCATAGAGGAGAGCCTCGTATGCCTCTGTTAAAATTTGAGAAAGCCTACACCTAAACGGCGTTATCGTTAAGATGCTCCGTAATATATCAGCAGTAAAACCTTACATTTTTATTGCAAGAGTAACTTTTGACTAAGCCACAATAAGATAAACAGAGTCTATTTTGCATTTCAATCCGTTGACTGTTCAACTAGCCGTCTTTAAGGTGATGTTGCTACGGGAGACCGTAGTAAGGGCTTTACAACCCTTTCACTTAGCGAGCGGGGCACCGCTCGTCAAACAACATGCTGCTTTCCGCGTCCTTGCGACCGGGAGGCAGTCCTGATGTCCAAGGTGCGAACCCAAACTGGGCTGCGCCATTCTAAGTGATGGTTGTAAACTCCCGGTCACCAGCCTATGACTGCGTGGCCTATCGTTGTTATCAATAAAAACAAGGACGAGAGGCCCCTCTGATGTTCGCTAAAACCCGTGATGTATTTGGGCTGAATGCAGCCTTAGACCGCTCTGCGGCAGTTATTCATTTTGATATGCAGGGGAAAATCCTCTGGGCTAATCAAAATTTCTTAAATGCATTGGGGTACTCCCTGCCGGAGGTTGTCGGAAAGCACCACAGCATGTTTGTGGATGCTGAGTTTGTGAAGAGCGATGAATACCGGACATTTTGGCAAGAACTGAACCGTGGCCAATACCTGAGCGCCCAATATAAGCGTATTGGCAAGGGCGGGCGGGAAGTGTTCATCGAAGCCACCTATAATCCCATTCTTGACGGGAGAAATCAGCCTTATAAGGTCATCAAGATTGCGACGGATGTAACGATCAAAATGGTTAAAATGAAGGAAGCTCTTGACCGTACGCAAGCCGTTATCAGTTTTAAGCTGGATGGAACGATCATCGAGGCAAACGCCAATTTTTTGATAGCCATGGGTTATTCATTGGATGAAATCAAAGGTAAGCACCACCGTATGTTTGTTGAGAATGGATATGGTCATAGCAAGGCTTATGAAGATTTTTGGATAGCTTTAGGTCGTGGAGAATTCCAGATGGGAGAGTTCCAACGCATCAATAAGAATGGCGAATTAGTTTGGATTAAAGCCAGCTATAATCCTATATTCGGGAGCAATGGTAAGCCTTTCCAGGTGGTGAAATATGCTACCGATATTACTCACCAAAAGTATATCGCCCAACAGACCACCGAAATCACCAACAACGTAGCGACGGCCACGCATGAACTATCGGGTTCCATCGGGGAGATTGCTAAAAGCATGGGCTATACCCGCGATTCCGTGCAGCTTGTCTCTGAACAGACCCAGGCTGCTGACAGCGCTATGCAGACCATGGTTGCTGCTACGGCCAACATGGGAAACCTGGTGGGACTGATTGAAGCTATTTCTGGGCAAATCAATCTGTTGGCATTGAACGCCGCGATTGAAGCTGCGCGTGCCGGAGATGCCGGACGTGGTTTCTCGGTGGTAGCAGATGAAGTGAAAAAGCTGGCGGCCCAAACGGGAAACTCCACCACGACAATCAGTGAGGAGATAAGGAATATTCAAAGCCTCTCGCATGAGGTTTCGTCAGGACTCTCTAAAATCCGTGATGTGGTGCAGGAAACTGCGGATAACACTAATTCCGTGATGGCTGCGATTGAGGAACAGTCCGCAGTAACTAACGAAATTTCCAACAATATGTCGGCTCTTACGAACATGGTGAACTCATAGTAGAATTTGAATTAATACCATGGCTCAAAAGTTTGTTTCAGGTGATGGGAAAACCACTCCAGATAAAGATGTTCTATTGCTTTATGTCAGTCAGTTGAAGGCCAATATATCGGCTCTCGAAGGTGGGCAGGCCAAATTAACAGCATATCTGGAAGTTATGAAGGTTCAACTAAAGGAGATGGAAGAAAAATTGAGAAAAACAGAAAGTGGAGTCTAAAATGTTCTCTAACGTGTATCGTTATACG
The DNA here is from genome assembly GCA_005768725.1 of Blastochloris viridis. Lineage (GTDB taxonomy): Bacteria > Pseudomonadota > Alphaproteobacteria > UBA2136 > UBA6156 > UBA6156. Next base: position 646,850 of record VAFM01000001.1, on the reverse strand, counting down.
GAGTTTTGCAAGGGATTAAGTCAAATTCAAGCAACATAATTTAGTCTATACAAACATCACAAAAACTTGCTAAGCGTGCATGCAAACCACAGCCAAGCGAGTTGCCATGTAGTATAGTCAACAACAAGTAAATAATAAAAATACTCAATTAAGAATACACATGAACAACTTCAGCATTAAAGCGCGCCTGTACCTGCTGGCGTTCCTCGGCATTGTCTCCACCCTCATCGTATTCGTCTTCAGTCTGATTCAGGAATATAATAACTTGCTGGAGTCTCGTAAAATCAAAACGCAACACCTTGTCGAAGCGGCTGTCAGCCTTGTAGAGCAATACGATCAGCGCGTCGAAGCTGGAGACATGAGTAAGGAAGATGCCGAGAAAGCGGCTCTTTTGGCGTTAAAGAGTATGCGCTATGACCAGAAGGAATACTTTTGGATCAATGATATGAAACCTCATATGATTATGCATCCGATGAAACCGGAGCTGGACGGGAAGGATCTCTCCGGAATTGTCGATCCGAACGGTAAGCGTGTCTTCGTTGCATTCGTGGATGCCGTTAAGGCGGGTGATGGCGCTGGATTCGTGGACTATATGTGGCCGAGAGGGGATGAAAAAATACCCCAGCCAAAAATATCTTATGTGAAGACTTACAAGCCGTGGGGGTGGATTATCGGTAGCGGTATTTATATTGATGATGTGCGAACCGCGTTGTTTATCTATATATACAAGCTTATTGGTGTCGTTGTGCTGGCGTTGACGGCCATGTGTGTGCTTGCCCTGATGGTGACGCGCAGCATAAATCGTGGAATAGCCGACTTGTTGGGTGTATTCGAAACCATGCTGACCTTTGATTTCCGCACCCGGCCCAAGGTGGCGAGCGCCGATGAAATAGGCCAAGCTTCCAAAGGACTTTCTACTGTTTTGGACAACATCAGTTCCGCAATCCGCGAGGTTTTGTACTCGTCGCAGACCATGGCCGCGGCGGCTGAGGAAATGGCAATCAGTACGGTTACAGTCAGGAGGATTAGCGCCGAGCAGCAAACCGACATTGGAGGTATTTCTAAATCTTCTGAAAATGCTGCACAAATGATCGAGAAAATTAACGGGATGATGGTTGCCACACGCGCACGATTGGAAGGAATTTCGCAATCGGCTTCTGCGGCTAACCAGACAATTCAGACGCTGCAGGAAATGGCTGCGCGCGTGTCGGAAACATCTGGAGTCATCAATACAATTTCTGAGCAAATCAACCTTCTGGCTCTTAATGCCGCCATCGAAGCAGCCCGCGCTGGTGAAGCGGGACGCGGTTTTGCCGTAGTTGCGGATGAGGTTCGTAAGCTTGCAGCAAGTACCGCAAAATCTGTTCATGAAATCGAAGAAGTTTTACATAAGTTGGAAGGAAGCGTGGTTGAGACATCGGAGGGTCTTCATAGCATCTCCAATGAAATTGTGACTGCACGGGATGACGTGATGCAGGTGGCGGATGCAATGGTTCAGCAAGCATCCATCATGGCGAATATTTCAACAAGCGTGGATGAGTTCCGTACCCGTGTTAATCAGTTAGACGCTAGTATCGAAGAAACCAACGTAGCCGCATCCAGCGTAGCCGAGGAAAGCAACAAGCTGACCAGTGAAATGAGCCGCTTCAAGGTTTAGAAGAAAGATTTTAGAATCGAGGAAGGACTTCATCGTCTTTCCTTGCAAAAAAGGTGCTACGATACCTAGCTTTAATGTATAATCAAGGGGAGGCTTTATATCATTAGAAGTTTGAGATGAGATTATGGAAATGCGTAAATCTTTTCGCTACCAACCTAGGTTAGATGATATCGCGCACCTGATGGCCAACCAGATCGTGTTGATATCCATCAAAGATAATATCCGACACATCATGAAGCATTCAGAGGCATGGCCTGAAATGAGGTTGGGATTAAAAGCGTGTGAGGATGGGAAGCCGTTTATGGGGACAGATTTGTCACCATAAACGTGGTGGTTGATGCCAAAATTGCCTCCGGTTTGAACCAGAGGCAGCTGTGGTTCATTGGTGAACTTCAGCAGGATCGGATGGTAAGAATAGAGGATGTAATGCGAATTTGGCAGGTTTGTTTGAGGACGGCCAAGCGGGATGTGGGAGGGCTTGTTACACGGAAAATGGTTTGTTTTTCAGGTGGAAAGCGAAATGGTCGGTACCACCTGATATAACTTCCTCTTTGTCTTAAATTGGTATGATAATAATACTAATGCAGGCTTCTATAAGGAGCCCAGATTGATCTATCTGGGAACGATTGAATGGAATTAACAAGAGAGATTGCCAAAGAAGTCGTTAGCATTTCTGAGACAATATCAGAGAGTAGGGGGATTCTGATTCGGGAAATCTTTGAAAAGCTGGCAGGTAAATGGTCTCTCTGGGTGTTGTACGTTCTGGCTGTAGCAGGTGAGCCTATTCGGTTTAAGGATATCTTCGAGAGGGTTAACGGTATCAGCTATAAGGTTTTGGATCAGACCTTAAAAGGGTTGGAACGGGACGGGCTTATAATCAAGCGGGCCTTTAAAAAACAGGTACCACCGCGTACTGAATATGAATTAAGCCCTCTGGGACGCGGACTTTTGCAGGCGTCTACACCGCTATGGAAGTGGATTGTGTCAACGGCACCTCAATTTGAACAGGCGAGAGTGGAATTAGGCGAGAAATTATAGATAATTTAGTCTACAAGTTTCCCTGCATTCTGGTTCGGCGGAAACGCATCCCTACCATGAACAGACCCCCCCCGATTGTCAGGGCTCCTGCAAGTAGGTCGATAGGGGAAAGGGAAGATAAATCCAGCAATCCGAACAGGCTGGCGACATATTCCATACCGAAAATAAAGACGGGGGTTATACCGGAAATCATCAGGAAAACCTCGCTTTTCAGAATTTGGGTGGAATAGAAGCAAAAGTAGGTACTCAGGGAAATATTAAATAGTCCCAGCAGGATGCCTGCGAAAACCGTAGCCGGTGAGGTAAAGTCGGACAATGAGGGCATAGCCGCCAGCAAGGGATTTGCCAGTAGTTGTTCGGCTGGAATCTGGACTTTCAGCCAGGCCCCCAGCAAGGAAAAGGACAGAAACACAAAGCTGGTTGCCATCAGGACGTAGCCGGTTGTGCGGCAACGGTCTTTAATAGTGGTGGCCTGGTTGGAGGTCGGGTGGGTTTCTGTCACCACCATGCGGGCGGTGTAGAAGAGAGCCGTTATCAGGAGGGTTATGACGGCCAGCACGCGAATATCCGCTGTGAGGTGGGCAATGACAAGACCCACACCCAGCAAAATGACGGAGGCACCTACAAGGTCTGACCAGTAAGGTTTGCGGTTCAGGAACATCCACGCGATGATAAGGGAGAAAATCACGCTGATACGAATGAGCAGGGCTTTCTCGGTGGCACTCACCAGGGAGAGCAGGTAGATAACACCGATATTCACCATCACAACCAGAAAACTATATAGCCAGGTATGAGGCTGGCGAAGTGTGGCGATACCCAGCTTGCCGGGGCCAGCGATAATCAGCAACGCATAGGCGGCAGAAAAAGAGGCGAAGGACGTGAAGACAATCGGTTGGATTGTCCAGTTGGTAAGGACAATGCGGCAGAACACATCATCCAGCCCCCAAAGCAGGACGGTGGTGAGGGCAAAAAAGATGCCTTTCATCATCATGATCAGGAAGCCTTTATAAAGATTGCGGCAAGTGTGCCGATAAGCATCAAGGTCGCTATGCCCAGTGATATATAATAAAGAAGGCTTTCCGAGGTATTTGGGATGAAATCACCCCGCTCTTCTTCCAAACGCCGCTGCTGTTCTCGCAGCGAGAGGTTCTCTTTAACGAGGGCTTGGCTGTCCTCATGGCCTTTGAGCCATGTTTCCATAAAACCTCCGCCGCGTGGAGCTGGGGCCGCATTGGCCGCCGCCTTGACTTCGGTTGCAGATTCGGCACTTTTGCGTGCCGAGCTGAATTCAATCACTTTACCTTTGGACGGGTCTTTACCCATTTAGCTGGCCTTTGCTTGCTTCTCCTTGGAAGTGTGAATTTCATTATCAAGGTAGTCAATGAACATGGTGGTGGCGGTTTCATTACTCAAACCCCGCTGTGTTGAAAACTCACGCACATCAGCCAGCACCTTGGTCACAAGGGCATGGTGGCGGGTCAGAAGCTGACGCAGGGACTCTTGGCTGTCATGGATGCTGCCGACGCCAAACCCCAGCCACAGAGAGTCCACGCCCAGCAAATCGCTCATGCGCTTCAAATCATAAACCCCCGGCATGAAGGTGCCGGAAAGCCAGTTCTTCAAGGTGCCGTTCGAGATACCGGCGGCTTCCTGAAAATCCTTTTGGTAAGTATAGGAGCTTTGCTCAATCGCTTCGCGCAGGCGCTGGCTGAATTCAGCGCGGAATTGCTTTTCACGGTCTTGTGTCTGCATGGGGCGGCCTCCTGTTCTTGCTTCTTTATAGGGAAGGGGGGAAGGGAATGCCAACATTCTGACTGACATTTGGGGAGTGTCAGAAGCCTGATACTATGTAGTTAATTGATTTATATAAATATAATGTGTTTGTGTTTTTCATAAAAATGCCTGTGGAGTGGTAATAAGGTTAAAATTATGACCATCTGGCACTTGAAAAGGTCAGAAAGTTGACCATCATTATTTCAGAGGGCAGCAAACCGCGCCCAAACCGAAAGACCAGGAGGCAACGATGGATTATCAAGGCACCGAAAGTCAACAGGCGCAAACGGGCATCATGCCCATTCCCATGGAAGATTACCGCGCTTACCGCGTGAGTGTTGAAGTGGTGGTTGATACGGGTGAAGAGGTTTTGATGGTCAGCCCATTCGGTGGCGCCTTTACCGCCAATTTCTGGAGCATTCCGAGTGGGGATGTGGGACTGGACGAGCTGCCGGACAATGCCGCCCTCCGTATCGCCCGCGAAGCCACCAGCCTGATGGTGGAGCTGACCCAGCCCGCCGTTATCGGTACTCGCGTGGTCAAGACTGAGCAGAACGGCAAGGTTTACCGCCGTCTGGTTTATACCTATGCCGTGGGCGTGCTGCGCCGCGGGAATGAAGAAATGCTGGAACGCTTCTGCCTGAGCCGTGACTATGTGGGTCATGTCTGGCTCCAACACGGCAAGAGGGAGATTATGGAGCGCAAGTTTGATTCGCTGGACTCTGCGGTGCGCGGGATGATTGCCCGTTACCAAGGAGCTTAATTATTAAGAGAAATGCGGCCCAGAAACATGGGCCGCTTTTTTATGCGCCATACTTGTAAATTTAGTTTTAATCATAGCTTCCATAGAAGCTCATTCTGAGCCAATTTATCCTGTAACTTCAAATTAAGGAATTACCATGATAAAGCCCCAGATACTCAAACAAGGAGACACAATCGGCCTTGTAAGTCCTTCTTCCCCGCTTGCGGCAATGTTGCCGTACCGTGTGGAAAAGGGAATTGAAACCCTGAAATCCATGGGTTTCAATGTAGTTGTTGCGGATAATGCCTTAAATCGTCGAGATCATGCGGCGGGTACACCGGAAGAACGGGCGGCTGATCTGCACGCCATGTTTGCCAACCCTGATATTAAGGCAATTATTTGTTTTATTGGTGGATTTCATAGTAACCAAGTGCTTAAGCACTTGGATTTTAAGCTTATTCGCAAGCATCCAAAGATTTTCATGGGATTCTCCGATATTAGTGTTCTGCATCTTGCTCTTAATACCCAGGCTGATTTGGTAACATTTTATGGCCCCGCAGTGCTGACCCAGTTTGCAGAAGCATTTGGTATTTACCCATATACGGTTAACTCATTCAAACAAGTGGTTATGTCCCCTGAACCGGCTGGACAGATTTTGCCTTCATCTGAATGGACAGATGAATTGCTGAACTGGTTTACCAAAGCCGATCTTGAGCGCCCGCGCAACATGAAGCCGAATAGCGGTTACAAGTGGCTTAAAGCTGGCACATGCACGGGAGAAATTACTGGCGGATGTATTACCTCTATTCTCCACTTACGGGGGACAAAGTATTGGCCTGATTGCAAAGGCAAAATCTTCTTCTGGGAGCTGCCGGAAAGTTCTGCCGACATCACAAAAGGTGAACCACCGGCACGGATTGATGCCCACCTAACGGATTTGGAGCTTTCAGGCGTATTTGAGCAGTGTGCTGGAATGTTGATTGGGCGCCCAAAGAGTTACACGGATGAACAGGTAAAACAGCTTGAAGAGATTATAAAGGAACGCACAGAAGGTTATAACTTCCCGATTCTTTTCAACATTGATATTGGGCATACCGATCCTATCATGACACTTCCGATTGGTGTAAAAGCAAGACTGGACTCTCAATCGAATACTTTTGAGATTTTAGAATCTGCCGTTGTAGCATAACAATAATAACGGAGAGGCCCCGTAAAGGGGCCTCTCCTTGTTGAGCCGTTAGTACAGGCCGATGATTCCTGTCACCAGTTCATCTATTGCCGTCATATCCGGTCGGTATTTCTGGTCGTAGCTGCTGCGTTTCCATATCAGCTTAACAAGGGTTGCCAACCCGTTGCCGTCATCTTTAGCCAAGGTTTCGAGAGCTTGGAGTATTTCCGATGTGGCGACGCCCTTTTTCAAAGGGACGGGTTTTGTACGCGTCCCATACATCGGCGGGGAGGGCAGAATCGGAGTTTTGGCCTCGTAAGCATTGCGAACGGCATCAAAGCGTTCCAATGCTTCATCGGGGCAATTCCCCCGCATCTTCTGCATGATGGTGGTGACACAATTACGCCAGAACCAATGGTCGGCGGAAAGGGCTCCGTTGATGCGCTCCCTCCTGATCAACTGGCTGGCTGGTAACCTGCTGCGCCTCCTTGGGTGGGGCGCGGCAGCGTTTTCCGTGCTGGCCATTCTGTTCGGTGCCCGCCAGTCAGGCCGGAGTGCCGAACGTGCTGATCAATTCAAGAAAATCGTGGAGGTAGACGGAGGATTAGGTGATGATGTTATTGAAGGAGGAAATGGTAATGACATCATTAATGGAGGTGATGGTAATGATGATCTAAGAGGTGGAAACGGCAAGGATATCATTTTTGGAGATGAAGGTGTTGATACCCTCTTTGGCGGTGATGGCGATGATGTCTTAGATGGAGGAGTTGGAAGTGATATTCTCTTTGGTGGACTTGGAGATGATACATTAGCCGGTGGGTATGGAGACGATGATCTTTTAGGAGAATTAGGGAACGATCTGCTTGCAGGTGGTCGAGGAAATGATTACTTGAACGGTGGGGAAGGTGATGATCTATATGTATTCAAGGCAGGTGATGGCCAAGATACAATTGAAGATACATCCGGTACCAACTTCATTCTCTTAAAAGGCGAGTATAATGGTGATCCGCTTCTCAATCGCAATGGCGATGACCTTCTAATTAGCTGGAATGACTCAACTGACACAATTACGGTAAAAGACCACTTTGTATCGGCAGGTATTTCAGAAATTTATATTGAGAATGAGAATAAATTTATCCCGCTTGAATATGTGACATTCGATGGTCAAGGGGTTGGAAGTTACTTCCCGTGGTACGGAGGTGGCTTGCCGAGCATCTTCGCCAGTCAGAAATCCATGTATCAACAGTTGACCGCTCCCTTTATGGCGTCCACGGCGTTCTCAACGGATTGGCTTACAAACAATTTTGATACTTCGGTAATTACCGATGCATATCAGCTTGAATTATATAATGACGTTCAAGTTCGCTCATGGTCAAAGAAGACTTGGTACGGGAAGAAGAAAATCTTCATCTATGACTACTACGAAACTGTTCTTGCCGGTTCTGGCTATTCTGACCGGATTGTGGGTCTGTTTGCTGGCGAGAATATCAACGGTGACTCTGCCAATGACCAACTGTATGGAAACGGTGGTAATGACACCATCAACGGTGGAATCGATCATGACATCATCTTTGGCGGTGAAGGGAGCGATATCCTGAATGGCGAAGCTGGCAACGATAAAATCTTCGGTGGTTTTGGTAATGATACGATTACTGGAGGTACAGGTAACGATACCCTCTATGGTGAACAAGGTGTGGATACCATTTCCGGTGGAGAAGGGGATGACTTCCTGAGCGGTGGCGATGGTAACGATACCCTGAACGGCGATGCTGGAAATGACATTCTCTTTGGTGAGCAAGGAGATGATATCCTTAACGGCGGAGATGGTGGCGATTACCTCAATGGTGGGGTTGGTAACGATACCCTGAACGGTGGCAACGGTAACGATATTCTCTTCGGTGAGGATGGAAACGATACGCTAAATGGTGGTGACGGTGATGATATTCTGATTGGTGGAAAAGGAACCAATATCATCGACGGTGGAAATGGGTTTGATACCTTGATCTTGTCGGGTGACGTTAAGGACTATTCCATCATTTTCAATAACGATGGCACCCTTCAACAGATCATTGACCTTCGACCGGACGCTCCCGATGGGTCAAATACACTGACCAGCGTTGAAAAAGTGCAGTTTGGTGAGAAGGAAATCGTTATTTCCGAGTTGTACCAGCCTGTGACCAAGAGCCTTGTGTTAGCCCAGGGCACTAAGTACGCCGGCTGGGTATCTGCTCCCGAAGGCTATACCGCATATGTGACCCAGCAACCGGCATTTGGTTTTGCCGATACCCAATATACGAATGGTCGGGTAGGCATTGCTTATGCCGCTCCGGAGAACTTCACGGGATCGACAAGCTTCAAGTATGTGCTGGTTTCGCCTGAAGGTATTGAGCGTGAATTCACCAGTACGGTTGTGGTGTCGGCTTCGCAAACTTCCACCAATAGCTTTACCCCGCAGACCGGTGAGAATACGGTTTCCACCTATGGATTTGCGAATGTGACGGACGTAACCAAGCGGATTAATACCCGCATGGCACGTCTTCAGGATGGTGGCTATGTAATTACGTGGGCCAGCAATGCCGAGGATGGATCTACCTTACCAAGAACAAGGTGGATCAACTCGTGAGTGCCATGGCGGGGTTCAATCCGCAGGCATTGGGTTCCATCAGCACATTGGGCGACCTGCCCCAAAGTGTGCAGAATACGATTGCCGCTTCTTGGCAGTCCTAAAAGGGAAGGGCCGGTCTACCGGCCCTTTTTATTAAGGCTTGACCGCTTCGGCCGGTCGACCATAATCCCACGCAAAGAAAGGAAATCATTCATGTTCAAAATTATGTCGTTGGGCGCTGTTGTGGCCACAGGGCTTCTCCTTCAAGGCTGCGCGGGCGTTTCCAGCCTGGAAAGCCAAGATATGGCGTCCGTCCCCTCCAAAACCTTCAATGCCAGCAAGGAACGGGTCGTGCAGGCTACCGAAAAGAGCTTTGATGCCCTTGGTTATAACTTCAAGAACACCAAGGCTGGCGATCCCACTAGCGAGGTCTATTTTAGCAAGCCGATGTCAGCCTTCAGTTGGGGCGAGGTTGGCCGGATAGACGTAACCCGTATAGGAGCTGACTCCGCGAAGGTAGCTATTGGAACCGAGAAGCGTTTCCAGCTTCAGGTCACGGGCACGTCTCAGGATGAATTCTCCCGTAAGATTTTCGGTGAAATAGAGAAGAATCTTTCCCGCTAGGGCCGAAATAATGGAAAGGCTGGCTCTGCCAGCCTTTTTTATGGGAAAAACAAGCGAAACGAAGCGTGTTAGGAAAGCTGGCCCCACTCATTATAATATGTCTGATGATTGAAAGAGCGTATTCCCCACCGAGGTGGGGGCATCTTATTTCGAAGGAAGGGTCTACCGTAAGGAGTGGGCTGTAGGGAATGGAGCTTACTCAGAAAACAATCAAAGAGATTCAGGAACTTTCCAATACTTTGACGAGCCAGCAGGAAGGTTTGGCAAGGCAAGTGATGGATAGGGTAGGGGCAAAGTGGCCTCTGTATGTTTTATGTGTCTTGGCCGAGGCGGGGGAGGAGCCTATCCGGTTTACTAAGTTAGTAGAGCGCGTGGAAGGTATTAGCGATAAGATGCTTACCCAAACCCTTAAGTTGCTGGAACGGGATGGGCTGATTCTCCGAGCCGCGAAAAGACGCCAAGTGCCTCCTAGGGTTGAATACACTCTTACCCCTTTGGGCTGGGAAATGATGAAGGTTGCGGTACCGCTTTTGAGGTGGGTGGTAAGCAGTATTGAAAACTTTGAAAAGGCACGGATTCAGCCAACGCCTTCTGGCGCATAAGATGGCGAAATATATAAGGTTATGATTGGAAATAGAAGATTTTGAGTATCTTTTTGGTTTGCTCAAACGAAATCTTCCCCCACCAGATTTAAAAGCCAAACCCCCGCTGATGCGGGGGTTTGGCTTTTAAATCTGCGCGGGCTTAGAATTCGCACCGCGCAAGCGAGTTCGACCCGAAGGGCGAGCCCTTCAAACCGTATGGCTTTAGCCATTACTAAAAACACCAGGGCTCAATCTCTCATCGCTTAACCGCCAAGCCAGCAGCCATAAAGCCCCGCACAAGCGCGGAGTTCTACTTTTAAATCTACTTGGACTTAGAATGTGAGCCGCGCGGCCTGTTCGGCTCAAGCTTGCGAGGGCGATGCGTAGTTAAAAATTCAAGCCTCAATCACGTATCGTGCACTGCAATAAAAACCAATGTCACCTTCGTTTTCATCGATATCCATAAACTCCTAGAAGAAGTCTGAAGAAAGGAGGGTGAAATGGATTTTATTATCCGCGAGGTATTGTCGTGGTGTGGAGTGCTGACGGGAGTGTTGGTGGGGTATGATGCCCATAATTTCCAGCTCCTCAACTGTATGGTGGCGCTGGGTCTTTTTACTCTGCTGGTAGCTTTTGTTGCGTTAAGGCGCTCGCTGTTCGTGCGCATGAAGTACGTTTGGCGTCACCGTATCAAAAAGCATTCGTAGTCGAAAAGCGCCGCCTGCTGCGTGGTGGTGGCAAACTTGCACACCCCCATGGTGCAAAAGCCGTACAAGCCCTCCCAAAACCCGCCGAAATCCGCTACTTTAAAGCCAATGAGCACCTGTTTCATGTTTGCGCCTCTTGGTAGCGCCTGTGTGGCGTACGCGAAGCATTGGCTGATGGTGCAAGGGTTTGGAGGTCGCGATGGACATCGTTGATATGATGATCGCTGACCGCGTTATTTCGATGGCGGATCTGCATAACCTGCCGGTCACCGTACAGAAAGACCCGGATTCCCTGATCGAAGCTCTCGGTAAAGCCGGTAAGTTAACCCCCGGCCAACAAAGCCGTTACCGTGCGGTGGCGTATGATTTTCCGGTCAAGAACGACGAGGAAATGGCCAAGGTCACGCCGCACCAGGTGGAAGGCATCGACCGCGCATTCCTGACGTTTTACACCGCATGCCCGATCGAGCTCGGCCGTAACAGCGTGACGTGGGCGGCGGCCGACCTGCCGAACAAGCGCCTGCACTCCGAAATTCTGCTGCGCAACCGCAAGAACAATCACACCTTCGTGTGGGCCAGTGCCAAGAGCATTGAAGCGGCGATCGAGCGGATGTCCAAGCGGGAAGGGCACAGTCTGAAGTTTTTGGTGGAGAACGCCTACGCGCAATTGAACGCCGGTAACGACGACGCGATTGTGAGCCTGGTGGATGAAATCATCCGTACCGCCTACAAGAACGGCGCAAGCGACCTGCACATCGAGATTCTCAACCGCAAGCCTACCGTCATGGCGCGTATCGACAACGAGCTGGAAGAGCTGGTAGCGCTGCCGATGGAAGTGTACGACCGCGTGGTCGGCCGTCTGCGTCACATGGCCGGTGTGAGTGCTGAAAACTTCAAGAAGCCGCTCTATGGCCGTATGACGTTCGATCTCACCAACCGTCAGAGCGTCGATATCCGTTACACCACGCAGCCGATTACACTGGAAAACACCGCCAAGATCGCCATGCGTTTCTTGCGCCCGTTTGAAGGTCAGATGGAGACGTTTGGCTATGGCGACGAAACCATCGACAAGATCGACCAGCTGATGCGCTTTGAAGAAGGCGTGATCGTGTTCGCAGGGCCGACCGGTTCGGGTAAGTCCACCGCGTCGCGTCTGATGATCCGCCGCGGCCAGCGCCCGGGCCAGAACGTTATCAGCTACGAAAAGCAGATCGAAGAACGGATGGATAACGTGATCCAGACTGAGGAAGATCTGTCCGCCGGTGTGAACCTGGAAACTTTCCTGTATGCCGCGCTGGGTCTTGACCCGGATGTGATGTTCATCGGGGAAGTGCGTAGCCCGGAAGACACCCGCCGCGTGATCGACGCCGGTAATACCGGTCACTTGGTGATCACCACCATGCACGCGAATGACTCCTTCATGACGCTCGACCGCCTGCTGCAGCGTGGTGTGCCGCCGGAACTGATTTTCTCTAACGTGCGCGGCATTATTGCCCAGCGTCTGGTGCGCCGCCTCTGCCCTAAGTGCAAGGTACCGTACGAGCTGGATCAGCAACTGGCCGACAGCATGAACAGCGTCCGCGATGTAGGTTTCAAACGTGGCGATACCATTTGCCGCCCCAACCGCAACGGCTGCGAGCTGTGCCATTACCGTGGCTATACCGGCCGTATTGCTATGGAAGAAGTGCTGGAACTGTGGCGCCGCGAGGTCTCGCGCAATATCTGGTCGGGCAACCGCCTGCGCCCGGATTGGGTGGACGTGGTGCGCGAGCAGGCCCGTGCCACGGGGATGAAAGACATGCTGACCCAGGGGCTGCGCCATGTGAAGAATGGCATCACCAGTCTCGATGAACTCGAAAGATTCTTCAGTGCCGATCTCGAAGCCCTCCGCTAGTTTCAGCGCATCGCGCTTCCCGCTCTTCGGGGGTGGTGGCGTGAGCATTGACCCGCGCGACCGCGAGCGTTTCTTTTTCTTCATGGCGATGATGATGAAGACCGGGCAGACCACGTCGGACGCACTGCGTGCCGTGGCCCGCGCCTTCCGTGCCGAAAAGAACGAAGGTGTCGCCAACGCCATTGCAGGGTTGTCGCAAAAGGTAGCGCAGGGTAAGTCGCTGTCGCAGGCCATGCAGACCGAGCGCCGTATGTTCACCGACCTCCACCGCGCGGCGGTACTGGCGGGCGAAGCCTCCAACAATATGCAAAAATCGTTCGATATTCTGCGTATTTTGGAAGACAAGGCCATCAACTCCAAACGTGCCGGTCTGGCCGAGTTGCTGACGCCGTTGCTGATGCTCGTGCTCTCGCTGGTCTCGGTCTTCAATACGGGTCTCAATACGCTGCCGGTTATGGCCAAACTGCGCGAGGCACAGGGCAAACCTATGGGTCTTATTCCCGGCGGCATCATGTCCACCACGCAATTCTGTGCCGATTACTGGTATGTGTTTGTGGGGTTTGTGCTGATAGCCGGTGTCGTCATCTGGTCTCTGAATTCTAACCCGGCAGGCCGCACAACACTGCATAGCCTGCAACTGAAAATTCCGGTCTACGGCCGTTACCTGATTTATCAAACCTATACGCAGATGCTGCTGTACTTCCCGTACCTCATTGCCAGTGGCGTCAAGCCCAAGCAGTTGATTCCGATCATGGAAGGCTTGGCCACCAACAGCGTCATCCGTCGCCGTATCGACCAGTTCAACCACGTCATCACCACCGGGGGAACACTGGCCGAGGCGATGAACCGCGCGGGCTTCCCGGAGCTGATCGTGACACCGGTCAGCGTAGCCGAAAACTACGCGCCGACCGAAGGCCACGTGAACGATGTGTTGATCGAAGGTATGACCCACGCACACACGCTGCTGGAGCGCATGCTGGCCGATACTCAAAAGCGTTTCATCTCCATGGCCAGCGGCATCCTGTGGGTGCTGGGGGGCGCGGTGATGATGCTCGATATGTTATCAATCGTACTTTCGCAGGCGTAAGGGCAGAAGCATGAACGACGATTTCAACCGCACGCCGCAAACCCCGCAGCAGGATGACGCACTGCACACGGGCGACCGCGTTCACGCCACCGACGATGCGGTGGTAGAGGCCGTGCGTAATAAACTCAAGCAACAACTGGTAGAACGTCTGCCCGGTGGCCTGCAGGCCCGCATGGAAGAGAACTTGCCGGGCATTCAGCGCACGCTGCGCGAAGTCTCTCACGGCGCTAAGGAATTTTTGGGCCCGCTGTGGGCCGAAGCCCGTGTCGTCTTTGCTGGGGTTAGCCGCAAGCTGGCGTCATCCGCTGTCACGCACTCCATCGGCAGTACCTTCCGTCACATCTGTTTTGTCGGCCTTAACAAGTCAGAGCTTCTGCTGCAGGGCGAAGTACAATCGGTGTTCAACGATGGCTGGGCCGATCAGATCAGCGATAACATGAAGCGCCATACCGCACTGCTGTTCTTTGCGCCGCGCGGCCTAGATGGCAAACCGGTCAACCCGTATCTTTTCCTGATGGGTGAAGGGGTTCCGGACGAAGAGGACATGGTAGACCCCAACGCGGTGGCGCTGGCCGAGCAACAGGTGGGCCCGGTGGCGCTACTCGACCTCTGCCGTATCTCCAAAAGCGAGCCGAACACCGTCAACATGCTGTTGGTGGCCGACACGCTCTTCCACTGGGATGTGAAGGACAACTATGTGCTGCCGACCACGCCCACCAGTTGGGTGCGGGATGTGGAGCAGGTGATGAAGACCTACCCGCGTACCACCCGCGCCCACCTGTACACGCAGTGGGATACCGACCTTCTGCCGCCCAGCGACCGCATTACCGTGCACCACGTGCGCGACATGCCGCTGGACGACAACACCTGGCTCAATAAGCCGACGCTGCAGGAGCGGTATGGCTCCCACGTCATGTTCGCCGGTATCATCATTGCCATCCTTACGTATGTCGGCCTGTGGTATCAGGGGCAACAACTGCAAGAGTTGTCGGACCAGCTTAGTGTGATTGAGCAGCAGATTCCGCGCGGCGGACAGTTCTCGGATCTTGAGCGCGCGATCACCGAGCAAGAGCGCATGTGGCGCAAGCGCGACCTCTTCCCGCTGGTAGTAAAAGATACCGCCCGTGCAATTCAGAAGTCCGGTATGCAGATCAAGCAGTTCAAAGTAGAGGTGCCTAGTTCTGACCAACCACCGCGCACCTATATGGTGGAAGTCGAAGCCAAGAGCGATGTCTATCAGGGCTGGCTGCAGCAGGAGCCTATCGCGCGCAGCCTTATCCTCAATTCCGCTGTGATGGATGCCATCCGCAAGCCGGCCACCACCATGGGCTTCAAGCTGGAAGGTCTGGTGGATGCCAACGCACTGGAGCGCGAGTACCGCCCGTTTGCCTCCAAGGTGAATAAGGCGGCGCTTCAGGCATCTCCGACAACCTCTAAACTTGAAGGCGAAAATGCAGGAGGGAACGACTAATGATCCGCTTTGCCGCCGGTATTGCCATCGTCATCTTCACCCTGCTGATGGGGGGCTATAAGTATTTCGATAATGCCTCAAATTTTGAAAGCCGCGAATACGCGCTGACCGACGCTCTGGACAAACGTGACGCCGGGAAAGACCTGCAAAAACGCATCGCCGAGATCCGTCGCGTCAGCCAGGAAATCCGTTTTGTGCAGAAGAACGAGCTGGAGCGTGCGCTGGACATTGGGGCACCGCGCCTCGACCTCCGCATCATCGGCCAGCCCTTGGTTCGTGGTAACAACAAGGCACTTGCCCGTTACACCTTCCGTATTGCAGGGCCCGCCACCTATGCCGAGGCGCAGGGGGTTCTGGAGCGCATGACGCGCTTGCCAGGCTTTGTGCCCTACAGTTTCTGCTTTGCCTGTAGCTCTACGCCGCGTGGTGCGCCGCCCGAGCTCAGCATGGTTCAAATCGAAGGATATATTTATGCGTACGATAAAGATACCTTCTACTAGCCTGTATGTGGCGACCGCTTTGCTGCTGCTGGCGGCAAGCAGTGCCGTGGCACAAACCAGTGGCTCCAATGCCGAAAACCTGGAATGGCCACGCACCTTTACCGGCGCGCCGGACTTCATCTTCACGCGGGATGAAGCCGTTACCAAGGCCCGTACCGACGCCGCGCGCAGCGGTTCGGCTATCCCGCTGGTGCCGAATATCGAGATGGTGCTGGAAGATGATTCCGAACTCGACCCGATGGGTGCCAAGAAACCGCAAATTGTAATGGTCTCGGGCACCGAAGCGGTCTCCGGCACGGAGGGTGAAGAGGTGGATATCGTCGCGGTCGGCAGCCGCCAGAGCCTGATGGACAAGCTGATGGCGCAGGCCGTAGACCTCCCCGCAGTGGCTGGCAGTACCGAGCCGGACCTGACCGAGTTCCGCGGCCAGCTCGTCGCCACCATCAGCCGCACCTTGGCCAACTGGCAGCCGGATTCCAAGCGCTATAACTTCTCCAGCGCCCTGAACGGCCTGTCTCTGCAGGCGATTGTCACATCACCCGTCAGTTACGCTGTCATCAACCAGCATAGATATGAAGTGGGGGATACGTTCCGCATCAGTGTGCCTATGCGCGTGCCGGATGAAGTGGTGAGCAGCGCCATGGAGGCCCAGATGCCCGTAAGCGGCACCCTGACCCCCGCACTGGAAGCTAACTACCGCAAGGTGTATGGAGAGGTTATGGATGGATTGACCGCCGCACGCAGCCGCAACCCGGAGATCGGCATGCAGACGCTGGTGATTCCGGTGCGCGTGCTCAGCATCGCGCGACGTGAGGTCATGCTGGACCTTGACGGCCAACCCCACGCCTTGCAAATCCGCTACTCGTATTAAACGGAAGGCCGTATGGGCATGTCCGTCACTCCCTCACTCCTTACCGACCAGTCCGGCGGCTTTTCGCCGTTCATGTTCGGTCTGGTAATGGGCATGTCGGTGTTCTCGGCACTCTCGCTGCAATGGGCCAAGCAAGAGCTGACGCAGTATCAGGAGCTTCAAGCTCAACGCGCCAAAACCGACGCCGAAGAAGTGGCCAAAGGCCTGGAATTTTCGATTCTGGCGGAAAACGAACAAAGCTATAGCGATAAATACGATCTGGAACGCGCACGCGCCTATTCTGCCGCTCAGGCCCGTACCCGTGGCGGACAGGACTATATGTTTGCGGCGCGCGATTCCGAACGCGAGCAGTTCGGCAAAAAAGCGACCTCGGTTGCCATTGCCGGTACCGACGATACCCTTGTCCGTAGCCAGATTCACCGCACAGAGACAGAAGAACATGTTCTGGATAAATCGGTCGGTGGCCGGAATGACGTTGCAGTGTATGATACCTCTCTGGCCCGCAACCAGCAGGTGATGACCAGCAACCAGCGTATGGAATTGATGGCTGAACATATTTATACCTTCTATGCCGCCAAGTTCCGCTTCCCGAACGACAGCGAATACCAGACCCTGTTAGGCCGTATCGGTGTGCGCGACGCCTGGGGACAGGACTTTGAATATAAGCCTGATGCCACCGGACAGAAGGCGACGCTCAGCTTTACGACACCGTGGGAATACACACAGACCATGAATCTTAGCTTGAAAGACGAGGAAAAAAAGGCAGAATATGATGACCAAACGCCGACCGAACCAACGACCGTATCTCCCAGCTATGAATAAAATATTCCGCCCGTTCTCTGTTTTCACCTCGCTCAAGGCACTTTGGGCCGGGCAGGGCGGTGCCATGTTCGGTATGGATGCGCGTATCGCGTTGATCGTCGCCGCCATTCTGACCGCCGCCGGGGGGATCACCATCATGTCGCGCCTGGAAGGCAGCAAGGTTCAGGCCGCCGAAATGCAGGTGGAGCAACTGCGCGAAGCTCTCAACCGTTACTACACGCAGGTCGGCATCAACCAGTTGCCACCGACGCTGGACGATCTGTTCCGCGAGGCCACCATTGCCGATGCCTCTCTGCGCCGCGACCCGTGGGGTAACCCGTGGGAATACTCTCGCGCTACCGCCACCGTGCGCATTGAAGACACGCCCATCACTATGCAACTGGCGGTGATTTACAGCCGCGGGAAAGACGGCGTGGCCGAATCTGGCGCAGTCAGCTCGGAAAACGATTACAACGCCTGGATGACCCGGGGCGACGATGTTGGCGTCAAATACATCTCGCGGGATGTGGAAATGCGCCGCCTGCAAGAGTACCGCGGCCGCGCGCAGCTGATTGTCGATAAGATCGAGGCGGTCGAATCGGCCGCGTTCCTGGAAGCCCAGAACACCTGCTCCACCGGCGGCGATAATATCCCGACCTGGTGCACCAGCCTGGAAGGCAAAAATTACACGCTTTTCAACTATTACCCGATGTCCGACGCCGATGACACCTCTGGCGTGGTGTATTATGCCGATAAGGTGCAGGGCAAGCGCGCCTACGCCAGTGGTAACCTGGCCGAAATGCAGCAGATGATGATCGACCTGGGCTTGCCCGCTGCCTATGCCCAGGACCCTTGGGGGCGGGTGCTGATGTACAGTCCGAACATCACCCAGCGCACCGATCCGCCGTTCTCCGCCAGTATCTGCTTTAGCAGCGGCGAAAACTGCCTGAACCGCTAGGCATGAGGAACGGTCCCGAAAGGGGCCGTTTCCATGTCATACGTAGGGAGTTGCCTCTTGCGTGTGCCCTCCATGTGTCATCCCCCTGCGGGAGAGTTCCCTTACGAACTTGACGTCATGTTGCGGCGCAGCGTAAACTCCCCCCAATGTAAAAAGCGCCCTGCGCGAACAAGAAGAAGGAAGAAGCCTCATGGCCAATGTCGTCAAGCTTAACAAATCCGGCTCCCAGTCCAGCGGTACCACGGCCAACTCGGGCGATAGCAACACGGTTACCGTCACGCTGCCGGTCCTGAAGGGCACCGTAGGCCCGAACGTGGCCGACGTACGTGCCCTGTACAAGAACGAAGGCATGTTCACCTACGACCCGGGCTTCATGTCCACAGCCGCCTGCCAAAGCGGTATTACCTATATTGATGGCGACAAGGGCGAACTGCTTTACCGCGGCTACCCGATTGAACAGCTGGCCGAAAAAGCCACCTACCTTGAAGTCTGCTACCTGCTGATGTTTGGCGAACTGCCGGCCCGTGCCGAACTGGAACAGTTTGAAGACACCGTTATGGCTCACACCATGGTGCACGAGCAGGTTGCCACTTTCTTCCACGGTTTCCGACCCGACGCCCACCCGATGTCCATCCTCTGCGGTGTCACCGGTGCGCTGGCCAGCTTCTACCACGACAGCCTCGACATCCATAACCCGCGCCACCGCGAAGTAACCGCCTACCGCCTTATCGCCAAGATGCCGACCCTCGTCGCCATGGCGTACAAATACAGTGTTGGCCAGCCGTTCATGTACCCGGACAACAACCTGAGCTACTCCGGTAACTTCCTGCGTATGATGTTCGCTGTTCCTACCAAGGATTACGAAGTGAACCCGGTGGTCGAACGTGCCATGGACCGCATTTTCACCCTGCATGCCGACCACGAGCAGAACGCCAGCACCAGCACCGTCCGTCTGGCCGGTAGCAGCGGTGCCAACCCGTTTGCGTGTATCGCGGCTGGTGTGGCCACTCTGTGGGGCCCGCTGCACGGTGGTGCGAACGAAGCCGTGCTGAAAATGCTGGCCGAAATCGGCACTGTCGAAAACGTCGAGCCGTTCATCGCTAAGGTGAAAGACAAGCTGTCTGACACCAAGTTGATGGGCTTCGGTCACCGCGTTTACAAGAACTTCGACCCGCGCGCCAAGATCATGCGCGAAACCTGCCACGAAGTTCTGAAAGAGCTGAACATCAACGACCCGATGCTCGAGATCGCCATGAAGCTGGAAGAAGTGGCCCTGAAGGATCCGTATTTCATCGAGCGCAAGCTGTACCCGAATGTCGACTTCTACTCCGGCATCATCCTGCGTGCCATCGGTATCCCCACCCCGATGTTCACCTGCCTGTTTGCTCTGGCCCGCACTGTTGGCTGGATCAGCCACTGGATGGAAATGATTGGCGAACCGGACCAGAAGATCGGTCGCCCACGTCAGCTCTACACCGGCCCAACCCGCCGCGATGTAGCTCCGCTCGGCAAGCGCTAGTCGCTGCCAAACAAAAAACCGGCCTCATGCCGGCTTTTTGTTTGAAAGAAGAGGTGTTTAACGCTTGCTCAACCCACCCAGCAGCCCGCGCAGCAAAGCGCGCCCCGCCTGGCTGGCCATCTGCCGCACCATGGTCTTTGCGGCAGCCTGAACGATGCCTTGGCGGCGCCCGTTACCGATCAACATGTCCTTCGCCATCTCACCAGCCATACCGAGCGCGCCGGACTCATTCTGAGAGGCTTTTCCGCCCTTGACCTTGCCACCATCCGCCTTGGGGGATGAAACCCGCTGCGCCAGCATCTCGGCGGCGCTTACGCGATCAAACGGCGCATCGTAACGGCCCCGCATCGGGCTGTTGGCGATGATCGTGGCGCGTTCGGCATCGGTGAGGGGCGCTACACGGCTGACCGGCGGCAGAATCTTCACGATCTCTACCGGTTGCGGAATCCCCTTGCTATCCAGCACACTCACCAGCGCTTCGCCCACGCCCAGCTTCGGCAAAGCCTCTACGGTATCAATTTTAGGATTGCTCGCCATGGTGGTCGCTGCGACCCGAATATCCTTCTGCCCCTGCGGTGTTGCGGCGCGCAGGGCATGCTGAATGCGGTTACCCAGCTGTGCCAGTACGGTCTCCGGCACATCGCTCGGCTGCTGGGTCACAAAATATACGCCAACACCTTTGCTGCGGATGAGGCGTACGACCTGCTCAATTTTGGTCAGCAAGGCCTTCGGTGTATCATTGAACAACAGGTGGGCCTCATCAAAAAACAGGCACAGTTTAGGTACCGGAAGGTCACCCACTTCCGGCAGATTTTCAAACAGCTCACTCAGCAAATACAGCAGGAATGCCGCATACACGCGCGGCGTCTGCATCAGCTTTACCGAATCCAGAACGTGAATCGTCCCCGGCTGGCTCAACAGGTCCGCGATCTGCAACGCCGGTTCACCAAACAGCTTGGCGCCACCTTCCTGTTCCAGCCCGAGCAATGCGCGCTGAATAGACGAAACCGACACTGTGCTCACATTGCCGTACTGGCTGTTAATAGTATCTTTCTCGTCAACCACGTAGTTCAGCATGGCCCGCAGGTCAGCCAAATCAAGCAATAGCAAGCCCTGATCATCCGCCACTTTAAATACCACTTGCAGCACACCTACCTGCACGTCGCTCAGGTCCAGCAGGCGGCCAAGTAGCTGCGGCCCTAACTCGCTCACCGTCATGCGTACGGGGTGGCCGCGCTGGCCTTCAACATCCCAGAACACCACCTTGTTAGCTTTGGGTGCATAGGGCAGGGCACATTGCTGGTAGCGCTCGGTTACCCAGCTTGGGCTGTCACCGGCGGCGGCAATCCCGCTCAGGTCGCCTTTGATATCACTCACGAACACACAGCTCCCCGCCGCTGCCATCTGCTCGGCCAAGGCTTGCAAGGTCACGGTTTTGCCCGTTCCCGTCGCACCAGCCACCAAACCATGACGATTGGCGCGGGAGAGGTCCAGCGTCACAAGTCCGTTTTCAGCTTTACCTAGTACAATCGCGGCCATGTGAGAAAATCCTTCTTATCAATACGCACAAGCATCACCGATTCGGTGCTAAACCGCAAGACAGACAAAAGAGAGAAGGGGAAGCTTAACGCCCGACAACACTCTGCAACGCGGTCAGGCCGGTTTGAATATCCGCTTCGGTCGTTGCCCAGCCCCAGCTCAGGCGTACGGCCTTGCTGGCAGATGCGGCATCGTACCCTATTGCGCGCAGCACATGGCTTTCTTTTACCTTGCCGCTGCCACAGGCGCTGCCCTGGCTGATAGCCACGTTTTTCAGATCCATGCCGATGACGACATCGCTACCGTTCTTGAGGGTGATGAGTTGCATCACATGCTCCACACGCGGGCTATCTTTGCCAACCACAGTAAGGCCCATGGCTTCCGCCGCCGCGCAGACCGAAGCGTTAAACTGCCGTGCTCGTGTGCGCTCGACATCCATGTTCGCAACCGCCTCGGCAAGGGCAGATGCAGCGCCACCAATGGCGGCCAGATTTTCCGTTCCGGCACGGCGGTTGCGTTCCTGTGCGCCACCGGTAATCGCAGCGACCATATCCAGTTCCGGCTTGAGTACCACCACACCCACGCCACGCGGGCCCCCGAATTTATGCGCCGTGAAGGTCAGCAGGTCGGCGCCCAGCGCATCCACGTCCAGCGGCAGGTGGCCCACGGTTTGCACGGCGTCGGTATGAAAAGGCACGTCCGCGGCCTTGCACATGGCGGCCACGGCTTCAATCGGTTGCAGAATACCGTTCTCATTATTAGCATGCATTACGCTGACGAGCCCGATATCGCCTTTGGCCAGCTCATCGCGCAGCCAGTCCAGACGTACAAGTCCACCGCTATCTACTGGTATCTCATCTGCTCCCAGCACCTTGCCGGTGTTGCGCACGCAATCATGTTCAATGGCCGAAACAAGTAAACGTTTGCCTGAAGAAAGAGAGGTAATGCCGCGTAAACAAAGGTTGTTTGCTTCGGTTCCACCACTGGTGAACACCACGCGTTCGGCACGCACACCTAAAATATCGGCAATGGTACGGCGGTTCTGGTCCAGCTCCATGCGCGCAGCCTGACCTTCAGCGTGAATACTGCTGGGGTTACCGAACAGGTCGAGCAGTTCCACCATTTTGGCTTTGGCCGAGGGCCGTAACGGAGCGCTGGCAGCGTAATCCAGATAGGTACGGGCAGGGGCGCGGAAACCTCCGAACACGTCGGAGAATCCTTAGACGATACGGATGCTTTGGAAGGACACCGGTACGATGGCGTCCTGAGTGATCTCAAAGTCGTTGTCCATCACCATTTGCAGGCTGACACGACGCAGGAAACTTTCAATATGGGTGCCAAGCGCGCTCCACAGGTCGTGGGCGTTGCACTTTTTGCCGTGCACGCAGCCGCCGCCGTTGTGCGGGCCGTGCGGGTCGTCGCCCATGCCGCAGCGGGTAACATCCACCACTTCATCCACGGCACCGACAATATCGGCCAGCATCACCAGGGTGAGGGGCTTCGGGATCATATAGCCGCCGCCAGGGCCACGGATGCTATCCACCACACCGGCTTTACGCAGTTTGGCAAAGAGTTGCTCAAGATAGCTGAGAGAGATCTGCTGGCGCTCGGCGATCTGTGCCAGAGTCACAGGCTTGCTGCTCTGGGTAGAAAGCAGGGCAAGGTCCAGCATGGCCATAATGGCGTAACGTCCGCGGGTGGAAAGATGCATGTGCGTGCCTCTCGGTCTCTTTAACAGTGTGCCATAGGTCGTACCTATCGCTTCTATAGCCTGAGAAATAAGCCGAAAGGGGTGGGGCGTCAATACCTGAGCCCGTGTTGGGGTTATTAATGATGCATAAAAATTATTTGATATAAATCAATTGATTGACGATTTTCCTTGAAATTCAATACAGGGATATGCCATAAGCCCGTTATTCCAATGCCCCACAATACGGAGTCTCCATCATGCCCGACGTGAATTTCCAAGGCCCGGCCGGCCGCCTCGAAGGCAAGTACTTTGCCCAGAAGAACCCCGAAACCCCCATCGCCGTTATTCTGCACCCGCACCCGCTGCACGGCGGCACCATGAACAACAAGGTGACCTACCGCCTGTTCGAAACCTTTGTGCGCATGGGCTTCTCCGTGCTCCGCTTCAACTTCCGTGGTGTCGGTAACTCCGAAGGCGTGTTCGACAATGGCGTAGGTGAGCTATCCGACGCCGCCGCCGCCCTCGACTGGCTGCACGCCAACCACCCGCACGCGCCGGAAATCTGGCTCGCCGGTTTCTCCTTCGGAAGCTGGATCACCATGCAGATGCTGATGCGCCGCCCGGACCTCAAGCGTTTCATCGCCGTCGCCCCGCCCGCCGGTCTGTACGACTTCTCCTTCCTCAGCCCGTGCCCCACCTCCGGTTTGGTCATTTACGGTAACAACGACGAAATCACCTCCGCCGAAGATACCGAGAACATGCTGAAGAAGTCGACCCGCCAGAAGGGTATCACCATCAGCGCCGCCAAAATCAACGGCGCCGACCACTTCTTCACCAACCAGCAGGATGAACTGGGCGCCACCGTCGCCGCCTACATCCAGCGCGAGATGGGTAAATCCGGCCGCTAAGAGGTCTTAGTCCTAAAAAGAGCGGCTGTAGAAGCCGCTCTTTTCGCATTATAATGGAATGTATCTTCCGTCTGCAATTTCACACATATCCCCAACAACACGCCCACCCCGGTCAAGGCAGGCGTCTACTGAAATAAAATGGCAAACCTTTAGAAATAAAAGCGTAAACACGGCAACACTAAGAGCAAGAGGAATGTGTTTCCACATACAAAAACATAAGCGCAAACTAAAGGGAATGTCGAGTCCCAACTCGTACCCCCTCATGCGCGCACATCGCCGCAATCACGCGCTCCATTTTCATCTCACTTAAATCGGCTAATCGCGCCTGCGGTAAAACTCCCGCACGTGCCGCCACATGCTGAACATATGCAGTGGTATTGTTCTCCACAGCCGGTGCGTAGCTTGCAATCGCTTCGGCGAGTGTTTTGCCTTCCCGGGTGCGGTTATTTAAAATCTTGCGCATCGCACGTACCCCTAGCTCTGGCGTCGCAAACACGCAAAACCCGCCCGCCGCACCGATCTTACCCAACCAGCGAATGCTGTTGCTGCGGATATTCCCCGGATTCTGGTTGCGCCAGTTGCGGTCGCCGCCGCTGAACCGAACCTTGCGTCCGTCCGCCGTTTCGTAAATTACATCGGTGCCTTGGCCTGCATAAGCTTTTACAAAAGTGTCCATTCTGAGTCCTTTCCAACAAAAAAGCGCCCCGATGTGGAGCGCCGATGCCTAAAACAAAAATACCCGCCAAGGCGACCATGCCGAGACGAGCATCTGCATATTACCCATAGAGTGTGTCGTGTGTCAAGTTTTTAGGCAGTTACCATACGGTTTCCTTACTAAGATGAGATGTAGCCACACTCCCGCACGCGAATTGACCACACTTGTAAGCCAAAGCCGGTGCAGCGGCTTGCGCAGGCGGGCAGGGGCCTGCTAGGGTCGGTTAACTGATATAAGAAGCGAACCATTTAAGGGGAAACGTACATTCATGGAACCCACCGCCGTAGCCGCCAGCGTCGATATGACCTTCTGGGGCCTGTTCCTTCAGGCTGGTATTTTCGTAAAGCTCATCATGCTGGGCCTGTTCGCCGCATCCGTAACGGTGTGGGCAGTCTGGTTCTCCAAGGGCAAGCAGTTCAAGGCTCTGCACCGCAAGGCCGATGACTTTGAAGACATCTTCTGGTCTGGCTCCCACACGCTGGAAAGCTTTGTGCGTCAGGTGAACCCGCAGCAAGGCGACCACCCGCTGGCTTCAGTATTTGTGGTGGGCCTGGAAGAATGGAACGCCGCCAACGATGAAGAGCGCCGCGACGGCACCGCTCTGCAGCGCGTACGCCGCATGATGGATGCCACCGCCCGCCGCGAGCTGGAAGCTCTCGAAGCTTGGCTGCCGTTCCTCGCTACCACCGGTTCGGTTGGCCCGTTCGTCGGTCTGCTCGGTACCGTGTGGGGGATCATGACTTCCTTCCAACACATCGGCGCCTCCAAAAACACCAGCCTCGCGGTTGTGGCTCCGGGTATTGCCGAAGCGCTGTTCGCGACCGCCATCGGTCTGTTCGCCGCTATTCCGGCGGTTGTGGCCTATAACCGCCTCACGGGCAGCATGGGCCGCTATGCCGCCCGTGTCGAAACCTTCATCGACGAGTTCCTCACCGTGCTGGAGCGCCAGAGCACCCGCAAGACAACGGCCCGCCGTTAATCTCTAAATCAGGGGAGTACCGACATGGGTATGAACATGGGACCTTCGGGTCATAAGGGACACCGCGTCTATAAACCGGTAGCCGAAATGAACATCACCCCGATGGTGGACGTGATGCTGGTGCTGATGATCATCTTCATGGTCGCCGCCCCGATGATGACGCAAGGCGTGCAGGTCGCCCTGCCCAAAGCCGATGCGAAGTCGATCGAACAGGAAAAGCCGGTCGAAATTCTGCTGAAGAAAGATGGTACGGTACAGATCGGTAGCGCCGAAGTCGCCCGTGCCGATCTGGTCGCCCGCCTGCAAGCCATTCAGGAAGGCCGCGACAGCGCCGCCATTCTGCTGCGTGCCGACAAGGACATCAACTACGGTACCGTCATGGAAATCATGGCCGCCCTGCAAATGGCCGGCATGGTAGACGTTGGCCTCGTAACCGAACCGACCGAGTAAAGACGGATCCTTCCCGACTATGGCCGCAACCCTGCACCACCGCGTTACCGAACAGCCGAACCTCAAGAAGGTCATCGTCTGGTCGCTGATGCTGCACGTCGCGGTTCTGGTTGGTATGTCTCTGTCTCTTACGCACCGTGTCCGCGTGTCCACGCCAACTGTTCAGGTAAAACTGGTCGGCGTGCCGCAGCCCAAAGCAGCGTCGTCCAAGGTAGAGCCGCAGAAAGTCCGCACGCAGGATAGCGCCGCACCGAAGGATCCGCCGAAGGAAATGAAGAATATTCCGCCGTCGGATGCCAAAACGAAATTCGTGACCGATACCAAGGAAACTACGCCGGACAAGAAGGAAACGCCTATCGAAGCCAAGGAGCGTCCGCCGGTACTCGATAAGTCTCCTAAGGAAAAGAAGGTCGTGAAGAACGAGAAGGACGCCAAGGTGGTTAAGAACCCCGAGGACTTCCTTGAGAACCTCGATGATTTCCTCGAAAAGGCCGACAAGCCGTCGCCCAAACCGAAGGACGTGACGCCGGATCCGACCAAACAGGCCGGTGAGGGGCCCCAGCTTCAACTGAATCTCTCCGATCAGGGCGTGAATGATGCCATCGGTATGGCCGTGAATAAGAACTGGGTGATTCCGCCGGGCAAAGACCTCAACGGCCTGACCATCGTGGTACAGATCAAGCTTGGCCCGTCGGGCGACCTGATCGGCCTGCGCGTGGTGCAATCCAGTGGCGATGCTTCATTCGATGCAACCCTGATCCGCGCTATCCGCAAGTCCATCCCGCTGCCGATTCCGAGCGACAAAATGGGTGCCTACGCCGACTTTGAAATGGCTTTCAGCCAGTAAAATAAGGAATGGCGGGCATAACTGCCCGCCAAAACCTCACATCCCCTAAAAAACAGGTTGCCAAATCGGCTGGGTTTGTTATGTTGCGCGCGCTGACACGGCATAGTCCGTTCAGCCAAGTGGCCAGGTAGCTCAGTTGGTAGAGCAGATGCCTGAAGAGCATCGTGTCGTTGGTTCGATTCCGACCCTGGCCACCATTTTTCTTCTTCCCTTACAGAATGAGGCAGCTCCACACCATGCGTGAATCTTTAGCGTGTTGATTTTATTCTCAAGTATTGTATAACGCCGCCATCACGCATCGTTTTAAGTCTCAGAATCTGTCGTCCACGCCCTTTGCGTGAAGGGCCTTTTCGAGGAAACACTCATGAAAAAGATTCTTCTGGCAGTAGCCATCATTCTTTTCGGCATCGCCCCGGCTTTGGCTGAAGGCACTTACGGAGGCGGCAATAAACGCAGTGGCGGCAGGGAAGATTATGCTGCGCTAGCCGGTGCCACATACGGTTCCAGCAGCCAGATATATACGGCTTGGGGCGGTTCGCCCGAAGGTGCCGAATATAACGCGCTCCGTCGCTGCGAAAACAACGGCAACAGCTCGTGCGAGATTGTGAAGACCCTCGACATAGGCGAGTGCGTCTTCATCACCAACAACGGCGCCGGCTGGAAATGGAGTGGGTCACGTAGACGAGCGGAATCCATCTGCGAAGTCTCCAGCAAATGCGTCACAGTGCGTCGCTGCGCACCGCGCAATAACTAAACCTGTGCCTCTTGTACCTTGAATAAAAAAGCCCCCATGCCGGGGGCTTTTCTGTATCTGGCGCCTACAGCGTCGCCATATCAATCACAAAGCGGTATTTCACATCGCTCTTCAGCATGCGCTCGTAGGCGGTGTTCACATCCTTCATCGCAATCACTTCCACGTCGGAAACAATAGTATGCTCGCCGCAGAAATCCAGCATCTCCTGCGTTTCCGCAATGCCGCCAATCAGCGACCCCGCAATGCTCTTGCGCTTCATAATTAACCCACCACCGTGCACCGGTTTCAGCGGTTCAATAGCACCCACAATGCACATCGTCGCATCGCGCTTCAGTAGCGCCACATACGGATTCATGTCATGGCCGACCGGGATGGTGTTCAGGATGAAATCAAAGCTGTTGGCATGCTCAGCCATGGCAGCTTCGTCTTTGGAGATCAGCACCTCATCCGCCCCAAGCTGCTTGGCGTCAGCGCCTTTTTCCGGAGATGTCGTGATCATCACCACATGCGCACCCATGGCATGGGCAAACTTCACGCCCATGTGGCCAAGGCCACCAAGACCGATAATACCCACTTTCTGACCGGCGCCGACATTCCAGTAACGCAGCGGAGAATAGGTGGTAATACCGGCGCACAACAGCGGTGCGGCACCTTTCATATCCAGATTTTCCGGAATCTTCAGCGTAAAGTCTTCATCCACCACGATGGTATCCGAGTAGCCGCCCTGCGTCTGGCCACCGTATTTCGGGTCTTCGCAGTTGTAGGTGAAGGTCGCGCCCGGTTCGCAGTATTGCTGAAGCTGTTCGCGGCAACTGGCGCACGTGCGGCAGCTATCCACCATACAGCCCACACCGGCGCGGTCGCCCACCTTGAACTTGGTAACCTTATCGCCGACAGCAACCACACGCCCGATGATTTCATGCCCCGGCACCATCGGGTACACGGCGCCACCCCATTCGTTGCGGGCCTGGTGCATGTCGCTGTGACAGATGCCGGAATACACGATATCAATCTGCACATCTTTCTCACCTACCGCACGGCGTTCAAATGTGAAGGGGGCGAGGGGGGTGGTGGCACTGGTTGCGGCATACCCGCGGGCAGGGATGGTGTGGCTCATGGAGAAAATCCTTATTGAAGATATTATTTCGATGTTTTCGGACGAAACGTAACGCCATTTCGTATCCTTCGCAATCCTTCAACGCGCAAGCAACGATGCATGTTTCTTCTGTAAGCAAAGCTTGGGCAAAAGTCCGCTCAAAAGGTGGTCTTGGGGGTTTGACGTAACCTTGGCAGAAGCGTAGAAACCAACCGTTCTATAGAGAGAAAGAAACCTATGATGATCACGATTAGCAAATTATTTGCCCACGAAATTCTCGACTCCCGCGGCAACCCGACCGTCCGCGTGGTCTGCACCCTATCCAACGGTGTTAGCGTCTCCGCTGCCGTGCCGTCCGGCGCCTCCACCGGCGAGCACGAAGCGGTCGAACTCCGCGATGGCGATAAGTCCCGTTACCTGGGCAAAGGCGTTCTCAAGGCCTGCGCGAATGTTAACGATATTATTGCTCCGGCACTGGTTGGCCAAAGCCCCCTCAATCAGGGCGCTATCGATGCTCAACTGATCAAGCTGGACGGTAACCCCAACAAGGCCAAGCTTGGCGCCAACGCCATTCTGGGTGTTTCGCTCGCCGTGGCCCGTGCCGGTGCCGCCGTGTCCGGTCTGCCGCTGTACGCTTACCTCGGTGGTGCGGCTGCCCGCCGTCTGCCCGTGCCGATGATGAACATCATCAACGGCGGTAAGCACGCCGACAACAGCGTCGACTTCCAGGAATTCATGATCATGCCGGTCGGTTTCAGCACCTTTGCCGAAGCCCTGCGCGCCGGTGCCGAAACCTTCCACGCCCTCTCTAAAATTCTCCACAAAAAGGGCTACTCCACCGCCGTGGGCGATGAAGGCGGCTTTGCACCGAACCTGAAGAGCAACGAAGAAGCCTGCGAAGTGATTCTCGAAGCCATCACTGCCGCCGGCTACAAGCCGGGCGAGCAGATCGCACTGGCCATGGACGTTGCCGCCAGCAGCTTCTTTGAAAAGGACAGCGGCAAGTACAACCTGGAAAAATCCGGCGCAGGCCTGAAGACTCGCGAAGAGATGATCGCTCTCTACGCCGACTGGTGCAAAAAGTACCCGATCATCTCGATCGAAGACGGTCTGGACGAAAACGACTGGGAAGGCTTTGCCACTCTTACCAAAACCATTGGTGACACCGTTCAGATCGTCGGCGACGACCTGTTCGTCACCAACCCGGCCTTCGTCAACAAGGGTATCGGCCTCAAGTCGGCCAACGCTGTGCTGATGAAGCTGAACCAGATCGGTACTGTCACCGAGACCGTCGCCGCCATCGAATCCTGCCGTGCTGCAGGCTGGCGATTCGTCATCTCCCACCGCAGCGGCGAAACCGAAGACGCCTTCATGGCCGACTTCGCCGTCGCCATGGGCGGTGGACAGATCAAGACCGGTTCCGCCTGCCGCTCCGAGCGTATGGCCAAGTACAACCGCCTGCTGGAAGTGGAACTGGAGCTGGGTGCAGCCTCTGTTTTCACCAAGCCTTGGTAAGCCAGAAGAGGACATAACGTTATGCATACTCTCATCCTTACCCGTCACGGCCAAAGTGAAGGCAACCGTCTCAACCAGTTCACCGGCTGGATCGACCAACCGCTGACCGGCCAGGGCGAAGCCGAAGCCAAAGCCGCTGGCCAAAGCCTCAAGGCGCAGGGCCTGCTGCCGGAAGTCGCCTTCAGCTCCGAGCTGAAGCGTGCCAACCGCACCTGCCAGATCATCTTGGGCGAGTTGGGCCTGCACAGCCTGCCGATTGAAAAGAGCTTTGCCCTGAACGAGCGCGACTACGGCGATCTGGCTGGCCTGAACAAGGACGAAGCCCGTAAAAAATGGGGCGAAGAACAAGTCCACATCTGGCGTCGTGCCTATGATGTTCCCCCGCCCGGTGGCGAAAGTCTGCGCGATACGGTCGCCCGCGTGCTGCCCTATTACGTGCACAGCATTCTGCCGCAGGTAATGAAGCACAACACCACGCTGGTCGCAGCCCACGGCAACAGCCTGCGCGCGCTCATCATGGCGCTGGAAGGCATCTCCAAGGAGAAGATCCCCTCTGTGGAGCTGGCCACCGGCGAGATCTACATCTACACGCTGAACGACAGCGCCGAAATCGTGGAAAAGAAGGTTCTCAAGCCGGAATAGGCGCGAAAATCAGGGAAGGGGGCTTGGCCCCCTTTTTGTTCCTTTGCAAGGTAGCGGTATTCGCCCAAAAATTAACCGTTTCGTCCTGTTAAAACGCTACCGCAGCCACAAACCCCATGTTACCTTTTGCTCCGAAAAAGGAGAAAACCATGCGTCACGCTTTCCGTGCCTTCCTCGCTGTTTGTATTTTGGCTCTTGCAGCGGCTGCCCCCGCCCACGCCAAGGTTCGTATCGACCTCTCTGCACCGGGCGCTGCCCCGCTGCCGATCGCCGTCCCTGATTTTCATGGCGACACGCCCGAAGCCGCGCGCTTTGGAGCCGACCTTGCCGGTGTCATTCGTGGAGACCTCGGCAACAGCACGCCGTTCAAAGTGCTCAACCCGGCCTCTTACCTGCAAACCCCGGCACAAATGGCCGCCACCGGACCATTGTTTGCCGACTGGCGCAGCATTAACGCCGACGCCGTGGTGAATGCCGTGGTCAAGCCGATGGAAGGCGGCAAGATCCGCGTCGAAGTCCGCCTGTTCGATACCCAGACCGAACAGCAGCTTTACGGTACTGCACTGACCGACAGCGCCGCCAACTGGCGTTACATCGCGCACCGTATTGCCGACGATATTTACAAAACCCTCACCGGCGAACCGGGCTACTTCTTCACCCGCATCGTGCACATCGGTAAAAGCCGTGGTGTCGATGGCAAGTCGATGAAAAAGCTCTGCATCATGGACCAGGACGGCGCGAACTATCAGTGCCTGACCGATGGTGTTTCGCTGGTCATGACCCCGCGCTTCAACCCCAACCTGCAAAAAGTCGTTTACATGTCCTACGCCAGCGGCCTGCCGCGTCTCTACCTGTGGGATATCAACACCGGCCAGCAAACCATCATCGGCGACTTTGAAGGCCTGAACAGCACCCCGCGTTTCAACAACAAGGGTAACAAGCTGGCCATGACCCTCACTGCCGGTCACGAAGGTAACGCCGAAATTTACGAGATGGACATGTCCTCCCGTGCCCTCAAGCGCCTTACCTTCCAGCGCGAAACCGATACCTCTCCGAGCTACAGCCCGGATGACAGCAAGATCGTCTTCAGCTCCGACCGTGGTGGCGTTTCGGCCCTGTACATCATGAACAGCGACGGCTCCGGCGTGAAGCGCCTGACTTACGGCGAAGGCCGCTACTACAGCCCGGCCTGGAGCCCGCGTGGCGACCTCATCGCCTTCGTCAAGCAGTACCGCGGTAAGTTCAACGTGGGTGTGATCGATCCGGATGGTCAGGAAGAGCGCATCCTCACCGACAGCTTCATGGACGATAACCCCACCTGGGCCCCCAACGGTCGCGTGCTGGTGTTCAGCCGCCAGCAGAACCGTGCCGACAAGGAACGCATCTACACGATCGACCTGACCGGCTACAACCTGCGCGAGCTGCCCACTCCCACCGACAGCACCGACCCCGCGTGGTCCCCGCTGATGCGTTAGGGCAGTTGCAAACCGAAAAGTGGGGGCTTATTCCCCCACTTTTTTTGGCGTTGAAGCCAAAAAGTGAAAAGTTTATAGCTGAGTGAGCAATACATTTTCTGTTCATTCCTAACCAGAGGGGTCTCGGTTATGAGCATAACTCTGCCGCAACGCATCGCGGAACTCTGTCCTCCCTGTCGGGACATATATCACCATCCGGAGTTGCAGCTTCGTGAAGATATGGCTGTCTATCTGGTTCATCTCTGTCGCGAGAAACTGCAGGAAGCCGCAGGTAGGCAAGTAGAATATCAGTCATGCACAGAGCTGCATGAGATGTTACTTCATTATTGGCCAGAGGCTCTTCAGCGCAATCGGCACATTGCCATTGCCAACAGCATCCAGCGGGCCTGTAACCCGATGTACAAGCTGGATGAGGTATTTGAAAACTGGCTGAAGGCCTCTCAAACGCTATCTGCTGCATGAAGACGTAGCGATCCAAAAAGCACCGCTTGCAGGCGGTGCTTTTTGATATGTATCAACTGACTAAACCCTAAAAACCCTACTTATTTTGGCGTTGAAGCGCCTGATGAATTAGGGCAGGGTGACCGTATGCAGAATCCTTCACACGCATTATTGGCGCCCGGTCTTACCATCAGCCAGTGGCACCCGTCGCAAACGCAGGCGGGAGAAGAAGCGCGTACCTTCTGCCTGAGCGTGATTAAAGATACCTACGGCTACGACTACCGTCCTGACTGGCACGCCGACCTCGACAGCTTTGCAAAGGGCGAAGAAAGCCGCTACAGCCCCGCCAATGGGGGTGCATTCTTTATTATCCGCAATCACGATGGCGAGATTATCGGAACCGGCGGCATTTACAGTATGGTGCACAAACCGAACTTCATCGAATTATTCGGTAAACAACGCTACGGCGATGTGTCCCAAACTGCCTGCATGGGCCGTACGTACCTCAAGAAGGAATACCGTGGCAATGCCCTAAGTCGCACGCTGGTGCCGATGCTGGAAATGGCTGCCAAAGCCAATGGTTACACCCGCATGAGCCTGGACTGCGAAGCCTCGGCCGACCGCCTTCGCCGTCACTGGGAAAGTTTCGGATTTACCGATTTTCTGATTGACGGCCCCACGGCTTTTTACGATAAGCGTATACAAACTTCCTCCTAGGTTGCGGGTTTCCCGCGTCAAGGCGTAAGCACCATCACACTGTTTCTTGTCATGCGGCACAAAGGAGGGCAGCAATGCTCAATGCGGCTATTGAATTATCTGAAAAACTGATCGCGGTGGAGAGTCTCACTCCCACCCACCCGGATACCCCGCCCGAAAAGGCAGAGAACGGTCTGGTAGCTCTGAAAGAGCTGATGGACTTCGCACAACACGCAGTCCTGCAGCAGGTCCATGTCTTTGAAGGCAACGATGCGAACTACCCGCAACGGGTGCATACCCTGCACACAGTGTGGGAAAGTAATGTCTTCACCACCTCACGCGTCCGGTTACTCTACATCGGCCATGTCGATGTCGTGCCGGCCAATCCGAAGGAATGGAAGAGCCACCCCTTCAATCCCACCTGGCGCGACGACAAGCTCTACGGTCGTGGTGCCGTGGATATGAAAACGCCTGTGGCCTGCGCCTATGCAGCGATAGAGCACTTCTGCGCTCACAGCTCTCTGCCCTTCGAGATTCACGCCGTCATCACGACGGATGAAGAGTACGCAGCCCTTAACGGGGTCGACCCCGTACTGCGTACGCTGAAGAAACAGGGCCTGAACTTCGATGCCGTGCTGGTGGGCGAGCCCTCCAACTTCGATATCGCTATTGGCCGCCGCGGCAGCTACAACATAAAAGCGGTTGTAAAGGGCTTGAAAGGGCATATGGCGTACGACGAATCGTACCGGAACGCCCTGAAGCGCGCCCGTCAGATCGCCGATGCTCTCGAAGCCATTCCCTTCGAAACGCATCCCGACTGGAAGGCGCAGACTAAGCTGATCATTCGTCGGATCGACAGTGACAGCGATAGCACCAGCGTGGTGCCCGGTAAGGCCGAAGTTTACTTCAACATCCGCTTTACTGGCAATTACACGCCACAGCAGTTGCTGAAGATGGTCGAAAAGGCCATTCGTCCATATCGGGGCAAGGGGATGAAGATCTCTCTTCAGCCCAGCCAGTATCCGCAGGTGGCGTACAACGGCATGCCGCAGGGCGCGTCAGATGTATTCGTCACGTGCCTCGCAAACGCTATCCGCCGACATACCGGCGAGTGGCCCCAGCAAACGCACAGCGGCGGCACATCAGACGGTCGCTATGTGCAGCAGTACTGGCCCGGTATTCCTGTAGTGGAATTCGGCCCGCTGGTGCACACCATGCACCAGCCGAATGAGCATATTTCCATGCCTCATATTCGGCTGCTCTGCACGATACTTCACACGCTGTTCGAAACCTATTTCCAGGCTTACAACCGCCCAGGCAAGGATGGTTAACGATCTACAGCTTAAATCGAAAAGAACGGGCCCCTCGGGGCCCGTTTTTTATATGCGGTAAAACTTAAACCCGACGGGCAATAACGGCGCTGTTAACCACTTCACCGCGGGGGTGAACTTCTTTGATGATCTCAAAGCCCTTCAGGTCCTTGGCGGTCACTTCGGGGTAGAGCAAACGGCGCAAACCTTTCACGCTACGTACCATCAGCAACTGACCCGGCTGCATATGGGCGTGCAGGTGGGCGATGATCTCCTGCTTGGCGGCAGGGGTCAGGCCAACCAGAGCCGCCATCATCACTACATCAAACCCGGCAAAATTCGTGAATTCCTGAATCTCCATATGGTGGCACGGAATCTTGCGGTCGCCCAGAATGGGGTCCATCCAGGCAACCGAGCAGTCGGCGGCGTATTCTTCAGCTTCCACATTGGTCACCTTCATGCCGTAATGGGCGGCAAACATGTAGGCGCTTAAGGGCAGGGGGCCAGAGCCCGCAAACAACATGGAACTGATACACGGCATCACGCTGCGCAAGGCGTTCATTTCCAGTTTGGCCAACTTCAGGTAGTTGTTCCAGTAGGGGAACTTACGCATTTCCTGCTTCATGTTGTCGGCAGTGCGGATACGCTCGGCCCAGTGCTTTTCCAGCTCAAATTCCCCTTCCGAGCACAGGTGATGCAGCTCGCTCAAGGTATTGTCACTGTCCAGCTCGGCCAGAATGGTGTGCGCTTCACCCAGACGGATCGGCGTACGCGCCGTATCCACCAGCATACCAAAGGTCTGGTTAAGTTGCTGCTCGGGCATCATGCGGCCGCGGCGGCTGCTTAAAAAGCTGTGCAAATCCTTTACCTTGCCGGTAAGGGGGTGGAACGTGGCAGTCGTTTCTGCAAAGGCGGGGGTTGTCATGCCCTCTCTCATACGCGCCTTTTTCGGGAATAAAAACCCTTATTTTTATGTTCCCATGTGCATGCAGCTTTGGCCGCTACGGCGGGCTTTGCCCAAAAAAGAGGCGGGTGTGGCAAACCGGATTCAGAAAATGTATCCCTGAATACATCTCTCCAAGTAAAAACAGGATCTTAGAAAAACCTTAAAAAGACTAATGGCATAAAACCCTAAAAACATTGGCATTGAAAGCGGCGACGGGAGGCGTATATCTCCTCATATAGACCTGATCTGAACTCTCTCCGTTTCGTATAAATGAGGTGTTTCCATGCCTACCCTAGAAGACATGCGTTTTCAGTGCCATTGCCTGACATCGCATCTGTCGCATGGGATGCGTTTGCATGAGGACATCTTCACCTTCGAGATGAAGAGTATCCTTCGCAAACTGTTCACCATGTGGCCCGACCGCCGTTTCATCGGCATCCCGTTTGCACAGTACAGAGACTACTACCTGGAGGCTAGCAACGCCGTTGCAACCGAAAGACTGCGCGCACGCGGAATGAATGAAACCGATATTGCCGATGCGTTGGCAAAACGTAAGTGCGGTGGCTGCGGCTTCCACTCTTACCGGATGCTGCGGGATGAACCCGAAACAGTGCATCTTCATATGCTGCAGGAGGCCGCGTAATACTCGGCTTCCTTATCTCTTTACTCTCATTCTGATAAAAGGGGACTCAAATATGCTTCACTGCAATCCTCAGCAATTTTCGTGCAATACTTGCCCGGCAGCCGATGTCTGTGGCGTTCCACAACCGGAGCGTCGCCGTCGCGAAAATCAGAAGGCGATAAGCCTGCTGATTGCAGAAATGGGAATGTCGGAATTCGAGGCCACCTTGCTGGTAACACATGGCCAGCCGCTACGTGGTATGGCCTAAATCCCATCAATAGTGTTATCGATAAAAAGTCCCGCTTCGGCGGGACTTTTCTTTTTGGGGCAGGGGCTTGACGGATGTGTTAAACATTCACATATGAAGTCTATGAAAACCCAAACCATCCGCAGTACCACCGGCATTATCAGCGCGTTATCGATTCTGCCGCACATCTTTTGCTGCGGTATTCCCGTGGCCATGGCGCTTATCAGCCTGGGCACCACCATTGGTCTGGCCGGGGTACTGGCCAGCAATCCGCTGTATCGGTTTGTCGATGAATACCACACCGTCTTGCTGGCAGTGGCGATTGCCAGCGTTGTTCTCAGCGGTATCCTCAACTTTATAGCCTGGCGCATCGACTGCCACGAGGCCGCAAGCCACTGCCATCACGGCGATTGCGCTCCCAAAAAGCGCGGCAGCTTCAAAATTTTCCTCTTCTCCCTGGCCTTGCTCTGCTTCGACATCGCGTGGTTCGCCACCGAAGAAAAAGTGCTGGGCCTGCACCATGAGCATCATGAAGAAGCCGCCCACACCGCAGGCACTGCCCTTCAAGAATAGCTGGCCAACCGATTTTTTCGGGCCTAACCTCCTCCCTCTAACTAGGGAGAACGAATATGCAGTTCAATAAAATTAACGCCCCCACCGCCGGTGAAAAGATCACCATGGGCGCCAACGGCCAACTGAATGTGCCGAACAACCCGATCATTGCATTCATCGAAGGCGACGGCACCGGTGCCGATATCTGGGCCGCCAGTCAGAAGGTACTGGATGCCGCAGTTGCCAAGGCCTACAACGGCCAGCGCAAAATCGAGTGGATGGAAGTTTTTGCAGGCGAAAAAGCCAACACGGTTTACAACGAACAGGTCTGGCTGCCGGAAGAAACTCTCTCCGCCTTCCGCGAATACCTCGTCGGTATCAAGGGCCCGCTGACCACCCCGGTCGGTGGCGGTTTCCGTAGCCTTAACGTGGCCCTGCGTCAGGAGCTGGACCTTTACACCTGCCTGCGTCCGGTACGTTGGTTTACCGGAGTACCTAGCCCGGTCAAGCGCCCCGAGGATGTCGATATGGTCGTATTCCGCGAGAACTCGGAAGACATTTACGCCGGTATCGAATACGCCGCCGAATCCGAACAGGCCAAGAAGCTAATTAGTTTCCTGCAAACCGAATTTGGCGTGAAGAAGATCCGCTTCCCCGCTACCTCCGGTATCGGCATCAAGCCAGTGTCGAAAGAAGGCACCGAGCGTCTGGTCAAGGCTGCGATTGAATTTGCTCTGGCCGAAGGTCTGCCGAGCGTTACCCTCGTTCACAAGGGCAACATCATGAAGTTCACCGAAGGTGCCTTCATGCAATGGGGTTACGAGTTCGCTAAGCGCGAATACCGCGACCAGATCGTCACCTGGGATGAATGCAAGGGCGATGTACCGGCCGGCAAACTGCTCATCAAGGACGCCATCGCCGACGCGTTCCTCCAGCAGATCTTGACCCGTCCGAAGGAATACAGCGTCGTCGCCACCCTTAACCTCAATGGCGACTATATCTCCGACGCGCTGGCCGCACAGGTCGGCGGTATTGGTATCGCGCCGGGCGCTAACATCAACTATAACACCGGCCACGCCGTGTTCGAAGCTACTCACGGTACGGCACCGAAGTACGCCGGTCTCGACAAGGTTAACCCGTGCTCGGTCATCCTGAGCGGCGAAATGATGCTGCGCTACATGGGCTGGAACGAAGCCGCCGACCTCATCATTTCGGGTGTGGAAGGCGCAATCGCCAGCAAGTCGGTTACTTACGACTTCGCCCGCCTGATGGACGGCGCTACCGAAGTGAAGTGCTCGGCCTTTGGCGATAACATCATTGCTCACATGGGCAAGACGTCCACCAAAGCCGCGTAAGTGTCGAAACATAAAAAAAACGGCCCGCATCTCTGCGGGTCGTTTTTTTATGGGCGAAAGAGAGGATTACGTCATTGCATGGCTGCGCGGCACAAAGTCCAGCGGTTGCCAGATACCCTTGCGCGGATCGGGCCATGTCGCCAGATCGAATTGGCCGCGACCGAAATCGATGCCGCGATTCACCAGCAGGATGCCGTCACGCTCCAGTTGGGTGTGCAAGGCGTTTACCTTCAGAAAATGCGGCAAAAAACCTGCTGCGGAATCCCGCTTTACGATGTCCGCCATCAGATGGACGAAATCGTTGGCGTGGATATTGTCGAAGTAGATGGTCCGGACATGTGCCAACTCGATCTCGCCATCCGCTACGGCAAGAAGGGCTGCAGGCCCGACTCCTACCACCTGAGGTAAGGCAGAACGTGTGGCAGGCTCGGCGGCAAGCGCCGGGAGTCCGGTAACTGCCAGAGTTCCGGCAGCCAGGGTTAGGGTTAAGAAATCTCGCCTATGCATATGCATCTCCATGCGCGAGTAAGAGAAATATTCAGTACACATAATTCGTAAAGCAAATCGGTCCTTAACACAAATAGAAAAACGACCCACAGGAGATGGGTCGCTTTTGTAACGAGCGTAAAGGCTTATGCGGCCAAACTGTCGGCACGCTCCATCAATGGCCGGGCGTCCGCATAGTCAACGGCGGCATGAATGGCGGTGGCGATATTCCGGAGAGCTTGCGCTTTTGCCTGGCGGGCACGCGCCTGCTGTTGAGAGCTAGGTTCTTTCTTCGGGTGGCGGAATGCAGCGATAAGGTAATCGCCGACAGCGTTCCGAACTTCCGAATGCCGACCGAAGAACGACTGGACATCGGTGCGGGTTGCGATGGTGATGCGCCTCATAGGGGACTCCTGTTAAAGGTTGCAGAATGAGTGTGAAAAATGCGGAATGTGAATCAGATGAACTGTATCCATATTTTAGGTAAGCGCAACGAGAAATCCAGATAAAAGCCTATCAAACCGCCATCTAAGTAAGGTCTATGTCTGGACGCAACCGGTTGGATTGGCTAAAGTCGCGCATCCGGTGGAGGCTGGATATGGATGTGTGCCCCGCCGCTCAGGAAAGGAAAAGAATCATGATTTCAGTTGCCTATGCTCAAAATGCTGCCGCTGCGACCGCAGGCGGACTGCCGGCCATTCTCAGCAGCGCATTGCCGTTCATTCTGGTATTCGCGGTATTTTATTTTGTGCTGCTGCGCCCGCAAATGCAAAACGCCAAAAAGCACGCCGAAATGGTCGCTGGCCTTAAAAAGGGCGATGTCATCGTTACCGATGGCGGCCTGATCGGCGAAATTCACGGTATTAAGGATGCTCTGGTGCAGATGCGCGTCGCCGACGGTGTCGTACTGACCATCGCCCGCGAAGCCATCCGCAGCACGCTGTCTGGCGAGGCTGCCAAAGCATGGGAAGGGGCCGCCAAGGCCTCCAAGACCGAAACGGTCTCCAAAAAGCGTTAAGCGGAAGAGAGCTTGTAAACGATGGGTCAAATTTCCCTCTTTGTGCGCATTCTGGTGGTAGCGGTGCTGGGCTTCGCGACCCTTTATGCGTTGCCGAATGTCATGTCGCCGGAAACCCGCGCCAGTCTGCCGGCCTGGATGCCGAACAAGGCGATGAATCTCGGTCTCGACCTGCAAGGGGGCGCCCACCTTGTTATGGAAGTGGACATGAATGATGTGGCCACCCGCGCGACGGAAAATCTGGAAGACCGCGTCCGTGCGTTCGCCCGCGATAACAACATCGGTTATACCAACCTGCGTATCGCTCCGCTGGCCAAAAGCGCGACAGCCGAAGGCCATGGCGCGGTCGAGCTGACTCTGCGCGATGTCGCCCAGGCCGATCTCCTGAAAAAGGAACTGATCCGCGACGGCATTCAGGTCGAAACCGGCGCCGATGGCGAAACCCGTGTGTTCTACAGCGAGGCAACCCTGCTGGAATTCCGCAAACGCGCCCTGCAGCAAACGCTGCAAGTGCTGCGCAGTCGTGTCGACCAGTTCGGTGTGGCCGAGCCGCTGATTCAGCAGCAGGGTAACAGTCGCGTGATCGTCGAGCTGCCGGGCGTGCAGGACGTTAACCGCGCCAAGGCCGCCATCGGTAAAACCGCGCAACTCACGTTCCATTTGGTGGATGACACCATCGACCCCAACGCCGTGGTTCTTCCCGCCAACCGCACCAAGTTCTTTGAAGAGCGCGGTACGGGCGAGAACGTCGTCAAGGTTCCGATTGTCGTGCAAAAGCGCGCTAGCCTGACCGGCGAAATGCTGACCTCGGCCGCCGCCGCATTCGACCAGAATGGCGCACCGGCGGTGGATATCGCCTTCGACAGCCGTGGGACCCGCATCTTCGCCCAACTCTCTACACAAAACGTCGGCAAACAGTTTGCCATCGTGCTGGATGGCAAGGTGTACAGTGCACCGGTCTTCCGCGAAGCCATTTTAGGTGGCCGTGCCCAGATCTCTGGTAACTTCACTACAGCCGAAGCCCAGGACCTCTCCGCAATCCTCAACGCCGGTGCGCTGCCTGCGCGCGTGAATGTGGTGGAAGAGCGCACCATCGGCCCGTCCCTCGGTGCCGACAGCGTCAAAGCCGGTTCGGCGGCTATCGTGATGGGGACCATCGGCGTTATGCTGTTCATGTTCCTGTTCTATGGTCTGTTTGGTCTCGCCGCGAACATTGCGGTTATCGTCAACCTCATTCTGCTGGTCGCAGTGATGAGCTTGCTCGGGTTTACCCTTACCCTGCCGGGTATGGCGGGTATCGTACTCGCTTTGGGTATGGCGGTGGATGCCAACGTACTGATTTTCGAGCGTATCCGCGAAGAGGTCGACCACGGCCAAAAGCCGCTGGCCGCCATTCTTGGTGGTTTCCAAGGCGCGTTCCGCACCATTCTGGATGGTCACGTCACCTCGCTGGTAGCCGGTGTTGCGCTGTTTATCTTCGGTACCGGGCCGGTTAAGGGCTTTGCGGTCGCGCAGATCATCGGTCTGCTCGCCAGCCTGTTTACCAGTATCACGCTCACTCGCTGGATTATTCTCGGCTGGCTGCGTCATACCCGACCAACCCGTCTTCCGTTGTAATTGTTTAAGAAAGGATAATACCTATGGATATTCTCTCCGCTCTCTGGATGGGCCACCCGCTGTGGATGTGGGGTAGTTTCCTCACGCTCGTGCTGGTGCTTCTGTTTATCGATCTCAAGGTGCTTCACCGCGAACATGGCGACAGCGGCCACGTGGTCAGTGCTAAGGAAAGCATCTACGCCACCTGCGGTTACGCCTTCCTCGCCACTCTGTTCGGCGGTTGGGTCTGGTACGAACTCGGCAGTGCCCGCGCCCTCGAGTTCTACACCGGCTACGTGGTCGAGCTCAGCCTCTCCATGGACAACGTCTTCGTCATCGCCATGATTCTGGGTTACTTCAAGATTCCCCGCCAATACCAGCACCGCGTGCTGTTCTGGGGTATCTTGGGCGTGCTGCTGCTGCGCGGTATCATGATTGGTGTCGGTGCTGCTGTGGTGCAGAATTTCCATGAAATTCTCTACCTCTTCGCGGCCTTCCTCATCTTCACCGGTGTGAAAATGCTGCTGAGTAAAGAAGAGGCCGAAGCGGACCTGGCCAACAACCCGATTCTGAAATTCATGAAAAAGTATGGTCGCGTCAGCAACAAGCTGCACGGCAACCACTTCTTCGTGAAGCTGAAGGACGCCAATACCGGTCGCATGGCCTACTACATGACGCCGCTGATGGTGGCTCTGATTCTGGTCGAACTGGCCGATGTACTGTTCGCGGTCGATAGCGTACCGGCTATTTTTGCCATCACCACCGACCCGTTCATCGTATTTACCAGCAATATCTTCGCCATTCTCGGCCTGCGTTCGCTCTACTTTGCGCTATCGGCCATGATGGAACGCTTTGCCTACCTCAAGTACGCACTGTCCATCCTGCTTATCTTCATCGGTAGCAAGATGTTCATCGCCGATATGCTTGGCCTGGCCAAAATCCCCCCCGCCGTCAGCCTGACCATCACCCTCGCCATCCTGACGACCGGCGTGGTGTACAGCTTGATCAAAACCCGTAAGGAATAGAAACGACTATGCGTTTTCCCATTCGACCTTTTGACAAGGTTCCGCACTTCGACTTCATGCACCTCCGCGCCTTCTGGCTGTGGAGCAGTGCGGCGATGGTGGCTGCCACCTTCGTTTTACTGGCGGTTATCGGCCTGAATTACGGTATCGACTTCGTCGGCGGTAAAATGGTGGAGGCTAAGCTGGCCAAGCCCATCAGTGTTGCCGAGGTACGTGCCGTAACCGATGAAGCTGGCTTTGAAGGTTCCGTTATCCAGCAATATGGTGCCGAAGACGTCTACCTCATCCGTCTGCCTGGTAATATTCCGGCCACGCAAACGGCGGCGGCTGAAAACAGTGTGATGGCAGGCCTCAGCAAAATTGCGGGTGGCGCCGAATTGCGCCGCGTGGAATTTGTCGGTCCGCAAGTGGGGGAAGAACTCCGCATGAAGGGTCTGATGGCCATGCTGATGAGCATCGCAGCCATCTTGGTTTACGTTTGGGCACGCTTTGAGCTTCGTTATGGCCTGGGCGCTATTCTGGCTCTCTCGCACGACGTTATCCTTACAATTGGTATTGTCGCGGTGATGAAAACCGAAATTACGCTCACCTCGCTTGCCGCAATCCTCACACTCATCGGTTACTCGCTTAACGAAACTATCGTGATCTTTGACCGTGTCCGCGATAACCGTCGCAAATACCCCAACCGTCCGCTGCGCGAGGTGATCAATCTCTCGGTCAACCAGACGTTGGGCCGCACCATCATGACCGGTGGTTCTGTCTTCCTTGTGCTCTGGTGCCTCTTCCTGTGGGGTGGCGAAGCGGTGCATGACTTCTCCCGCATCCTTATTATCGGTGTGGCGCTGGGTACTTACTCCAGTATCTTTGTCAGCAGCTCGGCTCTTCTGGCACTGGAAGAGTGGTACCGCAAAATGGCACGCGACGCCGCGGAATCGAATAAGGTCGAAACGAAATCGGCCAAGAAAAGTTAACCCATAGGCTCAATGAAAGGAAAAACATCATGACCTACTCTGCCCGTATCGAATTCAAGCCCTCCGGCCTCGTTGGCATCTCCGACAAGCAGATTGACGAACACTGGAAGCTGTATGAAGGCTACGTGACCCAGACCAATAACCTGATGAAGCAACTGGCCGAACTCCGTGAAAAAGGCGAAGGCAGCACGCCGCTGTACCTCGACCGCAAACGCCGCTTTGGTTTTGAAATGTGCGGTATGCTGGTGCATGACTACTACTTTGCCAACCTGAAGGCCGGTGTCTCCGACAGCGTCGCTGCCGAATTCAAGAAGCTGGTGGCAGGTAAATTCGGCAGCTTTGAAAAATGGAAAGCCGATTTCATGGCTACCGCCAGCACCCGCGGTGTCGGCCATGCCATTTGCTACATGGATCCGATCACCGGTGACGTGAACAACCACTTTATTGAACTGCATAACGACGGCCACATGCCGGGCTTCCAGATTTTGCTGAGCTGCGATGTGTGGGAACACGCCTTCCTGATCGACTACGGCACCACCGAGCGCCCGAAGTACATCGATGCCTTCATGAATAACATCAACTGGGATGTTGTTGAGCAGCGCACCATCGCCTGCCGCGAGCAAAAAGCCAGCCCGCGCTTCGTTCTGTAAAGGATGGATACCACCGTCCTCCTGTCCCATTGGTGGCTTGTACCCACCACGTTCTTCACCGCTATCATCACGGCGGTAAGCGGGGCAGGGGGCGGTGTTTTATTATTGGGCCTTATGGGCCTTGTGCTGCCGGGAACGGCGGTGATTCCTCTGCACGGTGCGG
This sequence comes from Blastochloris viridis, assembly GCA_005768725.1. Lineage (GTDB taxonomy): Bacteria > Pseudomonadota > Alphaproteobacteria > UBA2136 > UBA6156 > UBA6156. Next base: position 602,163 of record VAFM01000001.1, on the reverse strand, counting down.
TCATGTTCCTGCAGAACGGACTCCGCGGTGCACTCCTGGTAAAGTATGTCGATTGGCGCTTTGTCGGGATCGCCGGTGTCGGCAGTCTACTGGGGGCCTTCTTGGCAGGCCCGGTAGCTGTCAATTTAAACGACAATGCCATGCAGCTTCTGCTGGGTCTGGGTCTGCTTTATCTGATCTGGGCACCCAAACCGAAGAAGTCTCTCTCTATTCCTTTTCTTAACCGCCTGAGCACGGATGCACGTACCGCTATTCTGGCTGTTATGATCAGTATGGTGACCATTCTGATTGGTGCAGCGGGTGTGTTGTTCAGTGCTATCCGCAGGCGCGGTGGTCTGGCGAAGGAGGCCGTGCTGGCCGACCAAAGCTACATTATGCTCTGCCAGCATATCCTTAAGATGCTCGTCTTTGGTTTGGCGGGCTTTGCCTTTGGACCATATCTTCCCTTAATTATCCCGATGATCTGTATGGGACTTTTAGGCACATTCGTGGGTGTGGTGCTGATGAAAAAGATAACCTCGGATATCTTCGATACGATCTTCAAGGCCGTGGTAACGGTTCTGGCGGTGGCCATGCTGGCAAAAGCCGCGAATCTCTTTTAACGAAATGCTGCTTAGCAGACGGGCAGGGGCCGCACAAACCGGCGCCGACACGCTACACTCAGCCAAAAGAAGCCAAAGGATATTTGCCATGCGTTCCCTCCTGATTCTCGCGTTTGCTTTGCTGAGCCTGCCTGCCATGGCGCAGGATAATGCGCGTGCCGTCCGCGAAGCCAGTCTGCAAGCCTCGCGTTATGAACTGCTGCTGGGTAAGCTGCAAACCCAGGTGGAGGATTTGCAAAGCCAGGTACGCAGCCTGCAACGCGCTAATGATGCCTTGGCGAAGGATGTGCAAAGCTCCAACGCCAAATCGCAGAACGTGACCGACGAAATGCAGCGTCTGCAGAACACTCAGCTTCAAAACATCAATGCCGCCCAGAAACAACTGACTGAAAAGCTCTCCAACGCCACCAGCAAAACGCCCTGGGGCGACTCTCAGCGTGATTGCGCGGAACTGGGCGTGAAGCACCAGCAGATTAAAGTCATTGTGAAAGGCGATGGTAGCCGCGGCATGCGCTTCCTCTGCTTTGACGGGAAACCGTTACACATGGGTTCGGAAATTTACGCTCCGGCGCAGTAACGAAAATGAAAAAGGGCTGGTATCCAGCCCTTTTTCGTAACCCGCACATTACGCGGCTTTTTTGGATTTCTTAGGTTTAGATGCGGTCTCTTTCGGCACCGGTTTTGCCTTGAGTAACGGTTTCAGGAACTGACCGGTAAAGCTGCCACCTACTTTCACCACATCCTCCGGCGTACCTTCTGCGATGAGTTGCCCACCGCCGCTGCCGCCCTCAGGCCCGATATCGACGATCCAGTCGGCCGTTTTGATGACATCAAGGTTGTGCTCGATAATAACCATCGTATTACCGGCATCGACCAAGCGGTGCAGAACTTTCAACAACTGATCGATATCCGCAAAGTGCAGACCCGTTGTCGGTTCATCCAGAATGTAAAGCGTGCGGCCAGTCGCGATCTTGGTCAGCTCTTTGGCCAGCTTGACGCGCTGGGCTTCCCCGCCGGAAAGAGTCGTCGCATTCTGGCCAAGCTTGATATAACCCAAGCCTACGTCTTCCAGTGTTTTAAGCTGCTTGGCGAGGCGCGGCACGCCGGAGAAGAAGCTATGGGCATCCGCCACATTCATATCCAGTACGTCGGCGATGGATTTACCTTTGAACAGGACTTCCAAAGTCTCACGATTAAAGCGTTTGCCTTTGCAGACCTCGCACGGAACATACACGTCCGGCAGAAAGTGCATTTCCACCTTAATCACGCCGTCGCCTTCGCATGCCTCACAGCGCCCACCTTTGACGTTGAAACTGAAGCGGCCGGGGCCGTAGCCGCGGGCCTTGCTTTCGGGAAGGGCGGCGTACCAGTCGCGAATCGGTCCATAAATACCGGTATAGGTCGCCGGGTTACTGCGCGGTGTACGCCCAATCGGAGACTGGTCGATATTCACCAGCTTATCGATATGTTCCAGGCCCGTGATCTTGCTGTGTTTGGCAGGTTGCTCCTTGCTGCCATTGAGACGGGCGGCGAGGGCGTGGTGCAGGGTATCCATGACAAGCGTTGATTTACCGCTGCCGGAGACACCGGTGACACAGGTCATGACACCTACCGGGAAACTGACGGTCACATTACGCAGGTTATTGCCCTGAGCACCGTGCACGCTGATCTGGCGGGAATCATCTGTAGGACGACGTTTGGCGGGGACGCTGATCTCGCGTTTCCCGCTGAGGAATTGGCCAGTAATGCTGCGTGGCTCATTGATCAAATCGTCCACGTTGCCGGCGGCGACAACCTCTCCGCCATGAACCCCGGCTTTGGGGCCCATATCCACAACAAAGTCAGCCATACGAATAGCGTCTTCGTCGTGCTCTACGACAAGCACGGTGTTGTCCAGATCGCGCAGCTTAACGAGCGTTTCCAGTAGGCGGGTGTTGTCGCGCTGGTGTAGACCAATGCTGGGTTCATCCAGCACATACAGCACTCCGGTGAGGCCGCTGCCGATCTGCGAGGCAAGGCGGATACGCTGAGCTTCGCCGCCCGAAAGTGTGCCGGCCGTGCGCTCCAGCGACAGATAGTTCAGACCGACATGGTTGAGAAAACCGAGGCGGGCGTTGATCTCGCGCAGAATCGGCGTCGCGATCTGCTCGGCAGCACCAGTAAGGTGGCTTTGCAGGTATTCGGTAAAACCGAGGGCCGAGTTGATCGACATTTTGGTATAGTCGTGTACCGTCTTGTCACCCACCGTAACTGCGAGTGCCGAAGGATTAAGACGTGCGCCTCCACAGGCTTCACACGGCTTGGCGGCGCGGTAACGGTTCAGGTCTTCGCGGGCATAGGGGTTGGTGCTTTCTTCCCAGCGGCGACGCAGAATATCCATCACGCCGTCAAAGGTTTTGCGGGTGGAGAAGATGGATTTGCCGCCTTCGAACTTGAACTCAATTTTCTCGGAACCACTGCCATGGAGCAGCATGTGGCGGATATCCTCTGGCAGTTTTTTCCAAGGGGTATCGGGGCTGAAACCGTAATGGCGCGCCAGTGGTTTAATGTAATAGCCACCGGTCTTCCCGAGCTGGAAGCCTTCCTTACCCATCTTCTCACGCCAAGGGTGAATAGCGCCTTGGTTGAGCGTCAGATTTTCATCTGGAACGACAAGTTCAGGGCTGAAGAAGATGACTTCACCGAGACCGTCACAGGTCTGGCAGGCGCCAAACGGGCTGTTGAAGCTGAAGAGGCGTGGTTCCAGTTGAGTCGCATGGCCGCAGATAGGGCAACTGTGCTTTTCACTGAAGAGTTTGCGACCGTCCGCGCCTTCCATGTCCAGGCGTACGACTTCAGCAAGTCCTTCCGCCATTTTAAGGGCGGTCGCAAGGCTGTCGGCAAGGCGGGTGGCAATGGCAGCGTTCTCGTCACCACTCTTCAACACCAGACGGTCAATCACCAGCGCAATGTCGTGCTTTTCGTTCTTGACCAGTTTGACAGGCTCGCTGAGTTCCACCATCTCTCCATCAATTTCAGCACGGGTATAGCCCATCGCCTGCCATTGCTGGCGTTCTTTTACGTACTCACCTTTACGCCCGCGCACCACCGGTGCCATTACCATCAATTTGGTGCCGGAAGGCCATGTAAGAACATGGTCCACCATTTGCTGAATCGTCTGGGCGGTAATTTCAATGTCCGGGTGGTTGGGGCAGTGGGCGATACCTGCATTGGCGTAAAGCAAGCGCAGATAGTCATAAATCTCGGTAATCGTCCCCACTGTACTGCGTGGGTTTTTGCTGGTGGTTTTCTGCTCAATCGCAATTGCGGGTGCCAGACCGTCAATGCGGTCTACATCCGGCTTGTTGTTAAGCTCCAGAAATTGGCGGGCGTAGGCAGAAAGGCTTTCGACATAACGGCGTTGGCCTTCGGCATAAATTGTATCGAACGCCAGTGACGATTTGCCACTGCCGGATACACCCGTGATGACCGAGAGAGTACGTTTGGGAATCGTAAGGCTCACATTTTTCAGGTTGTGCTCGCGCGCACCTTTAATGATCAGGTGGCTGGTAGGGGTGATGGCCGTTTCGGTCGGAGGACGTTGTGACATGAATGTATTTGTTGCACGGAAATCAAAGTTAAGGAAGTCCCTTACGTAATTATTTTGGCGCCTGAAATGTTCCGTGAAGTTACACCCCCATGACAAAAGAGAAGGGAATAAGGTGGTGGTGCTTGTGTTTCGTTGAATCGCGCGCCAAACTCTTAGAGATATGATTCGTCAGTATGAGTTGATTGAAAAGGTGCGGGCCTATAACCCGAAGGCCGACGTCGGCCTGATTAATCGCGCCTATGTGTATAGCATGAAGGCCCACGGCAACCAGAAGCGGGCCAGTGGTCAGCCATATCTGGTTCACCCGCTGGCAGTGGCTGGTATCTTGGCAGACCTTCAGTTGGATGATGCCAGTATTGCGGTAGGGCTTCTTCATGATACTCTTGAAGATACGCTTTCAACTTATGACGAAATAAAGAGTTTGTTTGGAGGAGAGGTCGCCGATCTAACCGAAGGTGTGACCAAGCTTTCAAAGATATCCTTTGAAGATAAAGCAGTTGAACAGGCCGAAAACTTCCGCAAGCTTCTGCTGGCGATGAGCAAGGATATCCGTGTTCTTCTCATCAAGTTGGCGGATCGTGTGCACAATATGCGCACTCTGGGTGCATTCAGTAACGAGCAGAAGAAGCGCCGCATCGCCCGCGAGACGATGGATATTTACGCACAATTGGCCGACCGTATCGGTCTGCATGCGCTTAAGGCGGAGCTGGAGGATCTGGCATTCCAGATTCTGGAGCCGGATGAATATACGGCGATCACCCGTCGCATGGCCGAATGGCGCGAGCAGGATGACTTGGTTGGGCGTGTGACGGCGGTTCTGAAGGATGAATTGACCAAGGCCGGTATCAAGGCCGAGGTGAGCGGGCGCGAGAAGGCCATTTACAGTATTTACACCAAAATGGTGCGCAAAAGTCTGGCGTTTGATCAGTTGACCGACATTGTGGCGTACCGGATCGTGACCGAGACCAAGCGCGAATGTTACGAAGTACTGGGGATGATGCACGATCGCTTTAAGGCGATTCCGGGACGCTTTAAGGATTATATTTCGGCACCCAAGCCCAACGGTTATCAGAGCCTTCACACCAGCGTGGTCGGGCCGTTCGGTAACCGTATGGAGGTACAGATCCGTACTCGCGAAATGCATGAAGTGGCCGAGAACGGTGTGGCGGCCCACTGGCTTTACAAACCGGCCGATGGCACCAACGTGAAGGCTGAAGAAACCCAGTTGGCCGTACCGCCTACCACTGACAGCCGCAGCAGCCCGTACCGTTGGCTCAAAAGTCTGGTTGAGCAGTTGCAGGGTGTGGATGACCCCGCCGAGTTTTATGAAAACGCCAAGCTGGAATTGTTCTCGGACAACGTATTTGCATTTACTCCGAAGGGCGACGTGATTCAGTTGCCCCGTGGCGCAACGCCCTTGGATTTTGCTTATGCGGTTCACAGTAATCTGGGAAATAAAACCGTCTCGGCCAAGGTCAATGGCAGTGTCGTGCCCTTGCGTCGTGTGCTGGAAAACGGCGACATGGTGGAAGTGGTCACCAGCCCGCACCAGCAGCCAAATCCGGGCTGGCGCGAGTTCGTGGTCAGCTCCCGTGCGCGTGCCGCCATCAACCGTTTCCTGCGTCAGCAGGAGCGTGTCGAGCAGGTGCGTCTGGGACGCGAAATTCTGGAAAAAGCCGCGCGTCGCGATGGCTGGAGCTGGACGGAAAAAGAGTTCGCTAAGATTGTCTCCAAGCTGCCGGTGCAGCAGGTGGAGAGCGTGGAAGACGCCTTTGCCGCGTTGGGGCAGGGGCGCCTGTTCCCGCGTCAGGTTATGGAAATCATGGCACCGGAACTGGCGCAGCCGTTAAGCCCTGCCAAGGCTGCCGACAAGACTGCCGAAAAAGCCGTGGAGCGCATGGCCAAACGCAAGGCGGAAGAAAATGCCGGGCGTATTGTCGATGAAGCGGTGGGTCTGGAAGGTATTACACCCGGTATGTCGGTGCACTTTGCCAAGTGCTGCAGCCCGCTGCCGGGTGAGGATATTGTCGGGATCATCGCGACCGGTAAGGGTATCAATATTCACATGCGCACCTGTAAAAACCTGGAGCAGTTTGTGGATCAGCCGGATCGCTGGCTGCCTGTGCGCTGGAGTGGTGCGGCCGAGCATGGCGATATGCGCCAGTTCATCTGCCGTTTACGCTTCCATGTCAAAAATGACCCCGGTGCCCTGGCGCTGATTACCAGTACCATTGCCAATGCGGATGCGAATATTATCGAGATCGCCACCGAAAATCGGACACCCGACAGTACCAGTATCCGTTGCGAAATGGAGATCAAGAGCAAGGATCACCTTAACAAGCTTATCCAGCACCTCTCCGGTCTGAAAGTGATGCTGCGAGTCGAAAAAATCTATGGCTGGAGCTGACGAAAGCCTTACCCGCAAAACGACGCGACAAAAAACGCCCCGCCAAGGGGTGTTTTTTCTGGCCGGAGATGGTAGAACCAAGTCGTTCCATAGATTAAGAAAACAAAAGGCGATACCGGAATTGGATTGGTTGCAGGTTCCCAAGGCTCGTAAGCGCGGTGTTCACACGCGTCGCCGTCCGCCTGCCGCACCGTGGTATCAGATCCCTCAAAACTGGGCCGAATGGGGGAAAGATACCCTCTGGCCAAGCATGGGCTGGAAAGCCCTGATGCGCTATTTTTTACTGAAAGTACGCCGTAGTGCCGCCGACCCTCACCACGTGGCGATGGGGATGGCGATTGGCATGTGGGCTAACTTTTTACCACTCCCCGGCTTGGGCGGCCTTCTTTCAGTCACTTTCGCGTGGCTGATGCGCGCCAATATGCTGACGGCTTTTATCGGTCAGCTTTTGGGGAATGCGTGGACCATGCCGTTTATATGGTGGCTTTGCTATAAAACAGGTCTGCTGGTGTTCCCGGTGAATGAGCATACGGTCGGTTTCAAAATGCTGTTGGCCAATGCGAATCTGGAATTCATGATTGAAAACTGGCGTGCACTCGCGCGTGGCGTATTGTTGCCGCTGACGGCTGGTGGACAGATGCTGGGTATTCCGCTGGCAATCATCAGTTACTGGCTTACACACTGGGAAGTAAAACGTTTCTGGGCGCATCGCCGCAAAGTAAAAGAAGCCAACCGTCATAAAAACGCACGGGCTAAGGCGTAAAAATATTCATGCAACCGTGGCGGCCACAGCGGAAGAGAGGCATTCCGGCAGCACGGCGTAAAGGCTTGTTCATGCACCTGCGGGAGTTCATCTGGCCGAGTATAGGCTTTGTGGCAATGTGCCGCTGGGCGATGTTGAAACTTCTCCGCCAGGCCAACAGTCCGCATTATGTGGCACGTGGGGCGGCGCTGGGTATTGTGGTGTCGTTCTTCCCGATTTTGGGAACGCATACTTTGCTGATTGCCATGCTGGGCTACCTGTTCTCCGCCAGTTTTGTGGCGGCGATGCTGACCAGTATGCTGGCCAACCCGTGGACATTACCCTTCATGTGGGCAGGCAGCCATAAAGTAGGCGCGCTGGTACTGGGCACACATATGCATCCGATGCCACCTGTACATCTGGATATTTTCAAACCGGTAACCTTTGTGCACGAGATTCCAGATATGCTGGAAAGTGTAATTCTCCCCACCATGCTGGGTGGCTTTCTGCTGGCTATGCCTTTGGCACTATTGGTGTATGCGGTGGTCTACTGGCGTTTGCAGGCGCGTCGTGCTAAACAGCGGGTATGAGTATTTACGGAATCGGTACCGACATATGCGCTATTGCCCGCATTGAGGAGGCTGTCGCGCGTTTTGGTGATGGTTTTTATGAGCGTATATTAACGGAAAAGGAGCGCAGCAGGGAATGGACAGTGCCCAAGCTGGCGCGGCGTTGGGCGATAAAAGAGTCGGTTTCCAAGGCTTTAGGCTGTGGAATCGGCGCCAAGGTCGGGTTTCAGGATATCGATGTGTATCATGATGAAAACGGCAAGCCGCACTGCGTGGTGCGCGGTTTTGAACATCTCATCATTCATGTTTCGGCCTCGGATGATACCGCTTATGCTAGCGCCTTTGCGGTAGCTGAAACACGCGACGCATGATGATAGTTGTAAAACCCTGCACGATGAGTTGCATCTGTGCGTAATTTAAGCGATAACCGCGATTAAGTCGCCCTGAGAAGAAAGGCCCGTTATGTCCTCCGCCACGAAATCGCTGATAAGCTTTGTTAAAACCCTTGGAATTGCCGCGTTCATCGCGTTTTTCTGCATCCGTGGGTTTGTGTTTGAGCCCTTTAAGATCCCGAGCTCTAGCATGATGCCGACACTGTTGATCGGTGATTATCTGATTGTGAGCAAGTTTGCGTATGGGAACCGTTTCCCGCTCACCGATTACTTCTTCTGGGAAGCCGAACCCAAGCGTGGCGATATTGCAGTGTTTAAACGCGATGGCAGCGGTTTGCCGGGCAGTTTCTTCGGGTTTGGCAAAACCCTGTTCATCAAGCGCATTGTGGGTGTGCCGGGCGATACCATCGCCTACCGCAACCAGACCCTGTTCATTAACGGTAGCGTGATTACCAATGAAGATAAAGGCGTTTACGACCTGCAGCTGCCGACCGGCGGTACCATTAAAGCCGATCTCAAAGAGGAAAATCTGTTGGGCGTAAAGCATGATATTCTGCGTAACCCCGCCGAACCGGGACCGGAAGTGGCCGAAACCATCGTGCCCGAAGGCATGTATGTAATGATGGGTGATAACCGTGATAACAGCCGTGACAGCCGCTACTGGCAGTGGCCGAGTTGGGGCTTTGTTCCGAAAAGCGATATCATGGGCCGTGCCGAGTTTATCTTCTGGAGCTGGGATGACAATTGGGTGCCGCGCCTCAACCGTATCGGAAATGGTTTGCGGGCACAGGTTAGCTCTCTTGGTGGCCAGATGCTGAACATGGCCCGTGGCGGGATGGCTGCGTGAGTGACGCCTTTGCCAAACGCTTAGGGTACGTTTTCCGGCAGCCCGAACTGTTGAAGCAGGCGTTGACGCACCCGAGCTTTGGGGCAGAGAACTACCAGAGACTCGAGTTTTTAGGTGACCGCGTGTTGGGGCTTATTGTCGCCGATATGTTGTTCAAACATTTCCCTGATGCGGCGGAAGGCGAGCTTAGCCGACGTTTTACCATGCTGGTGCGAGAACCTACCTTGGCGGAAATTGGCCGTGAATGGCGTTTGGAGGACGTGGTAAGCTTGGGCGCCGGTGAGGCTTTGAAACCAGCAATTATGGCCGATATCGTGGAAGCTGTATTGGGTGCCATGTATGAAGATGGTGGTGAAGAGGCCGTACGAGGGCTTGTGCAAGCGGCCTGGAAGCCTTATCTGGAGCGTAAGGACGAGAAGGACCCGAAAAGCCGTCTGCAGGAGCTGGTGCAGGCCGGCGGCAACCCGTTACCCGAGTACGTGGTGATTGCGGAAGAGGGGCCCGACCATAACAAGAATTTTACCGTAGAAGTACGCAGCGCCCTAGGGATTGGCACAGGGCAGGGCGTAAGCAAGCAGGTGGCGGGTGCCGCGGCGGCTGCGGCACTTCTGGCACAACTGGATAAATAGATAGAGACGAGAATGGTACCTTTAGAAGAGATGCGTTGCGGTTTGGTGGCCTTGGTGGGCTTGCCGAACGCCGGAAAATCCACCTTGATGAACGCTTTGGTAGGCGAAAAGATCGGGATTATTTCCAATAAGCCCAATACCACCCGCGTGACCGTGCGCGGCGTTGTGACGCAGGGTGCTAGTCAGATGGTGTTCATGGATACTCCGGGGCTTAACCGCAGCAGCAAGGCGTTTGATCGTCGTCTGGTACAGCAGGCCATGGGAGCTGCTGTTGAAGCGGATATCGTGGTGCTTCTGACCGAATTGAATGCCGCCGGCAGTGACAGCCTGACCGTGGAGATGACGCAACTGGCGACTGAAGCAAAAAAGCGCAACCAGAAGCTGATGGTGCTGCTGACCAAGGTGGACAAGGTAAAAGACAAGGAAAAGCTGCTTCCGACTCTCACCAAGATGGTGGAGATGGGGGCTGACGTGGTGATTCCGATTGCCGCTATCAAAGCCGAACCGGGTAGCGGTGGCCAGACGAGCATGAAGGGCAGCGGGGTGGACCGTGTGGTGGCTGAACTGATCAAGATGCTGCCGGAAGGGCCGTGGCTGTTCCCGGATGATATGACCACTGATATGCCGATGCCGCTGCGCCTGGCAGAGCTCACCCGTGAGCAGGCCATGCGTCAGTTGCACCAAGAGATTCCGTACGGCATTGGTGTGATTACCGGGATTATGGAAGAGGATGTGGACGAGGAAAACGGTGAGGCGATTACCGTTGTAACCCAGCAGATTCTGGTTTCGAAAGAGCAGCACAAGCCGATGGTGCTGGGCAAGGGTGGCCAGATGCTGCAGAAGATCGGTACCTTTGCGCGTTTGGAAATGCAGAAAATTTTAGGCACTCGTGTGCGCCTCGACCTTCACGTTAAAGTGGCGGAAAAGTGGCTGGAGCGCGAACAATGGCTGCGCGAGATGGGTGTTTAAGCATCACGTTGTCTGGCTGAAGAGAGCGATTGTAAGCTTCATGTTGTTTTGAGGGGTTGTAGGAGCAACCCCTCTATGCTACCTAAACCGAGAACGAGGCCAATTCCGGCCATATTCAACCACATCTTAAAGTTCATTTTCGAGCAGAAAAAGGAGACCATTCCGATGGAAACTCTCGAAAATCGCACCCTTACGGGTGTAGACGCTATTGCCCTTGCGGGTAATAAGCTTGGCGAAGCTATGCGGGAATTTATGGTCCGCATGGGCCTTCCGGTTGCTGATAAGGCCGCGGAAGGACAGCCGTGTGGGCGTGTAAAAATGTGTCTGGCGAGTACCGGCAGGGATGCCGCATGGTTTCATAAACCTCACGTATCCTTTGAGAATGTCCCCGACGAGAAAAAGGCGTCGGCGGAAGAACTGTGCAAGCATATCCTCAACGATATTGAGAGGATGGTTCGTAAATCCGAACACGGCAGTCACCGGCTGGTCAGTGTTCAGCTGGAATGTGTCTGCATTGATGGAAGGATGTTCGCTCATCCTCCCGGCATGAAAGACCTTCATATTCTGATCGGTCGGACCTTCGGCGATGGATATCGCTTCATGGATGACCGCGCTAAGCTTATGAAATGGCTGAATGACTGTGATATGAAGCCATACAGCCGCAAGGTCGCTGCCTGAGGACAGGCTAACGGTAACCGGAAGGGCGTGATGAGAACCATCACGCCCTTCCGGTTTTTTGTGCCACGGGGGTGGGCGCATTTTGAAGGAGTGGCCTCGACAGGGCGGGCTCTCGGCGTAGAGTGGACCGTATGCAACGGACGGGAGAAGCTTTGGTATTGGCCACGCGCGCCTTTGGCGAACGTGATGCCATGGTGGAACTGTATTGCCCCGAACATGGCCGTCTGCGAGGCTTGGTGAAGGGTGGGCGCGGCAGTCGGAATGGCATGCAGGCCATGCTCCAGCCGTTCAATACCGTGCGTTATGAGCATTTTCGGCGGCTGGATGCCCAGTTGGGCACGTTTACGTTAGAGCTTGTAAAGAGTCGGGCTGCCGTATGGCTGGGCTCGGCCACCGGTGGTTTTGTTGTACCTTATATAAGTGAAGTGCTGACCGCGTTGCTTCCAGAAGAGCATCCTTACGGGGGATTGGCGGCACGCACCGTACGCCTGCTGGAAGATCCCTGCGGGTGGCAGCAGGTCGTGGCCTATGAATTGTGGTTGCTGGAAGCGGTAGGGTATGGCCTGCGTTTACGAACCGAAGAAGCGGTGGAGTGTGCCGAAGGGTCTGCCCTCGCGTTTGTATCTCCGGCCAGTGGGCGTGCCGTGCCGCGCAAAGTGGCGCAGGGTTATGAGGAACGTTTGCTGGTATTGCCGTATAGCTTAGGTGGGCCGGAATGCGAGGAAGCGGAAGACTACAAGCGTGCGTGGCGTTTAACGGGATTCTTTATTGAAAAGGCCCTGCATGGCAAAGAAATGGCGTCTCGTGCGCGCTTGGGAAGTTGGTTGGCCCATGGTTTCCAGCAGGAGAAACAGGCGGCGTAGAGAGAAACGACTTCTACACATGGTAGAAATGTCTTGACATGTGACGCAACTTTGTGTAGAAGAAAGCACGCTGCCGATGGAAGATATTCCCGGCGGTTTTTTTTGTGGGAGTAGTCACCAGGATGATCAAGAAAGGAAAGAGCAGAGCCGTAAAGGCTCGGCCAAGCCGTGCCGTGAGTGCACGCCTAAGAACAAAGGTTGTGGCGTTGCTGGCGGAGAACCCGGCTATGAAAGCGGAGGATGTGGCCCTGGAGTTGAAGGTCTCGAGGCAGCGGGCGCAGGCGTACATGACGCGGGAGGTGAGGGCGGAAGCGGAAGCTTTGAGCCGCACAGTGAACGAGAGCACGCTGGACGATATTGACCGCGCCATGATGAAGCAGGCACGGCTGGGGAATGTGCAGGCCGCACGGCTGGTGTACATGCGCATGGCGCAGAAGGGAGACGCGCAGGCGGCGCCTACCTTGGAAGAGCTGGAAGCCGAACTGGCAAGCCTGAAGAAAATGGAACATGCAAAATGGGAGACAAAGGATGGTGCGGATATGGATGATGCTGCTGCCATGGTTGATGATGCATGCCGATGAGCTGATTGCGTGGTTGAAGCAACGTTATGCAGTAAAACGCTGTGGAGGCATGCAGGGACGGAATATCCGCTGTGATACACCTGATGATGAGGCGGTGTAATGGAAGAAAAGCTCCGTCGCTTGCGTCTGGCGACGCAACTGGCGGAGATGAAAGGAGACCCGCGTCGGTGGTATGTTCCGCATGCCAAGCAATTGGCTTTTCATACGGCCGGAATACACGCGCGGGAGAGATTGTTTCTGGCGGGAAACCGGGTAGGCAAGACCTTGGCGGGCGCGGTGGAGATGGGGTTTCATCTTACCGGCCTTTACCCCGATTGGTGGCAGGGCGTGCGCTTTGACAAGCCGGTGGAGGCGTGGGCCGCGAGTGTCACTCGTGAAGTGACGCGAGATATTCTGCAGAAAATCTACATCGGGGCAGAGGGTAAGAGCGGTGTGATACCTAAGAAGCTGTTGGCGGGAATCAAACTGAAAAGCGGTGTGGCCGGAGCGGTGGATACGATGAATGTACGGCATGTATCGGGAGGGTATTCGACATTGGGTTTTAAGAGCTTTGACCAGGGACGGGCGAGCTTCCAGGGGACATCGCGCAACATCATTCATCTGGATGAGGAGCCGGAGGTGGAGGTGTATGAAGAGTGCCTGTTACGTACGTTGACCGTAGGTGGCCACGTGATGTTGACCATGACACCGCTGTTGGGCCTGACCGATATGGTGCGTCACTTCACCGACGAAGAGCGTGGCAAGGGAAAGGCGGTGATCCGGGCAGGATGGGCTGATGCGGAGCATCTGGATAAAACCATGGTGGAGGGTTTGCGCAAAAGCCTGAGACCCCATGAGGTATTGTCGCGGGAATTTGGTGAGCCGGCGGTCGGACGCGGGCGGGTGTATCCGATAGATGAAAAGGATATACGCGTGCCGCGATTTGCGATTCCGGCCCATTGGAAACGCTGTGTGGGGGTTGATTTTGGATGGAGCAACCCGACGGCGGCGGTGTGGCTGGCGTGGGATGCGGAGCCTGACATCGTGTACGTGACCGATATTTACTGGGCCAGCGAGCGGGTGCCAGCGGAACATGCGGCGGAGATTATGCAGCGTGGCGCGTGGATACCGGCAGTATGTGACCCCGCTGGGCAGGCTATTGGCCAGAAGGATGGCATCAGTATGGTGGAGATGTATGCGGCGGCAGGGCTGCGTTTTAATATGGCCGACAATGGTCTGGAAGCAGGACTGATGCAGGTGCTGGAGCGGATGCGCGCCGGAAAACTGCGGGTATTTGATGACCTGGATGGCTGGTGGCGCGAGTTCCGGTTGTATCATCGGGATAGCAAGGGCCGTGTGGTAAAGCGTGATGATCACCTGATGGATGCCGTGCGCTATGCAGTGGTCAGCGGCTTGGCATTGGCGCGGAGTGAAGGTGAGCGCAAGGATGTGAAGCGCTTGCCGATGCGACGTAATGATGGCTGGACAATGTAAACCGGCCCCGCAAGAAGCGGGGCCGGTACGATGTTAGAGTTTTGACAGAGAAACGGTTTCGCCTTCGAAAGGGTCCATTTTCTGGGGAGCTTTATCCGTTATATAGGCGAAGCAGGTATCCTCAAGACTGACGAAGACCCGGTACACGTGCTCGTTACGTGAGGTAACACCGGCATAGCGCTTGGTGTAGCTAAGTGAGCCAGGTTTAACCTGTTCCTGCGGGATCACTTCGCAGCCGATCGCGAGGGTTTTGGCTTCTTCGGAAAGCGCCGTGGGTCCGACCAGAAAACGGTTGTTATCGTTCACAGGAAGGGATGTGAGATAGACGGTTACGGCTGCGGCGAAGAGCAGAGCCATAAATCCGGTAGGTAAAACGTGACGTGGTGACATGGAAATGCTCCGTGTGAGGTATTCTCGGGCGATTGAATACAATAATTGAAGGGGTTTAACAAGAGATGAAACGCACATGACTGTGGTGACAGAGCATTATTATACGGGGATTGGCCGCCAGAGGGCGGTTTTTTTAGGCCCGGTTTATGAGGGCGGGCGCTTTTCTCTGGATGTGATGGAAGGTGATGAGGCTTCGGTAGAAGTGAGTTTTGATCCTGTGACGCAGGTACGCAAAGGCCGTGGCCAATGGCAGCGTTTTGAAGGCGGTTTAGGCGGCAGTTTGGAGGGTTTTACCGCCTTGCGGGTGAATGCCACCAAACTGGAGGGTTGGGTGAAATTAACGGTACAAGGGGGTATGAATGGCACGGCAGAATGAGGCTTTGAACGACAAGGGAACATTGGGACGTGTGAAAGGCTGGTTTGAGGCGGCGGTGAACAGCAAAGCCTATACCAGTTGGCGCGCCGAAGCCAAAACCAGTTGGGACTTTTATGACGGTACGCAATGGACCGGTGAGGAAGTTCAGCGGCTGACCGAGAATGGTCAGCCGGCGATCGTGATCAATAAGATTGCGCCGAAGATTGATAACCTTGCCGGGAGTGAAGTGGCAGGGCGCACGCGTATTGTGTACCGCAGCCGCAGCGGCATGGCCGATGAGGAAGTTGCAGCCCGTGTGCTGACAGATCTGGCGCTGTATGTAGCCGAGCGCAGTGAACAGGCGCTGGAGATTTCCAATGTGTTCCGTGCCGGTTTGGTGGGAAGGATTGGCTGGCTGGATATTGGTGTGGAAGACACCGCAGAAGGTGTGGAGGTGTTCGCCCGCGCGGAGGATGAATTTTCTGTGGTGTGGGATCCGCTGAGTCGGCGCTCCGACGTGAGTGATGCGCGGTTTGTGGCGCGCGAGCGATGGCTTTCTCTGGAGGAAGCGAAAGCATTATTTGCGGAGAAGGCAGGCGCTTTGAAAAGCCTGCAAAGCGATGTGCATGGCCCACGTGGATCTGTGCCTTATGCGCTAGCCTATGGTGCGCGCGGAGATGAGGTCGGGTATTATGATCCGCAGCGCGAAGTATATCGGGTGGTGGAAGTCCAGTACCGCGAAAGCGCGAAGCAGTGGCGCATCCGTTTGCCGGATGGGCGTTTGGTGGCGACCTTTGACAAATCCAGATTGCGGATAAAAGGCGCGGTAGTGGAAGAAATGGTATATGTGCCACGTGTGCGCGTGGCGTATTTCAGTGGCGATATTCTGCTGGATGACCGCGCACTGGCTTATGAGCATAACAGTTTTACGCTGGTGCCGTTTGTGTACAAACGCCAACGGGCGGATGGGCGGCCTTATGGCCTGGTCCGTGCGGCCATTGACCCGCAGCGCGAGTTGAACAAGCGCCGCAGCAAGGCCATGCATCTGCTGAATACCGCACAGGTGATTGCGGATGTGGATGCGGTGGATGATCCGAATGTGCTGGTAAAGGAAGCGGCTCGTCCGGATGGCGTGATTCTGAAGCGTGCCGGCAAGGACCTGCGGATTCTGCGCAATACCGATATGGCGGTGAGCCAGGTACAGGTGATGGAGCAGGCCGGGCGCGATATTCAGGATGTCATCGGTGTCTTTGACGAGGCCATTGGCAAGCAGAGCAATGCCACCAGTGGTGTCGCCATCCAGCAGCGTCAGGTAGCGAGCAGCATGAACCAGATGTTTGCATTCGATACGCTGCGCCTGCTGAAGAAGAACCTTGGTATGCAGGTGATGGCGCTGGTGCGGCAGTTCTTTACCCAGGAGATGGTGATTCAGATTACCGATAATCTGGGGGCGGGACGTGTGATTAAGCTGAATGAACCGGTACGTGATGCCACCGGCAAACAGGTGAAGGGTGCCGATGGCAGGCCGCTGGTGATGCCGGACCTCTCGGCCGGACAGTTTGATGTGGTGGTGGAAGAGGTTCGCGACGTGGCATCGGCCCGCGAACTGGAGGCGAGCCAATTGGAAATGCTGGTACGCGCAGGGATACCTGTGCCGCCGGATGTCCTGGTCGAAGCGTCGGGCGTTGCGGGGAAAGAGCGAATTTTGGCGGCGTTGCAGACTCCTATAACCGTAAACCAGAAAGGATAGACAATGAAATTTGGATTTGGAAGCAAGGCTGGTACGTTAAATACCGGCAAGTTGGAAGAGATTAAGAAGCGTTTGGCGGCATTGCAGGGCGGTGGCCAGACAGAAGCTTCGGACAAGGTTGGTGGCGGTGAGACCATTGCGGATGATGGTCACATTCCGGCTGACAGACAGACACGTATTGCCGAAGACGAAGCGCTGGTACGCGCCGTGTTGGCACTGGTAGGTATGGACTATGACCAGTTGATTTCGATGGATGGTGAAAGTGTCTACGCACAGGTGACACGCGCGAATCCGGAGATTCTTCAGCAGGTGTTGAATGCCGAGCGCCCCGTACTGGCGGCCCTGCAGGTGGCGATGGGATACAAACTCGTGGCTGAATTTGTGGGGAAATACGGCAGTACGCCGGAGGACATTAAGGCCGCCATGCGTGCCGAATTTGAAGCCGAGATGGTGGAGAAGGAAGGGGGCAAGCGTGTGGAGGGGCCGGTGTTTTCGGGCAGGCGTGCGGCAGCGAAGGTGCCCGCTACGGACCGTAAGGGCGAACTGGCCGACGTATTCGGTAAATAAGGACAGAGAAGGGGGCGGGGCCCTCTTTTTTTACGACAAAGACATAAGGAAAGTTAGAAATCGATGCCGACTCCGACAATCGATACCACTCATGGCGTAACCGCCGAACAGTGGAGTAATGAGGTATTCAGTGAGTACCTTGCCCAGAACCCGTTCTTTAACTTCATGGGGACGAGTTCGCACAACATCATTCAGGTCAAGGAAGAGCTGACCAAGGCACCGGGTGACGCGATCACCGTGCAACTGCGTGCCAAGCTCTCCGGCGCCGGTGTAAGTGGTGCGACTACCCTGAAGGGCGCTGAGGAAGATCTGGTGTTTTATGATCAGCGTCTGCTGGTGGACACCATTCGTCATGGTGTGCTGCTGAAAGGTGAAATGAGCGAAAAGCGTGTAGCGTTCGATCTGCGTAACCAAGCCCGTGAAGCCCTTGTGGACTGGGCCAGCGACAAGCTGCGCAAAGACCTGGTGACGGCGCTGACCAATACCAGTGTGGGGCGTGACCGCAGCCGTTACCTTTACGGCATCAGTGACACCAACTGGAATGCGACCCATGCCACTGCACTGGCGACCGTGGATGCGACCAACGACAAGCTGACGACCGCGGCGATTAGCCGTGCCAAGCGTAAGGCGCTGCTGGAAGGTACCCGCAAAGTGCGTCCGTTTGTGCTGAAGGATGGCAACAAGGTGGAAGAAGTTTTTGTACTGTTCGCTCACCCGTACAGCGTGCGTGACTTACTGGCTGATGCCGATTTCAAGTCGCTCAACACCTATATTCCGACCAAGATGGGCGACAGTGTGCTTGTGCATGGCCAACGCTACAAGGGCATGTGGGATGGCGTGATGATTTACGAAACCGAGATGCCGGTACTGACGGGTGCGGGCACCGCGGGTATTAACGTGGCCCACAACGTGCTGTGCGGCGCGCAGGCCATGGCCGTAGCCTGGGGCAAGCGTACCAACTATAAGGAAGATGCCGATGACTATGGTCATCAGAACGGCTTTGCCATCGATGAGATCCGTGGTGTGAGCAAACTGGTGTTCAACAACATCGACCATGGTGTGGTGAATATGTTCAATGCGGCTGTGGCTGACTAAGGACGTATAAACGGAAGGCCCTCCGTTAAGGAGGGCCTACTGTGTGTTGAGATGGAAAAGGACCAGGCTGATGATGGTCGTGCTCAGGGTTAGCGTCAGCGCGATGAAGACAGTTGCGGACGTCGTCAGGTAGAGATGACTTGAAGCTGCTATCGCAAGAGAACAGCTGCCGGCGGTGCAAATCGTGAAGATCTTGAGAAGGGGTGCGGGCGGTGAGAGCGGAACGTTGCGACGTGGCATATGTTTTTTCGGGCCAGGCTTTGCGTTACCAGACGTGAGCCAGTGATTTGAAAGCAGGGCACCTGCTAAGAGAATGAGGCAGAAGGCTGCGGCTTTGGTTTGTCCGGAAACATATTGAGCAATAGCAGTTCCGGTAAGAAGGCCGAGATACAAATGAGGAATGCGAGGCATCGGTGTTTCTCCAAAGATGTTGGAAATTAAGTATACAAATAAAGGGTTTTGGCGATGAATGTCAATGAGATTCGTGACCGCATTGTGGAGTTGAGCCACCAGACGGCGGGGGATGGCGAAGTTCAGGCCAAGGCGCTGGGCTGGCTGAATGCGGCCTACCATGAACTGATGGATGAAATCGTGGCGTATCTTCCGCCATGGTTGCAGGTGCGTGCCGAGGTTGTAACCGATGTGAATGGCACCGTATCTTTGGGAGCAGGGGCCTATCGCGTACTGAAAGTGGTCGATAAGGCGCAGAACCGCACGCTGGAGGTTGCAACACCGTTGGAGATTATGGAGCGTGAGGTGGCGGGTGGCCTGAGTGAGTCGCGCTATGCCGTGACGGCTGCGGGGATTCAGATCTTTCCGGCCAAGGCGGACGTGCCACTCAGCGTGTTGTACGTGCCGTTGATTCAGGATTTGAGTGAAGGCGGGGTTGAGGCCTCGCTTTTTTTGCCGCGTGAGCATCATTACGCGTTGGTCTGGGGTGGCTTGGTATGGAGCAGTCTGTTTGAACGCGGGTTTGGCAGCAGCACCGAAGTGCAGCTGTATCAGCGCCAGTGGCTGGAAGCCAAGAGCCGTGTGAAGGCGGGGCTTGTGCATCATCTGGCCGGATTACGGGTACGCCCGTTTGATATGGCCTAAGGAGGACAAAGCATGAAACGAGATTTGGCGACGGCAGTCGTGGCATTCCCGAAGGGGCTGATGAGCAGTGCGCGGAGCCCGCTTTCGATGCCCACCACACTGGGGCGTGAGATTCGGAATATGCTGATGAGCGCCGATGGGGCAGGGAGCAAGCGCAACGGCGTTGTGGCGCTGGGGGCAGAGATTGCCGGAGAGACGATTACGGCGGTAATGAGTTACATGGCGGCTTCGGGCCTGCAAATCTTGGTGTCTACGAATGTCGGTAAGATTTACCGGCTGAACGGGACGAGCTGGGTGCAGGTATGGAGTGGCCTGGATGGTAACGGTGTGGTTCGCACGGTGACGTTTGACGGGAAGTTACTGCTTTGTAATGGCATCAACCACGTGCTGGCCTGGGATGGAACGGCGTGGAGCGAAGTAAGCGCGTTCGTGACCGATGCCGCAGCCGGGTTGACCTATGTGAGTGCGACGCAGTTCACGATCATGAGTACGGCGGAGATGTATCCGGTAGGCAGGCGCGTAAGGGCGACGTTGGCTTCAGGTGAGGTTGTTGCGACGATTTCGTCGGTGAGTGTAAGTGGTACAACGCTGACGGTGACGCTGGGTACAGCCGTTTTGAACAACACGTTGAGCGCCGTGGCGTTTGAGGTAAAGCCGCCCAAGGTGGCGGTGCTGGTTGCTGCACATGACCGCTTATGGGGCTTTGGCAAAGGGCCGGTGAGCGCTGCTATGCGCGGTGATGTGGATCGTCTGCGTGTCTACTACACCTATGGCGTCAATGATTATACCGCATGGCCGGACCCCGAGACCGGGAGTATTCCGAGCCTGAATCTGGCCGACAAGGCGGGGGTTGCGGATGAGCTTCTGGCGATGAGTGTGAAGGATGGCATGACGGTGTTTGTCGGGCGTAACCATCTGCAGATATGGACCGGAACCGACCCTGCGGCTGACGGGGATCTGGCGTGGAGCAAGAGTATTCCGCTGGGTGTGGTGCATGGCAATGCGGTACTGGAATTACCGAATGATTTGCTGTTTGTGGGGCGTCAGGGTGCGCGCACCTTAAGCCGGACCATTCAGACCGAGCAACTGGATGTGAGTGATGTTGGCAGTGAACTCGACCCGACGATTACTGAACGGATTGCCTATGTACTGGCGCATCCGGAAGCCTACCGACGTGTGGTGACCATGCGACATGACGGGCAGGGCTGGTTTGGACTGGCTTTGGACGATGTGACTCTGGTGTGGCAGATCGGGTCGTTCGGGCAGGGATGGGTGATCTTTGACGGCGTGTTCAGTGGCGTAACTGCGGCCCATAGCGCGCCGGATGGTGAGCTATATCTGGCGAAGGGCGGGCAGCTTTACCATTACGCGACAGATGTATGGAATGATAACGGTGCCCCTGTGACGCTGCTGTGGTGGACCCCCTGGGTGGCACCTGGTAACCGCAAACGCTGGGCCAACAAATATACGGAAGTGCTGGTAAAGCGTAAGGCCGATGTGCCGTTTTTACTGCGCCGTTACCGTGACTACGACGATGCCAACCCGCAGGTGATGGCCTTGGTAAGCCCCGCCGAAGCGACCTACTGGGATGACACCGAATGGGACGAGGGATTGTGGGATGCGGGGGACATCCGGTTGCCGATGGTACGCGACCATGTGGTGGCCGACACGTATGCCTACGCCCTTGAAAGCAGCACCGCGAACGGACCGTTCACGGTGTTTGGATTGAAACTTTATGGAATAGCCGAACGATGACGAATAAATTTCAGCGCCCCGCCGGGGCGTATGCCGGTGCAAGCGGCCTGGCCAATCGCACCAAATATCAGGATGACGCAACGGCAACGCCTAAGCGCGCCATCAGCAGCGCCAAGGTGGATGGCGACCTGAATTATATGATTGATGCGCTCAACCTCATCGATGAGGCAAGCGGCGCACGGGCGAGTATTCAGGAGCGACTGGATGTGAGCATCAACGCCGATGGTACCCTGAAAGCAAGTGTGGCCGGTGCTCTGGATGAATGGGTGGTGCATATCAACCCCGGAGTTATGGCGCGTGTGGATAATTACACCTTCACTATGACCGGTGACTGGCGTGGGATTTACCAGGTGAATCGCCGCGTGAAGCTCACCATTGCGGGTAAGGAATATGTGGGGGATGTGGCACAGGTGAGCTATGCGGCGGGTGTGACCACGCTCGTGTGTATTGACCTTCTTGATTCCAATGGCTTTGGGGGATTGATTGGGAGTGTGCCGACTCAGATTGCGTATGGTCCTCTGACGGGTGGCGCGCGTGGTAACACTCCTCGTCGCTTTGATGGGCTGAAGATTCCGGCCGGAATGGATACCTATGAGCTGAAAGGTGTTGATACCGATATGCTGGTATTGCGTAACGGCATGACCGTGGCCGCGTTTACCGAAGGTGGCGTGTATGGCCACGCGTATGCAAGTGTTGGCACTATGGCTTTGGACGATGAGGTTCAAGCGAAGCTTGTACCGACGGGAGTCTTGATGCCGTTTGCTGGCGGTAGTGCGCCGCAGGGGTGGTTGCTATGTGCTGGGCAACTTATCAACCGTTTTAGCTATGCGGACCTGTTTGCGGCAATTGGCACGACCTATGGCGCGGGCGATGGCAGTACCACGTTTGCTGTGCCTGATTTGCGTGGGCGCACGGTATTTGGTTTGGATAATATGAACGGCACCGATGCGGGTCGTTTAAGTGTAGCTAATACCCTTGGCGGCACAGGTGGTGCCCAGACAAAGAGTGGCAGTACCGACAGCTATACGCTGACCATTGCCGATATACCGGCCCATACCCACGATATAAATGCGGTATCGGGCACAGCATCGACCAGCACCAATGGTGGCCCTGCGATGAACGCTGATGCTGGTACGGGCGGGACACGTGTGGTTTCGAAAAGCGTTGGCGGGGGTGGGGGGCACAGTCATGGCATCAGCAATTTTGACGTACTGCCTCCGTACATGCTGCTCAACTGGATGATCAAGGTTTAGCGCAGCATGGTGGAGTTATTGCACTTCGGGCAGTGGCCCGAGTTGTACCGTTTGATGGTGGCCCAGAAGTTTCCGGATGTGCCACCCCGGTATAGCGAGGCCGTGCCGTATTTTGAGAAAGCCCATGTGTATGGTGTGCTGGAAGGTAGCGCATTGCAGGTGGGTTTTGTGTTCGGGCCGCCGGAAGATGGAGTGGCCTTTTTCGATGTAGTCTGTGCCACCAACGAACAGGGAAAATGGGCCAAGCCTGCCGTATTGCGTAAATTATTTGAGCTGGCGTTTGACGAGATGAAGTTGCGCTGCGTGTGGATTCAGCCCGCGACGAAGAAGGCATTGAAGGCGGGACTGGCCGCCGGGTTTGTGCCCGCGACCTCTCTTGATGTAGCAAAGCCGGTGCTTGTGATCACGCCCGGTTTGCTGCCGAAGAAATTCAAGCCAGCCAACAAGGAGGAAAAGAAGTCAGATGGGAAGTTTATTTAAAGCCAGTGCACCCGCACCAACACCGCCGGCACCGCCGAGTACGATCCGGGATGAGATTGGAGGTGTGGAGCAGGTGCCGGTGACCAATGCGGACGGAAGTATTACCTACATCACCCGGCGATTACCATTGACGGCAGAACAACAGGCTGAACGTGACCAGTTGGATGCGATCATGACGGAAAGTTTGGGAGAGATCCGTAAGCTGTCATCGGCAGACTATGCGGCGGATGAAGATACGCAACGTATTTTGAGCCAATGGGAGCAGACCCAGACGAAGCTGTTAGGCAAGCAGGCTACGCAACGTGCTCGTACCGAAGAGGAAACGCTGGCGCGGCGCGGCTTGAGCGACAGTACGGCCGCGAATGACGTGCGGCGTCAGCGCCTGTTGGACCAGCAGGATGCGGAACAGAATGTGAGCCAGATGAAGGATGAGATGGCTAGCCAGGTGCGTAACGAGAAGTTGGCACTTCAGCAAAATCTCTACAATCTGGCTGCAGCTGCGACCGACAGCAATGCGGCGCGTGCCGCACAGGCTGCGGCGAATGCCCAGAGTGGTGCGTTGGCTCTCAATGCCCAGCGTCAGGCAAGTATTTTGGACTACTACAAAAAGCCCAGCGCGTTTGAGACGGCACTTGGCAGTTCTCTTGGAGGATCTCTGGGGAAGGTCGTGACGGCGGGAGCTATAGGCGGCTCTGGTGGTTTGCTGGGCAGCTTATTTTTAAGAGGGTAAGACAATTGACGATAAACGTATGACTGTGCGCGAATGGCAGGAACAGGAGTTTATGCCCTGGAAACGTAAAATGGAAACGTATGGGGCGGAAAAAGGGGAACAAGTTGCGCGTATGCGCCGCCACGCTGCCAGCTTGCAGGCCATTGTCGCCATGCTGGTGGAAGGCCGCACCAAGCAGGCAGTACTGGCCTGGAATACGCTGGAGCTTCACCCGAAACTGCAAGACGTGCGTGTGAGTGCCGATGGAGAGACACTGACGCTGGTAGCCATGGATGGTACGCCAGACGTCATCCGGCTGGATGATATGCTGGCAGAACTGCAGAAGATGCTGGCGTAAGCCGGGTTAGTCGGCCTTGGCCTGGTCGAGGAGACGGTTTTTGATGTCTTCGGCCAGTTTACGGTCGGCTTCGGGATCGGTCTTCTCGGCGGTAATGAGTTCGCCGATGAGAGCCTGCCAATCTTCTTCCTGCGATTGTGGGAAGACGCGCTGGTCGAGATAGATTTCCCAGAACAGGGCGACCTCGTTCGAGAGGCGGGGATCGATGATCGCCTGACGTTGGTAGCCCAGAATAGCGGTATCGTGCAGCGAAACGATAACCTGCTTGCGGGTATGATAGGCGAGGTTGCCACGATAGCCTCGGCCAAGAACGGCCTCCAGCATGTCGTAGATGTCTTCTTCGTTCTGGATCAGACCGTTCTGGCAGCGGACGTCGGACGGTGTGAGGTAACCGAAACGGGTGATGAGATCGGCCGTGGCGGGCGGGAAATCGAATGAGATTTCTTCGCCGTGGCGGGTGAGAAGAATATTGTAGCGTTGCGGCGTGAGGGGGTTACCGGCGATGGGTTTGCCCGGGTCGGTATCGTAGTCGGGGGTAGGGGCTTTGCTGCGTGTCATGGGAGTAATCTAACGTGGTTGGCGGGCGGAACGCAAGTTGAGTGCCTTTTTTTAGGCATTTTTTAAGGGGATGGGTGATGGATGTGACGGAATTGCTGGAAGAAGTGAGAGGTTTAAGGGCGGATGTGAGGGAAATTCGAGAAGATTTGGAGCATTACCGCGGTTTTGTGGCGGGTGTTGTGTGGTGTTTTTCAGGTCTGGCTGCGTTAGCCGGGTTTGTATGGGGTGCGTTGAGCGGAAATTAGAGAAGGATATGAGGGATGAGCTTATGGAATGTGGCGGTGCAGGTTCTTTCGGTTGTGAATAGTCTGCTGACCGAGCGCAAGGAGGATGTAGCCGAGAAGACCGGATTGAGTGTGGAGGCGGTGGGGAAGGTAAGTGGCGTTGTAGGCGATATTCTGACGAAAGATGAGCGTATTCGTGAAGCTGTGATGGCGGAAATTGACAAGGCTCGGGCGCATGATGCCGCCATGGGGGTTGCCAATGCCTTGCCGATAATTGGGCTGCTTCGGGGGCTGGTGCGCCCTGTCATCACGTTGACGGCGTTCTTCTGGTACGTCTATGCCCGTTGTGCGGGGGTGCCGATGGGAGCGGAGGATTATGCGATTGTGGGTGGAATCATGGCTTTCTGGTTTGGTTTGAGGCCATTTGAAAAGATTGGTGGCGACACCGAAGGCGTGGCTGCAAAAACACCATTAAGAGGCAAGTAAGCCACAGGGGGCGGTATAAGTGCTTGCGGAAAAGGCGCCAATAGCATGGTTAGGATGGATTTTGCGGCATTGCTTGCCTATATTAGCCAATGTTACGCGCATCACCCATGCCCGAACAACTGATAACGGACGGATAAGAAGCCCCATATTGCCATGGCAAATGATACTTCCAGCAACCTGAACGCCAATCCGGTGCAGACGGATATGGACGATATTCTGTCGTCTATCCGTAGCGGCGTGGCGGAAGAGGGGGTCAAGGTTGGAACCGGAAGTGCCGATCTGATTGATGCCGCCGCCGCTGCCGAAGGCGATATTGAAGACGATGTGCTTGAGCTAAGCGAAATGGACATGGTTACGGTAGCTGAGAATGCTGGGGAAGCGGAAGAACTGATTGATCTTGAGGCTTTTGGCGCCAGTGGCGAAGCTAAATCGGTCGTATCCAGCGATATTGGTGGCGTAGCGGGTGAGCTTTTGCAGAGTGAAGTGGCAGACCCGGTTGTCGCCGATGCGGCAGATGAATTTGACCGCTTGCTGGCGGAGATTTCTCAGGAACAGCAGCAGGTTGCGGGGCCTAAGATTTCGAAAGAAGACCTGATGGCCGAAGACGCGCCGCTGGGTGCTGAAGAGAGTATTGTTGCGGAAACGGATGCTGAAGAAGTTTCTGTGGTTGAGGGCGTGCAGGTGGCTTCGGCTCCGGTTGCGGCGACTGTAGATGTGCAGCAGGTGACGTCTGCGGCAGCGTCTCGGTTTGAAGTTGGTGCGATTCAGGGACCGGAAGGTGTGCAGGTCGCGTTTCCGGCGGAAGTTCTGGCTATGGCTCTCCGCCCGATGGTGCAGGACTGGTTGGCGAAGAACCTGCCGGATGTAGTTGAAAAATTGGTAAAAGAAGAGATTTCCAAGCTGGCGCAAAGCTAGGTTGGAGTCTGGCTTACAGAATTCCGGAATGTGATATGCCTTTTTGGCTCGATGGGCTTGATTTTAGGTGGTTTGATGCGGTAGGTTGGGGCGTTTCACGCATATGCCCACCAACAGGTTGTTAAAAGTTATTATGAGTACGTCTGCTGCGCCCCAAAGCCCTTCCATCAATGAAGAAGGATTGGCTACCCGTTATGATGCCTGTGCCCTTGAGCCCCGTATTGCCGAACGCTGGGAGCGCAATGACTGTTTTGCTCCGAGTATGCAGGGCGAACCGTTCTCTATCATGATGCCGCCACCCAACGTGACCGGTACCCTTCACCTAGGCCACGCGCTGGATAACACTCTGCCGGATATTCTGGTACGCCGTGCCCGTATGCAGGGCAAGAATGCGCTGTACCAGCCGGGTACCGACCATGCCAGCATTGCGGTGCACGTGGTGCTGGAGCGCCAGTGGGCCAAGGAAGGCAAGAATCGATTTGATTATGGCCGTGACACGTTCATGGAAAAGGCCTGGGAGTGGAAAGACCACAGTGCTGGTACCATTGGCGGCCAGTTACGTCGTTTAGGCATCAGCTGCGACTGGGGCAATGAGCGCTTTACGATGGACCCGCAGTACAGCGCGGCTGTGAATCATGTCTTTATTGAGCTGCACAAGCGTGGGCTGATTTACCGTGGCCAGCGTCTGGTCAACTGGGACCCGAAGATGCAGACCGCCGTAAGCGACCTTGAAGTAAAGCACAAGGAAGTGAACGGTAACCTGTGGCATGTGCGCTATAAGTTTGCCGGTGGTTTCAGCTACAAGGGCCAGGATGGTATTGAGATTGCCACCACGCGTCCGGAAACGATTCTGGCGGATGGTGCGATTGCGATTCACCCGAACGATGAGCGTGCCAAGGATCTGGTGGGTAAGTTGGTGATGGTGCCGGTCGTGAACCGTGAGATTCCGATTGTGGCGGATGAGATGGTTGATCCGGAATTCGGTTCCGGCATGGTGAAAATTACTGCAGCCCACGACTTTAACGACTTTGCGTTTTACCAGCGCCATAAGGATAGCGTGAATATTCCGCTGATTAACCTACTGACCCCGGACGGTAAGATGAACCAGAACTGCCCGGAAGCGTATCAGGGGCTGGATCGGTTTGTGGCCCGTAAGCAGATCGTGGCCGACCTTGAGGCAATGGGCCAACTTATCAAGATTGAGCCGCACACACACAATGTAGGCCATGCCGAGCGTGATGAGACGATTTTAGAGCCCTACCTGACCTGGCAGTGGTACCTGAAGGGTGAGCCGCTGGCCAAGAAGTGTTTGGAAGCTGCAGATAAAGGAGATATTGGTTTTGTGAACGAGCGTGACGAACGTGTTTACCGCAACTGGCTGGAGAACATTCAGGACTGGTGTATCAGCCGTCAATTGTGGTGGGGGCACCGTATTCCGGCGTGGTTCCGCGATGTGCAAGGCAGCAGTGAGCAGGACATTTATGTCGGTGAAAAGGCCCCGCAAGGCGAAGGCTGGAAGCAGGATGAGGATATTCTCGATACCTGGTTCAGTAGCGCCCTTTGGCCGTTTGTAACACAGGGTTGGCCTCAAGGTGGTGAGCGTCTGCAGGAATTCTACCCCGGTAAAGTTGTGATGAGCGGACGTGATATCCTGTTCTTCTGGCTGGTGCGCATGATGATGATGGGCCTTGAACTGACGGGACAGGTGCCTTTCAAGAAGATTTATACACATGGTCTGATTCTGGACGAACACGGCCAGAAGATGAGCAAGAGTAAGGGCAATGTGCTCGACCCCATCGAGCTGATTAACGAGTACGGTACTGACGCGCTGCGCCTGACCATGGCGGGTATCGCCAGTGCCGAAGACATGCGTTTCAGCACCGCCAAGGTGGAACAGAACCGTAACTTCTGCACCAAGCTGTGGAATGCTGCACGCTTCCTTTCCATACAGAACGTCTTCTATACCGATGGCGATGCCAAAGAATTTGATGCCCGCAAGGTGAAGCACCCGGTCAATATGTGGCTGATGGGCGAGCTGAAGAGCATGTACACCAAGCTGGATGCGCATCTGGATGCCTATGAATTTAACCAGGCTGCGCAATTGATTTACCACTTTACATGGGGCACGTGGTGCGACTGGTATCTGGAGCTCACCAAGCCTTTGCTGGCGGGCCAGATGGGAGCAGATGTGCAGGCAGAAACCCGCGCCGTTGTTGGGTGGGGCTTTGATAATCTGCTGCGCGCTTTGAGTCCGTTCATTCCGTATATTACCGAACAGCTCTGGCAGAATCATACAGCGCACGATAACGCCTTCCTGATGATGCAGCGTTGGCCGGATTACGCCAAGTGGCCGGTAGATGCTGCTGCGACGCAGCGTGTAAACCAGATGATTGACGTGGTGGGTGCGATTCGTCAGGCACGTACACTACACAAGCTTTCGCCGAAAACAGAACTGCCGGTGCAGGTACGTGGTGCAAGTGATGCTGACCTTGCGATTCTGCAGGGCGACCTTGCTCTGCTCAAAGCGGTTGCCGGTGTCGCGAACATTGAAGGCCGTGTAGAGGCGGCCAAGGCTGGGGAAGCGGCGGCGGTGGTCAATGGTGTGGAATATATCATGGATCTGAGCGGTCACATTGATGTGGCGGCGGAGAAGGCCCGTGTGGAGCGTGAATTGGAAAAGCAGCGTAAGGAAGTTGAGAAGATCAATACCATGCTGGGTAACCCCAACTTTGTGGAACGCGCACCGGCTGATGTACTTGAGCAGAACCGGACCCGTCTGGCCGAGCTGACCGAGAATATCGGCAAGCTGCAAGCCATGATGAATGCCTAAGATAAGACTGAAGATTTAAGACGTAGTGATGCTGTATATCGATTTTAACCAGTTTATTCTGGACGTGCTGAAAACCAAGCTGGCCGATAAGGGTTTGGCGGAAGCGGATTTTGCCAATGTAGCGCTGGAGTCTCCGAAAGACGAGACCCACGGTGACCTGGCTACCAATGCGGCTATGGTGTTGGCTAAGAAGGTTGGTATGGCGCCGCGTGCGTTGGCTGAGATGCTGGTGGAAGAATTCAAGGCTTATCCGGCTGTAGACAGCGTAGAC
Source organism: Blastochloris viridis (assembly GCA_005768725.1). GTDB lineage: Bacteria > Pseudomonadota > Alphaproteobacteria > UBA2136 > UBA6156 > UBA6156. Next base: position 572,731 of record VAFM01000001.1, on the reverse strand, counting down.
ATCGCAGGACCCGGCTTTATTAACTTCCGTTTGAAAGCGTCGGCTTTGGTCGGGCAGGGGATTGATGCCGTGACGCAAGGTGCCGCTTACGGCAAGCTGCAGGCGCCGGATGCCCGCAAGGCGATGGTGGAATATGTCAGCATCAACCCGACCGGCCCGATTCATATTGGTCACGGCCGGAATGCAGTCTTTGGCGATGCCATTGCCAACCTGCTGGAAAAAGCAGGCCGCACCGTGTGGCGCGAGTATCTGGTGAACGATGCTGGTGGCCAAATTAGCGTACTGGTGAAGAGCCTGCATGCACGCTACCTGCAGCTGTTTGGTAAGGAGATTCAGGTTCCGGACAATGGCTATCCGGGTGAATACCTGATTGATATTGCCCAGATGCTGAAAGACCGCGACGGCGATAAGTGGGTTGATGTGACCGATGAGGAAGTGCTGCTGAAAGAGCTGCGTGCTTTTGCCGTTGAAGCGTGCCTTGACCTTATCAAGACCGATATCAAGACGCTGCATATCGAGTTTGACCGCTACTTTAGCGAACACGCGATGCACCAGACTGACCGGATGAAAGAAGTCGTTCAGATTCTGCGCGACAAGGGGTTGGTGTACGAAGGTACGCTGCCACCGCCGAAGGGTAAGGAAGTGGCCGATTATAAACCGGTCGAGCTGACGCTCTTCAAAGCCACCGAATTCGGTCTGCCGGAAGATCAGGCCATCTTTAACCGTAATGGTATTCCGACCTATTTCGGGCAGGATATTGCGTATCACTACGACAAGCTGCAGCGCGGTTATGAGCTGTTGGTGACTGTGATCGGGATCGATCAGGCTGGTTCGTTCACGCCGCTCTCCAAAGCCATTGAAGCCCTGACTGGCCGCAAGGATGTCTATCACCCCGTACCGTACGAAATGGTAAAAGTGCTGCGCGATGGTCAGCCGGTGAAACTCAGCAAGCGTGCCGGGAACATCGTGCTGCTGTCGGATGTGTTGGAAGAAGTAGGGTCTGATGCATTCCGCTTTACTATGCTGACAGTGAAGCCGACCACGTCGCTGACCTTCGACTTGGCGCTGGCTGTTGCTAAAACCATGGAGAACCCGGTCTTCTACGTGCAGTATGCTCACGCTCGTTTGTGCGCCGTAGAGCGTCAGCGTGCCGAGCTTGGTATTGCGCCGGTTGATCTGGATGCGCTGAACCCTGAAACTGTGGATGTTTCGGCGGGTGCTCGTGCTGTACTGCGTGAGGTTATGCTGTATCCGGCACTGATTGAGCAGGCCAGCCGCGCTCTTGAACCACACCGCCTGACCTTCTACGCCCAGAACCTCGCGGCCAAGGTGCACTCGTGGTACGGCGCCGAAAAATGGCTGGATGCCGCCAATGTGCAGGCGACCCAGCACCGTCTGGCCGTTGCGCTTGCGGCACGCAGTGTGCTTGCCGATGTGTTGAGCCTCTGTGGCGTTAATGCACCAGAGAGTATGTAATTCGTTCTGTATGCTCTTCTTGTAGGCCTGAAAGGCGTTTAATTCTGCCGCCTTTTGGGCCATAAGATGGCTCCATGAGTCATTTTGTCGCCAAGTGGTTGAAGCTTTCCCTCGTAGTCATTATGGGCTGCGGTTTTCTCGCGCTCATGATTTACGCGCTGATTAACCGGGACGAGATTTCGTCTTCGCAAATCGAACCTCCTCTTATCACGCCGCCGGCCGAGCCGCTGAAGCGCCGTCCCGATCAGCCGGGCGGCATGCAGATTCCGAACCGCGATAAGTTGGTGTTTGACCTGCTTGATAGCAGCAATACCCGCCTGACCGGTACGGAAGTGCCGCCGGTGGAAGAGGTTTCGATTACCGATGCCGACCTGACCTCGGGAACCACGCCGTTGACGGAAGCTCAGCCGGTAGCTGTAGCATCCGTTACAGCGCCGCAACCCGTTGTGGCTGTAACTCCGAAAGTCGAAGAACCGAAAGCCGAATCTGTGGCTGTTGCGAAAGTGGAAGAGTCGAAGGTCGCTGAAACACCCAAAGTGGAACCTAAGCCTGAGGCCAAAGTGGAAGCCAAGAAAGAAGAGCCGAAGGAAGAGGTTAAGCCTGTCGCTAAGGGCACATGGGGTGTGCAGCTGGCTGCTGTAAGTTCGGCTGCCGATGGTAAGGCGTTTGCCGCCAAGGCCCAAAAGCAGTTCAGTTCACTGGCCAATCTGGCTCCCAACATTCAGGCGGCTCCGGGCGGCAAGGCCTACCGTGTGCAATTGCTGGGCGTGAAATCGCGCGACGAAGCTGCCAAAATCTGTTCTCAACTGGCGGGTAAGCAAAGCTGCTTCCCGGTAAGCAAGTAGGTGTGTCATGAAGGATGTCCGTCCGCTGGTATTGGGGTTGGATGGTTTCCGTCTGACGGCTGAAGAAAAAGCCTTTTTGCGCGAGGCGCCGCCTATGGCATTCCTGTTGTTCGCGCGTAATGTTGACTCTCCCGATCAGGTCCGTGCCTTATGCGATGAGCTTGCTGAATTTACGCCTTTTGAAAAGCCGCTGATCGCTGTAGACCAGGAAGGTGGCCGCGTTCAGCGTGTTAAATTTGGTGGTAAATTACCCGCAGCCCGTGCGTTTGGCGAATGGTATGCTACCCATCCTGAACATGCATTGGAAGCTACGCGTCTCAGCGCTTTTCTGCTTGCCGCGCAACTCCGTGATGTCGGCGCCAACTGGCTGATGGGTCCGCTGATAGATGTGGGTACCCCGAGCACTCATACCATTATCGGTAACCGTGCCTTTGCCGAAGACGCCCAGACCGTGATTACACTTGCTACCGAATACGCCAAGGGGGTAGAGCAGGGCGGGTGTCTGCGTTGCCTTAAGCACGCCCCTGGCCATGGCCGCGCGGTGGTTGATTCGCATTTTGAACTGCCGGAAGTAACGGCCACCCGTGCCGAGCTGGAGCAGGACTTTGCCCCGTTCAAAGCGATGGCGCCGAAGGAAGATTTCCTGATGACGGCGCACATCCGCTTCACCGCCTTGGATAATAAACCTGCAACCTATTCTTCTGATATTTTGACTATGATGCGCGAGGATTGGAACTTTGGTGGACTTATTCTGGCCGATGACGTCGGCATGAAAGCCCTGCCGGGCAACTATACTGATCGTGTGCGTACCAGCCTTGCGGCCGGGTGCGATGTTGCCATCACCGCGCTCTCCGTCCTTAAGCACGGTATGGCCGGTACATTCTTTGATACCGAAAGTTTTGCGGCCCTCTGTCGCGAAGATCTGCCTGCACTGAGCGCCGAAAATCTGGCGTATATGTCGGCGCTGAGCATTCCTACCGCCCCGTCTGCTGAAGATGTAGCCACCGCCCGCGAGCGTTTGGCGCAGCTTTGGGCTGACGCGCCGGTGCGGATGAGCTATTCTCTGGAACTGTGAAGCCGCTCTTCGTTACTTTAGTCATGCCCAGCGGGTTGGTGATCACCAGCCTGGTGGTGCTGATGGTGATTATCTGGCGCCGCCGCCACGTGGCTTTTGCGGGTTACGCCAACTGGCTTATCGGCTGGCTCGGGGCCATTGCATTGCTGGCCTATATTACCGCAACCCCTTGGTTTGGCTTGATGCTTTCTCACACACTTTCCGGCATGGTCGAAGGTCGTACGCTGGAAGACCCGTCCGACGCCGACGCCATTGTTGTGCTGACCGGGGGCATGTGGGATGCCGGCCCTGTGGGGTGGATTCCCCGGCCTGAAAGTATTCACCGCCTGGCGGTTGCCTACGAATTGCAACGCATGATCAATATGCGTTTGCCGGTTATTGTCTCTGGTGGCCATACCAAGGGTGGCCAGAATCCTTCTGAGGCTAATGTAACAGCCAGTTTTTTTGCCCGCCAGCGAACCGAGGTAACTCCGACCGAACTGGAAGAAGTGAGCACCGATACCTATGAGAGCGCGATGCAGCTGGCCCCCGTGCTGGCCAAACGCGGTGCAAAGAACGTGCTGCTGGTGACCAGTGATGTGCATATGCTGCGCGCGCTGGCCACATTCCGTGCTCGCGGGATCGATGCCATCCCGGCGCCAGCACTTAATCTTCCGGAAAATCTCGGTATCCGCATGGTGATGCCTTCGGCGTACGGTGTGATGTTTACGGCGGATGCTCTGTACGAGATTTTCGGCCTTGCTGGCTACTTATTGACCGGTAAAATCAGCTTTTCCGATCTGATGTATGATGCGAATAATTAACTTAAATAAGGAATAATAACATGATTGAAAAAATTCTTATTTTGCTCGTTGTGGCGGTCGTTATGCTGGTGGTATTTGGTAACCGTCTGCCGCAGGTGATGGGAGATCTCGGTAAAGGGGTGCGCGCCTTCAAGCAAGGAGTGAATGATGCTACCGATGGCGATGATGATGCGCCTAAGCGGAAGAAAAAAGCAAAGCCCGCAGTTAAGACGGCTAAGGCAAAAGCGGTCAAAAGCAAAACCAAGCCGCGCGGGTAAGCTCGGTTAGGGCGGGGAGGGGAGCATGTTCGGAGAGATTGGCTTTGCCGAGCTGCTTGTTGTGGCGGCCCTCATAATCATCCTCACCAAGCCGGAAGACTTGCCGGTTATCATGCGTCGCGCTGGCCTGATGTACGCCTATGTGCATATGTACCTGCAAGGTGTATGGCTTGGCTGGCAGGAGAAACTGGGCTTGTTGAACGCGCCCGGCCCACGCAAAGGTGATGACGCATGAAAGCCAAAACGCTCGCCCATTTAACCGAACTTCGGCACCGGCTGATTGTGACGCTGGTGATTCTCTGTGTCGCCATGACCGGTGTCTATGTGCTGAAGGAGCCTTTGCTGACCTTCCTTCTCAAGCCGCTGCTGGCTACTCCGAATGCTCCGCAAACCATTGTGTTCTCGGCAATTCCCGAGCTGTTCTTTGCCTATCTCAAAATCACAGTCTGGGGTGGTGTATTTATTACCTTGCCGATTTTGATGTATCAGATCTGGCGTTTTTTTGCTCCCGGCTTATATAAACACGAGAAAAAAGCCGTTCTCCCGCAGCTTATTGCCGCACCCATGCTGTTTTATGGTGGTGGCGCCTTCGCATACTTTGGCGTGCTGCCGTTGGCGCTTAAGTTCTTTCTGGGCTTCAATCAGCAAGGCGTTTCGGCATTACCCAATGTGACCGATTATCTTGGTCTTCTGTTCAATTTTGCCTTCGGGTTTGGCTTGGCATTCAATTTGCCGGTTATTCTGGTCATTCTCATGCAGTTGGGTGTCTTCAAGCCAGAGCAATTGGCCCGCTGGCGCCGTTTCGCGATTGTCGCTGTGTTTGTGGTGGCGACTATCATCACCCCACCGGACCCCTTCAGTCAGCTCATGCTGGCGCTGCCGCTGGTGGGGTTATATGAGCTGGCGATTCTCATCGGCCGCTATCAGGCGCGCAATAAGTCGCGCCCTCCGGCCAAGCCCCGCGCTTAAATTTTAGGCGAGGGGGCTGTTTCAGGCCCTATTCCGCTTGTGGAAAGCACCTCGCATCGCTAATATGGGCGCCATGTTAGACCGTCGCTTTATTCTCGAAAATCAGGACCTCATTCGCAGCAACATCGCCCGCCGCGAAATGAGTGTGGACTTTGACCGCTTTGTGGAGCTGGAAGACCAGCGCCGTGCGTTGCAGAAGAAGATCGAAGACGTGCGTGCAGCGTCCAACACTGTCGCCAAAAATCGCGATATGTCGGTCGATGAAAAGCGTGCCCAGGGTACCGCTCTGCGCGAAGAAGAGAACAAGCTGAATGCCGAAATCGCCCCGATTGAAGCCGAAGCCCAGCAGATTTACCTCACCATCCCCAACCTGACCTTTGAAGGAAGCCCCAAGGGTGGCGAAGACGCCAGTGCTGAAATCGACTTCGGCAAGGCACCCAAGCCGAATTTCGACTTCCAGCCGAAGGACCACATCGAACTGATGGAAAACCTTGGCATGGTCAACCTGAGCGCCGCCGCCAAAGTGGCCGGTAGCGGTTTCTACTTCCTCACCGGCGCAGGCGCTCTTCTGGAAATGGCGCTGGTGCGCTATGGTCTCGATATGGCCATGGCCGAAGGCTTTGAGCCTGTCATCACGCCGGACCTTGCCCGCGACAGCCTGATGCAGGGTGCTGGTTTTGTGCCGCGTGGGAATGAATCCAACACCTATCGTGTGGAAGATACCGATCTCAACCTGATCGCGACCTCTGAAATTACACTGGTAGGCATGACGTCCGACGAGATTCTCGACGCCTCCAAGCTCCCTATCAAAATGGCCGGTATGTCGCACTGCTTCCGTTCCGAGCGTGCTCACGGCAGCCTGACCCGCGGTATTTACCGCGTGCACCAGTTCACTAAAACCGAAATGGTGATCGTCTGCCTGCCGGAAGAAGCTGAAGCCCACCATATGAAGATGCGCGAGATCGAGCAGCGCGTGTTCGATGGTCTGGAAATCCCGTACCGCGTATTGGAAATTGCCACTGGCGACCTTGGCGCTTCCGCCTTCCGCAAGTTCGATCTCGAGGCCTGGATGCCGGGCCGTAATGGCGGCAGCTGGGGCGAAATCACCAGCACATCGAACTGTACCGACTTCCAGGCGCGCCGCCTGAACATCCGCTACCGCGATGCCGCCGGTAAACCGCAGTTTGCTTATACGCTTAACGGTACCGCGCTCAGCGTCTGCCGGGCCATGATCGCGCTGGTGGAGAACCATCAGCAGGCCGATGGCTCCATCCGCATCCCGGAGGCTCTGCGTCCGTACATGGGCGGCATGGACTTCATCCGCGCCAAGAAGTAGTCGGTCATGCATCTTAAAAATATTCAGCCGAATGCGATCCGCATGCGCCGCCTGCTGGAGACAGTGAAGGCGCAGGGCGTGACGGATGAAAAGGTCTTGTCCGTGCTCGGCAGTGTTCCGCGGGAGCTTTTTGTGTCCAAAGCCTTGGCGACAGATGCGTATGACGATGCCTGCTTGCCGATTGGTGAATTGCAGACCATCAGTATGCCCAGTGTGGTGGCCCGTATGACCGCCGCGTTGGAACTGACCGGTACCGAAAAAGTGCTGGAAATCGGCACCGGCTGCGGCTACCAGACCATTCTGCTGAGCAAGCTCTGCCGCCGTGTTTACACGGTGGAGCGTCATAAGAGCCTGAGCGAAAGCGCCGTTAAGCGCCTGCACGACTTTGGCATCACCAACTTTACCCCGCTGGTGGGCGACGGCACGCTCGGCTGGCCCGCACAGGCTCCGTTCGATCGTATCATTGTCACGGCCGCAGGCCCGTGGGTTCCGGCCCCGTTGGTAGAGCAATTGGCGGTGGGCGGTATTCTGGTTATTCCGGTCGGCCCGCAGGAAACCTCGCAGAAGTTGATGAAAATCCGCAAGATATCTGCGACCGAAACTACCGAAGAGAATCTGGGTCCGGTCGCCTTTGTGCCTCTCGTGGGCCAACAAGGGTTGCCTCAAACCCGCCGCGCCTAAGCGTAACCCAACGCCCGGAGAATCCGGGCGTTTCCGTTTCGCCACAGGGGGAGGGGGATTGTCGGGAATCTTTCTTATGGTATGCACGATTTTCCGCAAACGCTCTGCCGAAATCTGCTAGTTTTGAAGGTATGGATGTACGCCGTAAATTCGCAGGTCTTGCCAGTCGGCCCGATGCCGAGCAGCGCCTGTTCAGTATGGCGGTTATGGAAGCTTTATGCCTGCCCGCGCCCAGCGATTTCCTTCTTATTCCCATGTCCCAGCTTACGCCAGACAAAAGCTTCCGCTACGCATTGGTTGCCGCCGCGGGCTCGCTGGTAGGCGCCATGGTTCTGTTTACGGTGGCCTGGTACATCTCCACGCTGTTCATAGGTCAGCATATTGCATTGGATGTCTTCCGCTTTTACGCGCCTGTTTTCATTCTGGCTGCAGGTTTTTCTGGTGTGCCTTTCAATATCGTCACGCTGCTCAGTGGCCTTGCGCTGGTCAATCCGCTGGTGTTCATGCCGTTGGTTCTGCTCACTCGCACGGCCCGGTATGGCTTTATCGCCTGGCTCATCTGGCGCAGCGGCAACAAGTATCAGGGCTGGCTGGAGCGCAGTTTTAACGGCATGACGCTGGTCGTCACGCTCGCGGTGCTCGTGGTTTCGGCCATGGCGATTTTAATGTTTGAAACGGCCTGATAAAAACGGATGGGAGGAGCAAGTATCATGTATCTCGCAACGAAGCTTCGCATGCGGTCGAGCACCTTGCTGGTGGCGGCGGCCTTGGCGGCTGGCTGTACTCAGCAGCCGGTCCGCGTGGTAGATGGTATGAACGCCGGTCCACGTGTTATCAAGCCCTATAATCCCTTGCAACCCGGCCCTGTCGATGAGATTCCGGTCACTGAAGTGCAAGCCCGTCCGGGTGGTTTGTCGGGTGTAACGGCACCGTCTCAGCCGCGTATTTCGGCCGTCCAGATGGAAGAAGAAAGCCTTTCGTCCATCGAACCTGCCGCAGGACCGTCGCCCGTAAAAACCACCACGGTGCATCAAGCGGCTCCGGTGCAGGCCGCACCGAAAGTCGTTCAGCCGAAGGTCGAGCAGATCACGCACACTACCACGCAAACCGACACCATCTACAAGCTGGCCCGCCAGTACGATACCACCGCTCAGCGGATTCTCGCCGACAACGGTATGAAGTCACCAACCGAGATCCGCCCCGGTCAAACCCTCACCATCATGCGCAATAGCAAGCCGCAAAGCTCTGTCTGGGCCGATGTAAAGACCATGCTGACCGACCCGTCGACGGAACCGACCCAAACGGCCGCTACTCAGGTAAACGATGCTGCTCTGGCAGCTATCGAACCCGCCGCAGGTCGTGGTCCGCAAGAGCAGCCGGTCCAACACTCGGCCTCGGAAATCAAGTTCGTGATGCACACCGTGCAGCCGAAGGAAACGATCTACCGCATCTCGCTGCAGTACAACGCCTCGGTGCTGGATATCATGGCCGCCAACGAATTCTCCGAGCCGCAGGATCTGAAGGCCGACAGTGTTATCCGTGTGCCCCTGAAGACCGACCTGCCGAGCCAACTGGCCAACGTTAAAGCGCCGGAAGCTGCCAAGGAGCAGGTTGTGGCTCAAGCCATTGAATCCGGTGTGGTCGCCAAGCAAGAGGTTGTGAAGGCCGAGCTGGAAACCAAGGCGGTTAAGGAACAAGCTCAGACTGAAGCTAAAATGTCCACCGCCAACGTCAAGCCGGTCACCATCGATATGGCGCAACTGGCCGAGCAGAAGCGTGGCCAGATCGATCAGCAGGCCGCCCGTGCCAAGGGTCTGGTATGGCCGGTGAAGGGGCAGATCGTGCGTAAATTCGGTGATGATGGAAATGGCGTTGCCCTGACCGGAATCAACATCGCGGTGCCAGAAGGAACCCCTGTGCTGGCCGCCGAAAACGGTAAGGTTCTCTATGCCGATAACGGCCTGAAGGTCTACGGCAACCTCGTGCTGGTACGCCACGATAACGGCATGGTTTCGGCCTACGCCCACAACGGCTACCTGCTGGTGAAGAAGAACGAATCCGTGCGCAAGGGCCAGGTTATCGCTCTTAGCGGCGCCAGCGGCAATGTCGAGCAACCGCAACTGCACTTCGAACTCCGTCAGCATGCCAGCGCGGTAGACCCGCTCCGCGTTCTGCCGAAGCTCTCCAGTCTGTAACCAGTCATGAAACTCGCAGCCGTTCTCGCCGTTATCCTGACACTAACGGGAGCATCCGCCATGGCCCAGCACATCACGCCATCCACTGCCATTACCAGTAAAACAGCTGTCTTTGCGGGCGGGTGCTTCTGGTGCATGCAAAGCGAGTTCGACAGCGAACCCGGCGTCCTCAACACCACCGTTGGCTACAGCGGAGGTACCGAGGTCAACCCGACGTATGAGCAAGTTTCCAGCGGTCGTACCGGACACCGGGAGTCGATTCAAGTTACCTATAACCCGCAAATCGTAACCTATCCGCGCCTGTTGGATATATTCTGGAGCAACATCGACCCGTTGGATGCCACAGGCCAGTTCTGCGACAAAGGCGAACACTACAAAGCCGGTATTTTTGTGGAAAACGACGAAGAGCGTGCCGCAGCCCAGCTTTCTGCCGCCCAGATCTCCAAAAAGCTCGGCCAGCCGGTGGTAACGGATATTCTCACCCGCGCACCGTTTTATACCGCTGAAGAATATCATCAGGATTACTATAAAAAATCCGCCCAGCGCTACGCCCAATACCGCGCCGGCTGCGGCCGCGACCGCCGCCTTCAACAGCTAGAAAAACAAATGCAGAAGTAAAAAAAGCCGCAGTGTTTCCACTGCGGCTTTTCGTTTTCATTGGGGTCGTTTTCCCTCAAGTAATGCCAGAAGCTCTGGCGCGCTATAGGGCGTAAAGCCCATACTCTTACAGTTTCCGGCTATGGTCTCATATCCTGCGGCGTAACCGAGAGACGTTGAAACCGTGCCATCCATCTGCAAATACCCATATCCCGGCGTCAGCATGAAATGCGGATGAACACGCCGGTTTTTATAACCAACCTCAGCCGTTTCAGGCATTTTCACGGCGGGTATCAGGGCAAGGCAGCCCTCCGGCATGGTCGAGATCTGCACCGCAGCATAGTTGAAACGCAAAAAGTCGTTCTGTTCAGGTATCCCCGCCTGCCACGTGACCGTGGCATAAGGCGCGCATCCCTGTATCAGTACGGTGATGAGCTCTCCACTTGGGTAGTAGCCCGCACCACATGCGGCATCGGGTCCAAACCCTTCCGGCCAGAGAGGCTTTTCAAGGACAGGTAGAATCGTGACTTTGACCCGGGTAACGGACACATCCGCTAACTCACTCCGCGTCACAGTAATCACCGGAGACGGAACAAGCGCTTCAACATCCGCATCAAGCTCGGCAGGCCGTGCCATTGGTATAGGTATGTAAGTCAAAGTAGGCATAGGTTTTGCTATGTCCTTGCGTAGTGCAGTGGATGCTTTTCGAGGCTGAGTATGCTGAAGGATGTTTTTCGAACGCGGTTGCTTTACCACAGATTCAGTGTCACCGCATTTCGCAAGAAAGTCGCGCCGAGTCATGCGCGTCGGCTGGTTGGTAAGCAGCGAACCATCACTGCAACGAAATGATTTCTGGGGGCCACAACTTCCATCAAGGCAAGCCGAAGCCTGAGAGACATGCAAAAATGGTGACAGCAGCATACCTGCGAAAAGCAGTTTAAGGGTGTTAAGCATCAGATTTCTCCTGAGAGCAAGAAACGGAACAGATAGATAAGTATCTGTCGGTTAAGTCAGATAAACTGATGTGACTATAAACAATTTGAATACATTTTCAAGGAAAGATAGAAAAAAAGACCACGCACCTAAGTGCGTGGTCTTTACGATGAAGAGTTCGAGAGTGTTAGAAACGAACTTTCCGTGCAGTATACTTGCTCGTTAGGCGGAGATGAGCGCCGTCGCGGGTGACGAAGAAAAGTTCGCCATTTGCAACGTAAGCCGACATAACTGCCCGAGCGCACGAACCGGAAGCAAGCTGCTTGGCCGAGTTGCGAACAACACGGAGCACGCAGCCATTGTCATCGCGGACGGGCTGAGAACTGCCGACCGCTTTGACGTTGTTTCCGCCAAAGCCGGAATCGCACATGGTACCCATGCCGAACGCTTCAAGCGCCGGAGTGGACCAGGTGATGAAACCAGAGCCGACGTTGCAGTACGGCGTGTTCAGCGCGATGTTCTGGCGCTTGACCGGCGGCAACTGCTTCTGTTGAACCGTTGTCTTGCTCGTCAGGCCGAGACCTACCGAAATCGACTTCTTCGAAGTGCTCTCCGAATATTCGATCTGCGGTTTGCTGCCGCCGCAACGGCTGCGAAGGTCGGCCGTCGAGTAGTTGTCGGGTCCGCTGATGGTGGAGCCATCAGCACATGCAACGGTGCGCTTGGGAGCGCAGGCAGAGGGGCAGGCTTCAGCGGAATCGGACGTTGCCGATGCAATGTTGAAGCCAACGAGGGTTCCGAGGAACAAGCCACCGAGCACGAAGAGTTTCTTGATATTCATGTCCAAATCTCCTGTAGGGTGGGACAAGATGAAGGGTAAGAACGAAAAAGGGCCAGAAAATGAGTCTCTGGCCGCAAAGACCAGATGATCTTGTAGTGGTTATAGGTCTGGATTGTATATTTTCAAGGGGTAAAAGGAAACCTCCCGCAGAAAACTGCGGGAGGTTCATTCGAGTAGGCGAAACCGGCTCAGAGAGCGCGGTCACGGCCCGGGAAGTAGCGAAGCTTCTGACCAGCTTTGGCGAAAGGCGTCGTTTCAGTGACGGTGAAGTAGAGAACACCGTTCTGAACGTCGACATTCTGGCTGACCGGAATGATGCACGAGAAGGCGCCGGAATCCTTGGTGCCGGTTACGCGCAGAATGCACATATTCGGACCGCGGGTCGGAGTACCCTTGTCTTCGCGCTTGACATTGACTTCGCCGAACTGCTTGTCGCACATGGTGCCGACACCGAAGGCGTCGACAATTGCAGGGTTACCGCCGCGAACGAAACCAGCACGGATATCGCACTTCGGAACGCCGATGTTAACCGACGTGGAAGCTGCGAGAGCCGGAGCTGCAACGAAAGCGGAAGCAACAACAGAAGCGGCAACAACGAGAGAAGCAAACTTACGCATGATATCATCCTTTCACGATGATGAGAGTGAAGTTAAAAAAGGGCCGATGATAGAGGGCCCACGAATGAGGGCCATTCCTCTGTAGTCTTTATGAGGTTGGCCTTTAATGAAACGAACCTTAGCCTGACATCTTCCTGACTAACCCACAGGCGGTCCCATGGCGCAAATGCGCAAAATACGGCATTATCGGCGCCAATAAAGGAGACATGAATGCCATGCAAACCGTTACCGTAGGCGCAGGCAGCGTCCAGAAAGTCCAGTTTGGTCAAAACCTTCCGCTTAGCCTTATCGCCGGTACCTGCGCGATCGAAAGCCGCGAAACGACCCTCAAAACCGCCGCGCATATGGTAAATGTCTGCCAGAAACTGGGCATCGGCCTGATCTACAAAGGCAGCTTCGATAAAGCCAACCGCACCAGCGCTGGCGGCAAGCGTGGCCTGGGGTTGGAGGAGGGATTGAAAGTCCTCGCCGAAGTCCGCGCCTTGGAAGGCCTGCCAGTGCTGACCGACGTCCACGAAACCATTCAGGTGCAAAGCGTGTATGAAGTTGCGGATATGGCCCAGATTCCAGCCTTTTTGGCTCGTCAGACCGACCTGCTGCTGGCCTGCGGCCGCGAAGCCGCCAAGTACGATGGTAAGGGTGTGAATATCAAAAAGGGTCAGTTCATGGCCCCCGCCGATATGGGCCCAGCCAGTGCCAAGATCGCCGAATGCGGTATCGATAACATTCTCCTCACCGAGCGCGGCACCACATTTGGCTACGGAGATCTGGTGGTCGATATGCGCGGCCTGCCCACCATGGCGGCCACCGGCTACCCGGTTGTGTTCGATGTAACGCACAGCATCATGCAACCGTCGGGCAAGGGAGACAGCTCTACCGGCAAGCGCGAGTTCGCGGCCCCCCTGGCGCGCGCGGCTGTAGCCACCGGTATTCAGGGGCTTTTCATCGAAACCCACCCAGATCCGTCGTGCGCGATCTCCGACAAAGACACCCAACTGCCGCTGGAAAGCATGGAAGCCTTCCTGTATCCTTTGGTGGAACTGCATAAGCGCCTGCAAGACCTGTCTCAGGCAGCTTAAGAAGAAGGAAAAGTAGCGGTGGTCACCATCGTCGTTGGTAAATGGAAGCAACGCCTCAAGCCCTTGGTTTTACCGGGGCTGGTAGGGCTTTTGCTGCTTTATACCGCCGACCAGTTGCTGACCGGCGAACGCGGTATTGTTACCTGGCGCGTGATGAAGACCCAGATTACCGACCTTCAGACGCAGGTGTACGATCTGAAATACGATATCCACCGTCTGGAAAACCATATCGCGCGGCTGCGCGGAATTAAAAACCCCGATGGTACCATCGCCCGACCGGATCCGGATTTTATCGACGAACTGGTCCGCCGCGAATTGGGGTACCTCAAACCGAATGACCGGGTCATTCTGGTAAAGGAAATCAAAAAGCTGCCCTAAGCCGGCAGCTTTTTGTCTGAATACCGCCGTTTGATTGATGATTATCAGGCCAAAACCGGCGTTTTATGCTAGTCGTTAAAGGGTAAATAGACATTGTCATAAGGAGCCCCGTACGGGGAGATCACAATGGATAAGAACCATCATACCGTATCGCAAACAAACCTTTCCTTTATTGTTCCGATGAACAAGCCGCTCGCGGCCATTATTCTGATCGCGTCGGCGGGTATTGTCGGCGCAGCCTTTGTCGCTATGGGGATGTTAGCTTTGGCCTATATCCTGGCAATGTTGGCCGATGTTCTGTTCTCGAAACCGGAACTGATCGGTCTGGTCCAGCATCAGAAGGTTACACTGCTCGAGGCTGGCGCCATTGTCGGCGCTCTGCTGGGTCTGCATCTACTGCAGCTTTGGTGGAGCCGCATCTGGTCGGGCTATCTCGGATTCAATCACTAAGACGCGCGCGTCAGGCATTACGAAACAGAAGAGGGGGGCCTAGGCCCCTCTCAAGCTGTTCCAGACTCTTAGTTCTGGTGTTCGTTGTGCACGGTCAGGCCGAGTTCAACGAGTACGGTACCACCGTTACCGGCCGTGTAGCTGGCGTAGGTGTGGCCGTTCTGGGTCACATCTTCACCGCGGGTGGCGTCACCGGTCAGGGTGATTTGGTCAACGGCGTCACCACGGATGGTGAGGATGCCGGTGTCGGACATGGTCAGAACATCGTTGATGTTCAGCTCCAGCTTGTCGGCACCGTTGTTGGCCAGGTCAATGGCTTCCACACCGTGTACTACATCGTGGCTCAGCACGATGTCGGTAGCTTTGAGCACCTTGAGGGTGTCGAAGCCTTGGCCGCCGTCGATGCTGTCGGCTGCCGCGCTGTAGATCAGCACGTCGTTGCCGGCAGTACCTTCCAGGTGGCCGTTGCTGTGGTTGGTATAGAAGACCGTACCAGCGTTCAGCGTGCTGCCGTCTGCCATGGTAACGGTACCCATCTTGTTGATGTAGGCGTCACCGTACTGGAGGCTCACATCGGTGGTGCCGAGGTTAATGGCAGTGATACCGAAGTGGTCGAGGGTGAAGAGTTCACTCTCGTCGCTCTTACCATCGCCATTGGCATCAATCCACAGACGCAGTTGGCTCCAGTTGGCATCGTTGGAATCAACCACACCGTCACCGTTGGTGTCTTCCAGGCGGGCCAACTCGCTAAAGCCGTCTACGCCACGACCACCAAATACTTCGTGGATGCCGTTGATTTCGCCGTTGCCGTCGCGGTCGATCGCGAGGATGGCATCATCCATGCCGTTTACCCAGGCGGTGTGCTCGGCAATACCGTCACCATCAAGGTCGAAGTAAGCATGGCTTTCCGACTTGAAGCTGATGCTGATGCCGTCGCCGTTCAGGTCGATGGTCAGCGGGCAGTCGCCGCCGCCGCCACCGCCGCCGCCGCCACCGCCGCCGCCACCCGAAGTGGGAGGGGGAACGTACGTGGGAGGTACGGTAACGGTCACAGTCGCGTCAGAGGTCGCACCCAAAGCGTCAACAATGCGGTACACAAACGTGGTGGTGTAACCGGTGATGCTGTTGGCGGCTACGTAGCGGATGGCGCCACCGACAACCCAGGCCGAACCAATGGCCGGGCCGCTGACGATACCTGCGATCGAGAAGGCGTCACCTTGCGGGTCGTAGTCGTTGGCCAGAACGTTCAGGTCGTTCGTGCTGGCGCGGCCTACGGTGTAGCTATCGTTCTGAGCCACAACGTTGTTGCTGTCAGCCTGAATGTTCACCGTAATAGTGGCGGTATCCTTGGCGCCCAGCGCGTCGGTGATCTCGTAAACGATGTAAGCCGTGCCTGCACCGCGGGTCGGGTTGGTGTAGCGAACCTGACCGTTCTCAATGCTGGCAGTACCACCACCGCTGACAGACACGATGCGGGTGATGCTGAAGGCATCGCCTTGCGGGTCGGTGTCGTTGGCCTTGGCATCAATCAGGATGCTGTTGACATCGCGGCCCATGGTCGCAACGTCGTCGTTGGCGATAACGTTGTTAACATCAGCTTCAATGTGGACCGTGATGGTAGCGGTATCCTTGGCACCCAGTGCGTCGGTAACTTCGTACACGATGGTCGCCGTACCAGCGTCGCGGGTCGGGTTGGTATAACGAATTTGACCGTTTTCAATGGTGGCACTACCGGCGCTGACGGACACGATACGGGTGATGCTGAAGGCATCGCCTTGCGGGTCAACGTCGTTGGCCTTGGCATCGATGAGGATGCTGTTGATGTTGCTTGGCATAGTGGCCACATCATCACGGGCATCTACACTGTTCGGCTGCACGTTGATAGTAACAGTCGCAATGTCAGTGTCGCCGTCAACGTCACGTACTTCGTATTGGAAGGTAACTGGGCCGTTGGCGCCAACCGGGGCGTTGTAGTTGAACTGACCGGTTGCGCTGTTGAAGGTTACGCCAGCAGGCAGGTTGCCAACCACACGGACGAAGGCCAGGCCGCCATCCGGGGCGCTGTCGTTCGCCAGCAGGTCGGTCACGGTAAAGCCGACAGACTGACCGGCACGAACGGTGTAGGTGTCATCGTTGGCAAAGACCGGGTCGTTGACCGGAGTCACGTTGATAGTGACGGTGGCAATGTCGGTGTCGCCGTCAACGTCGCGTACTTCGTACTGGAAGCTGACGCTGCCATTGAAGTTAGCCGGCGGGTTATAGGTGAACTGGCCGGTTGCGCTGTTGTAAGACACGCCGGTCGGCAGGGCGCCTACGATGCGGACGAAGGCCAGGCCGCCATCCGGGGCGCTGTCGTTGGCCAGCAGGTCGGTCACGCTGAAGTTCAGAGGGGTGTCTTCAGCGGTCGTGAACACGTCATCATTAGCGAAGACCGGGTCGTTGACCGAGTCGACATTGATGGTGACGGTGGCGATATCAGTATCGTCATCGGCGTCGCCGGCGCGGTACTGGAAGCTCACGCTGCCGTGGAAGTTAGCTGGCGGGTTGTAGGTAAACTCACCGGTGGCGCTGTTATAGGTCAGGCCAGCAGGCAGGGCACCAACGATACCCAGGAAGCGCGGGCCGCCGTCCGGAGCAATGTCGTTCGACAGCAGGTCGGTGACATTGAAGCTGATCGGGGTGTCTTCTTGGGTGGTGAACACGTCATCGCGGGCATCAACCGGGCGGTCTTCGATACGGATGGTGACGGTAGCGATGTCGGTATCGCCGTCAGCGTCGCGTGCTTCGTACTGGAAGGTGATGGTATCGCCATTCTGGGCATTGATAGGAGCCGTGTAACGGAAGTTACCGTTGCCAAGGTTCTCAACACCGGCAGGCAGGTTGCCAACTACGCGGACAAAGGCCAAGCCGCCGTCCGGGGCGCTGTCGTTGGTCAGCACGTTGATGGTCTTGGTCTGGCCCGGGTTGATGATCATGCTGTCATCAACGGCGTCAACCGGGTTGTCGAGAGAGCCGGGCTCATCCACACGGATAACCACGGTCGCAGTCGCACGGTCGCCTTGGGCATCTTCGATGGTGTAGGTGAAGCTGGTGGTACCCGTCCAGTCGGTTTCCGGAGTAAACAGGAAATTACCGTTTGAGTCTTGAGTAACTACGCCGTGAGCAGGTTGAGTATAGCTCTTGATATCGCTAGGCTTAAGAGTCGTACCTTCGGGGTCGTAGTCGTTGGCCAGAACGTCGGTAGCCTTTATTTCAAGCGCCACGTTCTCACGGGTGGTGAAGTTATCGTTACCGGCAAACAGGCTGGTGTCATCCGGGTCAACAACCGGCGGCTGTACGTTGATGTACACCTGGGCGGTATCGGTGGCGCCATGGGCGTCGGTGATGGTGTAGGTGAAGACCACCGGGCCGGTGTAGCCATTGGCAGGGGTGAAGAACACCTGGCCGTTTTCAAAGCGTACATTCCCTTGGCCAACCGTGATCGGGCCAACAGAGGTAACGCTGAAAGTATCGCCCTGCGGGTCAAAGTCGTTAGTCGTGATAGCAGTAGTGATGTTGGCTTCCGGAGCGTTGTGGGCAACGTTCAGGGTGTCGTTGTTGGCATCTACACCGTTCACGGCCGGGTCGATCGTCACACGCACAACGGCGGTGTCGGTAGCACCCTTGGAGTCTACAATGGTGTAGGTGAATTCAACAACGCCACTGCTGCGACCATCGGTATCGGTGAAGATGACCTTCTGGCTGGCGGCATCCCATACGGCCGTACCACGCGGGTTGCCGTTAGAGTCGCGCGGAACGCTGATGCTGTTCGGAATGATCGTGAAGCTATCGCCTTGCGGGTCAACGTCGTTGGTCAGAACATCGATGCTGACTTGCTGGCCAGCCATCATGTCAGCGGTGTCATCGCGGGCGTCAACGGTGTTAACGCCGGCAGGCTGGACAGTGATGGTCAGTTTAGCTGTGTCGGTGGCACCCAGCGCATCGGTAATGGTGTACTCGATGGTCACAACATACGGCGTGCTGCTGGCTACAGAGTTATAGGTGATCTTACCGGTAGCGGCATCGAACGAGGCTGTACCGACATTCGGGTTGCCGTCAGAACGCACCGGGGACTTGATTTCGGTGATCTTGAAGCTGTCGCCCTGCAGGTCGAAGTCGTTCGCTACGACATTGAAGCTCTTGATGGCGCCAGCCGGCTGAATCAGACCGGTGTCGTCAACGGCATTCACGCTGTTGGCGGTCACTTCAATGGTAACGGTGGCGGTATCGCGGGCACCCTTGTCGTCAGCTACTTCGTATTGGAAAGTAACGTAGTAGGGGTAGGTGGTGGTCGCGTCGCCAGCCGGAGCGTTATAGGTGATCTTGCCGGTCGCCGGGTCAATGGTCAGGCGGCTTGCGATGTCTGCCGGGGTGTTGACGAGACGTACGCTGCCCGGAACAAGAGCGTCGCCTTCCGGGTCGCTGTCGTTGGCCAGAACGTCGATGGTGACGGAACGGCCTGCACCGACAACGCCGTTGTCGTCAGCGGCGATAACGTTGTTTTCGTTGGCCGGATCCGGATCAACCTGAATGATTACGTCAGCAGTGGAGGTACCGCCGTTACCGTCGGTAATGGTGTAGCTGAAGCTAGCAGTACCGGTAAAATCATCTTTCGGGGTAAAGATCACACCGATGATGTTGCCGTTTGCATCGCGGACAACGTCAACAGTACCGTTTTCCGGGTTCTGAACCGAAATAATGGTCAGCGGATCGCCTTCCGGATCGCTATCGTTAACCAGAAGCTGGCCCGGGTTAAGACGAATCGGGGTATTTTCAGCAGTCGAGAACTTATCGTCGCGGGCAACCGGAGGGAGCTGGTCGTCCGGCAGAACAGGGGCTGGGTCAACACCGCGGCCGATCGGCAGTTCTTCGGTCTTGATTTCATCGTACGGAACCGGCAGGGCGAACGGGCCGATAACGCTGGAGAATATACCTTCACCTTCACCTACACCGGTACCGAGAATGGTCGGAGGGGTCAGGCCGCCGCCGCTACCACCGGCACCGTTAGCCGGACCAGCAGCAGGTTCAACGTCAGCCACTTTTTGGGCTACCTGAGCTTCATCCAGGGCTGCCAGCAGTTGTTGGGCCGGCAGCTTGCCGCCGTCGGTAATAACAACAGTAGACGGGTCTTTGGCGCTGGAAACATAGTCAAGCAGCAGCACTTCGGCGCCGTTGGCAAGGGTGATACGCAGGTTGCCGGCTTCCTGGGTCAGCGTGGCGCTGTTCAGGTCGATGCCGGTCATTTCAATTTGGGCGCCCGGGCCTACCAGGTAAGCCAGCATGCCGCCAGCGGGCGGAGCCTTAACGGAGACGCTGTAAGCATCAGCCTTGATGGCCGGAGCCGGTTGGGCAGCCAGACGATCGGCAGCGCTACCAACGGTGTTGGCGGCCATGACCATGACCTGTTCGGCCTCAGGAGCCGGGGTCGGAATAGCGGCCAGAGACGGGCCTTGTTCCATGCTGAGTTGAGTCGGCGTTTCGTTAGCCATAATGTCGTACTCCCGTTTACCCTATGTCAGGGCTGTTGTTCCATAAGCCTTCTTGCACGTGAGTGCGATTGGCGCTTTATGTATGCTAGCAGCGGTTTTCCTGACGTGCCTTGGCTGGTTTTCCCGTAGGTCAAGCCCAAAGCCCGTCAAGTTCCCCTTTATGTGGGGTGGGGCAGGGGGTTCCGCAAGTCCCTGCCGCCTTAAAATAAACTGGGCTACTTTGTTTGAGAAAAAAGTAGCGAAAAAACGGGCCCGCCCGAAGGCGGGCCGTATCCTTACTTGGAGGCCACCTGGGTGTTGGCGGTCGCCGGAGCGAGGTCGCCCATGTGGGCCATCACAGCGTAGGCTGCGGCGTCAAGTTCGTACTTGCCGTCGATGAGGGCAGCCTTGGCGTCGAACAGTTCAACTTCGCTGTCCAGCAGGTCGAGCAGGGTGCGCTGACCGATGTCGAATTGCTGGGCGTAGGCGTTGCGGGTCGCCATGGAAGCTTCCACGTGGGTGGTCAGCGGGTCAAGGCGGTTCTTGGCGGTTTCTACGCGGCTGTAGGCTTCGATAACGGCTTGCTCAACCTGACGACGCTCAACTTCGAGACGGTCTTGGGCTTGCTTGACGATTTCGGTACGTTCCTTACGTTGGGCAACGTCGTAACCACCGTTGTACAGGTTCTGGCGAACCATAACCATGGCGGTCATGTCGTTGTTCGGGCCTTCTACACCGTCGAGGTTTTCGTTACGGGAGATACCGCCTTCCAGGGTAACGCGCGGGCAGAACACAGACTTGGCTTCGGCCAGTTCGGCGTTGGCAGCCTTGATGTCAGCCATGGCGCTGGCGATAACCGGGCTCTGGGACATGGCACGGTCGATGGCAGCCTTGGTATTACCCGGCAGGGCGTTGAAGGGGGTTGCAGCCTTGACCGGGTTGCTCGGCATTTCGCCAACAGCTTCCAGGTAACGGGCTTCGGCAGCCTTCAGGTCACCAACGGCGGCTTCCAGGTTGGCTTGGGCCAGGGCGGCACGGCCATCAACCTGACGGATGTCGGAGGCGCTGCTGCGGCCACCGCTTACACGGGCAGAGATCTTACCGGCGTATTCCTTGTGGGTAGCCAGGTTCTGTTCGGCCAGAGCAACCAGTTCCTTCGCGTGCAGAACACCCAGGTAGGCTTCGGCAGCACGCAGGGCCAGTTGGTTCTGTACATCCATCACGTGGAAGGTAGCGCTGGTAAAGCGGTTGGTTTCTTGGGCAACACGGGCCTTGGTTTGGAAACCGTCAAACACCATCTGGCTGAAGGTGATGCGGGATTCGCTGCGCCACAGGTCGCGGCTACCTTGCTTGCCGCTTTGCGGGGTACGGGCGGCACGGAAGCGGGTGGAGTTGTTCTTGCTCCACTCGTAACCGGTACCGGCTGCGAAATCTACTTTCGGCTTGTAACCGGCCTTGGCCATATCAATACGGTGACCGATAGAGGCTTGACCCTTCTGGGCGGAAAGAACTTCCGGGTGAGTAGCAATGGCGGTGGCCATGGCTTCTTGCATGGATGCTGCGTTCACCAGGCTGGTGGTGGCAGCGAAGGCCAGCGTCAAGGCGATGGCGATCTTAGCGTGCGTCATAATAGGTTTTCTCCCTGTTTACCGAAGCGAGGGCACCCCACTGGGGGCCCGTTGCATACACATATAGGAGACCCCCCAAGCCTTGACAAGTGTTAATGTAGAAAAAAAATACACACCACCAAGAAAAAAGTCGTCTCGCGGCGCAAAATACTTCCTGACATGTGGGGCGTTTAACGCAGCGGTAAAGGGGTTAGATGTGGCCCCGATAAGACAAGGGGGTTGCTTAAAAAGCCAGCAAATGCGCGGCAGTCAGTCAATGCTTGTGGGAAGTGCTATACATTCCCGCTAGGTTATGCGCGCCCGCACGCAAGGGCCGTGCCGCAACCAGAAAAGAAAAAGGCGTAAGAATGCAAACGACCCCCGTTGCCGCCCCCGCGGCCACCCATACGGCTTACCAGGACCAGTCGCAGGATAGCCTGCAGGGCTGTCTGTTGTGGTTGGTAGAGCATTACCGCCTCAGCTATTCCCTTACCTCGCTCACAGCCGGGCTGCCATTGCAGAAGAACCGCCTCACACCAGAGCTGTTCTCCCGTGCCGCAGGTCGCGCCGGGTTTGCCTGCCGCGTGGTGCGCCGTGGCGTGAAGGATATCCGCCCCGAGATTCTCCCCGCCGTTGCCATGATGAACACTGGCCGTGCCGTGATTCTCAAACAGCGTATTCCGAATAAGGATGGCGCCGACAAGTTTATTATCGTCGATACCTTCACCGGCGAAGAAACCGAGTTCCAGAACCCCGAGTCCTTCCTGCAGGTCTATGCGGGTACCCTTATTCTCGTAAAGTCCACGCTGCGCGTGCAGGTAAGCCAGGAACTCCATAGCGATGCCCGTGAATGGTTCTGGGGTACGGTGCGCGAATTCAAGCCTATATATTATAAGGTAGGGATAGCTGCTTTCATCGTGAACTTCATCGGCCTTGTCTCGCCGTTGTTCTCAATGAACGTCTACGACCGCGTGGTGCCCAACGCCGGGTACGCCACGCTATGGGTGCTGGGTATTGGTGCTCTTACGGCCTATGTGTTCGACTTCGTCTTCCGCCAACTCCGCGCTTACTTTGTCGATGTCGCCGGGAAGGGGGCCGATATCCTCCTCGCCAGCAAGATCTACGGCAAGCTGCTGAACGTCCGCATGCAGCAACAGCCTATGAGCGCCGGTGCCATGGCCAACCAGCTGCGCGATTACGATAGTCTGCGCGAGTTCTTTACCTCCTCCACAGTCGTCGCATTGGTCGATGTTCCCTTCATGCTGCTGTTCGTGCTGTTCATCGGTATCTTGGGCGGGCCGCTGTTCCTGTTGCCATTAGTGAGTATCCCGATCGTGCTGATGGTCTGCACCCTGCTGCAGAACGAAATGATGTCTCTCAGCCGTGAGATCGCCCGCGAAAGCGACATGAAGCACGGTCACCTGGTGGAAACCATCAACGCGCTCGAAAACATTAAGGCTATCGGTAGCGCCAGCCACGCTCAGGGCGTGTGGGAAATGCTGGTCGGCACCACCGGCCGCGTCGCCTCCAAGATCAAATTCATGAACAACCTGGCGATGAACTTCGCCGCCTTCAGCAGTAACGCCATTTACGTTACTCTTATTATGTGGGGCGCCTACCGGGTTATTAACGGCGATATGACCACCGGTGCATTGGTGGCCTGTAGCATGCTCGTCATGCGTGCTATGGGTCCTGTCGCGCAGGTGGCCGGTCTGTACATCCGCTGGAACCAGACCAAGGTTGCCCTCGAAACCCTGACCAAATTCATGCAAAGCCCGGTTGAGCGCGAAAACGGCCAGCGTTACGTTCATCACCCCGTTATCGGCGGCGAAATCACCTTCGATAACGTCAGCTTTGCCTATCCGGGCAGTAAACTCGCCAGCCTGTTCCGTGCCAGCTTCACCATCCGCCCGGGCGAACGTGTCGGTATCATCGGCCGCGCCGGGAGCGGCAAGAGCACCATCGCCCGTCTGGTGCTCGGCCTGTACGAACCGCAGGAAGGCCGCGTGCGTATCGATGGTCTCGACCTCAACCAGCTCGATGTCGCCGAACTGCGCCAGCAGGTCTGCTACTTCCCGCAAAACCTCCACTTGTTCCGCGGCACACTGCGCGAGAACCTGCTGTTGGCTAGCCCCGGCGCCTCGGATGCCGAACTGGTGCAGGCGGTGGAAGTCAGCGGCGCTTACCGCCTTGTCCGTCGCCACCCGCTGGGGCTGGACCTTCCTGTGGGCGAACGCGGTGAGCTTCTCTCCGGCGGTCAGCGTCAGGCGATCGGCCTTGCCCGCGCCGTGATGCGCGATGGAAGTATCGCTATCTTCGACGACCCCACCAGCGAAATGGACGCCACCAGCGAAAACTGGGTGAAAGACCGTCTGTCGAAGTGGATGAAGAACAAAACCTTCATCATCATTACACACCGCCCCAGCATGCTGGAGTTGGTCGACCGCCTGATTGTGGTGGACGACGCGCGCATTATTGCCGACGGCCCCAAGGATAAGATTTTAGCCCAGCTCGGTATCCGTGCCCCTGTGGCCGTGAACAACCCGACGGAATAGGATACGGAGTAAGAACATGAGCGATCCCAACGATATCCAGCGCAAGATTCAGGAACAGATTGCCGCCCAACTGGGAGGTGGTGTGAAGGTGGAGATGAACAAGCCGAACCCCAAGGCTGGCCGCTTCGACCTTCTTGATAATAAGGTAGCCCACAAACTGGGTGTCGGCGTGTCCGGCACAGCCGGCAGCGGCCTGCGCGACCGTTTCTCGCAGCTCTGGCACGACACCATGAACGGCGACCTCTGGCAGGATGGCGAGTTTATGGACGACGTGCGCCAAGCAACCCTGCGCGGCGCGCATCCCGCTGCCCGCCTGCTGTTTTACACACTCACTACATTCCTCGTCATCTTCCTTCTCTGGGCGACCATTGCCCCGCTGGATGAGATCAGTCACGCGCAGGGTCAGGTTATTCCCAGCGGTAAGGTGCAGGCTGTGGGTAGCCCGGAAGGTGGCGTGGTCGAAGCTATTTTTGTACAGGCCGGTCAGATTGTTGAGCCCGGTCAGGCCCTTGTACGCCTGAATAACTCGACCGCCGCCGCAGGCTTTGGTGAAAAAGCGACCCGCCGCGAATATCTGCAGGCCAACATTGCCCGCTTGCAGGCCGAAGTGGAGTTGACGGAGCTTACGTTCCCGGGCGACTTCGCCGAGAAGAACCCGACGCTGGTGGCCGAAGTCACCAAGCTCTACCAGAACCGCAAAAGCGAGCTGGAAAGCACGGTCAAGGTGCTGGAAGAACAGCTTGAACAGCGCCGTCAGGAGCTGACTGATGCACGCCGCAAAACCGCAAGTTTCGGCCAGGCTCTCGGTCTTGCCCAGAAAGAATATGACATGACCAAACCGTATCTCGACAGCGGCGCCATCTCGAAGGTGGACGTTCTCCGTCTGGAACGCGCTGTGGTAGATGCCCGCAAGGACTATAACACCGCCCAGACCTCGATTCCGGCTGCCGAAGCCGCCGTGCGCGAGGCCGAAGGTAAAGTGGAAGAAGGTCGCCTGAAATTCACCAACGAAGCCCGCGATGAACTGGGTAAATTGACAGATGAATTCAACCGTTTGGGGCAGGGGATCAAAGCGGAAGAAAACCGTGTTGACCAAGCCCTTCTGAAGAGCCCGATCCGTGCCGAAGTGAAGCAGATCATGGTTAACACCATCGGTCAGGTTGTGCAGCCCAATACCAACATTGTTGAGCTGGTGCCGGTGAATGAAACGTTGCTGATCGAAGCGAAGGTCAAGCCGTCCGATATCGCCTTTGTGCGCCCCGGCCTGCCTGCAAAGATCAAGATTACCGCGTACGACTTCAGTATCTATGGTGGTCTAGATGGCGAAGTCGAAAGCGTATCCGCCGACAGCTTTACCGATGAAGCCAAGCAACGTCGACCAGGTGAGCCAGAAACCTACTTTAAGGCCCAGGTACGCACCAATAAGAATTACCTTGAACGTTACGGCCAGAAGTACCCTATCAAGAGCGGTATGGTAGCCGAAGCCGACATCATCACTGGCCGCAAGACCGTGATGCAGTATCTGCTCAAGCCGATTAACAAGGCGCGCGCCGACGCTCTGACCGAACGTTAAGACTGCCCTCTATAAGGATATGATGCGTACCGCACTGATAATCACTCTGGCTTTGGCCGCGTCTCCCGCATGGGCGGCGCCCGGCCTGTTTGGCAGTGTGGAGATCAAGGCGAACACCATCGCCAGTATTCCCAAATGGGTGGATGCTCTCAAACGCATCCGTGCCGAAGACCTGGAAGGCCAGTGCAAAAGCGGCCAATGCAAAGGTGCCCGCAAAAAGTGGCACGAGATGGTGCAAGACCTGCGTGGCAAAAGCCGTTACGAGCAGATGGTGGAAGTCCATCGCTGGCATAACCGCTACCGCTACATTACCGATGACCGTCTCTGGGGTAAGTCGGACTACTGGGCCACGCCGGGTGAGTTTGTCGATATGAGCGGCGACTGCGAAGACTATTCCATCGCCAAATACTATACGCTGCGGGCGCTAGGCTGGAACGATGACGATTTGCGTCTGGTCATCCTGCGCGATACCGTGCGGGATATTCCCCACGCGGTTCTGGCTGTGAAATACAACAACGAAAACTATATTTTGGATAATCTTGCTTCGGAACCGTTGCAGGATAAGTATATCCGGCAATATACTCCGTATTATGCCGTTAACAGCACCTCTCGCTGGGTGTTCATACGGCCCATGGAGTAACCTGAAACCTCTCGGACCTAACAGGAAGATAGAATATGGCCAACAATAATAAGAAGACCGCCAAGGCTCATGTGCCGTCTCTGCACGTGAACCCCGCCGAATTCCAGAGCGTCGCCTACCGCGGCGCGGTACCGCTGCGTGCATTCCTCGGCTGGGTGTCCCTGATCGTTATCTCCGTCATCATTATCGGCGCCTTGTTCGCCAACCTGTTGGTCAGCCAGCGTCTGGGACAACTGGTGGCCGAAACCGCCGCCCGTGTCGAACTCCAAGCCCAAGGCCGCGCCTCAACGCTTACCGAATGGGCCATTGGTTCCGCCAACCTCGGTAAAACGATTGAACGTGCCGAGGTCGTTCGTATCTTCTCCACCGAAAGCGCTCGTTTAGCCTCTCCGGCCAACGCCCCGCAAATGGAAGGCGTTTCGCCGGACATGATTGCAGCGGTGATGCAGCAAAAGCCCTATATGCAGCAACTGTTGGAAGAATTCGTGAGCCGTAACGGCCTCAACGGTGCCCAATTGCTGCTGCCGAATGGCAAGGTTCTGCTCTCAGCCGGCACCATGCCGCGCGCGCTTCCGGCCAACGCTTTGCAGGATGTCGTACGCCAGTCCAACGGACAGATTCTGCCGCTGACCATCACGGGCGAGGGGACGGCTACCGATGTTGCCATGGATGTCCTGCGTCCGGTGAATACTCTGGGCACCGATGATAACGGCCCGGTCGTTGCTGTGCTTTGGTACAATCAGCCGGTCGGTGAAAAAATCGCCCGTCTGTTGGCCGCAACCCAGTTAGACCGCGAAGGCGAGCGTACCGCACTGGTGCAGCACGTTGGCGAACAGGCACAGGTGGTTGGCCGTAATGCGCTGGGCAACCTGCCGGATAACTATTCCGAAATTCTCTCCCGCCTTGCCATGGGCGGAGACACCGTCCGCGTTGTGCAGCCGAGCATGGTCGACAGCCTGCCGGTCTTCGCTACCTTGCGCCAGATTCCCGGCACGCCGTTCGCCGTGCTGCAAGAGTACTCTGCCAAGTCGGCACTGGGCATCATGGCTCTCTACAAACCGGGTATTTACCTCATCATCACGTTGGGCATGATCGTTGTGGCCGCGCTGATGCTGGCTCTCACACTCCACCTTATGGGCCAGCGCAACCGCACCCGTGTCAAACTGCTGGGCCAGACCATGGAAGCCCTGGTACGCGTGGTGGAAGCCCGCGATCCGTTCCTGTCCGGTCACCATGCCAAGGTCGCCCGTCTGGCGGTTCAGGTTGGTAATCGCACCGGTCTGGGTGTTGGCGAGCGTGCCACGCTGTACTACGCCGCCCAACTGGCCAGCGTAGGCCGCATGCTGGTGCCGCAAGCCGTTATGGCCAAAAAGGGTAAACTGACCGACGCCGAGCGTCAGACGCTGGAAGACCACATCAATCAGGCGGTAGCTGTGCTAGGCGATATCGAATTCGATCTGCCGATCATGCCGGTTATCAGCCAGATGTACGAACGCGAAGACGGTACCGGCCACCCGTTGGGTCTCAAGGCGGAGCGCATCAACCGCATGGCCAAGGTACTGGGCGCCTGCGATGCCTTTGTCGCCATGACCTCTGACCGCGCCCACCGCAAAGCCATGACCAAGGCGGAAGCGCTTAAGGCAATGTCGACCGGAGCCTTTGCATCGGACATCACCGCCGCCATCAAGTCGGAAAAAGCCTAACGCTTAGGCAGCCTGCAAAAAGCCCGGCTCCAGCAGCCGGGCTTTTTGATAAAAGTCATACGCGTATGTTGTGCGTTGCACCATCGAATTTCCTTGAATTCCAAGGCTTGCAGGGGCATTCTGCGCTCGAAAATGAAGGCTAAATTTAAGGAGCCCCCATGCCCACGTCCCAACAACAAGCCGCAAACGGCGCCACAAGTTCACTGAAAGTCGTTGAGAAGATGTCGAAAACTTCGTCCCCCAAGGCGCAATCCGCTGCCCAAACTTCTGCCTTTTCCAAGGCCGAACTCCAGCACTGGTACCACCAGATGCTGTTCATGCGCCGCTTTGAAGAAAAAGCCGCAAGCCTTTACCAGCAAAAAGAAATTCAAGGTTTCTGCCACCTGTACATTGGTCAGGAAGCCGTGGCCGCAGGCGCTAAAGCCGCATCAATCGAAGGCGACGACTTCATCACCAGCTACCGTTGCCACGCACTGGCCCTTATCTGCGGCCTGACTGGCGAAGAAGTGATGGGCGAGCTCACTGGCCGCGAGATCGGTATCTCCAAGGGCAAGGGCGGCTCCATGCACATGTTCGAGCCCGCCAAGCACTTCTGGGGCGGTCACGGCATCGTGGCAGCACAGGTGCCGTTGGGTGCAGGCTTGGCCTTTGCCAGCAAGTACCGCAACGATGTGATGAACCAGCCGAACAAGAACGTCAGCTTTACGTTTATGGGCGACGGCTCCGTCAACGCCGGTCAGGTGTTCGAGTCCTTCAACATGGCGGCTCTCTGGAAACTGCCGGTGGTCTTCGTGATCGAGAACAACCAGTGGGGTATGGGTACCTCCGTGCCGCGTGCGGCGGCGGGCGAACTCCACCGCCGTGGCGAACCCTTCGGCATCCCCGGCGAAAAAGTCGACGGCATGGATTTCCTTGCCTCTACCGAAGCCTTCCAGCGCGCCGCTGCCTGGTGCCGCGAAGGCAAGGGGCCGTATCTGCTGGAGCTGGACACCTACCGTTACCGTGGCCACAGCATGAGCGACCCGGCCAAATACCGCACGCGCGAAGATGTCGACGCCGTGAAGGAACAGCGTGACCCTATTACACGCCTGCAAAAGCACATGATGACCGAATTCGGCATGACCGAAGCCGAATTTGAAGCTGTCGACGACGCCATCAAGGCCGAAGTGAATAAGATCGCTGAAATCGCCACTACCGCGCCGCGCCCCACCGCCGCCGAGCTGTTTACCGACGTGGTACCGGAATAATTTAGTTACGTTTGAAGGAGACTATTATGGCTCAAATTACTTACCGCGAAGCCATCCGCGATGCGATGTCCGAAGAAATGCGCCGCGACGAGCGCGTGTTCCTGATGGGCGAAGAAGTGGCCGACTACCAAGGCGCCTATAAATGCTCTCAGGGCATGGTGCAGGAGTTTGGCCCCGCCCGCGTGGTGGATACCCCCATCGCCGAGCTTGGCTTCACCGGCATCGCCGTCGGCGCTGCCATGTCCGGCCTGCGCCCGATTGTGGAGTACATGACCTGGAACTTCGCCATGCTGGCCACCGACCACATCATCAACTCTGCCGCCAAAACCTACTACATGTCCGGTGGTAAGGTGTCCGCGCCGATGGTCTTCCGCGGCCTCAACGGTGTGGCCGCCCACGTGGCCGCCCAGCACAGCCAGGATTTTGCCAGCTGGTACATGAACATCCCCGGCCTTAAGGTGATTGCTCCCTCTAACGCACACGATGCCAAGGGCCTGCTCAAAGCCGCTATCCGCGACAACGCCCCGGTGGTCTGCCTGGAGCACGAAGTGCTGTACGGTCTTAGCGCCGAAGTGCCGGAAGACGACAACTTTACTCTGCCGATCGGTAAGGCACACGTCGCTAAAGAAGGTTCCGACCTCACCCTCATCGCCTACTCGATGATGTCGGTCAAAGCCCTGGAAGCCGCACAGGTTCTGGCCAAGGAAGGCATCAGTGTTGAAGTGGTCGACCTCCGTTCCCTGCGTCCGCTGGATACCGACACCATCGTCAAGTCCGTCTCCAAAACCCACAAGGCCGTGGTGCTGGAAGAAAACTGGGCTGCGGCCGGTGTTGGCGCCGAGGTGATGGCTGTGATTTCCGACAACTGCTGGGATGAACTGGACGCGCCGGTCGTGCGTATGAGCCAACTGCCCGTACCGCTGCCCTATGCCAGCAATCTGGAAACCCTCTGCGTACCGCAGGTCGATGACATCTGCCGCGAAATCCGCAAGGTTCTCGGTAAGTAATCGGAGTGGGTTTCGTCGGCAGCTACGTCTGGAAACTCCGTCAAGCGCTGGGCAGCCAGCGCATCCTTATTGCGGGTGTGAATGCGATGATTCTCAACGCAGAGGATAAGATCTGGCTGGGCAAGCGTCTGAGCGGCGGCGAATGGTGCTACATGGGTGGTTCGGTAGAGATCGGGCAAAGCCTGATGGATGCCGTGATAGCCGAAACCTACGAGGAAACCGGTCTGCAAACCATGCCGGACGACTGGACTTACGCTGGCGTGCACAGCCACCCGCAGGAGACGTTCTATACCTACCCGGGCGGAGACGAAGTGCAGGCGGTCAACCATCTGTTCTTTATGCGTTACGAGGGCACGCTGCAAAACGGCGCCGATGAAGAACATTCCGAATTCGGCCTGTTCGATCTCGATAATCTGCCGTCACCGATGAAGCCGGACGCCGTCCCCGCCATCAAGCTTCTCAAGGCTTTCCTTCAAACCGGTAAAGTACAGGTGCGCTAATGGGTTTCGTCAATTCCGACCTCTGGAAACTGCGTCAGAAATGGGGGCAGGGGCTCACCATGTGGCCGGGTGTCACCGTGATCGCCATGAACAAGGATGGCAAGATCTGGATGGGTAAGCGCGCCGACAACGGCCAATGGGCTATTGTGGGTGGCTATTACGAGCTTGGCGACAGTGCCGAAAACGCCGCCCGCCGCGAGGTGAAGGAAGAGCTGGGGCTCGACATCGCCGAACTGGAAATGATCGGCGTGATAACCGACCCGAAGATCACCTACATCAAGTACCCCAATGGCGACGAAGTCCAAAGCCCTTCACACGTTTTCGTAGCCATCGTGAAGGACGGCAAATCCCATGACGACGACGAACACAGCCAGCACCAATGGGTGGAGCCGGAAGAGGTCATGAATTTTGTCACTCCAGGTGGTATGGGATTCACCAGTGTCGCCATGGAAATGTACGAAAACTGGTTGGAAACCGAAGAATTTCAAATTAAATAAACCCTGAGTTTTAGAGGAGATAAGAATATGCCCATCGACATCCTGATGCCCCAACTGAGCCCCACCATGACCGAGGGGCGCCTGGCCCGCTGGACCAAGGCGGAAGGCGATAAAATTTCGGCTGGCGACGTAATTGCCGAAGTGGAAACCGACAAGGCCACCATGGAAGTGGAAGCCTCTGATGACGGTATTCTGCACAAAATTATCGGCGAGATCGGTGCCGACCTGCTGGTAGGTTCGCCTATTGCCGTCCTGCGCGGAAAAGATGAATCTGTGGCCGCCGACTACACTCCGACCAGCAAAGCTAAAAAGGCCGAAGCCGCTCCCGCTCCCGCCGCTTCGGGCGCCACTCAGGTGGTCGAACCCGCCAGCACTAACGTGCAGGAAACCGTCCAGCACGTGGCTGTCGTCAGCACCGGTATTCTTCCCAAAATTAACACCACTGGCGCAACCGCGGCTCCGGCTGCCGCAAGCCACAGCGCCGGTGGCCGCACCAAGGCCAGCCCGCTGGCACGCCGTCTGGCCAGCCAGCAGAATGTTGATATCGCCACGGTTATCGGCACCGGCCCCAATGGTCGTGTCGTGGCCCAAGATGTCCTCACCGGCGGCCGTACCGCAGGCGCAGGCCGTCCTATCACTCGCATGGCGGACACAGTGCAAAAGCTGACCCCGATGCGCAAAGCCATCGCCAGCCGCTTAACCGCCAGCAAGCAGACCGTGCCGCACTTCTACCTCTCGGCGGAAGTGAACATGAACGCGCTGATGTCCGTCCGCACCCAGCTGAACGCGCATCTGGAAAGCCAGAAGATCAAGGTCTCGGTAAACGACTTTATCCTCAAGGCGTCCGCACTGGCGCTGAAAGACTTTCCCGCCGCCAACAGCGCCTGGAATGCCGACAGCGTCGTGCAATTCGGTAACGTCGATATCTCGGTTGCCGTGAGCATCGATGGTGGCCTGATCACTCCGGTAGTGGCCAATGCCGACCAGAAATCGCTGGTATCCATCAGCGCCGAAGTCAAGCAACTGGCCTCCGATGCCCGTGCCGGTAAACTGAAGCCCGAGCAATACGAAGGCGGCTCCTTCAGCCTCTCCAACCTGGGTATGTATGGTGTCGATGACTTCTCCGCCATCATCAACCCGCCGCAAGCCGCCATTCTGGCTTGTGGTGCTGCCACCGAGCGTGCGGTTGTCACCGAAGGCGGTATCGATGTCGCCAGCGTTATGAAGATGACCCTCAGTGTCGACCACCGCGTGATTGACGGTGCCCTCGGCGCCGAGCTGCTGGGCCGCATCAAGCACTACCTCGAAACCCCTGTCGTGCTGGTTATGTAATTCATGCCGGAGATTCTCACCGGTACCGCGAAGGAGCAGGCGCAAATGTGGTTACAGGCGGCAGGCAATGCCGCCTGCCACAGTGCTTGCCTGCGTCGCAAATGCGGCAGCGTACTGTTGAGCGAAGGCGGCGAAATATACGCGGAAGACGTCAACAAACTCCCGCGCGGTGCCGAAGCCCACTGCAACCCGTACCAACTGGGGCAGGGCTTTAAAAGCGACAAAGCCTGCTGCGTGCACGCCGAGCAACGTTCCATTCTGCAAGCCCTCCAAAAGGGTCAAAAAGTAGAAGGCAGCACCATGGTTTTTGCCAGTGTGGATGACGCCGGTAACCGCCTGCAAAGTGGCCGCCCGTACTGCACCATCTGCTCTAAAATGGCGTTGGAAAGCGGAGTTAAGTACTGGATTCTGGAGCACGCCGAAGGCATCACTCGCTACGAGGCCTTGGAGTATAATAAATTAAGTTTTGAATATAACGGAGACTAACGTGGCCACTAAAAATAGCCCTAAAAAGAGCCCTACGGCCAAGGCACCCACCCCCGAAATGGTCGAGATCGTCGACAAGGATGATACCATTCTCGGCACCATGACGCGCGCCGAAGCCGAAGCCAAAGGCAAGCGTTTCCGTATCGTTCACGTGATGTTGATCAATGACGACGACACCATGCTCGTGCAATGGCGTAAATCGACCAAAAGCGTCTCGCCGCGTACCTTTACAGCGAGTGCTGCGGGCGCGGTAGAGGTTGGCGAAAACTACGAAGATGCCGCCCACCGCGAGTTGAAGGAAGAGCTCGGCATCAGCCGCAAGATCAAGCTGAAGATGATGGGTTCCTTCCAGACCAAAACCGCCAATGGCCAGCTGTTTGCCGGTGTCTTTAACGGAGACATCAAGGGCTGGGAAGAAGAGGCCGACGCGATTGATTACCTTAACCGCGATGAAGCCGAATACCTGCTCAAACGCTACACCTACCTGCTTTCGCCGAGCTTCGTGCAAAGCCTCAAACTGTTTCTTAAAGCGACCAAATAAGGAGTCCTGAACATGCCACAAGATAAAAATCTATCCTTCGACGTAGTCGTCATCGGCGCCGGCCCCGGCGGTTACGTAGCCGCCATCCGTGCCGCCCAGCTGGGCCTTAAAACCGCCATTATCGAGCGCGATGCCCTCGGCGGCGTCTGCCTCAACTGGGGTTGCATCCCTACCAAAGCGCTGCTCAAGGCCGCCGAGGTTCAGCGCACCATCAAGCACGCTGCAGACTTTGGTATTCTGGCCGAATCCAAAGGATTCGACTTCTCCAAGGTCATTTCCCGCAGCCGCGATGTGGCTGCCCAACTGTCCAAGGGCATCGGTTTCCTGATGAAGAAGAACAAGATCGAGGTCATCAAAGGCACTGCCAAATTCACTTCCGACAAAACGCTGGATGTGGATGGCGAAGTGGTTACCTTCGGCAGCGCCATCGTCGCGACTGGCGCCCGCGCCAAGCAGATTAAGGGTGTATTGGAAGCCGACGGCAAATTCATCTGGACCGCTAAGGAAGCCATGGTGCCTGCCGAACTGCCGAAGACTCTGCTGGTCATCGGGGCAGGGGCCATTGGTGTGGAATTCGCCAGCTTCTACACCGCATTGGGTACCGAAGTCACCATCGTCGAAGCCCAGGACCGTGTCTGCCCGGCCGAAGATGAAGAAATCTCCACCATGCTGAAGAAGGAACTGGAAAAAGACGGCATCAAGATCGAACTGAAAGCCAAGGTTGAAGGCCTCAAGCCCGGCAAAAACGGGGCCGAAGCCACCATCAACGGCGAAGCCCGCACGTTCGACCGCGCCATTCTCGCCATCGGTGTTACCGGTAACGTCGAGAATCTGGGCCTTGAAGAGCTCAAGATCTTCCCGGAAAAGGGCGCCATCAAGGTCGATAACATGTACCGCACCAGCGTGCCGTCCATCTATGCCATCGGCGACGTTATCGGCGCGCCGTGGCTCGCCCACGTGGCCAGCCACGAAGGCGTCATCTGCGCCGAAGCCATCGCTCACAAGGCGGGCAAACTGGGCCACGCCCCGCACGCCATGCGCTACGATAACATCCCCGGCTGCACCTACTGCACCCCGCAAGTGGGCAGCACGGGCCTGACCGAGCAAGCCTGCAAAGCCGCCGGCCGCGAAGTGAAAATTGGCCGCTACAGCTACACCGCCAATGGTAAGGCGCTGGCACTGGGCGAACCGAACGGTATGGTGAAGACCATCTTCGATGCCAAGACCGGCGAACTCCTCGGCGCCCACATCATCGGCACCGAAGCCACTGAAATGATCTCCACCTTCGTACTGGGCCGCAGCATGGAAGCCGTGGAAGCCGACTTCATCCACGCCTGCCTGCCGCACCCGACGCTCTCCGAAATGATCGCCGAATCCGTGCTGGCCAGCGAAGGCCGCGCCCTGAACGGCTAACGGTAAGCAGGGGGCAAGCTAGTATCTGGAAGGAACTAAGTTATTTGTTAAACTTAGACTTCCAGATAAAGTGATTTACGTAATTATTAATAGAGAATGGCGGAGATAAAAGAACGGCTGGTTGTGGTGGAAAAAGAGACTAATAGCGGCCCTATTTGGCACTTTTTACAATGCGACCAGATGGGCTTTTAGCCCGTCCAGACTCTATTAATAATTACGTAAATTGCTTTAAAGGGGGAAAACATCATGGACACCATCTCACGTAACGCATCCGGCCCAAGCCAGAAGCCACTGGCCCACGGCCTGAACAGCAAGGCGCTGGCCGCCTATGCCCGCCGTGCCATGTGGCGCGCCAATGCGTCCATCGTGCTGTACGGGGCTGTGGGTGCGGTCTCCGGTTACACGCTGGTCATGCTCTACAACTCCTATGCTGCACTGGTGCTGATGAGCTCCGGCTACGGCATCCGCCTACCCATGCTGCCAATTCTGCCGTATCTCGATATCGCGCTGCCGGTCTTCCTCGGCCTCGTGTTCGCCTTATTCGCCGCCAACAAGGCGGAAGAAGCCCGCTTCAAGTCGCAGGTTGCGCTACACATCCTGCACTTGCAAGAGCTTCTCCAGCGTGACAGAGAATAGTCACGAATATATCCCCCGAGAGATAAAGCTATGAAAATCGAATTCACCGCCCCCGAAGAGCCGAAAGCCCTACCGGCTACCATTCCCACCGGCCCGGTCACCCTCAGCGCCGACCGCGACGCAGTACGCGCCGAGCTGGCGCATGCGGGTATCCCGACCGATGGCGTGGCGGA
Source organism: Blastochloris viridis (assembly GCA_005768725.1). Classification (GTDB taxonomy): domain Bacteria; phylum Pseudomonadota; class Alphaproteobacteria; order UBA2136; family UBA6156; genus UBA6156. The sequence continues at coordinate 536,782 of VAFM01000001.1, read as the reverse complement.
TCTCAACTGGGGCCACATCGCCAATGCCTCGCGCAGCACCGCCCGCACCAAGGGCGACGGTGCCCCGCCGCTGACCGACGACGAAGGCACGTCCGAGCTCGAACCCTCCTACCGCGACGCCAAATTAAAAGAACTCTCCGGCAAGCGCATCTCCGGCCTGCGTGGCGGCGGTGGCCGTGCCAACAATGTGGAAGGCGGCATCGCCCACATGTCCGCCAAGCCGGACTGGCTGCGCGTTCGCGCCCCAACTTCGCCCAAGTATTTCGACCTCGTCGAACGCGTCCGCAGCAAAAAGCTGCACACGGTCTGCGAAGAAGCAGCCTGCCCGAACATCGGCGACTGCTGGGCCTCGGGTCACTTAACCGTCATGATTCTCGGCGATACCTGCACCCGCGGCTGCGCCTTCTGCAATATCAAAACCGGCAAACCGAACGAGGTAAACCCGCACGAGCCGCAAAGCCTGGCCGACATGGCCTACGACCTCGGCCTGAAGCATATGGTGATTACCAGTGTCGACCGCGACGACATGCCCGACGGCGGCGCCCAGCACTGGGCCGACTGCATCCGCGCCATTAAAGCCAAAGCCACCAAAACCACGGTCGAAATTCTCACGCCAGACTTCCGCCGTACCGAGAACAGTATCGATATCGTCACCGACGCCCTGCCGGATGTGTATAACCACAACCTGGAAACCGTGCCGAGACTCTACCGCACCGTACGCCCCGGCGCCCGCTACTTTGGTAGCCTGCGCCTGCTGCAGCGTGTGAAGGAGCGCTCGGCCGAAATTGGCCACCCGGTCTTCACCAAATCCGGCCTCATGCTCGGCCTTGGCGAAACCCGCGACGAAGTACTGCAGGTGATGGACGACCTCCGCGCCGCCGATGTCGACTTCCTCACCATCGGCCAATACCTGCGCCCTAGCCCGCAGCACTACCCGATTATGGAATACGCTACACCGGAGATGTTTGCCGACTACGAACACCAGGCCAAGCTCAAGGGCTTCCTGATGGTCGCCAGCGGCCCGCTCGTCCGCAGTTCCTTCCACGCCGACAAGTACTTCGAAGAGCTGGTGGCAGCGCGCAAAGCCAAGCAATAGCAAAGGCCCCTCGTGGCCTTTTTTACAACCGCAGGGTTTTCACGGGCTGCGAAAGAAACAACGCTTCCTCTTTCAAACACGGTGGCTTGCCGGTAGCAAAGCACATCAGCGCATGGCCATCATGCTCGGCCAGCAGCGGCGCACCGTTGCCGGCGGCCAGAATCTGCCCCTTGGTAATCGGCGCAAAGTTGGGGAAAATCTCCGTCGTGCGGTAGCTCTCGTTCGGAAAATACAGCGACGACGTCACCGCATAATGCAGATAATTCACCGCAGGCGCGTCATCGGCAAACACCTGTTCTAGCAGGCCCATATTGGCCAGCAGAGCCTCGGCGCAGGCAATCGCACGCTGAAAGGAGAGGGGGTTTTCATGGCTGCCGGTTTCAATCAGCAGATGCGAACTGTCCGTGCGCTGCGTGCCATAAAAATGAAACGCCGGCTTAAGGCGCATCGCGCTGCTGATGCCGGAAATCAGCACATCAATCGGAAAACCCTTAATCAGTTCGGCCTTCACAGTCGGGTGCCCCACAATCATAGGGGCCGACTCCAGCGAAGTACTGTGAATATCCATCCCCGTATCAAACGTCGCCCATAAGGGGGCTAACTCCTGCACACGCGTCACTTCGCTGCGGCTGTCGTTATGCAGGGTTAAAATATCTTCCGGCAGACGATTCATGTTCAAGGCAATGCCGCGTGTGCTTATGCGTTCGTCCATGCTGGCGTTGGCAGGCAATGCAAAATAGCGTTCAGCAGCATCGAGGTTGCTAAGAATAAAAACCACTTTTCCGCAATGCAGGCGCGGCAGCAGGGGCTCTACCTGTGTGTAATACCAGTAGGGGGCTAGGCCGCTGGGCTCGTTGCCGTGGGTCATCATGGTGATGCCCACGGTCGGGCCGGGCTTGCCGGAATTAAACAGCTCAATACCCCGAACACCGTTCCAGCGCTTCTGGCAAATCGCCTCGAAGGCCGCACGAATCTCGGCAAAGGCAGGGATAGGCAGTGTCATACGAAATTAATAATCCATCGTAGACGAAAGCGCCCGTATTGCGCGGTAGTAAAGGCGCTCGTTGGTGCCTTCATCGCCACGCGACCATTGCAGACGACCCTGATTCTGCGGGTCATTCTCATCGCTGCCGTCCAGCACCTCGTTGGCTTTGCGGGCAATGTCGGCCTTTACGTTGCTGTACACCACATACAGGTAGCAAATTTCGGTAGGGGTGCACGGGCTGGTGTGCGTAGGCCCGGCCTTGGTGAGCGAGATCGCGCCATAACGCGGGTGGATGTTCGACGAGCTCTTCACATACGGGCCATTCCAGCGGGCCTTGAGGTTATTCGACTCCATGATCACGCTGTTGTCGTAAAGCGCCTGAAACGCCGCTTTTTCGGTCGGTGTGACAAGCGTCAGGAAGATGTCGGTCTTCAAATCGTGGTGAAAGCTCTCTAGTGCCTGAGAGGTCTGCGAAAGTTCATCCGCCAGAACCTGTCCACGCGTGCCATCTACACTGGTCACGATGGACACCCCGGCCACCACCGAAAGAATTCCGAAGATCGCCAGCGCAATACGGGCATCCAGTCCGAACAGGGCACCGCGTTGGTCGGAGAAGATACGATGCAGGGAGGTCATTAGCGGGGTCTTTCAACGGTTCGTATAATCAGGGTGCGCGGGTCGGTGGCGCCGTCGGCCTGGATTTTCCCATTCGCCATCGGGTTCATCTCTTTCTCGCTGCCACCGCGTTCATCGTAATAGGAATTTATCTCGTCCCATATCTTGGCAGGTACACGGCCAAGGCTCAGCCACACAAAGCAGCGCGAGTCGGTCGAGCAATAGTTGCCGCGGTTATCGTCGGCATAAAACAGAGACCAGTTGCCATAGGTGCGGTGGCGGCGGCTTTCAATGTTCAGGTAAGGGCCATGCCAGTGCTGCTGAAACCCGGGCTTGACCATGCTCTTGTTCCAAAGCGCGGTCAGGTCTTCCAGGCTGCTGGTGTCGTCCACCGGCTTATCCAGCGTGAACAGATAGAACGTACCCATATCGGTCTGGTACTGGTTTAGGGCGTATTCGTACGACTCGATCTCACGGATCAGCGCGGCATTCTTGGCGATACCGATACGGCCATACGCCACAAAGCCTGCCACCGTCGCCATCACAGCAAACACCACCATGGCAAGGCGGGCATCCAGCCCGAACATCGCGCCGCGCTGGCTGCCGAAGAGACGCATCGGGGGTTAGTCCTTAGCCAGACCGCCGAGGTTGCCTATCAACTGATCCACAATCCCCATAGCCTGGCCGTGGGTTTTGGTTTCGTCGGCATCGGGGGTCACTTGCTTACCGTCGTTCTTGTCCTTCTGGGTCAGGCTGGCAACAACATCATTGCCGTCAAAATCGATGATGACGATCTGGCGCGATTTCAATTCATACGGATTAAGGGACGTGGTGGCGACGGACGAGGTAATATAGTACCAGCGGTTGTCGTTCATGGTGCCCTGCGTGCTGGGGCTGCCCAGCAGTTGCAGTACATCCTGCTTGGTGCTCACGCCCGGCTGCACTTGTGCAAGGCGCGAGGGCAGAATGATTTGCCCGCGGGTGTTGACGGTTTCGGCGCAGCCAGCGATAACCAGAGCGCACGCGACCAGCGCCGGAACGGCAAAGGTCCGAAAGGAGAGGATGTTATGATTTTTCATTGGCTGAAACTTTACGGCAAGCACGAGCGCCGCGCAACCGCTGTTGTGGATGTTGCATTCGCCAACGCAAAAGCGGCCAGTCCTGCTGTATTTGAAGGTGACAGCACGCTTGATGATGTCCGCAAGGCTAAATTCGAGCATGCCTGCCCATGGCTTGCGCTGGAACTTACCGGCGCTGACCCGCGCATGACCCGGAATGTGGTGGAAGTGATGATCGACCGTATCGAGGTGGGCTTACGCGAAGCCAGTGTTGGCGATATGAAAGTGGGTCGTGAGGTTCGGTCCTATGCCTCGGCCCTCAATGGTCGCCTCCAGCGCTATGTTCCGCTTATCGAGCAGCAGGATTGGCAGGAACTGGCCGTAGCGGTCGCCGAGCACGGAATTGAGCCGTCGCTGGTACAACAACTTAAGGGCAAAGCTTCAAAAAAGGCCGCTTAAGGTCTTGCAAGTCGTGCGTGTTTGGGATAAGAGGACGCGTTGCCAGTGCCATAGGCTTCGTACGAAGTCGGCAAAAATGGCGGAAATGTAAGAGTTACGAGGAGAAACGGACATGGCCGTTCCGAAGAGAAAAACCAGCCCGAGCCGCAAGGGTATGCGTCAGCAGCGCCATGCCAAGGCTGTAAGCGGTAGCTACACCGAAAACCCGGACACCGGCACCCTGGTACTGCGTCACCACGCAACCAAGGAAGCTGACGGTAGCATGTGGTTCAACGGCAAAATGGTCGTTAAGCCCAAGGTTAAGGCTGAAGCTGCGTCTTCCGAAGAGTAGTCCTCTGAACATCTTTAACCGGAACTTAGTGATTCAAGTTCAAGGTTAAAGTGTTTCGGTATCCTACTTATATATCGGGACATTGTTTGCAAAACGAAAGGCTCCGCAAGGAGCCTTTCGTTTTGGCGTGAAGTATGGCAAAAGGAGGTATGACCATGAATATCCGCCTTATCGGCACCGGGAGTGCCTTGCCCCAAACCCGCCTGACCAATGCCGAGCTTATTGCTGCGCAGGGGCTGGAATCTTCCGACGAATGGATCCGTGAGCGTACCGGCATTACCCAGCGCTATTTTGTGAAAGAAGGCGAGAGCACCTTTACCTTGGCGCGCGATGCTGCCGAACGCGCCCTGCAGAATGCCGGTATCGAAGCCTCTCAGGTGGGCGCCATTATTGTGGCGACCTGTACACCGGATCTCACGTTCCCAAGTGTCGCCACCATGGTGCAGGGCGCTTTGGGCTTTCCGAATCAGGGAATGGCCCTCGACGTCAACGCCGCCTGCAGTGGCTTCGTCCACGCCTTGGCGGTAGCCAATGGCATTCTCCAGGCCATGCCGTACGACTACGCGCTGGTCATCGGTGCTGAAACCTTCAGTAACCTGCTGGACTTTAACGACCGCACCACTTGCGTGCTCTTCGGAGACGGGGCAGGGGCTGTGGTCCTGAAAAAAGAGCAGGGCAATGGCAAAGGTATTTTGGGCTTCGACCTCGGCGCCGACGGCACCAAAGCCTGCGAACTGCAAAGCACCAATGGCGTGGCTCGTGGCCGCACGGCGGGTACGGTGCTGATGAATGGCCGCGAAGTGTACAAGCATGCCGTCCGCCAGATGGGCAGCAAGGATGCTGTTGCTAAAGTATTGGAACCACATGGCCTCTCGGCGGCGGATATCAACTGGGTTGTGCCGCATCAGGCGAACCTGCGCATTATTGAAGCTGCCGCCCAAAGTCTCGGTCTGCCTATTGAGAAGGTTGTTGTTACGGTTGACCAGCACGCCAACACCAGTGCTGCCACCATTCCGTTAGCGCTGGATGTTGCTGCGCGCGACGGTCGCCTCAAGCAGGGTGATCTCGTCATGCTGCAAGCCTTCGGTGCGGGTTTTGCCTGGAGCACGGCTGCGCTTTACTGGGGCTAAATGGCGCAGGCGTTGGGTTTCGTGTCATCTCATGTTCACGCCTCACAACTAACTTACACAGCAAGGGGTTTCTGCAAATTTCGCTGATGCGATTTTGGGCGCATTCCTGCGGCCAACACCGCGAAAAAGGGGGAAAAAACGGCCTTTCACCGCTTGACGCCCACCCTCACGGAGGCTAGGTTGCCCCTTAATGTTTGTGTTTCAAAACGTAATGAAATAAAGAAGTAAGTAAGAGGGGGATCTCACAATGAGCAGCAAAACCGTTACGCGTATGGACTTGGCTGAAGCCGTCTACCACGAAGTTGGTCTGACCCGTAAAGCCGCGCAAGACCTTGTTGATCAAGTGATTGAAGAGCTGTGCAAGGTTCTGGAAAAGGGCGAAACCCTGAAGATCTCCACCTTCGGTAACTTCAGCGTACGCAGCAAGCGCCAGCGTGTGGGCCGCAACCCGAAGACCGGCGTTGAAGTTCCGATCGCACCGCGCAAGGTTCTCAGCTTCCGTGCAAGCCACATTCTCAAAGACCGCATGAACGGCGGCAAGAAGTAGTCGGTAAACGCAGCAGGTGTGAGGGGAGAGGACGTTACCTATGACTGATTCAGCCCAAGCCCGCGTTAAATCGTCCGCTATCCGTGCCGGAGGCCGCACCAAAGCACCGCCTCCGGCCGTAAAGCCGATCGCCAAAAGCAACAGCGCCTACCGCACGATTGCCGAAGTGGCCGCCGAGCTGGGCGTTGCCACGCACGTGCTGCGCTTCTGGGAAACCAAGTTCCCGCAGCTTAAGCCGACCAAGCAAAGTGGCGGGCGTCGCTTTTATAAGCCCGAAGATGTGGCATTGCTGAAATATATTCAGCAACTCCTGTACAAAGAGGGTTACACTATCCGTGGTGTGCAGGCTGCTTTAAAGCAGGCCAAGCCCAAAGAGTTGAAAACGCTGGTTCAGCAACTCACGCCGGAAGCTGTTATTGCCGAATTGACAGCCATCCGCGATATATTGAACCCGGACATGTTAAGCGACGAAAGGGCGCGTACGTGACACAAACCAAAGTAATGGCGGCAATCTTCGGGTTGCTGTTGACGTTTATGGCGGGTGCCTGGGCCCAGGAGAAGGTCTCCGCAACCGAGGTGCCATCTGCCGCCAACGATAAATCCGCCCGTGTGACGGTGCTGGATAAGCAGACCAACCGTCTCCAGACCCTTGTGCTGGTGGCGGGTCAGATGCAGACCGTTGGCAGTCTCGATATCAAGCTCACGAAATGCCTGCCGGACTACGCCGCCCAGCTGGGGCAGGATGTGGCATGGTTGGATATTGAAGAGAGCGCCAATGGCAGCGGAAGCGGTACCAGCTGGTTCTCCGGCTGGATGTTCAATACGTATCCTGAAGTGTCGACGCTGGATCACCCGCGGTACGATGTGATTCTGCAAGGCTGCGGCACCAAGGCCCGCAAGACCATTCAAACCCTCGGTAGTGCACCGGTGCTGGATACCGCCCCGGTGGTGGATACCGAAACGAGTGCCGACCCCACGGGGTCTGCCGGATCCGACCCCTATGCTGTACCGGGTGTGCGCGATGCCAGCCCTGCGGCCAAGCCGGAAGAGGCTGCTCCTGCCGAGCAGCCGGTGGATACCGAAGCGGCGCCCGCTGAGCCTGCGGCTCAGCAGGAAGTTCCTTCCAACGCAGCGCCCATCGCCCAGCCGGTCGAGCCGACTCCGCCCGCTCAGCCTCAGCCCTCTGCGCAGGAGCAAAAGCAGGATCTTCACGAGCTGATGGATAGCGGTACGTACTAAATATAAAGGAGGCCGTAGTAACGGCCTCTTTTTTTGACGATAGCAGAAGATTATTCGGGCAGCCGATATTCAAGCAGTACATCCTGAATGGTGTGGTCGCCAATCTGGCTTGTGCCGAATTCTTTGAAGACAAAGCCCATCTTTTCGTAAAAACCTTGCGCGGGCAGGGCCGCTTTTACCCAACTGAGAGGCTTGCCTTCCTGCAGGGCGATGAAAGCCGCGCTGGAGGTCAGCAGACTGCCAATCCCCTGTTTGTGATGATCAGGGTCTACATACATCGCGCAAAGTTCGCCGTCTTTCCAACTGATAAAACCGAGGGGCTTGCCCTCCAGTTCATAGACCAGAAACTGTTCACCGCGTTCCTGGGCTTTCAGGTAGCGCTCGGGTGCGCGGCTGTTGGCCCAGGCTTCAACTACGTCTTGTGTGTAGCAAGAAGGGTAGGTAGCCAAAATGGCGCGTTTGTGTAAGTCGGCAAGTGCAGGTGCATCTTCCTCCTTAAAAGGGCGGACCGGGATAGATCTATCGGAAACGTGTTGATTCATGGTTTTAATCCTTTTTGAATCAATTGGTATTGCGTGTATATTAAAGTTATATAAGAGCAAGTTCAAGTCTAAAAAAAGAGCCCGCAGGCTCTTTTTAAATCCAGCGCCTTAGCAACGACCGGTCTGACCCGTCATGACGGTGTTTTCAAAAGTGTAGATGCCTGGCAGTTCGCGGTAGCGGCCGTCCATGTCCAGACCATAACCGACAACGAACAGTTCGCGCGGCAGGCTGAAGGCTGCGTGATCGGCTACACTCGGGCTGCCGACGCGCTTGAAGAGGGTGACGACTGTGATCGGCCCGGCTCCGCGATCGGAAAGGATCTGGCGCAACTGACGAATGGCGTTACCGCTGTCCAGAATATCTTCAATCACCAGCACCGGAGCCTGGTTGAAGTTGCTGGGCAGTGTTTCGGGGTTCATCGCTACTTCTTGCTTGATGGCGCCTTGGAAGTAGCTGCCACCGGTAAAGTGCAGCGTCTGCGGGGTAGAAATGCGGCGGATGAGGTCGGCGGCGAACACGGCGGCACCGTTCATCGTAACGACGGTATGAACCATCTGTTCGCCCTTGAACTGGCGGTTAAGGGCGTCGCCAAGGTCATGGACGCGGGCGGCAATGGCTTCAGCACTGTAGAGAGGTTTCATCATGGACGGGAGTGTAACGTGCACCTGTCGTAAGGGCAACGAATCCTTTGCATTCCTACTATAATTTGTAGGTTGGTCCGTTCATGTGTGGCGCCTACGCCTCGCTGGGGTGTGGCAAAACAGGGCTTAAGTTATTGGATGAGAAGATGTGGAGGTCAGACACTGGACTTTTTGCCGCGAATACACCACATATAGAGGTATGAAATGTCCGTTCTGCTCGCACGACGATACCCAGGTGAAAGACAGTCGCCCGTCTGATGATGGACGTACCATCCGTCGCCGCCGCGAATGCCCGGAGTGCGGCCGCCGCTTTACCACGTTCGAGCGGTTTCAGGTGCAGCAGGTGGTTGTCGTCAAGCGCGACGGCCGTAAAGAATTGCTCGACCGTGAAAAGCTGATGAAAAGCCTTCTCACCGCCCTGCGTAAACGCCCGGTCACTCAGCAGCAGATTTCACAGATGGCCAGCGATATCGAACAGATGCTCACCGAGAACGGTCGCAGCGAAGTGACAAGCCGCGACGTGGGTGATGCCGCACTGGTGGCGCTGAAAAGTGTCGACTTTATCGGATATCTGCGCTATGCGAGCGTCTATCAGGAATTTACTGGTCCCGACGACGTGGTGGCACTCATCAACACGTAACCCTCGCGGCCAGTATGTAAAACGAGGATACGACGTTGGTAAACTTTGTAAGCAGCATGGATTGGGATAACGGCGAAGATGCATTTCCGCCGGAAAACAGTGGTCTGACCGGCGACAGCCGTACCGAAGCCCGTCTGTGCGCCGTCCAGAGCCTTTATACCTCCCTCGTTATGCCGCGCGACGCCCGCGATGTCGCCGCCGATTTTGAAGCTAAGCTGAACAAGCGCAAAGCCGACAAGAAACTCTACCGCGCCATTATGGCCGAAGCTGGTGAGGGTACCGAACGCTATCGCACCCTGCTTGAAGCCGAGCTGCAGGAAGGCTGGGAATGGAACCGCATGGACCCCGTACTGCGTGCGCTGGCCTGGGCAGGTTCTGCTGAATTGACCGCCAACCCGGATGCTCCTGTTGCCGTGATCATCAGCGAATACCTGAATATCTCCAAAGCGTTCGTGACCAACGATGAAGTCAGCTACCTGAATAAGACGCTCGACGGTATTTCCAAAAAGGTTCGCGGTTAGCGCATCGTTTTAAAAAAGCCGGAGTCCTCTCTGGCTTTTTTAGTGTTACAGAAAGGGCAGGGCGCTGGCCAGCTGTAGGCTCCGCGCGTAGAGTTGTGCGTATGAAGATTCTCCACGCCATTTTCAGTACCGACTTTGCCGGCAGCGAAAACAACTGCGCCCAATTGGCCATGTTGCAATATCAGGCCGGTCACGAGGTTCGCGTGGTCATCAAAGGCCGTAACCCCAAGCAGGTCGAGCGTTTCCGTCAACTTGTCGCGCCAGACCAACTCATTGTCATTCCCGCCGCATGGCCCAGCCTGCTGGATGGTATTTTGCTCAAACGCATCGTCAAAACATTCAAGCCGGATGTCATTCATACCCACTTGGGCCGTGCCACCAAGCGCTTTGGTAAGGTGGCAAAGGCATTGGGTATTCCGCACATCGCCAGCCTGCACTTACAGTACGAACCCAAAGTCTATGGCGCCTGTAATGGTCTGGTCTGTGTCGCGGGGTGGCAGCGTGCAAGCCTGAGCAGCTACAAAGGCAAGGTCGCGGTCATCCGCAACTGGGTGCCGCGCCGCATGGGTAACGTGAAGGCACCTGTTAAAGAGAATCCCGCCATCACCCGCCTCGGCAGTGTCGGGCGTCTGGATAACCAGAAGGGCTACGACATTCTGCTGCAGGCTTTCCGCCAAGCTTTTCCCAAGGGCGATGAAACGGTGGAACTGGTCATTATCGGTGAAGGTCCCAACCGCGCGGCACTGGAAGCCATTGCGGCAGGCGATGCCCGCATACGTCTGCCCGGTTACAGCGCGAATGTGCCGAACGAGCTGGCAGGCTTCGATGCCTTCATCAGCTCCAGCCGGTTCGAAGGTCTGGCGCTGGTCGTGCTGGAAGCCATCGGCGCCAAGCTCCCCATGCTGCTGACCGACGTTGCCGGTAACCGTGAGCTGGCCGATCTTCAGCCGCAGGGAGTGGTGTCTCTTGTTCCGCCGGAAGATATCACCGCCATGGCCGAAGCCCTGAAAAACCTGACCGCCAAGCCGTTGGCACCGGTTAATTACGATGTCAGCGAACTGGATGAATCAACCGTTGCTGTGCGCATGGTCGCGTTTTACCAGCAGGTTATCGGTACGGCTTAGCCCTTAAACTGTGTGCAAATGCCACAGGCAAACCCGAAAGGGTGAGCCGATGGGTTTGAGTTTCGGCGCGAGGTGTCTACACTACGCCCATGAGAATACTGCACGCCTGCCTGACCACCGAATTTTCGGGGCCCGAAATGTACTGTGCCAGCCTTGCCCGCGCGCAGGCCCAGGCGGGAGACGAAGTCCGCGTGGTGGTCCGCACCACCGGCTTTGTACCCCGCTGGCGCGAAGAAACGGGCAAAGCCATCACTCTCGCACTCCCCACCTGGCTGCCCCAGTATTTCGAAACCTTTGCGCTCCGCCATCTCATCAAGGGTTTTGAGCCGGATGTGGTGCACACCCATCAGAACATCGCAGACAAAAAAGCGGGTACAGCCGCGCGCAAACGTAAAGTACCGTGGGTGACCACCGTTCACCGCTGGAAGCCGGAAAGCATGAAAGCATCCGATGCCGCCGTCTGCATTGCAGGCTGGCAGCGTAAAGAGATTCTGGCCGATGGCTACACTGGTATCCTCCGTACCGTCTGGAACTGGCTGCCACTGCAGAAGCCGGCCTCGAACGAATCGATCGAAGCTCTGCGTGCCACATGGCATGCCAGCGCCAAAACCGTCGTGTTCGGCAGTGTCGGCCGCCTGCACGGCCAAAAGGGGATGGACGTTCTGATTAAAGCCTTCCTGATGGCCTACCCGGATCCGGAAGCCGACGTGCGCTTGGTCATTGTGGGCGAGGGGCCCGACCGCGCGAAACTGGAAGCCCTGAAAGGCCCGGACCGCCGCATCGTTCTGGCAGGTTACGTACCGGAAATGGCCGCGTACTACGAAGCATTTGACGCCTACGTCAGCGCCTCCCGCTACGAGCCCTTCGGCCTGACCATTCTGGAAGCCATGAGCCACGGCTGCCAACTGGTTTGTACCCGTACCGAAGGTCCGAGCGAGTTCCTTTCCGAACCCAGCAGCAAAGGGCAGGTTATCTGGGCCGAACGCGGTAATGTGGAAAGCCTGGCCGCCGCTCTGCCGATGGCGCAGGTGCAGGGGCGCGAGCACATCACCTACAACCTTCAGCCATTTAGCGTAAATCGTGCTCTGCGCGAAATTGCCGATATCTATGAAGAATTGCTGAAGACAAAAAAATAGCCCATATAAAGCAAAGCGGCGGCCAAAAGGCCGCCGTTTGAGTGAGCGAAGTAAAGATTAGGCTGCAGCCGCCTCAGATACCATGAGGTTGAACCGGCGGTGTGGCGCCTGCTTGATCTCCAGTATCGGGTACTCGGTTTCGAAGGATTTGCCTTCCGACACTGTCTGCATCAGTTCCCGCGTCAGCTTCTCGGGATCGATCTTGTGTGGCGTGGCCACGATGTAGATGCGGGAATGAGGAGCTTCCGGATGAAGTGCGTAGATAACCGTCAGGTGCGACAGGTCATTCCAGCTGGAACTGTAGAAATCCACTTCCAGAGTGGAAACCCCTACGTACCGCTTGGTGTTGCGGGCATTTGTCCTGGCCACCGCTTCAGCCGTGCAGCGCTGCAGAACAAGCTTGATGGAGGGCTTGTCTTCGAACAGCTTGAAGATGACGGCTTTGCCGTCGCTGTTCACAAGGGTGGGTTTGCTTTCACCTGTGAGGATGTTTTTGAGGCTGGAAGCCTCGACAAGAGTAATTCGCATGGTCAGTTTCCCCGTATGCGTAAAAACAAGAGTGAAGATGCACCTCTGACGTGCTGAGCTTGAATACAAAACATTTCTCATCAAATCAAGCCTTGCCAAACGGCAAACGCGCATTTAGTCTTACAGTCATGATGATTTTGATCGCCCGAGCTTACGCGGCCGCCGCAGCCCTTTAGGGCTATTCATCGTTTTCCTTAACTTGTTGGTGGAAAGAAGGGCCTCACCAAGGCGAATCCGTGTGCAATCGTATAGATTCGTGGTCCAAACAGTGTTAAAAACGCGCAATTATTCGAGATAGAAAAGGGGAGATACCCAACCATGATGACCGGAGCCGAGATTCGCCGCAGCTTCCTAGAGCATTACCGCAGCAAAGACCACGTGATCGTGCCCAGCTCCAGCCTGGTGCCAGATAACGACCCGACGCTGATGTTCACCAACAGCGGTATGGTGCAGTTTAAAAATAACTTTACGGGTGCCGATACCCGCCTCAAGCGCGCCGCCTCGGTACAAAAGTCCGTCCGCGCTGGTGGTAAGCACAACGACCTTGAAAATGTCGGTCACACCGCCCGTCACCACACCTTCTTCGAGATGATGGGTAACTTCAGCTTCGGCGACTACTTCAAGCAAGAGAGCCTGGTCTGGGGCTGGGAATGGGTCACCGAAGTCCTGAAGATCGACCCGACCCGCCTGTGCGTGACCGTGTACCACGATGATGACGAAGCCTTCGACATCTGGAACAAGGTCATCGGCCTTAAAAAGGAAGACATCATCCGTATTCCCACCTCCGATAACTTCTGGACCATGGGCGACACCGGCCCGTGCGGCCCATGCTCCGAGATCTTCTTCGACCACGGTCCGTCCGTTTACGGTGGCCGCCCCGGCACGCCGGAAGAAGATGGCGACCGCTTCATGGAGATCTGGAACCACGTGTTCACGCAGTTCGATCTACAGAAAGACGGCACCAAGGTTCCGCTCAAGAATAAGAACATCGATACCGGCGCGGGCCTTGAGCGCGTCATGGCCGTCGCCCAGGGCGTTCACAGCAACTACGATACCGACGTCTTCCAGAGCATCATTTCCGCCGCCGCCAAAATGGCCGGCACCGAATACCGCAAGGATAAGGACGGCGACGTCTCCCTGCGCGTCATCGCCGACCACCTCCGCGCCATGACCTTCCTGATGGTCGACGGCGTGATGCCGAGCAATGAAGGCCGCGGTTACGTTCTGCGCCGCATCATGCGTCGTGCCATGCGCCACGGTAACCTGCTGGGCATGGACAAGCCCTTCATCCACAACCTCGTGCCGACCCTTGTCGGCGTGATGGGCGAAGCCTACCCGGAACTGCAACGCGGCGCTAACATGGCCTCCGACGTCATCAAGATGGAAGAAGAGCGTTTCGGCCGTACCCTCAAGCAAGGCATGGGCCTACTGGATGAAGCCACCAAATCCCTCAAGAGTGGCGACACGCTCGACGGTGAAGTCATCTTCAAGCTCTACGACACCTTCGGCTTTCCGGTCGACCTCACCAACGATGCGCTGAAGAGCAAGGGCATCAAGCTAGATGAAGAAGGTTTCCAAACTCATATGGAAGCCCAGCGCGCCCGCGCCCGCGCCTCCTTCAAGGGCAGCGGCGACGTCAAGCTGAGCGATGTCTGGTTCGATGTTCAGGAAAAGACCGGCACCACCGAATTCCTCGGTTACAAAGTCACCTCTGCCGAAGCTGTCGTGAAAGCTCTGGTGGCCGACAACGAGCAGACCGAAGCGATCGAAAGCGGCTCCAAGGGCATCATGGTGGTCAGCCAAACTCCGTTCTACGCCGAATCCGGCGGTCAGGTGGGCGACACCGGCACCATTGCAGGCGAGGGCTTTAAAGGCCTCGTCACCGACACTCACAAGGTGCTCGACGGTGTCTTCATCCACCACGTCACCATTACCGAAGGCCGCCTATGTGTGGGTGCGAATGTCGAGCTGCAGGTCGATAACGCCCGCCGTGATGCCATCCAGCGCAACCACACTGCCACCCACATCATGTTCGCCGCCCTGCGCGACGTGCTGGGCGACCACGTGGTTCAACGCGGTAGCCGTCAGGATGACCAGCTCACTCGCTTTGACATCTCGCACCCCAAGGCAGTGACCGCTGAAGAGATCGCCAAAGTGGAAGCCTGGGTCAACGCCCGTATCTGGCAGAACCTGCCTGTGGTCACGAAAGTGATCGATAAGGACGATGCCGTGAAGAGCGGTGCTACTGCCCAGTTCGGCGAAAAGTACGGCGATGAAGTCCGTGTGGTCTACGTCGGCAACCCGGACAGCGTGAACATGGTCACCGCCGACCTCTGCGGTGGTACGCACGTGAGCCAGACCGGTGAGATCGGCCTGTTCCGCATCACCGGCGAAAGCTCCGTCGCCGCAGGTATCCGCCGTATCGAAGCGGTGACGCACGAAGCGGCCCGCCAAAGCTATGCGGCCGAATCCGACCTGCTGAAGTCGCTCGCCCTCCAACTCAAAACCAAAGCAACCGACCTGCCAGAGCGCATCAAAACCCTGCAAACCGCAGGCAAGCAGGCTGCTAAAGCCAGTGCCACGGTCGATACCTCCAGTCTGCTGAACAAGGCCGAAGCCTATAATGGCAACGCCAAACTGGTGGTGTCCGAGGTGAATGGTGCCGACGCCGACGCCCTGCGCGCGGCGGTGGAAGACCTCAAAGGCCGTATCGGCTCGGGTGTGGTGCTGCTTGGTAGCGCCACCGAAGGCAAGGTTAGCCTCGTTGCCGGTGTTACCAAAGACCTCTCGGGTACTATTTCGGCTGGAGACATCCTCAAAGCTGCTTGCACCGCCATCGGCGGTCGTGGCGGCGGCAAGCCGGAACTCGCCATGGGCGGCGGCAGTGGCGACCTCGCCACGGCGCTGTCTGCAGGTCGCGCCGCGCTGTAGCGCACGCAAAAGAGAAGGGGCCTGCGGGCCTCTTTTCGTTCGCCTTACGTTTTTGCGCACCGCACCACCGTATTCTTGCCAAAGGTCAAAAAAAGGCAGATAACGGCCCCAATATTTGCCAAGGAAAAGAAACCCATGACCACCCAAAACGACGTTCCTGAAACCCAGGAAACCGAGCTTTCGCCCGCCCTCCATTACCACAGCTACCCGCGCCCCGGTAAAATCGAGGTCATCTCCACCAAACCTCTTACCACGCAGGCCGACCTCTCTCTCGGTTACACCCCCGGTGTCGCCGAAGTCTGCATGGAGATCCACCGCGACCCGAACCTCGCCAACCGCTACACCAGCAAGGGCAATCTGGTAGCCGTTATCTCTAACGGTACTGCCGTTCTGGGCCTTGGTAACATCGGCCCGCTGGCCAGCAAGCCGGTGATGGAAGGCAAAGCCGTTCTCTTCAAAAAATTCTCCAACATCGATGTCTTCGATATCGAAATCAACGAGACCGACCCGGAAAAATTCGTCGATATCGTTGCCTCGCTGGCTCCCACGTTCGGTGGTATCAACCTGGAAGACATCAAGGCACCGGAGTGCTTCTATATTGAAGAAAAACTCCGCGAAAAGCTGGATATTCCGGTTCTCCACGACGACCAGCACGGCACTGCTATCATCGTCTGCGCCGCCTTCATGAACAGCATCAAGGTCACCGGCAAAGACAAAACCAAGGTGAAGATCGTGTGCAGCGGGGCAGGGGCCGCAGGCCTGGCCTGCATGAATCTGCTGGTCGACTGGGGCGTGCCGCAGAAGAACATTACGCTGGTCGACATCGACGGCGTCATTCATGCCGACCGCGAAAAGCTGACCGAGCAGCACAAGCCGTTTGCCCACAAAACCAAAAACCGCACGCTGGCCGAAGCGCTCGACGGTGCCGACTACTTCCTTGGTCTCTCTGCCGCCGATATTCTCAAGCCGGAAATGCTGAAGACCATGGCCGAAAAGCCGGTCATCTTCGCCATGGCCAACCCGCGCCCGGAGATCGACCCGGATCTGGCCAAAGCCACCCGCCCGGACGCCATCGTCGGGACTGGTCGTAGCGACTACCCCAACCAGATCAACAACGTGCTGGGCTTCCCGTACCTGTTCCGCGGGGCACTGGATTGTGGCGCGAAAACCTTCAATACCGAAATGAAGCTGGCCGCTGCCGAAGCCCTTGCCAAGCTGGCCCAAAAGGCTGCCGAGCCGGCTCTGGCCAGTGCTTACAAAGGCTCCAAGCTCAAGTTCGGTCCGGATTATCTGATTCCTAAGCCGTTCGACAGCCGCCTGCTGTCCACCATCGCGCCGGCTGTGGCCAAAGCCGCGATGGACACCGGTGTGGCCACCCGCCCGATTGCCGACCTTGCCGCTTACGCCGCAAGCCTGCACTCCACTATCGACCAATCCTTCAGCATCATGCGCCAAATCTATAACCAGGCGCGCGCCAACCCGAAGCGTATTGTCTACCCGGAAGGTGAAGACCCCCGCATTCTGCAAACCGCGCAGTCGGTCATTGCCGAAGGCATCGGCCACCCGATCATCCTCGGTCGTCGCGATGTGGTCGAAGCCCACATTGCCGAACTCGGCCTGAGCATGGTGGAAGGCGAAGAGTTCACCCTCATCGACCCGCAAACCGATGAGCAGATCGAAGAGTTCACCGAGAAGTACTACCAGATCCGCCAGCGCGATGGCGTCACCCGTCAGGAAGCCGTAGTTCACCTGCGCTCCCGCTGGCTCATCTGGGCCTGCCTTATGGTCAAGGTCGGTCAGGCCGATGCAATTGTCTGCGGTATCTCTGGCCGCCTGATGCGCTACCTGCCGCAAGCAGCACAAATTATTAATGGCCGTAACGACATCTCGCACATCTATGCGCTGCAATTGTTCATGAGCAAAGACCGCCTGCTGTTCCTGGCCGACACCCACGTGCAGGCCAACCCCACTGCCGAGCAACTGGCCGAAATGACCAGTCTGGCCTGCGCCGAAGTCTCCAACTTCGGTATCAAGCCGCGCGTGGCACTGCTTTCGCACAGCAACTTCGGTTCCTCTAAAACCGGTCAAAGCCTGAAGATGCAGGAAGCCCGCCGCATCATCACCCAGCGCTGGCCGGAGATTTCTGTAGAGGGCGAAATGCAGGCCGACACCGCACTGAACATGGAAGTGATGAGCCGCATCTTCCCGGCTTCTCAGCTCGATGCCCCCGCTAATGTGCTGATCTTCCCGGATGTCGACAGCGCCAACATCAGCTTTAACCTGATGCGCATGGTAGCTCCTAATGCCGATTACATCGGCCCCATCATGCTGGGTATGGACCAACCGATCCACATCCTGTCGATCGACGCGCCGGTGCACCGTGCCCTTAACCTCTCGGCTCTTGCTGTGGTGCACGCGCAGATGTCGGAGAACAAGGCCAAAGCCAAAACCCGCAGCGCCTCCCGCGCGGCGTAACGCCTGCAAAAACCAAGGCAGCCTGCGGGCTGCCTTTTTTGGTAAAGATGAAATATCACACCCCACCTTACCAAAACGATATCTTTGGATACAAACTGCCGCCCGAAAGGTAGCCAACGCGGCCATATGGCCCTATAAACCCAACATCATGTAACACGCACGTACAACACAGGAGGGGACTCTCAAATGGTCGAACAAAACCACTATGTAGTGAATTCCCATAGAAACCTGACCGACGACGCGTATATCGAGATTCTTGTCGCGCTGGATGCCACCCCGGAAAAACTGGGCACTTTGCTGGCCGACCTCCACCCTGCCGACATCGCCGACCTGATTGAGCGTCTCCCGCGTGAGCATCGCCGTACCGTACTGGTGAACATTCCCGCCGAGCACCTAGGCGACGTAGTGGCCGAGCTGGAAGAGGGTGTGCAGGAATACGTGCTCCAGCAACTCCACCCGGATGACGTGAAGCAGGTCATCAGCGAGCTGGAATCGGATGACGCGGCCGACATTGCTCAAGCCGTGGAAGAAATTTCCGAAGACGAGGAAATGGAGGCCGAAGACCTGCTGGACGACCACCAGCAGAAGAAGCTGTTGGATTTTGAGCCGGATACGGCCGGTAGCCTGATGCAGCTGGAAGTTGCCGTGGCTCTGCCGACCGACCGCGTTGAACAGGTTCTCGCCTACATGCGCTCTGGCGACGAAGACCTGCCGGAAAACCCGGGCACGGTCTTTGTGGTGGATAAGCGCCGCAAGCTGCTCGGTACCATGTCGGTCAACCGTCTGGTCAAGGCGCCGCTCAAGGCCACACTGGAAAGCGTGATGCGCAAAACACCGCTCAGCGTGCAGCCGGAACTGTCTTCCGACGACGTGGTGAAGATTTTCGAGAAGTACGACATCCATAACCTCGCCGTGGTCAACAAGCGTGGCCAGTTGCTGGGGCGTATTACTATCGATGACATCCTTGATACGGTTATGGACGATGCCGCCTGGCGTCAGTCGGCCGCCGCCGGGGTAGACTCCTCCGAAGACTTGTTCGCACCCGCCATCGTCACCGCCCGCAGCCGTCTGCCGTGGCTGATCGTGAACCTCGGTACCGCCATTGCCGCCGCCTCGGTTATTTCGTTGTTCGAAGACTCCATCGCCAAGCTCACCACGCTGGCGGTGCTTATGCCGATCATCGCCTCCAGCGGCGGTAATGCAACGACCCAGACGCAAACGGTTATTATCCGGGGTCTGGCCACCGGTAGTATTACCCGCCAGAACGCATGGACGCTGTTTAAGAAGGAGTTTCTCTCCGGCAACATGAACGGCTTCGTCATCGCCCTTCTGATGGCTCTGGGCGTCTGGCTGATCTTCGGTAACCCGATGCTTGCGCTGGTCATTGCACTGGCCACCGTCGCCAATCACGCCATTGCGGCCTTCGGCGGTTGGGCCACCCCGCTGGTGCTTAAGCGTTTCAAGTACGACCCCGCCATCAGTACCGGCGTCATCACCACCACGTTCACCGATGTCGGCGGCTTCTTCGTCTTCCTTGGGCTGGCAACGCTTATGCTGCTGTAAAAAAAGAGTCCCTGATGTCAGGGACTCTTTTTTTAGTTACAGACAATCTTTGCGCAAATGGAGCTGTAGTTATCCGTGGGGCTGTCATATTGGCCGCCACTACCTTGCCATCGGCTAGAATAAACGCATTTGTAACCTTGGTTCTGCGGTTGTAAGACCATATATCCTCCGGAAGGGTTCAAAGTGGAAAACATTTCGATACGGCAGTTAGGAGCGGGGGTGCTGGGCTGGACGCACCCACTGCCATTGAACACCATGCCGTGCGAACCGCAGTAAGTGACATTATTGAGCACACTTGGGTCAGCGGCAGCCAGTACGCAGCCGGCGCCAGGCTTCCATATTTTTCCTTGAGCCGCACAATTTTTCATGGCGTTTAGATCGACACGGACAACATTCACATCGCCGTTGGTTTTATCGATCATATTACGCAGGGCGCTCCAGCTTGCTTCGTTGCCAAGAGAGCCACCCGCAGTCCGCTCCTGAGCCGATGGCATGAAAAGAACGGTCAGGCTTAAAGCAAGAGTGCAAAGGAATAGGGGAAATTTCATGGCAGACCTTATGTTGGGTTGGGGTTAATACTTATAAAATCCTTTGATAACAGCATTATCAGCTGTTTTAGGCACTTTAAGGGTACCGTTAGGCTTGTTACTCATGGGAGAACAGTCGGAGCGGACCATATTCAGCTCCCACTCACCGTTAAGACCATAAAACGTTACGCTATTGCTGGCATAGCTTCCATTGAGATTGGAGGCACCGACATATGTGTTGGCGGCTTGGACCTGAGCCGTACAGCTACCGCGCAACGGAAGAATGTCATAGTGATCAAGCTTGCCGCCGGGAGAGATACAGCCTTTGCCGGGCTGCCAGATTTGCCCTTTGGTCGCGCAGTCTTTGATGGCGTTGACGTCGGTTTTGATGATGGCTACGTCACCATCGGTTTTGTCGATCAGGTTTTTAAGCGCGTTCCAGCTGGCTTCGTTGCCAAGCGATCCTCCGGCAGTACGTTCCTGACTGAAGGCGTGTCCGATGATAAGCAGCAAACCGCTCATACTAAAAAGAGCCATACAGGCATGGGAGGATTTTTTCATGACTGATTATAGGGAGCTTCCGATAGAAAACCTGACAGAATTGAAGCAAATGAAGGGGATTAAGCAGGGTAGGTGTGGTAAAAATATCAGTCTGACGCAGAAGGGGGTGTTTCATGCCTCTTTTTCAGACACAATTCCACCCCCGAATTGCATAAAGAATAGCGGTTTTCCGCCAGTTCTGCTATATATCGACCGTTAAAAGTACAAGTTGAGAGAGTCGAAAGCGAACCGCATGTCTACCACCCCTCCGAACGTCCCGAATTCCCTGCTGTCCAGCAGCGTAATGCCCGTTACCATTGAAGAAGAAATGCGTAAGTCGTACCTCGACTACGCCATGTCGGTCATCGTCTCCCGTGCGCTGCCAGATGTCCGCGACGGTCTCAAGCCGGTTCACCGTCGTATTCTGTACGCCCAGAACCTTATGGGCAACGATTACAACCGTAAATACCTCAAATCGGCCCGTGTGGTGGGTGACGTTATGGGTAAATTCCACCCCCACGGCGACGGCGCCATCTATGACGCCATGGCCCGTATGGTGCAAGACTTCTCCCTGCGTCTGCCGCTGGAAGACGGCCAGGGGAACTTCGGTAGTATGGACGGCGACTCGCCTGCAGCTATGCGTTATACCGAAATCCGCCTCTCCAAGGCAGGTTCGGCCATGCTCAACGACATCGACGAAGACACCGTCGATTTCCAGCCGAACTATGACGGCTCCGAGCACGAGCCCCGCGTTCTCCCCACCCGTATTCCCAACGTCCTCGTCAACGGGGCAGGGGGTATCGCTGTGGGTATGGCCACGAACATTCCGCCGCACAACTTGGGCGAAGTGATCGATGGCTGCCTGCACATTATTGAAAACCCGAACACCACGCCGGAAGACATTAACGCGATTGTAAAAGGCCCGGACTTCCCGACCGGCGGTATCATCGTTGGTCGTGGCGCCATCGTTACCGGTAACGCCATGGGCCGCGGCAGCGTGGTCATCCGCGGTAAGGTAGAGATCGAGAACCCCGACACCAAACCGGTCATCGTGATCTCCGAAATTCCTTACCAGGTGAACAAGGCCAACCTGGTGGTGAAGATCGCCGACCTGGTGAAGGACAAGGTCATCGACGAAATCTCCGACATGCGCGACGAGTCCGACCGTTTCGGTGTACGCGTGGTGGTAGAGCTTAAGCGCGGTGCCAATGCCGAAGTCGTGCTCAACCAGCTGTACAAGCACACCGACCTGCAAACCAGCTTCAGCTACAACATGGTGGTGCTGGATGGCGGTATGCCGAAGCTGCTGGGTGTTCTCCCCATTCTGCGTGCCTTCCTTAACCACCGCGATGAAGTCGTTACCCGCCGTACCAAGTTCCGTTTGGCCAAGGCCCGCGACCGTGCTCACATCTTGGTGGGCTTGGGTATCGCCGTCGGCAACATCGACGAAGTCATCAAGATCGTGCGTAACGCCCCGGATCCCTCCATCGCGAAGGACGAACTGATGCAGCGCCCGTGGCCGGCCGATGCCGTGCTGCCGCTGCTGGAGTTGCTGGGCGATGTAACCGACCGTACCTCTTACAAGCTGTCGGCCGCACAGGCACAGGCGATTCTCGACCTCCGTCTGCACCGCCTGACCGGTCTGGAACGTGAAAAGATTCTGAACGAAGCCGCTGAAATTGCCGATAACATCCGCTACCTGCTTGGTATTCTGTCGGACCGCGTCAAGCTGTTCGAAGTGATCAAGGAAGAGCTGATCGAGGTCAAGGCCCAGTTCGCAACCCCCCGCCGTACCGAGATTATCGATGGTGGTGCCGATGTGAACCTGGAAGACCTGATTCCGCCGGAAGATATGATCGTGACCCTGAGTTCCGACGGCTACGTCAAGCGCGTACCGCTGGCGACTTTCCGTGCCCAGCGTCGCGGTGGTAAGGGCAAGGCTGCGGCCAACCTGCGCGAGAACGAAGAAATGTCCAACCTCTTCGTCGCCAACACGCACGACCCGGTTCTGTTCTTCACCAACAAGGGAAATGTCTTCAAACTGAAGGTGTACGAACTGCCGCAAGCTACCGCCACTTCGCGCGGTAAGGCGTTCATCAACCTGCTGCAACTGCAGAAAGATGAACACGTGGCCTCCGCCGTGCCGATTCCGCGCGACGAATCGACCTGGTCCAGCCAATTCCTCGTCTTTGCTACCCAGAACGGTATGATCCGTAAGACTCCGCTCTCGGCCTACGCCAACGTGCGCAGCACCGGTATCTACGGTATGGGCCTCAACGGTGGCGACAAGCTGCTGGGCGTGCACCTGCTGCCGCGTGTGGTCCCCACCGCCATGGAAGCCGTGATGAGCGGTGAAGCCACGGCCGAGGGCGCCAACGAAGCACCAAGCGCCGCGAGCATCCTGATGTCGTCCCAGAACGGTTCGGCTGTGCGCTTCAGCGCCGCCGACGATGAGATCCGTCCGATTGCATCCCGTACCTCTACCGGTGTGCGCGGTATGAACCTCCGTCCGGGCGACAGCGTGATGGCTATGCACATTCTCAGCAATACCGAGACGCACATCCTCACCGTCACCTCCAACGGTTACGGTAAGCTCACACCGGCCACCGACTATCCGGAAAAGGGCCGCGGTACCATGGGTGTTATCAGCATCCAGACCACCAACCGTAACGGTAACGTGGTCGCCGCACTGCCGGTCACGCTGGAAGACGAGATTATGATCGCCACCAACGACGGCCAGCTGATCCGCATGAAGGTGTCCGACATCTCCATCATGGGCCGTAACACCCAAGGTGTCCGTCTGTTCACCACCAGCGGTTCCGAGGTTCGTCTGGTCACCCGCCTCAACGCCGCGCTGCTTAACGGCACCGGCGAAGAAGGTGAAGCCGAAGGTACGGACGCCGAAGCTGCTGACCTTCCGGCCGAAGCTATCGCCGAAGCCGCTGCCGAAGTGGCAACCGAAGCCGAAGCTGGCGCTGCCGAAGAACCTTCGGACGAAAAGCCGAACTAAGGTTCACGCACTAAAAAACGGCCCGCTCAGGGCCGTTTTTTAGTGCCGGTCGTGTCCACGCCCATGGCCATGATGCCCGCGCCCCGGCCCGCCATGCCCATGGTGACCATGACCTCTGTCCCAACCGCGGTTATCGCGCCAGCCGTGGTGACGGTCACGGTCATTAAAACTCAGGTTCACACCCCACCAGAGAGGCGAGGGGTCGTAGCCATAGCTGCGGTAGGTCGTCTGGTAAGGCACATACAAGGGTTCTTCTTCATACATAATCACGGGCTGTTGCTGCTGCACGTAAACCGGCTCGGGTGCTACGCTGCCCACAATCTGGGGGTCTCCTTCATTCACGATCTTCCAACTGCCATCGGGCTGCAAACACGCGGTGCCGTAACTGTCCTGAATCTTGCCGCCAATGGTCACACGACGCTGGTATTCCCGGCAAAAATCGTCGCTGGCCTGTACGCTACCCGCCGTAGCCAAAGCCAGAGCAGCAAATCCTATCCCGGTGAAGAGAGCTTTTTTCATGCATGGTTGTCCTTCTTGCGCTCTTAAAACGGAAACCGGCACATCATCCCTGCGCAGTAGGCCGAAAAAAGACGCAGTTTAACCAAATTTGGCTTATACTCTCCCCATGCCCCAAAACCTCCCGCAGTTCACCCCATGGGAAACCGCCACCCACGTGCCGCAAAGCAGCGTTACGGGGATGCTCACACGCGAATCGCTCACACCGCTCAGCCTGCTGGCGGCGCTGGTCATAACTCTTCTGCTGTGGTCGCACTACGGCATCGGCGCGCTTGCTATAGGACTTATTTTTGGCCGCCTGCTGGCGCTCGACCTCACCACTTACACCCTGCCGAATATCTATACCGTACCACTGATGGTCGTCGGCCTTGTCCACAGTCTGGTTTTCGGTGGCTTTTTGCAGGCGGTTCTGGCGCTGGTTATTCTGCTTCTGGTGTCGCTGGTTCTCAGCCGTAGCCATATCAAAATCGGTATGGGTGGCGGAGATCTTAAACTGCTTGCCGCACTTTTCGCCTTCCTCCCGCTTACCGATGCCTTTTTTGCGATTGCGCTCGGTAGCCTGTGCTGGCTGCCGGTAGCCTTCCTCAAACCCAAGGCCAGCATACCGTTTGGGGTTCCCATTCTTCTTGGTTGGGTCTGTCTTTTGGCATTCACGGACTTGCCAAACTGGCTGATATCCACCATATCCTAACCTATGACCCATGTATGTGCATGGCCGGAGTGCAACGAAGAAGGCACGTTCCCGGCACCCCGTAACCCGCGCGACCTCCGCGACCGGCAGTACTTCTGCGCAGCGCATATCAAGGAGTTCAATAAGCGCTGGAACGGTCTGGAAGGGTTTTCCGAACACGAGATTTACGGCATGCAGGATGGCACCGCGAACTGGAAGCGCCCGGCCTGGAATAGCGGCCTGCAAGGGCAGGGGCCAAGTGGCGCCCGTGTCGAGCAACCGCGCATCGACCCCTTTGCCGACCCCGATGACCTCTACGGCTTCTTTAAAGACCGTGTCGCCCGCGAACGTCAGGGCGAGTCGCTGCCCTCCACCCGCCACCTGCCTGCCGATGTGAAAGAATCCTGCGCCATTTTCGGTATCGAGCGTCCACTGGAAGCCGTCACCCTCAAAAAGCGTTACATTACGCTGATGAAGCAGCACCACCCGGATGTGAATCAGAGCGACACGGCGGCCGACCAGTCCAAACGCATCAATGTGGCGTACCGTATCCTGTCCGACTACGCCGAGCGACAAGGGCTGCGCACGTCGGTTGCTGGCCAGCATCAATCTTAGCTCGCACAAAAAAAGCCGGAGTTTTCTCCGGCCTTTTCGTTAAGGTGTCTTAAATCACCAGTTGTTGGGGCGTGTTACCTTCCGGCTCACCTTGTTGCGGGCCGAAGGGGACTTCCTGTACCGGCACATCGTTCGGTTCAAACGGCCCGTCGATCCACATGCTCGGCGTGGCCGGCACAATGGCGGGTGCATTTACTTCGGGCTTAGCGTCAGCATTGGGTGTTCCTACGGCACGGTCAACCGGCGGCTGGTTCAGGCGGGTCGGAATACTTTGCGGAGCTTCAACCTTCCAGCGGCGGGCGTCGCGTTGGCGGATATCCCAACCAATGTCCTGCGCGGCTTCCCGGATCACGCTTTCAGTCAAGTCGTACATGCGGGCGCGGTCGCGCTCTTTGCTCGGGCCGCGGCCGGAGTGGTCTTTACGGGCTTGCTTGGGGTCGTAACGGTAGGTGCGGATGAACACGACGCTGCTGTCTGGGCGACGCACGGTGGCCACAAATTCGGCGTCTACACTGTAGCGGCCCCAGCTTCCGCTTAGCAGCGTACCGGTCTTGATGACGGTCTCAAGGCGCTTGAGGTCGATCTCTACCTTATAGTGCTTGGGCTGTTTGGGGCGGTAGCTCAGGTATTTACCCAAAATGGCGGGCACCTGGTAGCTTACGCCACCCATCAGGTTATCTGGTTCGTACTGGTAAATCATCTGGTCGTCACTTTGCAGCTCCATGCTGCGCGGGCGACGGCTATCGGTAAAGCGGACGATCTCCACACTGAAGTCACTGCGGGTCAGCAGCAGCTCTTTCTGCGTGGGGGGCTTGTTTGTCCATACACCCGTTTCATCCAGCGGCATTTTATCGCGGCCGCTGTCGTAACCACCAACGGGGTTAGGCACTTCTAAAACGCAACCGGCCATAAGGGCGGCTACAAACACAAAGCCTAGCGGGCGGCTGGCCCGGTAAGCGTATTTCCAAAGCTGGTCGCAAACTGTTTGACGCATGTATTCATCACTTTCTGCCACATCGTTGCGTCCCGCACCTCAGAGGTCAAGGGTGAGGCTGCGCGTTGGTCGGCGGGCTGTTGCCAAAAATCCCCCCACATGTTGCCCCAGGTTTCCACGTCGGCATGTATCACGGCATTGCAGCGGCCGTTGGTAGCAGCCAGAAGGCGGCCGTATTGGTCGTGTCCTTGCAGGCTCATTTCCATGGTCAGAGCATAGCTGCGGGCGTTCTGGGTCGCCTCATAATAGTGCAGTACAACATCCAGCTTGGCGGGCTCGCTGGCAAAAAGGTTGCGGCCAACGTTAGCATGCCAGCCGTTCATGAAGTCGCGGATGCGGAACGGCTTGTCGACCATCATGCGGGTGTCGTCATAAGGGCGCTTGTCTTCAAAACTGTTCAGACTGAAATCGTAGGCCCATTCGCCAAGCGGGGTTTCCGGCGTGGTGGTGCAACCGGCAAACACAAAAGCGATAGCCAGCAAAACCGGCCAGAAGAGCATGGAACTTAGCCCGCCCGTTGCGCGCAGACAACCCGTCCGCGCCCGGCCAAATCGTTGATAATGCTGATGGTATGCCATGCCGCTGTTCCGTTCTCGGTCTTGTATTCTTGCAGTAAATCTTGCACGGCGGCGGTCTGTTGCCAACCGGTTTCCACGCACAGCCAGCCGCCGGTGCGTAAGGTTCTGGCACCCCAAGCCGCCAGCTTGCGGTAGAACAGCATACCATCCGGGTTAGCCGTAGCACCTGTCAGCGCTAAGCGTGGCTCATGGTCGCGCACATCAGCTTCCAGCGCTGTCCATTCCTCATCGGTCACGTAGGGCGGGTTACTTACCAACATGTCAAATGGGCCATCCGTCACGCCATCCAGCCCATCCTGAACCTTTACCTCCCAGCGATTTGCTTCGGCATAGGTTCCGATGTTACGTCTCGCCACCTCCGCAGCCGCGGCATCTATCTCTACTCCCACATAGGTCACAGCCGGGCGTTCGGCCAGCAGCGTAGCGCCAATACAGCCTGAACCCACCCCAAGTTCCAGCACGCGGGCAGGGGTGTCATTCAGACGTTGCAGGCAGGCCTCCACCAGCGTCTCCGTATCTGGGCGCGGAATCAAAACCGCCGGAGTTACCGTAAACGTGCGCCCGTAAAACCAGGCATGGCCCAGAATGTACTGTAGCGGCTCACCGGCCATGCGACGCACGACAAACTGCTCCAGAATATCTGTCTTGGATGTATCAAAATCAGAATGATATAAAATAATTGAAGGGTTATCTTCAAGTTCCATAGCATGTAGAACCAGCTCGCGCCCTTCACGCGGCGCCACATCTTTCACAGCCTGCAAACGCTGCTGAACCTCCCGTGCGACTTCGGCCAGCGTGGGCACGGGAGAGGGGCCTTACTCGGTCAGCGCGGCAAGGCGCTCGGCTTCGTCGGCGCGTTGCAGGGCGTTGAGCAGTTCAATCAGGTTTTTACCACCCATCATGATGTCCGGCAGGTTGTGCAGGGTCAGCTCAATGCGGTGGTCGCTCACACGGTTCTGCGGGTAGTTATAGGTGCGGATCTTTTCCGAACGGTCACCGCTCCCGACCATCGCACTGCGCTGGGCACCGCGGGCGGCGGCGGCTTCTTCGCGCTTGGCGGCCAGCAGGCGGCTGCGCAGAATCTTCATCGCCTTGTCTTTGTTCTTCAACTGGCTTTTTTCGTCCTGGCAGGCGACAGAAAGACCGGTCGGGATGTGCGTGATACGTACCGCACTGTCGGTGGTGTTCACGCTCTGACCACCCGGCCCGGAGCTGCGGAACACGTCGATGCGCAGATCCTTGTCTTCGATCTTCACATCCACTTCTTCCGCTTCCGGCAATACGGCTACGGTCGCCGCCGAGGTGTGCACACGGCCCTGGGTTTCGGTGGCCGGTACGCGCTGCACGCGGTGCACACCGCCTTCAAACTTGAGCTGACGGAACACGTTCTGGCCGGAAATACGCGCGATGATTTCGCGGTAGCCGCCCTTTTCCGCTTCGCTGGCGTCCTGGATTTCCACACGCCAGCCCAGTACGGCGGCAAGGGCTGTGTACATCTTGAACAGGTCGCCCGCAAAAATACCGGCTTCATCACCACCGGTCCCGGCGCGGATTTCCAGCATGACGTTACGGCCGTCGTCCTCATCCTTCGGCAAAAGCATGATCTTCAGCTCATCTTCCATCACTGGAATACGCTCAATCGCTTCTTCGTAATCCATCTGGGCAAGGTCTTTAAAGTCCTTGTCGGCCGACGCATCGGCCATCAGCTGTTGGGCTTCTTCTTTCTGGTCGAGCATCTTGATATAGGCCTTGAAGGCTTCCACCACGTCTTTCAGATCCGCATATTCGCGGTTCAGGCTGGTCATTTTGCCAATGTCGCTCACCACGTTGGGGTCTTGCAAATCGCGCTCAACAGCGGCAAACCGCTCGAGAATCTTGGTACCTTGCTCACGTAAATCCATAAGGGCTTGTAGCCCAACCGGCCCATTCCCGCAACAGGGCTGTCAAAGGCTTGTAAATATGAGTTTGTATTCCCACATATAAACTAACAGGTTGTCCTGACCCATTTGGGTCGGGCGCTTAGTGTCATCACAATTATCGTTCATTTGCGGGGTTATAGCCCCGATTCCCTACACGCTCAGAAAGGAAAAATCATGAGCAGCTCTACGAGTATCGACTTCTGGCAGGCATTTCTCGGCTTCATCGCATCCATTCCCTTCCTGATTCTTGTGACAGCTATCGTCTCCATCTTCTTTACGTACTTGTATGCAAAGAGGTGGTGGAGAGAGCTTCCGACTCATACGGACCTGGAATTGCGTGAAGCGCTCGGCGATCGTAATGGTGCCGGCTCTATCACGACTGCTATCCGCGAGGCCGTTCAGAAGGCCAAAGACAAGGAGGCTGAGGCCAAAACCAAGACCGAAGAAGCCGAAAAGGCGACCAAGGAGAAGGACGAAGCCATCAAAAAGGCTACCGAGTCGGAAGGCAAGGCGGTCGCAGACTTGAACGAGCTGCTTACCGCTATCGGCAAAATGACGGGTCATACCGCTCCGGCCGACAAGAACGAAGCTCTCACGGTTCTCCGTGAAGCTGGTTCTGACCTGCGGAACGTTCTCAAGCAGCTTCGCAAGAATGCCGCTTGGTTCGATTCGTCATGCCGGGATCTCGATGGTCCTGTCCATACGATTCTCGATGCAGCAAGCGTTCTTGTCACGGCGATCAGCGACGCTGATCATCAGCAGCTGACGCTTTCGCAAGCCAAGGAAATCGCCGAGAAGAAGGCGAAATCCCTCGAAGATGATCTGACGGCTGTCAGCGGGCGTAATACCAGCCTGCTGGGAGAACTGGGATCGCTTCATCAGTCCATTATCGACATGGCTTCCAAAAGCCGTACGATGGTGGAAAAGGCCTACGAGCTCGTTGAAGCTGGCAAGATTGGCGATCAGAAGAAGATCGCTGTGCTGCAGGCAGAAGTGAAAGCTCTCAATGGTCAAATCGACAGCGCTGCCAAGCATGCCGATGCCATGCAGAAAGCCCAGACGGAAGCATCAACTTCTCTTCTCAAGGCAACCGAGTCGGCTGGTAAGCAGATTGCTGATATCGCCCGTTCTGCTATCAATCAGAATCAGAAAGGCGGTAACAACAATGGCAATGGTAACAACGGTGGTAACGGTGGAAACCGTAATCAGCGTGGTCAGGGCCAAGCCACCACTGGTGGTGAACCCCCCCGGCCTGCTGCCGAAGCTGCACCTGCAACCTAAAGGCTTCATAACGAACAAGAAAGGCCCCGCACTGCGGGGCCTTTCTTCATCAAGCGACTACATATCGTAGTTGCGCTTGTTCTCACTCTTCTTGGAGCGACGTACACCTTCACGGTTGAGGCGGGCGCGCTTTTCAAAAGGCTTTTCGTGGTAGCGGCGTTGGCGCAGCTCGCGGAAGAGGCCTTCACGGTTCATCAGCTTCTTCAAGCGACGCAGAGCTTGCTCAACATCGTTATGGAAAACATCCACACGTACCATACTATTCACCTGCCTTTTCAAATGTCTGTTAGCATGCGGCAGACGTGTCGACTGCGCGCGTATGGGGCTATGTGCCTCATATACCCCAATATTGCAAGACTTTTTTCACCCAAATGCGCCCAAACACTGGACACATTCCGACAAACGCGAAACACTGCGGCTCTCATGGCTCGTAAAAAACTTATGCAAACGCTGTCGATAGCCCAGATTTCTGCGGCTTTGCGCCATCCGCGCGACCGGCGTGATATTTATCAGGACTACAACACCCTGCGCCAGCGCTATATTCTGGAGCAGGCCGCCAAGCATTTTAAATTGCGCGATGACGACCCCGCCCCGTTATACGGCAAAACGCTGTTGGATGTCGGCTGCGGCGAGTCGCCCATCGGCCAGTTTCTGGCGCTATCTGGCGCCGATATTACGGCGATCGATTCCGACCCGGCCATTGTCGCACAGGCCGAAGCCTCTGCCATTTCCTTCGGTGCACCCATTACCTTCCATGCCGTGGGGCCTGAAAAACTGCTGAACACCAGCAAGTTCGATATCATTTTAGCGTTGGATATTATCGAAGACGCGCCGGATGCCGCCAAACTGGTTTGGGTGCTTAAACAGATTCTCGCGCCCGGCGGCCTGATCATCTTCTCGCACATCAACCGCAATTTTAAAGCATGGCTGTATCATGTACTGATGTCCAGCTACATCTACCGCCGTACGCGGCCGGGCAGCCGTATCTTCCGGCGCTTCCATAAGCCGCAGCAACTGGCCAGTATGTGTCATAAAGCCGGGCTTAAGCTCATTCATGTGCAGGGGCTAAAATACAGCCTGAAAAAGCAGGTCTGGATGACCTCTCACAGCGCCCGTACCCGCTATCTGGCAACAGCCATCTCGGCCGATTCCAAGCGTTAAAGGCTCAACCTACTCCGGCATTTCGTGCGGGGCAGGCTCTTCCAGCATGGCGACCAGCTTGCCTTGGGTGTGCAGTTCGTACAGGTCGTCACAGCCACCAACGCCTTGGCCGTTAATGAAAATCTGCGGCACCGTACGCGCGCTGGGGCGGCGTGCCAGCAGTTCTTCAAGCTTAGCCGGCTCGGTGGTCAGATCAACCTCGGTATACTCGGTAATCAACTGGTCCAGCAGCAGCTTGGCCTTGTCGCAGTAGGGGCAGTAGTCTTTTGTGTAAATTTCAACGTAGGCCATGGGTGGTCTTTCTTTTGTAGTGCGCGGGCATCTTACTTAAAATAACGCGCAAATGCCACAGCAGGTTCCTGTAAAGCGGAGAGGGGGCTTGCCGGAATGGCGGATTCTAGCGAATATCGGCCTTATAAACGTGCGGTGTACACCGCGAATAAGAAGGATTATCCCACCAATGGCCGCCGAAATCATCCTCAGTCCCGCCGAGAGAAAACTCGCCGAGCCGTTTTTAAAGTGGCTGCAACCAGACCGCATCGCGGGCAAGAAGGAACTTGTCATTAACCGCCCGTGCCAGATCGGGTTTGAAGCCTACGATGGTTCGTGGTCGTTCTACGATGACGAAACCCTCGATATGGACCACCTGTTTGCGCTGATGAATCTGCTTTCCGAGCGCACCGGCCAGACCTTCAACATGGCGAATCCGATTCTCTCGGTGAAGTTGCCGGGCGGCCACCGTGCGCAATTCGTGGCGGGCCAGCAGAACGCCCGCGGCTTTACCCTCGGTGTGCGTTTGGCCAACGTGCGGGAATTCGACCTGAACTCCTACGAAATGCCGGAAGACGAGCGCCAGTTGCTGATCCATACCATCGCGACCCAGAAGACCATTCTTATATCGGGTGGTACCGGTACCGGTAAAACCAGCTTCATGAACGCCTGTCTTAAGCACGTGCCGATGCACGAGCGTCTGGTGGTGCTGGAAGACGTTCCGGAATTGCGTTTGGTGCACGATAACCTCGTACACTTCCTCTTTGCTAACTTCAGCAAAGGCCAGGAAGGCGGACGTCAGGCAGCCGTGAACGACCTCCTCAACGCCACCCTGCGTCTTCGTCCGGACCGCATCATCATGGGGGAAATCCGTAAGGAGAACGCCTTCACATTCTGTTCGGCCATCAACACCGGTCACGCCGGCTCCATGGCCACCATCCACGCCAACTCGCCGAGCGGCGCCATCGACGCCGTGATCAACCGTGTGATGCTGAACGGAGATACGACCGAATCCGCGATGCAGATCCTCCGCCGCCAGCTGGAAGGCGACATCTTCGGGGTGGCGCAGCTCGAGCGTCTACCGGGCCGTAATGGCGCTCGCTTCGTACGCCTCAAGTAATAAGGCTTCCTGAATAAAAACAATTCTGTTTCCGGCAGCGGTTACAAAAAGATTACCAAATCCCCGTCAGGGGATTCTTTTTGATTGCAGCCATCCCGGATACATCCTAAATGCGCGCCTAAGAGTTGTTTCAACCTCTGTAGTACCTCGCAGTTTCCTCAAGCCCCCGAAGGAGGCATTGATATGAAAGTAGGAAGCATTTCCATAGCCGCCTGTATCTGGCAAAACGGCCGGTTCGACCCCGTGTTGCGCAAGGATGAAACCGGCCTCTGGGCCTTTCCTTCCGAGTGCTTTGAGATGAAAACCGACGATGACTTCGCGCGGCAGTCGCTGGAACGGGGGCTGCACAAGCTCTTCAACGGCACACTGAACTCCATGAACCTCACGCGTTCGGGCTTTAACTGCAAGTTCAAGCTTGCCAGCGACCGGTCTTATGCGGTCGCCACGGCGCCATCAGGCATGGGCTTGGCCCGGTCAGGAGAACCCGTGCACCTGTTCATCGTTGTTCCGTTGTTCGAGGTCACTGGCGTTCTACGAGAACAGGGGCTGCCCCACACGCAGTTTCACTCGCAGGTGCAGCAGCGCGAAGCCCGGATGCACACCATGGTCAGCCGCACACTCAACGCCAATGGTAAAGACTGGCAAAGGCTGGTGGCAGGGAAGAACTACATCCCTATGCGCCAGAATTTCGGTTTTCTGGCGGGCCAGCTCAAGCGCATGGCAGTGCCGGAAAATATCATAAATCGGCTTACACAGCCGCATACCGAGGACTACTGGCACCCACCGCCGGAAGGCCTGCAAAGCGTCGCCTGAACTGTGTTCCGGCATAAACCACCCCGTTTCGGCGGGGTGGTTTCGTTGTGTATGCACTACTTGCGTTGTGTCGGATTTAAGGCTAGATAAGGCCATCTGCAATGCGCTTTTTTTAGGAGTACCGACATGTCGGCGCCTCAGAAATCTGAACACGATGGTTACGTCATCATCGAACGAACCAGCGTCTTCTTTGTAGCGCTGGATCAATACGGTCGAATCCACATGGGGTTCGATGCCTTCCGTAAGGGGGACATCCTGACGCTTCCGGGCGGCGGGATTGAAGAATCCGACAGGAATCTGTTCGCGGCAGCCCGCCGCGAAACACGTCAGGAATTCGGTAAGCACATGCGTTATGAGCTTATTGATGCCAAACCCTACGTATTCCTGTGCAGCATGGAGGATGACAGTCTGGTCACGAACCCTTCTCCGGGGCAGCGGGTCAAACTGAGAATCGTCTGGTTTGTGATGGAACTTCACGATCATATCCCGCTGGAGCAGCCCTCGCGAGAGGTCATCAATCCACGGGCCTATCACATCACCCGGCAGCAGTTGGAAGAGCTGCCGATGCGGGAATCCTCGCGCATCGGCATCCGTGAAGCCTACCGCCGAGGTATTCTGCCGACACCCAAGTACCAGTTCCGCTTAAAACCGGATATGGAATCACTGCGTCAGCAGATGATGGAGTGCCGGGTGGAGCCTGCGGTCTGTGATTATCATGGGCTGCGGAAGGTCAAACGGAGTCCTCTCAAAAAGAGCGCAGGTCCGTTCGGCGAATATCTCCACAAGCTGGAGATCGCCGAAAGGCAGCGTAATCAGTTGGAGCGTCTCCGTGTGTCGGCAGAGCGGGAACTGCACAAGCACCTTAAACGGGTGCTGAAGCCGGGAACGGTAGCCAACAGGAAGTATATCGAGGAGTCTGAAAAGATCCTGCTCGAAATCACCCAGAAGCTGCACGATGAGTACATGACACTGGAATGCACCTGACAACGAAAAGGCCGCCGGTTTATCCGGCGGCCTTCTTTATTTAGTCACCTCGTACTTTCGCATATCCCTCAAGCGCCGCTTTGCGGGCGGCTTCGTGGTTGACAATGGGCTTGGGATAAGCGGCCGTGCCATATTCCGGCACCCATTTTTTGATATACGCCTCCTGTGGGTCAAACTTTTCAGCCTGTGCCGTGGAGTTGAAGATTCGGAAATATGGGCTCGCATCCGCGCCGCTGCCCGCCACCCATTGCCAGCCACAGGCATTGTTGGCGGCGTCGGCATCCACCAGCGTGTCCCAGAACCATTTCTCGCCCTCACGCCAGTCGATCCTCAGATGCTTGATAAGGAAACTCGCGGTCACCATCCGCACACGGTTGTGCATCCAGCCGGTCTGCCACAGCTCGCGCATCCCGGCATCCACCAGCGGATACCCTGTTTTCCCTTTGGTCCACGCTTCAAAGTCCTTGGCGGCCTGGCCTTCTAACTTGCGCCAGGGGTAGGCATCAAAGCTGCGCTTCCAGTTGCTGTCGATCATGGTCGGGTAATGGTAAAGCAGATGATGGCAAAATTCGCGCCAACCCACTTCACTCAAAAATTTCTCACAGTTGGTACCGCCGTGTTTGCGGGCTTCGGCCCATATCTGCCGTGGCGAGATTTCGCCAAAATGCAAATGCGGACTCAGCTTGCTGGTAAACGCTTTGGCCGGCAAGTCACGCCCGTTCGCATAATGCGGCAATGCGTCCTTCAAAAAGTGCTGCAAAGCTTTGTGCGCACCTTCTTCTCCCGCCGTCCACAGTTTATCCCATCCCTTGGCCCAGTCTGGCTCATTGCGGCTGGGGTAAAGGTGCAATGTGTCACTCTTCACGCCCTCCAGCCAGGTAACCTTGGGCGCCGGGCAGGGGGTTACACCGCGTTCATTCAGCAGGTTGACCGCGGCTCTCCAATACGGTGTGAATACCTTGAACTCGGTCCCGGCACCGGTCTTTACCTCCCATGGTTCCAGCAGTAGTGCGCCATTAAAACTTTCAACCTCCACACCCGCACTTTCACGCAATAGGGCTTTTAAGTCCTTATCCGTATGCACCGCCCAAGGTTCGTAGCAACGGTTCCAGCACACGGCATCAGCGCCGGTTTCGGCAATAAGGTCATGCAGAATTTTCTCGGTCGTGCCGCTTTTGATAACCAGCGGAATACGCGTGCCCAACACCTCCAGACTCTGCTGCAGCCACCACTTGCTGGCGCCACCGGCCAGCCGCCCGCGGCTACGGTCATTGATATACACCGGCAACACTTTGCCGCGCTGCGCGGCCCAGATGAGGGCGGGGTTATCGGTAAGGCGCAGGTCTTGCCGCAGCCACCAGATGGTCGTGTGAGAATGTGTCATCGGTGGCCATCCTGCCAAGCGGCGGGCCAGCTGTCATCAAAAACAAACCGGCCCCTCGTACAAGGGGCCGGCACAATCGCAAAGGAGTATCAAAGCGTGAGGGTCGAGTTCACATCTGCCGTCACGATGGCATTGTGCAGCCACGGGCTGAAGCCTTGTCCCTGCAAAGGCGCGAGGTAGGGCTTTATGTAGAACAGGCGCCAGTCAGGCTTTTCCTCCAGCTTTGTGGAAAGCATATCAAGGCTGGCGTGGGCTTCCTTAAGTACATCACGCAGATGACTCCGCTCATCCACCTGCTGGGTATTCAGGTAGGCATAGGCGTACACCGGGCAGGTGTTCATGTTGGAGGAACTTTCGATGTCCTGAATCTCGGTGACAACCAGAGAATTGCAGCAGTTGAAGTCGCCCAGATTCGCATCCAGATACTGGGTGAGTTCGCGCGTCAGTATGTCGTTAGCCTTAGCAACCGGGGGCTTCGCCCTGTTGCCGAGCGAGATGAACCGCAGCTTGGCCAGAATGCGTATTTTCTGAGATTTGAGCGGAGTGTCCGTGGTTGCAGCAAGGCGCAGATGGGGATGCTGTGTGGGTACTCCATTG
Organism: Blastochloris viridis; assembly: GCA_005768725.1. GTDB lineage: Bacteria > Pseudomonadota > Alphaproteobacteria > UBA2136 > UBA6156 > UBA6156. The sequence goes on along the minus strand of VAFM01000001.1, from coordinate 500,241 downwards.
GCAGAAGGGATCATGGGGTGTTTCTCCTCGCAGAAGCGTGTCTGGAGAAGAATGTATGTGTATACTTTTTAAATGTCAACGCAGAGCGTCGAGCACACCCTGCAAAATAACGGCCGCCGCACCGGCATCAATCTGGCCCACACTATCCTTTTTGCTGTTGCGCGTCTGGCGGCCTTGGCGCTGTTCAAAATAGGCATTTTCAACCTGGCGGCTCGTCAGGCGCTCGTCCCATAGCAAAACGGGCAGGCCGGTTTCCTTTTCAATAAGGTCGGCCACACTGGTGGCGGCGGTGGCGGTGGGGCCAAGGCTGCCATCCATGTTCAACGGAAAACCGATGATCACACCGCTGCATCCCGCGGTCTTTTCGGCCAGAATTTTGGCCTTCAATTCGCCCCATGGACGGGGCCATACGCCGCGTACCGTAGCCAAACGGCGCCCGCTGTCGCACACGGCCACCCCCACGCGCTTGCCGCCCATGTCTAAACCGAGCAGTTTTCCGCTTGCGGGAAGGGCTTTGAGGAAGTCTTGGGGGTTGCGCGTTACCATGCTCTGGGGTTAAGGTGCATACCGCTTGTTGTCAAGCAATTACACGAGATTATGAGAGAAGGGGATACCTCCATGACATTGGAAACGAAGGATATTGAAAAGCTGGCGACCCTCTCGCGCCTCAAGTTCAATGCCGACCAGATTCCGGCCTTCGCCAGCGAATTTGAAAACATTCTGGAATTTGTCGGCCAGATCCAGTCGCTGGACACTAAGGGTGTGCCGCCGCTGACCACCACCGCCAACATCAGCACCAGCCCAGAGCGCGCCGACGTAGCCGTGATTCCGGCCGACCCCGCCGCCCGCCGCGATGAACTGCTTTCCAACGCACCGAAGTCGGAGCTGGGCTTTTTCGTCGTACCGAAGATCGTCGAGTAGTCGGAGAATTTTTCTGTACATGAGCAAAATCCCTGCCCACGCCGAATGCGTCTTCAAAGGCGCGATCTTCGACGTGTATCAGTGGCAGCAAGCCATGTACGATGGCTCCACCGCCACCTTCGAGTGCCTCAAGCGCCCGGACACCGTGGTCGTTATTCCCACTCAGGGCGATACCGTCTTCTACGCCGAGCAGGAACAACCGAACAAAGGGCCGTACCTCAGCCTTTTCGGTGGCCGTGCCGATGAAGGCGAAGAACCGCTGCAAGCCGCCAAGCGAGAGCTTCTGGAAGAAACCGGTTTCGTCTCCGACGACTGGGAACTTCTCACCAGCAACCCGTTTCGCGGTAAGATAGAATGGACGATTCACTACTTTGTGGCGCGCAACTGCCGTAAGGTGGCCGAGCAGAACCTGGACGGCGGTGAGAAAATCAGCATTCTCAGTACCGATGTAGACACGTTCCTGCGCGAGATAGTTGCCGACCCCCGCTTTTACGAGCCGGAGCTGAAAGACAATGTCTACTCCGCCTTTAACCCCACCACCGCAGCCGAATTTAAAACCAAGTTACAACCGAAAGCCTAAAAGACCATGAGCCAGGAACTTCTCACTCTCACCGCCACCGAGGCCCTTGCCAAACTGCACAACAAGGAGGTCTCGTCCGTCGAGCTGACCCAAGCGCACCTTAGCCGTATCGAAGCCCGCAAGAGCCTCAACACCTACCTCACGGTCAACACCGAAGGTGCGCTGAGCGCCGCCAAGGCCGCCGATGCCGCCATCGCCAAGGGCGAAACCCAGAAACTCACCGGCCTGCCGCTGGGTATCAAAGACCTCTTCTGCACCAACGGCGTGCGCACCACGGCGGCCAGCAAGTTCCTCGATAACTTCGTACCTGCTTACGAAAGTACCGTCACGCAAAAGCTGTGGGACGCAGGCGCCGTAAACTTGGGCAAACTGAACATGGACGAATTCGCCATGGGTGGTAGCGGAGAAAACTCCGGCTACGGCCCGGCCCGTAACCCGTGGGATGACTCCCGCGTGCCCGGCGGTTCCAGCTCCGGCTCTGCCGCCGCGGTCGCCGACTACCAGTGCTACGCCGCTACGGGGAGCGATACCGGCGGCTCCATCCGTCAGCCCGCCGCCTTCACCGGTCTGGTGGGTATTAAGCCCACGTATGGCCGTTGTTCGCGCTGGGGAATGGTGGCGTTTGCCAGCAGCCTCGACCAGGCCGGTTTCCTCACTCGCACGGTGGAAGACGCCGCGCTGCTGATGGAAGTGATTTCCGGCCACGACCCGAAGGACAGCACCAGCAGCCCGCAAGCTGTTCCGGCCTGGCGTGAAAGCCTGGGCAAGCTCAACCTCAAGGGTCTGCGCATCGGTCTGCCGAAGGAATACTTCATTGAGGGTCTCGACCCCAAGATCCGCGCGATCATCGAAAATGCCACCCGCCAGTTCGAAGGCGAGGGGGCTGCCATCAAGCAGATCAGCCTGCCGCACACCCAATATGCACCGGCGGCTTACTACATTGTTGCCCCGGCCGAAGCCGCCTCCAACCTGGCCCGCTATGACGGTATCCGCTACGGCGTCCGTGTCGAAGGCAAGAACCTGGTGGAAACCTACCTCAACAGCCGCAGCGCAGGCTTCGGGAGCGAGGTCAAGCGCCGCATCATGATCGGTAACTACGCGCTCAGCAGCGGTTACTACGACGCCTTCTATACCAAGGCCATGCAAACCCGCACGCTCATCTCGCAAGACTTCGACAAGGCGTTTGAAGAGGTAGACGTGATTTTTGCTCCGACCGCCCCGACCGCTGCCTACAAAATTGGCACCAACAGCGCCGACCCCATCGCCATGTACTTAGGCGATGCCTTCACCATTCCCACCTCGCTGGCCGGACTCCCGGGCCTGTCGGTCAATGCCGGTACGGTTGAAGAAGACGGTGTGCGCCTGCCGGTTGGCCTCCAAATCATCGGCCCGCGCTGGAACGAGCAGGTTATTCTGCAAGTTGCCCATGCATGGGAGCAACTGGCCGGTATCACCATGCCACCCTTTGCCGCCTAAATTTTGTAAAGAAAGACTAGATTCATGGCCAACATCGTCATCGCCTACCACAGCGGTAACCACCACACCGAGTCCGTTGCGCTCGAAGTCGCCAAGGGCGCCGAAGCCGCAGGCGCCAGCGTCATCGTGCACAATATCGAGAACCCGGTCGACCGCCTCTGGAACGACCTTGATGCCGCCGACTGCATAGTCTTCGGATGCCCCACGTATATGGGCGACGTTTCCGCCAGCTTCAAACAGTTTGCCGAGTCCACCTCCAAGCTGTGGTTCAAGCAGGAGTGGGCCGGTAAACTGGCCGCAGGCTTTACCAACTCCGGCACTCCGGCAGGCGATAAACTCGCCACCCTGCAATCCCTCAGCGTACTGGCCGCCCAGCACGGTATGGTGTGGGTCAATGCTGGCGTTATGCCCAGCGTGTACACCGGCGACGGCAAAAACCTTAACCGCTTTGCCCACTACATGGGTCTCGCCACGGTGTCGGATAATTCTCCGGCGTCGGAGACCAACCCGGCTCCGGAAGACCGCGAAACCGCGCGTCGTTTCGGGCAGCATCTGGCCGAATGTGCCGCACGCTGGTCGTTCGGCAAGGGCGCGTTCACGCAAGCTGCCTAACCGTTTAGAAAGGATATCCCTCCATGAAGATTGCACTTATCTCCGGCTCTCACCGCCCCACTGGCAACAGTGGCCGCATTGCCAAACATATTGAAGGGCTGCTGCAAGGGCAGGGGCACAGTACTTATCTGCTAGACCTCGCCACCACCGAACTCCCGTTCTGGGACGAAGGTCTGTGGGGCGCCGAAGGCCTTTCCGCCAAATGGGAAAAGATCTGGAACCCTATCAAGGCCGAGCTGGAATCCGCCGATGCATTCATCGTCGTCTCGCCGGAATACCACGGCATGGCCCCCAGCAAGCTCACCAACTTCTTCCTGCTGCTGGGCAATGGCGACAGCGCCGTAGCCCACAAACCGGCTCTTCTGGTAGCTGTAAGCGCCGCCGTCGGTGGGGCCTATCCTATCAGCGAACTCCGCGCCGTCAGCACCAAGAACAACAAGATGGTCTATCTGCCGGAGCATCTGATCATCCGCAGCGCCGGCGAGATATTTGTCGAGAACGTCAAGCCCGAGCACCAAGCGAGCAACGAGTATATCAGCGAGCGCCTCAACTGGCTGCTGGCGATGCTGACCGATTACGCCGAAGGCCTCAAAGCCATCCGCGCCAAGGGTAACACCAAGGTGCCCGCCCCCAAATTTGCCAACGGCATGTAATAAGGAGAATTAGAGTATGTCTCTCCCCCACAACTACGAAATGGTTATCGGCCTTGAGGTTCACGCTCAGGTCACCACCAAATCCAAACTGTTTAGCGGCAGCAGCACCGCATTTGGCTCCGAGCCGAACACGCAGGCCAACGAGATCGACCTCGGTATGCCGGGCATGCTGCCGGTGCTGAATGCGGGCGCAGTCGATGCCGGTATCAAGCTGGGCCTGGCCATCGATGCCGACATCAACATGCACAGCGTGTTCGCCCGCAAGAACTACTACTACCCGGACCTCCCGAAGGGTTACCAGATCAGCCAGTACGACCAACCGATCGTGCTGGGCGGCAAGTTGACCATCGACATGGAAGACGGCACCAGCCGCACCATCAATATCACCCGCATGCACCTGGAAGAAGACGCCGGTAAGTCCATCCACGATATGGGCAGCGGCGGCACCAGCTTTGTCGACCTCAACCGCGCAGGCGTACCGCTGATGGAGATCGTTTCCGAGCCAGAGATCCGCACTCCGGAAGAAGCGGGCGCCTACATGAAGAAGTTGCGCACCCTGCTGCGCTTCCTTGAGATCTGCGATGGCGATATGGAAAAGGGCAACCTGCGCTGTGACGCCAACGTCTCTGTTCGCAAAATCGGTAGCACAGAACTGAAGACCCGCTGCGAGATCAAAAACCTCAACAGCATTCGCCACGTGATGAACGCGATTCAGCACGAAGCTGAACGTCAGGTAGAAATTTGGGAGAAGGGTGGCACGGTCGATCAGGAAACCCGCCTGTGGGACCCGGATCTCTCTGAAACCCGCACCCTGCGCAGCAAGGAAGACGCCCACGACTACCGTTACTTCCCGGACCCTGACCTGCTGCCGGTCAATCTGGACCCCGCCCGTATCGAAGCCATTAAGGGCACGATGCCAGAGCTGCCGGATGCCCTGCGTGACCGTTTTATGAGCGAGTACGGTCTCACTCCTTACGATGCCAGTCTGCTGACCTCGGAAAAGCTGTACGCAAGCTTCTATGCCGATATGCTGAAAACCGGTGCCGACCCCAAACTGGCCTCCAACTGGATGACTGTTGAACTCTTCGCCGCCCTCAACAAGAGCGGTAAAGACCTCGACGAAAGCCCGATTTCCGCAGCGCACATGGGCGAGCTGGTCTCTCTCATTACCTCCGGCAAAATCAGCGGTAAGATTGCCAAGCAGGTATTTGCCATCATGCTGGAAAATGCCGAGAAGGGCTCGATCATGGCTCCGTCGGCCATCGTTGAAGCCCAGGGCCTTACCCAGATTTCCGACGAAGGTGCGCTCAAGGCCATCTGCGAGCAGGCCGTCGCCTCCAACCCGGATGCCGTCGCCAAGTTCAAATCGGGCAACGACCGCATCTTCGGTAGCTTTGTCGGTGCCGTGATGAAGGAAACCAAAGGTCAGGCCAACCCGGAGCTGGTGAACAAACTCCTGCGCGAAGCCATTGAGGCTCACGCGTAACCATCCGCCAAGCGCATAAAAAGCCGCTCGTCATGAGCGGCTTTTTCACACTATTAAAATGAAGAAAGGCCGCACATGGCGGCCTGTTCTTATGCGTAAAAAGGGGGTCTGTTCAGGCAAGAACAAAGCTGCCTCGGTAATTCGGGTCGCCATCCACCTGCCGTAGCAGACGGACAAGCGCCCGGGTGTCGTCCTCCAGTGCGATGGCCGAATCTTCCAACCGTTCCGCCAGAATCATCAGCCGGCGTCCATGCACGATATTCTCGCCCCACGTCAGTTCCAGTTCGTCGGCGGATTGCACCGCCAAAGTAAACGTACGCGGAGGTTGCATGCCGACATGGACGTTGAGAGACGCCGTCTGCGAAGGGTAGTGGACGCTGATGCTCACCCGTACCTCCTGGCGGACGACCAGCAGGTCGTCTTCCGGAGGGACATCGAAGCACTTCGCAAAAGCCTCCAGATGCGAGGTTTTGGTCATGTTAAGCTCCTTGAAGGTTCCCAATACAGTTCCAGCCGGAAGGCGTTCGAGTAGGTGATATCACCGCCGACCTGCTGAAACAGGGCGGCAAGCTCGTCGCCATACTCGGGCAGGGTGCCGCGCAGATAGATCTGCTGCCCCAGCTCCAGCCAGTTGGAGGCACGGAATTCAATGCCATTGGAAAGCGGCAGCGAGATCGTGCCGTCTTCCATTTCAATCAGGCGGTACTGCACCACCGGCTCTCGGGCGCCTATGCGGACAATGGAAAGAACCATAGTCCCAGGCATGTCCTGCTGGTTGGTATAGATGCTGATCTTACCGTCGACGACCCGAATAGGCTCGTCATCAGGCCCATCCAGAAAGAAGCGGTTGTACGCCGCAAAGTGGTTACCTTTACCGTCAGTCATCAGCGTCTCCGCGTTCTGTCAAAGCATAGATACCAATATGGTCGGGGTCGCCCCCGATCTGCCGCATCAGCTTCAGGAAAGGATCCTGAAAAGACCGGGACTGAACAGGCGCGAGGTAGTCGGCCAGTTCGATCCAGTCACGGGCATACACATCGTCTTTGGTGTCGATGATATTCCCGTTCTCTTCACGTTGATAATGAACATGCAGGCACGGAGAGCCGCCACAGTCGCGGCTGTCGATGACCACATTGCCGAAGTTGGTCGCGGGCGACCAGATAGAGAGTTTCTGTTTTTCAAACCGGATCCAGAACCGTTCGGGAGAATGGATATGGAATTCGGTCCAGTTCTCTCCCAGTTCCGGAAAGGCTTTGCAAAACGGAGTTGTGAGAATGTTACCTTCCTGCGCCATCATGAAATCCTCCATAGAATGCGCGTGAATTTTCAAAAATATAATTAGTATACAAGTGAAGGTGTGGCAATCAAAAACCCCCACAGTACCCAACTTTCTAGCCAAACCTCTTGCAAGGGCATAGGCGTTGGGGTATCACGGGGCAGTCCTCGCCGGATTATTTCGGCGTACCGTTAAGATGAAGTATCAAAGGGAAAAGCCATGAGCAAAGCCAGCCAACTCATTCGCTTCGGCCGCGAAGTCCGCGCCGAAATCAGTCGTGTTACGTGGCCCAGCTGGCCGGAAACCCAACGCCTGACCCTGATGGTCGTGCTGCTGGCCACCCTGATCGGCATTTACTTGGCTCTGGTCGACACCGCCATCGGCGCCGCTCTGGCCGTCATCTTCGGTATCAAATTCTAATTATTTAGACCATTCAAGAGAAAGTCCGCCCCTATGGCCACCAAGACTGAAAAGAACGTCGATATCGTTTCCGAGCGCAAGGCGCTGGCTGCCAAGTCTGGCAAGCGTGCCGAGCCTAAGGCTGCTGCCGAAAAGCCGGCCGCCAAAAAGGCTCCGGTAAAAAAGACTGCGTCCAAGGCCGCCAAGCCGTCCACCGGTAAGTCCGGCAAAGCGAAGGACGCCGATGTCCGTCTGGTATGGGCACCGCAACCGGTTGAAAACTCCCGCTGGTACGTGGCTCAAACCGCCAGTAACTACGAAAAGCGCGTGCAAACCCTCATCCGCGAAGCCGTACTGCTGCAAGGCATGCAACGCTTTGTAGAAGATGTGATGATCCCGACCGAGCCTGTGGTAGAAGTCAAAAAGGGCGTCAAGGTCAACACCGACCGCAAGTTCTTCCCAGGCTACGTTCTCATTAAGTGTAACCTGACCGACGATGTCTGGCACTTGATCCGTTACACCCCGCACGTCACCGGTTTCTTAGGCTCCGAGCGCGGTAAAAAGCCGTTCCCGATTTCCGAAACCGAAGCCCAGCGCATCCTCAACGTCATGGTCAATGGTGCCGAGAAGCCGCGCAGCCTGGTCTCCTTCGAAGTGGGCGAAAACGTCCGCGTCATGGAAGGCCCGTTCGCCAACTTCCAAGGTGCCGTGGAATTGGTCGACGACGACAAGGAACGCCTCACCGTATCCGTATCCATCTTTGGTCGTGCCACCCCGATCGAGCTGGACTTCAACCAGGTCGAAAAAGCTTAAGGCTTTACCAAATGGAGAAGGGGCCCAATGGGCCCCTTTTGCGTTTAGTTTCCAAGAAGAGGCAAAATCATTTGCCAGATCAGGGAAACAAAAAAGACGACATGGCCAGCCCATGCAATAATAGCCACAGGCTTGAGCCATTCAGGTATATATCGCAAGGTATTAGAAAGATTGGCAATAACCGTCAAAGTCCACCAGAACTGGAAAGACATAGTTTATCCCTTGGAAACGTGTGGAGATCGGGCGAATGCCCGTTTTTCACATCCTTATGAAAAGGCACACAAATCTAAAACCGGAAACCTAACAGGCTTTCCACATACGGCATGCCGTAGTCATTCACCACGGGCAGGGTAGCCAGCATGCACGCCAGCATCACGGCAATGGCAAACACAAACCACAGCGCAATCCACACGCCTTCCGGCAGAATCTTGAAGATATCCGCCAGCGCAGCCCCGTCGCCCACATCCTGACCGTCGATCAGGTGCAGCGGCGCACGCACGGCGTTCAGCATCACGTAAATACCGGCAAATTGTAAAAACAAAGGCAACAACACCGCCGAAACCTGCAAAACGGCCAATAAGTACACGGCGGAGATCAGCAGCAGAATCGTCCATGTCGTCAGGTCGCGGGCCCAGAAGAGAAAGACTGCGGCTAAAATTCCTAGTTCCACATACAGCCACCACGTAATGCCTTCCGCTCCCGCCAGCCAGCCGGCCATGTACAAAAAACCACCCCAGATGCTGGCACCCGCATAACCGGCTAACAGTACCGGAATCCGCCACCCGCCGCGCGTGTAACAGCACCCGGCACCATTCCATTTCAGCTCGATCCGCGCAATACGTCCCCCGGTCAGCACGCAGGCCATACCGTGGCTAAACTCGTGGTAGAATGTCTCCGCCCACTTCAGCGGCCAGCCCAAGCGGCTTTTGGAAAGCACCAGCGAAAGCCCGACCATCGCGGCGAACACAAACTCTGCCCACCAGCGACCACCCACATTGATATCGAAAAAATCCATTACTCAGCACTATCCCTAAAAAGCGAAGGAGCGGCAAGCCGCTCCTCCATATTCGCTTAATCCAAATAGTCGCCCAGTTGTTTACGCTGCACGCTGCCTGAACGCTCTTTTGCCGCAGCTATGAGAGCATCCAAATCGTAAGGAATGTGACCTTTGTAACCTTTTTTGCTGTTTTCAGCCAAGTCGCGAGTCTCATTCATGGAAACGATAGCCATTGGAATCTCCTGTGGAGGTAGGTGGCGTTAAGATTAGGTCGTATTCCCTTATAACCCTCGCCATTAACCGTTTCCTGTCACCCGCTTAGCGCTTGCCTTTATTGCCTTTTTTGGCTTTGCCCAGCGGGTGGCCCATCGTGGTGCCAGCGCGTGTCTGCTTGGGCTTTTTCCCAAAGCTGCGTTCAGGGCGCACGCGCTCAGGCTTGGCGCTCGGCATAACCGGCGTACCGTCTTCCCGGTAACTGCGTGGACGCTCTTCTTTAAAGATGGGTTTAGCAGTCTCATTCAATCCGAATGTCAGGCGTCCGCCCAGCGGGTCAGCCTCACGCAGCAGAACATTCACCTTGGTGCCCACACGCAGCGTGCCTTTGCCGCGGGTTTTGCGCCAGCAGCTCATGCTCGCCACATACACCCAGTCACGGCCCAGGTCCCACTTCGGCAGCAAACCTTCCGCCACGCCATCCACCGCAATAAAGCAGCCGAAGGGTACGACCGAGATCACCACTCCCGTAAACGGCTTACCCACCAGTTCGGTAAAATGCTGGGCCACAAGGCGGTCACGGCTTTCCCACTCGGCCATCTGGCTTTTGCGCTCGGTGGCGTTGATAAGCTCCGCCACGCGCGCCAGACCCAGCATAGCCTCCGGCTCGGCATCCTTCTTCACCTTGTTCTCCATCGCATTGAGCAATGCACGGTGCACCACAAGGTCGGCATACCGGCGAATAGGACTGGTAAAGTGGCTATACAGCGGCAATGCCAAACCATAGTGACCAATGTTTGCCGGGTCATACTTCGCCTGCTGCTGGCTTTGTAAAACCGCCCGCAGCAGCGTTTGCGCGGCCGGGTGACCGGTAATTTGCGCCACCATTTTAGCCCACGCCTTGGGGCCGCCATGAGCAGGGGGTACGGTAAAGCCTAAGGGGCCTAAACTCGCGCGCAGGGTTTCCAGCTTTTCCTTGGTCGGCTCCGGGTGAATACGGTACAGCCCGCCGCCCTTGGTGCTCAGCATTTCTGCCGCGGCCACATTGGCCAGAATCATGAATTCTTCAATCAGGCGGTGAGCCTCAAGGCGCAGGCGCGTCCCCACCTTAACAATCTTGCCGTCTTTCACCTCCAGTTTTACCTCCGGAATATCCAGATCCAGCGCACCGCGCTTTTCCCGTGCCAGCGCCAGCACGGCATAAGCTTCGCGCAGGCGGTTTAATCCTTTGGCGACTTCCGGAGAAACCCCTGCATCCTGCCCGTCAAAATGCGTTTGCACCTGCTCGTAAGTCAGGCGTGCGGCACTGTGGATGCACGCCCGGCGGAACGTGTGTTTACGCAAACGGCCGTTGAGGTCGATCCACATTTCTACACCGAGCACTGGTCGGTCTTCTTGAGGTCGCAGGCTGCACAGGTCGTTACTCAGCCGCTCGGGCAGCATCGGCAGTACTTTATCGGGGAAGTACGTACTGTTCCCGCGGAGCACCGCTTCACGGTCCAGTGGGCTTCCGGGCTTGACGTAGTGAGCCACGTCCGCAATCGCCACAATAATATGATGCCCGACCACTTTCTTGGCTTCCAGCCATTCCTCGGCCCATACTGCGTCGTCAAAGTCGCGGGCGTCGGCACCGTCAATGGTCACAATATCCAGTTTGCGCCAGTCGGCACGTTTGTCATCGGCATTCCATGTATAAGCAGGCAGTTTTTGGGCTTCGGTTTCCACGTCTGCTGGCCAGTCTACTCGTAGGGCGTGGTTGCAAATAGCGGCCCAGGTAGCGGCCTGACTGGCCGGTACGGGCTTGACCGCGACCAGACGCTTGCTTTGGTTATTCTCCGGTTCAGCTTCCACAAAGTCGCCGTTGGCAATCGGAAAATCCTGCTCGATCAGTTCGAAATCAATGTTCACAAGGTCGCGCTGCAACACCCGGGCACGTAAATACGCGCCTTCGCGCAAGGCCTGCACCACCATGCGGGTAGGGCGGGGGCTGTGGCCGTATCCATGGCCGCGGGGGCGTTTGTCGCGGTCACGGCCACCAGAGCGGTCATTTTTGTGGGGGTTGCGCGGGGCGGGGCCAAACTTGCGTTTACGGGTTTTCATGGCTCTACCCTCTCATACTCTTGACGCTTTCGCCACCATGTCACATTGTCCGGCCCATTCAAAAAGCTTATAAAGCGAGATAACCCACGGCAACCCCACGCCGTAACACTACAGGAGAGAAACCCATGTCCGACCTTACCCAACGCTTCGAAGGCGCCATTAACGCCATCAAACACGAATTTTCCGGCCTCCGCACCGGCCGCGCCAGTGCCGAGCTTCTGGCTCCCGTCATGGTCGAAGCCTACGGCAGCAAAATGCCGATCTCTCAGGTCGGCACCGTAAGCGTGGCCGAAGCCCGCCTGCTGACCGTGAACGTCTGGGATAAAGGCCTTGTTCAGCCGACCGAAAAGGCCATCCGCGAAGGCGGTCTGGGCCTCAACCCGTCGGTCGATGGTCAGCTCATCCGCATTCCGTTGCCGGAACTGAACGAACAGCGTCGTCAGGAGCTGGTCAAACTCGCCCGTAAGTATGCCGAAGAAGGCCGCATTGCCATCCGTAACGTCCGCCGCGATGGCATGGACGCCATCAAGAAGATGAAGGACGAAGGCTTGGGCGAAGACGACGCCAAGCGCGAAATGGACAAGGTGGAAAAGGAAGTCGAAGGCTTCATCGCTCAGGTGGATGCTCTGCTGGCCGGTAAGGAAAAGGACATCATGACCATCTAAACAATGGTCATGCGCTCCTAGCCTGTCCCCCTAAATTGGCTTGATTTTGCATACAATCTAAGGTATCCCCCTCGGTATGAAAGAACATCTCCCCACCCACGTCGCCTTTATCATGGACGGTAATGGCCGTTGGGCCCAGAAGCGCGGCCTTGCTCGCTTAAAGGGCCACTCGCAGGGGATTGAGACCGTCCGCACGGTCTGCGAAGAGCTCTCCAAGCTCGGCGTGCAATACGCCACATTCTACGCCTTCAGCACCGAAAACTGGAAGCGGCCGTGGGAAGAAGTAGGCGGCCTGTTCAGCCTGATGCGCAGCTATTTCAAGGGCGAGATGAAGCTGATCATGGAGCGCAACCTGCGTGTGCGCTTTATCGGAGACCGCAGCGAAACTTCCAAACTGCCCGCCGACATCCGCACTTTGATGACCGACGTGGAAGCCCAGACCGACGGGAACACCGGTCTTACAATCACCTTTGCCATCAACTACAGCGGCCGCGACGAACTGCTGCGTGCCGCCGCCAAAATGGTGAAACTGAGCGCCGAAACCGGTCAGGAAGTGACGCCGGACATGATGGCCTCTGTGCTGGATACCGCCGGTATGCCAGACCCTGATTTCATCATCCGCACCAGTGGCGAGCAGCGCATTTCCAACTTCCTGCTGTGGCAACTGGCGTATGCCGAGCTGTACTTCAGCGATGTGGCCTGGCCCGACTTCACCGCCACGCACCTGCAGGCAGCCCTCAGCAGCTACGTCAACCGCAACCGTCGCTTTGGCGGTCTGCCGCAGGTTTCTGCCGCCTAATAGTGGGGTAAACAAAAAGGCCGCCTTATGGGCGGCCTTTTGCATTCGGTAAGTGAGGGGTTCAATTGACATCGGCCCGCTTGCGGATATGGATCCACTTCCACAGATCATCCTGAGGGGTGGTGCGGGCCATGGGGCTCTGCGCCATCTGCGGCGCATCTTCCAGACACACAAACAGCCATTCGGGTTGGAGTTTGTGCAGTTCTTCCAGAAACTCCTTTCGCAGGGCACGGAGTCCTTCTCTATCGGTCGGAGCATCGGTGATGCGGGACGACAGAAACATCGTCTCGGTCCAGGCGTCGGGGTCGGCAAGCGCGCGGCGCTCAATATCGTAAGCATAGTCTTCAAGCGTAACAGTTTGGGGCATGCGGAGGTCCTCCTGTGCTCGGTGTCGCGGTACAGTGAAAGGTGTATGCAGCAAACGAGGGTAAAATGCAAGGTTCAGCTGCCTTACACGCGGCCATCAATCAAAGAGAAGCGCAATATTGCGCCTTGTACAGGCAGGGCAGGTAGCCTACCATGCCGACCATGCAAAACGTGACCACATCTCCAGACTTCCTTTCTCACCTTGCCATGCTCGCCCAAACCATTCCGGGCGGTACCACGGCATTCACCACCATCCTGTTCATCCTCGTGCTCGGTATTCTTATTTTCGTGCACGAGCTTGGTCACTACCTTGCCGCCCGCAGTGTCGGCATCCGTGTCGAGGTGTTCAGCATCGGCTTCGGGAAAGAGATTTTCGGTTGGAACGATAAACACGGTACGCGTTGGAAGATCGGCTGGATGCCGATGGGCGGCTACGTGCAGATGTACGGACAGGAAGACGGCAAAGCCTACAGCCACGCCAGCGAGCCGGATTCCTTCAGCGCCAAGACCATCGCGCAACGTGCATGGGTGATCGTCGCAGGCCCTCTGTTCAACCTGTTGTTCGGTTTTCTGCTGCTGATTGCCGTGATGCTGGGCGGCGAACACAAACTGCTGCCGCAAGTCGGCCAGACCGTGCCGGATATGCCCGCCGCCGCGGTATTTCAGCCCGGAGACACCGTGCTGACCATGGACGGCAAGCCGATTGCCGACTGGGATGAATTCACCAAAACTACGCAGGACGCGATGGATAAGCCGATCGCTATTACCTTCGACCGTGCCGGCCAGCAGATGAGCGCCACGGTCACCCCGAAGGTCACCCGCTTTACCGACCTGCTGGGCGATGAACACACCGTGGGCCGCCTGGGTATTGCCCCCAGCTACAACACCTTTGTGGTGCAGCATGGCCCGCTGGATGCCATTGTCCGCGCCGCCGAACGCACGTGGGAAATTACCAGCCTGACCGTCATGTCGCTCTACAAGCTCATCATCGGTGCCGTGTCGCCGGAGAACCTGACCGGCCCGCTCGGTATTGCCAACCTGACCGGCCAGACAGCGTCCAGCGGCCTGTTCGCACTCAGCATGTTCATGGTCGTCATCACCATCAACCTGTGCATCGTCAATCTCTTCCCGCTGCCGGTATTGGATGGTGGTCACCTCGTGTTTCTGGCGTACGAAAAACTGCGCGGCAAACCTCTCGGCGCTGTGGCGCAGGAGTGGGCGTTCCGCCTCGGTTTGGTGTGCATTTTGGCCCTTGCCGGGTTCGCAACACTTAACGACGTAAAGAATCTTGGCTGGGTTGGCAAAAAAGCCACGGCGGCCGAAACCTCTGAAAACCCGCCCGCAGCCGCCACTCCTGTGTCTGCCGAGTAGCATGTGCCCGCCTGCGGCAACCACATGGCTGCCGTAGCTGCAGGCAAACCCTTGGGGGAGTGCTTGCGTTTCCCCACCGCCAAGGCTAGTCTCGGTGCGAAATAGTACAACGAAGAGAACCGCGTATGACCCTCAAGCGCCTCGCAGCTTCCACCGCCATCGTAACGGCGGCTATGCTCACCCCTGTGTTTGCCAATGCGGCACCGGTAACCGCCATTAAGATCGTCGGTAACGAACGTGTCGAAAACGAAACGGTTCTGACCTATCTGCCGTTCAAGGTTGGCGACGACTTTGACGCCAACCAGAGCAGCTACCTGGTGCGCAGCCTGTTTGCCACCGGCCTGTTTGCCAATGTGGAAATCGGTCAGGACAACGGTGTTGTCACCGTGAAGGTGGTCGAGAACCCGCTGGTCAACAAGGTAGTGTTCGAAGGTAACGACGACATCGACACCAAGCGCCTTGAAGAAGTGGTCAGCCTCAAGTCCCGTAACATTTACTCTCCCGCCAAGGTGCAGGCCGACGTACAGGCCCTGCAAGCTGCCTACCGCAGCCGCGGTCGCTTCACCACCACGGTCAAGGCCCAGCTCATCCAGCGCGACCAGAACCGCGTGGACGTGGTCTACAAAATTGAAGAAGGCGAAAAGACCCGCATCGCTTCTATCAACTTTGTCGGTAACAGCCACTTCGATGATGCTGAACTCGCGCAGGTTATCGCAACTAAGCGCAGCACTTGGTGGCGCTTCCTCTCCACTGCCGACAGTTACGACCCGGCCCGTATGGATGTGGACCGCGACCTGCTGCGCCGCTACTACCTGACCCACGGCTATGCCGACGTGCAGATCACCAGCGGTGTGGCCGAGCTGACCCGCGACCGCAAGGACTTCATCCTCACCTACACCATTTACGAAGGCCCGCAGTACGACTTCGGCAAGGTGGGCGTTGCCCTCAAGGCCGAAGCCGAAGGTCTCGACATGAACCAACTGGCCAAGACCGTCACCCTCAAGCCGGGCGAACTGTTCAACGCCAAGCGTGTGGATGAGAACACCGACAAGCTGATCGACGACCTCGGCAGCAAGGGCTTTGCTTTCCTCGATGTGAAGCCGACCTATGTGAAGCACGAAGCCGAGCGCAAGCTCGACGTGACCTTTGATGTGACCCCCGGGCCGCGCGTTTACGTCAACCGCATTAATGTAGAAGGCAACTCCCGCACCCGCGATAACGTTGTCCGCCGCGAAATGCGTCTGGCCGAAGGCGATGCATTCTCCTCCGACAAGCTCAAGCGCTCCAAAGACCGCCTGACCTACCTCGGCTACTTCCAGAACGTCGATATCGAACGTAAGGAAACCGACCAACCCGACCGTGTCGACCTCGACGTGAAGGTGAAGGAGCAATCCACCGGTGAATTCAACGTCGGTGCAGGTTACTCGACCTTCGACGGTATTCTGGCGACCGCCAACGTTACCGAGCGTAACTTCCTCGGTAAGGGCCAACAGGTCGCGGTCGACTTCGCCGTGTCCCAGCGTCAGCAGAACTTCAATATCGGCTTCACCGAACCCTACTTCATGGGCCAGGAACTTGCCGCCGGTTTCGATGTCTTTAACACCAAGACCGACTACCAGGACGAAGCTGGTTACGACACCGGTGTCCAGGGGGGCGCGCTCCGTCTGGGCTTCCCACTGTCCGAGTTCTCGCGTGATGACATCCGTCTGGGTTACAAGGAAACCAAGATCGACAACGTCGGCCTCTCGGCTAACCAGTTTGCCAAAGCGCAGGCTGGTTCGCGTGATAACCTCTCGCTCACCAACAACTGGAGCTACGACAACCGCGACAGTTCGCTGTCTCCGACCCGTGGTTACAAGGTTGGCGTGGGCACCGAGTACGCAGGCTTTGGTCTCGATACCGAATACGCCCGCCTCAACCTGACCAGCAGCTATCACCATCAGTTGGCGGAAAACTGGGTTGTCAGCTTCGGTGGTCGTGCCGGTATGGTCGAGCCTCTCAGCGACGACCTGCCGCTGTACGAGCACTATATGGGCGGTGGTCAAAACCTCCGCGGCTTCGAGTACGGTGGTGTAGGTCCGCGTGACCGCGCAACCGGCGACGCTCTGGGCGGTAAATTCATGGTAGGTCACAATATCGACCTAACCTTCCCGCTGGGCTCCACGTTCAACGAAATGGGCGTGAAGGGTGTCCTCTTCACCGACGGTGGACTGGTGACCGACTTCGACAGCGATCCGGGTAACAACACCGTTATCGACAGCAAGCTGTACCGTATCTCGGCAGGTGCCGGTATCCACTGGCGCAGCCCCATCGGTCCGCTGCGTGTCGAACTCGGTATGCCTGTCGTGAAGGCCGACGAAGACCGCGACCAGATCTTCAGCTTCTCGGTTGGTACACGTTTCTAATCCGGAAAATAACGACAAAACTTGAACAAGTTGTTTAGAGAATAAGGGGGAATAAACAATGAAAACGACTCTCAAAGCAGGCGTCCTCGCTTTGGTCATGGCGGTAGCCGCCGTGGCCGGTGCGCAGGCCCAGGCCAAGGCACCGACCATCGCAGTGTTCGACGCGCAGCAGGTTATCAACGGCACCAATGCCGCCAAGCGCGCCATCAGCGAGCTGACCGGCAAGCGTAATGCGGCCCAAAGCCGTATCGACGCGTTGGAGAAGCCGCTGCTGGACAAGCAGCAGAAGCTGCGTAGCCAGCAAGGTGTTATGGCCGCCGACAAGTTCCAGCAAGCCCAGGCCGACTTTGCCAAGGAGCTGAACGACTTCCGCCAGCAAGCCCAGAAAATTCAGGGCGATCTGGATGATCAGAACATGAAGCTGCGTAAAACCATCGCCGATGCCGTAAAGGTATCTGTCGAAGGTATCGCGAAGGAAAAAGGCTACGATATCGTGCTGCCGAAGGGTGTCACGTTCTACACCAGCCCGAATGTGGTCGACATCAGCGCCGAAGTGCTGGCCCGTGCCAATAAGGCTCTCGACAAGTAGTCGCGTAACTGATCAGGGAAGGGGCCTCAGGCCCCTTTTTTGGTGGAGAATGAACTGCTTTTCTGCTAGTTTCAGGCCATGCCACATTTTGCCTCCCTCAAGCCCCGTACCCTTACGCTCAAGGCCCTTTGCGACCATCTGAAGATCACCACACCTGCGGGGCACGAAAACCTCGAGTTGTCGGCGATCAAAACGCTGCACGAAGCCGGTGCGTCCGACCTGAGCTTCTTCGACAACCAACAGTACAAGCACGGTGCCCGCAGCACGCAGGCGGGTGCGGTGCTGGTGCGCGAGCGTGATGCGTCAGTTCTGCCGGAAGGCACCGTGGCCGTGCTCACTAACCAGCCTTACATGGCTTTTGCGCAGGCTCTGCAGTTTATGTACCCCGAGCCCAAGCCGGAAGGCGGCATCTCGCAATTCGCCGTGGTTTCAGCCAGCGCCAAGGTTCACCCCACCGCGCGGATCGAACCTTACGCCGTGGTGTACGCTCACGCCAACATCGGCCCGCACGTTCACATCGGTGCCCATGCCGTGGTGGGTGAGGGAGTTGTTATTGGCGAAGGTACCCGTATCGGCGCCCACGTCACATTGCAAAAAACCACCATCGGTCAAAACTGCATTCTCCACCCGGGCGTGCGTATCGGTCAGGATGGTTTCGGCTTCGCAGTAGGCCCCACCGAGCGCGGTATCAGCATCGTCAAAGTCCCGCAAATCGGTACCGTACAGATCGGTAACGAAGTCGAGATCGGGGCCAACACCACCATCGACTGCGGCGCATTGGGCGACACCGTCATTCTCGATATGGCCAAGATCGACAACCAGGTTCAGATCGGCCACAACGCCAAAATCGGCTTCGGCGCGCGCATCGTGTCGCAGGTCGGTGTAGCGGGTAGTTCCACGCTCGGTACCTTCACGGTCATCGGCGGCCAGTCTGGTATCGCAGGCCACCTGAACATCGCCGATAAGGTCATGGTTGCCGCGCGCTCCGGCGTCACCAAGTCGCTCACCACCACCGGCGAAGTCGTCGCCGGCACGCCCGCTGTTCCTATCAAGGAATGGCGCCGCAGTATCGCAACTCTTGCCCGCCTCACCAAAATGGTGAAAACCAAGGTTGAGGACGGTCCTGAAGAGGGTGGCGAATAATGACCACATTACCGCGTACGGAAATCGAAAAACTTATTCCCCATCGCAAGCCTATTTTGCTGTTAGATGAAGTGACGGATTGGCAAGCCGATACATGGCTGGAAGCGCATCACTTTGTGGCTGATGATAACCCGCATTTCAATGGACACTTTCCGGGAAACCCGCTTTTGCCGGGTGTTCTGATTGTCGAAGCCATGGCGCAGGCCGCGGCAGTTCTTATCAGCCTTACTCGTGGTCTGAATTCTGATAGTGCCCTCTATCTTTTTACCGGGATAGAAGAAGCCCGTTTCAAAAACCAACTGCTGCCGAATAATATGCTGACTCTCCGCGTTGAGAAGCAGCGCGAAAAAATGGATATTTTCCGTTTCAGTGGTATGGCATATGTCGGTGAAGGCGAGTCGCGCCAGCTTGCGGCCAGTGCCACATTTTCCGCCAAGCTTGTCCGCAAGTAATAATCAGAATCCCCCATGAGCATCCACCCCACCGCGATTATCGAGACCGGCGCTAAGGTCGCCAAAGACGTTGTCATTGGCCCGTACTGTACCATCGGTGCAAACGTAAAAATTGGTGCAGGCACGCGTCTTGTCAGCCATGTCGTCGTCACTGGCCATACCATTATCGGCAAAAACAACGTTATCTATCCGTTTGCCTCACTCGGCCAGCCGTCGCCCGACCGCAAATACAAAGGCGAAGAAGCGACCCTCACCATCGGCGATAACAACGATATCCGCGAAGGCGTCACCATGCACATCGGCACCGCCGCCGACAAAGGCACCACGTCCGTCGGCAGCAACAACCTGTTCATGGCGGGTAGTCACGTGGCGCACGATTGCGTCGTGGGCAGCAACATTATCATCGCCAACTACACTCAGTTGGCCGGGCATGTAGAGATTGCCGACAACGTCACCATTGGCGGCCTCTCGGGCATCCACCAGCACGTGCGTGTCGGCGCGCATTCCATTATCGGCGGGCATACAGCGGTCGATTACGACGTTCCGCCTTACGCCTCCGTCTCTGGTCGCCGTGCCATGCTCAAGGGCCTCAATTTGGTAGGTCTGCGCCGACGCGGCTTCGAGAAAACGACGATCCGCGAGTTGGACGCCGCCTACGACTTCCTCTTTGATGAAACGGCCGAAAACGAAGATATGCCGCTCACAGAGCGCGCCGATAAACTCAAGCGCCGCAGTAAATTGCGCGAAGTGAAAGAGCTCGCCGATTTCGTCCTCAACACCCACCGTGGCGTCACGGCGTACGAAGACGACGAATAGTCATATGCTTCGCTCACAAAAAAAGGGCCGCTAAGCCCTTTTTAAATACGGCCCGTTTTAGGCGACAGCCGCTTCCGGCATCGGCTCGGTCAGGAATTGCGGCATCTTGAAGACATAGTTCTCTTCGGTCGTCACAACTTCTTCCACGGTCACCGGGCGGGTCTCTTTAATCTTGTCGATGATGGCCTGCACCAGGTCTTCCGGCGCGCTGGCACCGGCGGTCAGACCAAGGGTGGTAACACCGTCCAGCAGGCTCATGTCCAGCTCTTCGGCGCGCTGAACCAATACCGACTTATCGCACCCGTACTGCTGCGCCACATTCACAAGCTGTTTGCTGTTGCTGCTGTTGGGGGCACCAACAACCAGCAGAGCATCGCAACGGGCCGCAATTTCTTTCACGGCGGCCTGACGGTTCGTCGTTGCGTAGCAAATATCTTCCTTTTTCGGCTGCTTCATGTGGGGGAAGCGCTCCAACAGTTTGGCGATGATGTCCTGCGTTTCATCTACGCTCAGCGTGGTCTGGGTTGCAACGGCCAGGGGGCCGTCGGGCAGAACAACGGTTTCGGCATCCGCCACGGTTTCTACCAGCGTGCTGGCTTCGGCCGGAATTTGGCCGCGTGTACCTTCCACTTCCACGTGCCCGGCATGGCCGATCATCACGATGTGGTTGCCTTGCTCGTACAGGCGCTCGGCTGAATTGTGCACTTTGCTCACCAGCGGGCAGGTGGCATCCACAATCAGAAAACCGCGCGTTTCAGCTTCAGCTACCACAGCTTTGCTCACGCCGTGGGCCGAGAACACCACCGGTTGCTTGGTCAGCGGAATATCTTTCAACTGCTCCACAAATACCGCACCTTTGGCGCGCAGGCGCTCAACCACCGTCTTGTTGTGAACGATCTCATGGCGCACATACACAGGGGCGCCAAAGCGTTCAAGCGAGGCCTCGACCATCGAAATGGCGCGGCTTACACCGGCGCAGAAACCACGCGGTGCACATAACAGAATCGTCATCTGTTGGGGTGTCGGAGTTGTCATATTCTCTTGATACGTCAGCGACATGCGTTCGTCTACGGAAAATCGCAAAAAAGTGTATGTAAAATCGTGAAGAGCTGTTTAAAAAGCGGAACGATTCCGGTGCAACGCGATGAAAAACGTCTCCCTCTAAAACCGAATCTCTGGTAATCTGCCGACCATGCCGAATACGTCCAAAGCCCCCCAGACCTCCGATTCCCATTCCGTTCTTGCTATTTTGGCGGGCGGAGATCCACTCCCCACAACCATCGCGCAAGTCGCCGTGGCCAAGGGCTGGGGTGTGCATGTGGTTACGTTTGCCGGGCAACCGAAGCCGACCAGCCTGCCGAACGTCAACAGCGTGAAAGAATTTCCGCTCGGCCAGATCGGCCATATTCTCGCCCACCTGAAAGCCCACAAGGTGACCCACGTGGCGCTGGCCGGTCACCTCAATAAACCGTCTATTCTCAGTCTCAAGCCAGATGCCACCGGCCTCAAGCTGCTGGCCCGCGCCGTCATCAAGCACGACGATGCGCTGTTGCGTTCAGTGACCGACTTCCTGCAGGAAGAAGGCTTCAAGCTGGTCACGATCCAAGACCTCGCCCCCAGCCTGCTGGCCCCCAAAGGTCTGCTCACCAAGGCTGAGCCGACCGCCGATGAAGTGGAAGACATCGCACTGGCCCGTAGCACCTTGGCGGTACTGGGAGACCTCGATATCGGCCAGGCCTGTATCGTCCATAACGGCGCCATTATTGGCGTAGAAGCCGTGGAAGGTACCGACGCCCTTATTACCCGCTGTGCCGCCTTGCGCATGGGCCCCAATGGCAACGGAGAACAGGGCGGTATTCTGGTCAAACGCGCCAAGGATATGCAGACTGACCTTGCCGACCTGCCGACCGTGGGGCTGGAAACTCTGAACCTGCTGGCCAAGTTCAACTACCGTGGCCTGCACATTCAGTCGGGTCGCACGCTGTTCCTCAATCAGCCGGAAACCATCGCCCACGCCAACGCCCACAACCTATTCGTGGTCTCAGAGTAAGGCAGAGGCGCCATGCCGCACACCATCCTCATCGTTGCCGGAGAAGCCAGTGGCGACCGTCTTGGTGGTGCCCTGATGGCTGAACTGAAGCAGATCCACCCCGCACTGCGTTTTATCGGCGTAGGCGGAGAGCATATGTATGACCAAGGCCTCCAGCCTGTATTCCCGATGACGGATCTGGCCGTGATGGGGCTGATCGAAGTGATTCCCGCCATTCCGCGTATTCTCAAGCGTCTGAGCCAACTCGAGGCCCTGGTGAAGAAAGAAAAGCCTTCGCTGATTATCACCATCGATAGCCAGGATTTTTCCAGCCGCCTCGCCAAACGCGTACGCATCCTTGGTATCCCGCATATTCAATACGTCGCGCCCAAGGTCTGGGCGTGGCGGCAGGGCAGGGCGCACAAGCTGCGCGAGCTTTACACGCACCTCCTCACCATCCTGCCGTTTGAGCAAGGCTTTTTCCAGAACTACGGCATGAAGACCAATTATGTCGGGCACCCCGCCATCACCATGCTGGAACCCTACGTTAAAGCGCGTAGCGAGGGCCAGAAACCGGTCATCGCATTGTTACCCGGCTCCCGCGGAGCAGAGCTTAAACGCCACTGGCCTATTTTCCTGCAAACCTACCGCAATCTGCGCCAGCGCCAGCCGAATCTGAGCGCCGTACTGGCTTTGCCCAACCGTAAAACGCTGGAAGCCTGCCAGGCTATCGCCCCCTGGGAGAGCGCCGATCTCATACTGCCGGTTTTCGGCGAAGAGCGCTTCCACCATCTGGCTACCGCTACTGCCGCGCTCACCAAGTCCGGTACTAATAATCTGGAGCTTGCGCTGCTGGGCATTCCCGCCATCGTTACCTACCGCATGAACGCACTGACCTATCTTATCGCACGCCTACTGGTCAAAGTGCCGTATATCAGTCTGCCTAACCTGATTCTCCATAATACCAGTCGCCGCGTGGCGTACCCGGAATATATCCAAGGTGCCGCCAATACCGCCAAACTGACCGAAGTAATGACCCTGCTGCTGACCGGCACGGCGGCGCGGGATGCCCAGATCAAAGCCCTTGGCAGCTTAAAAGCCCTGATGGCCACCCCCAAGCCTCCCCCCCTTATGGCGGCCGAAGTTGTTGGAAAATATATAAAATAAGCGCCGATATCCGCCAAAGGATGAACTTTGGCATACTGTATGCATTATCTCTCTCAACCAAGGAGAGAATGCTATGAAACAACAGGCTATCCAAACCAAACAGAACGCCAGCCGCCGCTGGCCGGCCATTCACGGTCAAAGCACGTACAATTTTGTGCCCGCCCCGCCCGAGCTGACCGTGCTGCGCACCCATATTTCCACGTTGGAAGAACGCATCGAGCATCAGGCCGCGATGATCGAAAGCCTGGCCGAAAAGGCTAACCACGACAGCCTGACCGGTCTCTATAACCGCCGCGGTATGGAAGATGCGTTGGCCAAAGCTATTGAGAATTTCAACCGCTACGGCCACGAAGGCGCATTGATGATGTTCGACCTCAACGGCTTTAAGCAGGTGAACGATGTCTACGGCCATGCCGCTGGCGATGCCCTGCTGCGCCACGTCGCCGACATTCTGCGCCAGAACAGCCGTGGCACCGACAGCCTGTGCCGACTGGGTGGTGATGAATTTATGGTGTTCCTTGTCGGTGCTGGTCTCAGTCAGGCCCTGATTATGGCCCGCCGCCTGCGCATGGCGCTGGAGCATCAACCGGTGAACTACGATGGTAACAGCCTCAACGCCAACATCAGCGTCGGTATTGCCACGCTGGAAGAAGCGCCGTCGCTGCCGGAACTGATTGAACTGGCCGACTCCCGCATGTACCGTCTCAAGCAGGCTCTCAAATCCCTGCGCGCCTAAAAAGGTTCGCATATCCTTGGAAGAAGGCCAAAGCCGCTTAAATGCAGCTTTGGCCTTGCGTTTTAAAGATAAATACCAATAATGACCGCATGGCCAAGTTTAAAGACCCGTTACAGAACATGATGCGCCGCCGCGAAGCGGATTTTGAAGCAGGCCAGGAGCCAGCTTCCGACTACGATACGCTGATGAGCGACTACAAAGAGCTGCAGCGCATGGTGGAAGAACAGGCGCAGATGATCACCGCGCTCCAGCGCGAAAGCGGTGCCGACCCGCTGACCGGTCTGGCCAACCACCGCACATTGGCCGCCGAGCTGGAACGCTCGCTCGCCACCGCCCGCCGCTATGGCCGCCGCCATGGTCTCATTCTGCTAAGCATTGTCGACTTTACCAACCTCTCCAACCAATTGGGAGAAGTGGCGACCGACGCCATTCTGCGCCATATGGCCAGCCTCATTCGCCAGAATATCCGCCCGACCGACATCGCCGCGCATCCGCGGTTCGGTGAGTTCGCGATTATCCTGAACGAACTGCGTGCGATTGAGAACGCCGAAATGCGTGCCTCCGAGCTTTGCAACATCACGTCCAATACGCCCTGCATCATCGGTGGCCGCAGCCTGCACACCATGGTGGTGCACGGCCTGACGGTCTTCGGACAGGACGACGACGCGAGCGACGTGATGGCCCGCACCCGCAAGGCACTGGCGTCATCCGCCCCCACCGGCACGGTTCTGTCCTAGCGTTCAGACAAAGAAAAAGAGGGCCGAGGCCCTCTTTTCTGTGCGTTCAAAGTGTATCAACCGTCCGTGGCATTGTCATGTTCAGCCACGATAACCGACATGGCATTCTCAACCGCGGTGATCATCAGATGATGGCTGATGGCGGTAGAGACCATGGCTTCGGTCACTTTATGCTTGGTGGCAAGGCTTTTGATAGTACGCTTCAATACGTCGTCAAAATCCTTACCGATAAGCTTCATTTTCTCCTTGGCCTCGTCAAAGGCCGAGGTTTCCATCACTTCCGGTTTGCCCAGAACATGATCGATAGGTGTCTTTATCCGCCGTTTGCGGGCAGGGGGTTTATCCTTGTCCGCATCTTTGGGTTTCGTTGCTTTTGCCATGGGTCACCGCTTGCCTTGTGAGAACTTGGCGATGTCATGTGCCGTCTCCAGAACGGGAAGATCATAATGATCCCGAATGTACTGGTTGATGGTTTCCTTTATTCCGTAAAGCAGGTATTCGGCATCCAGTGCCGACTTATCGGAAGGCACCTGCCAATAACCGCTTTTCCGGCGCTCGGAACGTTCAACGATGATGTCGTAATCTTCAAAACGCAGCTCAATGATCACGTTTTCATTCATGCTGCATATCTGCAGAAAGGGAATTTCCTCCTGAAAGTTGATAACCAGACGCATTTTCTCGTGGATGAAGATTTGTTCGGCGCCGGTATTCAGATCACTGGGATGGATGCAGTGCCCCAAAGGGAGCAGCGCAGTCCGCAGCAGAGTGAATGCAGTCGTCGCATCAAAGGCATGCAGTAGTCGTTTTGCCATATCCGCCTCCTATGGCAGCAAAAATGGAAGGGTGAGATGAGATTGTATGCATACAACCCCTTCACCCCTAACGCAACCCCTGCTATAAATCACCGATGAATACCGCAGCTGCTCCCGCCACAATCGCCGCCCTGCAACAGGGAGTCCTGGTCGATACCGACTTCCGCAACCTGTTTGCCTCCGGCGCCCTCAAAACCGCCAGCCCCTTGGCCGAGGGCCAGATCCAACCCGCCAGCCTGGACCTTCGCCTGGGCACCAAAGCCTACCGCGTGCAGGCGGGTTTTTTGCCGGGCAAAAACCGTAAGGTGACCGAGTGTCTGGAAGGCCTGACCATGACCGAGCTGGACTTGACCCAACCGCAGCTGTTCGAGCGCGGCGCGGTCTACCTTGTGCCGCTGCAAGAGTCCGTGAATCTGCCGGCGTTTATCGAAGGCACCGCCAGCCCCAAAAGCAGCACCGGCCGCCTCGATATCTTCGTGCGTCTGGTGACCGATAACGCCAGCATTTACGACACTGTAGCTCCCGGCTACAGCGGCGGCCTGTATGTCGAGATTTCGCCGCTGACGTTCCCCATCGTCATCCGTGCCGGAGACCGCCTCAACCAGCTCCGCCTGCGCCAGGGCGATGTTCGCGTCTCCGACGCCGACCTGACCGAACTGCACAAGCAGGTACCGCTGCTGCGCCAGCAGGCTGAATGCGCCGAAAGCGTGATGTCGCAGGGTCTCTGGATCAGCATCGACCTTCACGGCCAGCAGAAGAACAGCCATGGCGATAACCCGATCATTGGCTACCGCGCCAAGCACCACACCCAGCCGATCGACCTCGCGCGCATTGGCGGTTATCAGTGGAGCCACTTCTGGGAGCCCATCACCCGCAGCAACTCCAAACCGCTGATTCTCTACCCCGAAGAATTCTACATCTTCGCATCCAGCGAAGGCATCTGCGTCCCGCCGACCCACGCTGCCGAGCTGGTTGCCTACGACACCCGCGTGGGTGAGATCCGCGTGCACTACGCTGGCTTCTTCGACCCCGGTTTCGGTTATGTCGGTGCAGGCTCACCTGAAAACGGCACCACCGCTGTGCTGGAAGTCCGCGCCCATGACGTGCCCTGCGTGCTGGAGCACGGCCAGCCCATCGGTCGCTTTATTTACGAGAAACTGCTGGAAGCACCTTCCACAGTGTATGGCTCTGGCATTGGCTCTAACTATGCAGGGCAGGGGCTTAAGCTCGCCAAGCAGTTCAAAATGGAAGCCTAGGGATGGCACCCAAGCTCATCCTCGCCAGCCAGTCGAAAACCCGTAAAGGGCTTTTGGAAAAGCTAGGTGTAACGTTTCTCTCTCAGCCTGCAGATGTAGACGAAACACCTTTAAAGAACGAAGCGCCGCTGGCCTATGTAAAGCGTATTGCTATCTCTAAGGCCGAGACAATTGCCGCTACACATCCAGGTTGTGTAATTCTCGCGGCTGATTCACCCGTCATTCTTGGGCGCCGTATCCTGCAAACTCCGCAGACTGAAGATGAAGCAAAAGATATGCTGAAGCTCCAGTCTGGCCGCCGCGTGGCTATTCCTACAGTGCTGGTGCTCGTGGATTCTACAGGTAAGTTGCATCATAAAACCGTGAATAGCTGGATTAAGATGAAGCGCCTTTCGGCTTCGGACATTAACGCTTATGTAGATGCAGGGCTTTGGAAACATACTGCCGGTGGTCTGAAGATCGAACTGATGGAAAACTGGATTCAAACCACTCACGGTAGTGTGAGCGGTATTATGGGTCTACCGCTATATGAGACAGAAGTACTTCTAGCCCGCGCTGGCATCCAAACCAACCCTTTCAGCAAGGCTGAAAAGGCGGCATGACCTATCATATTCTCTACGAATCGACTCCCTGGCATACGCGCTGTGCCTTGTTTGATGACCACGCGCGCCTTTTAACCCTCCGTTACGATGAATCGACCCGCCGCCATATCGAAGGCGCACTTGTCTATGGCCGTGTGCGGCAGGTGGTGCCCAGCCTCGGCGCCGCGTTTGTCGATATCGGCGACCGCAACGACGCGATTCTGCCGTTCAATACGCTGCCGGACGGCCCCGATGGCGCCAAAATCCGCCTGACCGAAGGGCAGGGCATCGTCGCCCGCATCACCCGCGGCGGATTCTACGAAAAAGGCGCAACACTCGACGCCCGCACGGCCATCAAACCGCCATCGTCCGAGACACCGTGCCCCAGCATCATTCATTCACCTCCCACCGCGCTCACCCGCTCCCTGCACGATGCCGGTTCCAACCCGGTCACGGTCTGGATTCTGAACGGCGCCCACCGCGATGCCGTAACGCATCACGTGCCGGAACGTCAGGTCCGCCAACTCGACCTCGACGGCTCGTTCGACGGCATGGCTTCCTTCACCGAACTGCTGGATGGCCACCTCGACGCCATGGGCAGCGCGCGCCCGACCTTCCCGTTCAAGGGCAAAGGGGTAGAAGGCAACCTGATTATCGAGCTGACCTCCGCCGTTGCCACTATCGACGTGAATGCCAGTGCAGCCAGCCATATGCAGAAGGGCGATGCCACCATGGCCGTCAACTTGCGCGCGGCTGAAGAAGTCGCCCGTCTCTGCCGCCTGCTGGACCTCGGCGGCTCAGTCATTGTCGACTTCATCACCCCGAAGAGCAAAAACCATCGCGGCATCATCGCCGAGCA
Organism: Blastochloris viridis; assembly: GCA_005768725.1. Taxonomy (GTDB): domain Bacteria; phylum Pseudomonadota; class Alphaproteobacteria; order UBA2136; family UBA6156; genus UBA6156. Next base: position 471,932 of record VAFM01000001.1, on the reverse strand, counting down.
TCTCTCCGCCACCTTTAACGTGACCGATGACCGTTTTGTGGAGCTTCGTCCTATGTCGCGCCACGGCCTGCTGGAGCTCACGCGCGAACGCTCCGGCCCTTCGCTCACTCTGCTGCTTAAAACGCCCGATTACATTGCGGGCCGCATCGGGCTGGAACTCTGGCGCACCCCGGCAGGCGCCAACCCGTCACTGCGCCGCCAAACTATTACCGCGCACCCGGATGTCACGTACATCCTGCAAAAGTACCTCACGCAGGCCACATGCCTTGCACAACTGGGCCGCACGATTACACTGGAATCCGACGGCGCACTGCCGGTCAACACCTACCGCATCAGCGGCTAATCCAGAAAGGGAAGACGGATGTTTTTTGCGCGCACACCCGGTTACGTCATCGATATCCCCACCGACTATCACGACCTCGATAGTGTGGTCAGCATGTCGTCCACCACCTTCGGCGAAACCAATGTCGACCTCGGCGTACTGCGCGATGCCTATCGCCGCAACCCGTACAGCCATATCTGCCTGAAGGATACCGATGATAACCTCTGCGGCTTCCTCGACTTCTTCCTACTGGCCCCCGACACCTTCGATGCCTTTGTAGAAGGTACAACCGAAGAAGGGCTGTTCACCTCCAAAGATATTCTGCCCTACGAAGAATACGCCGCCCAAAACCGTATCTATCTCGGCGCCATTGTCGCCTACAACAGCAACAGCAAAGCCGAGAATGGCCGCGCCGCACAGACGATGCTCTACGCCTTTGCACGCCTGATGCTGGAAAAATACGGCGTCGCCGAAGGCCACGTCTGGCAAGGTTACGCCTGCGGATATTCGCCGGAAGGTGTGACGCTGCTGGAGCGCATGGGCTTTACCCGTGTGAACGACGGTGCCGACCGCCGTGATAAATATCCGCTCTATACCAAAACGCTGAACAAAGACGACGCCGAAGCTCTGATACGCACGTGCGAACGCTTCAGCCAGCGCAACTGCAAACTCACACTCCGCTAGCCACATATCAAAAAAACGCCGGTCATCCGGCGTTTTTCAGGTCGTGTCTTAGGGCCGGAAGCTCCCGTCCTGCACGGTCGCCGGGCGCAGGCCGCTGGCCGAAACCGCCATCTGCAACCCATACAGGGCAGGGGTGTAGCTCGGCTCAATCGCCAGTGCACGGCGGAACATCCAGATAGCGTCGCCAAAGCGCCCCTGCATATTGCGCAGAGTGCCGCCGATTCCCCAGGTATAATGGCTGAAGTCGGCATTCTCTTTCAGTTTCTCAAACAGCTCGTCGGCACGGGTCAGAGACTTGAGCGCACCCTCCACATTCCCCACCGAACGCTGCTGCGTAGCCTGCTGCAGATACAATCCGGACAGATTGATCATGTGGTTGGCGCCCCACGGGTCGCCCGCCAGCACCCACTCCAGCTTGGCAATGCGCTCGTTCAGGCTCAGGGGCATCACGCCGTTATAATTGGCGTACACCACACCCAAGTGTTCCTGAATCCGCTGGTCATACGGGTACACATCCCAGGCGCGTTGCAATATTTCCAACGTGGCATCGTCATTCAGGCCGCTGTAAATGCGTATCATCCCCTGCTTGAGCAATACATTGCTTTCCCGGAACTTCAGCCCGTCCCACATCGCCCAGCCACTGGCGGCGAGTGTCACAAGCACGCCAAGCAGAATAACGCCACGGCTTACCTTCACGCGCTCCGGTAAGCAGTTTGCCAGCGGTGCCGTTACGGCCTGCGGGTAGTAACGCATGTAAAGGGCGGAGATCAGGCCCATCATCAGCATGGCGGCAGCAGGTGCGGTCGGCAACTGCATGGGGAAGTCGAACAGAGCATTGATACAGATGGTCAGCACGCCGATCCCTGTCATCAAGCCAAGCAATTGGCTATCGTCGGCGGCATTCGTTGATGCTTTTTGGGGATTTTTGAGATGTTGCTGGATAGCCAGAATAATGAATGTAAGGCTTGTAGCAGCTAATCCGATTCGCAGAACCCAAATAAGAATGAATGTAGAAATAGAAGGATATAGCAATATCGGAAGAATCGCTTCGCATCCGCCTAATGCAATCAAATTAAAGAATGCTGCTTCAACAGGCCAATCGCCTTTTTCGCGTAATTTTAACCAGTGATAAATAGCACCAAAACCTAAGCCTGAAAGTACAATTAGCTGAAGTGTTACCAGCAGCCAGTGCCACACACCGGGCAGGGCTAGCATGCCTTGCTGTTCTAAAAAGACGGTCAACCCGGCCATCATCCCGACCATACCGGCACCGATAAGATACCCTCCAAGCGCACCGGCACGGCGCCCCGCCATGCGCAGAGCCATCGAAATCGCACTCACAAACAGGCCAACGTACAGAATCCCGCCTGGAATCCCCATCTCATCGAACGACTGCATCATATCGGTGTGGGTACGCTGTGGGCGGGCCATCACGTTGTAGCTGTTGGTCGGCGTCACAACCAGCTCGTTATAGTAAGGCGGATAAATGGTATAGAAGTTGCCAAGGCCCACGCCGTTGAACCAGTAATCCTTGATGATAACCAGACTGTTCAGGTTGTAGGCCAGGCGCCCGCCAATCTCGTTCCAGCTACTCTGGGTCAGGGCTTCCACCTGCTGCGCCGGAGTACGGTCGATCGCGTGCCCGCCATTGATGGGAGATACATCGCCGCCCCAGCGGATAAGGCATACCACCGGCAGCAGCAGCCAGAGGATATGACTCTTGTCCAGATGGCTCCAGATAGCCTTGCGCCACGCCGGTACCAGCACCAACAGAGCACCCAGCGTCATAAGGGCGCAGAACAATGCCACCCAGCTCGCGCGCGCGCGGCTGTAAATCAGGAAGACGCTCCCCATGGCCAGCAATATACTGGCTACTGCCTGTGCGGGCCAACGCTTGGCCGTGATGAGCAGATACAGCGCGATCGGCAGCATCATGGCGGTCCAGCTACCGGCCAAGTTTTTGTTGGCAAAGGTGCTGCCGGGTACGGCGCTTTGCAAGAAGGTGTTGGTGATCAGGCCTACAAAACCAAGTTGGCGCTCACCCCAGCCGACCCATTCGGCGATGGTACCGGCAAGACCATTCAGTACCCAAACGAACGGCTTGAGCCAAACCCACAGCCAGCTTTCATTCATCAGGGCCTGAAGGCCGGTGTCGCTCATACCATGGAACTGTAAAACCCCGACCAGACTGGTGCCGAACATCGGCAGTGCCAGCGCCCACAGCAGCTTACGGCCAAAGCCGGGGGTTGCGACGTGATAGACCACGACCATCAGAATAAGCTGGGCATAGAGGGCTTTGATCAGAATGATCCCGCGGCTGGGGTTCAGTGCATCAATAAGGCTTACAGCCGACCATATCGCCAAGCCTAAACCGAACCACATCACCACCGGCCAGCGTAGGCTCATCACCTTATCGCCGGTCCATAAAGCTTTCGAGAGCAACAGAATGGCGCACACGCCGGCAAAAAACTCGGTCGCCAGCCAGCGGATGTCACCACTGACCTCTGGTACACCAAGGTCGTAATAAAAGGGCAGGGTGGCGGCAAAGAACAGGATGATGAGGCGCACAACGCCCTCTACACTCCAGCCGGACGCAGCGGGTTCGGCAACTTTGACAGAGGTTTTGGCTTGGGAAGCCTGTGCGGCAGCCTTGGCGGCTTTTTGTTTGGCGGAGGTCATGGAAGCTACCCTAAGCACGCCGGTCAGCGGCAACAAGCACCTATGCTTAGTCCTCGGGCATGAAAGTAGAGTCTTGGAAACGCAGGGGTCCGTACCTGTTATCAAGTTGGGAAAAGCGTCCACACCAGCCCGTTGGAGATAACCCACACTTAGCGCCACGGCAGCATGCGGAAGGCCTGCTCCGGCGAAAGATACTCTTTCCGGTTATAAAACAATCCATTACCCATCTGTTCAGCCTGAAGCATGCTGGCACGGCTCAGGCCGCTGATCATGGTCACATCATCCTGATTCATAATGTTCTTCAGCACATTATGCAGGCTGGTGCGGCTGGCCTCACTTAGTTCATGTTCCAGCACCAGTACCAGCCGCCCTTGCGGGGAAGGCTCCTCTGTCCCATCTATAGTATAATGTACAGGCTCGTCACCTTCCTCCGGTATCGCCCTCTGGGGCTGACTAGTGCGGTTGGCAGTCTGTGTCATGGCGGAAATCCCTCTCATTGCTCTCTCTCCGCCGGAAGTTTGTCCGATAAACAGCAAAGGGTGTCCATCTAATAGGCTGATTTTTCACATAAGATAGATTTTATCCACAGGTTGATGCAAAAGTCTCTTGTATAGGAGAGGCTGGCGATGTAGTGTCTATCGTATACGAAAGACATCAACAGAGGAGTCTGTCAGATATGAAAGACATCGCCCAAAAAGCTTACTTCGATACTTCCTTCGAAGAGCGCCTTGCCAAGGTCGACCTGACCGCCGTGATGAAGCACGTTGCTGATGATACCGGCCTGCCGGCTGCCGACCTCGTGCGTGCCGAAGACCTCTACCGCAAGTTCCTTTCCCTGATCGCCAAGTTCCCGGGTACCACCTTTGTACCGCCGCGTCTGGTAGATCACGTCTGGCACGCCCACATCACCTTCACCCGCCAGTACATGGCCGACTGCGACCTGCTGTTTGGTAGCTATCTGCACCACAATCCGGCTGAAGAAGGCGAAGAAATGGCTCCTGTCTTTGCTTCTCTGACTGTTCCGGCTTACCAGCAAGAGTACGGTATCAATCTTATGGCCTACGGCATGGAAGCCCATTACATGATGGCTTCGGATTGTAAGGCTTCTGCCTAAAATAAGACGTAAAATAAAAGGACTCTTCTGAGTCCTTTTATTTTTGTAATATGCACCAAATCAATGTGTTGAATGCGGAATGCATATGGTCGGGAATGAGTTTGGATGTCGTAAAGCCCGTTTCAGTCGTTTGATCGATGATACGTAAGTTCTTAACTTTCAACCCGAAAGATGCAGAAATGGTCTCGACTGAAAGCTCATTCATATATTGACGTGGCATAGCGTAATCTTTGCCGTTGCCATAGGGGAAGACGGCAACCAGAATGCCGTTCTGCCGCAATGTGCGGGTTATTTCAGAAAAGGCTTCTTCCATTCCCACACCCGTGCCCCGAATGTAGGGAAGACTATGCAGGCTCATATAGGCAAATACAACGTCCAAGCTTTCGTTATCGAAAGGCAGTTGGCGCATATCACCCTGAATAACAGATTGAGCGGGGATTTTTTGAGAATCCATCAACTCTTTGCACATATTGAAACCGAGGTGGGATAGCTCAAGCCCTTTGGCTGTAATATTTGGCATATGTTTGGCGATATGCTGAAGGTGACGGCCGCTACCGCAGCCCAAATCCAACCAGTCGAGTTCCTTTTTACCGGTAAGAGTGCAGGCTTCCACTACGGTATTCTGTAAACCTAAGGCTACGGCAGGCTCAAGGTTGCCTCCGGTGCGACGCTCAAAATAGAGTTGGCCGGGATAGCTTGAGTAATAACCCTTCATACCGCGTACAAGAAGGTTGCACCACGTGCGCAGTAATTGTGATTCGGATTGTAAATCAGATGAATTACTAGAATATTCAATAAGATTCATCGTATTGAGAAGAATTTCAAGCTCATCTTCCGTGCGCAGTTCGGCTAGAAAGTTGAGATATTTAAGCATTTCAGACTTATGTGGTTCAAAGGTAGAAGCCCGCATCGTCTCTTCATGGCGCAAGGCATTGTAAAGGAAGGTGATCGCTCGTGCGCGTTGGCGCGGGTTGAACGGCTTTTCAAATTCCACCAGCAGTTCTTCAAAAAGCTGAGTGATTTGCACCAGCAATTCGCCACGGAACGCCGGACGGCTATCCGATGAACGCATACCTCCCTGCATCTCGCCTTCACCGCTCAGTAGCCAACCGGGGTCAACCTTCGCAACACGTGCCACGGCCAGCAGCTTGTCGCTGGTCATTTCATTCAGGCCGTTCAGGTAACGGAAGATCTGGGATTCACTGACGCCAATAAGCCCGGCAAGCGCACGCTTACCGCCGACACGATCCACGCATACGCCCAGCCGCTCGGGGAGCGTGAGGGAGAAAGCGATGTTGTTCTTCTGCGTTTGCATCGTGTTTCTATATGCATAACCACAACATCTTAAACTGACACCCGCGTTCATAAAGTCGGATGAATCCTAAAAAAGACCGCTCAGCGGTCTTTTTGGCAGAGCAGGGGCGTCCTACAGCCGGCCTACGGCCAGCACGGCGCCAGGCCCGGGTTTCTGAACCATTACCAGAAGGTCTTGGGCTTGCGGTACCATGGCAGCGCTCAGATGAGCACCTTCGCCTTTCAGATTGGCCGCGACAATCCCCGTCACACGCCACACTTTGGTGCCTTCTACAGGCTCAATACCCATCACCCAGATATCATTGGTTTTGTCGCGCAGATGAGCGGGCAGGGGGATATTCAGCGCACCGCTGCTATCCTTGCTCAGGTTAAGGGCGGTCTTGGCGGGCAACTCGCGGCCACGGGCAAGGGCGCTGCCCCAGCTGAACAATAGCGGCGGCTTGGCGACGATCTGGCCGTCGATCAGCGGCATGGGGGTGAATACCTGTCCCGGGCGGTTGCTGAGTGTATTGGAGTAATCGTACTGGCGCTGGGTAATTTCAGGCAGGCCGTGCGGGTCTTTTTCCTTTTCGCTGCGGTCCCAGTAATCCACGTGCTCAAACAGAACCAGCAGGTCGGGGTTGTCGTCGGCAACACTCTTCATCTTGGATTCCGCCATGGGGCAGTTGGGGCAGTATTTGCTGGTGAACATTTCCACAACCAGCGGTGCTTTGGCCGTGGTGGCCACATCGGCGGCAAAACCGGCTGTTGCTACCCACACACCGGCTATGGCTGCCAGTAAACCCGTAACTCCCACACGCATCTGTCTACCCTTTCTTATTTGGTCGATGCAGCGAGCTTATCATCCTTTGGTTCCTCCGCGGGAGCCTTTTTTGCTCCCCCCGCCTTGATGGCAGGCAGTGTTTCGTGGGCGGGCTTGCCATAGATATGCATATGGTCCGGCTCTTGATAGGCCATGCGCATGCCGTTTTCGCGCAGGGCATCCATCACATCCAGCAGAATTGTCCCGCGCAGCACCTTACGGTCTTCAGTACGGGTCCATACTTCCAGCAGGCAGCTGATGCCGAACTCATTCAGATTTTCCACACTCAGCGTCGGGTCGGGCGTTTTCAGTACCAGCGGGTTGGCTGCCAGAGCACGCTTGATGACCCCGAAAGCTTCCCACACGTTCACTTCATGGCCTAAGCCAAACTCAATCCGCAGCATGTGCATGCGGTTATAGGTATGGTTCTGCAGCAGGGTTTCCCACATCATCACGTTAGGGATGAATACGCGCACAAATTCCTTGGTATTAACTTCGGTAGAAAACAGGCCGATGCGCTTGACCGTACCGCCGATGAGGCTGGTGCCGACGCCGTTCTCAATATAGTCACCCACCTTAACCGGACGATGGACCATCAGCATGATACCGCCGGCAATGCTGCCCAGCGTACCGCGCATGGCAAAACCAACCGCCAAACCCATGGCACCCAGCAAAGCGGCAAGGCTGGTAGAGCTTACTCCGACAACCGAAAGTCCGGTCACGAAGATGGTAAAGAACAGCACAAAGCGCGAGGTACTGGCCAAAAACGCCGCCAGCGTTTCTTCCATATGGGCTTTCACCAGCCAGTGGTTAAGCTTGCCTGCCACCCAGCTGCACACTAGCCAACCGGCCACAATCAGCATAATGCCGAGCACAACGTTCAGCATCATCATCGGCAGATGGTCGAACATCTGGCTGGCTGCCTTGTCGATGTTCTTGATCTCTGCCGAAACCGGCAGCTTTGAGATATCAGGGATGCTGAGCTTGATGTTGTCCAATAAGCCCGGGGTAGGGTCGGCCATGTCGGAAGTCCTTAATTCAACAGGTTAAACGCGTGTGTTGGTACGATTTGTGGCGCGCCAGCAACCCTTCCGTCAAGGGAAACCGCGCGCTCTGTAAGGAAATCTTGACCCTTCCGCGACATCTAAGGCACGGTTCCTACTATATGAGCGTCCTGTTAAAGCACTACGATAATTATGGTCCCCTGGGCCGCTTTGGGAGTATGAAAAAAGTGGACCTTTTCGCCGTCTATCAACAACGCCTGAACGAAGGCTGGCAGCCGGACGCCGCCCAGGCCCGTGCTGTGATGCGCCTGCAAACGCTGGCCAAGGCCCTGCAGTCGGATATGGACACTCCGCCGCGCGGCCTCTGGCTCTACGGCCCGCCCGGCCGCGGCAAGTCGCAGATGCTGGACATGTTCATGGACGCGCTGCCGTTCCCCAACAAGCGTCGCGTGCACTTCCACGCCTTTATGGCCGAGCTTCACCGCCGCCTTAACGCGATGCCACCCGCCGAAGCCACGCTCCCCGGCCGCCGCAAGCCAGATCTCGTTGAGCGTTTGGCTGCCGAAATCGCCGCCGAAGCCTCGGTTCTGGGCTTCGATGAATTTTACCTCACCAACCTGCCGGATGCGATGTTCCTTGGCCGCCTGATGCAGGCGCTGTTCAAGCAGGGGACGGTCGTGGTCGCTACCAGTAACTGGAATCTACCGGATCTCTTTCAAGGCGGCCTCAACCGAGACCGCTTCACGCCATTGCTAAAACTGTTGGAGCAGCACATGGAGCCGATCAACCTGACCGACGGCCTCGATTACCGCCTGCGCGAGACGAAAGACCAGGCCTCTACTTATATAATGACAAAGCGTGGAGAGTCTGCCGAAGCCCAACTTCAGGTCTTGTTTGAAGAATACGCCCAAGGCGAAGCCGGTAAGCCGCTGCCGTTCCTGCACGCCAAACGTCAGGCCGGTTCCGTGGTCTGGGCCACGTTCTCCGAGCTGTGCGACCAGCCTCTGGGCCGTCTGGAATACCAGCAATTGGCGGATCGCTTCCAGACCGTGATCATCGAAGGTATTCCGCAATTGACCTCTACCGAAGCCGACAGCGCCCTGCGTCTGGCGACCTTGGTGGACATCCTTTATGAGCGCGGACATCCCCTAATCGTCAGCGCGGCCGTGCCGCCTAGCCAAATCTGCAGGGCAGGGGCGGCGGCGCAGGTTTTTGAACGTACCACATCCCGTCTCGTGCAAATGACTCATTCACAAGGGGATTTTCATCAGGAAGCCTGTCAGTCAAGCGGTTTACCGGCCTCCATATAATGTAAGTACCAAGTAAGAGACCGATATGCGATTTATTATTTTCACCCGGTTCCACTCCCAGCACTCGCAGGGGGAGTTTGTGGTACGTCTGGCCGCTGCCGCCACGCAGCTGGGTCACACCTTTAGTATTATTAACCCCGCCGATGTCTTCCTCGACTTCGCTCAAGGTCCCAACCCTGCGCAAGGTAGTGCCAGTCTGCCGGAGTGCCCGGTGCGCTGGCGCGATTTGCCGTTCCCGGCGGCCGACCTTGTATTGCCGATTGCCCGCTGGGACGACGATTACACCTGGCAGGTGGTCGAGACCCTGCGTGCCTGGGGCCAGCCCGTCTTCCCGCATAACCGTGTGCCGTTGGGCGACCACGTGACCATGGCCCGCCTGTTTTCCCGCCGTGGCGTACCCACACCGCGCAGTTGGGTGCTTAACAACGCCGAGCAGTTTACGGTGATTATGCCGGAACTCCAGTTTCCGTGCCTTATCCGCAGCCGCCATGGTGGCCGTGGCCGTCAGTTCAACATCGCCCAGCACTCAGGAGAGGGGCTGGAACTGGCCCAGAAATTCAGCATGGTCGGTCAGCCGTTCGTGGTGCAAGACCTTCCGCAACCGTGGGGCGAAGATGTCCGCATTATGCTTATCGGTAATCAGATAGCTGCCGCCGTGTTGCGCCGTGCGCCGGTCGGCTTCGTCCGCCCGCGTGAATCCGGCAACCTGTCTGTCACCCCGATCGAACTAAGCTCGCAGGAAGTGGAACTGGCCCGTCAGGCCGCCAGTATCTATGGTGCGCCGTTCTGTGCGGTCAGCCTGCTGCGTACCGAGTCCGGCCCGATTCTGCTGGAAGTCGCCCGCGCCCCGGTTCTGTCGGAAATGGAAGCCGCCACCGGCACCAATCTGGCCGTACCGCTGATCGAGCACCTTGCCGCACTGGCCGGTTTGGGCCCGCAAAGCGCAGCCGGCAACGTCATTCCCATGGCTGCCCGCCAGCACGAGTAGTCCTTTATAAAAGCGAAAGCCCTCCACCGGAGGGTTTTTGCATGCCTGAAAACGGTGCGTTTCTGGTACACGGTAGTCACATAAATCCTGGGGGTACTACTTGCCCAAATGGCCTGAAAGGTCTAGGTTGAGGCGTTAAAAGAGGCCTGCCACACTCTAAAAGGCTGGCCAAGAAAAGAGATCAAGAAAACACCCATGGAAGCTATTTCCCAGCTTATCGTGCCTAACCCGTACCTTGCCATTTTACTGTTCGTGGCAGTATCGGTGGGCCTTGCCGCCGCCTTGCAGGCCGTTCCGTTCCTCACTCACCCCATGCGTCGCAGCAAGGAGAAGATCTCCGCGTACGAATCCGGCTTCGAAGCCTTCGATACCGCGCGCCGCACCTTCGACGTCCGCTTCTACCTCGTCGCCATTCTCTTTATCATCTTCGACCTCGAAGTCGCCTTCCTCTTCCCGTGGGCCATGGTCCTGCAAGATATTTCATGGTTCGGTTTCGGCAGCATGATGCTGTTCCTCACCGTCCTCACCGTAGGCTTTGTCTACGAGTGGAAACAAGGCGCACTGGAGTGGGAATAGACACATGAGCAAGATTATCACCTCCGACCCTCTCGCCATCCGTCAGCAAGGCGAAGCCCAAATGCAGGCGCAACTGCGCGACGAAGGCTTCCTGATGACCACCGTGGAAGACGTCGTCAACTGGGCGCGCGCCGGTTCTCTCTGGCCGATGACCTTCGGCCTGGCCTGCTGCGCCGTGGAAATGATGCACTCCGCCGCATCCCGTTACGACCTCGACCGTTTCGGCACCATGTTCCGCCCGTCTCCGCGCCAGTCCGACCTCATGATCGTTGCCGGTACGCTCACCAACAAAATGGCCCCCGCACTCCGCAAACTGTACGACCAGATGCCCGAACCGCGTTACGTCATCTCCATGGGGAGCTGCGCCAACGGTGGCGGTTACTACCACTATTCCTACGCCGTAGTACGCGGCTGCGACCGCATCGTGCCCGTTGATATCTACGTACCCGGTTGCCCACCCACCGCCGAAGCACTGGTGTACGGCATTCTGCAACTGCAAAAGAAGATCAAGCGCCAGCCGGTCTTCGTGCAGCGCCCGGATGAAGCACCTTACGCTTACGCCCCCGGCGAGCCGCGCCCCTACAGCAAAGACGAAATGCACATCGGTTAAGGATTCCTGAAGTATGACAACGACGCCCCACATCGATACCCACCTCGACCTGCCGGGCCTGAAGGCGATGCAGGAGTATCTGGCCAAAAAGCTGCCGGAAGCCCTGCTTGAGCTGAAAGTGCGCGAACTGACCATTACCGTGAGCGCCGACAACGTGCCCGCGACGCTTAAACTGCTGCGCGACGACAAGAAACTGCTGTTTAGCCAACTGACCGATATCTGCGGCGTCGACTACCTCGGTACCAAAAACCTGCATCCCGCGCGTTTTGCCGTGGTCTATCACCTGCTCAGCATGCCGCATAACCAGCGCATCCGCGTCAAAACCTATCTGGATGCCGCCGAGCCCGCCGTACCGACCGTCACCGGCCTGTTCGCCGCCGCCGGCTGGTACGAGCGCGAAACCTACGACATGTACGGCATCAATTTCGTCGGCCACCCGGACCTTCGTCGTCTGCTGACCGACTACGACTTCGTGGGCCACCCGCTGCGCAAGGACTTCCCGCTGGAAGGCTTTGTAGAAGTGTACTACGACGCAAAAGAAAAGCGCGTCGCCTACAAACCGGTCGATCTCCCGCAGGAACTCCGCCACTTCGACCGCGTTAGCGAATGGAAGGGCATTACCGGCAACACCGGTCTTGCCGAAACCGATAACACCTTTAACTCGCAAGAGTTCAAGTAGAGAAGGGGCATTCCATGAGCATCTTTACCACCGTAGACCCGTCCGACATCGACGCCGTTAACGAGCAACTGAAGCAGGAAGCGGAAGAGCGCGAAGCCGCCCGCCGCGAGGAAGAGCAGGAACATCTTGCCGAGCTGGCCCGCCGCGCTGCAAAAAGCAAGTCCACGGAAGAGCAGGATGCTCAGCCGGAAATCGAATCCGGTCTGCGTAGTATTTTTGGATAAGCAACGGAATATCTATGGGAATTTTCTGGAACACCTACCGCAAAATGCTCCCGCACGATGTGCGTGAGATGGTAGACTTTATTGAAAAAGAAGTGGAAGCCGGGCGCATGAGCGAAGCAGAAGCCGAGCAGCGACGCGCTGAACTGGAAAAGACCCTCCACGGTATTTTCGATGCCGAAGAAGACAAAGAGAACGCCTAAACCGAGAATCCCATGACCGCATCCCCCGCCCAAACCGCCGAAAAGCAAACCATCACCGCAACCTTCTCTGAAAGTGTTGTCGCACCTACCCGTACTGAGGGCGAACAGCCCTTTACCCTCAACTTCGGTCCGCAGCACCCCAGTGCCCACGGGGTGCTGCGCTTGGTGCTGGAGATGGAAGGGGAGGTGATTACCAAAGCCGACCCGCACATTGGTCTGCTCCACCGCGGTACCGAAAAGCTGATTGAAAACAAGACGTATATCCAGGCGCTGCCGTATTTTGACCGCATGGATTATGTAAGTATGATGTGCCAGGAGCACGTCTGGTGCCTCGCCACCGAAAAGCTGCTGGGTATCGAAATCCCACGCCGTGCCCAATACATCCGCGTGATGTTCTCCGAGCTCACCCGTATCGCCAACCACCTGCTCTGGATCGGTTGCCACGCACTGGATATTGGCGCTATGGCGGTGATGCTGTATAGCTTTAAGGAGCGTGAATATCTTTATGATTTTTCGGAAGAAGTGTCCGGCGCACGCATGCACGCTAACTACTTCCGTCCGGGTGGCGTCAACCGCGATCTTCCGGAAGGCCTGACCCACAAGATCACCAAATGGAACGACAACTTCGAAAAGGTCGTCATCCCCATGCTGGAGACTCTTCTGGATGAAAACCGCATCTGGAAACAGCGCACCGTCGGTATCGGTGTGGTCAGCCCGCAAGAGGCGCAGGAGTGGGGCTTTACCGGCCCGATGCTCCGCGGCAGCGGCATTGAATGGGACCTCCGCAAGTCGCAACCGTACGAATGTTACGCCGAGCTCGACTTCGATATTCCGGTCGGCCAGAACGGCGACTGCTACGACCGCTACCTGTGCCGCATGGAAGAGATGAAGCAGTCCGTCCGCCTTATCCGCCAATGCGTGGCCAAGCTGGAAGGTGAACTTGCCGGTCAACCGTGCAAGATTCAGAACTTCAAGATCTCGCCGCCCAAGCGTAACGACATGAAGTCCAGCATGGAAGCGCTGATTCACCACTTCAAATACTATACCGAAGGTTTCCACGTGCCTGCTGGCGAAGTGTACGCGGCTATCGAAGCCCCCAAAGGCGAAATGGGCGTATATCTGGTGTCGGACGATGGTCCCAAGCCGTGGCGCGTCAAAGTCCGCGCCCCCGGCTATGCGCACTTGCAGGGTCTCGACTTCATGAGCAAAGGCCACCTGTTAGCCGACGTTACCACCCTCATCGGTACCACCGACGTGGTGTTCGGCGACATCGACCGCTAGTCCGGAAAAGCGGGTTAGCTTTCGCTAGGCTAACACCTCAACATCCCTGCCACACAAGCGGGCATAACGCAGAGAAAATTGCCTGAAAAAGGGGGGAAGGGGGCTGCCAAAAGCCCCTAATTGGTTTAAGAGATAACAAGCAAAAAAATACGCTGAAAGCATCGTTATGCCGACCATTCGCACTGTCCAGATCGACCCCAACGCCACCCACGCTGCCGAAGTGGGCCAAACCCCGCACGCTCTGGGCCTTAACCTCAGCTGGAACAAGGCGGAGCAGGAAGCTGTTGAGCGAACGCTCGCCAAATACCCGGCCGACCGCCAGCGCAGCGCCACCATTCCGCTGCTGCACCTGGCGCAGCGCAAGTGCGGCGGCTGGCTGCCGGTCGATGCCATGCAACTGGTGGCCGATACCCTCAGCCTGCCGTACATCCGTGTGTACGAGGTCGCCACGTTCTACACCATGTTCAACCTCAAGCCGGTCGGTAAATTCCATGTGCAGGTCTGCACCAACTGCGCCTGCCTTATTCGCGGCTCGGATGCTATCGTAAGCGCCGTGAAGGATGTGTCCGGCATTGAACACAATGGTGAAACCTCCGAAGACGGCCAGTTTACTCTCACCGAAGTCGAATGCCTGGGCGCCTGCGTCCAAGCCCCGATGATGCAGATCGGCACCCACTACTACACCCACCTGACCGCCGAAAAGACCAAAGAGATTCTCGAGCATCTAGCTAAGGGCGGAGACCCCGCCAAGTTTAGCTCCACCGAGCCGACCAAGGATGCCGACCCCATCCACAACGGCAAGTACGGTGCGTAATCCACATTTTGAGAAGAAAGAAGACCATCATGAAAACATCTCGCATCACCCTTTTCGCACTCGTCGCTCTGGCCGGTTGTGCCAGCCTCGCCGGCGGTAAGGATAGCGGCGTTGTCATGCAGATCGGTAAAGACAGCTACACCGTACGCACCCTGTCCGAGCGCAGCACCTCGGCCGCCAAGCAAGAGGCCTTGACCCTCGCCAACGCCGCCTGCCAGAAGAACACTCGTCAGGTGATGATCACCAAGGAAGAAAGCGGCATTGAAGAAGGCACGGGCGAGCGCTACTACGACCTCAACTTCATGTGCCTCACGGGTGGCGATACCGACTTCCAGCGCATTAAGCGTGAAAATACTCAACCGGCTGCCGAGTAAGTTATTCCGCCATGGATCACCTCCCGCAATCCACGCTCACCCAGCTTCAGGCCTATGTGGCCGAAGTTGAGCTGCGCCGTGGCTTCGCGTCGGAAAGCATTCAGGACAAATGCCTGCTGCTGACCGAAGAGGTGGGTGAGCTCTGCAAAGCTATCCGCAAGCATCACACCAGTATCAAAATGGCCAACGACGCCAAACCGCAGAATGTGGCAGAAGAGCTGGCGGATGTGCTGATGTACGTGCTGGCCATCGCCAATAAAACCGGTATTAATCTGGCCGAGGCACTGGTCGAAAAAGAAACCAAGAACGAACAACGGAAGTGGGCATAGTCATGTTCAGATTCATCGCTCTTTTTGCTCTTCTGATAACGGTTGCAGGTTGCTCCCAATTCGGTGGCCGGATCCAGGAAATCGGCCCGAACACCTACCGCATCACCCACTCCATGGGCCCGTCGTCGCCGGTCAAGGGCGTGCGTCAGGGCGTGATAGACCGCGCCACCGACAAATGCGCCAAAACCGGCCAGAACTACACCAAGCTGCGCGAGGAAATGACCCCCGGCCGCACGCTCGATTACACACTGTTCTTCCAATGTAACCCCCAAACTGCACCTGTGAATAAGTAGGTATCATGACAACTCTTCCCCGCCTTAAATCCGAAGACAAATGCTTCCCGAACCTCGACGGCTCGGGCGACTGGGGCATCAAAGGCTACCAGAAGCGCGGCGGCTATAAGGGCCTGAAGGAACTTCTGCAAACCCCGCAGATGCAGCACATCGACAAGCTCAAGGCCTCGTCGCTGCGTGGCCGCGGTGGTGCAGGCTTCCCCACTGGTATGAAGTGGTCGTTCATGCCGCAACCGAAGGCTGACGAATCCGGCAAGATCATTCCTTTGACCAAGCCCAGCTATCTGGTCTGCAATGCCGACGAAGGCGAACCCGGAACCTGCAAGGACCGCGACATTCTCCGTTTCGACCCGCACACGCTGGTCGAGGGCATGATCGTCGGCTGCTACACGCTCAACGCCAAAGTTGGCTACATTTACGTGCGCGGCGAATACTACGACGAATCCTCCCACCTCCAGCAGGCCATTAACGAAGCCTACGCCGCCGGTTTCCTCGGCAAGAACATCCTCGGCACCGGTGTCGATGTCGACATTCATGTGCACCTTGGGGCAGGGGCCTATATCTGCGGAGAAGAAACCGCGCTGCTGGAATCGCTGGAAGGCAAAAAAGGCCAGCCGCGCCTCAAACCGCCGTTCCCGGCCGGGTTCGGTCTCTATGGCTGCCCCACCACTATTAATAATGTCGAAACCATTGCCCAGGTCCCGCCGATCCTCAAGCACGATCTGGAATGGTTCACCCGCTGGGGCCGTCCGGGTAACTCCGGCACCAAAATTTTCAGCATTTCCGGCAGCGTCAACAAGCCGGGCAATGTCGAAGCGCCCATGTCGATTCCGCTGCGCGAACTCATCGACGAATACTGCGGCGGTGTCATCGGCGGCTGGGACAATCTGCAAGCCATCATCCCGGGCGGCAGCTCAACACCGATGCTCAATCCTGAGCAATCCAGCCGCGTGCTGATGGACTTCGATGCCCTCAAAGCCGAAGGCACCGGCCTTGGTACCGCCGCAATTGTGGTGATGAACAAGGACGTCGATGTCCTGCGCGTGATGACCCGCATCGCTGGCTTCTACCATCACGAATCCTGCGGCCAGTGCACCCCGTGCCGCGAAGGTGTGGGCTGGGTTCACCGTCTGATGGAACGTCTGAGCCAGGGCGACGGCACCGTAGATGAACTTGACCAGCTGTATGCGCTGACCAAGAAAATCGAAGGCCGCACCATTTGTGCCTTTGCCGATGGCGCCATGTGGCCAACCCAGGGCACGCTCAAGCACTTCCGCCACCTGTTTGAAGAACGCATTAAAGCCAAGCAAAGCGCAGCCTAATGAACCTCTCCACCTTCCGTCACCGTATTCGCGCTCTCGGCCTGCTGGCCCTGCTGGGCGTTGCAGTGCTGGCGGGAACTGTGCAGGCTCAAGGCATCGCGCAACCGTTGCAACTGGTTAAGCCGGTTACGCCATTAGAGTCCCGTCGCTTTGTGCATATGGACCGCCTGAACGCCGAGTACCTGCTGCCGGTCGCGCTGCGTGTGGGGAATGTGGCAACTGCCGATAATCCGTCGCTATTAGCGGTGTATCGCGCCCAGATGGGCTACGTCGCCAGCACCATGACGGTCGACCCGACCATCCCGGTGCCGGATTACGCCGACTGCATCAAACGCTTCGACGGCACCGAACAGAGCGTGCCCAACATCTGCAAAATCACCATGGACAAAGTGGTCGCCAGCATCTCGCAATCCAAGTCGGATAACGAGAATTTCGTGACCTATCTGCGCGCATTCACACTCTCGCAAAGCAGCATTATTCTGGTGGGTCGCTACCTGCAAACCCCGTTTACCGACAAAGAAGTATCGGCCATCGCCGCCTACCACGCCTTCCGCCTGACGCGCGAAAAGAACGAAATGTGGCTGAAAAACTTCCGCACGTGCCTGGAGAGCAAATCGCAAACCTCCACTTGCAAAAACATGAAGCTGGACGAACTGAGCGCCATGCTCACCCTCGATTACCTGAAAGCCTTTAACGAAGAGCCGAAACATGACTAACAAACGCCCCCCGGTCACCAAAACCGCCAAAGCCGATACCTCTAAACAGGCGCCTGTGGCCCCCGTTCCGGCGGCCTCCACGCCCACGCAGGCACCCGCTCCACTGCCGGCGGCACCGGAAGGTTTCTTCAATGTGTTTGTCGATGGCGAGCTGCTGCACGTCAAAAAAGGCAGCACCGTCATGCAGGCCTGCACTCAGGCCCAAAAAGAAATTCCGCACTTCTGCTACCACGAGCGCCTGAGCATTGCCGGTAACTGCCGCATGTGCCTTGTCGAGATCGAAGGTATGCCCAAGCCTATCGCCAGCTGCCACTGGCCGATTGCCGAAGGTATGAAGATCAAGACCGATTCCCCGCTCACCATCAACGCCCGCAAAGGCACCATGGAGCTGCTGCTTATCAACCATCCGCTGGATTGCCCGATCTGCGACCAGGGTGGCGAATGCACCCTGCAAGACCTCTCGCTGGGTTATGGGTCAGACCGCTCCGCCTTCCACGAATTCAAACGAGCCGTAGACGACAAGGACATCGGCAGCAAGATCAAAACCGTGATGACCCGCTGCATCCACTGCACGCGCTGCATCCGTTTTGCGACCGAAATCGCAGGTATTGAAGAAATGGGCGCCACCTTCCGCGGCGAGAACATGCAGGTCGGCACTTATGTCGAACAGGCGATCCAGTCCGAACTTTCGGGTAACATGATCGACCTCTGCCCGGTCGGTGCGCTTACCTCCAAGCCCTACGCCTATACCGCCCGCCCATGGGAGCTTGTGCGCACCAACTCCATCGACATTCTCGACGGCATCGGTACCCCGATAACCGTGGATAACCGCCACGGTCAGGTTCTCCGCACCCAGCCGCAGGAGAACAACACGATCAACGAAGAGTGGATGACCGACGCCGCCCGCTTTAGCTACGACGCACTCAACACCAACCGCCTGACCGCACCGATGATCCGTCGCGGTAAAGAGCTGCAAACCTGCTCGTGGCCTGAAGCCTTCAGCGTCACCAAAACGGCGTTGGAAAAACCCACCGCCGGTATCCTCGGCAGCATGGCCAGCGCCGAAGATGCCCTGAGCTTTAAAATGTTCATGGAAACCGTCCTCAAGGGCAGCGCCTACGATTGCCGTCCGGCCGGTTCTCATCTCGATCAGTTCTACACCTTCAATACGCCGCTGGTGGAATTCGAAAACGTCGATGCCGTACTTCTCGTCGGCTGCAATCCGCGCCTCGAAGCCCCACTGCTTAATGTCCGCCTCCGCCGCGCGGCCCTCAAGCGTCGCGTGCCTGTTGCCGCCATTGGTGCCGATATGGACCTGACCTACCCGTACCAGAACCTCGGGAATGACCCCGAAGCGCTGGAATCCTTCAGCAAATCCAAATTCGCCGAGACGCTGAAGAACGCGCAAAAGCCTGCCATCATCATCTCCGCCAGCGTACTCACCCGTGCCGACGGTGCCGCCATTCTCGCGCAGATCGAAAAGATCGCGAAGAAGGTGGGTGTGGTAAAGGATGGCTGGAACGGGCTTAATGTTCTCGCTGCCACCGCAGGCCGCATTACCGCGCTGGATATGCAAGCCAAGTCCGCAGCACCCAAGTCCGACACCGCCGCTATTCTGAAATCCTTCGCCAACGGTAAAACCGGTACCCTGATTGTGTATGGCGAAGACACCATTCTGCCGGATGATATCGAAGGGCAGGGGACACTGATTTACATCGGCACCCACATGACCTCCATCGCCGCCAAGGCCGATGTCATTCTGCCGGCCGCCGCATGGAGCGAAAAATCCGGCCTGTACGCCAACGCCGAAGGCCGTGTGCAACTGGCTCACGCCGCCGTGCAACCGCCGCTGAATGCCAAGGAAGACTGGAAGATCTTCCGCGCACTCAGCGAAGATATGGGCAACGCACTCCCGTTCAACACCCTCAGCCAACTGCGTAGCCTTATCGCCGCCGCGCATCCGGCATATAAGGGCGAAAACTGGAACAAGATCACGCCGCGCGCCACCGTGATTGGCAGCGCCGATATGGAAATCTCCGCTCGTCCGTTCCAGCCAGTCGTGACCGACTATTACCTGCGTCTGGAATACCTGCGCCAGTCGCCCACCATGCACAAATGCCAGGCCGAAGTGGCTGCGGCTACCCTTGGCACCACCGGCACACCGCCCACGCCGCTGGCACCTGTTAAAGCTAAAAAACCGACCAACAAGGCCGCCTAATCATGTTCGAGCTTGCTACCAACTACTTCACCACGCTCGCCACGTTCGAGAACTTCCTGATGCTCATCACCACGCTGGGCATCATTCTGGTCATCGCCGTGCCGGTTTTGCTGGGCATGGCCTACACCACGTGGTTTGAGCGTAAGATTTTGGGCTGGATGCACCTGCGCCACGGCCCGATGCACACCGGCCCGTTCGGCTTGCTTCAACCGATTGCCGACGCCGTGAAGCTGATGTTCAAAGAGCCCTTCATCCCCGGCGCCTCCAACAAGGTGATGTTCCTCATCGCCCCGATGCTGGCGTTTATTCCGGTGCTGGTGGTCTGGGCGGTTATGCCGTTGGGTATCAACCCGTTCACCGGCAGCCTGATGGTGCTGGCTAACATCAACCTCGGCGTCATGTTCATTCTGGCGGTTACCTCTATTGAAGTGTACGGCATCCTGCTCGCGGGCTGGGCCTCCAATTCCAAATACCCGTTCCTCGGCGCCGTACGTTCCGGCGCCCAGATGGTTTCCTACGAAGTCTCCATGGGTCTCATCGTTCTCGCCGTCATTCTGCTCGCTGGCTCCATGAACCTTGCCGACATCGTGAATGCGCAGAAAACCGTCTGGTTCTTCATCCCCGCATTCCCGGCCTTCATCATGTTCCTCATCTCCATTCTGGCCGAGTGCAACCGCCACCCGTTCGACCTTCCGGAAGCCGAAGCCGAGCTGGTAGCCGGCTATAACACCGAATACTCTGCCATGGGCTTTGCGCTGTTCTTCCTTGGCGAATACGTCGCGATGATCACCATGTCGGCCTTCACCGCCATCCTCTTCCTCGGCGGCTGGCTGCCTCCATTGGATATCGCCCCGCTCAACTGGATTCCCGGTACGTTCTGGCTGCTGCTGAAGATCATCGCCATCCTGTTCTTCATGGTCTGGGCCCGCGGAACATTACCCCGTTACCGCTACGACCAACTGATGCGCCTTGGCTGGAAGATCTTCCTGCCGCTGTCCTTCGCATGGCTGATTATTACGGCAATCGCTGTAAAACTTCTCGGAAATCTGGCCGCCTAAAGATATAAAGAGTCCAATATGAAAAACACCGTCCGCATCGTCCGCCAGTTCTTCCTGATCGACATGATCAAGGGCTTCGCGCTGACTTTCAAAATGCTCTTCGCCAAGAAGTTCACGATTCTCTATCCGTTCGAGAGCACTCCGATTTCCCCGCGTTTCCGCGGTGAGCACGCGCTGCGCCGCTACCCGAACGGCGAAGAGCGCTGTATCGCCTGCAAACTGTGCGAAGCCATCTGCCCCGCCCAAGCCATTACCATCGAGGCCGAACCGCGCATTGACGGCTCACGCCGTACCACGCGTTACGATATCGACATGGTGAAGTGCATCTACTGCGGCCTGTGCGAAGAAGCCTGCCCGGTCGACGCGATTGTCGAAGGTCCGAACATGGATTTCTCCGCCGAAGACCGCAAAAAGCTGCTCTACACCAAGGATATCCTCCTCGCCAACGGCGACAAGCTGGAACCAACCCTCGCCGAGCGCCTCAAGCGCGACGCCCAGTACCGCTAAGAGCAGGGTAGGGGAGCACCTCATGAAATCCAACTTCCACCTCGTCGGAGACTTCCACGCCAAATATGGCTACGGAGTCGATTGTACCGATGAGGAACTACAACGCACGCTGCCTATCCGCGGCCGTATTCTGGAAGAGGAAGTCCGCGAAACGGCCGAAGCGGTCGATGAGTTTCTGAACGCCTCCACCCCGCAAGAGCGTAAAGCCACCAAAGCCCATTTGGCCAAAGAATACATCGACATGCTCTACGTGGTCTACGGCTCGCTCCAGGCGCTGGGTGTCGATGCCGACGCCGCTTTCGCCGAAGTCCACAGCTCCAACATGAGCAAAACCCCGGGTAACGGTACCAATTCCAATAAGCCCACCAAAGGGCCGGATTACTTTGAAGCCAACATGGAGCAGTTCGTCTAATGGAACAGGTCCGCGTCGGTATCGGTGTGTTCGTCCGTCACAACGGCAAGTTTCTTGTATTGCACCGCGTGAAGGAGCACGGCAACGGCACATGGGGCCTGCCCGGTGGTCATCTGGAAATGGGCGAAAGCTTTGAAGCATGCGCCCTGCGCGAAGTGTTGGAAGAAACCGGCATCCACGCCACCAATCCCCGCGTTATGTGCGTCACCAACGATATTTTCTCGGAGTCCAAGCACTACATCACGGTGTTTGTAGAAACCGACGCATCTTCCACCGACTTCACCCTGACCGAGCCGGAAAAGTACACCGACTACCGCTGGGTAACCGAGGCCGAAATGCCCCAACCGATGTTCCTTTCCATGGTAAATTTCTTCCAACACAAAGCCGAAAGCCAAGCTCATGCTGCCTGACCTTATTTTTGCCCTCTTCGCCTTTGGCATCCTCGTTGGTGCCGGGCTTATCATTGCCGCACGTAACCCGATGATCGGTATGCTCGGCATGCTCGTCACCTTCGTCAATGCCGCAGGTCTCTTCATCCTGTTCGGTGCCGAATTCCTCGGCCTGCTGCTCATTATGGTTTACCTCGGCGCCATCGCCGTCATGTTCCTGTTTGTGCTGATGACCATCGACCTCGAATTCTTCAAACTGAAGGAAAAGAGCAAAGCCTACCTCCCGCTCGGCCTGCTCACAGTAGGTGTACTGGCGGCCGAGTTTATTATCGCCGCCAACTACGGCCTGTTCAGCACCAACGTCACTATGCTGCCGTCGGGCGAGCAACCGCAGAACATTGTCCAGATCGGTAACGTCATGTTCACCACCTACGTGCTGCCGTTCCAGCTCGCAGGTCTCGTGCTGCTTACCGCCATGGTCGGCGCCATTGTGCTTACCCACCGACCGCGCGGAGACGTCCGTCGCCAGAACATCACCAAGCAGGTGCTGCGCACGAAGGAGGAGGGGCTGACCATCACCAAGCCCAAGCTCGGCCACGGTACCGGCACCAACGTCGCCAAACACTGGAAACCCAAGTCCGTCGCCAAGTAAGAGAGAAAAATCATGTTCTACACCCTCACACTCTCCCACGTTCTTACGCTCTCCGCCTTGCTCTTCACCATGGGTATGGCCGGCATCGTCCTTAACCGCCGCAATATCATCGCTATCCTGATGTGCCTCGAGCTGGTGCTACTTTCGGTCAGCATCAACCTTGTCGGTACCTCCTACTTCCGCGCCGATATCTCCGGCCAGATCTTCAGCATGTTCATCCTCACCGTCGCTGCCGCCGAGCTGGCCATCGGCCTCGCTATCGTGACACTGTTCTTCCGTAACCGCGGGACGATTGAGATCGACGCCGCCGACCTGATGAAGGGCTAAAAGGGAAAGCCGCCATGTATTCCATCGTTTTTACCACCTGCAAAAGCCTTACCGACCGCGACGCGCTGGTCGAGGCTGCCCTTGGCGCCAAGCTGGCCGCCTGCGTGCAGGTCGATGATGTTGTGAGCCATTACGTGTGGGAAGGTAAGTTGGAACAGGACGATGAGTACCGTCTTACCTTCAAGACCCGTAGCGCCTTGGTGCCTGAACTCATGGCCAAGATCCGCGAGGTTCACACGTACGAAGTCCCCCAAATAGTAGCCTGCGAAATCACCTCCGGTCTGCCGGAATACTTTGCATGGATAGATGAATCGACAAAAGGGAACTAACCCCATGAACACCACATACGCCTTCCTTGGTCTGGCTGCGGCACTGGTTGTAACAGGCTGCGCTTCGGTACCGGATAATGCCAAGCCATACACCTGCTTCGAGTATAATAAGGCCCGCGCCGCGCTCTCCAGCCCGACCCGTACCGTGACCGATGCCGACCTGCTCCGTTTCTACAAGGTGAATATGGTCACTTACAAAACCGAACTGCCCAAGCACATCACGCGCGATGAACTGCCGGAGTTCATCAGCAACGTTGTCAACTATCAGGCCGCTGCCTGCCGTGTGAACCCGGATGCCACCATCCATTACACAGCTGTGCAAGAAACCCCGACCAGCGTGCGTCTGGGCTCGATGATGACTTACCCGAGCGATCAATCGTCTGAGGCGCGTGAGGCCTACAGCAACCTGCGCATGAAGCGCCCGGTGGCCAACGAAGCCGGTATGCAGCCGGTCAAGGCGCACATCCAGAACTGTGTTGCCGGCAAGCTGCCTGCTGTCGAATGTAAACTCGGCAACCTGTAAACCAAAGGATACCTGACCCCATGCTGCAATTCCTCAAATACCTCGGCGCCTTCTGTCTGCTGATTATCGCAGCCTCGTTGGCATTTTGCAGCGTGGGGGTTTATCAGGGTGTGAAAACCGCCAACCGTTACCTGGCCGGAGCCGACAACTACACCTGCCGCCAGTTTGTGTACGACCTTGAACACCCCGAAACCGACAAATTTGCACCTCTCGCTATCGCCGCCATCGCCTACGGTGTTGTGCCGGAAGACGACAAGACCGACGAACGCCAGACCGAGCTGGAACACTCCGGCCTCCAACCGGCGGTCGAGAAGATTTATGCCCTGTGCAAAGACCAACCTGATTCCCGCGTGCTGAATGTCTACGCAGCCAGCATCGTCAGCGGCACTCTGCCGGTTGCAACACCGGCACCTCTTCCGGTACAAGCCGTAAGCCTTACGGTTGTGAGTGGTACTGCAGTTGAATACCAGCCGGTCACCACCGAATAAGAAATAAAGACAAGCAAGAAGACCCCCATGCAAGCTCTCGCCCCCCATCTTTCGACTCTGGCCGTCCTGCTGCCCGCCCTCGGTGCGCTGCTGGGTTCGCTCACCTTCCTTGTCTGGCCGACGCTCAAGGCCCAACTGGCACATGGCCACGATGACCACCACGGTCACGACGACCACGCGCCGGAAGCCCCGACCGCATCCTCTAAACTGGCGCACTACATCGCCATGGCCTTCACCACCGGCAGCGTCATCGCGGCGGCGGTTATTAGCTGGACTCTCTTCCTCGGCCTCAACAGCGGTAGTATCGAAGCTGTCACCACCAACTGGTTCACCTGGATCAACGCTGGTCCGTGGGCGGTCACCTTCGGCACGATGCTCGACAAACTCTCGGCCACCATGCTCATCGTGGTCACCTCCGTCTCCGCCTGCGTCCACGTCTACAGCATTGGGTATATGCACGAAGACGCCTCCCGTCGCCGTTTCTTTATTTACCTCTCCGCCTTCACCTTTGCCATGCTGATGCTGGTCACCGCGCCGAACCTCGTACAGATGTTCCTTGGCTGGGAAGGGGTAGGGGTCTGCTCCTACCTGCTGATCGGCTTCTGGTTCCATAAGGCGTCTGCCAACGCCGCGGCTATCAAAGCGTTCATCGTTAACCGGGTGGCCGATGCCGCGATGCTGGTTGGGCTGTTCGCACTGGCGCTCACTTTTGGCAGCCTCACCTATGCCGATATCTTCGCCAAGGTCGACACCATCGCCGCCGCCAACAGCTACGCCATCAGCTTCATCGCGCTGTTCCTCTTCATCGGCGCCATGGGTAAATCCGCCCAGTTTGGTCTGCACACCTGGCTGCCGGATGCCATGGAAGGCCCAACCCCAGTTTCGGCCCTCATTCACGCCGCCACCATGGTGACGGCCGGTGTTTTCCTGCTTTGCCGTATGTCGCCGCTGTACGAGGCCGCACCGCAGGTGCTGCACATCGTCGGCTATGTGGGCGCACTCACTGCCATTTTTGCCGCCACCGTGGGCCTTACCCAAACCGACATCAAACGCGTCATTGCCTACTCCACCTGTTCGCAGTTGGGCTACATGTTCTTCGCCATCGGTGTCTCTGCCTATCCGGCGGCCATGTTCCACCTGACGACACACGCCTTCTTCAAAGCGCTGCTATTCTTAGGCGCTGGTTCCGTCATTCACGGCATGCATCACGAGCAGAACATCTTCAACTACGCCAAGTCTGGGTATGTGCTCCGCAAGCTGCTGCCGATCACCTACGCCCTGATGTGGCTTGGTAGCCTGGCTCTCGCCGGTATCCCGCCGTTCGCCGGGTTCTTCAGTAAAGACCTCGTACTGGAATCCGCCTTCGCCGCACCGGGTGGCTGGGGTATCCCGCTCTACGCCGTCGGTACGTTGGCCGCTATGCTCACCGCCATTTATGGCTTCCGCATTATCTTCATGAGCTTCCACAACAAGCCGAAGACCGAAGACACTCACGCCAAACCGGCCAAGGTCTCCAAAAAAGAGGCTCACCAAGACCACCATCACACCCCGCACGAATCCCCCTGGATCATGCTGGCGCCGATGATGCCGCTGGCAGTAGGTGCCGTACTGGCAGGCTGGCTGCTGCACAATATGGGTACTCTGGAATGGTGGGATGGTTCTATCGTTATTCACCACGCCCACAGCGCGCTGCACGATGCCCACCACATTCCGGAATTCTTCAAAAAGCTGCCGCTGATTCTGGCCATCTCCGGCATCACGCTGGCGTTCTACCTGTTTGCTGAATACCGTGGTATTCCCAAACGTATCGCTCAGGCCCTCCCGCTGCCGTATGCCTTTAGCCTGAACAAATGGTATATTGACGAACTCTACAACACGCTGTGGGTCAAGCCGACCGCCAGCATCGCCCGCTTCTTTGCCGAATGGGGCGATAAGAAGGGGATCGACGGCCTGCTCAACGGTGGTGCCGCCACGGTGAAAGACTTCGGCCAATGGCTGCGCCAAGGCCAAACCGGCTATGTGTACCACTACGCCTACGCCATGCTGCTGGCCCTGACCCTCGGCCTCGGCTACCTGCTCTGGAAAACGATGTAATAGTAAGAAACCCCCATGTCGCTCCTCACATCCAACCTTCTTAGCCTGCTCATCTTCCTGCCGTTGGTGGCCGCGCTTATCACTTATGTTACGCCTGCACGCTACACCAAGCAGGTGGCTCTCGGCCTCAGCTTGGTGCCGCTGGTGCTCACCGTGCCGCTGTTCATGCAGTTCAACGCCGCCGTTGCGGGCCTTCAGTTTACCGAAGTCCATGTTTGGCTACCCGCCTTCAACATCCGCTATGCGCTGGGGATTGATGGTCTCGCCCTCCCGCTCATCGGCCTGACCACGCTGCTCACGCCGCTGTGTTTGCTGGCAAGCTGGCATGTACAAAAGAACCCGCAAGGTTTCTTCGCCGCCTTCCTGGCTCTGGAAGCCTTCGTTATCGGCGTATTCAGCGCGCAAGACTTCATCCTCTTTTACCTGTTCTGGGAAGCCATGCTCATCCCGATGTTCCTGCTCATCGGCCTCTGGGGCGGCGAAAATCGCGTCTATGCGGCTCTTAAATTCTTCCTCTACACCTTTGTCGGCTCGGTGCTGATGCTCATCGCAGGCCTCTGGCTCTACAGCATTACCGGCAGCTTCAGCCTGGAAGTCTGGCAGGGCACCACGCTCGCACTCGGCGCCCAGAAGTGGCTGTTCCTCGCCTTCTTCGCCGCCTTTGCGGTCAAGGTACCGATGTGGCCATTCCACACCTGGCTGCCGGACGCTCACGTTCAGGCCCCGACCGCCGGTTCCGTCATTCTGGCAGGTGTTCTGCTGAAGATGGGGGCCTACGGTTTCCTGCGCTTCTGTCTACCGATGTTCCCGGAAGGTTCCGCCTACTTTGCACCGATGGTCTTCACGCTCTCGGCCATCGCTGTGGTCTACGCCGCACTGGTCGCCTTTGTGCAAACCGATATTAAAAAGATGATTGCCTACAGTTCCGTCTCGCACATGGGCTTCGTCACCCTCGCCACGTTCTCCGGTACGGTCACGGGTCTGCACGGCAGCCTGCTGGTTATGGTCAACCACGGCATCGTCTCCGCCGGTCTGTTCTTGGGGGTAGGGGTGATTTACGAGCGCCTGCACACCCGCCAACTGGCCAACTTCGGTGCCCTTGCTAAAATCATGCCCGCCTACGCGTTTGTGATGATGCTGCTCACACTCGCCGCTGTGGCCCTGCCGGGTACCAACAGCTTTGTGGGAGAATTCCTGGCTCTGCTCGGTAGCTGGCCCACCGCACCGCTCTACACCGCCATAGCTACCACCGGTGTTGTGTTCGGGGCGCTGTATATGCTCCACCTCTACCGCGGGATGTTCTACGGCGATGCTTCCGAAACCGTGCTGCACCACACGGCGGACCTGAAAGACCTGACCTGCCGCGAATGGATCACGTTCTTGCCGCTGCTGGCGCTTATTCCGCTGCTCGGCGTTATGCCGTCACTGGTACAAAACCTGTGGCAGCAGCCGGTACAGGCTATCTCGGCCGAGTATCTGCCCGCCCTGCAGGCGCGCATCGCCCATCAGCCGGGTATTCCGCACATCATGCCGGAGTCCGAACTCGCGACTCCCATTGCAACCGAAACCCTGCAACCGGAAACCGTCTCGGCTACCACCGTTTCAGCCACGGTTGCAGTTCCCGCTACGACGCCTGCCCACTAAGTATTAAGAAGCGCATATCATGACCCACCTCGACATCCTTCTCACCACCCCGCTGCTGGTTCTCGGTATCGGTAGCCTGTTCCTGCTGATGCTCGGTGCCTTCAGCAACAGCGCCCGCGCAACCGGTATCGGTGCGGCTCTCGTTATTGTCGCCGCCATGGTGCAGCCGCTGCTGCAACCGGTCAGCGGCCCTGTGTTCCCGATTGATGGCGGAGCAGGGGGCCACCTCATGCAGGTCTCGCCCTTCACTAATATCGCAACACTTATCCTGCTGGGCGTCGCACTCCTGTGCCTGCCGCTGATCGAAACCTACTTCAAGGCCGCCAAAGCCTATAAGCCGGAAGTGTATGTCCTCATCGTTCTGGCGCTGGCGGGCATGGTCGCGCTCATCACCTCTGCCCACCTGCTGACGCTGTATGTCGCACTGGAACTGATGTCCTTCCCCATCTACATTCTCGCCGCCTTCCTGCGCGATGATGCGAAGAGCTCCGAATCCGGCCTCAAATATTACGTGCTCGGCAGCATGGCGTCGGGCCTCATGCTCTATGGTATCTCGCTTATCTATGCAGGCCTCGGTACGCTCAGCTTTACCGGTGTGTTCACGGCATTTAACACGGCGGTTGCCGGCGGTACGGTTGCCCCCATGCTGCTGGTGGGCGTCACGTTGGTTCTCGTCGCCAGCCTGTTCAAACTCTCTATCGCTCCGTTCCATATGTGGACGCCCGACGTGTACGAAGGTGCCCCGACTCCCGTCACCGCTATTATGGGGAGCTTGCCGAAGATCGCCGCCGTCGCCCTGCTTATCCGCCTCTTGGCTGGCCCGTTCGATGCGTTGGAAGCCTACTGGCAACCCGCCCTCGGCTGGCTGGCAATCGCCTCCATGCTGGTAGGCGCATCGCTTGCCATCGTGCAAACCAATCTCAAACGACTGCTGGCGTTCTCCACCATCGCCAACGTCGGTTTCATCATGGTCGGTATCGTCGCCGCTAACCCGCAAGGGGCGTCCGGCGCGCTGCTGTATCTGGGCATCTACGCCTTCACCACGCTGGGTCTGTTCGCCGCTCTCATGGCCTCCGGCGCCCAAACCGTGAACGACCTCAAGGGCCTTGCCACCCGCAACAAGCCGCTTGCCGCAACCTTCCTGCTGCTGCTGTTCAGCCTCGCGGGTATCCCGCCGCTGGCAGGCTTTATGGCCAAGTTCGGTGTCTTTACCGCCGCTGTGCAAGCCGGGTTGGTGCCACTGGCCATCGCCGGTGTGCTTAGTAGCGTCCTCGCGCTGTTCTACAGCCTCTGGCTCATTAAAGTGATGGTCTTCGATACCCCGGACACCCTCACACCCACCCCCAAAGCCCCATGCGGTCTGGAAGTCGTGATGTACCTCAGCGTTCTCGCAACGCTCATCCTCGGCCTGTTCCCCACGCTGCTGGGCAACCTTACGCTGGCGGCAGCTACGGCCATCTTCTAGGGCAGGGGGATATGACGCTTCTTCATCTGGCTACCGCGACATCCACCATGGATGTCGCCCGCCAGTTGTTAGAAGATGGCGATACCACCACTTCTATCGTCCTCACCGACGAACAGACTGCAGGCCGTGGCCGCCACAACCGGCCTTGGATAACCTTCGACGCGCCGTATGGCCACGCTGCCACCTTTATTCTCCGCCCGCAGGTCGGCCCACATTTTCCGCTGTTAGTGGCTTTGGCTTTGCACGAAGCCATCTCGCCCTTGGTTCCGGGCCGCACGCTGGCCCTTAAGTGGCCGAACGACCTGCTACTGGATGGCAAAAAAGCCGCCGGCATTCTCTGCGAAAATCCGGTTCTCTCGAATGGCGTTAAAGCCAGCCTCGTCGGTATCGGCCTCAATATCCGTCAACCGGAAGGCGACATTCCCGAATCCTTCCAAGGCGCGTTCCTGAATGCCGATATCGCGCCTGAAAACCTCGCAAAATCAATTTGGGCTTGCATGCAGCCGCTGCTTACCCTATATGCAACACAGGGTTGGACATCCGCTTTAAGCGAAAACTATGTCCAGCGCTGCGCGACAATCGGCCAAACCATCGTTTGGCAACGCGGCCAACCCAACGAGCTTACCGGCTACGCCCGTAGCCTTACCAAAGACGGGCACCTGGAACTGGTGGCAGATGACGGCACGGTGCACGTCATCCACAGCGGAGAAATCTTCGACAAGCGGTAATGTAAGTAAACCGTCGGAGCCCGCCCACCCAATATCATCGTACCGTAGCGCGCCGCGCGCCCCGTATCTGGCGGGTAAGAGTCTTTTTGCGTATCTGCACAAAGGCAAAGCCAGATACCGCGGCCCCACCTGAGTGGGTTAACAGAGAGTACAATAATGTCTAACAAACATAAACATTTGGCCGCACTTCCCTTGGGCGGTGTTGGTATCATCGGTACCAACATGATGGTTTACGACTGCGACGGCGACCTGATCGTGGTCGATGCCGGTATCAGCTTCCCGGATGACACCTGCCCGGGCACCGACGTGATTATGCCGGACACCCGCTTCTTGCGTGAGCATGCCAAGAGCATCAAAGCCGTCTTCATCACCCACGCCCACGAAGACCACATCGGTGGTGTTGGCTACATGTGGGATGACTTCGGCGGTGCGCCGGTCTATGCCAGTCCGCTGAGCCAGATGGTCATCACCGGCAAGCTGCAAGAACTGGGCATCCAGCCGAAGAAGGGCCAACTGAAAACCGTCACCACGCGTGAGCAATACCAGGTTGGTAACTTCAGTGTAGAATTCGTTCCGGTCTCCCACAGTGTACCGGAAGCCTTTGCACTGGCCATCCGTACCAAGTACGGCACCATTGTTCACACCGGCGACTATAAGTTCGACGACGCTGCCCCGTTCGGCCAGAAGACCGATGAAGAGCGCCTGGCCGAGATCGGTAAGGAAGGCGTGCTCGCCGTCTTCGGCGACAGCACCAACGTGCTGAACCCCAACTCCACCGGTTCCGAAGCACCTGTTCTGGAACACCTCACCAAGCTGCTGAACGAAGCCAAAGGCCGCGTGTTCTTCGCCGCCTTCGCCTCGCACTTCGGCCGTACGTTCGAGGTCGCCAAGGTTGCCGCCAAGCAAGGCCGCAAGATCTGCTTCCTGGGCCGCACCATCAACAAGTTCATTACCCACAGCAAGGCGCTGGGCTACTGGCCGAAGGAACTCAATAACTGGGTGATCGACGCCGAAGAAGCTGCCGGTCTGCCCGCCGAGAAGGTTTTCGTCTTCGCCAGCGGTACGCAGGGCGAGCCGGCTTCCAGCCTGACTCGTCTGAGCCAAGGTGCCGACGTGCGCGGCCTGAAGATCCGTCAGGGCGACACTGTCATCATGTCCTCGAAAATGATCCCCGGTAACGAAAAAGGCATTCTGGCCGTTATCAACGGTTTTGCATTGCTCAACGCCAACATCATCTCCGAGATCACCGACAAGAAGACCCACGTCTCCGGTCACCCGGGTGCGCCGGATGTAAAGCGCATGTACAGCTTGCTCAAGCCCACGTTCGTGATTCCGGTTCACGGCGAGCCGATCATGTTCAAGGGCCATGCCGAGTTGGCCCGTGCCGAAGGCTACACCCCGGTCATGCTGAAGAACGGCCACAAGCTGGTTCTGGCTGAGCCGATGCAAGACCCGAAGGAAGCCAAGGCCGACGCCAAGGTTGAAGCAAAGGCCGAAGGCGCCAAGGAAGCGAAGGAAGCCAAGCAACCTAAGGCCTTCCGTCCGTACATCACCAAGCACAGCTACCCGCACGGCTTTAACTATGTCGATGGTCTGAACATTCTTGAGAACGATCCGCTGATCATCAAGGAGCGCCGCAAGCTTTCCTACGATGGTGTCGTGGTCGCTGCTCTGGCTATCCGTACCACCACCGGCGAATGGCTGGGCGAGATCAGCCTGAACACCCGCGGCCTGATGGACGAAGTGATCCAGGCCGACATCCTGAAGGATGGTATCGGTAAAACCACACAGGCGCTGGAAGCTGTCTTCCAAGATGGTCGGATCAACGACCGCCAGCGTGCCAACGAAGTGATCCAGCAGACCCTGCGCCGCCACTTCAAGCACCAGCGCGGCAAGCAGCCCACCTGCATCGTCACCTTTGTCGACGTTTAAGGTTATGTCCAACAAAACGGGCCCTTCTGAATGAAGGGCCCGTTTTGCGTGGTCGCTTTCGATCAATCACGATTCCACTCGACATGGAGCATCGTGATGGCCGGTGTTTGGTAACCCATCGTGCCTTGATGGCCGGGAAGGGAGCGTTCACAAATGAATATCCCGAACTTCTCGAAAAGAAGAAGAGTGATGGAGCTGATGTCGTTCCGCGATTCAAAGTAGCACTCATTCATGCGAAGGATATCAGCGCGACGTCGGCCGATTTTACGGGCCTGCTGAATGCGTTGCATGATCGCATGGGCTTCGTTTTGAACGCGGGGCGTTACCAGATCAAAAGGAAAGTCCCGTAAGAGTTCTGAAGTTGAGTCATTGTCGGCAAGAGAATGTAAGGCTGTCATTGTCTTATCCCCGTAAAGACGATTGAAGCTTAGAGAAATGCACTTATCAGCAGAGATATCCTAAGAGCGGCAACCATCTTCCGCAACCTCGCGCCAAAGAAAAACCGGCCTAAGCCGGAGTTTCTTTCGATGACCCGTCGCCAGAGGGCTGATACAGCGGGCGGCGCGGGATGATTTTCTCGCTGGGTGTGAACACCGGTACTTTCTTTTGAATCGGTTTATAAACCGGCTCCTTTTTCACAATCGGTTTAGCACGTGTGGTCACATGTAGCCCAATTGGAACTTTCCAGTGGGCGGTGAGAGCGGCGGCCTGCATACGCATGGCCGCAGCCAGAATCACGTACGCCGACATTTCAAAGGTAGTAACCGTCATGTCGGGTGCCACGTATTCGTAGCGGATATCCGCCTGTACCTCCATCAGAAAGGCCAGATCGGCATCCATGGTGGCATTATACGGCAGATAAATCCGCACAAAACCGATGGATTCTGTTTTGCCCCACATGTAGCTGGTCGGTACTTGGCTGAGAAAGTCCTTGAGGCGCAAGGTTACGGGTTGCCCCGCACGGTCATGAACTACAAGAGTATAGTTGTTGTTATTGGCACGTAGCTCTCTCAAAAAATCGAGAGCGACAGCTTCCTTAAAAGCGTAACGGGTGGCCTTAAAGCGTCGATAAACACCAAATGACCTAAGGCAACCCAGCGCATATTTATACGGAACGACAAGTTCGCGATTAAGCATGGTTTTCCTCCGAAACGGAAATAAAGAGATCGTGACCTCGGTATGCACCATTCTGGTCTCTTCGGCAAACACAACAGGCGACCGGTAGTTCCGGGCGCCTGTGTGCTGGAAGGAAAGCTAAGCTTCCTGTCCAAAATCGTAATAACGGAAGGTGAGCCGGTACGCTTCCCCTTCCACCGAGAACGGCAGTTCCAGGTTCTGGGCGCCGTAGCGGTCTTTCCAGGCATGCGCTTCACCGAAGATGACGCCCTTGAGGGGAGGCAGAGACGGTTGGTCTAACCGTTCCAGCGTCAGCCGGTGCTTCACCGGTACCATCACCGGCCCTTGGTCAAGGTAACCGCCGTGAGGGGTTCCGGTGACGTAGGTGTTGATCGGGCCGGTATCCAGCGGACACTCCAGCGAATCGTTCGCCAGAGAGCTGAACCGGCAGCCGAAGCCGTTGGCCAGCATGGTCAACAGTTCGTCGGTCGGCGGGATGAGCGCTGGCCGCTTGAGGAACAGGCTCTCAAACGTCAGCGGAACCGACTTGGCTTCCTGACCCTGATAGCTGGCTTTCTGAAGCGTTTCCGTAGGCCTCGGCTCGGGCAGAGGGCCCACACCCGGCAGGGTAAGGGTATCGTCCGGCCGTGCGACGGGCAGCGGACCAGTTTCCGGAAGAGGAAGCTGTTCCGCAGACGATAGGTGGCGGTCCGGCGCCTGAGCAGCCAGGGCGCCGATGGGACAGGTTGCGGTGGCAATAACCAGAGAACTCATGCAAAGCAGTAACTTGAACATAAGAATAACCTCTCGGATTGGAACACACGAAGGGATGAAGGGCAGATAAAAAACGCGGCAGGCAGATGCAGATCTCCATTCAACTCCTAAATCGGATACAATCCAAGAGAAATATGCGTTAAACCCTTTACACATACGCGTAAATTGCCTATAAGCCAGCCAACCCCGGATGGCGAAGGGGCTGGTCACCGCACTATTGCGACCCGTGTGCCCAACTCTCCGGAGTTGCGATATTGCTTCAAGAAATTGATGTAATATCTTCACATAGTTAAGGATTATTACTATGCAAATCACCCACAGCATCAAGGCTGCGGATGCCAAGCACGAATGGTTCGTGGTCGACGCCACCGACATTCCGCTGGGTCGTCTGGCAACCACCATTGCCCTGCGTCTGCGCGGCAAGCACAAGCCCAACTACACCCCCCACGTCGACAATGGCGATCACATCGTTGTTATCAACGCCGAAAAGGTGAAGCTGACCGGCAACAAGGCCCGCAACATGGAATTCCACTACCACACCGGTTACATCGGTGGTCTCAAGACCATCATCGCCGGCGACGAACTGAAGGGCAAGTACCCGGAGCGCGTCGTTCAGCGTGCCGTAGAGCGCATGCTGCCGAAAGACAGCCCGCTGGCTCGCCAGATGTTCACCAAGCTGCACGTGTACAAGGGCGACCAACACCCGCACGCTGCCCAACAGCCCAAAGAACTTAAGCTGGGCGCCAAGGAAGGGGTACGCTAATGTCTATCGCTGCTAACATCAAGGCTGCCAACCAAAAGGCTGGTAAGTTCTACGCAACTGGTAAGCGCAAAACCTCTGTCGCCCGCGTTTGGCTGACCAAGGGTACCGGTACCATCACCATCAACGGCCGCACGCTGGAAGACTACTTCGGCCGTCCGGTTCTGCAGATGATCACCAACCAGCCGTTCTTCGCGATCGACATGGCTGGCAAGTTCAACATCGTTGCTCGCTGCAACGGTGGTGGTCTGTCCGGTCAGGCTGGTGCTCTGCGCCACGGTATCGCCAAGGCTCTTAACGACTACGACGCCGCTAACCGTCCGGCACTGAAGAAGCTGGGTTACCTGACCCGCGACTCCCGTGTTGTGGAAAGCAAGAAGTACGGTAAGCACAAGGCCCGCCGCTCCACCCAGTTCAGCAAGCGCTAATCCGCTTACTGCACAGGATGCAAAAAAGCCCCGGAGATATCCGGGGCTTTTTCGTTGAGTCAGTTCTTGAGTTGGTTTTCCAGTTCCGTGACGTCTGACTGCAGTGAGGCGATGCTCTCGTTGAGCTCATTCAAACTGAGCTGCAGCGTAATAAGAAGTGCGCCTATATAAACGCAGGCGATGAGGCTGCAGATAGTGATGACTTTCCTCATAGCAATATACGGCCCCGCGGGCCGCCTCCATAGTGTGGGATTGGTCCGTGAAGTGCCTGAAAAGGGCTGCTTCGTTGAAAATGAGAATGGGGCCAAATCCTATGATTTCAAGGGCAGGCATACATAAAGGCGGAGTCCGAAGACTCCGCCTTTATGTTACTTGGCATAGAAAACCTCCATCGCGCAGGTCTTCTGGGTGTGCAGAACGATCTTGAGGTTGGTGTAATCCGAGTCCTTGCGGATCTCTTTCACCAGATTCGGAAGCGCCTCCGGATCTTTGCAGACGCTGGAAGCGAACTTCAGGTTAAGGCCGTCTGCGCCGCCCATTTCACCCACTTCATGGAAGTATTCGCTGAACCAGGCGATATTGAACGGGTAGGAGAGGGATGCACTGGCCATCTTTTCCGCCGGAACATCGATGGTGGCGAGTTGGGGGGTGGCTGCCGAAGCAGGGGTCGTGGCCATGCAAAGGGCCACAGCGAATGCTGAAAGCAATAGTCGTGTCATGGCTGTTCGCCCCGAAGGGCCTCCTTGATTGAAACCCTCCAAAGCGCGGAAACGCACTAGGAATATGAAGTAAGTGTAGGACGGAATGTGTCTTTGTAAAGGGTGGATGTGAAAACAAAAAAGGACGACCGAAGCCGTCCTTGAAATGAATATAGCTACCTCAGCTACAGATAGGTGAGGGAACATGTGTCGTTTTTGCAGGAGATGATGAGCCCGGTGTCGCTCCTTTGTCGTAAAGAGGTTTCTATCCCGCGGTAGTACTGTGTGAAGTAGTCGAGGCGCTCCTGAACACCCAGTCCGTGCGATAACACCACTGTGCAGTTGTATCGCCTGCCGTCTTCGTCACAGCTCGGCAATGGCATCAGGTAGCCCTGGCCGACGCCGACATCATGATAGAGCTGCTGGTTCGTGCGAGAGACGTATGCCGCCTCTTCAAAGGTTTTGTAGCAGTCCTTGTTGTTCAGGTTGTCCAGGCTGGCTATCCAGCAGCGAGGCTGTTTTGCCAGCTTGTCGGCTGTCTCGGTGTCCAATGAATGCCGGGTGGATGTGACCTCGCTGGCCTGAAGGTTAGGCGAGGTGGTGAGAACGGCGACCGCAGCAACGAATGCAGCGGCAGTAAAGCGCAAAGTCTGCATGTGTGTATGCCCCGAAGGGCTCCTCTGTTGATGATTGCCCTCCGAAGCCCGAAAAGGGAGGCTTCGTGTGAGTACACACTAAGTGTGTAGGCTGAAAACGCAAGGAAAAACAAAAAGAGGTGCCATAAGCACCTCTCTTTTGGGATAGTTATCCCGTTTTGAGCGGGTTCACGTGAGCTTCAGTCTCATAGGCTTTCAGCAAGGGCTTGTTAACCTTGCGGATGCTCTGGTTGCTTTCAATGACGATCACAGCCAAGAGAGCCGATGAGATGAGAATTGCGATACTGGCCACACGCCAGACATGCTGGCTGGGGGTTTTCTCACGGGGTTCAAGTCCACAATCCAGATGTTTTTTGGTAGGCATGTTTGCCGCCTCGTATCGGGGGTTGAGAAGTGCGAAAGGTTATGGGGGTATAGGTGGTGCGGGCGGAAACCTACGCCCGGAGGAATGGTCTGACAAGCGGGTCTCTAAAATATAATAACGAGAATTTTCAAATATATAATAAAATGAAGGCAATCCTCTGGCCAGGCCAGGCGGCAAAAAGTTTGCGCGTATACAATAAGTTTGCTATAACCACGCACATGTCACACCCCCTTTGCCAAACCGGCGCCGCAGCATAGTTCTTCGTACACTCACGCTTTATATCCGCCTATTGTAAGCCCCATGCCGTCCTATACTATTCTTCTCATGCGCCAAGACCGCACCGATGTGCGCCCTCTGCGCATGCATATCGGCGTTAAAACGTTCTGGTTCCTTATTCTCCTCGCGATCGGTCTGCCAGTTGGCGGTTTCCTCGTTTCGGTTGGTATTCTGGCTCCATTCTGGTTGCAGCTCGACTTTAAGAGTATGCAGCAAAGTGTTGAAGAAGCTCAACATAGCTTGCAACCTTTGCAGCAGCAAAATGCCGAATTGGCCTCTAAAAAGCAGCAGTTGGAGCAGCAGCTGAAGGAAGCGCGCGAATCGCACGCCCAGGCCGAAACCGAAATTACCATGGCCCGTACCGCCCGCGCCGAGGCCGCTACCCGTATCGGCGAAATGGAAGGCGAACTGATCACCCTGAAGAAGAGTCTCGCCAGCTATGAGAAAATGCTGAAGCCGAAACTGGACCGCGAAATGGTCGAGTGTGTCGACTTCGCAGCCTCGTTCAAGGACGGCAAGGTGGATTACCGCACAAGTTTCGTGAAGGTGGCTAAGTCGGCGACTCTTCCTGAAAAACTGACCGCCCGCGTGCGTGTCTCGGTGGGAGATAACGCTCTGACTATGGAGCAGGGGCAGTCCGGCGCCACGGTCGTCAACCACAATCTGGAAATGACCCGTGCACCGAACCTCAAGGGCAGCATTCCGCTGAATGCCGAGCGTGTGGCTGGTGCTACCCGTATGCTGGATATCAAGGTGTTCGATGGCTCGCGTGCCGTGGGTTACTGCTGGAAGGCCTTCTAGGGCGTGACTGTAAGGTCGCAGTAATCTTTTTTACAAGAATAGAACGCACCGAAAACGCTGTAAGCGCCTAAAACGGCGCGGGAAAGTGGGTGCATCAAAACTGCCACACGGGCGTGCCGAAACGCGGGAGAAACTTCCCAAAATCGGCAAGTTCGGCTAGTGTGGGCAAAAGTAGGGCGCAAGCCCCGGGGAGAGTTGCATTAAGCCCCGAACAAGGAGTTGATAAAGTCATGTTGTGGTTTCTGGGCGGTAAAAAGGGCTCATCCAAAAGCGAGAGCGTCTCGCTTGAGGTGGTCGACCCGCGCGATATCGATGGCCACTGCCTGATTACCGGCAACCTGCAGATTCGCGGCGATGTGTATTTCAGCGGTCAGTTGCGTGTCGATGGCCGTATCGACGGTAAGGTGAGTGTGTTTGAAGGTGGTCGCGGCCAGCTCGTCGTCAGCAAAGGCGCCGTGATCAACGGCCCCATTTATGCCAATACCGTGCTGGTCGATGGCACCATCAACGGCCCGATGGATGTGGAAGAAAAGCTGGAATGCCGCCCCAACGCCGTTATCCGCGGCCGCGTGGTTTACGGCAGCATTCACATCTCCGATGGCGCGAAGATCGAGGCCCAGTGTCAGCAACGCACCACGATCACGCAAACGGTTTCGGTTTCCGAAGACTCTGCATTCTCCGCCCCGCTGCTGGCCACGCGCGACGTCACCAGCAAGCTGTCCGAATAGTACATCCCCATGCTGCTGCCGGATAATTTCCTCTCCTTTAAAGGGATAACCCCGCAGGTCGACCCCGCCGCCTGGATGGCACCCAATTGTACGATCATCGGCGATACCCATATCGGCGCGCACTCCTCTATCTGGTTTGGCGCGGTGCTGCGTGGCGATGTCCATCACATCCGCGTCGGTGAATATACGAATATTCAGGACAACGCGGTCATTCACGTCACTACCAATAAATTCCCGACCCTTATCGGCAACCGCGTCACCATCGGTCACAGCGCCGTTGTGCATGCGGCCACACTGGAAGATGAATGCCTGATTGGTATGCACAGTACGGTGCTGGATGGCGCTGTGGTGCAGTCGCGCAGTATGGTCGCCGCGGGTGCCTTGGTCAGCCCGGGCAAGGTGGTTGAATCCGGTTGGCTGTGGGCGGGCGTTCCGGCGCGTCCTATGCGGAAATTGACCGAAGACGAACTGGCCTATCTGGCATGTTCGGCTACTCATTATGCCAAGCTCTCCGACGCTTACCGCAAATAAACCGAAGTTCTGATTTCAAAACGCCCTTTAATGGGCTTTTTTTGTGGTGTAATACATGGGTGTGGTCCTAAAAGTGTGACCAATACCCCACAAGTGCCTGTTCTTGTTGCTTACAAATGGCTTACCGAGCCGTTGGGCTGTTGACAATAGTGGGTGTCGCTCCGTAAATATTTTCCTAGGTTTCGTAGGGGCCACGGCCCGGGTCATAGTGACTCTGGTTCGTTACAGGTACAGGGGCGGCACAGTTGGCAACAGCTGGCTGAACCGTCCACGAAACCAACAGGCCCCATATGCGTTAGCATGTGGAAGGCCCCTGAGATAACAAAAGACGAAAAGGATCACTCCCATGAACAAGGCTCCCTTGATTATCGCCGGTATCGCTGTACTGGCTGTAGCTGCCTACCTGGTTTACAACAACAACGCCGCTGCTCCGGTTGAAGAAGCTGCTCCGGCTCCGGTTGAAGCTCCGATGCCGGCTCCGATGCCTGAAGCCGCTCCGGCTCCGGCCCCTGAAGCTGCTCCGGCTCCGGAAGCTGCTCCGGCTGTTGAAGCTGCCCCGGCTGTTGAAGCTGCTCCGGCTCCGGAAGCCGCTCCGGCCCCGGCTGCTGCTCAGTAAGCTGAGAAAGCCGCAAAAGCCCTCCGCAAGGAGGGCTTTTGCTTGTCTGGAATATCTCTCAGATATAAAAAACCGCCCGAAGGCGGCAGGGTATTCGGTAGAGTTAAGCGCGCCCGGCCAATACCTGCAAACAGGGCAGGGGCTTGCGGCACAGAGCGTCTACAAGCGCGGCACCACCGGTCGAAACGGCGGGCAGGGTGCTGGCAAAACCACCTTCCTGTACCAACGCCAGCATACCGGCGCCACCAACAAGGCTGAACCCGCTGTGTGCCGCCAATGTCCGCAAAATCCCTAAACTGCCGCGGCGGCCTTCAGCGTTCTCGGTTACGCCTAAGCTCCCTACAAACACGGTGGTGCCGGGGCCTTGTATCAGGCGCTGCCAGGTTTCAAGGGTGCTGCTGCCAATGTCCACAACGGTTTCATTGCGCCCGATCAAGTGGGTCTGCTTAAGCGTTGCCGGTTGGGTCGTATCGGCGGCATCCTGCACCCATACATCCTGCGGCAGGTGCAGGCGGCAGCCTACCACACCGGCTTCGGTCAACAGTTCGCGCGCGGCATCCACATGGGTAGGCGAAAGCACGCTCTGGCCCAAACCAAGGTCGCGCGCCGCCATGAAAGTGTTGGCTACAGCGCCGCCCAGCATCACAGTGCTGGCATGGCCCAGCAGGCTGCGCAGCAGGTCAAGCTTGGCTTCCACGTCGCTACCGCCCAAAACAAGCTTGAAGGGTTTCGACATCGGGTTAAGCACGCGTTGCACCCACTCCATTTCCTGTACCATCAGGTTGCCAACCACACTCACCGGCATGGCGGCGGCCACACCGCTGGTGCTGGCGTGGGCGCGGTGGGCCGTGGCGTAGGCGTCGTTCACAAATACGTCGGCCAGCTTGGCAAGTTCTTGCACAAAGGTAGCCTGGTTAAGCTGTTCGCCCAGATGAAAACGCGTATTCTCCAGCATCAGTATCTGGCCGGGCGGCAGCGCATCAAACGCGGTTTGCGCAACGCGGCCAATGCAGTCTGGCACATGCTCTACCGGCTGCCCTAAAAGTTCGCTTAACAGTGCGGCAAGCGGTTTGGTGGAAAGCTGGGGCACGACACGGCCACCGGGGCGACCCCAGTGGGTTAATACACCCACGCGGGCACCGTTTTGCAGCAAACGCTTCAGTGTCGGCAGGCTGGCCTGAATGCGGTAGTCATCGCGCAGCGAACCATCGGCCAATTGTTCAATATTATAATCGACACGTACCAGCACGCGTTTGCCGCGCACATCAACGCTTTCCAGCGTCGGATGGGCGTATGTGCTAAGAGATTGGGCGGCGTTGGCGGTCATATCGGTACGGTTCTTGTTGCAAGCCGTTGTCGCACATTTTAACCTTCATATAAAGATATGAGTAACAAACGGGGGGCACTACAATGAGCACACAGCTTCCGCCCAATCTGCCCGATGCGCGCACGGCCCAGCGCCTGCTCGATGTTTTCAGCCAGTTGGAACAGGCTTTGCGCAATGGTCGCCATGCTAGCAGCGCCGCCCATTCCGACCTTGAAACCCGTATGGCCAATCTCCAGTTCGAGAATCAGCGTCTCCGCGCCACGCGCCAGCAGGCTGCCGAGCGCCTCGACGCTCTTCTGGTACGCCTGAAAGACCAGCTCATCGAATCCTCTCAGCAATCGGTAGAGGAGGATGCCGCATGAGCGCCATGATCGACCTTACCATTGGTGGCCGTACCTACCGCCTGGCAACTTCCACCGGCGACGAAACCCGCCTCAAGGCCCTTGCCGCCCGTGTCGATGCCATGCTGAACGAACTGAAGCAGGCCGACCCGAACATTGACCGCGACCGCCAGCTTATTCTCACCTGCCTGCAATTGATGGCCGAGCTTTCCGAAGCTCACACCAAGCTGGATGACCAGGCCACCGCCGTAACGTATTTCCACCGTACGCTGGCTGAACGCCTTGAGACTCTCATCGCAAATTAAGATCGTGTTCTACCGCCTGCGTCTTATCGGGCTGCGGGTACTTGCAAAAGCGCAACAACTTACCCATCTAGCAGGAATGGAAACGATGATCCGCACGCAGTCTGCCCCCGTCACGGTCGCCCCCAAGGCGCCTAAAACCTTGCAGCGCGCCGAAAAACAGCTGCTGCGCAGCATGTTCCGCCATCGCCGTCATGTCATTCCGGCCGACCTCGTCAGCACCACCAATTTCAAGGCCGCCAATCTGGTGCGTTCGCTTATTGCCGACCTTACCCCCACCGTGGTTAGTCTCTATATGCCCCGGCAGAATGAAGTGGACCTGACGCTTCTGGTGCAAGATCTGTGGGAAGCCAATCAGACTGTCTGCCTGCCGCGCGTGGTGCAACGCGGGCACCCGCTGGTGTTCAATATCTGGAACCAGGGCCGCCCGCTGGAACCGGATGCGCTGGGCATCCCGGCCGCTACTGGGCCCGAGATCATTCCCTCCGTCATCGTTATCCCGATGGTCGGCTACAACCGTGAAGGTTACCGTCTGGGTAGTGGCGGCGGTTATTTCGACCGCACGCTGGCCGCTCTCAAGCAGCCGGTTATCACCATAGGTGTCTGCTTTACCGAACTGGAGATCCCGGATTTCCCGGCCGAAGAGCACGATACCCGCCTTAATTACATCGTTACGGGTAAAGAAATTATTGCCTGCAACCCACGTTAAACCCACGCTGGGCTTGGCTTTAAAAAGAAAAGCTGCCGGATTGGCAGCTTTGTTTATGTGGTGTATAACGCGCTCACTACCCCACATCTCATGGAAAGGAGGAACTCCCCATGGCGACCGTTAATAAAGAAAATGATGAAAACTCACGAGGAGGTGGCATTTGGAACTACCTTCTTATCGGAGCCGTCGGCGTACTGGTGTTTATTGGCTTCACACAGTTGGATGCCACCAAGAAACTCAGCGAAACAGTCGCCGACAAAATTAGCTCAACGATCGAAGAACTCAGCGAATAGGGCCGCCGTTTTCTTGACAATCCTGAGGGGGAGCCACAAACTCCCCCCATGCCCTCCAAGTCTTTACTCTCCGTACAAAATCTTACTGTAAGCACACCCGCCAAAACGCTGGTGCACGGCGTCAGCTTCAGCCTGAAAAAAGGCGAAACCCTTGCCGTCGTGGGCGAATCCGGTTCCGGTAAAACTCTCACGGCACTCTCTGTTATGGGACTGCTGCCGGAAGGCTTGATCGCCAAAGCCGATAGCATGGACTTCGGCAGCCATGAGCTGCAAACCCTTACCCCGCGCCAGCGCCGCCACCTGCGCGGCAAACGTATGGCGATGATCTTCCAGGAGCCCGCCACCGCGCTCAACCCCGTGCTCACCTGCGGCTATCAGGTGGAAGAAGC
This sequence comes from Blastochloris viridis, assembly GCA_005768725.1. Classification (GTDB taxonomy): domain Bacteria; phylum Pseudomonadota; class Alphaproteobacteria; order UBA2136; family UBA6156; genus UBA6156. Next base: position 428,422 of record VAFM01000001.1, on the reverse strand, counting down.
GTTTCTCATCCACAGCCCAAAGATGAAGAAAGCCCAGCGCAAAGCAAAGGTTCTGAAGCTGTTCGAGCAAGTCAAACTCCCCAACCCCGAAGCCATTTCCGACGCCTACCCGCACCAGATCTCCGGCGGCCAGCGCCAGCGTGTGATGATCGCCATGGCACTGGCCCACGGGCCGGAGCTGCTGGTGGCCGACGAACCGACCACCGCACTGGACGTGACCGTACAGGCCGAAATCATTAAACTGGTAAAGTCGCTGCAAAAAGAACTCGGCATGGCCATGCTCTGGATCACGCACGACTTTGGCGTAGTGAAGGAACTCGCTGACGACGTGATTGTGATGCAGCAGGGCAAGATTGTGGAAGAAGGCCCCGCCAAACAGGTGCTTTCCAAACCTAAGCACGCCTACACCAAGCAACTGCTGGCTGCTACACTGACTCTGAGCGATAAAGCACCCGCAGCCCAAAAAACCGGTAAACCGTTGTTGGAAGCCACCAACCTCTCGCACACCTATCCGGCCCGTAGCGCCTGGCTGTTCAGCAAATCCAAGGGCCACCACGCTCTCAAAAACGTCTCGTTCCAATTGAATGCCGGCGAAACCCTCGGCGTGGTCGGCGAGTCCGGTTCCGGCAAGTCCACACTTGCCCGCGTGCTCACCCGCCTGAATGAATCCAAGCATCCCGAAGGCGTCATTCTCTTCCAAGGCGAGAACGTGTTGCAACTCAAGGGCGAGCAGCTCCGCCAATCCCGCAAGAACATGCAGATGGTCTTCCAGGACCCTGTGACCTCGCTCAACCCCAAGCTGCCTATCGGCAAAAGTATTCTCGAAGGCGTGGAAGCCCACAACACGCTGCCGCAAAAAGAACGCGCCGCCTACGTGGCTAAACTGCTGAAGGAAGTTGGCCTACCGGAAGACGCCGCCACGCGCCTGCCGCACCAGTTTTCGGGCGGCCAGCGCCAACGTATTGCCATCGCCCGTGCTTTGGCGCTCCAACCGAAACTCGTTATTGCCGATGAACCCGTTTCGGCGCTGGACGTCTCCGTCCAATCGCAGATCCTCAAGCTCTTCCAAAGCATCCAGAAGGACCGCGGCACGGCCTTCGTCTTCATCAGTCACGATCTCCGCGTCATCTCGCACCTCGCGCACAACGTGCTGGTGATGCACAACGGCGAGGTCGTAGAGCAGGGGCCTACGCATCAGGTTTTCGCTAAACCCAAGCACGCCTACACCAAAAAACTGCTGGCTGCGGTTATCTAAAAAAGGGCCTTCAGGGGCCCTTCGTTATGCCTACATCTTCCCCCCACCTTTGAACGAATAATGGCTCTCCGCGCCCACAATCACGTGGTCATGCACATCCACACCCAGTGCCACGGCGGCCTGCACCAGCATCATGGTAAAGGTCTCATCCGGCACGCTCGGCTCGGGGCTGCCGCTGGGGTGGTTATGCGCCACGATAATCCCGCTCGCATTCAACTCTAGCGCGCGTTTCAGAATATCGCGCGGGCTGGTGCTCACCTCATGCAACGTCCCTGCAAACAGCATTTCATCGGCCAGCAGCTTCATTTTGGAATCCAGATACAGCACATGAAATTCCTCGCGCGTGCACTGGGCAAACTTGGTGTAAAGGTAGTCCATCAGCTCCAGGCGGCTGGCCAGCACGGGCTGCCCCACCAGTTTTTCCCGCCGTACACGCAACGCCAGTTGCTGCACCACCTGAATGAACACAACAGAAGAGGGGCCTAATCCCTTCACTTGCGCCAATTGGTCTGGAGTCGCCACCATCACGTTGCTCAGGTTGCCAAACGTACGCATCAAGTCCTTAGCGATAGGCTTGACGTCTTTTCTAGGAATCGCAAAGGTGAGGGCCAGTTCTAACAGCTCGTAATCGGCCACACCGGCACCTAGTGTGCCGCTAAACCGCGCCCGCAAACGCTCTCTATGCCCGCCGTTGTTGTGCTCTACCATAGAACCGAGCCTAACAAAGCCGCAGATACAAAGCAAAAAAGAAAGCGGCCCATTCGCGGGCCGCCCTTTCGTCTGTTTCAGTTTTTTGCGGCAACCTTGGCCAGCACCGTCTTGTGGATGCCTTCCAGTCGCTCGCGGACCAGATGATTGTCATCGACAATATCCTGTTCCAGCACGATGCCGTCGACACCGTAAATCACGGTGAATTTTCGCTTGCGCGGGCCTGTCACTTCTTCGCCATCGATGAACACGATATCTGTGATGCGCAGAACCTTGGCTGCCGGAATATTGCCACCCGGCGTCTGGATGAAGTCTTCATCAGCGTTTTGCTGCATAGCGTATCGGGCAAAAACCCGCTCCCTAACGTTACAAATAAGTTATGGCCATTAAATAGGGCCATAATTGCCCCATTTCAAGCGTAAGCGCGCTGTTGTACCCTACACGTAAGGCGGATACTTATATCCCATCGGGCTTTCAGTCAGAATTTCCACGCCATCTTCGGTTACGGCAACACTGTGCTCAAACTGGGCGGAAAGGCTGCCGTCGGCACTTTTTACCGTCCAGCCGTCGGCTTCGGTAAAGGTACGCCAGGTACCGGTATTGATCATCGGCTCTACGGTAAAGGTAATGCCCTTGCGCAGCAGCGGTGCCTTGGGCTGGTGGGTGGCGTAGTGCAGCACCATCGGGTCTTCATGGAACTTACGGCCCAGACCATGCCCGCAGTACTCACGCACAATGCCGTAGCCGTAGGGGTTAACATGGGCGTCAATGGCGTTCCCGATCTCGTTCAGCGGCAAACCAGCCTTTACCACGTTAATACCGGCCATCATGGCCTCATACGTTACGCGGGTCAGCTTCTTGGCGGTCTCGCTTACTTCACCGATCCAGTACATGCGGCTGGTATCGCCGTAAAAACCGTCCACGATCACCGTCACATCGATATTCAGGATATCGCCGTTCTTCAGCACGATGGTCTTGCTCGGAATGCCGTGGCACACCACGTCGTTCAGGCTAATGCAACTGGCGTGCTTGTAGCCCTTGTAACCGATGGTCGCACTCTTCGCACCGTTATCAAGAATGAACTTTTCGATCTTGGCATCAATATCCAGCGTGTTAGCGCCTTCCACCACAAACGGCGTAATGTAATCCAGCACGCGCGCGGCCATTTGGCCTGCGGCACGCATCTTTTGCAATTCAACAGAGTTTTTCGGGACCATCTTCATAAATCTAGCTTACACCACAACCGGCAGGGTACGGTCAACCGTAATGCCATGTTTTGTAAGGGTACAGCCAAGGGCAACTGCCTTCACGCCTGCCGCCATAGCCGAGCGTAGCGCAGCGGCGTAAACCGGGTCGATCTGCTCGGCGGGCTTAAAGGTCGTACAATCGGCGCGTTGCACCATATACACCTGAAGCGCGCTGCCACCGGCCTCAACAATCCCCTGAAGCTCGCGTAAGTGCTTGGCCCCGCGTTCGGTTTTGGCATCCGGGAATAGCGCCACATCGCCTTCGGCCAGCGTCACGTTCTTCACTTCCACCCATGTTTCACCTACTTTCAGGTCAAACCGCGTCTTGGCGTCAAACTTCACTTCTATTTTAATATCGCCGCTCAATCCGGTCACAAGTCCTGCCGCAATCGCTCCCGCCGCCAGTTTGTTGGGGAGATGGGTATTGATACCTACCAGCGTTCCGTCCGCCATCTCCATCATCTCGGCCCCGAACAACAGCTTGCGGCCGCTCTCAACAGGGTAGGGGGTCACCCACACCGCTTTGGCGTCTAGCAGGCCCATCATGCTGCCGGTATTGGGGCAGTGGGCTATCTGGCCCTCTTCACAGCCGTACATGAAAAAGCGCTTCTCGCGACGGCCAAAGTCCCAGCGCACAAGCGGCGTTGCAAAGGGCAGGGTGTACGTGGATGTGTGTGTCATAGCCAATCTTTAACACAAACCCCTCGACATAGGCCAGCAGGCGGGCAAGAGTGGCGCATGGCTCCACGCAAACTCCTAGTCTTCGACCTCGAAACCGTCCCCGACCTTAATCTGGCCCGTAAAATGTGGCCCGACGATACCGCGGGTATGGATGACCTGCAGGTCGTCGAACATATTTACGCCGTGCACCGCGCCGCAAGCTCAACGGGATCCGACTTCCCCCGCCCATGCTTCCACAAGATCGTCGCCATCGGCTGTCTGCTGGCCGATATCGAATACGACGGCAACGGCGAAACCTACCACTTCCGTAAGGTCGGCTGCATTGGAGAAGAAACCGACGATGAAGAAACCCTGCTGCGCAAGTTCTTCGACTTCGGCGCACGTGAGCAACTGCGTCTGGTCAGCTTCAACGGTCTGGGGTTCGATAATCCCGTCCTTAAACTCCGCGCGCTGCATCACCACATTCCCGCCAAATGGTTCATGAACCACCTGTTCAGCAAATGGGACAACTACCACAGCAAGAACGCGCTGGCTTATCATGCCGACCTGGCCGAGATGTTCGGCAGCTACCGCGCCATGCCCAAGCTGGATGAGGTCTGCACCCTCGCGGGCCTCCCCGGTAAACTGGACGTGAGCGGCAGCAAAGTCTACGAAATGCACCTGCGCGGCGAGATGCAGGGCATCCGCGACTACTGCGAAACCGACGTGCTCAACACGTATTTGCTCTACCTACATCACCAGCATCTGGGCGGCATTCTGCCCACCGAAATTCTGCACGACGAATTCGAAAAAGTGCGCGAGTATCTGGCCAAAGAAGGCCCCAAACGCCCGCACCTGACGCAGTTCCTCGATGCCTGGAACCAGAATTAAAAAAGAAGAGACCCACAGTATGAATCCCACCGCCGCCGTCATCATTATCGGTAACGAGATCCTCTCCGGCCGTACCGAAGACACTAACATCAGCCACATCGCCCGCCGCCTGTCGGATGTGGGTATTGCGCTGATCGAATGCCGCGTCGTCCGCGATCGCGAAGATGAGATTATCGAAGCCGTCAACGCGCTACGTACCAAATACAGCTACGTGTTCACCACCGGCGGTATTGGCCCCACGCACGACGACATTACCATCCCGAGCCTCGCCAAGGCCTTTGGCGTGGCGGTAGAGCGTAACATCCAGGTGGAATCCAAACTGCGTGAGCACTATGCCTCCCGCACCAACGCCTCCAACCTGCGCATGGCCGACTTCCCCGCAGGTGCCAGCGTGGTCTGGCACGGCGAGCAATTTGCGCCGGGCTGTATCATGGAGAACGTGATCGTACTCGCAGGCCTGCCGCGCGTGATGCACATCATGCTGGAAGCCGCCTTGCCGATGCTCCAGCACGGCCAGCCTACCCACACCCGCCAGGTGGATGTATGGGCGTACGAAAGCCAGATTGCCGAGGGTCTAGAAACGGTGCAGAACCAGTTCCCGAACCTCGATATCGGCAGCTACCCGTACAAGATCGATGGTCGCGTCGGCACCGCACTGGTCGCCCGTGGCACCAATGCGGCCGAAGTCGAAGCCGCGTTCGATGCAATTTCCGATATGCTGGCGAATGTCGGTGCCGAAGTGCGTGCCGCGTAAACGTAAGGCAATTCAATGACTCCTGAAAGGAAGTCTTTTTATGTTGTCGTATATTTGTGACAGGGGGGGGGTGTTCTGATTTTTTTGAAAGAAACTTCAGCTTGAATGCGGCGTTGGGCTAGGCAATAATCAACTCCATTATAGAAAGTCCCCCGAATGTTGAGTTTGCTTACCTCGGTACAGCGTAGCTTGCTGTTTGCTCTCGATAAAAGTCAGGCAATCATACATTTCCAGCCGGATGGTACTATTATCTGGGCCAATGAGAATTTTCTCAAAGCCACAGGCTATTCGCTGGAGGACATCAAAGGCAGACACCACAGCATGTTCATGCCGCAAGGGCAGGCGCAGCTGGAGCCTTACAAAATATTCTGGCAAGAACTGCGCGCAGGGCATTTTCAAAGTGGACAGTATACCCGTGTTAACAAGCAGGGGCGCAAAATAATCCTTCAAGCCACTTATAATCCTCTGGTGGATAAACACGGTAAGGTGTTCCGCGTGGTGAAGTCTGCAGTGGATATCACCTTGCAGACCAATAAGATGAACGAGGCGCTTAACCGCACACAGGCCGTTATCCATTTTAATCTGGATGGAACGATTAGTGAGGCAAACGACGCATTTTACCAAACCATGGGCTACAAGCCGGAAGAAGTGGTGGGCAAACATCACCGGATGTTCGTGGCGCCAGATTACGCCCAAAGCCGCGAGTATGCCGAGTTTTGGCACAAGCTCAGACGCGGCGAGTTCCAGGCAGGGCGCTTTCAGCGTTATGGCAAGGGCGGGCGCTCAATCGTACTGCAAGCCTCCTATAACCCGTTTTACACAACGTCCGGCGAGCTTTATAAAATCGTAAAATACGCCACCGACATCACCGAAAGAGAAAATCTGGCAAACGAAACCGTCTCTATCGTGCGGCTGGTCAGCCAGTCTACCGGAGAAATCACATCTTCCATTAGCGACATTTCGCGCAGCATGGGCGGCATGCGTCAGTCGGTGCAAGGCGTTTCAGAACAAACATTCCTGGCCGAAGATGCCGTAAGCAGCCTTCAGCTTGCTACAGAATCAATGGGAGAAGTTGTCACGCTGATTGATGAGATTTCGGATCGCATTAACTTGTTGTCGCTGAATGCCGCAATTGAAGCGGCACGTGCTGGCGATGCCGGGCGTGGGTTTTCGGTTGTAGCCGATGAAGTGAAAAAACTGGCGGGTCAGACGAGCCAGTCGACAGCCGATATTTATCAGAAAATACGCGATATTCAGGGCGTTTCGGCAAACGTATCCCAGTCGCTGGGTTATATCCGATCTCTGGTTAATGTGGTGGATGCCGACACAGCCACGATTGCTGCCGCGACAGAGCAGCAATCGAGTATGATTCAGAATATTTCGCAGAATATGGGTCGCTTGAGCGAGCTTACGTCTGCATAAGGCCAATAACAAAGAAGGCCCCCCGAAGGGGGCTTTCATTTGCGCATGTAAAGAATGAGCAGGGGATAGTTATTCCATCGCTTCATGGTCCCAGCCTGTACGAACTTTCGGCGGCTGTGGGCCACAGACGTCCATACCGTCACCAAGGTTCTTGGCCGCACGATCCTTCTGGATGCGATCGATCTCGGAGCGGTCGGCATAGCCGCTTGCAATGCTGTGACCACTGAAACGTGACGTCACGGGCTGCGTGTAAGCGCCGTCATTCGGCTTGGAAGAGGTGCCGAAGGCGCGCTTGCCGTTTACAAAAGCGTTCATTGAGGTGTCTCCACGTGTTTCGGGTGGGTCTGGCCCACCGGTTTCGGAAATTTGAGATTATTTACTCAGAACTTAAGAATGCCGTGCACCAAACCAACCCGCTAAAAAGCAAAGTACCAGCGGTAGCCCCAGAATCGGGACGTTGCGGCGGTACGGGTGTTTGTGTGCATCATTGCAATTCCAAGTATAAGCAAGGGGCTTTTCATTTCGCAAGCGCTTTTTCAAAAAAAGAACGGCCCTCCGGTAAAGGAGGGCCGATTCGTAGCCGCATAGAAAAGGTCAGGTCGTCAGGTAAGCATCAAGCTGGTTGGCGTTGCGCAGAATGCGTCCCAGCGTGCGGCGGTCGCGCCAGCAAAGCTGTTCGGCTCTCAGTGTATCGGCGGTGCGCAGCGCACTCCGAAAGCTCGCGAGGCTCGCCTGGCGCAAACCGGGGCCAGAGCGCATGACGCTGCGGCTGGCAGTTTGCAGTTTGGCCAGGCATTCGCGCAGGCAGGTATCACGGATGCGTTTCATGTCGGCGCCATTCACGGCACAGCCAAGCTGGTTCAGGGTCATATCATGTACCATAGTGGTCTCCATGCGTTTCGGGTGGTCTGGCCACCTTTTGTCGATTTCGGAAGATTTTTTTAAAACTCAGAACTCAGAAGCAAGGACACCAGACCAACCCGTTAAAATACCACGACGACATTAATCGGCTTAACAGCAGATACGATGTAGGCGGTGTGGGTTGTCAGGTGCGTCATTGCAAGTCAAAGTATAAGAAACCGATGTCCCCGCACGCAAGAACAATTTTCAGTTTTTTCGCCGCCAGCGCACTGGCCGTGGCGGCGTATGCGCCTGCATATGCCCAAAATGCCATGGGTAACGGCTTCCAGACAGCCGCGCGCGGCGGCTGGCAGGAATACGCATATAGTTATAGTAACCGTATCGGAGAACCTCAGCGTCTGTTCTTCCGCCTGAGCGCCGACGATATCTCCCGTGGCGGAGCCGAGTTCCGCGACTGGGATGATGTGGCAGCGCAGAACGCCGCGGTTCAGGCCGTGCAGGTGCGGGCGAGGGAGCTGGAAACCCCCAACCTGAAGGCCGAGATCACGCCGATGCGTAACGGCATGAACATCCGCCTGATGGGCCGTGGCGGCGCCTCCGATGCCAAGCAGCTTCACGACTTCCGCGATGCACTGGACCAGACCTACACCACCAGCCTGCAACGCTACGCCAAGCAGAACTATTACCGTGCCACCATGGAAGGCGCCAACCGCGCCACCATTCAGCCGGACCACCCTGCCATCGCCGTGCGTTACACCAAGGCCATGGGGCCGGTCGCCAAGGCGATCATGGAGCAGGTGCCGGGCGCATCCGAGTCGCCCCGCGCGTTCATCAACGCCGCCCTTACGTGGCTGCAAAGCATTCCGTACGATACCCTGCAAAACCGCAGCACTTCCAACGGTGCGGGCTTCCAGACACCCTACGGCCTGATCGGTAATAACTTAGGCGACTGCGATACCAAGGCCACCGCGCTGGCAGCGCTTATTCGCGCTGCCTATCCCACAATCCCTCTGGCGATTGTCTACGTCCCAGAACACGCATTCTTAGGTATCGGCCTGCCGCAAACCAAAGAAGACTTTGCCCTGCGCACTGAGCAAGGCACTTTTATTTTGGCCGATGCCACCGGGCCGGGTCTGACCCCGCTGGGCTACATCGACCCCCGCACGCAATCCAAAACCGGCGGCGTCCGTACCAGTATCCTGCTGGTTCCTTAATAAAGACGAAGGGCAGGGTGCTCTCTGCCTAATCCTTCATCACCCACCTGTGGCATTTTCGCCTAAATGCCATTTATCTGCTGGACAGTCTGAAATCGTCTGATTATATTTGCACAGAATTCAAAAATGACGAGAGAGAAAGAATCCCGCATGGCTAAAGCCACCACTACCACGTCCGAGCCGATTCAGTTCAGCAACGACCCCGCGCGTAACAAGGCGCTGGAAGCTGCCATGCAGCAGATCGAGCGCGCTTACGGCAAGGGCAGCATTCTGGCCCTGAACGGCGACGCGATTGAAAAGAATATCGATGTTGTCTCCACCGGCTCGCTGGGCCTCGACCTCGCCCTCGGCGTCGGCGGTCTGCCCAAAGGCCGTATTATCGAGATCTTCGGCCCGGAATCTTCTGGTAAAACCACGCTTACGCTGCACGTCATCGCCGAAGCCCAGAAGCTGGGCGGCACCTGCGCCTTTATCGACGCCGAGCACGCACTCGACACTCAATACGCCCACAAACTGGGTGTAGACCTTAACCGCCTGCTGGTAAGCCAGCCGGACAACGGTGAACAGGCCCTCGAAATCTGCAACACGCTGGTTGGCACCGGTGCGGTAGATGTGGTCGTCGTCGACTCCGTCGCCGCCCTGACCCCGAAGGCGGAAATCGAAGGCGACATGGGCGACAGCCACGTCGGTCTGCAAGCCCGCCTTATGTCTCAGGCCCTGCGTAAGCTCACCGGTACCGTTAACCGCTCCAATACCATGGTGATCTTCATCAACCAGATTCGTATGAAGATCGGTGTCATGTTCGGTAACCCGGAAACCACCACCGGCGGTAACGCACTCAAATTCTACTCCTCCGTCCGTCTCGACATCCGCCGCACCGGCGCCATCAAGGACAAAGAAGAGATCACCGGTAACACCACCCGCGTAAAGGTTGTGAAGAACAAGGTTGCTCCGCCTTTCCGCGAAGCCATCTTCGACATCATGTACGGCGAAGGCATCTCGCTGACCGGCGAAGTGATCGACCTCGGCGTAGCCCGTGGTGTGATTGAAAAAGCTGGCGCCTGGTTCTCCTATAAGGGTGAACGCATTGGCCAGGGCCGCGAAAACTCCAAGCAGTTCCTGCGCGACAATCCGGAGCTGATGGCCAAGATCGAAGCCGAAATCCGTGGCAAAGGCGGTCTGCCGGCAAGCTTCACGGCGGAAGAAGCCGAAACCGACGAAGTGGCGGCCTAAACCAAAAAAAGAACCCCGACATGATGCAAACATCAGTCGGGGTTTTTAAAACGCATATACGCTTAGTCGTCATAGCTCACATGTTTGTCAGACTTATCGCCAGCCAGAAAAGCTTTGTGATAGATGCTAACGACAACGCCCAACGGCCGAATAAGCCGTAGTGGTCGGCCCGCTCCAAATTCGGTACGCCAGCCATGGCCGCACACATGGCAGATGAAGTCTGTATGATCGACGCCGGCACGAGTATCCAGACCCATTTTATCGACGCTATTGCAATGTGGGCATGTGTCGGCCTCAAGCAAAGCCGTAATGCGCGTTGTTTCTTCAACGGGAAGGGGTTTCTCTCCACCCAGGAAGAAATTGAGAATGGATGTGAAAATCATAAGGTGTCTCTCCACAAAAATGAGAATATAAATAGTATACATATAAAATCAAAAACCGCAACCTTAAGCTATGGTAAGTTCACCTATGTTCGCCGCAAAAAAGCCCGTCAAACCGCTTAAACCGATTACCGAGTACGCCCTCGCTATCGTTGCCAAGCGCGAGCATTCGGTAACCGAGCTTAAACGCAAGCTCACAACCAAGGGCTACCCGAAGACCGAAGTCGCCGACCTCATCACGCAGTTTACCGAGAAGAATTATGTGAACGACGAGCGCTACGCCCAAGCCCGCGCCCGTACCCGCGCCGAAAACAGCAAATGGGGGCAGGGGCGCATCAAGCAAGAGCTTGCGCAGAACGGTATCGACAAGACCCTGACCGGCACCACGCTGGAAGAACTTTCTGAACATCACGACTGGTTTGCCGCCGCCACCAATCTGCTCCAACGCCGCTTCCCAAAACCGATTCCGACTTTAAATGACCTCGACCCCAGCCTGAACCGGCAGGATGCGATAAAGGATATCCAGAAGGAAAAAGCCCGTCGCCTCAACTTCCTTCTCCGCCGTGGTTTTAGTATGTCTCAGGCGCTTCATGCCTTGGGATTACAGGCCGATGAAGTATCTGCAACCGAAGAGTAATGTAAAAATGAAAAAGGACATGCCGCCGTGCATGTCCTTTTTCGTTAACTGTTAAGCCGCATATTCCACAGTCATACGGAAGGGCGGAGGTGGTGCCTTAGGCCATACCCGCTGTTCCAGCTGTGTAAGCAGGGTATCGATGTCGGAAGTAAGAGTCCCGACAACATCCTTCCACGCGTCCGACGCCAGCATGTTCCGCCTGTGCATAATCAACAAAGCCTCAAAGTGGCTGTCCAGGATGCAGAAAATCTCGTCTCCCTCGGCATCGACAGAAAATTGATGAACGGCCGTGAACAGCAGAAACGCTTCCTTAGGTGTGCATTTGAAGTGATCCAGCATACGCAACGCATCGTTACCATTACTAAGGCGATGCATAGGGCAACGCGGCATGATGGTCGTCATAGGTTTTCCTCGTAAAAAGGGGGAATGGTTCTACGCAAATGAAGTACACGCAAACAGGGTTGGGCTTCTACCATGTGTTGTAAAGGGCGGCAAGAGGGGGCTTAAGAAGGCCCGATGTGCCGAAAGACTGACCACCAAATAGGCCGCTGGGCTTGCTCTGTGCGCAGTATACGTTATTATCCGCCCTCCATGGCGCTGATATCCGTCTCCAATCTCACCAAAATCTTTCCCACTGCGGAAGGTTCTGTCACAGCCATCTCCGATCTGTCGTTCGAGGTTAAACCGGGTGAGGTCGTAGGGCTCATGGGCCCTAATGGCGCAGGTAAAAGCACTACCATGCGCTTGCTGGCGGGGTTCTATCAGGCCACGTCGGGTACGGCCACCATCAACGGCCATCCTCTGGCCACGCACCCTGTGCAAGCCAAACGCAATCTCGGGTATCTGCCGGAAGTCCCCCCGCAGGAAGACGACCTGACGCCGCAGCAGCTTCTGCACTTTCATGCACAGGCACACGGGCTGAAGAATATTCCGCACGCCATTTCGGCCACCGCCAAACTCACCCGTTGCCAAAGCTACCTTAACCGCCCGATGGCCGAGCTCTCCAAGGGGATGAAGCAACGCGTGCATTTGGCCTGTGCCCTTATTCACAACCCGCCGGTACTGCTGCTGGATGAACCGACCGATGGCCTTGACCCCAACCAGAAGCATGAGCTGCGCCTGATGCTGAAAAAGCTGGCCCAACCAAGTGCCACATCGCCGGGCAAGGCTATTCTGGTCAGCACCCACCTGCTGGAGGAAGCTGAAAGCCTGCTGACCCGCGTCCTCATTCTTCACCGTGGCCAGATATTGCTGGATACCACGCCGGACGAACTTGCCAAGCAGGGCAGGGGCGATATGTCGCTGGCTTTCCGTGTCCTCACTACCAATCGCGCCGGAGAATAACCGCCATGTCATCCGCCCTGATTCGTTATCACATCGCGCATCTGCGCCAGTCGCCTGCCACCGGCGTGTTTCTGGCTGCAGGTTGGGTCGCCACCATTCTGCTTACCTTTGTGCATGGCCAGTTCATGGCTGCCAACCGCGCCGATCTCTCGCTTTTCTTCAGTTACCTGCCATGGGTCATGGCCTTGCTGGTTGCCACATTAACTATGTCGGTTGCCACCGAAGGCGCGCGGGGCGTCACCGAGCGTCTGGCCACACTGCCGTTCTCTCCCTTCCAGCAGCTTAGCGCACGTTTTCAGGTTTACTGGTTATTGCTCGGTCTGTGGCTCCTTGGCTTCGCACCACTCGTCGCAACGCTTTATTATCTTGGTGAGCCCGACTTCGGCCCCATCGTCACCGGCTTTTTAGGGAGCTGGCTGCTGGCCGCGCCATTGCTCGCCGTGAGCCTGCTGGTCTGCCGTTATGCCGCCAGTGCGGTCGGTGGGCTGCTGGAAAGCCTTGCTGCCAACTTCGGTTTGCTTCTGGTCGGTATGCCATGGGTAGCAAGCTGGCTGGCGCAGGTGCCTGGCTTTGGCTGGATGCCCGCCACCGCCCACGCCACGCTGATGGGCGCTTATGTACCGTTTACCCAAGGTCTGGTGAATCTCTCCGCCATGTTGCTTCTGCTGGCGGTTGCCCTGCTGGCACTGTCGGCCGCCGTCAACCGTCGCACAGGCATTCCTATCGCCTGCGGCGGCATGCTGCTGCTTCTCATCGCTATGGTGCCGTCGGTGGGCTGGATGCAACTCGATATCACCGCCGATTCCCTGCATACTCCTTCCGAGCACACCGTACGAACCTTACGCAACCAAGGCGTGCCGGTCACCTTTACGCTGCATGTGTCGCAGAATAACCCGGATGTCCCCGCGCAAGTCCACACTGCTGTTCATAACCTGACCAACCTGCTGCTGAACCTGCGCGCGCAAGCCCCCAAACAGGTACTACTGCGCCAGAACAATACCGACGCCTCCACCGACGCCGCCATCCGCGCCTTGCAAGCGGGTGTCACCGAGCAGAACTTGCTCACCGGCACGGTGTACTTTGCGGGGTTAGAAGCCGACATCGGCGGCAACAAAGCAGTCATGCCGGTGATCGACCCCGCTCGCCAGGCCGTGCAGGAATACGATCTGATGCGCTTGGTAGCCCAGGCCAAAGCCAACCGCAAACCGTTCGTCACCGTTATTGGTAACGCGTCGGGATGGGAAAACGCACTCGCGGATTCCTTCCACATCACCCCGCTCGACCCGGCGTTGACCGGCACCACTTTGCCATCGCCCACCGATGTACTGATGCTGGCGCAAGACGCTCCCATGCCGCAACCCATGCTGCAAACCATTCAGGATTATCTGGCCAAGGGTGGCAGTGTGCTGATGATGACCGATGCCTACGCCCGTACCTATCCGCAGCCCGCGGCGGGGCCGGACATGAATCTGCCGTCCAGCCTTCTCCCGCAATGGGGTATTACCCCCACCAGCAACAGCGTGGTGGCCGACCCCGCCTTGGCTACGCTGGTGCAGCAAAGCGGGCAGGGGAATATGCCTTACCCGTTCTGGCTGACCTTTGGAGTGCGCAACATGAACGATTCGCTTTCCTACCTGTTGGGCCTGAACAAGATCCTGCTGATGGAAGCGGGCTCGCTGCAACTGGCAGACGGCATGACGTACGATATCCTCCCCATCCTCACCACCAGCCCTAAGGCGCATCTGGTGGAGCATGGCGCCTTTATGCAGACCGAACCCGCACTGGCCAATACGCTGCTGAATGACAACGCCTCCGGCCCCGCCGAAGCCCGTACCGTTGCCGCTATGGTCAGCGGGCATTTTGGCGGAGAAGGCTCTGCCACCGGTAACCTGATTGTCGTTGCTGATACCGACTGGCTTTCGGCCAGCGCCATCGCGCAGGCACCGCAAAACCTCGAGCTTCTCACCAACATGCTGCACGCACTCTCCGGTCAGCATAGCTTGGCCCACCTGCGGGCCAAAGGCGCCCAGCCGCGCACGCTCACTCATATCGAAGCCATGTCGGCCGCACTCAGTGCCCAATCGGCCCAAACCGAAGCCGATATTGCCAAAAAGCTCTCCGAAGTCGGGCCGGAAGCCGCCGAAGAAGCATTCACTCTCCGTCAGCAATTGCGCGACATCCGTGCCCAGACCCGCACCCGCCTGGCCATGCTGGAGAATGCCCTGCTGGCCATCAATCTGGTTGTGGTGCCGGTGCTGATGGGCGTGGTTCTGCTGGCATTGCGCTTTCGTCGCAAGCGCAACGAGCAATAGGCTTGACGAATAACCAAGCTGAGGACTAAACAATTCCGCATGGACGACATTCTGACGATTCGCACTGAGCGCACACCCAACCCCAACTCTCTTAAGTATAAGGTTGGCAAAATGCTCATACCCGGCGGTTCGGCCAACTTCCCCACCAAGCAGAGCGCGGAAACCCGCAGCCCGCTGGCCAAACGTATCTTCGCCATAGAAGGCATTCTCGGCGTGTTCATCGGGTCGGATTTCTTCACCATCACGCGCGAAGAGGGTATCGCCTGGGGCGATATCAATGCCCATCTGGCACCCGCGCTGGAATCGTTTTTCGAGTCTGGCGAGCCGGTACTCCAGGGTAAGGCGCCTGCCGACAAGCCGGTGGTCGGCGACATCGGCATCAGCCCAGAGCTTGTCGAGAAGATCCAGAAGCTGCTGGAAGAGCGCGTGCGCCCGGCAGTGATGCAGGACGGCGGCGACATTATCTATCGCGGCTTTGAGAACGGCACGGTCTTTCTGGAAATGCATGGCGCCTGCTCGGGTTGCCCCTCCAGTACCGCAACCCTCAAGATCGGTATTGAGACAATGCTGCGCGAGCAACTGCCGGATATCGTACAGGCTGTCGAAGCTATCTAATTTAGCGGTATCACGCCGTTTCGCTATCTACTAACGTCTGCATTTCGGCCACACCTGCCACTACATGTTGCGCCGCACGGCTACCATCTCGCTTTTTAGTGCGTATGCGCGATGATATACCTGTAGCAACGTAAAGAAGGCGTAAAAGTCATGAGTGCAGCATATAACCCCCTTGGCAAAAGCCACGTGTACACCAGCTTGCTGGAGCGTAACATCGACCTGGCCGCCGGTATGCGTACCGATGTGCAGGCGTACAAGCAGTGGTCGCAACAGTACGGCCTCAACCTCGCCAAGCTGCAAAAGCTGGGCAGCTGCTACCGCGAAGGCTGGCTGCACAACGTTCTGGCCCGTATTACGCCCATCACCACCGCCGAGATGGATGACTACATCATGATGGCCGACCTCTTTATTATGACGAAGTCGGAAGCGCAGTACGTCTGCCGTATCATGTCCCGCAGCCTGTCCGCCTTTGCCACCATCGCCGGTGTTGCTGCCAGCGCCAAGGTTGTCCCCATTCAGTTGGCCAATCATGTCGAGTTGTACAAAAAGATCAGTGCCCGTCTCGAAAAGCGTTTCGAATTCGAAGCTCCGGCACCGTTCGCCAGCACCACTATTAGTCGTGAGATGCAAGCTCAGATCCCGTTCATTCGTGGTTTCCTTAACCAGCGATTCAAGGTAGCCTAAAGCGCATGAAACCTTTGTTCCGCGTTAAGGCTCTGGCGTTCACGCCGGTCGCAATCGCAACCTTTACCTGCGCGTGGCTGGCCGATGCGCAGGATGTCTCCGCCACCATGCCTGCTGCTCAGGTCTCTGAAACACAGGCTGTTGAAGCGGGTGTTTCGCCAACAGCTGTCACCGCAGAAGGCCTGGCATTTGAAACGGTCGATCCGGTAAAATCCACGCTGCTGCCGATGTGGCCCGAAGCTGGTAAAGCGCCGGACATGAAATTGCTGGAATACGTAGGTGTCGCCGAAGGTGCACAAGCACTGCTGGCCGATAAGTACGAAAAATGGCTTGGCTATCTTGACTCCAAAAGCGAATCCAAAACGCTTCCGCAAAACCTGCTGCAAGCCAATGGCTGTGTTGAGCCGTGTGGCATGAACAAGGCGCTGCTGTTTGTTGATACCGATGATCGTAAGGTCTTCGTCGCGATGGTGGAAAATGGCCATGTGCTGATGCGCCCGAGCCTGATGAGCTGGCCGGATGAATCCATCGCTCCCTTGAAGAAGTGGTTGGCGGCAGATGAAGATGATGCCGAAAAAGCGGCCGAAAGCGTCAAATAAGCTTCAAAGAGTTTAAAAGCCCCTCACATGAGGGGCTTTTTGAAAATGAAGAACAGATTGAGATAAGCAGGATTGCCACACCAAGTCTGCCAAAGGCGGCGCACCAAGCATATTCCATCTCGCGCCAGCGCCCGTCTCGGTTAATCTGGGGGCAATGAAGCGTCGCCCTTTGACCGCGTTGTATGTTGCTACCCTCTGCGGGGTGTCTCTTGCTGCGCTTATGCCTCAGGGCGCGCAGGCTGCCGAAGAGATCCAGATTCTGCGCCGTACGCCCGCCGACCCGCAAACCCAGCAAGAGTTGGCATTTACGACCTTCCAGCAAGAAGTGAACGCTATTACGCAAAGCCTGCCATGCAAATGGATCAGCAAGGAAGGCCGTTTGGGCCCCAGCTACGGCAATGCCCGCTACGACTTTCTGTGCAAGGGCGGAGACTTCGCCACTGTCTCGCTTTATCTCGATAAATCCAGCGGCAGCGCCCAAGGTGTCGCGTCTGTTCGCCTTATTTACCGTGACTGGGTTTCCAGCGCCAACCCCAACGCGGGGGAGGCTATGATCGCCGAACAGTTCCTGCGTCACGTGACGGGTCGGTTCATCCCTGCCGATCAGGCGCCTGCGGTATCCGATATCTTCTGGACCACCAAGCCCCGTAAATGGCGTGAAGGCGGTCTGGAGATCGCTTACGAATACGACCAGCCGCGCGGTGCCGCCTTTGCCCTGCGCAAGCTGACGGTTAAAGCTGTGAAAGAATCCCTCGGCGTGCAGATGCCGGTATTCCCGTTCCAGAGCAAAACCAAGCAGGCCGGTACGCCCGCACCTAAGCTAGAGCAAGGCGTCGATATTCTCATTTATGACAAGGATGGTCGCCTTGTCCCCAATGCGGCTCGCCCCATTCCGGGCGTGGCTGTAGCGCCCAACCCGATTATTACTCCGACCGACGCCGGCCTCAGCCGCCCGGTCGTCGAGAATCCGGCTCCGGCCGTACTTCCGGCACCGGCCGGCAGTCTGCCGGTGTCTGTGGGTATCGGTGGCGCAGCCGGCGCGCTGGTCGTGCCTGCAACCGCACCGGCTGGCCCCAAGCTGGAAAAGAAGGGCACCCTGCAACCCGCTACTCCCGCCGAGCTCAACACAGCTCCGGCACCGGAAAGCCAGAAGGCTCCCGAGGCACCCACCAGCCCTGCTGCCAATCTGGTACCGACGGTCGACGACCTCGTCACTGGTGGTCAGCGCGCTCCCAGCAATTTCGATGCCTATAACCGTGCGATGGAACTAACCAAGGACGTCGAAAACAAGGCTCAGATCACTCGTGTGGAAGAAGCGCGCGTCACCGCCAGCAAAACCACCACGCCGACCATGGTGCTTTCGCCGACCCAGCCCGCACCGTCGCTCAAACCGGTACCGACTCCGGGTGTCCAGGATTCCTCCGCTGCGCCGCAAATTCCGGCAGGCGAGGGCCTTTCGCCGCGTCCGGCCTCGCAGGTTCCGGCCACACCCGAGCCGTCGTCTCTGCCAGCCAACTATCAGGGCCCGCGCAGCTCGTCCGAGCGTCCGCTGCCGCAGCTGAAATTCATTCCCAAAGCTGTGCCCAACACCAACCCGACCGACGTCATTAAGTTCGAAGACGAATCCAGCGCACTCTAGCTTGGTGCGATTCTAAGGTGCGGGCAGGGGGTTTTCTCTGCCCGCGTCTTACGTTGCACTTACCCATAACCGCTACAAGCACCTGCTTGGGGCCGTTTAGGCTGGCTCTAGCGCTGGCTATGCGGCTACTCTCTAAATGTTACTCACTCACGTTCACCCTCATCGTCACATGTTACGGGAACTAAAACATGACGAAGAAGAAAAGCTCCCAAGAAATCAGTCCGCAAGAGTGCGCGGCGATCGAAAACTACCTTGCACGTAACTACTCCTGGCCGATCGACTTCTCCTTCCACTTCGTTGTAAGCGGCCCCTCAAGGCGCTTCAACAAGCCTATTGTTAAAAAGAACGGCGATGTCTTTACGCTGCAGGGCAATACCGTATACCGCCAGCCCAAGACGGCGGGAATGGCGCAGCCTCTCAAAGTTATCGCGGAAGGCGAAAGGCTCTTTGTGGCCGAAGGCCGGGAAGATGGAGACAGCATTCATCTCGATCTCGTCCGCGTAACCGACCTTGCCAATCTGGCAATCTCGGCGTGACTACCTCTAAAGCGACGAATATCAACTCCGGCAGGCCACACACCTGCCGGATATTTTTGTAGAGCTTGCTGCAAACAGTTGCAAAGCCGCTTCTGTAAGTTATGCTGCACACAAAGCTTCCCTTAAAGAATAAAGAACAAGGATACCCTTCACATGGCAAAAGTACCGGTAACGGTGGCACGCGGCGACGGCATTGGCCCGGAGATCATGGACGCCACGCTGCATATTCTCAAAGCCGCAGGCGCCGAGCTGGAATATGACTTCGTCAATCTCGGCGAAAAGGTTTTCAAAAGCGGCATCATGAACGGTATCGAACCCGCCGCATGGGAGAGCATCCGCAAAAACCGCCTGCTGTTCAAGGCACCCATCACCACCCCGCAGGGGGGCGGCTATAAGTCCGTTAACGTGACCATGCGTAAAGCCTTTGGCCAATTTGCCAACGTCCGCCCCGTACGCACCTTCGATGGCTTTGTGCACAGCAAGCACGCCAATGTGGATATGGTGATTGTCCGCGAAAACGAAGAAAGCCTTTACGCCGGTATCGAGTACCGCCAGACCCGCGACACCTGCCACGCCGTTAAGCTGATCTCCCGCACCGGGACCGAGCTGATCGTACGGTACGCCTTTGAATACGCCCGTGCCAACGGCCGCAAGAAGGTGACCTGCCTGATCAAGGACAATATTATGAAGGTGACTGACGGTCTCTTTCACCAGGTCTTCCAGCTTATCGGTGCCGAGTATCCTGATATTCAGAAAGACAGCCTGATCGTCGATATCGGCATGGCCCGCATCGCCGACACTCCGGAAAAGTTTGACGTAGTGGTAACCGAAAACCTCTATGGTGATATCGTCTCCGACATCGCCAGCCAGGTGGCCGGTAGTGTAGGTCTTGCCGGCTCCATGAACATCGGTACCGGCTGCGCGATGTTCGAAGCCGTGCACGGCTCTGCCCCGGATATTGCCGGGAAGGGGATCGCGAACCCGTCCGGTCTGATCAATGCCGCTGTACTCATGCTGTACCATGTTGGTCAAGGTGAGTGCGCCGCCAAAATCGGTAATGCCTTGCTCTACACCCTGGAAGCCGGTCAGCACACCGCCGATATCGTCAAGAAGGGCGAAAAGGCGCTTTCGACTATGGAATTTGCCGAAGCCGTCGTGAAGAACCTTGGTAAGTCGCCTAAAAACCTGACGCCATTTGCCAGCGGTAGCGGCAAACCGGTCAAGCTGCCGCGCGCCGAAGATACCACTCAGTCTGTCCGCACCAAGCGCCTGACGGGGGTTGATGTATTTGTCGACTTCGATGACGCCAACGCTGCCGACCTTGGCGCACGCCTGAACCAGTGCGGTATGTCCGGTCTGGTGCTTCAGTCGGTCAGTAGCCGTGGTATGGAAATGTTCAACCCTAAAAAGCCGGACGTTAAACCGGACGTGGACGCCGTGACCGACCTGTGGGCGTGCCGCTTCATGGGGCCGGAAGGCAGTGTGACCAATGCCGATATCCGTAATGTCCTGCACAATATCGAAGCTGCGGGTCTGGAATGGGTCAAAATTGAAAACCTTTATACCTTCGATCACGTTGCCGGATTTTCCGGCAAGGGTGCCGAGTAAGAGGCGTCGCCCGGAGGAGGAAAACAGAAAATGGCTCGCAAGAGCCATTTTTTGCAGCGAAACGGGAGAAAGTCAGGGTGATTGCCAATTTTGCTACCTTACAAGTGGCTTAAAGTTGATGCAAAAACACCATGGGATGCCCATCCATTCAACACAATGGACGGGAAAATCCATTGCAAGCGGAACATCTCCCCCCTATAAGTAGTTGCAACGGTACGGCATTAAACGCTCACCCGATATGTCCCATGGCATAAAGTGTGCGGATTTTGCTTGCGTAACCGAGACGGCGTAATTAAGGTCTCTTTACCCAAGGTTGTAAGGGTAAGGATTCCATACACCGAAAACTAAAAAACGATGAGGACACTAATCATGACCAAGCTCCCGATGAAAGCCGGCCTGCTCGCAGTAGTTGCAGCACTGTCTGCCTGCTCCTGCCTGAAGAGCCCTGATCTGGACGTTGCCCCGGTTGCCCAAGGCAGCAAGTACGGTTCCGGCAACTACGCCGGTGGTGCTGCTGGCGCACAACCGAACAACTCCGACGTTAAGGGTCTGTTCGATCAACAATTCGTAGCCGGTGGTTTCGACCGCGTATACTTCGACTACGACAGCGCTGCCATCCGTGGCGATGCCGAAGCTACCCTGAACAAGTTCAGCGAATTCGCCAAGGCTAACGACGTTAAGGGTGTAACGCTCGAAGGTCACGCTGACGAACGCGGTACCCGCGAATACAACCTGGCCCTCGGTGACCGTCGTGCCGTTTCCATGAAGAAGTACCTGATTGGTACCGGTCTGGCTCCGGCTCAACTGACCACCATCAGCTACGGTAAGGAACGTCCGGCTGTTGAAGGCCACGATGAATCCGCATGGGCTAAGAACCGTCGTGGTGTTATCGTTCTGCAATAGTCTTAAGTTAATTTAACTTAAGGTTATTCTACCGATGTCCCGCCTGTCCTCTCTGCTGATGGTAACTGTAAGCATGCTTGCAATTACCGCCAACAGCTGGGGGCAGGCGGTTTCGGTTGATGCGGAGAGTCTCGTGCAGCGCCTGGACGCTATCGAAAAGCGTATAAGTGCTGCCGAGAGTCGCCGTTCCTCTTCAAGCTCAACCGGCCAGCCCAATTTGGGCGGTTTATCGAGCTATACCGCTGCTGATATCGAGCAACGTATGAGTACGCTGGAAGATGAAACGAGCCAGCTCCGCGGTAATACCGACCGCTCTCTGATGGCGATTGAACGCCTCGCCAAACGTTTCGACGATTACATTAAAGACCTCGACATGCGTCTTGCGGATATTGAAACCCGCATGGAGACCCTGTCGTCTCAACCTCAGGCTTCTGCCGCCGCCGCTACTCCAGTAGCCGCCACAACCTCTACCGAGACCGACTCTGGTGAAGTTGTTGCCGAAACCAAGCCCGCCGCCAAACCTGCCGCAAAGGCCACCATTCCCGCCGACATGTCGGCTGCCGACCATTACAACAAGGCTTATGCCTACCTGACCGCGACCGACTACAAGAACGCACAGGTCTGGTTTGAAGAATTCCTCAAGCGTCACCCGAAGGACGCACTCGCCGACAACGCCTACTACTGGCTGGGCGAGGTTTATTTGGTGCAGAATGACCCCAAAACCGCCGCGACCAAGTTCCGCGATGGTCTTAAGGCATTTCCCAAGGGTGGCAAGGCACCTGCCAACCTCTTCAAAATGGGCGTAGCACTGGAGCAGCTTAAGCAACCCAAACTGGCCAAGGCCGCATGGGAAAAGCTGACCAAAGACTACCCGCAAGCGCCCGAGGCCAGCCGCGCCAAGGACAAGCTTCTAACTCTTAAGGTGGAATAGTTTTCCGCCGGAACAAACCGCCCTTCAGGGGCGTTTTTGTTGCATGAACACGGCACACCACATTCCACTCTCGTCCTCCCACTTACTGGCCTGGCAGCTCATGCGCCTGCAGCAAGCCCGTGTGAATGACGAACCTGCTGAACAACCGCGCCAGCCGGAACCAAAACCGGATGAAAAGCCGGAAATGCCCAAGCCGACGGTCAAGCCTGAAGTTCCGCCATCACCCAGCCGACCCGAGGTCAAGCCTGAAGTAAAACCGGAGATCATTCAGCCGTCCCAGCAGCCGGAAATTCCTGTGCCGACTAATCCATTACCCGGCTCCAGCCTGAATTTTCTGACCATCCGGTAGCCCATACCTCGCACTTGGTGTACAAAAGGCGGTATGAACCTACCGCCATCATCTCTCCCGCAAGGCCCGCTGCTCGTGGGCGTCAGCGGCGGAGGCGATAGCATGGCGCTGCTGCACCTGCTTTTGGACGCCGGACACGCAAACCGCCTCACAGTCGCCACCTTCAATCATAACTGGAGCGAATTCGGCTCCCAAAGTACTGCGTTTGTGCAGGCATTCTGCCACGTTTATAATCTCCCATTTCTCACTGCCACAGGGCAGGGCAAACCGGGTAGCAATGCCGAAGCCTACGCCCGCACCGAGCGTCACACATGGCTCCAGCAGCAGGCCCAAAACCTCGGAGCATCCATTGTTCTGGCCCACACCCAAACCGATATCGCTGAAAGTTTTCTTATGCGTGCAGGCAAAGGTAGCGGGGCAGGGGGGTTGGCCGCTCTCCAGCCGCAAAGTCTCATGAACGGCGTCACCTACGCCCGCCCGCTCCTCAACGCCAGCCGCCAGCAACTACGCGACTATCTTCAAAGCCTCGGTCAAGCATGGCTGGAAGACCCGGATAACGAATCTGGTGGCAGCCAGCGTGCGCGTATCCGCAAATTGCTTCCGCTGCTGGAAGAGGCTGGCATAACCGCCCACGGCCTTGCCGCCAGCGCTCATGCAGTGGCAGATGCCCATGAAGCTCTCAGTCAGAGCCTCCAAACTATTCCGGTGGAAAACCCGTTCCCATTGGAAAACTTTCGCTCTCAGCCAATCGAGATCAACCTCCGCCTTATTCTTAAACTCATTCAGGCTATCCACCCGCAAGAATCTCTCCCGGTCCGCCGCAGCAAGCGCCAAAGCTTGCTTGTTCGTCTGCAAACCGAAGCTCAAGGTCATGCCACACTCGCGGGCGTTAAGTTTTCCTGGAAAAACGGCCAGCTTGTAACTCAGGCCGAATAAAAAACCGCCCGGAAAACCGGGCGGCTGAAATCGCAAAACGTCATCCGGAGATCACGTGGGTGGAACATGGGTCATATTGTCCGGCGGCGGCAGTAAAGGCACCCTGGGTTTCCCGAGCAAAGCTGCCATCAATTCCGCCACGCCCTCACGGATTTTAGTCAGTGAAGCACGTAACTGCGAATTTTCCCAACGTGTAGACGAAGCTGGGACATGGCGAGTCGGACGTTCTTCTTCAACAGGAGTTGACCGACGACGGGATTTTTCAACCAGTGAACGGAAGAAAAACCCGCAACCAATGATAACAGCGATGATGAGAATGAGAAAAAACCACTTGAATCCATCACCGGTCTTTTGGTCATGCGGAAGGAATTGCTCCGAATGAGAGGCCAGTCGGGTAATATCATCGCCTCCTACAACTCGTACCCGGCGCGTCGCGGTCTCCACC
The DNA here is from genome assembly GCA_005768725.1 of Blastochloris viridis. GTDB lineage: Bacteria > Pseudomonadota > Alphaproteobacteria > UBA2136 > UBA6156 > UBA6156. The sequence continues at coordinate 404,259 of VAFM01000001.1, read as the reverse complement.
TTTTGGGTTTCTACGGTCAGCTTGGTATCAGTCGCAGGCACGTCTACCACAACCTTTTTGATAGGTTCTTCCTTCAGTTCGGGTTTAGCCTCAATCACGGTTACCTGTTGTTTGGTGACAGGTACGGTAACCGTGGTTTCAACCTTGGTGTCGTTCACGGGGGCTGGTGGAAAGTAATCCAGCCCCATACCCGTCCCAGGTTCAGCATAGGGTTGTGTGCGTGGCTCGTAGCGGGGACTTTCATAAAAATCCTCGGGTGGAGACACATGGTCGGCCAAGTCCGGCGGTGGGCTATAGCGGCTACCTTCAGGTACCAGATAGAGCTCTCCATTATCAAAGACGAAGCCATCTCCTTCCAGATACACTTGGGCCTGCACCGTAGGGGCAGACACAGACGCGAGGACAGAAGTCATCAGAATAAGGGGAATCGCGCGCATGTTATCCTCCAGCGGCGTAAAAGGGGCACGGGGCCCGCAGTGAAAACGGGCCCCGAATGGAGCTTTAAGGCAGTCTAGGTATACAACTGATTTTCTGCAAGATGGTTTCGTTTGGTATAAAAAATGACCTCCCCCTGATAGGGAGAGATCATTGACGGTATCAGAAAGTCGCTTAGTCGACAGAGCCTTCCATGCAGTTGGTTTTGACATTCCCACCGCACATGTAAATGCGCTCGCTTGGACCTGGCAACTGGCGTGGTTGGTATTGACGCTGCCCTTGGTTGGCAATGGCGCCGCCGATAGCCATGCCAGCAGCAAGACCGAAAACACCAAGAACAGCGTCCACACCATCATTCCTGTCGCGAGACTTATGACGACGCGGTGAATTCCAGCCGCCACCCCATCCGGAGTTGCCGGTAACACCAGCCGTTTTGAGACGGGCACGATCAAGATCGATCTGGGCACTCTGGCAGTCATAAGGGTTGCGGTAAGGATCGCTTCGGGTGCAGTAGCGAACAACCTTGGCTTCGGCATCCGCCAGGGCTTCCCGGTTGCGCTTTTCCTTTTGAAGATACTGTTTTTGCTGACGCAGGATGCGGTCGATATCGAAATCGTTGGCACGAGCCGGCATGGACGAAGCGAAGACTGCAAAAGCAAGAACGAAAGACAGAATAAGGCGCATGATATCCTCCAGCGCTAGAAAAAGGGCCACGGGCCCGACGGGGCCCCTTATGGGACTTGAACAAAGTCTAGGTATACAACAACCATTCCGCAAGATGGTTTCGCTTTTCTATTTAAAGAAGGCGGTAAATGGCCTAGACTCCGCCCCATGGATAATAAAATGATAAAGCAGGGCCTTATCTGGGCCGGTATTTTTGTGGTGGTTCTGGTGCTTGTCAGCAGCCTGAGCGGCGGCAAACCCTCTAACGCGCAGGAAATCAGCTATTCCGACTTCCTCTCCCGCGTGGAAAGAAACCAGTTCCAGCAAGTGATTATCGAAGACCAGACCCTCACCGGGCTGGCTTCTGACGGCACCAAGGTGCAAACACTGTCGCCGCGCGACCCGGATCTGATCAAGAACCTCCGCGAAAAAAACGTGAACATCAAGGTCACCAAGCCGGAAGAAATGAGCCCGCTTATGCAGATCCTCATCAGCTGGGCACCGTGGCTGCTGATCATCGGTATCTGGATCTATGTTATGCGCCAGATGCAGGGTGGCGGTAAGGGCGGTGCAGGCGGCGGCGGGCCGTTCGGCTTCGGTAAAGCTCGCATTCAGGTGCAGTCTGAAAGCAAGGTCAAGGTCGGTTTCGACGACGTGGCCGGTGTGGATGAAGCTAAGCAAGAGCTTGAAGAAGTGGTGGAATTCCTCCGCGACCCCAACAAATTCCAGAAACTCGGTGGCCGCATTCCCAAGGGCGTGCTGCTGGTGGGGAGCCCGGGTACCGGTAAAACCCTGCTGGCCAAGGCAGTTGCTGGCGAAGCCGGGGTTCCATTCTTCAGCCTGTCGGGGTCCGACTTTGTCGAGATGTTCGTCGGTGTCGGTGCCGCCCGTGTGCGCGACCTCTTTGAAACCGGCAAAAAGAACGCCCCGTGCATCATCTTTATCGATGAAATCGATGCCGTTGGCCGCCACCGTGGCGCAGGCTTGGGCGGTGGTAACGATGAACGCGAACAGACCCTGAACGCCATGCTGGTGGAAATGGACGGCTTCGACGCCTCCGAAGGCGTGATCATCATCGCCGCCACGAACCGACCCGACGTTCTCGACCCCGCGCTGCTGCGTCCGGGCCGTTTCGACCGTCAGGTGGTTGTGCCGCTGCCGGATATCCGCGGTCGCGAACGGATTCTGCAGGTACACATGAACAAGGTTCCGCTGGGTACCGATGTGGATGTGGAAGTTATCGCCAAAGGTACCCCCGGCTTTAGTGGGGCAGACCTTGAAAACCTGGTCAACGAAGCCGCGCTGATGGCTGCCCGTCGCAACAAGCGACTGGTGGACATGCACGACTTTGAAACCGCACGCGACAAAGTGATGATGGGCGCCGAGCGCCGCAGTACGGTGATGACGCTGGATCAGAAGAAGACCACCGCTTACCACGAGGCCGGTCACGCCATCGCCATGCTGTATCTGGAAGGCCCGAAGGACCCGCTTCACAAGGTCACCATCATCCCGCGCGGCCGTGCGCTGGGTGTCACCATGAGCCTCCCCGGCGAAGACAAGTTCACGTATGACAAGCGTTATCTGGAAAACCAGATTGCCATGCTCTACGGCGGTCGTCTGGCCGAAGAGATCTTCCTTGAGGGTCAACAAACCTCGGGCGCCAGCAACGACATCGAGCGCGCCACCGACCTTGCCCGCCGTATGGTGATGCAATGGGGGATGAGCGACCTCGGGCCCATTAACTACGGCGAAAAGGAAAGCCAGGTCTTCCTCGGCCGTGATATCGGCAGCCGCAGCCATATCAGTGAAGCCATGGCCGGTAAGGTGGATGCTGCCGTGCGCGAGATCATCGACCGCAACTTTGACCGCTGCAAAAAGCTGCTGACCAAGCACAAGCGCGAAATGGAACTGCTGGCCCAGGGCCTGCTGGAGCACGAAACGCTGGACGCCGCACAGGTCGATGACCTTCTTGCCGGTAAAAAGGTCGTGGTCCGTAAGGAGACAGCCAAAAAAGCCCAGCCTAAGTCGCAAGAAGTGGTGGAAGACGCCATCGACGACGGCCAGATCCAGACCAAGGTCAAGGTGGGCAGTAAGCTGAAGGACGTCGCCAAATCGGCGGTCAAAAAGCCGAAGAAATAGAGAAGGGGCCTGCGGGCCTCTTTTTTTATGGCGCAACATACGTGCACCCAAATGCCACAGCGGGTTTGCGGGCCGAACACATTTAGGGTAAAACGGTTTTCTTACAGCAGCCTTATGGGGAGACTACAGACTATGGCCAACACCAAATATTTCGGCACCGACGGCATTCGCGGCGAGGCCAATGGCGAGATTCTACGCCCTGCCATGCTGGTGCGCATCGCGCAGGCCGCTGGCTTGGTCGTCTCCCGCAAAAACAGTAGCCGCCCTGCCCATGCCGGCAAACCAACTGTTGTTATCGGTAAAGATACCCGCCTTTCGGGCTATATGATTGAATCTGCCCTGCAAGCCGGATTTACCAGCGTTGGCTACACTTGCCTGCTGCTTGGCCCGTTACCTACTCCCGCCGTGGCTATGCTCACCCGCAGCCTGCGCGCTGATCTAGGCGTGATGATTACCGCCAGCCACAACCCCTACCACGACAACGGCATCAAGATGTTCACACCGGATGGCATCAAGCTGAACGGCGGTTATGTCGAAGAAATTGAAGAGTTGATCGACAACCCGGACCGTATTCCGCGTGTCTCGCCGGATAACATCGGTAAAGCCCTGCGCGTGGAAGACGCCGTGGGCCGCTATATTGAGTTTGTGAAAACCAGCCTGCCGCCGCGCATGCGCTTCGATGATCTGAAGATCGTTATCGACTGTGCCAACGGCGCTGCTTACAAGATCGCGCCGCGTATTTTCTGGGAGCTGGGCGCGCAAGTCATCCGTATCGGTACCGAGCCGGATGGTTTCAACATCAATGCCGAATGCGGCGCTACCCACCCGCAGGCTTTAGCCAAGGCTGTGGTGCACCATGGCGCACACCTGGGTATCGCGCTGGATGGCGATGCCGATCGCCTGATTATGGTGGATGAAAAAGGCGACGTGCTGGACGGTGACTTGATCATCGCCTCCATGGCCCAGTTCCTGAAATCTCAGGGCAAGCTGCAAGGCGGCGGTGTTGTTGCGACGGTCATGACCAATATGGGCATGCAGCGTTTTGTGGAAGATATGGGCCTCAAGCTTATCCGTACTCCGGTCGGCGACCACTACGTGGAAAAAGCCATGCGCGAAGGCGGCTATAACCTGGGCGGCGAGCAGTCCGGCCACCTGATCTTCCGCGACTTTGCCACCACCGGAGACGGCATTCTGGCCGCCCTGCAAATGCTGGCGTTCCTCAAAGAACGCGGTGGTAACCTGAGCGATCTGCGCAAACTGTACCAGACATGGCCGCAGAAGATGGAGAACATCCGTCTGCCGGCCGGCGCCAACGCCGCTGAGGTTCTGGAATCCGACGCCGTCCAAGGCAGCATCAAAAGCGCTGAACACGCCATGGGCTCCGCAGGCCGCGTACTAGTGCGGAAATCCGGCACCGAGCCGCTCATTCGGGTAATGGTGGAAGCCGAATCAGAATCCGACATGCTCAAGCACCTCGGCACTATTTCCGATACCGTCCGAAAATCGGTTTAAACGAATAAAAAGCCCGGATAGATTCCGGGCTTTTTGGTATTAGCGTATCCGCTCGGAATGGAAATAATAGTAGCAGATACCGAAAACCGCACCGCTAAGCGCCCACGCCATCACATACAGCATGCGGTTAACGAACAGCCAGGTCGTTGTTACGACCGGTGTAGCGATAGGGTCGACCACGTTCATGCCCATCACCTTCACGAATGGTATGGAAAGAATCAGCCCGACCGCAAAACCAATCAGCAAATAGTCCTGCTGCGTTACCAGGCGTACACGTCGGAGAATGTAATTGATCCCTACCGCCAGCGGCACGGTCATGATCCAGATAGCGATACCCAATCCTGCGAACATTGGCAGCATATGCGGCAGCAGCGGTTGCCAGCGCATGTAGGTGGCGACTGGAGCATAGGGTGCGAACATCGGGATAAGGAAAATAAGCAACGCAACAAAGCTAGCCAGCGTATGGGCTACCAAAAACCGCGCAAAGCTCATCAGATTCCACATACAAACCCAACGCCTAAGCGGAGCGGTGGTTCCGATACGTAAACATATGGGTGAGGAACGCTTGGGTGCCGCCGGTAACGGCAAACCCGATGGCGAAAAAGATATGGGCCGTCAGAAGCCCAAGCACGAGACCGATACAAAAGCCACTAATGGTATAAACCCATGCCTGAGCGTTCTTGCGTGAAAGTATCTGATGCAGAGGTAACCCGATAATAAGTTGGCATAACAGGCTTATCGGAAATGCAATGATCCACACAAATGCAATGAAGAAAACAAACCCCAGAAACGTGTCCACTGGTGAGGATTGCCCGGATTCCATGGATAACAAGGCCATCATTCCTGCAAACAGAAACGCAAACACAAAAGGCGCAAAAAGGGCCGGAAAAAGCAGTGTAGGTACGTTTATGAATTCGCGGAAAGTAAGAGGCTTGTTATCCATAATGAATAACCTATTGCCCTTCTTGTGGCGTCTTCGCGACAAAGCTCATAGCGGTCTGGCGGGTTTGCGGGTTATAGGCGCTGAAGCGGATGAACGCATACGGGTTGCGGCGTGCACAGCTTTCCATCTGGCTGGAGATCTGCGCGGCACTGGCCAGTTCAGCCACACCGGTGGTGGCATTCACGCGGGTAGCGGCAATGGGCCACTGGCGCCAGTAAAAGTCGGCACTGTTGGGGTTTTCGGTGTACTCGATCATCGGCACCCAGCCCTGGCTAAGGGCATGGGTGACCTGAGCCTCAATCTGGGTCGGACCCATCGGGGGCAGAAAAGCAAAAGTTTCAAAGCGCATGGTTAAATCCTTTCCAATGCTGGTTGAGGTGTTGAAATATTAACGCCCATGAACAGCCTCTAAATGGTGTCCATCCGGAGAAATCACGAAAGCCGCATAATAAGTCGGGCTGTATTCGGGGCGTAGGCCGGGGGCGCCGTTATCTTTTCCGCCATGGGCCAGGGCTGCCGTGTAGAAAGCATCAACGGCATCCGGAGAGGCAGTGCTGAACGCAACGTGAAAGCCCACCATCTGTTCGGTTGCCGTATCGGTCAGCCAGAAGCTGGCAAGTTCGCCGTCTTTTCCAAATCCGCAGGCGTCGCCAAAATCGGTCACCATCACGTACCCGAGTGTCTCAAACACAGCCGTGTAAAAGGCTTTAGCCCGAGCATAATTTGAGGTACCGACGGAAATATGGTTGATCACGGTAAAGCCTTAGTCTTCGTTGCTGGGTTCTACATCCGGGCGGCGGAACGGCGTGATGGTCGGCGAAGGGTTGGTGCCGTGCGGAATCACCGAACCCTCGGTCGGGCGTGGCGCGCTTTGCACCACACCGAACAGGAAGCTACCCTCTTGGAAGGTATCCAGCGCGGTCTTCAGCTCCGGGCTGTAACGGGCAGCCTTTTGCAGAATATGGCGGCCTTCCACGTTCAGGTTCTGGCCTTCGTTCTGGGCCTGAATCAGACTTTCAAGTGCGGTACGGCAGGCGCTGGCACCGGCTTGGCTACCTTGCGGGTGGCCCATAATGGCGCCACCGCATTGAATCACGGCATCGTGGCCGATGGCGTCGATCAAACGTGCAAAATGCCAAGGATTGTGGCCGCCGCCCACAGCGGGCAGGGCGCCGGTCAACCCGGCCAGAGGTTGCTCCACATAGTGGCCCATGTCCGGCGCTTGCGGCAGATGTTCGTCACGCAGGGCGTTGAGTACACCGGTCACATAACGGCGGTTGGAGATGTTGCCGCGCAGAGGCGAACCGGTGCTCACCACATCCGCCCCTGCAAAGCGCAGTAGCTTGGCCTGAAGCTGCTCAGACAGCATATCGCCGTTCAGGGCACGGCCGCCCATGGCGCAGATCAGCAATTCGTTTTTGGCACAGAAGGCGGTAATGCTCTGCAGCGCGCTCCAGCCGATGGCGGCACTGTCTACCATCACCATCGCCAGCTCCAGGTCACGCGCCCACAGCGCACGCTCCTGCATCTCTTCTACAGTACCGGCGGTAATGTTGACGGCATGGCTTTTAAATTCATTGGTTTCGCGGGTCGCAGCCGCCGCAGCTTCCGCCACAAAACGGAAACGCTCGCGCCACGGATTGCTGGGGATGCTGTGCATCAGCGTCGGGTCGGCGGTAATATCTACGCCGCCGATAAGAGCCTCATACGCCGCACGGCCATACATTTTCGGGCTGAGGCCATACATGGGGCGGATGGTACAGGCCAGCATCGGGCGGCCATGCTTGTTGAAGGTGTCGCGCAGGCCGCGTCCGCCAAAGGCCGGGCCGTTAAAGGTGCGTAAAAGCGGTTCGGGCACGCGCAGGTCAAACAGGCGGGCGCCGGTGCCGGTCAGGGCACTGCCGGCCACACTTAGCAGGCTGACCAGGCTGCCGCGCTCCAGCAGTTCATGTGGAAACTCCAGCGATACCTGCAGGCGGCGCGTACCGATCTGCTCGACTTTCGAGACTTCGGGCTGAACGATGTTGTCGCCCACCATGCGGTGCGTCCAGCTGTTCACCCAGCTGCCTTGGGCGGCTTGGGTCAACAGTTGCTGGGCGCTTTCTACCGTATGGTCGGTGTTCTCTAATATATAAACGGCTTCCATGGGGAAGGCGGCAGGGCGCACTTCGCCGCGGGCGGCGGTGTTGGCGCTGGCTTCCGGCGTAAAGGCGTCCATACCAATACCCAGTGCGCGGGCCAGGCGGCTCACACTGTCAAATGACGGATTGGTCTGGTCGTTCAGAATGCGCGACAGGGATGCCACCGACAGATCGGCACGACGGGCCAGTTCGGCCGCGCTCATATCATGCTCCTGCAGCAGCATTTTCAGGGTTTGGCCAAGGGTCGGGGTGTTCACGGTTTGCATGGTCTGAATACAGTATTACCTATTTGGAATGAATCATTGCGTAGATGGAATGTAGAGGCTGCGTCGCAATTATACAAGTAAAAAGCCGCAGAATATGCCGCCAAAATAACCGAAGAAGGTCTTGACAGTCATCTCGTAAAACCCTAAGTTCCGCCCGCTATCACAGCAATGGCGCTTTAGCTCAGTCGGTTAGAGCAACGGAATCATAATCCGTGTGTCCTGTGTTCGAGTCACAGAAGCGCCACCAGAATTTCTACCGCCGTAAGGCGGTTTTTTGATGCCGCAAAGCCCCACACCCACCCCGCGTTTGCGCCAAATAGCTTGTATTTTCAGCGTTCGGGTCCAATACTTAGAGAACTAAAGCTGATAAGGACGACCCCGGATGACCAAGACCCGCACCGCTGCGCCCAAAACCGTCACGATTTTCGCCGGAATGATGGCTCTAGCCGTTATGATGAGCCCGCTTGCAGCGCATGCCGATTTCAATGTCTCCAACGATATGATTACGACTCTGGGCGGCCTGTCCACTGCACCGACAGCCGAGGCGTCGGACAGCAATATCAGTGCACTTCAAGCGAAGGTGAATGCCCTCAAGGCGGAAATGAACGCCACAAACAACCCTGTCAAAGCCGCCCAACTGGCGGCGGTGGCTTCAGCATTACAAGATATCATTGCCCGCCTGCAGGCCGGTTTTATCATTACCGATTATAAGGTGAAGACCAACGAATCGACGCTGGAAACCACGGTCGCCATCAGTTTTGCCGATGAAACCGATAATATCGTGATGCTGGCCATCCGCATCCCGCCGGTCGACGACTACATGGGAGATTCATCCGGCGCAACCGATGACTATGGCAATGATGGCACGTCCGGCTCCTCATCCGGCGGATCAGGAGGTGCCGATATGCTGACCCAGATTCTGCAGCAGCTTGGCTCGCAGATGGGCGGTGGCCAGAACCGGCTGAGCAGTATCCAGAATACGCTTAACAGCATGATATCTAATAACGGCGCTACGTCTCCGGTAGAGAGCATGCTCTCCGGCGCCGTGAAAGATGCCGTCAACAGCGCCATGCAGTGCAATGCCGATGGTAGCAAGGTCGCCGGAAATGGCACGGCCGTGTACGATATTTCCGCCGGTAAGGTATATATGCCGAACGGCGAGGTGCTGGAGGCGCACTCCGGCCTCGGCAATATGATGGACAACCCCGCCTTTGTGAACCAGCGCGGGCAGGGGCCTACACCTCCCGGGGTGTATAGCCTGAGCATGCGCGAAAGCCTGTTTCATGGCACGGAAGCCATCCGTATGACGCCGGGGAGCGGTACCCAAATGTACGGCCGCGACGGTATTCTGGCGCACCCGCCGCTGCGTCGCGGTAGTATCGGATCTAGCGGCTGTATTGCGTTTGCCGATTACAGCAAGTTCCTCAACGCCTTTAAACGTGGAGAAGTGCAACAGATTGTGGTGGTCTCAAGTGTCTCCGACGCCAATAACAAATGTACCCCGCCGGTTTATAATACACCGTCACCCTCGGGTTCCGGCAGTTAGCCAGGCGCGAAAAAGCCACCTGATGAAGGTGGCTTTTAAGTCGTTGTCATGGTTAACCCCGTAACTCTCTGAGTCGGTTCTGCTCTGCGATGCGTTGGATAAGGCTTCTTTCTGGAATATCCTTATCGTATTTCGCGTCGTTCATAGCTTTACGAGGATGAGGCTGAGTAGCTGGCTCATCACGCTCGTAAAGGGAGAGTATCACGCTTGCACGAATGGGATAATTTACACGACGCTTCGCCGTTTTAGCTGCGAGTGCGGCACGTTCAGCTTCTTGTTGAGCGCGTTTAGCGTCTTCCCGTTTGCGCTCCTCATGTTCTTCCATAACCTGCGTGAATAGCTCAAGCAGAAATTTCCCGAAGAGGCAAAGAATGCCGCCAACGATAAGGACGCCTGCCACAATGAAAATACCGCTGATGGCTAATGCGAAGATAGCCGCTGCGATAGTGCCAAGGGGGAGAAGGGGGCCTATGAGATCTTTGTCATCCATGATGATCCTTTCAGAGCGGAGGTGTCGATAGGGTGTGAGAGAAAATGCGAGTATCGGTATTTCGTATGCAATGATAGGTATGCGCCAGAAAACTGTCAATCAGCATTGCCGAAACTGTGATTTGGCGCCAAGGTGCGCCCATGGAAACGATTCTTCACTACATTCAGGAACTGCAACGTATGGCCGATGACCTGGCTGGTGGGGTCTCCGATGTCACCCGGTATGAAGAGGAATGCGAAAGCTTCTTTGCCCGTTTGGAAGAGATCGTTGGCGATAACTTCCCCGCGCAGGCGTCATTCCTGGAGGCCCGCCTGACTGGAGCTCGCGCCAACATGGCCTATTTACTCCGCCAGCAGGGCGACATGGAGCGCCACCAGTCGCTGGTCAAACGTGGCCTGGATGGTATTTACCAAAGCCTGAAGAATCCGCCGCTCCAAGTGGAAGCCGATGACGGCGAAGGCGACTACACTTACTAAAGCTTTATTTTTATGTAGCTATCTTGACGTTTGTGCATTGCATACGTATATGGCGGTCATTCGAGAGTTGAAAACTCGCGGATTATTGATTGTTTGAGCGACTTTTCCGGAAGGGGTTATGTCGATGAAAATGCTTTTGAATAGTGTGGCGTTGGCTATCATTACATCTGCTGCATTCGTGCCGACCACGGCATCTGCTGGCTGCGCCTATATGCAGGGCAGTACCGTTATAAACCAGTGCGGATATACCATTATCGGCTCTTACAAAGGGAATGATGGTAGCTGGGGCGGCTATGGGCCTATCAGCCCTGGTGGACGGGAAGGTACCTCGAAGAGCAAGAACGCCGGCTACAGAATGCAATGGTGTAACTACGAGGCCTGGCAACAAAACACCTGCAAGGTCCCTCACGCCAAGGATCTCTGATTGAGTGACGACCTGCGCTATTGCCTTAACCGGCAGTAGCGCTTTTTTTATGTCGATACTTGATTGAACCGGGGAATAGCGGCAAAGTGTGTGCTGTTTTCACGGCTAGAATAATGCCAGATAAAAGAGAGAGACCCCATGCGCCGCAGCCACTATTTTATTCCTTTGTTAAAAGAAACCCCCGCCGAAGCGCAGGTGGTCAGCCACCAGCTGTGTCTGCGCGCCGGCCTCATCCGTCAGGTTGCCGCCGGTAACTACGATTGGCTGCCGCTGGGTCTCAAGGTTCTCCGCAAAGTGGAAAACATCGTCCGCGAAGAGATGGACAAGGCTGGGGCTCTGGAGATCCTGATGCCCGGTGTTCTGCCGGCCGATCTCTGGAAAGAAACGGGCCGTTACGAAAAATACGGCCCGGAGCTGCTGCGCTTTAAAGACCGTAACGACCGCGAATGCGTGCTCGGCCCGACGCACGAAGAAGCCGTAACCCAGATTTTCCGCGACAATGTGAAGAGCTATCGCGAAGTGCCTTTGAACCTCTACCAGATGCAGTGGAAATTCCGCGACGAAATGCGCCCGCGTTTCGGCCTGATGCGCGGCCGCGAGTTCCTGATGAAGGATGCCTACAGCTTCGATACCGACCGCGAGAAGAGCCTTGAAGCCTACCAGCGCATGTACGATGCCTATACCCGCATCTTCGACCGCCTTGGCCTGCAATGGCGTGCCGTGGTGGCCGATACCGGCGCCATCGGGGGTAACTACTCCCACGAATTCCAGGTGCTGGCCGACACCGGTGAAGACACTCTGCTGTTCGACCCGGACAGCGACTACGCCGTCAACATTGAAAAGTACGACGCTGCCACCGCGCCCAAACCGCGTGAGCAACTGGTGGAAAAGAAGGGCATCGAAGTTGGTCACTGCTTCCACTTGGGCGACCTTTACAGCGAAAAGATGAGCGCACTGGTTACGCTGGAAGACGGCAAGAGCATTCCGGTCGTGATGGGCTGCTACGGCATCGGCGTCAGCCGTCTGGTTGCAGCTGCGATCGAGCAAAGCCACGACGACAAGGGTGTTATCTGGCCGGAACCGATGGCTCCGTTCAAGGTGGGTGTCGCTAACATCCGCCATAGCGACGCCACCTGCACCGACATGGCCACCAAGCTCTACCTGCACCTGCAGGCGCAGGGTGTGGAAACCCTCTACGATGACCGTGATGTGTCTGCTGGCCAGAAATTTGCCGAAATGGACCTTATTGGTCTGCCGTGGCAAGCCATCATCGGCCCCAAGAATGCTGCCGAAGGCAAGATTGAATGGAAGAACCGTAAAACCGGAGAAACCCAATTGCTGTCGGCCAACCAGTTGCCTTGGTAAACGCCAAACGAAGAGCCCGGGGGATACCCGGGCTTTTTCGTAAATAAGAAGGACCTATTGCAGCTCGGCATTCAGTGTAGCCAGGCATGCGTAAGAAAGATCTGCGGAACAGGGATAGCCCTATCCAGCAAACGGATGACGGTGTAGGGATCGCCCGAGGAACTGACGTCGAAGTCAATAACTTGGGCCGGGCTACCATCCCACCGCAACAGAGTGTTAAGTTGCTCCTGGCCTTCGATCTCTTCTTCCTCGCTCAGATGGGCAAAGCCCAAAGCGTTCAGGGTGACGTAGTCGCCCAGAGATAGGTGAGGAACTTTCAATTCTCCGGGAAGTGGGTCTTCAAAGTCTGCAGGATCAAACGACGGGGAATGTGAGTGCATGGCGGTAACTCCTTTCATGCGACGACATGTCTCAAGTATAGGGCTGTAAAACCCGAATGCAATAGAAAAGCCCCGGCACATGGCCGGGGCTTTTGGTCGAAAGAGGAAGTGTCACATATATGTGGCTACCTCATGCTCTTTGGAAAAGCTCTCTCAAGGTTTACGGACAAACTGGAATTTATCCTTATAGCCAACCAGTATGCGCTCCACATTGTTATGATGAACAATGACCTCAAGGTTTCCGGTAGGGGCAATCGGGTGTGGAGGCCGGGTATGCTCCACCAGAATAACCTTGCCTTCCAGATCTTTCAGTTCATTCCACAGTTCAGGAATAGGCTCTTTCAGCATAACGATATCGCCCTTGGCGGGTGCCCATTCGCCAGGGTCTTTGGGTGAAAACAGTCCCATAGGTGTCTCCAGTTAACAAGAAACTGGAAGAAAGACGAATCGAAGCCCTAAGCGTTCCGTAGCTTGGTTAAAATAGTTGTAAAATCGGCGGGCAGGGGGCTTTCAAAGCGCATTTCCTGGTTGGTGCCGGGATGAATGAACCCCAGCTCGGCCGCATGCAGCATCTGGCGCTCAGGCAGATCCAGAAACTCCAGCCCCTTGCCGTTGCCGTACATTGGGTCGCCCAGCAACGGGTGGCCAAGGTGGCTCATATGCACGCGTATCTGGTGGGTACGGCCGGTTTCAAGCTGGCATTCCACAAGGGTTGCCACGTTCCCGAAACGCTCCAGAGTACGGTAATGCGTCACGGCAGGCTTGCCGCCTACAGCGACGACAGCTCTGCGGATACGCGTGGTGGGGTGTCTTCCGATATTTCCCTCGATCCGACCTTCAGTCTTGGCGACCGCACCCTTCACGATCGCATTATACACCCGGTGAATGCTATGGCGGGCGAACTGGCGCGCCAGATGTCGGTGGGCCTGGTCGTGTTTGGCGGCGACCAGCAGACCGCTGGTATCCTTGTCGATCCGGTGAACAATCCCGGGGCGCGCCTCACCATTGATGCCGCTCAGGCTGTCGCCGCAGTGATGGAGAAGGGCGTTGACCAGCGTGCCATCCGGATTCCCGGCACCGGGGTGAACGGTCAACCCGGCCGGTTTGTCGATCACGATCAGGTCTTTGTCTTCGTACACCACCACCAGCGGAATATCCTGCGCAATCACTTCGGTAGCGGCAATTTCGGGCAGGTCTACGTCGTAGATTTCACCCGCACGCACTTTGCGGGCAGGGTTGGCTTCCGCCATACCGTTACGAGTCACAAAACCGCCTTTTATCCATCGCTGTACCCCCGCACGGCTCATGTCGGGCACATAACCCGCGGCAATGCGCGCCGCCAGCCACACGTCCAGACGGGTGTTGGCTTCGGTGGGCTCTACGGTAAGACGAATGCGCTCCTGCATAGGGCATCCATGCCCTTAACCATTTGGCGGGTCAATACCTTTTGCTAAGCTGGGGTTAAAATACGCTAGGCAAACGTAGCGCTTTTGGGTACAACCGGCGTTATGAAGATCCTCCATGCGGCAGAAACCATCAAAGGCGGTGTAGCCACCGTTATGCGTACGCTGGCGCTGGCCCAGAGTGACGCTAACACGGTGCGCTGCCTTGTTCCGGCCGACCAGGCGAAGGAACTGGCACCATTCCGTAACCTGCGCACGTTCTCCCGCAGTGGCCGCAACCCGATGAGCTTCCTCTCCTTTAGTTGGAATTTCGCCAAGGCGGTTGTCACCTTCCGACCCCACGTGGTGCACCTGCACAGTACTTTTGCCGGAGCACTGGGGCGTATCGTACTGGTGTTGGTCTGGCCTATTGTCCGGCCTAAGGTTGTCTATATGCCCCATGCCTGGGCGTTCATCATGGATGGTTCTCCGCGTAAGAAGAAGATGTTCGCGACGGTCGAAAAATGGCTCTACCCTTTCACCAGCAAAGTGATCTGCGTCAGCCAGTACGAGGCCGACGAAGCGCGCCGCTTTGGCCTGCCTACTCATAAAACCATCGTGATTTATAATGGAACGCCCAACATCACGGCCAAGGAGATTCCCAACCCCTACACGCACAAGGGCCTGAACCTGCTGTTCGTAGGCCGCTTAGACTTCCAGAAAGGCTTTGACGTCATGCTCGACGCCATGGAACGTCTCGCCAAAAACCCGGACGCCGCCCACATTCACCTGACCGTGATCGGTGAGGGGGTACACGGCAAAGGCAGTCAGCCGGAGCGCCCGAATATCACTTACACCGGCTGGCTGAGCAGCGACAAACTGATCCCGTTCTTTGCCCATACCGATGTGGTCGTCATGCCCAGCCGCTGGGAGGGTTTTGCCATGGTCCCGCTGGAAGCCATGAGCCATGGCGTGCCGGTTATCGCCAGTAATGTAAGCTCGCTGCCGGAAGTGGTCATTCCCAACCAGACAGGTCTTCTGTTCACGGTAGGCGATTCCGCCGAATTGGCCGACCTGCTGCTGAAAACCTCTGCAACCGAGTGGAAAACCATGGGTGCGAATGCGCGCGAGCTCCATAACAGTAAGTTTACAGTAGAATCTATGGTGGCGGACGTGATGAAAGTATACGGGAGCAAATAATGGCGAAAACACAGAATCTTCCGCGCATTGCTGCCGTCATGGCGGCTCATAATGCTGACAAAACCTTAATCCAGGCGGTAGAGAGCCTGCTTATCGATAAAGTGCCGATCGACGTCTATATTGTCGATGACGCCAGCAAAAAGCCGGTAACGCAGCTTTTCGATAAAGTGCCTGAATATGTCTATGTGTTGCGTCAAGAAAACAATGTTGGTGCAGCCAAGGCACGTAATATTGCCCTGAAGGAGATTTTGGTGCGTGGCTACGAATACGTCGCGGTTATGGATTCGGATGACATCGCGTTGCCAGGCCGTATCCGTAATACAATAGCCTTCTTGGATGCCAATCCCAAGGTAGCTGCTGTCGGCGGCTGGGCTCACTGTGTAGATGAAGATACGCTTGAAACGCTCTACGATCACCGCCATCCCTGCGACAACGTCACAATCAAAGCACGTATGAATATCGACGCACGATTTGTGCACTCTACTGTAACCTTCCGTAGCGCTGCTCTAAAATCACAAGGCTTTTACGATGAAAACTACCCGATTGCACAAGATTACGAGATTATGATGCGCCTTGCGAAAAAGTATGAGCTGGCGAATCTCCCGGAATTCTTGCTGCTCTATCGCATTTCCAAAAACGGCATTTCCGTTCATAAAATGTACCGCCAACGCGTCGCGCGTCTGCGTATCCAGCTCCAGCACTTCCGCTTTATAAAGCCTTTGGCTTGGTATGGTCTGTGCCGAAGTTTCTTACGCGTGGCCGTGCCAAATAACTTTGTTGTTTTTCTCAAAAAAGTACGCGGTGTATAAGTAATGACTATTTCAAAGCCGACCGATCTCGCTGTTCTGTTATGTTCTTATAACGCGAATAAGACATTGCCCGAGGCCGTTGCGAGCATTTTAGCGTCTGAGTATCCACTGGATTTGTACGTTATTGATGATGGAAGTCTGGAACCGGTTGAGACTATTCTCTCTCCAACTGAAAACCTCTATGTCATAAGGGCAGGAGACTCTCCAAAAGGCTTGATAGGCGCCCTCAATTTTGGCCTCGAATATATTATCCGGCAAAAGAAATATAAGTTTATTGGGCGTATGGATGCGGATGACATTTCTTATCCCGACCGCTTTACGAAACAAGTAACTTTTTTAAAGTCAAATCAGGATGTAGGTATGGTCGGTGCATGGGCTGTTGCAATCGACGAGAAAAGCAAAGAGGCTTTATACCCTATAAATTATCCTTGTGATTGGTATGGCATTTCAAAGGCTCTAAAATACAATAATTGCTTTATTCATCCACTTTTGTGTTTCCGTAGTGAGATGTTTGAGCGATACGGTTTATATTCAGAGGAATATCAGGCTGCGGAAGATTATGAAATTATTAGACGTTTTGCCAAATATGCAAAGCTTGCTAATTTGTCTGAATACCTTATCGACTACCGTATTTCCTCTGGAGGAATATCGCTCTCCAAGCGTCGCCAGCAATTAAATACGCGATTGAAAGTACAGAAAGAGTTTTTTGAACCTCTTAGCATCCACTCGTGGTTGGGAATTTTAAAAACATTGATCTTATATTCAGTGCCTATGTCAGCCTTGCAAAGGCTTAAAAAGTGCTTAAACAAGTATGATAAGAAATAGCTTATGAACATGACTCTCACTACTTCTGAAGCAAGGATGCCATATCAAAAAATGCTTCCGCTTGTATTTGCAACAAGCTTTTTTGTGTTTGTTGAGCCTGCACCTTTTGACTTGCTGGCATGTTTGTTAATGGTGTTTGCATTTTTTCCTTATCTGAAAAGTTCAAACATACCCCTGAAGTCTTTTACAGTATGGTCAGTTATTTTCACGCTTCTTCAAATTTTGACGCTGCCACCCTCCATTGATGTTGGTCAGGGGATTAAATACCTCGCAATCACAGTGTACCTGAATGTGTTTGGGTTGCTTTTGGCTGCGTATATCGGAAGATTTGGTACTAAAGTTATTGATTGCATAATGTGGGGTATGTATGCGGGTGCTGCTATAACAGCTGTCGTGCTGCTGACAACTAAAGTAGGAGTTACAGGCGGACTTGCAGACATCGTTCTCGCGAATGATTACACCCGTATGAGAGGATTCTTTAAAGACCCGAACGTATTTGGTCCTGCTTTGATTCCAGTCTTTATTTATGGGTGGATGTCGTTCCAGCAGAAGTCATCTTACAGGATGATTCATATGACCATGGCATTGGTCGCTGCAATCCTTATTATACTTACCCTTTCGCGTGGAGCTTGGGTGACATTTCTAGGGGCGGCTGTTTTATATTATGGCCTGACGCTTTGGAGTTCGAACATCCGGAAATTTTTCAGTTCAATGATTATGGTAACTATCGGAACTGTATTGATGATTCCGCTAATGTGGGCCGCTTTGGATGCTGCGGATGTTAAAGAGATTTTTGAAGATCGCCTTACTTTGCAAAGCTATGATGAAGAACGATTTTATATTCACCATATGCTTGCTGAGGCAAGCCTTGATAACGCGTATGGTCACGGACCTGGGCAGTCGAACGTCCACATCCGCACCTATTACACCAATGTTAAAGAGGCTGATGCGGCTCACAATACCTACTTACGTGTTGCTTTTGAGCAAGGTTGGCTCGGCATTCTAGCCTATATGATATTTGTAATCGCGACAGCTTGGGTGGGGCTTAAAGCTTGCTTAAATAAAAATGCCGTTACTCCTTACGCTATTATGTCTTTATCCATATTTGCAGCATCGGTTGTGAGTGGCTTAACAGTTGATACGCTTCACTGGCGACATTTCTGGATTGAAGTCGCGTTCATATGGGGCATCTACGCTTTAAGCTTTCGGCAAAAGTCTGAATAAATACCTAAAATTCGCGGCGGTATTTATCAATATAAAACGATTCGCGGATACAACTGAGATATGCATGGTAGCCGCCGTATTGGAATACATTGAGGTCGAAGGTGTTTTTAACGGTGTAAGCCAGTAGTCCGAGGGGCGCGGCACTCACCACATAAAACAAGGCAAAACCTAAGATCCAAAGCCAGTAACGTGGTTTACGACACGTTTTGCAACCGCAGCTGCAACCGTTATCGGCGGCGGGGGTAGGGGCGTGAGAAGAAGATCCGCAGCACGTCTTTTGCTCGGGTGAATGAGAGTCATGTGTCATGAAGAGAGCCCTTAAGGGTCTTGTTAGAAAAATATGGCATCCCCTAGGGGAATCGAACCCCTGTTTTCACCGTGAAAGGGTGACGTCCTAACCGCTAGACGAAGGGGACTAACGAAGACAGGCCGGTTTATACGCAAGGAATGGGGTTCTGACAAGACAAAAAATCACGTGAGCGTAAAATTCTTTTTTTGCATTTTTAGGCTTGACGAACCGCAGGGGGCAAAGCTATAAGCACAACCGCATTGGAGTGCGGGAATAGCTCAGTGGTAGAGCATCACCTTGCCATGGTGAGGGTCGAGGGTTCGAATCCCTTTTCCCGCTCCAGTTCAAATTTCTAAATACCCAGCCGTAAGCAGTAAAGAGGTAAGGACAATCAAAGCCATGTCCCCCAAACCTCAAGTAGTGCATCAAGTTCAATCTCCTTCATCTGAGTCTGTCTGGCTGGAAAGCCTCTCTTCGCAGTCCAGCTACGGACGCCAGGCCGCGCGCAGCCTTGCCGTACTGGCAGTGGGGCAGGGTGGCAAACTGTTTCTGCATGTGGTCAGTACCATGATCCTGGCGCGCATGCTGGTGCCGGAAGACTTCGGTCTTATCGCCATGGCCGCCACGGTTATCAGTTTTCTGGTGCTTTTCAAAGATGCTGGTCTGACCAGTGCAACCATTCAGCAAAAAGATCTAACTCATACGCAGGTGACAACCCTGTTTTGGTTAAATGTTCTTGTAGGAGCTGTGCTGGCGCTCATAACTCTCGCAAGTGCGCCCTTACTGGCCTATGCGTATGGAGAAAGCGCGCTTATCCCTATGGTATGCGTGCTTGCAGCCGGTTTCTTTCTAGGCTCGTTTGGAGCTCAGCACGATGCTCTTATGCGTCGCCAAATGGCGTTCAAGTGGGTCACCGTGTCCGAAATGGCGGCGCTTGCCCTTGGTGTTGTTGCGGCTATCTCTATGGCGTTGGCTGGTTGGGGGTGGTGGGCGCTTGTCGCTCAAAAGGTCGTTCAAATGGTTTCAAATGCCGCACTTAACTGGGTGTTTTGCGACTGGCGTCCCACGTTTCAGTTCCGCTGGCATGAGGCTAAAAAACAGTTTCAGTTTGGTGCGCACATCAGCGGTTTCAATTTTGTGAATTACTTTAGCCGTAATGGCGATAATATCCTCATCGGCTGGTATTGGGGGCCTGCTCTTCTGGGGGTTTATGCTAAGGCTTACGATCTTCTGCTCGGCCCTCTCAGTCAAATCTCAGCGCCACTGCAGGGTATGATGCAACCTCTCCTCGGCCGGCTACGAGACGAACCGCAGCGTTACCGTGCGGCGTATCTCAAGGTTATGGTGCCCGCAAACCTTGCCGTATTGCCCATTGCCACCCTTATTTTTGTAATGCCGGAAGCCGTGGTGCATACCTTGCTGGGAGCAGGGTGGGAGCAGGCTAATGGTGTTGTCATGTGGCTGGGGTTGGCTGTGGTGTTCCAAATGGTGGGTGGCAGCACAGGCTTTGTACTTATAAGCCAGCAACGCAGTGCCGACTTTGCCTTTTTGGGCCTGATGAGCAGCATAATCACGGTCACGTCATTCATTATTTCGCTACCCTTTGGTATTCAGGCCTTGGCCGCATGCTATGTCTTAACCAACGGCTTCATCATCCAACCTATGCTGTATTACACCATCAGCCGAAAAGGCCCGCTTGGCATTGCCGAATTTCTCTATCCACTTAAATTCAGCCTTCTCTGTGCGGGGGCCATGCTGCCGCTCATGCTAGTGGTCAAGTGGGGCGTTTCAGGCTTGCCGTCACTGGTGCAATTGCTGCTGGTAGGGGCTGTCGGTGGTATGGGGATGATAACAGTCTTGCTTTTGGTCAAAGAAGGTCGCCAGATGCTTCATGGACTCTATCAAGCAATTTCTAAACATATGATGAAAAGAGGATAGCTATGATATCTACCTCCGCACCCGTGCTGTATCTCTGCTATGCCTTTCCAGTGGTATCAGAGACATTTGTCTCTAATCAGGTCGAAGCTCTTCTGGCCAAAGGTGTAAATGTTAAAGTGCTTGCATTGGTAAAGCGAAATAACGAAAAGCTGATTAGTAGCTGGAATACCGACCCTAACCGTAAAAACGCACTGCAAATCATGTATCCGCAGGGTATCAGTGCTTTCATGGCTGCGTTAAGTCTGCCTCGCACTTTGGGGCGTATAATTGTACGTCCTGCTTCTTGGAAAATTACCCTTCATTGCTTGCGTCATTCACCTGTCGAATTTGCGCAAGCGTCTCTGGCTGCAGCTTGGCTTGCAAAGCATTCTCAAAAGGGGGCTCTCATCATATGCCATTTTGGCACAATGGGGTATGTAGGTGCCCTGCTGCGCGGTTGGGGGTGTTGGGATCTTCCGCAAATTACGGTATTCCATGGTTTTGATATCTCTCGGTTAGTTGAGCAAAAAATAGAAGGTTTTTATAAACCCTTATTTGCTCAAGAAGGTCACACCAGTCTCACAATTACATCATTTTGGCAAAATCGTTTGCGGCAATTAGGAGATGCTTCTCCTCAATTGGTAAAACTGGGAGTTGATCTGACAAAATTTGACTTCAGGGCCCGTTCATTCCCGCAAAAGCGTCCCGTCAAGTTGATTAGTGTCGGACGCCTTACTGAGAAAAAAGGTTATGCCATCACCTTAAAAGCCTTGGCAAATCTCCCCAAGTCACTTGCGTGGGAGTATGCCATTGTAGGGGGAGGTGACCAGGAAGCCTTCCTACGTCAGCAAATAAATGAGTTGGATTTATCCGATAAAGTCACCCTTTACGGAGCTTTGCCCCACGACCAAACACGTCTTAAATTAGCTGAAGCTGACGCTTTTGTTTTAGCAAGCCATACTGCCAAAGATGGTGACATGGAAGCTCTTCCTATCGCTTTGTTAGAAGCCGCAGCTGTCGGTTTACCAGTAGTTACTAGCACCCACAGCGCGATACCCGAATTTTTCCGGGATGGAGAAAATAGTCTTGTAGCAGAGGAAGGTGATGATCTCACCTTGTCGCAAAAATTGGAAACTCTTCTTACTCAGCCAGCTTTATGGTCAAAATTTACAACCCAAGCTCGTGCCGATATGGAAAATAAACAAGATTTCTTCAAGCATTTAGAAGCATTACAGGCTCTATTTCAACAGCTTCAGAATAAGCATAACGTTTAATTCATTAAAAGAGATAAAGGATAAGTATCCATGACCCAACACATTCTCGTTACCGGCGGCGCAGGTTACATCGGCAGCCATACGTGCCAGGCACTGGCCAAGGCCGGTTACACCCCTGTGGTATTCGATAATTTCTTTACCGGCAACCGCTGGGCTGTAAAGTACGGCCCGTTGGTGGAAGGCGATACCCGTAACGCCGCCGACCTTCAGGCTGCATTTGAAACCTACAAACCGGTTGCCGTTATTCACCTTGCGGCACTGTTGTCGGTGCCGGAATCTGTCTCCGAACCTGCCGATTACTACCAGACCAACACCTTCGGAGCTTGGCAATTGCTCAACACTATCCGCGCAACGACTCTTCAGGGTACCAAGCCGATTCCTGTCGTTTTCTCCAGTACGGCAGCCGTGTATGGCATTCCGGAATCTTCTCCGATTTCTGAAAAGGCCACGTTGAACCCCATTAACCCCTACGGTCGCAGCAAGCTGATGACGGAGCAGATGCTGGCCGACTACAGTCATGCCTATGGCCTTAACAGTGTCTCTCTGCGCTACTTCAATGCCGCAGGCGCCAGCGAGAACAACGAGATCGGCGCCTACCGCAAGAACCCGTTCCACCTCATTCCCGTGGCACTGGAAGCCGTGGTCGGCACCCGCCCGCAACTGCAGATTATGGGCACCGACTACCCGACCGAAGATGGTACCGCCGTACGCGATTATATCCACGTGACCGACCTTGCCGAAGCCCACGTCGCCTCGCTGGAATATCTGCTCAAGGGTGGCGAAACTGTCTCGCTCAACCTCGGCACAGGTCAAGGCTATAGCGTCAAGCAGGTGGTGGATGCTATTGGTCAGGAAGTCGGCAAACCGGTACCTGCCACCTATGCCGACCGCCGCGCCGGCGACCCGCCCGCCTTGGTGGCCGACAGCTCCCGCGCGCAGGCGCTTCTTAACTGGAAGCCGCATCTGTCAGACCTGCCGACTCTCGTCCGCACTGCCTGGGCTTGGCGCCAGACCGACGAAGCCAAGGGCGATTCGGCGATTTAAGCAAAAAGCGGGCAGGGTGGAACTTTCCTTTACTGGATGCGTTACCCTCATATGCTATCCCAATCTCAAGCTAGCAGGGCCACATTGGCCCTGTTTTTATCTCTCACCGTCGGCGGCGGGCTGCTGATAGGTATGTTGAGCACGCCGGACGCATGGTACGCGGCTCTGAATAAACCTTCGTTCAATCCGCCCAACTGGGTATTCGGACCGGTCTGGACGGTCATGTATGTCCTTATCGGCCTTGCTGGCTGGCAAACCTGGAAAACCCGCCCCAATGGCTTGGCCATGAAGCTCTGGACGCTCCAGATGCTGCTCAACTTCTTCTGGACGCCGGTTTTCTTCACACTTCACCGTACCGACATGGCACTGGATGTCATCGTCGCACTGCTGGGGACAATTCTGGCGTACATCTATGTGAGCTATAAAGACGGTAATACCCGCTCCGCCCGGCTCTTTATTCCCTATGCCCTGTGGGTGGCGTTTGCTACCAGCCTGACGGCATCTATCTGGTATCTGAACTAGTCTCAGCCCGCCGCTTCTTCACAATCTCGGCCCGCTTGAGGCTTTTCTCCGACGAAAACAGCGCCGATTTCAGCATCGTATCCACGCGGGCCTGCGCGTCTTGCAGCATGGCAGCTATGTCCTGCGTTTCCGGTAACGTGCGCCAGTGCCGCACCGGCATCTCGCGCTTCATCACGTCCACCTTAATCCGCGCCGGGTTGAAGATATGCCGGTAATACGTGCGCCAGAGCTTTTCCACATCATCCTCAAACGCTACGGCGCTTTGCGGAAATCCTTCACCCCAGGTCAGTGCTGTCCCATCCCAACTGCAACTCTCCTGCGGTGTCGCAATCCCCCAACGCTGGTTGGTGAATCGCTTCACAAAGAACGGCGCTGCCAGTGTCAAAATCCGGTGGTCGGGGCAATGCCATGCCAGATAGGTATCCTGACCATCCACTGTCACCTTTTTGAAGCGCACAAAGGCATGGGCTTTATGAATATCCCGCCCCACCTGTTTCGCCATCAAGTTCAACTTGCTGGTCAGCGCATCGGCTGGGTTATGCAAAAGCCGTGTTTCGCCTTGCTGAATCCGCCATAAAGCGTCGTATAACAGAGACCAGCGTACGGCATCGGCATGGCACGCCACGCTCCGCGCAAGATTTACAAAACTGCTCGGCACTTTAAGTTCGCCCTCAACCAAAGCGGGCAGGGGGCTGCTGGCAAACAATCCGTCCTCCAGCCACACCACATCGGCTGGCGCTACGCCCGACAAAACCAACTGCCGGGCCTGAACTCGAAAATCCTCAAACGTCACGGCATGCAGGCTGTACATCTAAATCGCCAAGCTCAGTTGCTGCGGCTGAACAATCCGGCTCCGTATCCGCTGCGCAAAATCGGGCGCATCCAGCAATTTGGTGTCGGGGTTGTTATCGGCGGTAACGATGAACGGCGTCGCCCGGCTGAGCGAAAGCCGCATCCGCACAAGGTCGGCCAGCCGCAGCTTGCCAAAGCGCCGCGCCGCCAATATCCGCTTCACACCCTGCACGCCAAACCCTGGAACACGCAACAGTTGCTGGCGGCTTGCCTTGTTCACATCCAGCGGAAAGAAATGCGGGTTTCGCAACGCCCAACTCACTTTGGGGTCTACGGCCAGATCCAGTTCCGGTTCATCGGCCGGTGCCACTTCATCCACGCTGTAGCCATAAAAACGCAGCAGCCAGTCGCTCTGGTACAGCCGGTGCTCACGCACCAGCGGCGGAGCAATCGCGGGCAGGCGGTTATCGGCATGGGGTATGGGGCTGAAGGCCGAGTAATACACCCGCCGCATGCCATAGCTTTGGTACATATGGTGAGCGGTTTGCAGAATCGCGCGGTCAGGGGTCGGGGTAGCACCGACGATCATCTGGGTGCTCTGTCCGCCGGGCGCATAGACCGGCGCCTTCTTCAGGGTTTTGCGGGCATCGCGGTTGTCGTCGGTTTCTATCTTGATACGCAGCATATTCTTTTCCAGCATGCTGTGGTTCTTCTCCGGCGCCAGTTGCGTAATGTCGGCCGGTGTCGGTAGCTCGATGTTCACACTCAAGCGGTCGGCATACAGCCCGGCTTCGGCCAGCAGGTCGTCCGACGCTCCGGGAATGGTCTTGAGGTGGATATATCCACCGAACCCATGATCGGTACGCAGGCTCTTCGCCACGGCAATCAACTGCTCCATGGTGTAATCTGAGTTCCGGATGATGCCGGAGCTGAGAAACAGGCCTTCAATATAATTCCGTCGGTAAAAATCCAGCGTGAGGTTTACAACCTCTGTCACACTGAAACGTGCCCGCGGTGTATCGGATGACACGCGGTTCACGCAGTACTTGCAATCGAAGACACAAAAATTGGTGAGCAATATCTTGAGGAGCGCGACACAGCGCCCATCAGGCGTAAAGCTATGGCATATCCCGCTGGTCCGGGTGTTACCGATCCCCCCGTCCTTGGCCGATTTTAACCCATCGCCTTTTCCGCCACCACTGGCGCAACTGGCATCGTATTTGGCAGCATCCGAAAGGATGGCCAGCTTGGCGGCAATGTCCATGGCTCCGTCTCGTTTGATAATTGTTCTAATATCAATGTAGCAGAATGACCACCAAATGCAAGGACGGGGAAGGGGATTAGCAAAGAGGAGTATGAATAGGCGTGAACGTGGCAAGATATCAGACTGCCACCCATTTTCATCAAGCTAACGGAACCCCGCATAACATCACACATTGCCTTAGCATGCCGCTTACCTATGTCACCGATGCCGAACCTGGTTATACCCGCCGCAAATCCGGTAAAGGATTTTCCTATTATACGCCGGATGGCGACCGCGTGACCGATAAAGTTGAGATTGCGCGCATCAATGCCTTGGGCATTCCGCCCGCGTATACGCAGGTATGGATATGCACCAACCCGGAAGGACATTTGCAGGCAACCGGTCGGGATGCCAAAGGCCGTAAGCAATATCGCTACCACCCGGATTGGACCGTCAGCCAGAATCTCACAAAGTACAGTCGTATGGTCACATTCGCCCAACATCTGCCGCGCATCCGCCGGCATATACGTGCACAGATGAATCAGCCTGGTCTTGGACGCGCGAAGATCATCGCGACAGCGATCAATCTGCTGGAAGTGACCCTTATTCGCATTGGTAACGAAGATTATGCCCGCACCAATAAAAGCTATGGCCTGACGACTCTCCGTAACCGCCACGTCCAGGTGAAGGGTCAAGAACTACGCTTCCGATTTATCGGCAAAAGCGGAAAGGAATGGAATTTAAGCCTGACCGATCATCGGGTCGCAAAGGTCATTCGCGCATGCCAGGAGCTTCCCGGCCAAAGACTGTTTCAATATAAAGATGAGGACGGCGAGTACCGTGCGTTATCCTCGCATGATATTAACGATTACCTGCGGGAGCTGACGGGCGATGATATCAGCGCGAAAGACTTCCGCACATGGGCCGGCACAGTGCTGGCCTATACGGAAATTTCTAAACTGGAACGTCCGGATTCTCTAACAGCCATCCGAAAATGCCTGACCGGAGTGGTAAAGCAGGTCGCAGCCAAACTGGGCAATACGCCTGCTATCTGCCGTAAATGTTACATTCATCCGGCGGTTTTCCAGCAATTTGAAACCGGTGTTCTAGTGAATGAGAAGATAATAAATTCACGCGGTCTTACGAAACGCGAACAGCTTACGCTCGCCGTTCTGCAAAGTGCCAGCTAACCAGCTAAAATGAGCAGACCGCCCCTTGGGGCAAAACCGGCAGGCGCAGGAGAATAAAGTTGGAGGCCGGAGCGGGATTTGAACCCGCGTGTGACGCCAAAGTACTAAAATGAGCAGACCGCCCCTTGGGGGCAAAACCGGCAGGCGTGGGAGAATAAAGTTGGAGGCCGGAGCGGGATTCGAACCCGCGCATGACGGTTTTGCAGACCGTAGCGTTACCACTTCGCCATCCGGCCAACTTCTCTTGTTGGATAACGGGGATTGGGAGGGCTGTCAACGGATACAAACGGTAATACGCTGCGTTTTAAGGCGGGAAGGGCGGTTTATCCGGGCCGGAAAGCCACATACGGGTGGCTTGGCTGCCTAGGGCAGGGGCATTTGGTCAAAAAGAGGCCAAAAGAGAGTTGACAGAGGGCCTGCAATTTCGCATAAGAGCGCGTCTACCTGCTCCGGCGTAGCTCAGCGGTAGAGCAACGGACTGTTAATCCGTGGGTCGCTGGTTCGAGCCCAGCCGCCGGAGCCAAATTTATTTGAGGTAGATAAAACCCGGTTTGGGGAGTCGCCAAGTGGTAAGGCAGCTGTTTTTGGTACAGCCATACGAGGGTTCGAATCCTTCCTCCCCAGCCATTGAATTTTCTCTTTATTTTCAGTAGTTTGAGATAAATAAGCGGCCAGAAATGGCCGTTTTCTGTCATTTCGCGGCAGTCACGTCCTTCCTCCCCAGCCATAGTTAAAAATTTCCCCTGATTTCCGCCATAAATTGTCCCGCCCCATTCTGGCATGGGAGCGTTTTCGCGCACCCCTTTCGTCCGCCGCTTCCCCAATTTAATGGGTATTTAATGGATAAGTCTGCTTTTACCTTCTAGGCGTATTCTTTAAATTCTTTCTAAAACAACAACTTATAAAAATAATTATCATTATATATCAAATACTTACGCGAAAATTGCGCAGATGGAATTTTGAGTTCAGCCTTGGCTTTCTCAGCGTGCCATTATTGATATTTAAGGCAAAACCGCCCTTTGGAATATAACCTCAAATCCAACTTAAGGCCTTGCTATCACACACAATCCTTGTGTTATAGATCCATCGCCCTGCCATACCGTGGTGGACACAACAGGGCACGTCGCACGTCCATTAATTCTGCAGCAAGCGGAAGACTCCACAGGGGACTCAAGTAGAGCCCCGAAAAGCCTGACAAGCACCCGAGCCGGAAAACAGCCTCTACGCGGAAGTGAGGCCCGGCGAAAAAATCACAACCCGTAATATAGGAGCGTACCGTCATGGACGTATCTACCCCTGCGGCGATGATGCTTGTCAGCAAGCTCAAAGCCCACAAAACCAACCCGCGCAAGCACAGCAAGGCTCAAATCCGCCAGCTTGCCGATAGCATCGCATCGTTCGGCTTCTTGGCCCCGGTGCTGATTGACGATAACCACACCATCCTCGCCGGACACGGCCGGGTGGCAGCCGCGAAGTTGCTCGGCATGACCGAAGTGCCAACGCTGAAGTTCGCTCACCTGAGCGACGCTCAGAAGAAGGCCTACCGCATTGCCGATAACCGGCTGGCCGAGAAGTCCAGCTGGGACGACGAGGCTCTGGCGCTGGAACTGCAGGATCTGCTGAAGTTCGAAGAGACGGAATTCGAGATCAGTGCTATCGGCTTCGACATGCCGGAGATCGAGCTCAAAGTCCAGTCTCTGGATGACGAAGATCCCGATGCCGGCGATGAAATCCCTAAGGCCTTGCCGCACATTGTTACCCGCAAAGGCGATATCTGGCAGATGGGCGATCACCGCGTTATCTGCGGCGACTCGCTGGACTCCGACACTTACTCTGCGCTTCTGGGCAAGGAGAAGATGACCATGGTGTTGACCGACCCGCCCTATAACGTGCCTATCAAGGGCCACGTTTCCGGTCTCGGTAAAGTCGTCCACGAGGAATTCGCTATGGCCAGCGGTGAAATGACCGAAAAGCAGTTCTATACGTTCCTTCGCGAATCCTGTGAAAACATGGCCAGTGTCTGCGCAGACGGCGCCATCTTGTTCATGTTTATGGACTGGCGCCACATCGCTGCCCTTCTCGGTGCTGGTGATGATGCTGCTTTGGAGTTGAAGAACATCTGCGTCTGGAACAAGGATAACGGCGGCATGGGTAGCCTTTACCGCTCCAAGCACGAGCTGGTCGCCGTGTTTAAGAAGGGCAAGGCTAACCACATCAACAATGTTGCCCTCGGCCGGTATGGCCGCAACCGCACCAACGTCTGGAATTACCGTGGGGTTAACACCTTGCGCAACGGGCGGGAGGACGAGCTGGCTATGCACCCGACGGTGAAGCCGGTCCGTATGCTGGCCGATGCGATTCAGGACTGTTCCAACCCTGGTGACTACGTGCTGGATGCCTTTGGTGGAAGTGGATCGACCCTGATTGCCGCCGAACGGATGGGCCGTAAGGCGCGTCTGATCGAGATGGACCCGAAATACGTGGATGTGGCTGTTCGCCGCTGGCAGGCTCTGACCGGTAAGGATGCCATTAACGCGCTAACGGGTAAGACTTTCGACGCGCAAATGGAGCTTACTGCTAAGGCTCAAGACGGAGAGAACCTTTAATGAGCACAAAGAAGACCGGAAAGGGGCACGGCGAAGGTTCGAAAGCCACACGCATCAAGCCCGGCGAAGTCAAGAACCCTAAGGGTCGTCCGATTGGCTCCCGTAACATGGCAACGATTGTGCGCGAAGCCCTTATGCGCGACGTAGAATGGCCTGAAAAAGGTGAACTTCTTCGAATACCTTTAGTGTCGGCGTTTATTGACGCTTGCATGAAGCAGGGAATGAAGGACGTTCGCTATGCTCAGATGATGATGGATATGATTATCTTCATGTCGCACCACGATGCGCAGATGGAATATCAGCGTCAAGAGACCGAAAACTATGAAACTTGGAAAACCATGATTAACATCTATCGACTGCACGATGCCAAGCTAATGGATCTGGATGAGAAAGTTCTTGATGAGCTTATTGCTACTGCTCAGAAGAATGTGGCTAAACCGATGGGAGGAGTCCAGTTTATGGAAAAGCTTGAAGAGAAAATCAAAAAGGATAAAGAGGAATAGACCTAAATCTTCTGCATCAACCAATCGAATAGCCCGGCCCCCAGCACCATTTCCGACAGGCGCTGGGGGCCGAGCAGTATGATCTGCGGGTTGGTGCTCGCCAGCTCGCCCCGGCTGGTGTGGTAGGCGAAGAACATGCGGGCGTCGCCGCGCGTTTCCAGCTGTTTTGCGTAGGCGTTCAGTTGTGACTGCCAAGTGTCGCTCTTAACTTGAATAAAGGCCCGTTCGCTGGTGCTGGGCAGCTCCAGTTCCATGTCCGAGGTCTTCTGTACCCCGCCCATGGCACCCAGCCGCCGCCAGCCGCTTTGGCTGAAGATCAGGTCCACCAGAATTTCGAAGTCTTTCGGATGTAGCTGCTTCATGAGGGCTTCTATCGACGCCAGCATGGCCTGCCGGGCACGGGTGGCTTCACGAACCACATCCTGTTCCTCGCCGTTGATCTTGCGCAGCAGGTATTCCAGCTGGTCCGGGAATACATTACAGATGGCCATTTGATACATAGCCTTCTTAGCTAAATCCCCGCTAATACCTGTGAGGTAGAGCGGTTCACCCTTCAGATTCGTGTTGTGCCAGGCTCCCCGGGTGCGTCGATAACGGTGCCCCTTACTCTCAATTTCGTCGGGCTTGCTGGGAATGACGTCCGGCTCGGCAAAACACCAGTAAAGGTAGTTGGAGGTAAAGGTGATCCAAAGCGTGCTCTCGTCGAGGGTGTAGAAGTCTAATACCTGGCGGGCATGGTCTGAAGCGGTTCGGAGAGCCATACCGGTATCTATCAGGCATTGGCGAATCTTATCTTTATCTAGAGTAGCGGCTATCTCATGCGGGACATTTTGGTATTGAAGAGGAATGTAGCCTTCCTCGAAAGCTTGCTGCTCCCACCGCCCGGTGTCTCCCAGCTTAATGTAGCGGGCTTTGGTTGCGGTAATACGGTCCATGTCGCCTCTCCCTAATAAAGCGACCACCTCTAAAAGGTGGTCGGGGAGTTCTAACCGTACTGAAACGGCGCAGCGTATTTGCTTGCGCTATTGTATTTCGCCGCCTCCCCAACCTCAGGTTGGAAGGCAGCACAATGGGTTTCGACAGGTGCTCGCTGCCGTTCAGTAAGGGGTTAGAAGCCCCACGCTTGGTTTCCCAGGCGCAGGGCCATACAACCATGCGTTCCGGCGCGTATCAAGTCATTCCGTGAGAAAATCTGCGATTTAAGGGTTTTAGGCAGAAACGACTTGCCTTATAGTGCGTTCGGAGCGTCATTGCTCTGGGGCCTAGTAACCCCTCATTGATGGTCGGACACCGCCAAGACAGGTGTCATTCGCGTTATAGAACGCGTCTTCTCGGCATACCTATGGCCGGGTGGCGATGTTCGGTCCAAGGCGTAAGCCCAAAGGCATCGCGCCGTTCAATGACGGTTACTACACCCGGCCTCTCTTTAAACAGAGAGGCCTTTGTACAACCGAAGGAGACCGAGCCATGCCCACACAACACCCCCAACCTGATGACACCCGCAGCGCATATATCATCGTCTATGTCGCTTTTACCCTTTATGGAGTTTTGCTGGGGCTTGGTGTGGGGTGGTGGATATGGGGATGATTATTGTCTTACATCATTCATAAATGCTTATGTTTGCAAATGGATATATAAAGGCGCATGATTGTTTCTAGCTAAATTTAGTATAGGAGTAATCATGGTTCGATTTACAGAGCATTTTGGAATCCCTCTAACCCAACACTCAGTAGATTTTGTAAATGTTAACTTAGATTCAGACATTCCTTTATTTATTGATCCTGTGGCCCTTGCAGAAAGAGAAGATGAATGGGCTCAAGTCTGCACTGGAATGGTCGCAGGTTTTTTCCAAAGAATTGTGGATCTTATTCGTAGCGGTGATGAGGCTACCGCACTTAAATTATTAGATGGCTTGTCTGAACCAAATGATACTCGTTTAGGCCTTTCCAAAGGCGCCCCAAAAGGTCGAGGCGTTAGCGGGAGACAAGCTAGATATGTCTATGGCGCTTTAGTTCGTAGTAACGCAGTACGCAGTGGCTTGGTTTCTGATATTTCTGACTGTGACTTGTTTATCGAAGGTATCGGCAGAGATAAAATATCCGATATGACAAC
Organism: Blastochloris viridis; assembly: GCA_005768725.1. GTDB lineage: Bacteria > Pseudomonadota > Alphaproteobacteria > UBA2136 > UBA6156 > UBA6156. Next base: position 372,547 of record VAFM01000001.1, on the reverse strand, counting down.
GAATATTATTCGAGGCCAGCTTATTGAATATACTCAACAACAATGTGTTCTACATGATATTCCTATGACTGATGATGTTGTGTCTGGTCGTATTTGGTTACCCGATAAGGGCAAATGGCAAACAAATAAATATGTAAATTTACCAACATATAACGGCGAGAGAATTATTCTAGTACCAAAACATATTGTTAAGTGGTCTCCTTCGTTTGATTCACAGAAATTCTATGATGGTTTTGCTATCCAATTTCTGAAAGAAGAAGAGTTAGCAAACAATGGGCCTTTAGTTCACACATTCAAAAATGGTCGTGTGGATGTCTTTAAAACTACTCTAAAAGAAAAGCATCCATTTGATAAAGATTGGCTAGCAGGTTTTTCAGAAAAACATCCTCAAGTTTTAAACGAGTATAGAAAATATATGAAAGGCTTGGGTCAAATTGTTGATCGAATAGAAGAAATTACACCTCAGTCAACGGCTTCCATTAAGGCTTCCTTCAAACAGACTTTGGCTTCAATTCCTAAAGGCAAGAAACATTATCGGCAGTATGAGAAAGTTATTGCAGCCATCTTTGAATTTATATTTTGGCCTCATCTATGTCTGCCGAGAATGGAGACAAGATTTGATGGAGGAATAAAGCGAGTAGATTTGACTTTTATGAATGGATCTAAAAGTGGCTTCTTCAATGCACTAAGAGCCTCAGCTAATTATCGATCTTCAATGGTATTTGTTGAGTGTAAAAATTATACGGAAGAAATTCAAAATCCTGAGATTGATCAATTAGCTAATCGTTTCACTCATGATAGAGGTCGATTTGGTTTTATTGCATTTAGAGAAACAGCTGATTGGCCAAGACTTCTAGCAAGATGCAAATCTACTTCTCGAGGTGGTAATGGTCTTATTTTACCGATCAATGATGCTCGGTTGATAAGTCTTATTGATGCGTTTGATCCTAATAACGATACTGCAGTTAACAATCTACTATTCGCATGGCAAAGAGAGATTTTAACGTAGTTAAAATTGGATTGACGCTTGAGCTTCTGCCAGTTCCTCTATCGAAATCCGCCCGCCATACGTCCCAAAGGTAATAGTCTGGTCGGCATGTCCCACCAGCGCCTTGATCATATGATCGGGCAGTTTGGCCTGCCGTGCGGCCTGATCGATAAACGTGTGGCGGAAGGAGTGGAAGGACAGCTTGGGGTGTTTGATGCCGGTGGCTTTCAGATAGCGGCTGAAGTGTTTGGTGTAGAGGTTGGAGGGTAGCCCGTCGGCCGTGGGCTTGGCCGTTGGAAATACCAGCTTGTGGCCTTGTTGGCGGAGGGCGTCGACGTATTCCAGAAAGCCCAGATCCACCAGCTTGGGGTGAATGGGCACCTGCCGCTTGCTGGCGTGGTTCTTAAGCGATTTGCCATTGCCGTCGGTGTTCACATCCATATACGTCACGTTGCCCTCGCGGCGGATGTCTTTGATCTCGAGCTGGATGATCTCGCGCATACGCATACCGGAATACAGGGCAATCCAAGGCATCCAATAGTGGTGGTCCTTAATAACCAGCTTGCCCGGCTTATGCCGCCACATCTGCACCTCGCGGTCCGGTTGGTGGCCGTTGAACATCGGGCTGGCAAACAGCTTCTTCAGCTCTTCTTTGGTAAACGGGTGGCGCTTGTCCTTGCTGTTGCGCTTATCCAGCGCCTCAAACTTGGGGAGCTTCCAGTTTGGCATCCGGTCGGTATCCTGGCACCAGTGGATGAACGAACGCAGGGTGACCACATACTTGTCGACTGAGGCTGGCGACACCCGCGGCATTCCCGCGCTTGCCGCCTTCAGGGCCTGAAAGTTGAGGTGCCGCAGTTTGTGATTCTTGCGGTAGTTCACCGGCAGCTCGGTGACCAGCGCCTCGTATTCCAGAATCAGCCGTTTGGTGATCTGGTGTACATACTGGATGTCCGGTCGCACGAACGGCAGCATGTGCAGCGAAAGCTCCATATCGGTAATTGTCTTCTTGTCGCGCCCCTTGGATTCCTTATAGCGCGCGAAGTCCTGAATAGCGGTTTCCAGCGGAATCATCGGAACCTGTGGTTGTTGCTGGGGCGGCATCATCGGCTGCGGATACATCGGGTATATCGGCGGGTAACCGGGCGGATACCCCGGCATTTGCGGCATGTAGCCCATTGGCGCGGGCATGGGCTGCATAGGCTGGGCGGGATGCATCTGCGGCTGCTGCGCGGGGTAGGGCGCATAGCCCATCGGGTACGGCGGGTTTTCCATGATTTTAACCTCCAACTGGTTGATGTTGGACGGACCATTGCTCTGTTCGGCACGGAAGTGAAGTCACTTCTGCCAGTTTCTCAACATATTGTAACAGCTCTTGTTTTGCAGATTTATAACAAGCGGCCTTGACCTTGGATTGATAATGGAACAAGTATCAATCCAAGGAGGAACGCATCATGATTACCCTGCAGAAGGACTCGCCGCTGCCGGCCGGCACACATGCGCTTTATGGGGCCAGCGTACGCGCGGGTTTTCCCAGTCCGGCCGACGATTTTGTCGAACGTGGGCTGGATCTGAACGACTTTCTGGTATCGCATCCGGCCGCCACGTTCTTTGCCCGCGTCCAAGGCCAGGCAATGGTTCAGGAGGGCATTTACGAGGGGGATTATCTGGTGGTGGACCGCAGCCTTACGCCTTCCTCCCATCATTTGGTGCTGGCCATTACGGGGGAGGGGGAGATTACCCTGAAACGTTTTGCCAGCCTTAAAAAGGCGCCGCTGGAGATTTGGGGCGTGGTTACCTCGGTCATCCGCAAGGTGTAGCCATGTTTGCGCTGGCCGACGGTAATAACTTCTTCGTGAGCTGCGAGCGGGTGTTCCAGCCGAAGTATAACGGCAAGCCGACACTGGTGCTTTCCAATAACGACGGCTGCGTGATTGCCCGCAGTGCCGAGGTGAAGGCGCTGGGCATTCCCATGGGAGTGCCGTACTTCAAGGTGAAAGACCTCTGTGCCAAAGCCGGTGTGAAAGTGTTCTCCTCCAACTTCCGCCTGTATGGCGATATGAGCGGGCGGATGATGTCCATATTGGCCGAAGGCGCTAAGGCACTGCACCCGTATAGTATTGATGAAGCTTTTCTGGAACTGGGCGAAGCCTCATTGGCCGCGCTCGAAGTTCAAATGCGCGAGCTGCGCCAGCGGGTGAAGCAATATACTGGATTGCCGGTGAGTATCGGCATTGCGCCCAGCAAGACTCTCGCCAAGGCCGCCAACCAGTACGCTAAGAAGCATCCGGAGGCGGAGGGTGTCTATGTGCTGCACCCGGGGAATCGAGAAACTATTCTGGCCGAGATGGCGGTGGGTGACCTTTGGGGCATTGGCCATAACTTGGAACGAACGTTGGAGGGTATGGGAATCAAGACGGCTTTGGATCTTGCCCGTAGTGACCCGAGCCTGATGCGCCGCAAGTTCAACGTGCACATGGAACGGCTGGTGTTGGAGATTCAGGGGACCTCCTGTTTCAGCCTAGAAGAAGGTTTGGCCAAATATCCTACCATCCAGGCGACACGCTCCTTCGGACGGCCTGTAATCGAGCTTCTGGAGCTTGAGGAGGCTGTGGCCACGTATACGAGCCGCGCCTGCGTGAAAATGCGGGAGCGTAACCTGCGCTGCCATGCGGTACTGGTCTATATTAAGACCAATCCCCACAAGCCCCAGCTGCCGCAATACGCCAAAAGCCACGTGGTCACGTTGCCCCATGCGACGTGCGATACCAATCTCCTGATACAGCACGCTCTGAAAGCCTTGCGCATGATCTACAAAGAAGGCTTCGCCTACAAAAAGGCAGGGGTTTGGTTGAATGAGCTTTCTGAGGATTCCGGCTATCAAAGCGAGCTATTTAGTCCTGAAGATACTCTTTCTACCCAGAAGCTGATGGCTTCTCTGGATGTGCTGAACAAGCGCTTTGGGCAGCGGACTATTCAAACTGCTACGTGTGGCATTCAGCCTAAGTGGACTATGCGGTCAGAACAGCGCTCACCTGATTACACGACTAAATGGGCAGACATCTTACTTACCAAGCCGTAGATTGGCTGGCTTGGGAGCACGAAGAGAACTCATCTGAAAATCCAAAATAATCAAAAACCATTGCAGCCGCATAGCTTAACCGTTATGAATACGCCTATGGCAAGTAGCTCAGCGGTTAGAGTGGGACACTCATCAATTGGTATTCTACTAGTTCTATAGACATAATTGCACGTTCCGGACCATGATAGGCATAGTTAAAATTTGGGATTTTAAGTCATACATCTCTAAATTTCTTATAGAGAGACTACTAAGGGTCAAAAAAAGCGAAAACACTATGACAATACAAAAATATTACGAGAATCTCTTTAGTAATAGCGCTACTCAATTTACGACGCTCATAGCAGATACAGATGCCCTTAAAGAGTTTATTAAGGCCCATAATCTGTCAGCTGATTTTGATCTTATCTTAAGTACTATAGAGGATCGTCCTGAATCTAAACTACTTGCTTATGCATCAAGGGAATATAAGGTAGCTCTTTATTCCTGTGCAGCCGCTAACTATAGGTTGGCCTATTCAAGCTTGAGGCTAGTTTTTGAAATGGCCTTAGCTTCAGTATACTTCTCGGCATACGAGATAAAGCTTAGAAAATGGTTAATTTCTGCAGAAGATATTGTATGGGCCCCTATAATCGATAAGGAAAATGGAATCTTTGCCAATCAATTTATAAAACCTTTTAATTCAAATTTAGAGACCATAGGAAAACAGTATGGAGTAATTGCTGAAACGGCATATCGGGAGTGTTCTGAATATGTGCATGGCAATTACCACACTCAGCCAGACATAACAGATAAGATAGTATTTAACGCTGATACCTCTAAAAAATGGAACGATTTGTGCGATTCAATATTCATGACGTTTCTCTTCGCCTTTACAGCTCGCTACATAATGTTTCTCTCTCAGCAAAATAGAGATAAAATTGAAAAAATATTAATTGAACGCTTAGGCCATCTTGAGGTGGTGCAAGACATTTATGGGAAGGGAGCGTAAGATGAAAGATTATCTCTTTAGAACTGAGGATATCAAGCCTGAGGATATTCTTAAGTATTTTGTTGAGAGTAAGGCCGACCGTGTTGTCATCGACGCCTTAAAAAATAGGAACCCGACGATTATTGTAGGCAGCAGGGGAGTTGGTAAGTCCTTCTTACTTCGAGTTGCTCAAAAAGAGCTGCTAGAGGGTTTGGTGGACTCGGACTCAAAGGTTTTTCCAATTTACTTAAGTTTTGTGAAGAGCTCGCTGCTACAAACAGAAGATCCAGAGCAGTTTAAGCACTGGATGCTTGCTAAGCTTTGCTCAGCTACAATTCGCGCCTTATCCAAGGCCGGCTTGTTAGGAACTATTCCCAAGAGCGCTAAGATTTTAGCTGGCACCTCAGATGTGACAGACCTTCCCCCCACTCCGATTGAAACTATTACAGAGCAGTATGAGAATTCATGGAAAAAAACAGCAGAGGTAATTGATTCAACTGCGATTCCCTCTGTCGATGATTTAAAAGAGGCATTGGAGGATTTAGCTGAAGAACTAGGGATAGAAAGGTTTGTTTATCTTATTGATGAAGCGGCTCACATTTTTATGCCGGCCAATCAAAGACAATTTTTCACTCTGTTCCGAGATCTAAGAAGTCATTGCATAACTTGTAATGCGGCAGTTTATCCGGGTGTCACGAATTATGGAGAAACTTTCCAGCCTACTCATGATGCCACCACATTATCTATTGATAGGGACGTCCTATCGTCTGGGTATGTCGAAAACATGCGAGAAATAGTGGAAAAACAAGCTGAAAGCAGCGTGTTAAAAAATATTGCTCAAAATGGTAAAAATTTTGCAGTGCTAGCATACGCTGCGTCTGGGAATCCTCGAATTTTACTTAAAACGTTAGCTGCGGCTCCCAAGTTGAATTCGACTGAAGTAAATGAAGCTATCAAAGACTTCTATCTTAGTAAGATTTGGGCGGAACACTCAGCATTAGCCGAAAAATATGAAGGTCACAAAGCTCTCATCGATTGGGGTAGAAATTTTGTAGAAAGTATCGTCCTTCCTGAGTTAAAGAAGAAAAACGATCAATACCTTAGTGACGACAAAAATACCAGTACTTACATTTGGTTACATAGAGACGCTCCTGCCATTATTAAGGAAGCGCTCCGCATTCTTTCTTATACTGGCGTACTCATGGAACAAGAGTCAGGTCTCAAGGCAACTCGAGCGGCAACAGGCACCAGATATTTTGTTAATCTAGGATGCCTTTTCACACAAGAAACAAACCCCGCTCTTACAGGCATTGATATAGCAAGAGGTTTAACGGTTAAAAGAATGACAGAATTTGGAGCCAATCATTCTGCATTCAAACCTGTGCTTGAGAAAAAAATTGATATTGATGGTGTAAAATCTTTTAATCTAGCTAATCAGCTTAAGAAATCTATAAGTGTATTGGATTTAACTTCATGGCAAAAATCTAAGCTCGATGAAATGAGTATAAAAACTATTGAAGACCTGCTTACAAGCACTGAACAAAAGCTCAAAACCGCTAACTACGTAGGGGATGTAAGGGCAAGGCAAATGAAGAATGCAGCTTTCGCCTCCGTATTTGAGTATCTTTCTGGATAATGCATCAAATAATCACTCTAAGGGAATGGAGAATAGGTTCTTCAAGAATGAATGGAAGAGTTCTTCAACGCCACCATATTTTGGCGGAATACCGCCGGTAATAAAACAGGGCTTGGGAGGAGCGGAAGAGACTTAGGAAAAGAGCTCCCATGCCACTATTAAAAACGCCTCTTTTCTAGATGCTGCAATAGCTTTTGGGTGCCTTCAGTAATCTCACATTCCCATATTAAAATAGTTTTCCACCCAAGTGCTTCGAGCTTGCTAATATTCACTTGGTCCCGGGCCTGATTTTTCCCGATTTTGTCCGCCCAGAACTCGGTGTTCGTTTTAGGAGTAACTGAAATCTTGCAGCCATGCCCATGCCAGAAGCAGCCATGGACAAATACGGCAATCTTATATTTGGGAAGAACGATGTCCGGTTTCCCAGGCAGGCGGGGGTCATTTTTCCTGAAGCGATAGCCCGCTCGGAAGAGAAGGGACCTTACAAGTTTTTCAGGTTTGGTGTCCTTCCCGCGGATACGGGACATATTCCAGGAACGCCGGTCAGGAGTGAGTTTATCTGCCACTACTGTTCTGCAGCCTTATCTTTCCATTTCTTGAACTCTTTCGGCAGTAGATTCATGAGATGTTCACTCTGCATTTCATAGGGGTCATAATTCATCGTAAGCTGGGGAACTACAATCTGGATCATACGCCGGAGAGAACCCCCTTTAGTGAGTTTGTCTCGGAATCCCTTACGCGGCTTCAGGGTCTTCGTATCGAAATACAGGGCATCTGCCAGCTCGCGGACGCTTTTAACATTCAGGAATGCAATTTTCTGAGTTTGTTCTGTAAGCTCGCCGCTTTCATAAACAGGTTGTGAAAGGAAAAGCCTAGAGCTTTCGCCATATTGTGAAAAACGCAGTACAGCGGTTCTCACTAGGTGGCGGTAGTAACGGAGGCGACTTTGGTCTACGACATATCTGTAGGAGCTTCCCAGAAGATATGTATCGTTTTTTGAAGGCCGACATAGCTGGACAAAATAAAGAGCCGAAAGCCAAGCCCAGAGACCCATATCTTTCAAGTGATCTTCATTTTCCTTAAACACTTCCTTGAAGAGGTAGCGGGCTAATGTCAGGCGGTCTTGGAACAACAGAGAAGAATCGATTTCAAGATTTCCTACTGGAACGGTGATATCTTCACGGTGAGCTAGCTGACTGATTGCTTGAAGTTCCTTCAATGAAACTGTAGTCCCCATACTGCCTTTGCCGATCGGTCCGCCGAGGCTTTCAATAGCTGCCTGAAAGTCTTTGATGCCGACATCAGTAAATTTTCTGAGAGGCATAATATTATTAGTCATGTCTAGGACTCCAGCATAGCTTGCAGCAGGGTTGTGTCATTTCGCCAAGGGGTCTCGCAGAAGTCATCAGAGCATTCTTCAGCCCATTGAATCCAGTCTTCACGATCATCTTGGAAGTTGCCTTCGGGCTGCTCACGTTCAAAGCGTGTTCTGCAGAACTCAAGGACCTTGTAGGCAAGACTTCCTGTATCCAAGTCATCCTTGTCGATATTTCGTGTAACAATGCCCAGAAGAATTTCCTTGAACATCGGAGGCAGAACAAGAGCCTGCAGCATAGGATCGCGAAGGTTTCCCTTAAAATGGGACACCAAGGTTCGGTTAATCGAAATAGAGGGGTTTTCCTCTGATTCTGTCCAGTCAATCAGCCACGGCTTATTCTGAAGATCCTTTTGCTCCATATTGAAGAAGCTCTCACGGCTTGTATCTCCTGTAGCCTCACGGGGGCGTATATCCGCAGTTGCTGCGAGTAGCGTTCCTTTTTTGGCTTCATCAGTAGATACCGCTTTGAACCGGAAGGAAATGGTTCCTTCTTCACCTAGTGTATTGAAGTCATATGTCTTCGTTTCGGTATAATCCACAATTTTGCGCTCAAGGGTTCCACCTACAGCATCACTGCCGTCCAGAACGAGCTTAGAATCAGCCGGTTGCTTGAACCTTTTTGTGCTGATGTGCAGACGTACCCGTACATAGGAAGAGTTACGCTCTACGATATCGACACTTACAATATCATTCTTGATACGTTGCCGGCCTGTGTAATTGAAGTTAGCGACGGTCATGCTGCTTCACTTTCCTTTAAGGGAGCCACATCGATGTGGACATCACGGTTTGGGTCGAACCCGGTAAAATGAATTTCAAACTCAGGATCCTTCACGCGGAACCAGATTTCATTCCCTGTAAATTTTTCTACATCTACTCCTTCAATCGAAAGATTCTTGGAAGTGGAAAAATCAAAGTCCTCGGAGATCCAGGATTTGAACCATCTGCTCTTGCTCATGCCTGGGATGATGTGTGCAGCCTTCACGCGGCCACGCTTGGTTACGGAACCGCCGTCAGCCATAATCTCTTTGAGGTGCTTTGTTCCGATGATCCGGAATCCCCCGTTGACATGGTTAAGACTGAACAGGCTCGGACTTCCTTCCGGAATCGGCGGAATATCAGGACCGGTGTCCCCGGAATCTGGCTGCACAGATTTGGTTTGTTTCTTTTTCTCCGTAGACTCCTCTGATGTGACATCCAGATAAAAGATGTCATCTGCAAAAGTCTTTGCATCCTGCTTTTCGACGCCAGATAGCAGACTGAGCAATGTACTAGGAAAAGACTTCAGGAAGTCCTTCTGCCAAGACTCCCCAAGCGGATAGACTTCGTTATTCCGGGTGGTCGGGGAGTTCTTCCACTCTTGGTGACCCGGATCCTCAGTAAATTTCAGGTATTCCGAAAGAGGGCTGTCATTCTCCTTGTCAAACACGTCCAGAATCATTGCTGTAAACGGCGCAGAAGATCCGCAGCGTTCATTGCTGATGAGGATGTCCGCCCTGAAGGCGCGATATTGCGACAATTTGTCTTCGGAATTCCGCAAGAAAATATCAAAGTGGCCGCTGGTAAGTTTCTGCTTTGTACGAATGGAGATACTGGAGCGTATGGCAACAGTTTTACCTGAAGCATATTCTTTCTGCATAAGTTCGAAGTTCTCCGGTGAAAAGGATTCCTTTTTCAAACGGTTTTCTTTAGTGAACTCATGAAGCGGGACGTAGAAATGCGTAGATTTTCTGGATGGTTCAATTTCCTTTGCCAAGCTGATGAGGCCTAAAATCTGCTTGGCCTCAGTTCCAAAAATGTCCTCGGTTACTTCGTTGATGTTGGAAGAATCAATGATACGCGTGGAATTGATCTGCGTGTCGTTGATTTGGACGATAAGTCTTCCTGTTACAATCGGCAGGAAGTAATTCTGAATGACATATTTTGCAGTTTCAGCAGGATTAATAACGTCTGTATGTACCCCGGGGATAAAGATAGAGACTCCGTGCTCGTCCTTGCGGGAGATTCCGGTGTGTTTCCGGAACTTTTCGATCATGCCTTTATTGCTGCTGTCATCACGGTAAGGAATAAGGGGAGGATCCTTGTCATCCTTATGTTTCTGCTCATACACACCAAAACGTGCGTAACCAAGATAAGGCTCTTCTTCTTCACCCGGTAGGGAGTGAGGAGGCAGAATGCAATACCCCAGCAAAAGCTCAGTGGGGGATTCATTACGGCGGGTCAATGCCAGAAAGAAGTTAAACTGTGAAGCACCGGAAAGAGTGCTTTTACCTACGCCATGGCTACCTCCGCTACCGGAGCGCTTTTTGGAACGGCCTTCTTCCCACCAGAAGCTCACAAGGCTTTTCTTGTTTTCACCACGCTTATAGATAGTACCCTCAAGACCGGTCGTTCCAAAGTCCTCAATGGCAAGACAGTCCAGATATTTGGGCAGGATTTTGCCTACTTCCTTCAGGTGAGGTTTCAGGTCGTCATAAATATCCGGAAAGCTGCCAGTATCCACTTGGCTGAAAGTAAAGATGATTTTTGCGCATTTGTCTTTGGGGGCCGCATCTAGGGAGTTCTGGATGCTTTCCCGCACAACGGCTTCACAGCGGCTGGCGCTGAAGAACTCTCCGAGCTTTGATTCGGAGATCGTATCTTCCTGTGCTTCCTTTTTGAAGTGCCAAGTCATCCTTTAGTCCTCCAGACTGAATTTCTTCTCATCGACGCGCTGTCCGATCTTGAAGCGCTCTTTGAGGCTAGCCATTTCCCGGTCCAGTGCCTTTATAATCTTCCGGAGATCTTCATCCGTAAAATCATAGGCACCCTTATTGGATAGGTTACCTATAAGTTGGATATCCTTCAATGCTTTATTGACGCGGTTTTCCGCGAGTTCAATAAACTTCTTCCGTTTAAGCGACATATGATCATTCTCCCTTGCATCAAATGTTCCAGATAATAGCAATATGCACAACAACATTTTAAAAATATTAAACACATTTTTAAAATGTTGTTAATAAATCTGGTTATAAGAGACGAAAAAACGGCCCGTGAGGGCCGCTTTTCATGGGGAGCAGTTAAATCAGACCAGCCTTTTTCAAGACATCTGTAACGATATCCGCAATCTTCCCCGCCAGAAGCGGCGGAACAGCATTTCCCACCTGACGGTACTGTTCAGTTCTTGGCCCTAGAAAACGGTAACTGTCCGGGAAAGTCTGAATGCGGGCAGCCTCGCGGACCGTCAGGCTTCGGCATTGCGAGGGGTCCGGGTGGATGAAAGCGTGTCCGTCCTTTGAGATGTGGGAGGTTACTGTCGGCCCGGGCTTGCCATCCAGTACGACACGGAATCTGTCCCCGAACGGGCCTGTACCGGCCTTGGCATCTTTGGCGTTTTTGTGATCCGGCAAAAGTTCATCATCAAAATCCCGTAAGTGAGGACTCGATTTATTCTTCTTCGCGAAATCGGCAGCAAAGAGATACCGGGCAAGGTCTTTTGTCATATGCCCTCTGGCGGCATGGTTCAGCAGTAGATTACCTGCATCCCTGCGGTACCACTGGGACGAAAACTCCGGGGTACCAGAGTAATCCATAAGATTGGCTCCCGCGTTTAGAGATGTCTCGTCAGAGGATTTCATCTTTATCTTAAGAGAGGCGGCATAATTATCGACATGCTTTTTCCATGGAGCCCAACCATCCGGCTCCTTGCTGAGCGTGCTGCGGATCCTGGGAAGATCGGAAATCGTGACACCTACGCCGACCTGTTCTTGAACAGGCTTAAGACGCTCAGGGGTAATGTCGCCCAAATCCTCGCGTATTCCGAGAAGGATCACGCGGTGCCTGCGTTGTGGGATTCCGTATTCTTCTGCCTTGATAACCAGCTGACTAGGGTCGACCGAGGGATCTACCGGGCTTACCAGTGAGTGGATCTTATAGACAGCATTACTTTTGCTTCTGCCGACGGCTTTTCCGGGATGAGATAGTTCTTCCAGAATCTTGTTGATGGCAAAGCCTTCATCGAGCGGAGAGGATAGAATGCCTTTTACGTTCTCCATAACGAAGACTGGCGGTTCGTGGTCCGCGATGATTTCGAGATAATGCCGGTAAAGGCGGTGACGCTTGTCATCGCTGAAACCTTCTCGGTGCCCCATCTTGGCGCGTCCGACCAGCGAATATGCCTGACAGGGAGGCCCGCCAACGAGCACCCACGCATCTGCATTGCCCACAGCCTTATTGATACGGTCCTTTATATGCTGCTTGGGGGCGGATTCATCGACTCCCATTTCGGCAGTCCATACAGCTTCTTTGGCGCGCTTAAGCTCTTCCGGGAAAAGTGACTCTGCCAGTTCAAGCGGGTTTTCCGCAGCCAAGATGTCTAGCCACTTCTTTGGCGTTTTACCGCCATGGGCATCGCGCAGCTCATGGTAAAACTTGCGGAGAGTGAGTGTCTGGCTTGCCCATGGGTCTTTTTCAATAGAGAGTTTGACTCTGTAGGAGCTGTCACCGTCACGGCTCACAAAGCCTTCTCCAAGCCCTCCAGGGCCTGCAAACAGATCGATTACGGGAATGTGTGTTGTCATGCTTAATTCATAACTCAGGTCTGTACCTTCCGCCAGGAGCGGAACTGTCTTTTTCTGCACTCTACAACGCCTTGGCAGGCTATTGGGAGAGGTCTCCGTGTCATTCCTACCACCTGCAGCGCCCATTCATATCCCCTCTAATTTCGCAGTAGCAAGGAACGCTTCCTTTGCAGAGAAAGTGAAGAGGAAACTGATTATTTCTTACGAATAGGCTGAGGCTTGTTATTGCGCAGGCAATTATAAATACCAGCCACGATCTTTGTGAGCTTGCCTGTCTTTGATATAGGAGTGTCATAAATGCGTCGTGTAGTTACGCACCCATTCTTATGAAGTTTCTTGATTTCGGCAACCGGTTTCCCAGAGGTATTGATCACTTTGTATTTGCTCATGATACTCTCTTTCTTTAGCTATGATGATAATATCTCAGTAAATTATCTGATAACAGCGGCTTAAGATTTGACTTCCACCCCCACCAGAGCCTTTCTGCTTGCAGAAAGGGAGCTTATAATGACCAAAACACCCCCAAAACCCTCAGTAAAACAGCTTCCCAGCCAGAAGACGAGAGCGAAATTACTCAAACAATTTCAAAGCTTGGAGTGAAGTGGCTTGGGAGGCCGCAGTCAGTGCCACTTTGATAGATCTCTCCCACATTAACATACTGCACATTTGCCTCCTAACCGGGCGCAGTCAACTTATCGGGCAAGGATTGCCTTGCCCAACAAATTATTTACCAGAACTTCTTAGCCTCACCATTGCCCGCCTTGGTAACCGCCTCCCTTAGATAATCAAGAATGGATGGTTGAGGTGTACCCGGCGGGATCGTTGTTGGATTTGTATCTCTTGACTCGCTAGTCTTAATCTCCGGTAGATTAGACTCAGCTGGTGTTTCGTTAACAGGTGGCTTGTTCTTTTCTTCCATGTGCTTCCGCTGTTGGGCTGCTTCCAGAATTTCCTGAGAAGATCTTAATTTCCGATCATTCCGAAACCTGTTGTTAAAATCTCTAAAATTATGAACTCCGGCTCCCATAGAGCTTTCAAGAGAATATGCGTCACGGAGCTCATCAATCTCCTGCTGGGTTAGATTTAGATCTTTAGCATCTTTAGAAACCTGACGGTTCATCTGAAACACATCAATGATGTCTCCCACCGCATCTATCGCTTCCTCAATTTCACCTGCGGGTACAGTTCGTTGAATTCCTTTAACCATTTTACATTTTCTCCATTTAAAAAGCGCCCATCGGGCGCCTTATTGTTTAATTATTAATACTTAACCTACCATTCCAGTAGTCCGCCTGTTTGGGAGACACTGTCTGTCCCAGCTCTCCCTGCCTGTAGGCTTTTACAATCCGTTGGATCGCCATGGCATGCCCTTTTTCCGCGGCATTCACATACCAGCCCCACGCGGCCTTGATATCTTTCTTAAGAAACAGCGTCCCATCTTCATAATGGAGACCCAGCATATACATCGCATCGACATCACCTAAATCGGCAGCTTATTTAAAATAGGGAAAAGCCTTTCTGGGATTGGCCCGTATATTCCCCGCTCCCGTATCTCCGCCTTGATAGATAAGCCCCAGCATGAAAAGGGCTTGAGCATGATGTCCTTTTGCGGCTTTTTCCCACATTTGAACGGCATGGTCAGAACAGCCATTTTTCATAAGTTCTTCACCAGCTTCAAAATCCTGCTGTGGAGAAGATACTTGAGAATACGACGCGGCTCGTTCGTTACAGGCTTGAGTCTCTTTCGCTGTTGAAGCAAACACGTTGGCCCCTAAACCAAAAGACAGTGGCCCAATAACATACAAAGCATGAAATTTCATAGATTCATTGTGAATAACACTCCCGTCTAAATCAATGGGAAATAAAAAATCGCCACCACTGGCGACGATGCTGATTTGTACACTGTTTCGTGGCGTATGTCAAGAAATTTCAAAAATATTGGCTTCCACAGCCACTATTCCTAACCTCTCTCATCTGGGGGTATAACTGGGGGCACCATCCTCGTTTTCAAGAATGGTTTATTATACCTTTCAAACGCTAACCGCCTTATTTAGTCTCCTTCCTCCGAATAGAAATCCCCTTTATAATAAGCGGAACGAAACAAAGTTTGCCTTAAGTACTTCTATAAACATGACCCTGAAGCCTCGTTCCAAAACGCCCGCCATGCTTTCGGCTGAAAGCCGTCAAGGCGTGCTGGTGCTTGAGGGCCCGTTAACCCTGCAGGGCGGGGCTAAGGCCCGGCACACACTGCTGCAGGCCAAAGGGGTGCAAACCATCGATATAACAGGTCTTACGGCCCTCGATACCGTCGGTGCCATGTGGCTGATGGACGCCAAGACACAGCTAGAAGGGCAGGGGCGTACAATTTCGCTGAAAGGCGCAAATGAGGCGTATGCGGCCTTGATAGAAAAAGTGCAAGCCGCAGTCGAAGCACCCCGAGAGCCATCTGCAAAGCCATCTGCCAACGACATATTCACCGCGACAGGCAAATTCGCCTATGCGGTATGCCGCCATATGTATGAGGTCTTCAGCCTTCTCGGCGAAGTCTTCGTGGCATTCCTTGAAATTGTGATCGGAAAACGCACCTTCCGGATGAACGCCTTTGTACGCCATGTGCGGGAAGCCGGCTTACAGGCGGTGCCGATTGTGGCACTGATTTCCTTCCTGATGAGCATCGTGCTGGCCTATCAGGGCGTTGCGCAGCTTTCTACCTTTGGCGCCCAGCGTTTTTCCATCAATCTGGTGGCCATATCTACGTTACGAGAAATGGGCGGTCTTCTGGCCGCTATTATGGTGGCAGGCCGTAGCGGCAGCTCCTTCACGTCCGAAATCGGGGTCATGAAAATACGCGAGGAAGTGGATGCTATGAGCGTTATGGGCTTAAGGCCGCTAGATGCCATGATTCTCCCACGCATTGCGGCACTTGTCGTAGTCTTGCCCTTACTCACGGTGGTGGCGTTCGTGGCCGGTTTTTTCGGCGGGGCCCTCGTCAGCGTTATGAGTTTGGGAATAGACTTTTCAACCTACATAAAGCTCTTTGGCGACGCCGCCATGGGGCACTCCCACTGGGTCGGCATGGTTAAGGCGCCGGTATTTGCGTTGTTCATCGGTCTTATCAGTTGCCTGGCGGGGTTACGGGTAAGCGGCTCGGCCGAAAGCGTGGGCCTGCAAACCACAAGTGCGGTCGTGCAGGGTATCTTTTCGGTGCTGGTGCTGGATGCGTTGTTCTCTATCTTCTTTGCCAAGATAGGATGGTAGCCATGTCGTCAAACACGCCCATTCTGGAAGTTAAGAACATTATCAACAGCTTTGGCACCCATAAAGTGCACGATGGCCTCAATCTGCAGGTGATGAAAGGCGACATCCTCGGTATTGTCGGCGGCTCGGGTTCTGGCAAATCGGTGCTTTTAAAAACCATGACCGGCATCCGCGCACCTACGTCCGGCAAGGCTTATATCAATGGCCAGCCTGTTATGCAGCTACCTGTGGCAGAGCGTGCCGCAACTCTTGGCGTGCTGTTCCAGCAAGGCGCCTTGTTCTCTGGTCTCACTGTGCTGGAAAACACCATGGCGCCCTTAAAGGAGTTTACGAATCTGAAAGAAGACGAATGCCGCGAAGTCGCCTGGCTGAAGCTGCGCCTTGTCGGCTTGCCGGATAACGCGGCCGCCAAGCGTCCGTCTGAACTTTCAGGAGGGATGATCAAGCGCGCAGGTTTGGCCCGCGCCATGGCGATGGACCCGACAGTGCTCTTTCTGGATGAACCGACCGCGGGTCTGGATCCCATCAGCGCATCGGAGTTCGACGAACTGGTACGCGAGCTTAACAGAAGCCTCAATCTGACTTTTGTAATGATTACCCACGACCTGGATACGTTGTTTGGGACCTGCAACCGCGTTGCCGTTCTTGTCGATAAAAAAATGACGGTAGGAACGATACCGGAGCTGATGCAGAACCAGCATCCCTGGATTCACGAATATTTCCATGGAGAACGCAGCCGTGCGGTGCATGCGTCTTCGCATAAACCAATTAAAAAGGAGCTTTCGCATGGAGCCTAACCAAAAATACGCGACGGTCGGAGCCTTTCTGATCATCACAATCGTGGCATTCGTGGCCATATGTGTATGGTTGCAGGGTGCTTTGGCCAACCGCGACAAAGCCTGTTACGTCATGCGTTTCGATAACTCGGTCGCAGGTTTAAGCCAGGGCAGTACCATCACCTTCCGTGGTGTCGGTGTTGGTCAGGTAGAATCCATCCGTATCAACCCCAGAAACGATGCAGAAATTCTGGTGAGGGCGGCATTGGATAAACAGACCCCGATCAAGGCCAGTACTGTCGCCACTCTCAAACCGCAAGGCATCACGGGTGGATCGTATATCGAGTTGGACCTTAAAAATGGCGAAACCCGTTCCGGCCAGCCCATGGGGAAAGATGAGGAATGCCGCCTGATTACGACACTGCCCTCGGGTATCGACCAGATTGTAAACCGCCTTCCGCAGATTCTGGACAATGCCCTTGTCGTCACCCAAAGGCTGAGCGACTTGCTGGATACCGGCAATGTGGAGAACGTCAACGGCACGCTTGCCAACCTTAACAAGCTGACCGAAGACTTGAGCAAAGCCAGCAGTGAGCTTGGCCCGCAGCTGGAGCAAGCCGGTTCGCAACTCACCGCCGCCATGGAGAATCTGAATAAGATGAGCAAGCAGTTTGAAAGCAATGGCAGTACAGCCGCCTCCTTCCAGCAGACCATTCGCGATGCCCAGAGCACGATTGAGGAAGTGAAGGCATTGACGGAAGAAATCCGCTCCAATCCGCGCCGTATGCTGCTGACTCCTAAAGTAAATGAAGTGAAAGTACCGTAATGAAATTCCTCTCCAGCTTCGTTGTCGCCGTAGTTCTGTCCGGGTGCAGCCTTGTGCCCAAGCCGGGTATCGAAACACGCTATGTTCTGGCCCCCGTCCAGATCCAGACGTCTGCGATGTCTACGGTCATCATGCCGCAAAAAGACCTGCCGGTACTGGGCATCGCCCGTCCGCGTGTACCGGTCGATTTAAGAACCAATCAGCTAGTACTTATCCAGAACGGTACGCTGACCTTCTATGAAGGCAAGTCGTGGAGTGCCCCACTGCCAGATACGTTGGGCGCAGCCATGATACGCGACCTCGCCAATAATCTGCCGGAATGGATTGTAACAGGCGACAATGCCCTGAAGAGTCAACGCGATTTGCAGTTGGAAGTGCACGACTTTGCGACGATTCAAAACGGGTCACAAGCCACGGTCATCATGAATATGGATGTACGCCTTGTCGACGCCACTACGCGCGATGTCATCAAGATACTGCCCTACCGCTACAGCGCACCGTTAACCGAGCTTAACACGGCTCAAACCATAGAAGCCTACAACAAGGGCTGGAGCAATCTTATCCAGGAGATCGTCACCATCATGAAAACAACGCCTCTCACAAAGGATGAAATGAAATCAGGCCGCACATCCTAAACAGCCAACACGGCAGATGAAAAAAGGGCGAGCCATTCAAGGCTCGCCCTTTTTAAGGCTCTTTCTAATACGAGTTAGAAATGCGAGTTAGTGCTGGGTCCAACGCAATATCGTCACATCATATCCCAGGGCTTTGGCCTTTTCAGTCAGCAGTATGCGCGTCTGTGGCGAAGGTTTGGCTGTCCGGCTCAGAATCCAGAAATACCGACCCGACGGTTCCCCCACGATCGACCAGCTGTAATCCGGCGCGTGGTCCAGCACCCAGTAATCGCCATAGAAGGGGCCGAAGAAAGAGACTTTCAGCTTGGCGTTGCCGCTGTCTTCCACAATCTTCGCCCGGCCTTCAGCGGTCGTAACCTTGCCGTTCACGCTCCCTTCGCCGCAGGTATTAACGACCTTAACCTCTCCGTCTTCACGCAACGAGTAATCCGCGGTCACCGCTTCGCAGTCTTTTTCAAACCGGTTCTCGTAGCGGGCCAGCTCATACCAGCGGCCCAGATACTTATTCAATTCTACCTGTTTGGTCGGGTCTGGCACAGAGGCATTACCGACGGGGCCGGCAATACTGCATCCTGCTAATAGGGTTGCGGCTAACACAGGTGTAAAGAGAATGAGTTTCATAACGTGTGAACGTACCTTAGCTGACCAATGTTCCATTGCTTTGTTATCAGAGTGATATTTAACATTAATTTTTTCTATGAAATAACTGATAAAGAGCAGGTAATACTAACAATGTCAAAATCGTCGAAGAGATGATCCCCCCGATAACAACCGTCGCCAATGGGCGCTGCACTTCCGAGCCCGCACCGGTATTCAGTGCCATCGGTACAAAGCCCAAACTGGCCACTAGCGCCGTCATTAGTACGGGACGCAGACGGGTGAGGGCGCCTTCACGCACAGCCTCTTCCAATTTAAGCCCTTGCTCACGCAGCGTTTTGATGAAGCTCACCATCACCACACCGTTCAGCACCGCCACACCGGAGAGCGCGATAAAGCCCACCCCCGCGGTAATGGAAAGCGGAATATCCCGCAGCCACAGCGCCAGCACGCCACCGGTCAACGCAAGGGGCACACCGCTGAACACCAGCAACGCATCCCGCCCGGAACCGAACGCCATAAACAGCAGCCCGATGATGAGCAGGAACGCCACCGGTACGACAACCATCAGACGTTCCTTGGCCGAGTTAAGCTGCTCGAACGTACCCCCATATTCCAGCCAGTAACCGGTCGGAAGCTTTACCTGCGCGGTAATGGCATCGCGGGCCTGGGCCACAAAGCTGCCAAGGTCGGTTCCGCGTACATTTGCCGTTACAACAAGAGTACGCTTGCCGTTCTCACGCCCGATCTGATTAGGCCCATATTCCTGCGTAAGTCGCGCTACCTCTTTTAAAGGCACAAACGCCGGAGTGGTGCCCGCGGGCAGGGGGATCGGCAGATTCTCCAGCGCCGAAAGATCAGAGCGCAGATTCTCCGGCAGACGCACCACCAGATCGAACCGGCGGTCACCATCGAATACCTGACCCGCCGAGCGCCCACCCATCGCGACTTCAATCACATCCTGCACATCGGCCACGTTCAGGCCGTAACGCTCCAAAGCCTTACGGTTGGGCAGAATGGTGAGCATCGGCAAACCCTCGGCCTGCTCGGTCTTTACGTCGGCTGCACCGGGTACTTTATTCAGAACAGCCGCGATCGCGTTGGCGGTTTGTAGCATGGTGGCGGTATCATCGCCGAACACCTTCACCGCAACGTCCGAACGCACACCAGAGATAAGCTCGTTAAAGCGCATCTGAATCGGCTGCGTGAACTCATAGTTATTGCCGGGCAGTTTTTCCAGAGCCTCTTCCATCTCGCGTACAAGCTGGGCCTTGGTCTTGGCATCCGGCCAGTCTTTCTTGGGCTTCAGCATCACAAAGGTATCGGCCACGTTCGGTGGCATGGGGTCGGTCGCCACTTCCGGCGTACCAATCTTACTGAACACCTCTTTCACTTCCGGGAACGTCTTGAGCGTGGCTTCCACCTGCCGCTGCATGGCCAGAGACTGGCTGAGGCTGGTGCCGGGAATACGCATGGCATGCAGCGCAATATCGCCTTCGTCCAGACTCGGGATGAATTCCGTCCCCATCCGGCTTGCCAGAATAAGGCTTACAGCTACACACAGCCCGGCAATGCCCATCATCCGCCACGGATGCGCCAAGCTCCAGCCCAGTGCAGGTGTGTACCACTTATGCGCAAGGCGCATGGCGGCATTCTCTTTCTCTTCCACCTTGCCGGTCACAAACAGCGCCACGGCGGCGGGCACAAAGGTGAGGGAGAGCAGCAAGGCCGCAAGCAACGCAGCTACCACCGTAAACGCCATCGGGTGGAACATCTTGCCTTCCACACCCGTGAGCGCAAAAAGGGGCAGATACACCACGGTGATGATAACCACCCCGAACAGGCTGGGCTTGATAACCTCGGCCGTAGCCGCCGCTGCCAACCGGAAGCGCTCCTCTTTATTCAGCAAACGGCCCAGTGCATGTTGTTGCATCCCAAACCGCCGCAGGCAGTTTTCGATAATGATCACCGCCCCATCCACAATCAGCCCAAAGTCCAGCGCGCCAAGGCTCATCAGGTTACCGGATACCTTGTTCTGCACCATGCCGGTAATGGTCATCAGCATCGCCAGCGGTATCACGGCGGCGGTAATAAGCGCCGCGCGTATATTCCCCAACAGCAAGAACAGCACCACGATAACCAGCAGAGCACCCTCCAACAGGTTCTTCTCCACCGTCGCAATCGTGCGGTCCACCAGCGTCGTACGGTCGTACACCGCGCGGGCGGTCACACCGTCCGGCAGGCTGCGGTTGATCTCTTCCAGCTTGGTAGCCACGCGCCGCGATACCTCGCGGCTGTTCTCGCCCACCAGCATCATGGCGGTGCCCAGCACCACTTCCTGCCCGTTCATACTGGCGGCTCCGGTACGTAACGGAGACCCCAGCGCCACGTGCGCCACATCCCGCACACGCAGCGTCAGGTCGTTGCGCTTGGAAAGAATGATATCGCCGATAGCCTCTTCATCGGTCACCTGGCCGGGCACACGGATAAGGTACTGCTCGCCATTGCGCTCAATATATCCGGCCCCGATATTCGCGTTATTGCGCTCCAGAGTGGAAATAAGATCGGCAAGGGTCAGGTTGTAAGCCCGCAGGCGTTCAGGGTCGGGCAGAACATGGAACTGCTTCTCATAACCACCGATGCTATTAACCTCGGTCACACCTTTCAGCGTGCGTAACTGCGGCACGATCACCCATTCCTGTAACTCCGCTAAATCCATCGGCGTATAGACGCTGCCATCCGCCTTGCGGGCATCTGGCGCAGCCTGCACCACATAACTGAAAATCTCTCCCAAGCCCGTGGCAATCGGCCCCATCGAAGGCTCCAGCCCCTGCGGCAATTGCGAGCGCGCCTGTTGCAACCGCTCGGCAATCAACTGCCGCGCAAAATAAAGGTCGGTGCCTTCTTCAAATACCACCGTGACCTGCGAAAGCCCGTAGCGCGAAAGCGAACGGGTATGGTCCAGCTTAGGCAGCCCCGCCAGCGCGGTTTCGATCGGGAAGGTAACTCGCTGCTCGGTTTCCAAAGGCGAATATCCGGCGGCTTCGGTATTGATCTGCACCTGCACGTTGGTGATGTCCGGCACGGCGTCGATGGATAGGCGCGTGAAGTTATACGCCCCAAGGGCGGCTAACCCCATAACAAGCGCCATAACCAGCCAGCGATGACGGATGGAAAGATGAATGATGTGTTCAAGCATGATGAGAATTCCTGTCTGCGTCTCTAGTGGCTGTGTTCGGCACTGGCTTTGCCAATATCGGCCTTCACAATGAAGCTGTTGGTCGCCACATAACTGTCGCCAGCCTCAAGGCCCTCCAGCACTTCTGTCATCACCCCGTCGGTACGGCCGGGTTTGATCGGATGCGCCGCGTACGTTTCGCCTTCCTTCACAAACACTACGGTCTGGTTGTTCAGCGTTTGCAGGGCGGTGTTTTTCACGGCCAGCGCAACCTGCTGGTCTTCGCCCACCACAGCCCCGGCCTGTACGGCCATTCCGGCGCGCCAGCGGGCATCGCTGTTCGGCAGTGTTACCCACACCTGCACGGTCTGTGTGTCGGCATCGGTGGTCGGCAGCAGGGCTTTAATGGTTCCCGTACCCTCCACGCTCCCGTCCACGCTTTGCACCTGCACGGTCTGACCGACACGTACCCGTGAAATATCCTGCGGGAACACATGAAGCTCGGCCGTCACGGTGGCTAAATTCGCCACCGTAAACAGGGGCTGCTCCGCCGCCGTATCGCCCACATTCACGCTACGTGCCAGCACTACTCCGGACAACGGGCTGGTCACGGCATAGGTTTGCAGGCTGTCGTTACTTTCTACAGTTGCAAGGGCTTCACCCTTCGTAACTGTCTGGCCCAAAGTTGCACGCACACGTTTCACCACACCGGCAAAACGTGCCTTCACCTCGGCAGAGGTTTCCGGGTTGAGAATGATCTTCCCCCGCAACGGCAACCGTTCGGCTAAAGCCGCAGGGCCCGCTGTTTCCACAGTAATGCCAGCCGCTTTGGCCACCTCATCAGAAAGGGTCGTAGAGGCTTCATCTCCATGACCTTCGTCCGCGTGGCCGTGTTCATCGGCCTCGGCATGGTCCGGGCCTTCAGCAGGCGCAATCGCGTTCATGTCAGTGTGCTTGAAGTACCAGCAACCGCTGCCAGCAACAGCAAGCGCAATGGCAATAAAGATAAGAGTGTGGGGTTTCATCGGGTGGTCTCCTGTAAAGATGTAAAGGGGGTAGTAAGGCGTTGTACGGTGGCTTTGGCGTAAAGCTGGCGTTGCAAAGCATTCACGCGTTGCTCCTGCGCATCGGCCAGGGTGCGCTGGGCGTTTAGCACTTCCAGAAACGAAAAGCGCCCGCGCTCATACCCCTGCCGCGAGAGCTTCAGGGCTTCTTCCGCCGAAGGAATGATACGCGTCTGCAATTCATGGGCTTCGCTATACGCGGTCTGCCAGTCCAGCCAAGCTTCGTGCAAGGCTTGTTCGGCATTCAGGCGGGCCTGTCGGGCGTCCTGTTCGGCCTGAACAATCTCCGACGACGCCCGTGCGATATTGCCGCTGTTCCGGTCGAGCACGGGCAGGGGCAAACTCACTCCCGCCACCATCGCCTGATGTCCACTTTCTTTAAAATCCCGCACACCAATGCTGAACGAAGGGTCCGGAACACTCTGCGTTTTCTCTAACCGGAACGCCGCCGCTTTGGCCGCACGTACATCGTCATACCTTTGCATATCAGGGGTAGAAGCTAGCTTCGACTGATACACATCCAGCGGCTCGGGCAATGTGCTAGAGGTCAGCACCGTCGTATCCAGCGTCTCGGTCACAACCGCATCGCCCCAATGAGACGCCAGCTTGCGCTTGGCCAGTTGCAACGCACGCTCCATGTTCTGGCGTTCCAGCCGGGCGGTGGCAAGGGCCACATCGGCCTGATTCTTATAAATCAGCGGGTCTCGCGCCGCGCCCACGCGCTGGCTCACATTAGCCAGAACCTCGTCGGCAAGAGCTTCACGCGCACGCGCAAGTTTAAGCTTTTCCTCCGTCGCCAGCACATCGCCATACGCAAGCGTCACACTGCGAATGACATCAAGCCGTGCCGCCTGCATATCCTTATCGGTAGCCCGGCGCTCGGCCCCGGCCACACTCCGGCGAGAGGCCCGCTTGCCCCCAAGCTCGATCTTCTGGGAAAGGCTATAGGTATATTCCGCTGCAGACGTACCGCGGTAATCGCCGCTGCCAGCCAGGTTCTCGGCTTCAAAGCCGATCTCCGGGTTTGGCAAGGCACCGGCCTGCAACTCGCTCCCTTGGGCGGAGGCGAGCGCAGCCCGGGCCGAAGAGAGTACCGGCGAGCCTTCAAGCGCCTGCTCAATGGCGGATGATAAACGAAGTGTCGGGCTGGGGTCTGCCCATGCAGGTAGGCACAAGGCCATACCAAGCCATAACGGCATAAAACGTAGAACGTGCATGTCAAATCTCGTAAGTAAGGGAGGGAGCCATGCGCACATGGCCCCCGTTGCTACTCTAAGGTTAGGCCGAAGGGCATTCCGGGCGGTTCGGGTTCCCGATCTCGTACTGCGGGAACGAATGCTGGCGGGTGCCACCTTCATAGAACTTGCAGTCACGGCCCGGCAGGCGTTTGCCTTCGGTAGTACTGGCAGCATTCTGTGGTGTCGTGTCGGTTTTGACCTTGCCGGTGGTGTGCTGATGCGTCTCGGAATTACGCGGCTGACTTTCAGCAAAACTTGCACTGGCCACAGCCATAAGCGCGGCCGCTAAAAAGAGGGTTTTCATAACAATGTACTTTCGTATGGGGTGCCGGTCCGCATATCCATCAGCAAACCGGCGTTGGGTATAAATAAGGGGGGAATGAAAACAACGGGCGAAAGCTGCGTTACCACAACAGCCTTACGGACGGAGAGTTTCCAAAGAAAGGGAAATTACGCCCGAGGAGGCTGATCGAGAACCGTGTACAGACCGAGGCGGATGGCGTCATCGGTGCTTACGATACGACCTTCACCGATACTGATAGAGCTGAGTGCCGCAGGCGCAGTCTGAAGCAGGGTATGAGACGCCACATGGCATACCATGCCGCAGTGGTCTTTCTGAACGTCATGCGAGGCCGTCTGGGAATCAACACGTTCCGCATCAGCATGAGACGCCGTATGAATGGCCTCCGGGCTGCAATTCTCATCTGCCGCACACACCGACATAAACCCGGCCATCAAAACGACCAGTACGGCGCTAAAGGTGAGCAGACGCTTCATGAGACCAACCATACTCCCGGACCGAACTGCCTAGCAAGCCTGTTTTCAAACCTTAAGTCGCTCCCGCAACCAGAGGCCATTGGCAATCGCGTATCCGTCATAGTCGTTATTAAAATACACCCACGTCCGTGCGGGCTTACTGGCCACAATTTTTTGCGCCCAAGCCTCAAGCTCTTCGTCACTGTAATTGTGCCGATACCATTTTTCGGTCCCATGAAAACGCACATAAACCTCGTCTGCCGTTTTGACCATATCGTCCGGCAGCTTGGGCCCGCTGCACGCACAGAATATAGTGCCGGTCGTTTCAAACGCCGCATACACACGGTCATTCCACCAACTGGCGTGCCGGAATTCCACCACATTTCGACGGGAATGGTCGAGTTGGCTGAGTATGTCCTCCAGCCGCTGCTCGCTGAAATGATAACTCGGCGGCAGCTGGTACAAAAAGCACCCGAACTTCGGCCCCAGCACGTCGGCAATAAGCCCAAAGCTGGTAATCAATTCGCCCACATCCTCAAATTTCCAAATGTGCGTGATGAGCTCATTCACCTTCACCGTATAAACAAAGTCAGGGTTAGCTTCGGCCTGGCGCCGCCAGGTCTTCACCGTGTTGACCGTTGGCCAGCCGTAAAACGGCGCATTCAGTTCCACCGTACCGAAGTGCTGCATGTAATACGCAAACCACTCATTGGTCTTCATGTCTTCCGGGTAAAACGTACCTTTCCAGTCCCAGTAGAACCAGCCGGAGCATCCCACATTCAGCGTAGGCAGGGCAGGGGCTTCAGGCACCAGCTCACGCAACATGTCCAGGCGTGCTTTGTGCATTTTCTCCGCCCGCAGCACATTGGTCGCCCGCTGTTTCTCGCGGCGTTCTGCCTTACTTGTTTTGGGTTTAACGGGTACCAGCACAGCCATGTACAAACAAATTCATCAACGTCGTTATTGTTCAAAGGCAAACACCCTTGACGAATATTGATATATGTTCAAATATCAATTCATGTCGCAGTTCACACTCTTTTCGTTGCAGGAGGCCCCGCCGGTCTACCCTTCTGGCTTCCGCTATACCGAAGACCTGATAACGCCCGCCGAAGAAACCCTGCTGCTCAAGATAATTGAAGCTCTGCCATTCAAACACTTTGAGTACGAAGGGTATGAAGGCAACCGCCGCGTCATGTCATACGGCTGGAGTTACGACTTCAACACCCATACGCTTCATCCGGCCGAACCTATCCCGAGCTTCCTGCACGACCTCCGCGCTAAAGCCGCTGCCTTTGCCGATATGGATGCCAACGACCTCCAGCAAGCCATTGTCACCGAATACGCGCCCGGCGCCGGTATCGGTTGGCACCGCGACCGCCCGATGTTCGAAAAAATCGTCGGCGTTTCGCTTGGCGCATCTTGCACCTTTCGCCTGCGTCTCAAGCAGGGATTGGTAACAGGCAAAGACGCCTGGGACCGCATCAATCTCACCGCCAGCCCCCGCTCGGCGTATCTGATAAGCGGCCCCGCGCGCACCGAATGGGAGCACAGCATCCCCCCTGTCGAAGAGCTGCGCTATTCCATCACCTTCCGGAATTATAAACCGTAGAGGAACGAGGCGGTGGCTTGCGGCTTAGTTCAGATATGAACACCGACCTCATCTTACCTCATCGCCCGCAGGCCGAGCTGGAAACCTCTCTGGACAAAACCCTGAAGGACAAATCTGACCTCCATCGCGGCGTCTGGGTCTTTGTGTACGGCCTGTTGGCCTACAATCCGCCCTTTAAATACGTAAGCTGCCAACCTCAGGTTCTGCAAGGCTGGCAGCGGCGTTTCAATCTGGCCGACCCTCACAACCGTGGCACGCCTTCGTCACCCGGGCTTACGCTGGGGTTAGAGCAGGAGGGCGAATGCCACGGCGTTTCCTATCTGCTGTCGGCGGTCGAAGCCCATGAAGCATTGCGCAAGATATGGGAGCAGGAAATGCTCCTGCCATTCTATATCCCCACCTGGATGGACATTGAGGGCCGCAGCCAGCTTGTCATGATGACCGATCCTGCCAGCCCCGCGCTCACTCACCCAGGCCCGCAGGAAACCCTGTACGTCATTGCCACTGCTAAGGGCAAAGCAGGCACCAATCAGGCGTATCTGGAGAACGTCATCGATGCGTTCCGCCGCTTCGGTATCGAAGACGCGTATTTAAAAGATATCCAGAATCGACTCTAGCGCGGAACTCTCCGGCCTTGAACCTGTTGCCCGTACCCACAATTCAACAACAACCAAGGAGAATAAAAATGGCTGATAAAACGCTCACCGACCTGTTCCTGCACAACCTGAAGGACATTTACTACGCCGAGAAGCAAATCTACAAAACCCTGCCAAAGATGGCCAAAGCCGCTCAGTCGGAAGAGCTGAAGGACGCGCTTGAAAGCCACCGCGAAGAGACCGCAGGCCAAATCGAGCGTATCGAAGAGGTCTTCAAGATTCTCGAAAAGCGCGCTCAGGGTGTTGTCTGCGAAGCTATTCAAGGCATCATCGAGGAAGGCAAGGAAGCCATGGACGATTTCGGCAAAACCTCCGTCGGAGACCTCGCCATCGCCGGTTCCGGCCGTGCCGTAGAGCACTACGAGATGGCCCGCTACAGCATTCTGTGCGACCTCGCCAAGCAACTGGGCATGAAGGACGCTGCCAAACTGCTGGACCAAAACCTGCAAGAAGAAGTGAAGGCCGACAAACTGCTCACCCAACTGTCTGCAACCCTGGTTCCGTCCGAAACCACCACCCGCAAGGCTGCCTAAACCGCACCTTAGGGACACACAGAAAGCGGCCCGAAGGCCGCTTTTTGCTGTACCTAACTCAATTGTGGTTAGGCCATGATCTCGCCGCCGGTCACACCATAAATCATGCCGGTGACGTAGCTCGACTCCTGCGAAGCCAGCAGCACATACACAGGTGCCAGTTCCGCGGGTTGGGCTGGGCGTCCCAGCGGGGTCTGTTTACCAAAATCCTTCACCGCATCTTTCGGCATGGTGGAA
This sequence comes from Blastochloris viridis, assembly GCA_005768725.1. GTDB lineage: Bacteria > Pseudomonadota > Alphaproteobacteria > UBA2136 > UBA6156 > UBA6156. The sequence goes on along the minus strand of VAFM01000001.1, from coordinate 344,577 downwards.
GGGATCAGCGGTGTCCACACCGGCCCCGGTGCCACCGCATTGACACGGATACCCTGCTTGGCCAGCAACTGGGCCAGTCCCTTGGTAAAGTTGGCAATCGCTCCCTTGGTGGTAGCATAGGGCAGCAATATTGGCAGTGGCTGATACGAGTTGATGGATGCCGTATTGATGATCGTACTGCCAGCCTCCATCACCTTGGCCGCAGCCTTGCACAGCCAGAACGGTGCATAAATATTGGTACGGAATGTACGGTCGAATTCCTCGGTCGGAATCTCATCCAGCGATTCATAACTCATCTGGAAGGCGGCATTGTTGACCAGAATATCTAGCTTGCCGAACTCTTTGACGGTCGTATCCACCAGCATCTGGCAATGCTCTTCATCGGTAATATCGCCACGGATGACCTTGCAGCGCTGGCCACTGGCTTCAACTTGGCGTTTGGTCTCCTCTGCATCCTCGTCTTCTTCCAGATAGCTGACGACCATATCGGCGCCCTCCCGCGCAAACGCAATAGCCACGGCACGGCCAATACCGCTATCGCCGCCGGTAATCAGTGCGGTGCGGCCTTTCAGGCGTCCCGAGCCCTTATAGCTTTCTTCACCGTGGTCGGGCTTCAGGTTCATCTCAAATTCCTGCGCCGGTGGTGTCAGTTGGTCTTCCTGAAACGGCGGCGTCGGGCCAGCATGGCGGGGGTCTTTCAGGTTGCTTGGTGTTGTGCTCATAGGTCTTCTCCTTATGTGTGTTTACGGTTTGATAACAACTTTGACGCAGCCATCCGTCTTATCGCGGAAGGTCTTGTACATCTCCGGCCCGTCTTCCAGCCCCACGCGGTGGGTAATCAAAAAGGTCGGGTCGATTTCGCCTTTCTCAATATGATCGAGCAGCTTGGGCATGTACTTCTGCACGTGGGTCTGCCCACTGCGCACGGTGAGGCCTTTGCCGACGATATGCCCCATCGGCGCCATGGTGGCGTTGATGAACACACCGGGGATAGAGATCACGCCGCCGGGCCGTACCGCCATAGCTGCCTGTGTTAAGGCATACGGGCGTTGGGTGGAGGTGAGCTTGCTCTGAAGGGTCTCCATAAAGCCTTCCGCACCATGGCTTTCCATTCCCACGGCTTCAATCACGGCATCCGGGCCTTTGCCGCCGGTCATCTGCACGATCTTCTCCTGCAGGTCTTCGTCGTGATAATCCAGAATCTCCGCGCCCGCGGCCTTGGCCAAGCCAAGACGTTCTTCAATGGCATCGATCGCGATCACCTTAGCAGCCCCCAGCAAAAAGCACGATTTGATGGAGAACAGCCCCACCGGCCCACACCCGAACACCACCACCGTCTCGCCGCCTTTCAGGTTGCAGTTCTCGGCCGCCATGTAACCGGTAGGGAATATGTCGGACAGGAACAGCACCTGCTCATCGGTCAGATGCTCCGGCACTTTCAACGGCCCCACATTGGCATAGGGCACACGCAGATACTCGGCTTGGCCACCTGCAAAGCCTCCATAGGCATGAGAATAGCCGAACAGCCCAGCAGTAGGGTAACCCAGAATCTTCGCCTGTTCCTTGCCGTTCGGGTTGGAGCGTTCGCATAAGGAATAAAGCCCGGATTTACAGTACCGGCACTCGCCGCAACTGATAGTGAAGGGGATGACCACACGGTCGCCTTCCTTCAGGTTGCGCACAGCCTTACCGGCAGCAACCACTTCACCCATGGTCTCGTGGCCCAGCACGTCGCCCGACTTCATCGAGGGTACAAAGCCGCCCATTAAGTGAAGGTCAGAGCCGCATATGGCGCAGGAAGTTACCCTGATGATAATATCGTCGTCGTTTTCCAGAATCGGGTCGGGAACGGTTTCGCAACGGATGTCGCCCGTTCCATGCCAGCAAAGTGCGCGCATGGTCGTGTATCTCCTCTTGTTATGTGAAGGGGACAAAAGCCGCAGCCAGCAAAGGTTCCTCAAGCGAAACGCGGAAAGACAAAGGAAAAAACGAGAGGCGTTTCGCTTGAAATTTTTTTCAAAAAAATTCTGAAATCAGAACAACAGGATGATTCGATCACCAAAGCCCAACGGCAGGAACCGACTGTCAGCAGGTCCGTTGATGCGGCGAGGGGAGTCACTCCCCCACAACAACGAAGAAGGATGATAACAATGGCAAACTACGGTAACCACGAACAACACGTGAAGGCTGGTCAACAAAGCCATAAGAACAGCAATGGCCAGAACGATGACAGCAATCGCTCCATGAAGGCGAGTGGCCGTAACCAGAATGATTCCGACTCCAGCCGCAGCAGCAGCTCTGGCAGCGGTACCCGCGGCGGCACGCGTGAGCAGCACGCCGAGGCTGGTCGCCAAAGCCACAAAAACTCCAAGTAACACTTGGCTGCCTACACACAAGCCCGCTTTATGCGGGCTTTTTTGCAGCAAAGGGCTACGCAGAATGACCGAAAAGTGCTATCTAAACGTCTTACAAATCCAGATTTTGAAAGAGAATTGATATGCAGATCGGAATCATTGGCCTTGGCCGCATGGGCGGTAACATTAGCCTCCGCCTTATGAAACATAACCACGGTACCGTGGTGTACGATACCAACGAAGCTGCGGTTGACGCTCTGGCTGCCAAAGGCGCCACTAAAGCCACCAGTATTGCTGATATGGTCGCCAAGCTCCCCACCCCCCGCACGGTTTGGGTCATGCTCCCCGCAGGCGCCATTACCGAAGCCACCATTGCTGAAGTTGCCAGCCACATGCAGGCCGGCGATATCATTATCGACGGCGGTAACACGATGTACAAAGACGACATCCGCCGCGCCGCCGACCTGAAAGCCAAAGGCATTATCTATGTCGATGTCGGCACATCCGGTGGAGTATGGGGTCTGGAACGCGGCTACTGCATGATGATCGGTGGCGAAAAGGCGGCCGTCGACCATCTCGACCCCATCTTCAAGGCTCTGGCCCCGGGCATGGGCAACGTACCTCGTACACCGGGCCGCGAAGATCGCAACCCCACTGCCGAAGAAGGCTACCTGCACTGCGGTCCGGCAGGCTCTGGCCACTTTGTGAAGATGATCCACAACGGTATTGAGTACGGCATGATGCAGGCCTTCGCCGAAGGCTTTAACATCATGAAGCACAAGAACAGCCCGGATCTGCCGGAGAACATGCGCTTCGACCTCAACATGGGCGATATCGCTGAAGTCTGGCGTCGTGGCAGCGTGGTATCCTCCTGGCTGCTGGACCTCACCGCCCAGGCCTTGGCGACCGATGAAAACCTCGATGCCTTCAGTGGCTCGGTGTCCGACTCCGGCGAAGGCCGCTGGACCATCGACGCCGCGGTAGAAGAGGCCGTGCCGGTACCGGTGCTCGCGGCTTCGCTCTGGGCCCGTTTCAGTTCCCGCGCCCAAAGCACCTATGGCGACAAAATGCTGTCCGCCATGCGTTTCGGCTTCGGTGGCCACCTGGAGAAGAAGAAGTAACCATGCCGACCACGTCTGCTGCCAAGGCTCCGGCCACTGTTCTCGTCGTCTTCGGCGCAAGCGGAGACCTCACCAAGCGCCTGCTCATGCCCGCCCTCTACAATCTGGCGGGCAATCACCTGCTGGATGAAGAATTCGAGGTCATCGGCATCTCGCGCAGCGCCATGAGCGATGCCGAATTCCAGGGCAAGCAGGCCGAGTTCATGAGCACCTTCACGCAGCAGCGTAGCGGAGATAGCTCACAGAAACTGGATGAAGTCGCCTGGAAATGGCTGGAGAAGCGCTTGTCTTACACCAGCGCCAGCTTTACCGAAGACGACACCTACCAGCAACTCAGCAAACGCCTTGGCAAGCGCAATGCGGTCTTCTTTCTCGCGGTACCGCACGAGGCCTTCCTGCCCATCGTTAACGGCCTGCATGCCAATGGTCTGATGCAACAAGGCAAAAACACGTCGCGCCGGGTGGTGATCGAGAAACCCTTCGGCCACGACCACGCCTCCGCCATCAACCTCAACCAGCACATGCTGGGGATGTTCAAGGAAGAACAGATCTACCGCATCGACCACTATCTGGGCAAAGAGACGGTTCAGAACATCTCGGCTCTGCGCTTCGGTAACCGCCTGTTCGAATCCACTTGGAACGGTGAGCATATCGAAAGCGTCCAGATCACCGCCGCCGAAACCGTGGGCGTTGAGGGCCGCGGCAGCTTTTACGAGCCTACCGGTGCTTTGCGGGACATGATCGTGAACCACCTGTTCCAGGTGCTCTCGCTTATCACCATGGAGCCCCCGGCGACCAAATCAGCCGACGCCATCCGTACCGAAAAAGCCAAAGCCATCCAGTCCATCGTGCCGTTGTCAGAAACCGACCTCCAGCATGATGTCGTCCGCGGCCAGTACACCGCAGGCACCGTTAACGGCAAAGACGTACCGGGCTACACGCAGGAAGATAGCGTTGCGCCAATCTCCGGCACCGAAACCTATCTGGCCATGCGCCTTAAATTGGATACCCCGCGCTGGAAGGATGTGCCGTTCTATCTGCGTACCGGCAAACGCCTGGCCACCCGTAAAACCGAGATCGTGATCACCTTCAAGCAGCCCACAACCTGGACGCAAGACCCGGTCGCTGCCAACACACTGGTACTGCGCCTGCAGCCGGAAGAAGGTATTACTCTCTTCGTTAACGCCAAGGTGCCCGGCCAAACGCAGGAATTGCAAAGCGTGGCTCTCGACTTCGGCTACAAGAACGCCTTCGAGCTCAAGCCGAACACCGGCTACGAAAGCCTGCTCTACGATGTCTTTATCGGAGACCAGACCCTCTACAACCGTGCCGACATTATTGAAGCCGGTTGGGAGAAGATCCAACCGATTCTGGACGCCGTTGCCCAGAACAAACTGAAGCTGCACCCGTATGCAGCCGGTTCCGAAGGCCCGCAGATTGCCGACAACCTGCCATGCCGCAGCGGGCATGAATGGCGGAAACTCGTCTAATGGCTAACACGTCGCACATCATCCAGCCAAACGCCGCCGCCCTCGCAGCGCACGTCGCCGAGTGGCTCACCGCGCAGGCCGAAGCCAGCACCGGCACGTTCAGCATCAGCCTCTCCGGCGGTTCTACCCCCAAGGCGCTGTACAGCCTGTTGGCCACCGAGCCCTATGCCTCGCGCGTGCCATGGTCGCGCGTGCACCTGTTTTTCGGAGACGAACGCTTTGTGCCGCACACCCACGCCAACAGTAACTACCGCATGGTGAAAGAAGCGCTGCTCAACCATGTGCCGATTCCCGCAAGCAACGTACACGCCATTCCGGCCGACTCCACGCCGCAGGACGCCGCCGCGCGTTACGCCGAAACCCTCCAGCATTTCTATGGCGCCACCGAGCTTAATCCCTCTAAGCCGCTGTTCAATGTCACGCTGTTGGGCCTGGGCGAAGACGGCCACACCGCCTCGCTCTTCCCGCAAACCGAGGCGCTGAACGAACGCACCGCATGGGTCGCACCGGTCATCGGTGCCAAGCCGGAGCCACGCCTCACGCTGACCTATCCGGTTCTGGAAAGCTCGGAAACGGTCGCGTTCCTCATTGCCGGTGCCAGCAAACACGCCATGCTTACCCGCGCGATGGAGCAAGATGCCACCATTCCCGCAGGCCGCCTGAAGCCCGCTGGCAACCTGATCTGGTTCACCGACACCGCCGCCGCCAACGGCTAAGCGGGCAGGGGCCCCCTACAAAAAAGCCGCCTTTAGGGCGGCTTTTGCAAAGGCAGAGCTTTACTGCTGACCGCCACCCAATGCCTTATAAAGGTTGGCCAGATTCACCAGACGCTGCAAACGCACGCCAATCTCGTTCTGTTGCGCGGCATAGAACGAGCGCTGCGCATCCAGTTGCGTCAGGTTGCTGTCCAGCCCTTGCTTGTAACGGGCTTGCGAGACTACATACGCTTTCTCGCTCGCGGCCACTAAAGCCTGCTGGGCCTGCAACTGCTCGGTGTAGGTCGTGCGGGCAACCAGGCCATCAGCCACTTCACGGAAGGCGGTCTGAATCGCTTTCTCATACTGCGCTACGGCAATATCGCGGTTGGTGTTGGCCAGCTTCAGGTTGGCCAACAGGCGCCCGGTCTGGAAGATCGGCAACGTTATCTGCGGCGTAAAAGCCCACGCCCCGCCCGAGCCGGAACTGAACAGATTATCCAGGCTGTTGCTGGCAAACCCTGCCGAGCCGGTCAGGCTGATGCTCGGGAAGAACGCAGCTCGCGCCGCGCCGATATTGGCATTCTCACCCTTCAGCACATACTCGGCCTGACGGATATCCGGGCGCTGCAACAGCACGTCGGAAGGCAGACCAACCGGCAGTTCATCCATCACCATCACGCTGTTCAGGCTTTTGGGCGCCAGCAGTTTCGGGTCGATCTCTTTGCCGACCAACAGGGTCAGGGCGTTCTTGTCCTGCTCCAGCTGGCGCTTGTAAATGGCCAGATTCGCACGGGCCGTTTCCACCTGCGTTGCGGCCTGAGAAACCTCAAGCTGAGAGCCCACACCCATATCAAAGCTGCGGGAGATAACGTCATACGACTCCTGCTGGGTCTTCAGTGTATCCTCGGTCAGCTTCAGCAATTCGGCATCGGCAAGGTAGGTCAGGTAGGCGGTCGCCACTTCGGCCACCAGGGTGGTCTGGGCTGCATTGCGGCCTTCTTCGGTGGCCATGTACTGGTTAAAGGCACGGCGGCTCAGGCTGCGCACACGCCCGAACAGATCCAGTTCATATGCCGCAGCCCCAATATTGGCCGCGTAGCTGGAGGTAATCTCCGAGCTCCCGGTCAGGCTGGCATTCTCTGGCACACGCTGGCGCGTACCGGTGCCGGTGGCATTGATGGACGGAAGAAGGTCGGCCCGCTGGATGCGATACATAGCACGCGCGGCCTCAATGTTCAGCGTGGCAATGCGCAGGTCGCGGTTGTTGGCCAACGCCTCTGTAATCAGCGTCTGCAGCTCGGGAGCCACAAATACCTTGCGCCAACTGATCTCACGGGCGGCTTCAATCGCCGTACCCGTCTGGTTGGCCCAACTCGCGGCAACCGGAGCTTCCGGGCGCTCGTAGCGCGGCGCCATGGTGCAGGCTGTCAGCGCGGTGGCTGCCAGCAGAACAAGAGCGAACTTATTTGGCATGGGGTGCCCCTTTCTTAACAGAGTTCGGTTGCGGCTTTTTCACCAGATAGGTTTCCACCAGAACAAAGAACAGCGGCACGAAGAAGATGGCCAGCGCGGTGCCCGAAAGCATCCCGCCGATCACCCCGATACCGATGGCGTTCTGGCTGGCCGAACCGGCACCGGACGAGATCGCCAGCGGCGTCACACCCAGAATGAAGGCCATGGAGGTCATCACGATCGGGCGCAGACGTTGTTCAGCCGCAGTAAAGGCCGCTTCCTTCAGGTCCATGCCTTTTTCATAGAGAGACTTCGCGAATTCTACGATAAGAATGGCGTTCTTGGCCGTCAAACCAACCGTCGTCAGCAGGCCCACCTGGAAGTACACGTCATTCGAGCGTCCGGTCAGGTAGGTCGCCAGCACGGCACCTAAAATCCCCAGCGGAACCACCAGCATCACGGCCAACGGCACGGTCCAGCTTTCATACAAAGCCGCCAGGCACAGGAACACGATGAGCAGCGAGAAGGCGTACAGCATCAGAGTCTGGTCACCTGCCGCGCGTTCTTCGTACGAAAGCCCGGTCCACTCGATGCCGAAACCTTCCGGCAGCTGGCTGGCCAGCTTGGCCACGGTCGCCATGGCGTCACCCGAGCTTACACCCGGCGCAGGGGCACCCTGAATGTTGACCGAAGATGTACCGTTAAAGCGTTCCAGTTTGGGAGACCCGAACGTCCAGCGGCTGGTGGAGAACGCCGAGAACGGTACCATCTCACCCGCAGCATTGCGCACGTGCCACTTGTTCACGTCTTCCGGGTTCATGCGGTAAGGCGCATCGGCCTGCATGAAGACCTTCTTGATGCGACCCTCGTGCAGGAAGTCATTTACGTAGCTGGAACCCCACGCCGTCTGCAACGTGCTGTTGATGTCGGCAATCGAAACTCCCAGCGCACTGGCCTTTTCCTGATCAATATCGATCTTGAACTGCGGCACGTCTTCCATCCCGTTGGGGCGCACACCGCTCAGGGTTGGCTCTTGCCCGGCCATGCCCAGCAACTGGTTGCGGGCGGCCATCAGGGCCTCATGGCCTTTGCCGTTGCGGTCCAGCAATTGAAGGTCAAAACCGGAGGCATTCCCGAGCTCGATCACAGCCGGCGGATAGAACGCGAAGATCATCGCATCCTTCTCAGCCGACATCGCTCCCATGATACGGCCAGCGATAGACGCCATATCCTGACCGGCTTTCTTACGCTCGCTCCAGTCCTTCAGTAGAATGAACGCCATACCCATGTTCTGGCCTTGCCCGGCAAAGCTGAACCCGTTGATGGTGTAGATGCTGGCAACCGAATCCTTTTCCTGATTCATCACATAGTTTTCCAGCGCAATGGCACTTTGCTGGGTACGCTCTTTGGTCGCACCGGCGGGGGTAGAGATCATCGCAAACAGAATCCCCTGGTCTTCATCCGGCAGGAAGGAGGTGGGAATGCGGGTGAACACAACACCCATCAGCGCCACGATCAGAGCAAACCCGATGAGCGAGCGGGCAACCTTACCCGTCATGCTGCGCGCACCATTTACGTAACGCGCGCGGTTGCGGTTGAACATCCCGTTAAACCACGTAAAGAAGCGGGACGCATAGCCCTTGCCATCGCCATGGGAATGTTCGCCTTTCTTGACCGGCTTCAGCAAGGTTGCGCACAGGGCAGGGGTCAGTACCAGCGCCACGACAACCGAGAGGGCCATAGCCGAAACGATGGTGATGGAGAACTGGCGGTAAATCGCACCGGTCGAGCCACTGAAGAACGCCATCGGCACAAACACGGCCGAAAGAACCAGCGCGATACCCACCAGTGCCGACGTGATCTGCTTCATCGACTTCTGCGTAGCTTCGCGCGGAGAAAGGCCTTCCTCCTCCATAATCCGCTCAACGTTTTCAACCACCACGATCGCATCGTCCACCAGAAGCCCAATAGCCAGAACCATCGCGAACATGCTGAGAGTGTTGATGGAGTAGCCGAACAGCAGCAGCACCGCAAACGTACCCAACAGAACCACCGGAACGGCAATGGTCGGAATCAGCGTGGCACGGAAGTTCTGCAGGAACAGGAACATCACGATGAACACCAGCACAATGGCTTCCAGCAGGGTATGAACAACACTCTCAATTGAAACCTTCACAAACGGCGTTGTGTCATATGGGTAAACAATATCTACGTCATGCGGCACAAGCGGGCGCAGCTCTTCCATTTTGGCACGGATAAGCTCTGCGGTTTTCAGTGCGTTGGCACCGGTCGCCAGGCTCACGGCAAACGCAGTCGCCGGCTTGCCGTTGTAGCGGGAGGTCGTGTCATAGTTCTGCACACCCAGCTCAAGCCGTGCCACGTCTTTCAGGCGGACTTGCGAACCATCGGTGTTCACCTTGACGAGGATCTTCTCAAAGTCTTCTACCGTCTTCAAACGTGATTGCGCGGTGATGGTGGCATTCAACTGCTGGCCCGGTATGGCAGGCGTACCGCCCAATTGGCCTGCCGACACATCGGTGTTCTGGGCGGCAATGGCGGCCTGCACTTCGGTCGTGGTCAGGTTAAAGCTGGTCAGCTTGTTGGGGTCCAGCCAGATACGCATGGAGTATGGCTGACCGAACACCTGCGTGCTGCCCACACCGGGTACGCGGCTGATGGGGTCGAGCACCTTCGAGTTCATGAAGTCGCTCATGGCGTATTCATCCACAGTGCCGTTGGGTGAGTAAAAACCGATCGCCATCAGGAACCCGGTCGACGCCTTGGCCACAGTCACACCCTGTTGCTGTACCTGCTGCGGCAGCAGAGACATGATGGACTGAAGCTTGTTCTGTACCTGCACCTGGGCAATATCCGGGTCGGCTTCTGGCTCAAGCGTAACGGTAATGGCCACGTTGCCGTTGGCGTCACTGGATGACGAGAAGTAACGCAGGTTATCAATCCCGGTCAGGGCCTGTTCAATAACTTGTGTCACGCTGTTTTCAACGGTCTCGGCCGAGGCACCGGGGTAAGAGGCGTTGATGCTCACGCTGGGCGCGGCAATCTGAGGGTACTGCTCAATCGGCAGGGTTTTGATGGCAATGACCCCCGCCAACATGATGCAGATGGAGATCACCCACGCAAACACGGGGCGGTTGATGAAAAAGCCGGACATGGGTCGGTTTCCTTATTCTAAGTATAGCGCGTGGTTAGTGGGCTGCGGGTTGCTGGGCAGGCTGTTTGGCGGCAGGGGCGGCGTTGGCATCTACCGTCTTTACCTTCATGTCGGGCTGCACTTTCATAATGCCTTCCACAATCACTTTTTCGCCGGCTTTCAGACCATTGGTTACCAGCCACTGGTCGCGCACTACATCAGTTACACTGATGTTACGCGGCGCTACCTTGCTTTCGGCATTCACCACCCAGACAGAAACACTACCATCGGCCTGACGGCTGGCGGCTTTTTGCGGAATCAGAATGGCATTCTCATCACGCCATTGCTCCAAGCGCGCATGTACGAACATACCGGGCAGAATCTCCTCCTTGGGGTTGGGGAAGAGCACACGCAGCTGCACAGTACCGGTGCTGGGGTTAACACTCACATCAGAGAACTTGAGCGTACCTTCTTCACCCGTCACCTTGCCGTCTACAAGCAGATGGGCCGGAGACGACGCTTCGGTCGTGCCGCTCACATCGTTTTGGGCCATTTGCTGCTGGCGCAGGCGCAGTATTTCCTCACTGGATTGCGAGACGTCGACATAAATATGGTCAAGCTGCTGCACAACCGCCAGAGCATCGGCCTGGTTGGCGTTGACCAAAGCACCTTCGGTCACGTTCGATTGCCCGATACGACCGGAAATCGGCGACATCACCTTGGTATAATCCAGATTGATCTTGGCGGTAGCCAGTGCCGCGCGGGCAATAGCTACATCGGCTTTAGCCTGCGCCAGGCTGGCGGTAATATCGTCAAACTCCTGCTTGCTTACGCCACCGATCTTCACCAGTTCGGCATAGCGTTGCTCTTTGGCGGTGACCGACTTCACATTGGCTTCGGCCTTGCGCAGATCCGCGACAGCACTGTCGTAAGCAGCTTTGTAAGGGGCAGCATCAATTTGGTAGAGTTGCTGGCCTTCGGTTACGGTGCCGCCTTCCTCAAACAGGCGCTTGGTGATGATACCGCTGACCTGCGGACGGATTTCCGCCACGCGCACCGCCGAGGTACGGCCCGGCAGATCCTTGGTCAGGGTTACTTCCTGCGGCTGAATGGTCACGATGCTGACCTCCGGCTCGCCACCCATGCCCATGCCACCTGCCTGCTGACCGAACGGCCAGAAGTACCACGCGGCTGCGGCCGCCACAGCGACACCACCAATCAGATAAAGTTTGTTCATATCGGGAGCTTTCTTTGGGTGAGTTAAGATTTGTTATCGGGGTAATTCAGGTAAATGGCTTCAACGTCGTCATAAATCCGCTGACGTTCTTCCGGTGTCCAGTCACGGAAGCCAAACCATTCGTAACAACAGAAACCGGTCAGCGCCATGTGGGCGGCCTGTGCCGCGCGGGGGCGGGGGCCGTTCTCCATCACGCGGTAGTCTTCTTCCACATGCGCGCGCATGCGGTCATGAATAACTTTATCGCTGGTCATAGCCGCCGTAATCGCCATGCACACGGCATTATCCGACTCATCATGACCTTCCAGCATGTGCTTCATTGCGGCCATACAATTCGGGGTGAGGGGTATCGGCGCACTCCTCTACCAGGTCACGCAGGTGAGCTTCTTCCCGTGCCATATGCCGGTCCAGAATGGCTTCAATCAGCGCGGTCTTCGACTTATAATCGTAAACGACGCGCGATTTGCTGATACCAGCCTCTTTCGCCACGGCATCCAGAGACAGCCCGACCGCCCCCAGACGCACGACAACGCGCTCGACGGCATCGAGAATTTCATCGGTTTCGACTTTACGCGTACGGGCCACGCAGGGCTCTCCTCAGTTTCAAGCTATATTTAAGAACAGTCGTTCTTTTATGCAAGAGGTTTTTTACTGAAACTGCTGATTTCGTTATCAATGTCAGACTAAATTATTGTTTGTGAACGGTTTCGTTCCGTAAATAAATTCTCCTGCAATGGCAGGTTAAGCTGAGCATCATTATCGTCTTCAAACTTCGAAACTGTCACTCCCACCAGCCGTACACCCATCTGTACCGGCAATACCGAACGCACCAGACTCAGCGCCACGTCATGCAATTGCTCCTGCGTCGTGCAGGGCCGGGGCAGGGTATGGCTGCGGGTGATGATCCGGAAGTCAGCGAACTTGATCTTCACGGTCACGGTAGCCCCATAGCTCTGGGCCTTTTCGCACCACTCCCACACCTCATCCGCCATTCCCAGCACACCGGCCTCAATCTCAGCAGGGTCAGCCAGATCCTTTATAAACGTGGTTTCCGAGCCCGACGACTTCCGTATCCGGTTGGGCTCAACCGTCCGAAAATCCTCTCCGCGCGCGATTCCGTAAAACCAGGAACCAGACTTTCCAAAGTGGTGTTCCAGAAACGCCAGCGGCTTGGCTTTCAGATCCGCCCCGGTAAAGATACCCAGCGCATTAAGCTTCGCCGCCGTCGCCGGGCCCACACCATGAAACTTCTTCAACTCCAACGCCTCCACAAACGCGGCACCATTCTCAGGCGGAATCACAAACTGGCCATTGGGCTTGCGCATGTCAGAGGCCATTTTGGCAAGAAACTTGTTATACGAAACCCCCGCTGACGCCGTCAGACCCGTTTCCTCATATATCCGTTGCCGGATCTCCTGCGCGGTCTCCGAGGCCGTCGCTAACCCGCGTAAATTCGCGGTAATATCCAGATACGCTTCGTCTAAAGAAAGCGGCTCAATCAATGGCGTATAATCCGCAAAAATCGCCCGTATCTGGCGCGAGACAGCCTTGTACACCTCAAACCGCGGCGGCACAAAAATCAGGCTCTCGCACAACCGCTGAGCGGTGACAGACGGCATTGCCGACCGTACCCCGAATACCCGCGCCTCATAACTGGCGGCGGCCACCACACCACGCTTCATGCCATGACCAACCGCTACCGGCTTGCCGCGCAGCTCAGGGTTGTCGCGTTGCTCCACTGATGCATAGAACGCATCCATATCAATATGGACGATCTTGCGCACAGCTTGAGAATCACACAGCATTATTGATAATTGAGCGTTATTCATATTTCGTCAAGCAGACAAATCCTACACACTAAAAAAGGCGCACCATGGGTACGCCTTTCGTTATCTTTGCGGCTTAAACGCGGGCAATATCCACACGTTCACGGCGCAGGGTGGTCACGGCGTTACCGCCCATCCAACCGGCCAGAGCACCAAAGATAAGGGTCAGTGCCGCAACGATAGAGATACGCGCGATACCCTTAGAAGTCGCCTCGGCAGCTTCGGCAGCCTTAGCCTTGATCTTCTCGGCAGCCACACGGTAGTCCTGCTCCAGTTGGGCTACGTATTGGCGGGCCTGGTCTTCGGTCATGTTATTAGCACGCATGGTGGCGGCAACAGCCTGGGCACGCAGTTGCTCAACATCGGCAGGCTGGCCGTAGATCATGCGGCGGATGTTCTGGCTGGTCACTTCTGAAAGCGCACGGGCATCGTTGCTGGAGTACGCGCTGACACGGGCATCCAGATCATCCAGCGGGTCATTCATGGTAGCAGGTGCCGCTGCAATGGCAGCGGTCTGTGCGGCACCGCCAACGGCGTTCAGAGTGCTACCTACCAGCGAACCCATCGCGGCACTTACCAGATAAACCATGATAAGCGTGCTGACGGCCCAGGTGACGAGACCATGCCAGCCACCAAGCTGGCCGTACTGACGGTTGGAGAGGTAAGAGGCAACCCAACCACCGGCAAACGCGGCGGCAATGGCGGTCATCACGTACCAGATGGCCGCCCATACAGACAGCGTCATGGCGCTCGGTGTGTCGCCGGTCGCCGGGTCAACGGTGCTGAAGCCAATGGCCATACCGATGAGGTTGAGAATGATGCTGATACACAACGCCACAGTCACACCCGCCAGCACAGAGCGCCAGCTGATGGACGAAGGCATTTTCACTGCCTCTTCAAAAACGTTGATGGTGGGAGCAGCAGCGAAACTGCCGCCGGGTATCGTGATACGGGCCATGGGAGCCTATCCTTTTCCTGTTGTTAACGTGGAGTAAGGAAAGAATGCCGCGCCGTTAAATAAGTTCCAGCCAAGCCAAAAGCCCGCCGTAGCGGGCTTCAGCAGAAAGCGGAGAGGGCGGCAGCCCTCGTTTTAATAAGCACCTTTCCGGTTTACCAGAATGCCAATCGTTTTGAAAAGAATGACAATGTCGGTCCACAGGCTCCAGTGGGTCACATACCAGCTGTCGAGGTAAACCCGGTAGGCATAACTTGTGTCATTGCGACCACTCACCTGCCACAGACCGGTCAAACCAGGTTTGGCAGCCAGATAATCATCCTGGTGCTTTCCATAGTAATCCAGCTCCTTGGCCACGATCGGGCGCGGGCCCACAAGGCTCATTTCACCGCACAGTACATTGAACAGCTGGGGCAGCTCATCAATGCTGGTTTTGCGGATGAAATGGCCCAGGCGGGTAATCCGGGGGTCGTTTTTAAGCTTGAAGTCGGTTTCCCATTCCTTGCGGGCCACAGGGTCGTTTGCCAGCAGGGTTTGCAAAACTTCATCGGCGTTGGCCACCATGCTGCGCAGTTTCCAGCATTTAAAAGGTTTGCCATGCATCCCCACACGCTTCTGGTAGTAAAGCACGGGTCCGCCATCCTTGCGGATGTACAGGCCGAGAATCGTCATCGGGACGGCCAGCAGAACAAGCCCGCAAACAGAACCCACAATATCCAGCGCACGCTTGAAGATACGGTTCACGATCTTTTCCACATGGCGCTTGGGGCGCAGCAGTACGGTATGAGACCCGAAGAAGTGCTGCACGTCCATACCGTACAGAGACATCCCCGTCAGCGGCGGAACGAAGCCGATCTGCCGGCGCTTCTGGTGCACGATACGGGTAAGCTTCTGCATGTCGAGACGGGTCGATTCATCCGGCGCGAAAATGAAAATGTCGCACTTGCTGTCACGGATGAAGCTTTCCAGTTTATCGGCGGCAATAAGGGTTTGTACGGATTGCTTCTGGCGATCAGGCAGGTCGGCCTTCTTCAGTATGTTCGTGGTGCCCAGCAGGCCGATGCTCCGCACATTGTAGGTATTGTAGCTGTCGGAGTTTAATGCAAACAGCGACTCCAGCACGTTCTGCGGCCCACCGATAAGGGTAACATCAACCGCCCAGCGCTTCAGATCCATCAGGATTTTACGCACGACAAGACGGCCCAGCATCAGCAACGGTACGGCAAACGCAAAGCTGAGCAAAACCCACAGACGGGAGAAGGGGATCTTCAGGCTGTAAAACACGCTGGCCGAGATCAGGAACAGGATAACGTTCACACGCAACATGAACTTGATCTGTTCCCACCATGGGGTGCGTTGGGTGTAGTGGCCCTGGCTTAAAAACAGCGTCTGCGAAGTAACGATAGCTACGGCAAACAACGCCAGCCATTTACCGAAGCTGTCGTCAAACGGCATATAAGCGCGGTCAAGCAGCACGGCCGATGCTTTGTTGGAAAGCATATACCCCAGCACAAAAGCTGCGGTCAGCATAAAGGTGTCGGCAGCAAACAGAATAACGGAGTTCGGTTTGATGGACTTGAGAACGCGTTTGAATTTAGCAGGCATCGTCTGATGTTTTATTTGTTATCGTTATCAACCCGGGCTACGCGGCAATGGCCTGTAGCACGCGCACATCGTCCCCTTCCAGGGCCACGGCACTCAGCACGCCGCTCTGGAAAGCTCCGGTATCAAGGCCGATACGGTCATCGGCCAACAGTATATCGGGCAGTATGGTGTGCCCGAACACAATGCGATACGGCAACCCGTGAGGGCGGCCGAAAAAGTCGTCCCGAATGAACAGAAGGTCACTCGGCAATTGCTTGTCCAGAGAGACGCGGGGGCGCACTCCGGCATGAACAAACGCATAACCGCCGCAAACGTAGCTCAGAACGGTGCTGTTGTAAAAGTCGTTGTGTTTGGTTTCCTTCAAAGCATGCTCCAGCTCGGCAGCAAGGGCATCGGTCTCACGTACGCCACGGGCGCCAAAGGGCTGAATATCGTAGCTGGCAAGCGCTTCAAGCCCACCCCATGCCAGCCATTCGCCGCGGCGCGGGTCTTCCAGAAAATCCAGCATGGCCTGCTCATGGTTGCCACGCAAAAAGACCTTGGTCCAGTTTGCGGGCAGGGCGGTGCAAAGTAACTCAACGGCCTGCATACTCTCACGGCCTCGATCAATGTAATCGCCCAAACCGATGAACGTGATCTGTCCAACATAACCCTCAGCATCGGCTTTAAGCTGCTCCAGCAACTCCGCAAGCAGGTCGGCACGGCCATGAATATCCCCGACGGCATACACACGCTGCCCATCCGGAATACGAGCACCAAAACGCCGATCTTCATCAGATCGGCGTTTGGCAAGCAGGCCGGTAAGGCTGGAAATCATGGAGAGTTCCTACACTATTCCGTGTAATAGCCTTTGTATTTGCCGTGGTAGTAACCGTAGTCGCCATTACTGTAGCTGGCCTGGCGGTTCAGGTCGACACGGGTCATAACGGTACCGGTCAGCGGAGCATGGCTGCTGCGCAGCAGCTTGACGGCATTGGCGGCCAGAGCACGCGGGGTGCTGCCCCAACGCACCATGAACAGCATGGAATCGGCAAGGCTGGACAAGGTCAGCGCATCGCTTACAGCCATAACCGGCGGGCTGTCGATAACGATCATGTCATAGGTCTTACGCCAGTCGGCCAGCAGGTCGCGCATTTTCTGGCTACCCAGCAGTTCTTGGGAGAACTGGCTGTTCGGCAAACTCGGAATAACATCCAGCTTGGTTTCCGGCAGGGTGTGGATGACATCTTTCATCTTCACCTGACCCACCAGCAATTCGGCCAGACCAGCCTTGGGCTTCAGGCCAAGCTGGTTGGACACGCTCGGGCGGCGCATATCGGCGTCAACCAGCAGTACACGACTGCTACCCTGAGCGGTAAGCTGAGCAAGGCTGATGGAGAACAGGCTCTTACCTTCTTCCGGAATACTGCTGCTGATGAGCACAACCTTGGCAGGCTTGTCCGGGTGGGCAAACTGCATGGCGGTACGCACGGCGCGCAAACCTTCGGTGAAAGCCGAGGTCGGTTTATTCACCACGTAATGGGCAAGGTTACCGGCTTGGCTGTCTTCGGCAGGCAGTTCACCCAGCACACCCAGTAGCGGAGCAGCAAGGTCCTGTTCCATCTGGTTACTGGTACGGAAACCGGAATCCAGCAGCTCCAGCAGGAACATCAGCCCTACACCCAACGCCGAACCGATAACGAAAGCTATGGCCAGAATAAGACCTTTCTTTGGAGAGCTAGGCCCAAGCGGCGGCTCCGCAGCCGAAATAATACGGGCATCGGTCTGGGCAAAGTCCATCTGTGCCAGCTCTTTACT
The DNA here is from genome assembly GCA_005768725.1 of Blastochloris viridis. GTDB lineage: Bacteria > Pseudomonadota > Alphaproteobacteria > UBA2136 > UBA6156 > UBA6156. The sequence continues at coordinate 326,891 of VAFM01000001.1, read as the reverse complement.
ACGGGCAAGGAAACTCTCGTACAGGGTGCGGCTCGCTTCGGCCTGACGCTCCAGCTCGGCAAGGCGCACGCTGGCGTCGTTACCCAAGTAGGTCTTGTTCTCAAGGGCGGTTAGTTGCTCCTGCAGGGTGTTCACACGGGCTTGCGAGACGGCTACGTTATTCTCAAGGCTGCCTTGGATCTTCGAGATTTCTTCGCTGATCTTGCGACGCAGGTCACCCAGCTGGTTGCGTACGGTGATCATGCGGGGGTGCTTGTCGCCATAACGGCTGGCCAGGTCTGCCATTTCGCGGCGCACTTCGGTTTCTTGCTGGCGCAGGCTGCTGATGAGGGTGTTGTTCAGCACTTCCGCAGCACTTTCAATCCCACGACCACTTTGCTGCAAACGGCGGGCTTGATTGCTCTTGGCCTGGGTTTCGGCCAATTCGGTGCGTGCCAAAATCAACTGGCTGTTCAGCTCGCTCAGTTGCTGCTCGCTCAACAGCACACCCTTGGCAGAGGTCAGGTTATTGGCTTCACGGAATTTCTGAACGGCGAGGTCGGCAGCTTGCAGTTGCTTCTGCATCTGGCTCAAGCGCTCATCTACCCAGCCGCTGGCACGGCGGGTCGCTTCAAAGCGTTCTTCCAGTTGGTTATTCAGGTACTCATCCATCAGGGTGTTCAGCACCTTGGCCGACATCTCACGATCGGGAGATTCATAGCTGAGCTTGATCGAATAGCTGCGCGGAGTCTGGGTGACATTCAGATTCTTAAGGAAAACATTCACAGCCGAGCTGACGCGCTTGTCTTCGGCATTTTCCTGTTCTTCGGTATTCTGCTCCGAAACCGGCATGATCGCCATTTTGATGGCCATTTTCATATAACCGAAGAAGCTGGTCTGGTAAGCCAGCTCGTCCTGCAGACCCAGACGCTTGACGACACGGGCGGCCAGCTTGCGGGAGTTCAGCACATCCACTTCGGTACGGATGGCCGCTTCGGTCGAAGCCAGGCTGCTCACAACATCCTGCATCTTTGTTACCTGCTCGGAGCGGGTGTTGATCTGCATCAATGCCTGCGCCGTGTACTGCGGCTGAATGACGAACAGCAGAGCGATGGCTATGCCGACGCAGAGGACAATGCTGGCAACCAGAACCATCCACCGACGATGGACCATGGAAAGGGTACTGTTCATGCTCCAATCCACACCCTGCATGTGGGCAGAGAACTGGCTGCGTGTGGCGTTGACAAGATCATTCCACACAGTGCGTTGGGCCGTATTCATGGTAGTTGGGTCCTTACGGTTTCGTTATGGTGTTTTCAATAGGATAGGGGGGGCAGGGGGTCAAGTGGCAAAGGGCGGAAAAGCGCAATTTTTACAAAAAAAGTACACAATTTACAGAATGCCCTAAAAAAGCCGCACAAAGCGGCTTTTAAAGACTTTAGCAGACAGCACTTTAGAAGAAGCGTTCATCCACTCGCAATACGTCGCCCGGGTAAACCAGAGCATCTTCGCTGATCCACTCTTCCTTATCAGGAGTTGCGGCACGGCGGACGATGATCTTACCGGTCTTGGCGCGGGTGGTGTAACCGCCACCAAGGGCAACCGCGTTGATGACGGTCATCTCGTTGGCATACGGGTAGCTACCCGGCTTGTTAACTTCACCCAAGATGAAGAACGGGCGGAAATTGAGAACTTCAATGTTCACGCGCGGGTTCTTCAGGTAGCCATCTTCCAGCACATGAGCGATCTTACGCTCCACATCGCGCGGGGTAAGGCCACGGACCTTGATTTCGCCAACCAGCGGGAGAGCAAGGCTGCCGGTGTTATCAACTTCAAACTCGCCGGAGAGGTTTTCCTCGCCGAACACGGTCAGCTTGATCTTGTCGCCAGGGCCAACCTGACCCGGAGCCACAATGGCACGCTTGCCGGAAGCAAGGGCACGGGCGGCTTCGGCCTCGGTTTCAGCCTGACGGTCAACCCAGTCGCTGCTGCGCTCGCTTTGGGCGCGCACAGCCGTACCGGCACCGGTCAGACCACCGGAGAAGTCGCGGCCTTGGGCCACGGCACCTTGGGGCATTCCGAATACGAGGGCCAGCACAAGCAAGGCCCCTCCGGTACGCAGAGTCTTGAGAAGGTTCATACGCATCGTAAGGGTCCTTTTTGCTTGTATTTGGTTCGTATTAGTAGGTGGCACCCAGGCGCAGCATGACGGTGTTACGACCGTAGTCGCCACCGGCCACGTTGCTCTGGCGGTTGGTGTACTGGTAGCCCAGGCCAGCCTTGAAGCAACGGCTCAGGTAATAATCAATACCAGCACCGGCGGTGTAGGTTTCGTCATCGCGGTTCGCGCCGTTGCCTTGGTAGTCGGCCTGCAGGTAGCCAACGTTACCCTTCAGCAGAATGTCGCGGGTCAGGGCGTGCTCAACACCCACACGGTAGTCGGTGTTCACAAAGCCAGAAGCACCGGCAAGGGTGGTTTCTTCAATGGTGCGGTCAACACTGGCGATAACGCTGGTCAGGTCGGTCGCATTCCAGGTGACCTTACCACCCCATACCGGCTCATCAATGTCTTCACGAGCGGCATTGGTGTAGTTACGGCTGGCGATACCAGCGTAAACTTCACCGCGGGTCTTGCCGCTGATGTCGAAGGTTGTACCGGCAGTGTAGGTTTGGCCGTGGCTGCTGCGGGCAATGCTCTTATCGTCGTAAACGCGACTATCAATGGCACCCTTCACGAAAGCTTCAAAGCGGCTGTCGATCTGGTAACCGAGACGCAGGGTCTGGGTGTACTCGTTGCGGTCACGGGCGCTGTTGTTCAGCGGAACGCCGGCAGCGGTCTGGCCGTTGTCGTATTCAAGCTGCTTAACTTCGCTGTCAAAGCGGGCGTTGGCACGGCCCAGACCACGGTAAGCGCCGATACGGGCGATCTTGGTGGTGTATTCAATGGGCTCGTCCGGGCTACCGATGGTGTTCGGGTTACCACGGTCTTCGTGGTCGCGGGCGTAAGACACGCCACCACCGATGCTGGTGTCGCGCAGAACGTCAACACGGCCGTCCATGGCAACGTTGTAGTTGGTTTCATCTTCTTCGCTGTTGTCGGCAAACTTACGAACTTCGGCACCGGCCTTGGCGTTCAGGGCGTGGCGGCTCCAGTTGCTGCGAACGGAAACTTCCGGCTTGACAGAAGTGACGAAGTCGCTCTCTTCGTTGTTAGACGAAGCGTAGATGTTGTCGTTGTAGGTTTCAACGAGTTCAACCTTCGGGATAACCAGGAAGCTACCGGCGCGGATACCCATCGGGGCGTGGTCGGCGGCCATACGCTCGCCGGCGGGGATAACTTCGGTTTGGGCGTAGACTCCGGAGACGGCGGTCAGGGTCAGTGCGGAAACACTGAACAGGAACTTATTCATGGAATGGACTCTCTACTGATAGTGAAATTAGATGGCGGGGGTAACCGGGCTTGCGCTACCGGTGTCCCGGCGTTCATTGATTTGCGAGGCATTTTCAGCAGGGGGAGCCTCGTTGGTCGTAGTCGTGTTACCCAGATCTGCAGCATTGAAATTGCCTTCTTCACCGGCAGCCGGTTCAATGTCATCGCTCATATCGATGGAAAGCTTGAGCAGACAAACGGCATTAGCCGGATTTGCGTTGATCGCGCTTAGCAAAATAGCTTCACGCTCTTTAGAGGTGGCAGCAGCTTTGGCTTTGGCAATAACTTGGGCATTGGAGGCTGCGTTGGCGGCGCAGTCGGCGGCAATCGCATTGCCAACTAGACCAATTGCAAGCGTTGCACAGGCAACAACAGCGGTAAGGGGCTTCATAGGTATGTTCTTTCAACCTGTTAGGAGTGTTAAGTCTTCCGACTGTAAGTCGTCGCAAAGTGTATAAAATAATCAGGGCAGGGTTGTAAAGATGAATCCTTTCTGTAACAAACATATTATGGATATCTCCCCTCACTCCCATCGCCAATTCCAGTCCCGCCTGGAGCCCTTGAAATCCTACGCGTGGCTGTCAGCCTATGCCGTTACGCTTGCGGCGGCGGTAGCTCTGTTTGGAGGTGTCTTTCCGCTGGCACAGGCCGTTCTGCCTGTTTTCTGTGCAATCATGCTGGCTCTTACACCAACCCCGGCACGTCCGGCTCCCCGTATCGTATTGGCTACGATATTTGCGCCGGTCGCACTTACCATCATCTGGACGTTTATCCAGATTCTCCCGATGAGTGCCCAGAGCGGCTATTGGCCAATCGTACAGGGCGGAGCAGGCACTCTCAGCGTCAGTCCGTGGCAAACGCTCAATCACAGCATGCTGGCACTCGGGTATCTGGCTTTTGCATGGTCTGTGTATCAAACGTCCCGTATCACCCCGCTACGCCTGCTGGTAGTAACTGTAGCCGTCATTACCACAGCCTGCATGTATGGTCTTTACATGGCATCAACCGGCACCGAAGCGGTTCTCTGGCTCGAGAAAAAAGCCTACATTGGCTTCCTCACCGGCACCTTCGTCAATAAAAACTCCTTTGCTACCTTGGCCGCTCTTGGGGTGCTGGCCAGCCTGGCCATGGCATTGCTGCGGGTAGGCGAGATCAGCTCACGCCTTACACTCCGCCAGCGCTTCAAGGCGTTCTGGATGCTCGTTGTGATCCCGGGCTGGCCATGGTTGCTGGTAGCGGGCATCTGCTTCATCACGCTGGTGCTGACCGGCTCCCGTGCCGGGTTGGCGGCAGGGGCTTTCGGTACATTGGTGCTTCTGGCAAGCCTGGCTGGAACCCGCCGTGCCGCCCGTTGGCCTTTGGTGATCATCATCGGCCTTCTTGTACTCCTTTTTATGATTGTTCTAGGCGCGGTAGGCCAATCGGTCGGCCGCCGCATGACGCAACTGCAATCCGACGGCGAATCCCGCGATGGCATTTACAGCCTTACGCATCAGCTTATCAGCGAGAACCTGCTCACCGGTACCGGCTTCGGCACTTTCCAGCAGGCCTTCTCCACAGTGAGAGACGGCACGCTTCTGCGCAAAATTCCCGCCCTGATCGAATACGCCCACAATACGTATCTTGAGCTTGCCACCGAACTCGGCCTGCCGGGCATCCTTCTTCTCACTGCCTCAGTCATGGCGTTGCTCACACTCACTCTGCACGGCATCAGCACCCGCCGCCGCGCGGTTATCTGGCCCGCACTGGGTTTAGGTACGCTGGTCGTCGTGGGTGGTCACGCGCTGGCCGACTTCAGCCTGTCCGTACCCGCGGTCACTTTGGTAGCTATTACGTTTACAATGATGGGCATCGCCCAGGCTTTCCCGGAGAAAGACAAAGAGCCTCAACCCATCGCCAAGTGGCAACGTATCGGCAGCCTTGCCATGCGGGCAGGGGCAGTTCCTTTGTGCGTAACCGCACTCTGGATATCAGCAGCCGAGTATCATGCCTTCCGGGCCGAACCCGCCATCCGTACCATGCAGGCCGGCATAGCCTTGCGCCCATCCGAGATCTTCCCTATTCAGCGCGACCTTCAGCAATGTCTGGCCATTCGTCCGGGCCATGTGGCCTGCCGCGAGGGCTTGGCCCAGAGCTATTTAAGCCTGGCCACCAGTTACGGCCTCACCGGCCCGCAACGTGGCGTGGCCCTGGTCTACCTGAACATGGCCAAACTTACCTACACCGACGCCCTGCGCGAGGCACCCCTCAACCCATGGGCATGGTACCGACTGGCACGGATCGATGCCTATCTGGGCGAATCACGCGAGGCCAGCATCGCGCTCGCCAATTCGCTGCTGACTGGGCCTTACGAGCCCAAGCTGGCCGTCAGCCGCGTTCCGCTGATGCTCTCACTCATACCGCAGGCCCGCACCGAAGACGCAGCCCTGTTCGGTATCAATACCGCCGCCGTATGGCAGGCCCAAAAGTGGCAAACCGAAGCCGTGGTACGTAACAATCCGTCCATATGGCCAACCTTTGCGGCCATGCTGGAAGCCCAGCAGGCACCTTTGCCACGCTGGCTGAAGTTACCGTAATGGCAGGGGGCGCAAGCCCCCTGAATTATGGCTACGGCCACTTGGCGGAGGCAGCCAAAAGCGCTAGTCTGCCACCCATGAATATTTCGTCCGACTCGTTCCAGACCCAACGCACCAATATGGTGGAAGGCCAGCTTCGGCCTAATAAAGTGAACCAACGCCCGGTACTGGCCCGCTTTGCCGCTGTCCCGCGCGAAAGTTACGTCAGCAATAGCGCGTCGGCCTACCTCGACCAACCGGCCACCATCGCCGCAGGCCGCGAAAGCTACAGCCCGCTGGTGGCCGCCCGTCTGGTGCAGGAACTCAACGTCCAGCCGTCCGACAAAGTTTTGGTCGTAGCCTGCGGTACCGGCTACACCACCTCCATTATTGCCCCGCTGTGCGCCAGTGTGGTGGCGGTGGAAGACGATGCGACCCTTGCCAAACAGGCCGAAGCCAACTTCGCGCTGGAAGGCCACACCAACATCAAGCTGGAGATCGACAACCCGACCCACGGCTTCCAGTCCGGCGCACCCTATGACATCATTCTGATCGACGCTCCGTTCGCCGAACTCCACGGCAGTCTGGTCTCGCAACTGGCCGAAGGCGGTCGTCTGGGCGGCGTGCGTATCGGTACCGACGGTCTGCCGGAGGCCACCATCTTCACCAAGCATGGCAACAGTCTGGTAGCCGAGGTTCTGTTCGAAACCAAAGGCACGGTTCACCCGGCCTTTACCGTGTCCGACAAATTCGTCTTCTAAACACATGCTGCCGCAGGTCCCCACCATCACCGCCGCCCAACTGGCCGAGGCTATGCAGTCAGAGCGTTCTCCACTGGTGCTGGATGTACGGGAGGATATGGAGATAGCTGCCGACAGCCTGCCGGATATTCTCCACATTCCGCTGGGAGAACTGCAACTCCGTGTCGAAGAGATCCCCACCGGCCAGCCGGTCGCGGTCATCTGCCGCAGTGGTCGCCGCAGCGCCCACGCCACAGCGTTCCTGATTACCGAAGGTTACGAGGCGGTGAACGTCGAAGGTGGCATGATAGCCTTCCGCAATCTCTAAAGCTCTCACACAAAAAGCGCCCCGTAGGGCGCTTCTTCATCAGCCTGCAGCTTAGCGGCGGCTGTTGCTCTGGGTGGTGCTTTGCTTGCCCTTACCCAGCAGGTCGGCGGCGAAGGCCGACGGGTTGACCGTGCTTTCAGCAAGGTCGGTCAGGCTCACATCGGTCGCCACTTCTTCCTTCAGGGTAGAGTCGAGCAGCTTGGCAGCTTCGCGCATGCCAAGGGTCTCGGCCCATTGCTTCAGGGTGCCATAACGTGCGATTTCGTAGTGCTCTACAGCCTGAGCACTGGCGATCAGACCGGCGTCACGTACGTTACCTTCGGCTTCTTCGATCACCTCATCAGCTTCAGCGATAAGGCCCTTGATGGCGTCGCAGCTCTTACGCTCCGGCTCTACACCCATCATGCCAAAGATGGTTTCCAGACGCTCAATGTGCGTCTCGGTCTGGGTGCGGTGCTTTTCAAAGCCACGCTGCAGCTTGGTGTTGGTAGACTCCTCAGCCATTTCAGACAGGGCATCCAGCAGGCGGTGCTCGGCGTCGTAGATGTCCTTCAGTTGCTCTAAAAACAAATCCTGCAGGCTGCCGACTTCCGGAGTGCTGCTGAACATTTCTTTAATTGTATCGGTCATACCCATAACCGTATCCCCCTAGTTATTGATCTTCGTTGAGTGAGCGGCGGAGTGGCCTCACCCCGCCACCCCGCGCACTCAACCAACGGAGTGGGGGCTCCGATTGTTCCTGCCAAATTACGCTCTTCAAACGCGCAAACCCACGATTCGCCTCGCTTCAAGGCTAGCCAAAGCTGATAAAATCCAGTATCAAATCGCCGGTGCCCATGTAGTCCAATGGCAGAGACAGAGGACTTAAAATCCTTCCAGTGTCAGTTCGAGTCTGACCATGGGCACCAGATCTTCCCCTCCACAAACCGGTTGCCGCAGCCCTTAACAGTGGTAAGCTTCGGGCATGAAGATCCTTTCCGCCGCTCTGGCCTGCCTCACGCTCGCCGCCTGTGCCACCACACCTCCGCAGTCTGCGCCATTGCAAGCGCAAACCCAGGGCTACACGCCGCTCTCCCGCGCGTTCGAGTCCACCGAGGGCTATCTGGAAATCAACGCCAAAACCGCCACGTTCTCACTGCGGGAAGGCACAATGAACCTCGCCTACGCCAACGTGCAGGTACCACCCGCCGCCGCCGATGCCTCGTGGTTCAAGCTGGAACCCGTCTATTTCTATAAAGTGACCAATGCCACCAGCTACTTCAACGCCAACAAGGGCGGCAACGGTATGGGCCAGCAGCCCACCGAGTGGCTCGCCATTGCCCGCACGCCAGACGACGGCCTGAGCCTCTGCCTCGGCCACGGCCCGTTCAGCCTAGACCCGAACCTCCCCAACCTGAATGCCTGCGGCATCTACCTGAAAGATGCCGGCTACCCGGACAATTCCAATAAGAGCCTCTACCAGTAGTAGCCATGCGCACGCTCTGCCCCCATTGCGGTACCGCCACCAATCACCGCTTCGGCCAATTGGTAAGCTGCCCCAAATGCGGCAAGCACCTGCCTGTGCGCCTACCGCGCAAAGTGGTCTATACCCTGCGCACGGTCGCCAAACCGGCTTTGGTAATTGGCTTCATTATGATGGTAACGCTCATCCTGCCTGCCTACAAACACTACCGGGAGAACCAGAAAATACAGGACTGGACTAACCTCTCGGCTTCATCCGGTAATAGTCTTCCAGCCACGCATACGCCTCATTAACGGTTTTCAACTTGTCTTCGGCAAGCTTCAGCTCGGCGGCCGAGGCACCGCGCCCACGCATCAAATCCGGGTGATACCGCTTGGCAAGGCTGCGGTAGCCGCTCTTGACCTCGGTCCACGCCACACCTTCGCGCAGTTCTAAAATCCCTAAATAATGCTCTTCGCCCAAACGCGGCTTGGGCGGTGGCGGAGGAGGAGGGGGCGGCGGCACATACTCGTTCTGCCGCGCACGCGGCGCCTCACGTGGCGGAGCCTGATAATCCGGCACCGGCTGACCCTGCGGAGACGCCTGAGCACCGGGCGGCACAGTTGCACCCACCGGCGTCCCATCAGCCTGAACACCCCGGTAAACCCGCAGCGCTTCCTTCGGCCAATACAGCCCGATATGCCGCCGCAGCAGGTACAAAAAGCAGTCGCGGTCGCGCTCCAGTTCCAGCGTTTCGTCGGTGCGCACAAGGGGCATCAGCAGTTTACCCCACCAGTGCTTATGGCTCAGCATGGCCACCAACTTAAAGCTGTACAACATGCTGCGCACCAGCGGGTCATTCAGGTTAAAACAGTAGCTGGAGCGGTAGAACAAGCTGCCATCGCGGGTGATCTGGTAATCGTCCCACTGCACGTAACCCTTCTGGGCAAAATCCTTCTCGTAGGCATCCATGCGGTAGTTAAAACTGCGCGCCAGCAATATCTCCGCCGCATCCACAATCACCTTGTGCGCATCCTGAAGAATCGTCGAATTTGTCGTGCCCCACTGGCTTTTGGTGCGGATGGGAACCGTCTTGCCGTTTGCCAGCGTGATCTTCAAACGCGAGCGGTAACGCGGTATCGGCTTGCCGTCGCTGCCGGTCTGGCGGTCGGTGCCATGCCACCAGTCGATATGCCGTATATCGCGCAGCAGATAGTCGCGCCCAAGGTAGCGGAAACCGCCGTCAAAGAACGCCATACGCTGTGCAAGTGCCATGGCCGCAGCCTAACCTTGAATCGCCTGAATAGGCCATACGTAAAAAAGAAGCCCGACACACCTTGCGGCAGTCGGGCAACAGTCAGCCAAAGCCAGGACTACGACTTCAACTCCAGCTCACGCACGATCTGGGCATGCAGCTTGGGGTTGGAGATAATGAACTTGGTGCTGGTCGGCCCAAGCGCTTTGCCTTGCAGGTCGCTGGCAAAACCGGCACTTTCGGCCATGATAAGGTTAGCCAGCATCACTTCAATGCGGGTCAGGCTCATACCGATGGCGAAGTCGGCCTTGCCGCACGCCACATCCACAATGTCCATCAGGGTGTTGCCGCTCTTGCGGGTGTGCACACCGGCGTCATCCAGCTTGCTCAACAGGTTCCAGTGCACCACATCCTTGGTCTTCCACGGCACCATGCACAGGGTATCGGCAAGCTCAACACGGTTGCCGCAGCGCAGGCGGCCCAAACCTTCAGCCGAAGCGCCCAGACCGGCTTCCGCGATCACACAAATGTCTTCCAGCGGCATCATGATGGCACCGATCGGGCAGGTACCGTCTTTTTCAATATAAGCCACAGCCACGCAGGTTTCGTTGCGGGCGTACAGGGCGTTACGCTGACTGACCAGCGGGGCTACCAGCCAGTAGGCGCCTTCCGGAATCGCGGCATCGGAGGTCACAACCGGCAAACCGGTCGCGCCCAGCACATCCTTCAGGGTGCTTTCCATGTTCTGGTTGGCTTTGGCCAGTTCGCGCTCAGCGCCGTTGGCGTTTACGCGTACGCGGCTCAATTCACCAAGACTGCGGCGGAAACTGCCACTGGCCTTGCCAAAGACTTTCAACAGAAGGGTGCGCTTGGGGCTAACCTTGCTACGGCTTTCGGGGGTAACGACAATGCTCATAAAATAGGCTCCTACCATCCTCTGGCGTAAAAGAAAAGCCCAAAAGAAAAGGGCCCGAGGCCCTTTCTTCAACTGGCGTGACTATTACGCACGGCTCACGAACGAACCATCGGTGGTGTTCACGATAATGCGCTCACCGGCACCCAGATACGGCGGTACCAGAATACGGGCACCGTTGCTCAGCTTGGCGGGCTTGTAGCTAGAGCTTGCAGTCTGACCCTTCACAACGGCATCAGCTTCCACAACTTCAAATTCCATCTTTTCAGGCACGCTTACGCTTACCGGACGGTCACCGTAGAAATCGACCTGAACTTCCATGTTCTCGCTCAGCCATTGCATCTGGTCGCCCAGCAGGTCGGCATCGATAACGGTTTGTTCGTAGTTGCTCATGTCCATAAAGGTCAGGTTGTTGCCTTCGGCAAACAGGTACTGCATCGGGCGGCCTTCAAGGCTGGCCTTTTCCACGGTGTCGGCACTGCGGAAACGCTCGTTCAGCTTGGTACCTTCAATGATGGCCTTCATTTCCACCTGCATGTAAGCGCCGCCCTTGCCGGGTTGGGTGTGCTGGATCTTGGCGACGCGCCACAGTTTGTTTTGATAATCCAGCACCATGCCGGGACGGATGTCGACTCCGGAAATCTTCATGCTTTTGCTCCTTCTTACGTATTCCTTACCCTTACAGAGGGGCAGGGGTTAAAATAGTGTCTGAAACCCTCTCTATCCGCTTGCGCACCTAAAATCAAGGGGCTAACCTTTTTCCCATGAAAACAATAACACGCGCCCGCCTCGCTACGCTGACCCTTATGGGCGTCAGCCTTCTGGGGGCCTTTTCCGCTAAGGCGCAAGAGGCTTACACCAGCCCCATCAAGCCGCCCGCACTCACCATTACCTACGATATGTCCGGTATGCCGCTCACCATCACGCACGATGGTGCAGGGGTCTACAGCTTCGACGGTCTGCCTTACCCCGGCTCGGTCATTTACACGCCAGAGAACAGCGTCATCTATTACCAGCATCCGGAAGATCCTCTCTGGCATACCGTTACGCCCGCCATGCTGAAAGGCGTTATGGTTCCGGCCACCACCTCGCAGGGCCCGGTTGCCAAACCGTGGCAACAGCATACTAATATCCGCTGGAACGTCACGGCACCGCAAACCAGCATGGAAGCCAACCCGATGTCGCCGCTGGAAGCCGACATGGCCCAGGCCCCGACCGAAGCGGCATGCCCACCCATCTTCGGTAGCCAGGCCGCGTCCGAGATGTCCGGCCTCGATGTTGCCGACCTCACGTATGTGCTGACCACACTCCAATGGCTCAACGCCGGCGCGATTGTGAACGGCTGCGAGAAGATGCAGTTCACCGCCAAACAAGCCCAGCAGATCGGCCTGCCCACCAACTTCACTGGCCCCAATGGTGTGTGGCAACTGCAAGAGGTCGTCCAAACCTCCACCACGCTCATTCCGCTGCCCAGCGCCACTCCGATGGACGACGCCACACGCCTACGCCTGCTGCTCATCCAGTTCGGCCCGGAAGACCGCGCCGACCTGATGCGCCAGTACGGCAAACTGCCGGTACAGCAGCAGATCGAGACCATCAGCCCGATGCTGACGCAGGAAACCATCGTTCCTTAAACATAAACTCACAGAAAAGGGCTCCCCACGGTGCCCTTCTTTTTTTTGATAAAAAAGAAATTTCCCTTGTGAACTAACCGAAACGCACCCACACTGTATTCATGACTTGGCTCATTACCACCTATGCACAAACCAACCCGGTTTCCAAACTGGGCAATGGCGCGTGCGCGCTCTCCGTGGAGTTTGTGGTGTAAACTAAGCTGAATCTTAGAATCACAGGCGGCCCACGGGCCGTCTTACTCTTATAACCTTAAGGAAAGTCCTGATGCGAACCTCTCATATCCATCCTAACCTCCGGCATCTGCGTACCCACGCAATGCTGCGCGAGGCTGGCTTCGTTATCCCAGTCCTCCTCGCATTCCTCCAACTGCGCGGCGTTAGCTTTGCCGAGTTCATGGCAATTCAAAGCATGTTCATGGTCGTCATGCTGCTCGCCAACCCGCTGGTAAGCCCATTGGCCGATAAATACGGCCGCAAGCCGATGGTCATCTTCGGCTCGGTCTTATGGACACTCGGTCACGTTGTTATGTGGCTTGGTTACGGCTGGCAGGCATTTGCCTTTGCCGAGATTCTTCTCGGCATCGGTATCGCCGCCTACCGTCCGGCAGCAGAGGCTCTGCTTTACGATAGCTTGGCTTCGGTGGGAAAGGAGAACCGCCACTACCGTACCTTAACAAAGCAAACCAGCTTGCAATCCTACGCAGGTGCGGTGGCAATGTTTACCGGTGGCTGGCTGTTCGTGTTGCATCCTTCGGCGCCTATTCTCGCCAGCATCTTCGCCAACATCGGTATGGTGCTGGTGGCGGTCAAGCTGCTGGAAGCTCCCTTTGCCAAGCCCATTGCGCACCCTACCTACGCACAAATGTGGAAGCAGACATGGGTTAGCTTAAGCAACACACGCACGCGGTGGGTGGTTATAATCCCGGGCCTTATTTCGGGTAACACAATCACCCTGTTCTGGTCGGTCCAACCGACTTGGACCGCCGCAGGTGTAAGCGCCGCAGTTATGGGTACACTCATGACAATCCACTTTACGGCACGTGGTTGGTTCGCCAGTCAGTGCCCTAAGTTGGTAGAACGCTTCGGCGCACGCATGTGCTTTGCCCTTTGCATCGCACTGGTGTTCATGGGCTTCGTATCTATGGCGCTTCTACCATGGTGGGTATCGTTCGTACCCTTCATGTTGGGCTCGGGTTTGGGCTATATGCTGGCCGATACCATCGGTAACGACCTGCTGCACCACAACGTGCCATCGGCTATCCGTAGTACGGCGGCAGGTGGTTTCCGCCTGTTCGATAGAATCGTCGGTATTCTCTCAATGGGTACGGCTTCGGCTCTCCAACCAGTTATCGGTTTGGAAGCGACACTCATGGTCATCGCGGTTGCCTCGGCAATCCTCGCTACAGTCGCACTTACACGGCTTAAAACCTGAACACGTGAAGAGAAGGGCACCCCACGGTGCCCTTCTTTGTGACGTGTATAGCACACAGCTGTAACATCGCTGCCCACCAATCCAGCACCTGCCTGTACAGACAAGTCCAATGAATACAATATACCTTTCATAACGAAAGACAGGTAGGAAGTACCCCCATGTTCACCACCATTCACGACGCCCTGAATTACATCTCCAGCCTGCTCTGGGGCTGGCCCATGCTCATTTTGCTGATGGGCACCGGCATCTGGCTCACCATTCTGCTCAAGGGCCTGCAGTTCAGCATGCTGATTCCCGCCATGAAGGACGCTCTCTTCCCGGCCGCAAAGCCGGAAGGCGAGGGCACCATCTCCAACCGTTCGGCGCTGATGACCGCACTCGCTGCCACGGTCGGTACCGGTAACATTGCAGGTGTCGCTACCGCCGTCGTCATCGGTGGTCCGGGTGCCGTGTTCTGGATGTGGTGCAGCGGCCTCTTTGGTATGGCACTCAAGTATTCCGAAACGCTGCTCGGCGTGCACTACCGCGTAAAGACCGCCGAAGGCGCCTTCCAGGGCGGCCCCATGTACTACCTGATGTACGGCGCCCGCCAGCCGGTGCTCGGTGCGCTCTACGCACTGTTCCTAGCCTTCGCCGCCTTCAGCATCGGCGCCATGGTCCAAAGCAACTCGGTGGCCGATGCCATGAAGAGCAGCTTCAACATCAGCCCCACGCTCACCGGTACGGTCATGACACTCGCCGCCGCCGCCATCCTCTTCGGCGGCCTCAAAAGCATCGCCAAAATGGCCGACCGTGTGGTGCCGTTCATGATTCTCCTCTACGCCGTTTCGGGCACACTCATTCTGCTGGCAAACGCGGCCTATGTACCGCAGATGTTCTACAGCATTTTCCAATCGGCCTTCACTGGTACCGCAGCCACCGGCGGCTTTGTCGGCGCCAGTATCATGATGGCCATGCGCTACGGCCTGGCCCGCGGCGTGTTTGCAAATGAATCCGGCCTCGGCTCCGCCGCCATCGTGGCCGCCACCGCACAAACCAAGCACCCGACCGAGCAGGCGCTTATTTCGATGACCCAGACCTTCATCGACACCTTCTTCGTCTGCACCTTCACTGCACTGGTGATTCTCGTCACCGGTGCCTGGACGTCCCCCGACGTCGCCTCCGGCGGTGCCTCGCTCACCCAACTGGCCTTTAGTTCGGGCCTCGGTGGCATTGACCTGTTCGGCTTCCAATTGGGCTCTGCTATTGTTGCCCTGTGCCTGCTGCTGTTCGCTTTTACTACGGTTCTGGGCTGGGGCTACTATGGCCAGCAGGGCGCTGTCTTCCTGTTCGGCAAAGGCGTGGCCACTCCTTACATGGTGGCCTTCCTGCTGATGACCTTCTTCGGCGCTGCGGTATTAGACCTCGCCGAAACGGTCAACCAGGGCGTGCAATTCATCTGGACGATCGCCGACATCACTACCGGCCTGATGATGATTCCCAACCTGCTGGCGATGTGGTTGCTCAGCGGTAAGATCCGTAACCTGACCAACGACTACCTGAAGAACCACCGCTACGGCAAACCGCTAGAGCACGCAGCTTTCCACTTTACGGCCCCCAAGCCAGCCTTTGTGGCCCCGCAACAGGCTACCGTAAAGGCTCCGGCTAAGGCTGCCGCACCTGTAAAGGCAGCGCCAAAAAAAGCCGTTAAAAAGCCCGCCCGCAAACGCTAGAGGACAGACAAAAGAGAAGGGGCCCAAACGGCCCCTTTTATATGCGATGCCTTACGACACCGTCAGCCCCAGGCGCCGGAAGACCGCGATGGCATTCTTGTGCATCGTGCCGAACGAGCGGTTCAGCTCTTCACTGATGCTCGCCAGCTCCTGGTTCGACTGCGCACTGTCACGGATAGCTTCTTCAATGCCCTCAATGTTGGTGGCAACCGCACCCACGTGCTCCGAGGCTCCGCGCATATTCATGGTCACGTTCTGCACCACACTGGTCTGTTCTTCCACGGCGGCACTCATCGCGTTGGTGTTGTCCTGAATCTGCTGAACCGACTTCACCACATCCTCAAGCGCGGTCACGCATTCATTCACGGCGCTCTTGATATTCATCACGCTCTGCCCGATTTCTTCGGTCGCGTTACCGGTGTTGGTAGCCAGTTTCTTGACCTCATCGGCAACCACCGCAAACCCGCGGCCTGCGTCACCGGCACGGGCGGCTTCAATGGCGGCATTCAGCGCCAGCAGGTTGGTCTGGTCGGCCAGACTGGTGATCAACGACACAACTTCACTGATCTTCTGCGTCGTCTCGGTCAGGCGGCTTACTACTTCATTCGTGCGGGCGGTCTTGTCCACGGCCTGACGCACATAGGTATTCACGTCACCCACGTTCTTGGAGATATCCGAGATACTGACATTCAGCTCTTCCAAAGCGCGGTGCACATTCGCCACCTGACCATTCGCTTCATGCACACTGTGCTTGATGAGCTCGCTCTGGTTGCTCGTCTCCTGTGCCGCCGCAGCAAGGGTGTTGGTCGAGCGGCTTGACTCTTCAATCACACCGGAAAGCTCATTGGAAGTACGGCCCAGATCATCGGCGAACATGCGCAGCGGAGACAGGATTGAGCGGCAGATGATAAGACCGGAGGTGATCAGAACCACCAGAACCACACCGGCCAACGCGGCCAGAATCACGGCCTGATTGATAACCTCGGCACGCACGTCGTCAATATAAATACCGGTCCCCACAATCCAGCCCCACGGCTTGTACTGCTTCACGTAAGAGAGCTTGGGGTAGGGGGTCGTATCGGTACCCGGCTTGGCCCACATATAATCAACAAAGCCTTCGCCCTTCTCGGTGGCGATCTTCACCATTTCCACAAACAGCAATTTGCCATTAGGGTCGGCGTTTTTGCTCAGGTCCTTACCTTCCAGCGCTGGCTTCATCGGGTGCATCACCATTTTCGGCTGCATGTCGTTAATCCAGAAGTAGTCGTCCTTACCGTAACGAATAGCCCGAATTGCCAGTTTTGCAGCATCCTGAGCCTGCTCTACCGTCATTTCGCCGCTTTCGGCACGCTTGCCGTAACTTTCGATAATACTGTCAGCGGTCTGTACAAGGTTGTGGGTCTTGTCCATGCGGTCCTGCATCATCACGCCATACAAACTCCACAGACCAATACCAATGGTTGCAAACATGCTGAAGATACTTAGCGCAATGACCAGAAACAAACGCTGGCGTAACGATAGGGAATTCATAGAGGGGGATCTACTTCTTGTTGTTGATTAGCCAAAATCATATCACAGACAAATCAGTTACGTA
The DNA here is from genome assembly GCA_005768725.1 of Blastochloris viridis. Lineage (GTDB taxonomy): Bacteria > Pseudomonadota > Alphaproteobacteria > UBA2136 > UBA6156 > UBA6156. Next base: position 309,878 of record VAFM01000001.1, on the reverse strand, counting down.
AAAGACGATGTCCGTGCTTTAAAAAAGAAAACCCCGCAGCTGTGGTGAAGAAAGTACACCCATACCTTGCATCAAAAAACGTAACGGAACGGCCAAAACGCCGCTGGAAAACAAAAACGCTCTTACACGCATAAAAAGAAAGAGGACTCGTTGAAAAGCCCTCTTCCGTTCAAATTCATGGTCGGGGAGATAGGATTCGAACCTACGACCCTCTGGTCCCAAACCAGATGCGCTACCAGGCTGCGCTACTCCCCGAGTGCGGCGTTTGTAATCGGAATTCTCGGTTGTGTCCAGTTCAAACGCTTGGTTTGCGCTTGGCAAATGCCTTCTTTTTAGTTATTCAGGCTGCGGAAGCGTGTCAGAGCGGTTTAATGTGCTGGTCTCGAAAACCGGTTGGGAGCAATCCCTCGGGGGTTCGAATCCCCCCGCTTCCGCCAGGGTTTTTAAAGAAAAGCACCCTCTTCTCGCGAAGAGGGTGCTTTTCTTTAAAACGGGAGTGATAGGGGATTCCAACCTGAGCTTGCGCACTTCGAAAAATGACCACGGAGGGGTCATTTTCGGCCGAAGGCCAATCCCTTCATCTGGACACTGGAATAAGGTAATGCTAAGAACAGCGCCATCGGAGGCGTGGCTGAGTGGTCGATAGCGGCGGTCTTGAAAACCGTTGAGCCGCAAGGTTCCGTGGGTTCGAATCCTACCGCCTCCGCCAGTTTCTCTTAAGCCCCTTGACCACCACCCTCAAAACAGTACTCTACCCCTATAGGGAACGACCCTACCCATAACGGGCATCAACGACCGGGACGGCCCGGCTCTCAAACGGAGGGCATTCATGGCCTGGCTCTATCTCCTCACTGCCGGACTTCTCGAAATTGGTTGGCCTGTGGGCCTTAAAATGGCGCAGACTCCTGAAACGCGCTGGTCGGGCATCTTCATTGCCATCGCCTTTATGGCGGCAAGCGGCGCATTGCTGTGGCTGGCCCAACGCCAGATCCCAATCGGCACGGCCTATGCAGTCTGGACCGGTATCGGCGCCGCAGGCACATTCCTTGTCGGGGTAATGATTTACAACGACCCGACCTCGGTCGCCCGTTATGCCGGCGTGGCCCTCATTATCGCCGGGGTCATCACGCTCAAACTGGCCCATTAACCATATAAAAAAGGCGCCCCAGCGCCTTTTCCTTTACTTCTGCCCCATATCCTCCAGCAAAAGCGCCATGGTGTTCATGCCCTTTTTGAGTTGGTCGAGCGAATACTTCTCGTTCGGTGCATGCAGGTCATCATCCGGCAAACCAAACCCGACCAGCAGCACAGGAGACTTCAGTACACTGTCAAACACCGCACATACGGGCACCGAGCCCCCCATGCGCATCGGCACAGGCTGCTTGCCATATACGGTCGCCATCGCCTTGCGGGCTTTCAGCATGAAGGGGTGCTCCCACTCGGTCATCATCCCGGCACCCAGGCCCAGCGTTTTCACATCGGTCGCGTAACCTGCGGGCATATGGGTTTCAATCGCACGCTTCAAAGCGTCCAAGGCAGGTTCCGGCGCCATGCCGGGCGGCAGACGCAGGCTGATCTTGGCTTTAGCCTGAGCCGGAATAACCGTCTTCGAGCCTTCGCCCATAAACCCGCCCACAATACCGTGTACTTCCAGGGTGGGGCGCAGGCCGGTACGGGCATACGGCGAATACGCGTTCTCACCATAAAGCTGCGTTACCGCCATTTCCTCCAGCAGGCTGGGCGTAAAGTTCACGGGGTCAGCCGCCCAGAAATCCTTTTCATCCTGCGTCACAGCCGGTACCGCTTCCAGCAGTTCAGGGATATTGATACGCCCGTCTTCGCCTTTTAAACGGCTGATCAGCAGCGCCAGCGCATGCAGCGGGTTAGGGGCCACACCACCATAGTGGCCGGAGTGCATATCGGTTTTGCCACCACGCACCGCCACTTCGCTGTAAACAATACCACGCAGGCTGGTGCAGATGGAAGGATGCTCCGGGCTGTACATCGAGGTATCGCACACAATCACCGCATCGCACGCCAGCGTCTCGGCGTGGGCTTTAACATAAGCCTCTATGCTCTTTCCGCCGATCTCTTCTTCCGACTCCAGAATCACCTTGATGTTGACCGGGAACTGCCCATGCACGGTCTTGAGAGCCTGCAAAGCCCCCAGCCACACCATGCACTGGCCTTTGTCATCATTAGCGCCACGCGCGAACAGCTTACCGTCACGGATGGTCGCTTCAAACGGCGGGCTTTGCCACAGTTCCAGCGGGTCAGCGGGTTGCACATCCACGTGGCCGTAAAACAGAACCGTCGGCTTATCAGGGTAGGGGCAGTTTTCGGCATAAATGACCGGCAGCCCTTCGGTTTCAATCACTTCCGCCAGAGGAAAACCCATCTGTTCCAGATACGCCCGGGCCCATTCCGCAGCCTTATACACATCGTCGCGGTGTTCGGGCAGGGCGCTGATGCTCGGAATGGCGATCCATTCCGCCAGCTCCTGCAGGCGTTGGTCAAACTGGGCGTCAATGGTGGCAAAGAGCATGGGCGTAATTCCTTCTTGATGCGCCATGCTAACATGGGGGTGTAGTGGCTCTGCAACTCTTTCTTGCAGCAACCTTTCAAAACGCTAAAAGTACGCGCCTCCAAACGGCATAACCCTTGTTTTCCCCCCACCCTCTCGCCATATCGTGGATCATGTTCAAAACCTATGCTCCTACGGTGACTTACACAACGCTTCTTCTGCGTCGTCTCTCAGCATTTGTGCCAGCTTTAGTGCTGCTTGCTGCAGGTTTAACCCTCGGCTGGAATATGGCAGGCGGATGGGATGATCTCAGCGCATCGCCCCTGAACCTGGCGCTTTTCACCGTCTTCGCACTTCTTTTCAGCATGTTGTCATTCACCTCGTGGGCGATGATGCTCGGCATCATTCTCTGGCTCTCCGGCCGCCGCCGCACACCGCTGGAGCGCGAAGCCCTCGCCATTCCGCACGAAAATCTCGTTCCCAGCAGCACGACCCGCACGGCGATCCTCATTCCTGCGTATCACGAAGACCCGCACGAGGTCTTCGCCCGCGTCCGCACCATGCGTGCCTCGTTGGCGGCTCTCCAGCCTAAGGGCACACCTTCCGATATCGACATTTTCATCCTCAGCGACAGCCAGAAGTCAGACGCGATCGACGAAGAGGCCCAGACCTACACCTCGCTGCTAAGCACGCTGGAAGCCCACGGCCCGACCGTGTACTACCGCCGCCGTGCCGACAACGTCGACTATAAGGTCGGTAACGTAAAGGAATTCTGCACCCGTTGGGGAGGGGCCTACGAGCACCTGCTGGTACTGGATGCCGACAGCCTGATGGCCGGCGAAACCATCCGCCGTATGATCTGCCTGATGGAAAAGCACCCGCGCATCGGCCTGCTGCAAACCTCGTTCATTCCGGTGGGGCGCGACACTCTGTTCTGCCGCATCATGCAGTTCTCCGCCCGCCTGTACATGCTGCCTGCCTCGTTGGGGCTTGAGTTCTGGCAAGGCGCCAATGCCAATTACTGGGGCCACAATGCCCTCATCCGCACGCGTGCGTTCCTTGAAACCTGCGGCCTCCCAACCCTGCCGGGCAAAGCACCGCTCGGTGGCCGCATCCTCAGCCACGATATCGTCGAAGCAGCCCTCATCGCCCGCGGCGGCTGGGAAGCCTGGCTGCTGCCCACTCTTGAAGGTACGTATGAAGAACTGCCGACCAACCTGATTGACTACATGCAGCGCGACCGCCGCTGGTGCGCCGGTAACCTGCAACACCAACACTTCATCCGTGCGCAGGGCATTCCGTTCGTCAACCGCATGCACATGACGCTTGGCATTATGTCTTACGCCACCGGCCCGCTGTGGCTGCTGTTCGTGCTGCTGTCGCTGGTCGCTTTGCTTACCAGTACCGATTCCGCCACTGTAAGCCTGGCCACCGCAGGCTTTGCCGGAGAATCCGTTTACGGCGACTCGCTGTTCTACTTCACATTGGCCCTGCTGTTCGGCCCCAAGGTTCTGGCACTGGTCATCGCCTTTGTGCAGCCACGCATCCGCCGTTCCTTTGGCGGTGCCCGCCGGATGATCGAAAGCGCATTGCTGGAGCAAGCCTTCGGTATGCTGCTGCAACCAGTGGCCATGCTGTTCTACACAACTTTTATCGTGCTACCGCTGCTGGGCCGCGTTGTTAAGTGGGAAGCCCAACCGCGCTCCGAACGTGGCATCGGCTGGAAGGAAGCTGCGCTGCGCCACCGTTACCACCTGCTGCTGGGTACATCACTTCTGGCATCGGTCGGTTTTGTACCCGGCGCCACACAGGTCTGGCTGTCGCCCGTCATTCTCAGCCTGCTGTTCAGCCCGGCATTCACCGTGTTCACCAGCCGTACCTCCTTAGGCTGCGCCATGCGCAACGGCGGCATGTTCCTCACCACCGATGAACTCACGCCTTGCGCCACACTGCAAAGCCTGCACAATTACCTGAGCAATCCGCTCAAGCCGGTCGCCAACCCCATTCAGGTGAATCTGCCCGAGCATGCCCCGGCCACCATGCCGCTGCAATTGCTGCGTTACCCCAAGCCGCGCAAGGGTCAGGCTCTCATCGCCAAAGCCTTACCGGAACATTCCTAACGGCGGGCGAGTGCCCTAAAAACCGGCAGATTGAACCTCAGAACTGAACAAATCCGCCACTTCGTGGTAATCCCATGGCGTTGTTTAAAGTCAGGGAGCCTTATATGCCGAAAATCCACATCGCTATCGCAACCACCGCCGTTTTGGTTGCCACCATTACCATCAGCCATGCCGAAGACGTCAGCAACACCACCAACTTTCTCGGCTGGAACGGTAAACTGGAATTCGGTTACAACGCCGCCAGCGGTAACAGCAATACCAGCAACCTGAAGCTGGATGGCGAAGCCCGTCGCGACTGGCGCGATTGGGCACTCAACCTGGAAGGTAAAGCCCGCTACGCCAAGTCCGAAGAAGTCCGCAGCGAAGAGAACTACAAATTCGGCCTGCAAACCGACCGCAAGCTGAACGACATCGAATATGTCTTCGGCGCGATCGACTACGAAGTCGACAACTTCTCCGGTTACGATTACCGCGCGACCGAAACCGTCGGTTACGGCCGTAAGCTCTATGAAGGTGGCAAACAGAAACTTGTCGCCCAGCTCGGTGCCGGTATCCGTCAAAGTAAAGCCGAAGACGAAAACACAGAAACCGACTTCCTGTTAAAGCCTGAGGCCAACTATTCCTACCGCCTGAACGACCACGTGACCTTCACGCAAATGGGCCGCGGCTCCATCGGTGCCGAATACGGCGTGTATGAAAGCGAGACCGCGCTCAAGTCCAAACTGGTGGAGAACATGTACCTCAAGGCCAGCTACACAGTGAAATACACCACCGATGTTCCCTCCGACCGCAAGAACACCGATACGCTTACCGGGATAAGCGTCGGCTACACCTTCTAACCGGCGCTTTTCTGCACCACCCCCATGCCAAAAGGGCAGGGGTGCATACAGCAATATCTCGCCAACCAACAGGAGCCTGATACGATGAAGCTTATGAATATCCGCCAAGCCACTCTCGCCGCCGTTACGCTGTGTTTAGCTTCATGTTCCACTATGTCGGGCATGCACCCCAACAACCCCACCAACGAGAGCTTTAACCGCTTCTATGCCGAGCTGCGCAAAGAAGCCCAGCGCAAGGGCCACGACCCCAAACTGCTGGATCAAGCCTTCGACGGCAACATCGCGCCTATTCCGCAGGTATTGAAGTCCGAGCAAGCCCAGCCGGAGATCGTCCGCACCTTTGCACAATACACCGGCAGCATGCTCTCGGCGTCGCGTATCGAGCGCGGCACCGCGAACTTGAAAGAGCACAGCGAAGAATTGAACAAAGCCTACGAGCGTACCGGCGTACCGCCCAGCGTGATCGTCGCCCTGTGGGGAATTGAAACCCGCTTCGGCGAAGTTCAGGGCACGCACCCGATTATCCCTGCACTGGCCACCCTCGCATGGCAGTCGCCCCGTTCCGATTACTTCCGCAAAGAAACCTTTGCCGCCCTCGAGGTTGCCAAGCGTACCGGCAAAGATCCCGAAAAACTGCTGGGCAGCTGGGCAGGGGCCATGGGCCAGTGCCAGTTCATGCCCACAAGTTGGCTGGCCTATGCACAGGATGGCGACGGCGATGGCATCGCCGACATCTGGGATAATCAGGCCGACGTTTTTGCCTCTGCCGCCAACTACCTTTACAAGCGCGGCTGGCAAAAGGGCCAACCGTGGCGCTACCAACTGGCCAGCAGCTTTAACGATAAAGGGCTGGAGCTGAACTCGCGCGGTCTCTCACCCATCCACCCGCTGTCGTTCTGGAAAGCACGCGGCTTCAAAGAGCCATCCGACATCACTCTTCCCGCCAACACGCAGCTCCGTTACTACAAGCCGCAGGCCGAAGGCCCGTCCTACCTTCTAGGCCCCAACTTCAGCGTGATTCTGAGCTGGAACAACTCGTCTTACTTCGCATGGTCGGTACTGTCCCTGGCCGATACCATCGAAGCCGAAGCGATAAAGTAACAACGCCTAACATACCGACACATCCCCCATGTCTTACCTCCGCCTCTCTCTCGCTGCTCTTGTTCCCGTCCTGTTGTCGGGCTGTGCCCAGGTCTACGTCGGCAACCATCTGCTGAAAAAAGCCGACTCAGCCGAGTGCGCGGCCGAAGGCTACCTCAAGGTCGGCAACCCGTATATTGTCGATGGCGTGCGCTATGTGCCGATGAACGAAAGTCTCGGCTACTCCGAGAAAGGGATCGCCAGTTGGTACGGACAGGACTTCCACGGCAAAGTGTCGGCCAACGGCGAGTGCTACAACATGTATGCCTTCACCGCTGCCCACAAATCGCTGCCGCTGCCCACTATTGCCCGCGTCACGAACCTCGAGAACGGCAAGAGCGTGGTCGTGAAGGTGAACGACCGCGGCCCGTTCGTGCGTGGCCGTATCATCGACCTTTCCTACGCCGCCGCCCAGTCGCTAGATATGGTGCGCTTCGGTACCGCCCCGGTATTGGTAGAAGCGATCGGCGGCCCCCACCACCAGCGTGGCGGTTACAAGGGCGGTTACTTTAATGCGGCCGAAGACATGAAGAAGAATGACATCCGTGCCGAGCGCCTCGCTAGTGTGGGTGTCGGCGGCGGTGCCGAAGAAGAATCGCTGGCACCTTTGCCCAAGGGAGACCAGCACCGCAGTGTCCAGCCGCCCAAACCGGCTGTCTCTCTGCCCAAGCCGCCGGAATACGAAGACCGCGTCTTTACCGATACCAAGCCGCTGAAGAAGACCTTCGTCTACGTGCAGATCGGTGCGTATAGCTCCGAAGCCAACGCCACCGAGCAAATGAAGAAGCTCGCCGAAACCTTCGACACCGCGGCCCTCAGCCAGTTCGAAGCCGGCGGCAAGCAACTGCTGCGTGTCCGCGCCGGGCCGTTCCATAGCGTGGCGGATGCCGATGCCGCTCTGCAAAAAGCGATCAGCGCAGGCTTCACCGAAGCCCAGCTCAAGGTCGACGACTAATAACACCTCACTGCCTAAACCTTGGCCTCCGCAGGAGGCCATTGTCTTGAACAGCACTCAACTTCGTCCTAACCTACCGGCCATGAAACGCGTCATTCTCTCTCTTGTTCTCGCCGCCACCGTCTCCACGAGCGTACTGGCCCAAACCGCAACAGCGCCGGCCGCAGCCGAAACATCGGCAACCGCGCCCGTCTCGCAGTACACCAAAGCCATTTACGTTTACCACCCGGATACCGGCACGATACTTATCAACGACAACGGCGACATGCTGGCAGGTCCGGCCAGCCTCACCAAGCTGATGACCCTCTACCTCACCTTCGAAGCTCTGAAGGAAGGCCGCATTACGCTGCAAACCCCGGTGAATGTGTCGGAAAAAGCCTGGCGCACCCAAGGCAGCAAGATGTTCATCGAGGTCGGCAAACCCGTGTCAGTGGAAATGCTGATCAAGGGTATCGCCATTGTCAGCGGTAACGACGCCTGCGTCGCCATCGCCGAGCAACTGGGCGGCACCGAAGAAGGCTTCGCCGAGATGATGAACAAGAAGGCCAAGGATCTGGGCATGACCCACACCACCTTCCGCAACAGCAACGGTATGCCCGACCCGCAACAACGTACCACCGCGCACGATGTCGCCATGCTGCTCACCGCCATCTTCCGCGACTTCCCGGAGTACAAGAAGTATCTGGCCGAAGAATCCTTCGTCTGGAACAACATCACCCAGCAGAACCGTAACGGCCTGCTGCACGCCGATGTCGGCATCGACGCCGGTAAAACAGGCCACACCGAAGAATCTGGCTACCACCTGGCCTCTACCGCCGTTCAGAACGGCGAGCGTCTGGTTGTTGTCGTGATGGGTACCAGCGGGTTTAGCGAGCGCGAAGGCACCAGCCTGCAAGCCTACCGTACCCTGTTTGCCAGCCACGCCACCAAAGAGATCTTCCGCGCCGGCGATGCCATCGTCACCGACGTTCCGGTCTGGCACGGTAACGTGAGCAAGGTGAACCTGACCGTTCCGGAAAGCGTCAAGGCTTACCTCAACCGCTCTAACCCGGGCGAAGCCAAGGCCACCGTCACTTACGACAAGCCGCTGGTGGCCCCGATCGCCGCCGACAAGCCGGTAGGCCAGATCACCGTCACCTTGGGTAACGGCCAGCAGATCACCAGCGCACTGGTTGTCCAGCAACCAGTAGCCGAAGCAGGCTTCGCCGGTCGCTTCTTCCAGACCCTCGGTAGCAAATTCGGCTTCTAAGGTCGGTATGGCAGAACGTCACAAAGTCGTCCCTGCGGTCTTCTTGGTATTCGAGAATCCGCAGGGCGAAGTGCTTCTGCAATTGCGCCAGAATACGGGCTATGCCGATGGATACTGGAGCATTCCCAGCGGCCACTTCGAGCCGAACGAGCATGTACTGAAAGTCGCTCAGCGAGAGGCGAAGGAAGAACTGGATGTGACAATGGAAGAGCAGGATATGCATTTCATCGCGTTGCATCACATTCGCCGCACCGATGGCCTTGATGGCATGAACTTCTATTTCAAAATAACAAAATGGCAGGGCACACCCTCCAATGCCGAGCCTGCAAAATGCGGCGGCGTGCAATGGTTTTCAAAGACCAAGCTTCCCGAGAACATCTTCCCGGAGCTGGCTGAAGTCCTAGGTTCCCATCCACCGCATCGCTGCCTTTCAGGCAAATTCCAACCCCGCCTGGGTACCACACCCACGGAACAAAAGGTATAACCCCCATGCCCTATATCGCTTTGGAAGGCCCCGACGGCGCCGGTAAAACCACGCAAATGAAGGCGCTGGCCGACAGCTTCGCCCACGCCGAGAAAGAGTACATTCTGGTGCGCGAACCCGGCGCGACAGACGTCGGCAAGCAACTGCGCGAAATTCTCCTCACCGGCCATGCGGACAAGCTGGACGGCGTCACCGAAGTCCTGCTCTTTAGCGCCGACCGCCGTCACACCATTCGCACGCTGGTGCGTCCCGCTATGGCCGAAGGCAAGTTCGTGCTGTCCGACCGCACCTATCTCTCCACACTGGTCTTCCAAGGCTATGGCCGCGGGCTGGATATCCCGCTGATCGAGAAGCTGACCGACTTCGCAGTGGAAGACACCCGCCCGGACCTCATGCTGGTGCTGGATGTACCAGTCGAAGTGGGCCTTGGCCGCAAAGACCCGCTGTTTGAGCAGGGCCTGACCGAAAGCCGCATGGAAAGCGTGGGCACCGACTTCCACACCAAAAACCGCGCCGGATACCTGGAGCAAGTGGCCAAACACCCCGAAACCCACACGCTCATCAACGCGGCCCAAACCCCCGCCGAAGTGCACCGTGAGATTCTCGGTGTCATCAACAGCCGCTTCGGCACCAACCTCCAACCCTCCATTTAGGGGCAGAGAACAAGGGCAGGGGGCTTAGGCCCCCTTTCGCTTGCTATCCATCTCTACCAGACGTATACATATCCATCACATCTCTCTTACGAGAAGGAACACCCTATGACTGGTTTCATCGTCCTGGAAGGCGGCGAGGGTGCAGGGAAATCGACCCAAGCCCGTCTTCTCACACCCTGGCTGACCGAGGTCACCGGCATCGCCTGCCATCAAACGGTAGACCCCGGCGGCACCGACCTCGGCTGGCAGATGCGCAAGCTCATTATGGAAGATACGTTTGCCAACATCACCCCCGTCGAGCACATGACACTCTTCGGCGTAGCTAAAATGGCGTTGGCGCACGAGCATATCGCGGCTGCCCGCAAGGCAGGGGAGTGGCTCATATCCGACCGCTTCCAATTCGGTTCACCGGTCTACCAAGGCTACGTGAACAAGGAAGACACCGAATGGGAATACTTCGTCCGGTACTATACGGAAAAGCTCATCGGTAACGCTTGGCCCGACCTCACTTTGGTGCTGGATGTGCCTCCCGAAATCGGTCTCAACCGCAAGCAACGCAGCGGAGAAAAACTGAATCTCTTTGATGAAAAGAGCATCCGGTTTCATCGCAAAGTAAGGAAAGGCTATCTGCACTACGCCAAACTCTATGCCAATCGCGGTACGGTCGTCATCAATGCCAATCGCCCGCTGGAAAAAGTCACAACCGATATCCAGCGCGCAATTAGCTCGCATTTCGCACTCGCCGCTTAGCGCATAACGTCTCGCACTCCATGGCGCCATCTGTTAAGATGGCGCCATGTTTACGTCTCTCATCGGCCACCACAGTACCCAAGCCCAGCTTGCCAAATTGCTGGAGTCCGGTCGTTTCCCCCACGCCATTCTGCTGCACGGCCCGCAGGGCATCGGCAAGCGCGTGCTGGCCGAAAATCTGGCCCTCCGCCTTATCTGCGGCCCCGCCCAGGCAGGCAGTACCGAAGTCGATATGTTCGGCGCCCCGGTCGAAACCACGCCCGACCAAGGCCCGCTCGCGTTCGACCAATCCAGCCCCGTTTACGCACAGATCCAAGCCGAAAGCTGCCCGGATTACTATATTTTACAGCCCGATGACGGCAAAAAATCCATCGGTATCAAGCAGGTGCAAAACCTGTTGGAAAACCTCCTCCGCACCGCCGACACCGCCCGCACGGTCATCGTCGATAGTCTGGAAGACCTCACCACCGAAGCCGCCAACACTCTTCTTAAAACCTTGGAAGAACCGCGCCCGGGCATCTTCTTCATCCTCATCGCGCACCAGCTTTCGGCTACACTGCCCACCATCCGCAGCCGCTGCCGCCTCATGCCGCTGCTGCCGCTTTCTACCGATGAAACCCGCGACGTCCTGAAAGAGCAGGGGGCGGATGTCTCCCTCGCAACCGTCGCCAACGGTTGCCCGGGCTCCGTTATCGGTAACGCTGCCAAGGCGCGGGCCGAAGCTCTTCTCGCCCTGCAATCAGGTCAAAAGCCCAGCCTCACCACACCCGGTTACATTTCCATTCTCATGCAGCACCTCTCGCAAAACCAGGCCAGCTTGCCCCACGCCGAGGCCTACTTCAAACTCGCGGCCCTCCAGCGCGACGCCGCCGATAAAAACCTCACCGCCGCGTTAGTGAACGAGACGGCACAAACCATTTACGAAAACATTAAATAACCATGATCGACAGCCATACCCACCTGATGCACAGCCGCTTCCAGCAGGAAGAGCCGCCCATTACCACACCGCAACTCATCAGCACCGCTACTGCCGCAGGGGTGGAGCAGATGGTCAACATCGCCTGTCGCCGTGCCGAATGGCTGCCGTCCCTAGAGGTCTGTAAAGCTCATCCGGAAGTCTTTATGGCCGCCGGCATCCACCCGCAGGATGTCGCCGAGGAAGAGCTTATTCATCTGGATGAACTCCTCGCCGTCGCCGAGAACCAGAAGGTAGTGGCCCTTGGCGAAACCGGGCTGGATTACTTCTACGAAAACTCGCCCAAATCACAGCAGCACACCAGTTTCCATACGCACTTGGAAGCCTGTGTCAAAACCGGTCTTCCCGCCGTCATCCATACGCGGGATGCCGAAGAAGACACGGTCGCTATCCTCAAAGACCATCCCGGCGCCCAATTCGTCCTTCACTGCTTCACCGGCACGCCTTGGCTGGCCGAGCAGGGGGTTGCTATGGGCGGTTACATCTCCTTCAGCGGTATTCTTACCTTTAAAAAATCGCAAGAGCTCCGCGATATCGCCGCATCTCTCCCGCGCGATAAGGTCCTGATCGAAACCGACGCCCCGTACCTGGCGCCCGACCCCTTCCGTGGCAAGCGCAACGCGCCGCACCTGCTGCCGCACACCTGCGAGACTCTGGCTAAGGTGTGGCAGGTCAGCACAGAAGAAGCGGCGAAAATCACCGCCGACAACACACGCCGCCTTTTCAGTCGCATGGCTGCCATGTAGAGTAGGGGCACCATGGCACAAGATAATAACAATTCGCAGAAAAAGCCGCCCAGCGGTCTGGGTGGTTTTTTCAAGCAAATCACCGATTCCATCGACGACGTGGTCAACGAGGTCAAAGCCGATATCAAGGCGATGACCCCGCCGTCGCAAACCGAAGACGGTAAAAAAGCGGCCGAGATTGCCGCCCGCCAGAACACCACCATGGGTATCGTGTTCGGTTCCACCGCCGGGGTAGGGGAAGAAATCGTCGACTCCGACGTCCCCCCGCTGCCGCCCGAGCCGGATACCAGCCGCCCCGAAGTTTCTACCAAGCCGCAACCCATGGGCCTGCCACCCGGCAACCTGTGGGATGCGTTGACCAATCCCCAGTTCTCTACGCGTTTGCACACCGATGCCTGCTACCACGCGCTGACCACTGCCGATATTGAAGGCTACCGCCGCGCCGTCGCCGCCGAAACTCAAGCCCCGTTCACAATGGGGATTGTCGGCCTCGTGCTGCAGGCGCCGCTGGAAGAGGAACTGGAAGAGGGGGGTGTAGTGGTAGCCGAAGACATGCTGCTGCTGACCTTGCTCAAGTCACTGGAAGAACCGCGCGTGTACGGTGCCATCGGTGCCGGCCCGCGTCAGATCTGGCCGAGCATGGACGCTCTGGACGAAGCCCTCACCAATCTCCTTAACAGCAACCCCAAACTCATTGCCCTCGGCCCGTTGGGGATAGATGAACCTTTCGCGCCTTACCGCTTGCAAGACCAGAAGGACCAACTGGCCGTACAGCTGGATATCGCCGCCGACTTCGGCCTGCCGGTCATCCTCACCCACCGCCAGAGCCTGCAACACGTGGCAGATGTCCTGGAGCAGGCCGAACAACTGCCGCCCATCATCTGGCTGGATGTGATCACGAACGAGCAGGAGGCCGCACTGATCGCAAAATACGGGATGTACGTAGCCCTCCGGCCGGAACTTACCCCACCCGATTTCCCGCAGGCACATCTGTACCGCAGCATTCCGGCCGAGAAACGCTTACTGGCATCTGGTAGCGCCTTAGTCGCTCCGCACGGCTTCTCCGGCCACTTCAACCAACCGAAATTCCTCAAGAATTCTCTCGAAGCCGCATCCAAGATGCTCTTCCAGTCCGAACGTGAGTTGACGATCGGCACCAACACCAACCTCGCCAACCTGTTCCAGAACAAAGGTTAATAAACAGGAAAGGGGGCTGATGCCCCCTTAAACCTACTCCTTATAATTAGGAGTCGCGACGTGTCTGAGAAACGGCTTTTTCAATGCGTTCCTTCACATCGCCCTTGGCCTGCTGCACATGGCCTTTGGCTTCCTGAGCCATACCCTTGGCGCGCATCTCATTATCGTCAAGCGCCTTACCAACGGCCTGACGGGCTTTGCCAGCGTATTCATTGGCAGTACCGCGAATCTTATCCGACGTGCTGCTTGTGTTTTCCCAAGACTGCTTCATCGTAGTTCTCCTTTTCAGTAGAAGAGGCGTGATTGCCTCCACGTAAAAACAAACCAGCGAAGCCCGCGATCGTTCCTCAAAAAGCAGAAAAGGGGCCCACAGGCCCCATTTCCGCAAGAAGAATCACTCATCAGTATCAGTTTGTATCAGATCACTACGACCCAGATAGGTAATAGCCAGCTCACGCAGAATCATGTCTTCAAGAGAGGTCGCCTGAACAATGCGTGGATTGTGTTCAACCTGAACAGAAGTCGAACTGCTGCGGGAATAAAGATACGCTTCCACGTATCGTTCCAGCGGCACGCCATGCTGAAGACCGATGCTGATGGCCCGTGCAAAAGCTTGCAAAGTACCACGCTGGGTGAGGCTCAGCTTAGGGCAGTCAACGGCGATCTCGGCGAGCTTGCCGTCTTCATATTCCGCAGTGCGCAGAATGATGTCGATGCCATCATAACGCATACGGGTGGTAAAGCCGGAACAACGGTTCGGCATGGGGCGCAACGCAGCCTGACGGACCGGAAACGCCAGAATAGCGGCAAGCTGTGGAGAATCAGTCTCATGTGTCGTCATAGAACGCATCCTTTCGGAAACAGAATGAGGAGAAGTGCAGGGCAGAAGAAATGTAACGGCAGCAGAAGAGGATGGATATGCCATCATACGTAAGCAAAAGGGCTTTGTTAAGCCGATTTCTTTATTTAACATAATATATATTATGCGAAGTATATAACAAACCTCAGGGGGCCACCGAACCGAACCTTGACCCTATCCTCCAAACCTCGCATAACCATCAGCTATGAACACCGTTCCCAGCACCTCCGATCTCTCTCACACCAATCCGGTCAGCACCTGGAAGACCGTCGCATTCCAAGGCGTCGCCGGTGCCTACGCGCATATTGCCGCTCAACAAGCTGTTCCTCACGCTACCGCTATCCCATGCGAATCCTTTGCCGCAGCTATTAAGCTGGTCGAGTCCGGCCAGGCCGACGGCGCCGTCCTCCCCGTCGAGAATTCCACCATGGGTCGCATTGCCGATATCCACGCCCTCCTCCCGCACACCCCCCTGCACATCGTTGCCGAAACCTACCTCCCCATCAATCACTGCCTGATTGGCCTGAAAGGCGCAGAAATCAGCCAAATTAAGCGGGTTTATAGCCAGTCTCCGGCCATCCAACAGTGCATAAACACCTTAAATTCCATGGGTTTGGCCCACGAAAACTACATCGATACTGCCGGCTCCGCCAAACTGGTAGCCGAAAAGCAGGACCCTTCCCTCGCCGCCCTTGCCAGCTCTCTCGCCGCCGAGGTGTATGACCTGCATGTACTGAAGACACCGATGAACGACGAACCCAATAACATCACTCGCTTCCTGCTATTAGGTCCGCAAGCCTGGACCCCACCCGCCGACCAGCCGACCAAGACAACTTTGCTCTTCCGCGTGCGCGATATTCCCGCCGCTTTGTACAAAGCACTGGGTGGTTTCGCCACAAACGGACTCAATCTTTCGAGGCTGGAAAGCTACCTCGTAGGCGGCAATTTTAAAGCGGCGGAGTTCTTTATTGATGTCGAATCCCACCCAAATGCCAAACCCATGCAAAACGCCTTAGAAGAGCTCTCACACTTCACCACCAGCGTCCGCCTGATGGGGGTTTATCCGGCAGCGCACTAAGTGACTGAAATAACGTTAAGGAGCCAATCGGCCCCTTAAATCTTCCCAATAAACGCCGCCAGCGTATGCTGCAACGCGGTCGCCACACTCTCCACAAACCACACCACAATATCGGCAACCGGCTCGATCATCACGCCATCATCCCGTCATACCACCACACCGCCATGCACAGCGCCAATATGGTATAGGCGCCATCCACCTGGCCCTCGCAGGTGCGCAGCCAAAAGTGGTGCACCGCCTTCGTATCAAACCATTCGTCGGCAATGCCGCCGTCAAACAACGCGCCTTCCACCAGCGCCTTGCCTTCACCGGTCAGCCAATGGCGTACAGGTGCCCCAAACCCGCTCTTGCTGCGGTCCAGAATATCCGGGCTCAACCGGGTCGCTAAGCTATCCTTAAAGAACGACTTCAACCGCAAACCACTCAACTTAACCTCAGGCGACACATCCGCCATAAACTGCATCAGGCGACGGTCGATCAACGGCACGCGCACTTCCATGCCAGAGATCATACTGGCCTTATCACTGTAATTCAGGTTGTGGTCGGGTAAAAAGCCGAACAATTCCGCATATAGCAAGCGGTTTACAAGGTCTTGCCCTTCGCTCTCGGCAATCGCCACATCAAGGTCATTAAACCAGTCGTTATCGACCTGAACCCGCCAGTCTTTCTTCAATAAACGCCAGGCATCTGGCTGAGAATTGGTCGAGAACGCCAGCCGCAAAAACGTATCATCATCGGCCAGCAGCAAGCCGGAAAGCCGCTCCGCACGGCGCCGGGTCGCGCCTTCACAAAAGCTCGCGGCCATACCGGCCATATGCCCGGCAGGGGCACGCAGAATACCCAGTTTCTGGCGTATCCGCGCGGTCGCATGGCGGCGGTAACCCGTAAAAATATCGTCGCCACCGGTGCCGCTCATCAGTACTTTAAGGCCGTCGCGCCGCGCCTGGCTGCAAATATCCTGCACAAAAAGAGGGGCCGGGTCCGCCTGCGGTTCATCCAGAAGGGGGGCTAAACCCGGCAAACGCGCCAGAATCGCCTGCGCATCCACTTTCACTTCATTCAGCGGCACATTGTAACGCTTTGCCACCATGCGGGCGTAATCAATGTCTTCACCAAAACCCTCGCTGGCCATCCCGGCCCCTTCAAAGGCAATGCAATACGTTTGTTCGGGCTTATGGCCGGTGGCACACATGCTGGCCACAATGGCGCTGCTGTCCACGCCACCGCTCAAAAACGCGCCGAGAGGTACATCCGCCACGCACTGTTCATCGATCACATCATCCAGCAGACGCAGCAACTGCGCAGGGGTCTTGCCCGTATCGTACTGCGGACGCCCATCGGTCAGAGGCGCCTGAGGCGGTACATACCAGCGCGCATGTTCAACCGCCACTTTCTTGCCACGCAGTGTGCAGCGCATAAAGTGGCCGGGGCGCAGCTTTTTAATCCCTTGCAGCATGGTACGCTCACTCGGCGTCCACAGGTAGGTCATGTATTCGGCCAGCGCGGTGCTATCAATGCCGCGCTTCAATCCCTTCACTGCCAGCAAGGCTTTCAGCTCACTGGCAAACACAATCCCGCCAGCCGTCTCAGCATAATAGAGCGGCTTGATACCCGCATGGTCACGCGCCACGAACAGCACCTGCTCCTTGGCATCCCAAATTGCGAACGCAAACATCCCCTCCAGCTTGTCCAGCATGGCCGGGCCATACAAATCATACAGCGGGCACAGCACAGCGGTATCACTGTTCTCGTTAAACTTATAACCTTTTACTTTAAGTTCTCTGACAATATCTTTGAAATTATATATTTCTCCATTAAAAGAGACAGTGTAACGATTCTTCACCGCACGCATCGGCTGGCTCGCCGCCGCACTGGTATCGATGATCGAAAGACGCCGGTGGCCTAACGCAACTCCAGCCTCCGCATCATGCCACTCGCCTTCGCCATCAGGGCCGCGTTGGGCAAGGCGGACCATCATATCGCGCAGCATCAAGGGCTCAAACTTGGCCCCTAAATACCCCGCGATCCCACACATAGAATAACGCTAAAGTTTAAAACCAGCCGCGCACGGTTTCGGCGCTGCCAGTAATGTCGCGGCCCAGGCCGCTTACGGTGTTGCAACCCGTAAAAGTCACTGCGACAACTGCCAGCATCAGGCACATCATCATCTTTTTCATCGGGGAATTCCTTCTTCTATTAACGATGCAAAGCTACCACAAAAAAACGGCGGCCCGCAAAGGGCCGCCACGCTTGGTCTTTATTCATAAGGAGGCATCGTGGCATCCCTGCCAACGACATCCTACAAGTAAGGCTTGTCTGTACCGCACTTCCGGGGAACGCCCTGGTGCGGCTTTTCCTCGGTCAGACGCCCATAAAGGGGTGCATCTTCATGTTTTCCCGTCGGAATTCTCGCTTTCGCGCCAGCCACATCGATATCAATCGCATTTTCAGATGTCATGTCATCCTCGTCAAAGTCTAGGTCAGCCCACACGGGGCCTGCACTCACAAAAATAGGAACTCCACCCCCGCCCGTCAACCCCACCACACAAAGCAGAGGGCCATTTTGCTTAATATCCTCTCACGAAAAGCAGCCTGTTTCTAAACCGTCACAACCTTACCCGTTCCGATACTCTCCGCCGCCCAGAACGTCACGCGAGAGCTGAAGCACAGCTCTTCCACACTCGGGGTCTGCCCCAGCTCGCCCCGGCACGCCTTCACCCAAGCCGCAATTGCCGGAGCATGGCCTTTCTGCTGGCCCTTGAGCATCGACTTCTTGTACAGCGCGCGCTTGCGCCCACCACTGCTCCAAGTGGTGGTCAGATAGTTATCCATCACGCCAACACCACCGCCACCAAACACTTCCACGCGCTCCTTGGCCTGGCTCGGGTCACCTTCACTGGTATAAAAGACTGTGGCTACACTGCCATCGGCAAACCGCAGCGTAATCACGTAATCATCCTGCCCGGCGCCCTGCACGGCCTGCACATCGGTCAGCGTCTCGCCCACCATCCACAGGCACAGGTCGGTAAAGTGGCACACTTCACCCAGCAGGCGGCCGCCACCTTCTTCACCCTGCTGCCAGCCGCCATCTTCCAGCCGACCCGCATTAACCCGCACCAGCACCTGCTTCGGCCCAGTTACAGCATCCAGCTTCTGCTTCAGCGGCAGCAGCGCAGGGCTGTAGCGGCGGTTGAACCCGACCATCACCGCACGGCCACTGCCACTCGCCGCCTTCTCAACCTTGCTAATATCCTCCAGCGTCAGCGCCAGCGGCTTTTCCACCCATACATGCTTCCCGGCCTTCAATGCCTCCAGCGCCTGCTGGGCATGTACGTTATGGCGGGTCATGATCATCACCGCATCCGTGCCCTTATCCGTCAGCACGGTGTTGGCATCCGTACCCGCCCACGCCGCATTGTACTTGGTGGTTACGTGCGCCGAACTTAACCCGCCCTTGCTCACCACACCGCGCAACTCAACGCCGCTCATCTTGCCGAGCGCCGGCAGAATCACGCTCCGCGCAAACCCGCCAACTCCTAATAAAGAAATCCCGACCTTCCCGTCCTTCTTGGAAGCAACGGCCACAACCTCACTCTTAGAAGCTTTCTTATGTTGCGGATAACTCAGCACCACCCCAAGGCATGGCAACCCTTTGGCGATCATCTCATACCCCTTCAGCGCTTCCTCCAGCGCAAAGGTATGGGTCGTCAGCATATCCACCTTCAACCGGCCATTCCCGATCAGGCGCACCACCTCGCCTAAGTTCTCGCGTTCGGTCCACGGCACAAACCCTACCGGATAACTCATCCCCTGCACTTCAAACGCAGGGTCGTAGCGGCCAGGGCCATAACTGCGGCTTACGCGTACGGTCAGCTCTTTCTTCATGTAGCTGGCATAGGGGAAGCGCGTCCCGACCTTGCCCACTAAAATCACCGTCGCACGGTCGCGCGCCCATTCGGCGGCCTGCTCAATCGGTCCGTCACTATCGGTCGCGGCACAAATCAGAATCGCATCAAATCCGCGCCCATCCGTAAACTGCTTATAGCCTTCGGCCAGCCCCTGCGGGCCCACCGCCCAGTGTGCACCCCCCTGCCGTGCCAGCATGCAGCGCTCCAGGTTCATGTCTACACCGGCCACACGGGCACCAGCTGAGGCACACAGTTGGCTCACCAACTGCCCCACCAAACCCAGCCCGACAACCAGTACCCGGTCACCCAGCTTCACCTCAGCATTGCGCACACCATGCAGAGCAATCGCCCCAAGCGTCGCATAACACCCTTGCGTGTACTCCACCCCTTCCGGCAATTTTACGCACAAGTTGCGCGGTACAGCGTTCACCTCGGCATGATTAGCCTGCCCGGCTCCGGCAACCGCCACGCGGTCACCAATCGCAAACTCATGCGCTACACCACTGCCTACGGCCACAACCTCACCAGCAGCGCTATACCCCAGCGGCATCGGCTCTTCCAACCGCGCAAACACACTGCTCAGCGTATCCACCACGCCATCGCGCTGCATTTTATTGATAACCTTGCTCGCCAGATCCGGACGCTCTTTAGCCTTGCCCACAAGGCTCTTTCCCGCAAAATCCATCATCATGCGCTCGGTACCCGCACTGATCAGGCTGGCGTGCGTGCGCACCAGCACTTCATTCTTGCCCACGCTGGGCTGCGGAACCTCGCGCAGCTCCACCTTGCCGCTGCGCAAATTCTGTACGACCTGTTTCATGGTGGGGTATCTCCTTAAAAGCTATAGAGCTGTAACAGATCAGTTCTAGCCCATAAGCCTGTTCCCAACTACCCTTGTCGCCCATTCCCGCCGCACTTTTCCTTGACATTACAAATGCAAGGTATACAAATCATTCCAAATCCTCGCACCCACGGAGACCATCCATGAGCGAAATCACGTTTCCATCCCACTACACACGTCTCGATAAGCTGTACTACATGCAGGTATCGATTCTCACGCAAATCACGGAATCCTACGATTCCACGACTGATACCACGCCGGACGGCACGACCCTCGCGGGCTTGCTGAAAAACCTCACCGGAAGATTCGGCATGTCCGCGCATGAGATTGGCAAGGCCGCTCACTGCTCGGGAGCAACTATCTGCAATTACATGGCAGGCCGATTACCTGACGACACGTACGCACCTCTAAAAAGGGAACGTGTCAAAAAAGCGGTTCTCTCATTACTGACAGATCATGCAAAAAGCCTTCCCCCCATCGAACCTGAATACTAGTTTCACGCTTTCACGCTGTATATAACTTAATCAGACTGTGAAACAATGAAACATTCAGAAAGGTAACCATGACGGACATCAAACCTTTCCCGTTGCCTGCTGTTTTCTTCAAACGGATGAAGGAGAATATCCTCTCGTACAATGCCGAAGCCGACAGCGATAGCAGCATTATCCAAAACTATATCCGCGATAGCCGTATTCCCTTGCGTAGCCTGGCCCATGGCCTTTCTCTCACGGAAGACGAGATCGCCAACTTCGCAGCCGGAAGCGGCCGTAAACCGACGACCGAACAGCGCGTGACAATGAAGTATATCATCTCCAACTATCTAGCCGGAGTGATTACGCCCCGCTAACAGAAGACCCCGCCAACGCAGGGGTCTTCCTTAGTTCATGAAACCGTGAAACCACCGATACATACCCACCGTATCCACCAGCCCTTTCCCCTCCAGCAGGCTGCGGTCCAGATTCCTGAACGCGCTATGCCCCGTCAGGGTCACCACAACATCGGCATTCTTCACAGCATCTTCCAAGCCATACAGAGGCATCTCCCATGTGGTTAAGTGCGGCTCTACCACATAAACCTCATACCCCTGCTTCACCAGCACATGCACGGCTTCTACACTCGGGCTTTCGCGCAGGTCATCCACATCCGGCTTATACGCCAACCCAAGGCAGGCCACCTTGCCACCACTGGGTGCAGCCTGCTTCACCTTTTCCACCACCCAGTGCGGCTTGTTATCATTCACACCACGCGCAGCCTGCATCAGCGGCGTCAACTCTGGCGCCTGCTTTACAATAAACCACGGGTCTACAGCTATGCAGTGCCCCCCTACCCCCGGTCCGGGGTTCAAAATGTTCACGCGCGGATGGTGGTTCGCCAGCCGGATGACATTCCATACATCCAGTCCCAGCTTGTCGCACACCAGGCTCAACTCATTGGCAAACGCAATCTGCACATCGCGGCTGGCATTCTCCACCAGCTTGACCATCTCGGCTTCCTCGGTACTGGCTTCCAGCAGCTCACCGGTGCAAAAACTCTTGTACAGCGCCATCCCGCGCGCCGTGGCCTGCGGCGTTAAACCACCCACCAAGCGGTCATTCCCGATCATTTCCTTCAACGTATTGCCGGGTATCGCACGCTCGGGGCAGAACACGTAATCGACTTTACCCACCAACTCGGGGCGCAGCGCCTCAATCACATCCTTCACATCGCAGCGTGTCGCCCCGATAGGCGACGTACTCTCCAGCACCACCAACTCGCCACCCTTCAAAACAGCCGCAATGCTTTGGGCGCCCGCCACCACAAAGCTCATATCCGCTTCATGGCTCACATGATCCACCGGCGTCGGCAAACTCAGTACAAACACCTCAGCTGCCTCCGGCGCCGTTACCGCTTTCAACCGCCCGCTGGCATGCGCCTCGCGCACCAGCTCCGGCATACCGGTTTCGGCAAACGGGCATTCGCCGCAGTTCACGCTCTCCACCACACGCGGATTAATATCCACACCAACCACCTCATACCCGGCCCGCGCCAAAATCGCCGCCATCGGCAAGCCCATATACCCCAGCCCGACAACGCAAACCTTGCTCATGATTCCCTCCCGCACCTCTTAAACAGCCTGCAACCCGGCAATCGCCGCTGCCATATCCGGCGCATTGAAGATAGCATTCCCCGCCACCACGCAATCCGCCCCCGCCGCCACACACTGGCGTACATTCTGGCCATTCACGCCACCATCAACGGCAACGCTCACATTCGGCCCCACCAAGCGCCGTACAATATTCACCTTCTCCAATAAATCTCCCCGGAAAGCCTGCCCACCAGCCCCCGCCTTTACGGTCATCACCAGCACCTGCTTGATCAGCGTCTGGTCGATATTCTCTACCCACGGCTCCAGCCAACGCACATCTTCATCTACGTCCAGGGCAAGGCCGCCGATAGCACCAAAATCGGCAATGGTCTGCAATACGCCGCCAATGTCATCACTGGCGCTGGGGTGGAACACAACCCGGTCCGCCCCCGCCTGCAAATAGCTTTCCACAACGTTTTCCGGGCGCTCCACCATCAGGTGTACATCCAGCACGCCGACACCCTGCAAGGCGGAGACCATCTCCGTCCCGAACGTAGTCCGCGGCACATAATGGCCATCCATCACGTCCACATGCACCCAGTCGCCCCCGGCGCGCAGCGCAGTGCGGGCTGCCAGCACAACCTCACCGGTATCACCGCCGGTCTTGTCCCATACCGCCAGAATCGAGGGCGCGATCTTTACCATTCCTAGTCTCCTTATTTCCAGCAGGCTTCCGCCAGCTTATGCCATGGTCTGCCACAGGTTACCGGCTCTACGTGCCATCGACCAGCGCTTTTAAAAGCCCACGCAAAATCTTCCAGACCCGTCACCGGCATATACCGCTCATCGATAACATCCGAAACCTCACCATCTTCCACAACCGTAATCCCCGCCCCGCGCGCCATGTATCCCACCTCCTCCATGCCATCCACGGCCCATAACGGACGATACACCGCCCCATCCCGCACCAGCGCCACCTTGCCGCCATCCCAGATAAGCACCTCCGGCACAGCCGCCATCTTCGCCATACCTATTCCCACACCGGTCATGGCAATAACTGCCACCAAGGCCCACCACCAGCGTTCCAGCAAAACCGACACTACAATCGCCGCCACAAACGGCAGCAGCACCCACCACAGTTCTTTCGGAATAAACACGCTCGCCATCCCGAACCGGTCCAGCCATACCGCCCAGTCGTTCACCCACTGCACCACCACATGCATCAGCCACAGCGCAGGGTCTTCCAAACCCACCGGCCAAAGTACCAGCGTCAGCATTCCCAGATACGTCGCCAGCGTCATCACCGGTACGGCCACCATGTTGCCTACTAAACCTACCACATTGAACTGCCCGAAATTCGCCGCCACCACCGGCGCGGTCATTGCCCCCGCCACCACCGTCGCCAGCACCAGCTCACGCAACCACCACCCGGCCTTGCCACCCCAGCGCCATCCTTCTTTGGGCTGACGCACCAAAAGCAACAGCCCCAGCACCGCCGCCGCACTTAACTGAAACCCCGCCCGCATCACCATCATCGGGTTGAACAGCACAATCAGAATCGCCGCGATACACCACGCCCGCAGCCCCATACTCATCCTACCCGTCACCACCGCCAGCAATACCAGCAGGCTCATTACCGTAGCACGTACCAAACTGATACTCGCCCCCGCCAGAAACGTATAGAACACCACCCCCACCATCGCCACTAGCGCGGCCACCAGCCGGATATTCACCCGCAGCGCCAAATTCGGTACCCACGCCAGCAGCCATACGGTAATTCCAAAAATCCCCAGCCCCACGAGCGTAAGCTGCATCCCGGAAATCGCCAGCAAATGGCTTAATCCCGTATTCCGGTAGGCTTCGCGCACCTCCGGTGTCACCCAGCGTTCCTCTCCGGTCAGCAGCGCCGTAAGCGCCCCACCAGCCATATCCTTGGTCTTGGCATTGATAACATCCCGCAACCCTTCCACCCAGTTCAATGCTTTTGTCTTCACGTCGGGCTGTAGGGCTCTTTCGGTAGGCTCCACACTCCCCATCACATAACCTGTCACACGCGCATCTTCAAAAAAGCGCCAGATGCGCCCATCACGCTGCGTGGCATATTTTGGCGGCTCGGGCGGCATCAGCACGGTCTGCACGGCAGCCCCCTGCCCCACCGCCACGTCTTTAACCTGGTTGGTATAAACCCCCACACTCGCACGTCCCACATGGTCCGGGCCTAGGCCAAACAGCTCAACATCGCGCATCCGCAGCACAGCGCGCTTGGGGTTGTCGGGTTTAATGAAGACTTCATCCACCGTCCCCACCACCCAGTGCGGCTTACGCCCTGCGGCATAATCGACAGGATTGGCCCGCGCCACCTGCCATTGCCCCAGCACAAACCCGGCCGCGGCAAATAAAACAAATATCCCCGCTCCCAGCACCACCTGCGTCCGTGCGGCTATCACCAAAACCAGTGCCAGAAGCGCGAGCCCAATACCCACCCACGCACTCGGTTCAAAGGGTAATCCAAAATACGTTCCGGCCCCAAGCATCGCGCCAAACGCCGCGCAAAACGCAAAGCGATGCGGAGCAAGCACTTGCCCCCAATGACGGAACTGATTACGTTGCATGCCGTTACGTTAGCAAAAGAGGTATGCCATGTCAGTGAACGCACCCCACCAAAATCAAGGAATTGTGGTCAGATTCGCACCATCTCCTACCGGTAAAATGCACATCGGCAGCGCGCGCACGGCCCTGTTCAACTGGCTTTATGCCAAACACACCGGCGGCCAGTTCTTGCTGCGGATTGAAGACACCGACGCCGAACGTACCACCCCGGAAAACACCAACTATATCTTCGAAGCCATGAACTGGCTGGGCCTGGAATCCGACCGCGAACCGCTTATCCAAAGCACGCAATTGGAAAACCACAAGCAGGCCGCTCAAAAGCTCATCGCCAGCGGCGCCGCGTTTGTCGACGAAGAAGGCGTCACCCGCTTTAAAGTACCGGAAGGTGCGGTCCACTGGACCGACCTCGTTCAAGGCGACATCACCATCGAGAGCAAGCAGATAGAGCCCTTCGCCCTCCTCCGCTCCGATGGCACCCCCACCTACCACCTGAGCGTGGTCTGCGATGACATTACCCAAGGCGTCACGCATATTATCCGTGGCGACGACCACATCAACAACACGCCCAAGCAAATCCTGCTCTACAAAGCATTAGGTGCCGAGGTGCCAGAGTTTGGGCACATCCCGCTCATTCTTTCCGAATCCGGCGAAAAGCTCTCCAAGCGCCACGGTGCCGTCAGCGTGCAAGACCTCCGCGACGCCGGCTACCTGCCGCAAGGCCTCTTCAACTTCCTGCTGCGTCTGGGCTGGGGCCATGCCGATCAGGAGAATTTCTCGCGCGACGCCGCCTGTGAAGCCTTCGATATCCACGGCGTCAGCAAAGGTGCCTCCCGGTTCGATAGTTCCAAGCTGAACTGGTTCAACGCCCAGAACCTCAAATCGCTGCCGTTTTCAGAGGTTAAGCCCCACCTGCTCGCCTTCCTGCCGGATGGCACCGAAACTCACCCCGCCGACCTTAAAAAGCTGGAGTACATGTGGGCCGACCTCACCGCCCGCGCCCACACGCTGCCGGAGATCGCCGAAGCCGCGCATTTCCTGTTAGCCGACGCGACCGAAGACTACACCGAAGAACACACGGCCATCCTGCTGGAAGCCCATCACCTCCTGCACGATATCTACGAGACCTTCAGCGCGGTAACCGAATGGACGCCGGAGATTCTGCACGAGGTCATCGCTAATCTGGTCAAGAACAACGGCGGTAACTTCAAAACCGTGGCCCGTCCGCTGCGCGTGGCTATCACGGCCCAGCTCGGCGGGCCGGATATGTCGCGTATCATGTGCGCCCTGGGCCAGAACGAGTGTCTGCGCCGCCTGAAGGTCGCTCTGCACTACGTTCACGAGAACGGCGGCCACCACCACTAGGCCAACCCACTGAAAAGCCTCCTGTCAGGGGGCTTTCATTTTATCTCGCCCTCTCCTCCATAAAGATTCAAGCCCATAACGCAGCCATGATGGCTGCCAGGCGACGCATCTGTTGTTCTTAATCCCGTTTTTGTATCGAGTAGGGATCCGTTATGCGTATGAACATCAAGCATGCCCTTCGTAAACTTACCTCCAAGCGTACCGCCTTCTGGGGCGGACAAGTCCTCACCGCCCTGATCATCGGCGGTTTCATGGCTCTCACCGGCCTCATGAACCAATCCCAGCACGAGCTGGATACCGCACGTCAAAATGCGGCCATCCGTGCCCGGCTGGAGGTTCTCCACCAGCAGGAAATGGCAAAGCTTGCCGCCGAACTCAAAGTCAAGGAAATCGCCCTGATGAAAGAGTTCGACTGCATGCGGCTGACCCTCTTCTGGGAAAGCCAGCGCCATAACGAAGACGATATGACCGAAATCGGCCGCAACATCATGACGCGCGTCGATTCGCCTCACTATCCGAAGTCGATCTGCGGCGTGGTGAACGAGGTTCGCCAGAAGCCGGACGGCACGAAAGTCGCGATGTATTCTTACATCTTCGACAATCGCGGCCGCCCGCGTTCCAATCACCCCGATTGGAAACTGGCAGGTCGTGTCACCCACAAGGTGATGGTGGCTCATGCCGAAGGCCGGTTGGAAAAGGGTGCGATCAACTATCACGCGCCCTACGTCAGCCCCGTCTGGGCCAAGGTTGGTGTTGAAAAATGCCAGCTGGAAGTGATGGAAACCGAAGGTTACCATCTGTTCTATGCCGAAGTGCCAAGCGCCGAGCGCAAGGACTGCCTCGCACAGCGCGCCCAGGAAGCCATCGCTGCCAAAAAGCAGGCCGACGATTCCGTCGAACTGCCGGAGGAAGGCCCGGTCCCGGCCAAACGCCCGACCAAGGATGAAGTCGCAAGCCTCATCCTGGCCTCCAACTGAAAACGAAAAAGCCGGTACCCTCGTGGTACCGGCTTTCTTTTGCTCTCTCACAACCTTTTTGACACCCCATGCTCTCTTCAGCAGCGGCGCCACCTACCCTTTTTTATCCCACACCCCGCCGTGTGCCGGAGGCTACTATGCATAACTCGGGCTAACGAATCTTCGCCGCTTGCGGCAAAAAGAAACACCTTCCCTGCTGACTCAGGGAAGGTGCATATTCGAGCCAAAAGCACAGTTCCAACTTCCAATAAGGAAAGAAAGATGCAGCTCATCTTCTTGTACTTTGCGGCTCTTTTCGAAGTGCTTGCCAAAATCTGGCGGCACAAGTCGTTGAAGAGACTTACCAGCGCCGAACGGTTTGTTCTGGTTCTTACCATAACACTGATGGTTATGCTGGTAAAACAGGGTGTTGCGTATTAATGCTCTGATGGATCTGAGGTGGGGCGGCAGTCTGTCGCCCCACAACGTGAAAATCAGAATACACTCTGTGGTTGAACTGTCAACAATTAAGGCCCTTCCTTTATGGAGGGGCCTTAGTGATCTTAATGACTTAGCTAAACCACCATATCCTCAAGCAGCCCATGCCGCTCAAGTTCGGTCAGCACGGTACCACCCTGCGGTGCCTCAGCGATCTTGCGCCACTCCTCGCCCCGGCGGTTGCGGGAGGCCGAAAACAGCCCCGCCAAAGCATTACGGCTGCACTCGATCACGTCCGAGGTCACACCCCCTACCCCGTAAATCGCACAAAACCGCCAAAAACGGTATAACCGCAGCGGGTCTTCCGCCAAACGCTTCTCCGGCTCACCAATAAACCGCACAATGCCGTTCTTCAAATCATCCACCCCGTTGTACGGGTCATAGATCTCATCATGTTCATCCACATAAATGGCATTCATCGTAAAATCACGGCGCGCCGCATCGGTCTCCCAATCCACCCCGAATTTCACGGTGGGGTAGCGCGAGCCCGGCATATACTCATCCGTCCGCAGCGCCGTCATCTCATAGGTCTGGCCATTCAGGTGGGCGGTAATGGTGCCCCAGCGCTTGCCATCATCGGTCGTCACAATCCCCGCAGCATGCAGCTTATGCTCAATCTCGTCAGGGGTCGCGGCCACAGCTATATCAATATCAATACCGGTCAACGGGTCTTTGCGCAGCCAAGCACGTACCGCACCACCTACCACACGCACCTCATGGGGCCGCAAAGCCTCTACCAGAGGCTGAATTTCTTCGAAAATCGCTTTCATCGTGCAGGACGCTACGCTCAACCTATTGAAGAATCAATTAAGCTGCTGGCGCAATAAGCATATCCATCACGCGCCAGTACCAGTCACCGTACAAAACCGCCAGCCAGCCCGCCGCACACAGGGCCGGGCCAAAGGCGAATTTCTGGGCCTCATGCTCGGTTATCACGGCATATCCTTGGGTCAGCCAGCATTTAAGACCGACCGAAATCCCGCCGGTCACCGCCGTCGCCATCAAAAACAACGGCAACCCGGCCAACCCGATCCACGCTCCTAAACCCAGCACCAGCCACAGGTCGCCGCCGCCCAGCGAGTCTTTTCCCGTCAGCACCCGCGTGATCATCGCACACAGTAAAAGCCCGCCAAACGCCACCGCACCGCTCAGGGCGGCCATGCCGTAGGTGTGGCCAAAAGTCGGCGCAAGGGCCACACCCAGCACAAAAAGAGTACCGGTCAGCATATGGGGCAGAATCCCGTAGCGCACGTCAATCACGGCTAACATAGAAAGCACATAGGCCAAAAGCATCAGCGCCAGCACCAAAGGCGCATGCTGACCAGCCCATTCGCCACCCCAGATAGTCAATAAACCTGTTAAAATCAAAGTCATAAAGAAGGTAGAAGCCCAGTTAACGACATCTGTCTCCCGGGGGTCGGCCGCGACCGGCCCAGTCTTTTTTTGCGATTTCATGAGAACATACTAACAGAAACGCTTGACGCAGGTAAAAGGGTTTGATACCCACACCTCAACGCGCCCGTAGCTCAGCTGGATAGAGTATCAGACTACGAATCTGAGGGTCAGGAGTTCGAATCTCTTCGGGCGCGCCATTTAAAGCTTCTAAAGCCCCTCGCCAGAGGGGTTTTTCCTTTATGCGCGCCTGAAGAGATCGAGCCATTCAAACCTCGTGCGCTTTAGCGCTAGATTAAAACCTCAGACCCTTAATCTCTTATGTATTAATAAAACACCTCATCGAAGGGGTTTTAGAGCGCGCGCACATGGTAGCAGCCGCTACCGAGCAACAGGCGTCCGTAACAAATGATATTGCTAAGAATGTTATGGCAGTGAGCGAATTGACAAATCAACGATAAACACTTAACATCTCGCATGCTCTCCCCCTACTTAGTTTCTGCCGCTCGCCCTCCTCTGCTAATGCGCCTGCCAAGCGTTGTAATCGCTCTAGCCATGCTTTTAAATTTTGGCATTTCCCAAACAGCCGATGCTGACGACTGGGGTGCCCTCGCTACAATCAGCTCTACTATGGGAGTAAATGAAGGCCGCCTCTGTATCGGAGAAGCGTCGCGCGGCGATATAGGTTGTCCGAGCTACGCGCCCACCGTCAGCTCTACTGGAAACTTTGGCCTCACGAATGGTCTGACCGTCAACTCTGTCAGTCTAAGCACCGCTGGCACAACTTGGGGCTATATGAGCAGCGTAGTCTCCTACCTTCCCAATCTCAACACCAACAATATATCCACGTCCACAATCAATGGCGTTCCTTTTACAGGAAATGCTAACACGGACCGGATCGTATCAGGCACCTCTTCGCTCTCGATTGATTCAGGCGGTATAGTAAGTCACCGTTCAGGCGGTAATAGTAAGTTGGCCTTGCAAGGCAATGGCGCCAATTTCATTGAACTGGGCGACGGCCGCACAACTAATAACTACGCCTATATCGATCTTATAGGAGACGCGACCTATTCCGATTACGGTTTACGCCTCATTCGCGACAATGTGGGTCCCAATGCCAATTCGTGGCTCCAGCACAGGGGCACCGGCGGGCTGCATCTCATGACGCAGGAAGCCGGACCGATCGTATTCCGCACCACCAATACCGAACGAATGCGCATCCACGCGAATGGTCAAATCGGGGTTGGCACCAGCAGCCCGCAGGAAACCTTGAGCGTCAGCGGTACAGGCGTTGCATTTGAAATGAACAGCGCGGGTGTCCTGCGCTTTACCAGTAGTGGAAACGCAAACTATATCCAGTCGGCTCCCATCAATCCTAACACAGGCGACTTTCGCGATCTGGCGATCACCCCTTGGTATTCCGGCACCCCCCATCTTTTGATCAAGGCCGACGGTAACGTTGGCATAGGCACGAATACACCTAGCGCCAAGCTGGATGTAAATGGAACTGTCAAAGCCACTTCATTCCAAGGTGATGGAACAAGTCTCACTAATGTCACGGCAAATAATGCCGACTTGCTGGATGGTTTGGACTCCACCGCCTTCGTAAAACGGTCTGGCGACAGTATGGCCGGTGGGCTGACTTTACAGGGTACAGGCACGAACGGCCTATACAACGGCACAGGAGACGGAGCCAGTTACACAACCCATAACTTCATTCTCAAGGGTCACTTTGGAATGGGGCTTGCCACGTATGACAACTCTGTAAATGGTTTTTATGATTTCCGCAGTGGAACCTGGGATGTGAAAGGCGGATATCGCGTCAACGGTACACCCGTGTGGCACGCAGCTAATGATGGAGCCGGCTCTGGCGCGGATGCCGACCTGCTGGACGGTCTGGACTCCACCGCATTCGTAAAGCGGTCTGGCGACAGTATGGGCGGAAACCTCACCATTAATAATGGCGGACCCGTGCTGACGATGCAGGATACGGATGGCCGGTCGGCCTTCCTTCATACCAATGCTAACACGTTCTACGTGCTCAACTCGGCAGCTAACAATCAAACCACTTGGACCCAGAACGGCAGTTACTGGCCGCTCACCATTAACCTTGCGAACGACGATGCCACGTTCGGCGGGAGCGTCTCCATTCCGGAAGGCACGCTATGGCTAGGTAATACCCGTCTGCAAAATGATGGTAACCTCTATATGCCATGGGCGGGCGACTGGCTTTCCAATGTCCTTAACAGTAAAATAAGTGCAGGCGGCACGTTTGGCGGAGATAACGTCTTCACCCTTTATGGTACCACCGCCAATGAAAACATCTGGAGCCCTCCCCTTGAAATCCGGGAAATCAATCAGGTCGGCGCAGCTCAAAATGGTAATAACGCGTATGCGCCTGGTATTACCTTCCATTGGAGTGGTCTGACTGCCGCCGCCATTAAAATGTATTCAGATGGTTCCTTCCGTTTCCGAAGCCAAAGCAATGACACGAATGCTTACCGCAATGTTTACGCTAACAATCTGTGGTTAACCGACCCCGGTGATTGGGTAAGCAATGCCTTCCTGCGTCGCTATACAAATCAATGGATAACCTCATCAGAAGGGCAGCATCGCTTTAATTTCGCAAACTCTGGGCGTACATATATTAAAGCAGGTAATAGCGACGGTATCATCGCCACCTTCCGTGACAGCGCCGATAACGACCGTATGCATATCGCGTCCAACGGTAATGTTTGGCTGGGTTATCTGGGTGACTGGATGTCCAACCGACTGGATCAGAGCGTCCGCGTCGAGGCCAGTCCTTTTTTCAGTAATGGTGTGGCAAAAACCTCCATTCTTAATGATGGCGGAATCCGTCTGGAGCGAAGCGGCTCCGCAGGTTCACCAGATACCGCGGGTTATATCGATTTCCAGCGCGATGGCTCATACTACGTCCGCTTCATGTATAAAATTGACGAGAACAAAAATGCTTCTGTGGAAAAGCATACCAGGCGGCATCGGGCTTGATGTGCAAGGCTATGTCATGGCGACCAGCTTCCATCAAAGCTCCGATATTCGCCTCAAAAAGCACGTTCAGAATATTTCCTACGGGTTGGCCGACATCGAGAAATTGCGCCCCGTCAGCTACCAATGGAAAGAGCAAGTCTCGGAATCTCAAAAAGGCATGCAAATTGGTTTGATTGCGCAAGAGGTGGAAAAGGTAATCCCAGAAGTCGTGACCACTTCCAACGACACCAGTGCGACCAAAACAATCGCCTATGCCGAGCTTGTACCTGTCCTGATCAAAGGCGTTCAAGAGTTGAAGTCAGAAAACGACCAGCTTCGCACCACGAACGACACTCTCTCAAAAAACCTTCAAGCACTCCGTAATGACTTTGAGAACTTCAAGCGTCAGCAGGCTAGGAAAGACTAAACCGATAGAATACCCGTTTTAGTCTTTCTGGCCCCCTTCTCACCGCGGCGCGCTAAACACCAAATACCCACCCAGCGCAATAACCGCAAAACCCAGCACATGCTGAAAAGTGATCTTATCGCCAAGGTAAAGGGCCGAGAAACCGATAAATACCGTGAGCGTAATAACTTCCTGAATGGTTTTAAGCTCCATCGCCGTGTAATAGCCATAGCCAATGCGATTCGCCGGCACAGCCAGACAGTATTCAAACAGCGCAATCCCCCACGAGACAAAAATCACGACCGGCAACGAGGCATGGGGGTATTTCAAATGTCCATACCATGCAAGCGTCATAAACACATTGCTGGCCAGCAGCATGAGAATGGGCAGAAGACCGGCCATAGGCATAAACATGGGGGAAAGCCTTTCAGTTGATATGGCAAAAGCTTAACCGACAATTTTCGAACCGTAAAAACAAACCATTCTAAAATCTGCGGTACTGCCAGATGAGAACAATTATGTTTCAATCTCTTTAAACTACTCGCCAAATTCACTTTTTCATGCTAGCCACCCCGTGTTCTGCCATCTCGAGTCGAAGGGACTGCCTATGAGAAAGCTCGCAAATCTTATCATCCTCGTTTCAACAACAATGCCTCTGGCCAGCTGCACCGACGCCGATACGCGCGTCGCACTCGGACTTCTTTCTGCAGCGGTCGACGGATATTCTTCCAGTCAACACAACCGCCCAAGACCAATTAAGGTCATAGACTACCCCCGGCCACAGCCTATTTATATAGATCGGGATGCCATTATGACGCCGACACCAACGACCGGTAGCGGTTTTTATACCGGAAAAAGCAGATGCATACGCCGTCACAGCAACGGGCTCTGCGTAGAAGGCATTCGATAATCGTCCATACTACTAACGGCACCAAAAAAGGCCTGATGAGAATTTGATTCTCATCAGGCCCTTACTTTCGTACAAGCGCCCTAACCGGCCCTATTCACAATGCTCGTAAGCGCCGCCATGTTATTGGAAATATCGTTCGTCACGGCCGACTGCTGTTCAATCGCCGCCACAACCGAGTTCGTACCATCCAGCGCTTCCTGAACTAAAGATGTAATGCGTTCCAGGCTCTCCGACACACTTCCGGAAATCTTCTGAATACGTGAAATCTCCTCAGCAATGGTGGTGGTAGAAGTACCGGTCTGGGTCGCCAGCTTCTTTACTTCGTCAGCTACAACCGAAAACCCGCGACCAGCCTCACCCGCACGCGCCGCTTCAATCGTCGCATTCAGCGCCAGCAGGTTAATCTGACCGGAAATATTCTCAATCAGCCCCACCAAGTTACCCATGTTGGCCACAGTAGAAACCATGTCCTTAATCGCCACACCCGCAACGGCACTTTGGTCGGATACGGTCTGCACGGAATCCCGCGTCTGGCCCATGCTGCGGCCAATGTCGGTAATGGAGCCAGAAAGCTCATGCGTCGCGGTCGCCACGGCATTGGTGCTTTCCAATACCTGCTGCGCCATCATCTTTTGCTGGGTGATGTCGGTGGCATATTTGGTCACCTGCACCGGCTTGCCGGTGTTGTCAAAAATCGGGTTGTAACTTGCCTGAATCCAAATGTGCTTACCGCCATTGCCAATACGTTCAAACTCACCGGCCTGAAATTCGCCACGGTTCAACGCCGCCCAAAATTCCTGATACTTGGCCGAATGGCTATAAGCGGGGTCTACAAACATGCTGTGGTGCTTACCTTTTATCTCGTCCAGAGAATAACCGATGACATGCAAAAAATTCTGGTTTGCTTCAATAACCGTCCCGTCCAGATTGAATGAAATCGCCGCCTGCGTACGGTCAATCGCCTCACGCATCTTCACGGTTTTAACAGTGATGTCCGACGCCAGCTTAATAACCTTATACGGCTTGCCATTGCGACCAAACACGGGGTTGTAGGTCGCTTCAATAAACACTTCGCGGCCGCCCTTCCCCACGCGCTTATACTGCGCACTCTGGAATATCCCCTCGCGCAAGCGGCTCCAGAAATCGGCATATTGGGTGCTTTGCTTAAAGTCATTCGTCACAAACAAACTATGATGCTGACCGGTAATTTCACTCAACGAATACCCGAGAGCATTTAGAAAATTATCGTTCGCCCACAAAATAATACCATTCATATCAAAATGAATAATGGCAAGCGACCGATCAAGGGCCTTCATATATGCGCTGTCTTCAGAAGAAAGAGAAAACATGGAAGGGACTTTCGTTTTTGTTCGCGGGAACGTAATACAAACGATCTTTAAACAAAACGCATCGACACCAAAAGAAACTACACCGATGCAACAGCGCAACACACCACAGGTAAATCACAACAAAAACGATTGCAGCCATAAAAAATGCCACCCAAGGTGGCATTTAATTCACTCGTTCATTAAGCGTGAATAGCTCGTCCATCCACAGCCAGCCCCGCTTCCTTAAAAGCTTCGGCCATGGTCGGGTGGGCATGCACGCAACGGGCAAGGTCTTCTGCACTGGCCTTGAATTCCATCAGCACCACAGCTTCCGCAATCAATTCCGATACATTGTGCCCAATCATGTGCACACCTAAAATCTCATCCGTCTGCTTGTGGGCAATCACCTTCACAAAGCCACCACTCTCATCCACCGCCAAGGCACGGCCATTGGCCACAAATTTAAACTTCCCAACCTTAACGTCGCCGTACTTTTCGGTCGCCTCAACCTCGGTCAGGCCCACACCGGCCATTTCGGGGTGCGTGTAAACCACGCTCGGAATCACACCGTAATTCACGTGCGCCTTCTGGCCAGCTAGGTGCTCGGCTACGGCCACACCTTCTTCTTCACCCTTGTGGGCCAGCATCGGGCCCGGCACGCAGTCGCCAATCGCGTAAATGCCGGGTACCGAAGTCTGGAAGTGGCTATCAATTTCAATAACACCGCGCTCGGTCATCTTCACACCGGCTTCGGCAAGGTTCATGCCTTGGGTCGCGGCACGGCGGCCAACAGCCACCAATACTTTATCGCCCTTGAATTCCTTAACAGTGCCATCGGCCAGCTCAACGGTCACTTTACCGGCAGAGCCTACTTCTTTAACTTTAGCTTGAAGAACAAACTCCAAACCTTGCTTTTCAAACAATTTTTTGGCTTCAATACCAAGGTCAGCATCCATTACGGCAATCGGGCGGTCTGCAATATCAATCACGGTCACGCGGGCACCAAGGCGCTGCCATACGCTACCCATTTCAAGGCCAATAACCCCTGCCCCAATTACAATCAGGTGCTCAGGCACTTTGTCCAGGCTCAATGCATCGGTACTATCAATAATCGTCTTGTGGTCAAACTTGGCAAACGGCAACTCAACCGGAACACTACCGGCAGCCACAATAATGTTCTTCGCCGCCAGCTCTTCACCGTTGTCCAAAGCAACTACACCGGCGCTCTTCACGCTGCCCCAGGCATTCTTAACGGTTACCTTGTTCTTCTTCATCAGCATGCCAATACCGCCGGTCAACTGCTTCACAACCGCATCCTTGCGGCCAATCATCGCCGCAAGGTTCAGCTTCACACCGGAAACGTCAATCCCGTGTTCATGAATGCTATGCTGAATCATATGGTAGCGGTGGCTGCTTTCCAGCATGGCCTTGCTCGGTATGCACCCCACGTTCAAGCAGGTCCCGCCAAGCGCCGAATGCTTTTCAACCAGACACACCTTCATTCCCAATTGCGCCGCACGAATCGCACATACATAACCAGCCGGACCAGCCCCAATCACCACTACATCAAATTGTTCAGCCATATCTTCGGTCCTTACTTTGCACGTTCAATCAAATCTTCGGCATGCAGCGCCATTTCGCGCACGTCATAGCCATCTTTCAGCATCGCCTTGCCGTCGGCACCGGCTAACTGGTAGCCCACCACAATACGTGGCTGCTCTTCAGGTATCTTCTTCGGGGCCGGAAACTCGAGGTATTCAAGCACATCGCCACCCACTACAACAGGCTTAGTCAGCTTAATGAACGGAATAGGCCGCCCATCGGGCTTATACGTCATAAACCCCTGACCCAGCGGCTCCACCATTTCGAGCAGCGCCTGCCATTCTTCAAGAGTTTTACAACGGAATCCCACATGGCTAATCCGCGCTTCGGGCTTCACAAAACCCCGCGTCTCAGCCACACACAAACCCGCCATACGGAGAAGATTCTCCGTATCCAGCAGGCTCAGCGTCGTCCAGTCCATGGTCAGGTTAGATCCCAACAACCATACGGGCCGGGTCTTCCAGACAATCCTTCACACGCACAAGGAAGCTCACAGCCTCACGACCATCCACAATGCGGTGGTCATACGTCAGCGCGATATACATCATCGGACGAATCACAATCTCGCCATTCACCACAACCGGACGCTCCTTGATGGCGTGCATCCCCAGAATACCAACCTGCGGATAGTTCAGAATCGGCATGCTCATCAGGCTACCAAAAGTACCGCCGTTAGTGATACTGAAGGTCGCACCACTCAGCTCATCCGGCTTCAAACCACCGGTACGGGCACGGGCACCAAAGTCACCAATGTCCTTTTCAATCTGGGCAAGGCTCTTCTTGTCGGCATCCTTTACCACAGGCACAACCAGACCACGGTCGCTGCTCACGGCAATCCCAAGGTCATAGTGGTTCTTGTAAATAATGTCTTCGCCATCAATCTCGGCATTCAGCGCGGGCCATGCCTGAAGAGCATCTACAACGGCTTTGCTGAAGAAGCCCATGTAACCCAGCTTCACGCCGTGCTTCTTCTCAAAGGCATCTTTGTACAGCTTGCGCATTTCGTTCACCTTGCTCAGGTCAACTTCGTTGTAGGTCGTCAACATGGCGGCGGTATTCTGGGCCTGCTTAAGGCGACCGGCGATGGTCTTGCGGATACGCGTCATCGGCACACGTTCTTGCAACGCACCGGTGTTGCGCGGTGCGCTCGGTGCCGCCACCGGGGCTGCCGGAGCCGGAGCAGCAGCAGGCGCTGCCTGCGGAGCCACCAGATCACCCTTGGTCAAACGGCCATCCTTACCAGAACCCGCCACACCCGCAGTACCGGCACCTTCGGCCACCAGCTTCTGCACAGCCGGGCCGCTCTTGGCCACGCGCTCATCGGCACTTTCCAGCGGGCCAGCCGTGGCCGCAGCACTCGGTGCACCGGCAGCGGTAACAGCCGCTGGGGTTTTCAGGCCTTCCGCGGTTTCATCAATATCAGCCATCACTTCGCCAACCTTCACGGTCGCGCCCTTGGCAGCCGTAATCTTAGTGATCTTACCAGCAACAGGCGCAATCACCTCAAGGTTCACCTTGTCGGTTTCAAGCTCGGCCACCATCTGGTCGGCGGTCACAAAATCGCCTTCCTTCACAACCCACTTGGCCACTACGGCTTCGGCAATGCTTTCGCCCATGGCGGGGGCTTTAATCTGTACGGTCATCTCGTCTTCTTCCCTTAAACTCTCAAATTACTTAAGCAACCTTGCGGCCAGCGGCGCTGTCACCAAAAACCTCGTCCACAACTGCCTTCTGCTCTACGTTGTGACGGGCGGTGGTACCCACGGCCGGAGATGCACTTGCCGGACGACCAACATAGTGCAGGTAGCCCCACGCATCGTCCCAGTTCTCGCGCACAAAGCTCCAGCTGCCCATGTTGCGCGGCTCTTCTTGCACCCAATGGATATCCTTGGTCTTCACGCCAGCCAGTGCCTTGGCAATTTCGGCACTCGGCCACGGGTAAAGCTCTTCCACACGAATCAACGCCACGTCATTGCGCTTGTCGGCATCACGGCGGGCCAGCAGGTCGTAATAAATCTTACCGCTGCACAGAACCACTTTCTTGGCGGTCTTCACATCCACAGCATCATCGGCGATAACGCTCTGGAAGCTGCCCTTCAGCAAATCGCTCACCGGGCTTACCGCCAGCGGGTTACGCAGCAGGCTCTTCGGTGTCATCACTACCAGTGGCTTCTTAACCGAACTCTTGGCCTGACGACGCAGCAGGTGGAAGACCTGCGCCGGCGTGCTCGGATACGCCACACGAATATTCTCTTCCGCACACAATTGCAGGAAGCGTTCGAGGCGCGCACTACTATGCTCCGGCCCCTGCCCTTCATAACCATGCGGCAACAGAATCGCGAGGTGGTTCATCTGGTTCCATTTCACTTCAGCCGAAGCGATGAACTGGTCGATAACAACCTGCGCCCCGTTGGCAAAGTCGCCAAACTGGCCTTCCCATACAACCAGACTGTTCTGCGGCTTACCCATGGCGTAGCCATACTCAAAGCCCATCACAGCATTTTCACTGAGTGCCGAGTTGTAGATATCGCAGGTAGCACCCTTGGCAGCCACACCCTGCAGCACGTTCCAACGGCTGTCATCCTTACCGTTAATCAGCACGGCATGACGGTGGCTGAACGTCCCGCGCTGGGCATCCTGACCGGTCAGACGCACATTAATGCCTTCCATCAGCAGCGCGCCATAGGCAGTAGTTTCGGCAGCGCCCCAGTTGAGAGGCTTCTCACCCAGCAACATAGAAACACGCTCATCGACAACCTTGCCGACTTTTTCATTGATCTCAAACCCATCCGGCTGCTTGCCCCAGGCTTCAGCGATCTTCTTGACCTGACCGGCTTCGGCCACGGTCTCAAGCTTGCCATCTTTGGGCTTTTCGCCCTTGGCCTTCACGTGTACACCCTTTTGGGCGGTATCGAACGCAGCGGCAAGTTCGTCAGCGTACGCTTTTTCAACCTTGGCCAGGTCAGCTTCGGCCACACCGGCAGCCTTCAGTTGCTCTGCGTAAATCTCGGCCGGAACTTTATGCGCACGGATCTTCTCGTACATCTTCGGCTGGGTAAACGTGGGGTCATCGCCCTCGTTATGGCCCCAGCGGCGGTAACCGATAAGGTCCAGCGTCACATCCTTGCCAAACTGCTTGCGATAAGCCCAGGCAAAGCGGGTCGCGGTCCAGCAGGCTTCAATATCGTCGGCATTCACGTGCACAATCGGGGTACCAAGCTGCTTGAAGATATCCGTGCAGTACGCCCCGCCAAACGCATCTTCGGGGTTCGCCGTAAAGCCAACCTGGTTGTTCAGCACAAAGTGGATGGTACCACCGGCATCGTATGCCTTCAGACCCATCAGGTTGTTGCTCTCCGGCACGTTGCCAAGGCCAGCCACGGCGCTGTCACCATGAATCAATACCGGCAGCACGCCCTTACCCTTGCTCTCCAGTGCATCCGCCTTCGCGCGCGCCACACCCAGCACCATGGCGTTCACGGCTTCCAGGTGGCTCGGGTTATACAGCAGTTGCAGCTCAATCTTACCCGCAGCGGTGCTGGCTTCATAAACCTTACCCATGTGGTACTTCACGTCGCCGCTGCTCGGGCCACCCTCTTGGGTAAACTTATCGGCAAACGCGGCAAACAGCTCATGCAGCGGCTTGTGCAGAATATTGCACAGCACATTCAAACGGCCACGGTGAGCCATACCCATTACAAGGTGCTTTACGCCGTCCTTGCTCGCATCTTCCACCAGTTGCAGCAGCAGCGGGATAATGCCGTCATTACCTTCAACGCTAAAACGCTTGGCACCCACAAACTTGGTGTGCAAAAACTTCTCCATCGCATTGGCACGTACAAGGCCATCGTACAGAGCCAACTGAACATCCTTGCCCGGCTTAACCTTGGCCTCAGCACCTTCAAACCAATCCTGAACCCACTGACGCTCGGCAGGTACACGGATAACACCCAGCTCCACGCCAATGCTGCCACCATACACCTTGGCAAATTCACCGGCATCTACGGCATCAAGGCCGTAGGTCTCGGGCTTGAACTCATCCGTCAGCGCAGGCGCATCCTTCAACGGGTTCACACGGGCCACAAGGTGACCACGGGTGCGCCAGGCTTCGGCAAACTTAAAGCGGGCCACGTCCTTCCCGTCGCCAGCACCGCCTTCACCTGCCACGCTGCCACCAGCCTGCCAACCCAAGAAGTAAGCCTTCCATTCGGGGTCAACGCTCGCGGGGTCGTTCATAAATTTTGCGTACATGTCTTCCACAAGCGGAAGGCTAGAACTGTCAAATACGGCAACAGCACACATAGGGGTATAGGCCTCTTCTTTATCTGAAACTGGCGGCACCCTACGCCTCTGCCCCTTTGCCCGCAAGCCCCCTTGTCCTATTCCTTGAGCAGCAATAATCATATGTTTACCCACGCTCAGCCTCGGTAAACCGTCACGTCGCGCAAACCCGTCACGTGCTAACTCAGGCAGGCTGTGGCATTTATGCTAACCCCCATCCGCCCACAACCGGGCAACGGCTTCCACCGAGGCTCCAAACAGGGTTTAGTAGTAGCATGATAACCATCTACGCGCGCGACGAAGGCCAACTCAAACTCCATATGTGGATGCCCGGCAAACCGTTCCCCACCGGTGCCATCTGGGTCGATGCCGAGCGCCCCTCGCTGGAAGAACTCGCACTGCTCCAGCAAGGCATCGGTCTGGCCTTGCCTTCCAAAGAAGAGCGCGACCGCAACTTCACACTAAGCCGGATGTTCAAGTCCGACGGCGTGAGCTTCATGATAGGCGCGGTCATCACCAAAACGCTGGGCCCGTACCCGGAGATCCGCCCGATCAAGTTCATCCTCACCGAAGACACCCTGCTGACAATCCGCGACATCCAGCCCACGTCGTTCGAGAACTTCTCCACCCGCCTGATGGGCAGCAATAAAGACTTCGAAAGCGGACCGGAAGTCCTCCACGGACTCCTCGAAGAGATCGTCCTCCGCGTCGCCTTCAATGCCGACAAAGTCGTCGACGACCTCGACAAACTCTCGCACCGCATTTTCGACCCTCACAACATGAGCGAATACAAAGAGCTCACCATGCGCGGCGTGCTCCGTAAATTAGGCGCGGTGGCCGACCTCAACAGCCAGATCCACGAAAGCCTGCACAGCGTCGGCCGCATGATAGCCTTCTTTAAAGAGCAGCAGAGCGACAACCACTACCTGTCTCGCAAGCTGGAGGTCCTCTCCGGCGACGTCCGCGAGCTCACCAAACAAACCGGCTTCCAGTCTGACAAGATCACGTTCCAGCTCGACGCCGCCCTGGGCATGATCAACGTGGAGCAGAACCTAAGCATGAAGATTCTCTCCGTCTTTACGGTGTTCCTCATGCCGCCAACCCTCATCGGCAGTATTTACGGAATGAACTTCCACTTCATGCCGGAACTCTCCCAGCCATGGGGCTACCCCTTCGCGATCATTCTGATGCTCGCCAGCGCCATAGGTCCCTACCTCTACTTCCGCAAACGCCGCTGGCTTTAAATATCAGTCCCTCTCTCCAAGAGAACTTCCAAGCCCTACCGACAAAATCCAGTCGATAAGCTCGCGTTCTTTTACCACCAAAATATCATTAGCTTCGGCTAGGGTTTGGGCCTCGGCCGTCACGGCCGGAGCCGTAGTTACAAAGCAGCCTTTTACAGCTTCACCACCCATGACATCCATTCGATCAATAAGCTGCTGAATACCATACGCATCTGAAACGCCCTGATGGTGCTTTACCTGATACAACACCTGAATTTTCGCTTCCATATGAGCACCACCAATCCGCAGATCATAAACGGCTTTCACATCGGCATCGCCCACTGGCCCACGCTTAGGCAATACCTCGGCGCTGGTCGCCCCCGAAGCAAGCGCCAAGCTACGCACCAGTTCTTCCAACTGACGGTCATTCAAAGAAGACTTGAGAGCTTTAGAAACGGCCTCATGCACGCCACTCAATGCCGTAGAATTAAACGAAACAGGGCCTTTAGCTGCTTCCGCCTTACAAATATCATTCAGCAAATCCGTTGCCGAAGCACATGTATTCCTCACCTTCAGACGCTTCTGCAATTCATTAGAGGCATGACTGCGCGGAATGGCCCCAGCCTTACGCCACACAATCTTGCGACGCCATGCAAAATCATCACTTACACCTGCAGGTTCAAAATAAGCATCACTCACTACTTCTGCCAGATGAAAACCCTCGTCACACGGTACCAGCACAAGATCGCCTGTTTTCATTTCAAATAAAAACCGCCATACGCTTCCCGCACCATTCCCCAAAGAACGTTCATTTCCTTCATACATGGCAGGGTAAGCCTGTCGCAGAGACGTCTTTAATGCATCCCACTGCGGGTGCTGCAACAAGTCTGGTGCATGGGCCCAACCAATACCAACAACATTCTGTTGAATTGCCTTAGGTAACCGCTGCCCCAAACGCAATACATAAGCATTTTTATCCACTATATGCCTCCTTCACCCACGCCACCAACTCCCCAGAGCTAGCAAAAATCTCCTCCGCCCCATACGTATTCCGCAGCCACGTCACCTGCCGCTTGGCATAATGCCGCGTACCTTGCACGGCACTGCGGCTGGCCTCATCCCAACTCACATGCCCATCCAGATAATCATAGATCTCTTCCGCGCCAAGCCCCTGTAAACCGGGCATTGCCAGTGTGTAACCATCGTCTTTCAGGGCTTCCACTTCAGCGATCATCCCCGCGTCCACCATTAGGTCCCACCGCTTGCCGATGCGCTCATAAAGCTCTTCCCGCT
The DNA here is from genome assembly GCA_005768725.1 of Blastochloris viridis. GTDB lineage: Bacteria > Pseudomonadota > Alphaproteobacteria > UBA2136 > UBA6156 > UBA6156. Next base: position 266,645 of record VAFM01000001.1, on the reverse strand, counting down.
CCGGAGAGATAGCCAACCGACGGAACGAATAAGGCGGCACTTTGGCCGGAATCGCCTGCCACTCACTTAAGGGTGTGCCGGTATGGCTGTGTACCACCAGCCCACGCGTAATGCGCTGGGTATCGGTGGCATGTAACTTGGCGGCAAGGTTCGGGTCCAGCGCCTGCAATTCTTCATAAAGTTCGTCTACCGGGCGCCCGCGGAAAAGCTCTTCCACCTCTTCCGGCACGGCAGGTATTTCACTGATGCCTTCCATCAGCGTGCGCAAATAAAGCCCGGTACCACCCACCACAATCGGGCGCTTGCCCCGCGCTATAATCTCTTCAATTTTTACGAGCGCCATTTCAGCCCATCGCCCGGCACTTACACGCTCGGCGGGGTCGATGATCTCAAACAGGTGGTGCGGCACATCACCCTTTTCCTCCGCGGTCGGAGCCGCCGAAAGAATCGGAATCTTGCTATAGATCTGGCGGCTGTCGGCATTGATAACCTCGCCCCCCAGCAAACGGGCCGCCTCAATCGAGGCACCCGTCTTGCCGCTGGCCGTCGGCCCGAAAATAACAATAACTTCGGGCAGCGCCATAATCACTCCTTACGGCTTGACCATCGTATCCAGAAACTCACTGGACGGATCGACCACCATCAGCGTGTTGCTACCGGTCATGGAAGCCTTGTAAGCATCCAGGCTCTTCGTAAACTTGTAAAAGCCCGGGTCCTTGTTAAAGGCAGCTCCCGTAATACGGATCGCCTCGGCTTCACCTTCACCCCACAATTTCTGAGAATCACGGTTAGCTTCAGCCAGCAACACGGTACGCTCCTTTTCAGCTTCGGCACGAATTTTCTGCGCCGCTTCCTCACCTTCCGCACGCAGCGTGTTGGCTTCCTTCTGGCGCTCGGCGCGCATGCGGCGGAACACCGCTTCACTGTTCTCCTGCGGCAGGTCGGCACGCTTCAGGCGTACGTCAATGATACGGATACCCATCGGCGCCGCTTCTTCCGCCGATTGCGTAAACAGCTCACGCATAACAGCATCACGCTTGGCACCCACAAGGTCGGCCAGCCGCACCTGCGCCACCTGTTCCCGGATGTTCGAGTTCACGATCGTATCCAAACGCTGCACGGCAATATCAATAGTGCGCACGTTGCGATAAAACAGTCCCGCATCCGCAATCTGCCACCGCGTAAAGCTGTCCACCAGGACACGTTCCTTATCCAAAGTCTGCACTTCTTCCGTGGGGCTCTGGTTGTTCAGCAGGCGTTTATCAAAATACACAACCTGATGGTAGAACGGCATTTTAATGTGTAAACCCGGCTCGCTCTCAAGGCGTACAACCTTACCCAGCGCTACCAGCATGGCCTGCTCTTGCTGACGTACCACAAACAGGCTGCTCCACAGCAAAATCACAAGCGCAACAGCGGCCACACCCCATACGATCAAACGTTGTTGGTTCATTAGCGTGCCTCCCCTTGTGCGTTGCTAGGTCCGGCAGCCGGCTTCATCAGGCGGTCAAGCGGCAGGAACGGCACCACGCCATTGGCACTGCGGCTGGTCGTAATCACCTTCGGTACATTCGTCATTACGTCCTGCATGGTTTCGTAGTAAAGGCGGTCACGCGTCACACCCGGCGCCTGCTGGTAGGCACCTACCTGAACATCAAAGCGTTGGGCCGCACCGGTCGCTTCCGCCACTTTGGCAGCTTTGTATCCTTCGGCCTGCTCAATCATACGGGCCGCTTCACCGCGCGCCAGCGGCACAATCTGGTTCGCGTAACCACGGGCTTCGTTAATCATACGTTGTTTATCCGCGTTAGCAGCTTGCACGTCACGGAAGGCATCAATCACTTCCGTCGGCGGGTTAACCTTCTGCAATGCCACGTTCACAATAACAATACCAAGGCCGTAGGCATTCAGCACGCGCTGCATATGCTCCTTGGCTTCATGCTGAATCGCCGCCTTGTTGCTAGTCAGCGCATCGTCAATTGGGTGACGCCCGATCGTCTCACGCATCACGCTCTCGGCCACGTCATACAAAGTCCCCTGCGGGTCAGCGACGTTAAACAGAAACGCCGCTGGATTCGCGATCTTCCAGTTTACGGTAAAATCAAGGTCAACAATGTTCTGGTCACCGGTCAGCATCAGGCTCTCAGCCGGCACATCCATCGCATCCATACCATTTTCCCCACTACGGAAACCGATCTCAAGCTGGTTCACACGGGTCACCGGCAGCTTTACCACGCGCTCCAGCGGCCACGGCGCATGGTAATTCAGACCGGAGTCATCGGTGCGCACATACGCGCCAAAGCGGGTCACAACACCCTGCTGTTCCGGCGCCACAATATAAATACCGCTGATAACCCAGATGATAACAACAGCAGCAGCCCACCATTCCAGCGCAATGCCCAGCGGACCATTCCCACCGAACTGGCCGCCTTCAAAACGGCCACCACCGTTACCGCCGCCATCGCGCCAAAAACCACGCAGTTTTTCCGCCATCTGGTTGACAACATCTTCCAAGTCCGGCTGTGCCGCAGGCCCGCTCGGACGGCCTGCATACGGGCGCTCCGCCTTAAGTTTGCTCGGAGTCGACTTACCGGATTTCCCAGCCTTAGCCCATGGCCCCTGCCCGTTATCCCAGGCGAACATCTCTAAAAATTTCATGGTCGTCAGCATACCCAAGCCTTTACTCAATGACAATCTTAACCGAACCAACCTCGCTCGGCGCGGTGATCTTGTCCCACACCTTATCGGCCAAAGTCCGGTAAATCCCCGCCGCCTTGCTGTCCGGCGCACCAATAACAAGCGGACGGCCATTATCGGTCATCTCACGCACCTGCATCTCCAGCGGCACTTCCGCCAGCAGGTCGTAACCCAATTCGTCCGCCATGGCACGCGCACCATGCTGACCAAAAATAGCCGACTCATGGCCACAGTTGGGGCAGCAGAATACACTCATATTCTCCACAACACCCAGCACAGGCACACTTACTTTTTTGAACATCTCCAATCCCTTACGAGCATCAATTAAAGCAATATCCTGCGGAGTGGAAACAATCACCGCACCCGCCAGCGCCACGTTCTGGGTAATGGTCAACTGCGTGTCACCGGTACCGGGCGGCATATCCAGAACCAGCACATCCAGCGGCTTTTTATCGGTACCCCACTTCACCTGACGCAGCATTTGCATCAGCGCGCTCTGCACCATCGGCCCGCGCCATACGGTCGGAGTGGCTTCATCCACCAAAAACCCCATCGACATCAGCTTGATGCCATGCGCTACCACCGGCTCAATCCATTGCCCGTCACTGTCCGGCTTGGCATCCTTCACCCCCAGCATGCGCGGCTGGCTGGGGCCGTAAATATCGGCATCCAGCAGGCCTACGTTCAAGCCTTTCAAACCCAGCGCCACTGCCAGGTTCATAGAGGTCGTGCTCTTACCTACTCCACCTTTTCCGCTGGCCACGGCAATTACACGCGTTACACCCGCAATTTCACTCGCCATCATCTTAGTCCTTTAATTAAACGGTCACTATTTTGCCAGAGTCGCCTTGGGCAAACTCATCCGGAAGGTCGTGCCCTTCGCATTCGGCATGAATTTCACAATCTGCCCCACATCACGTCCGCACATGCGCCCGATCCACAATTCCTGCCAGACATCATCTGCACCATTAGGGTGAATCTGCACCCGCGTTTCGCGTATCACCGGGTTACCTACGCACTTCGGCATGGCCACTTCGGCAGCCATGTCAAAACTCTTCAACACATCTTTTTGCAAGGCACGGTCGGTCAGGGTATCGCCCGGCACCATTTCGGCCAGCGCAATATTACCGTTCACCACGTCCATGGCAATGTTCCGCAGCTGTGCCATTCCGCAGGCATCCACGGCATAACGCACCTGCCAGCTTCCCTTTACGGGTTTACCGGACTGCATCTGCAACGGCTCATACACCGTCACGGCGCTGGGCATCAAAATCGCTAGTGTGCCGCAGCCGTCGGCAAGGCTACGCTGCTGCTGGAGCAAGATCGCCCCCACCTTATCCTTCTGCGCAGCAATAACGGTCTCAATCTCCGTCACGGCCTTACTCTGGCTTTGCGCCTGCCCCCACGCCACCGGTAGCAATCCTGCTACCAGCACGGTAAGGGCAAGCACACGCCACATGGTTAGGCGACCTTGGCTTCAATGGTTTGTTCGCCACGCTTGGCTGTCCAGGTATCGGCATCTTCGTCAATATACAGGCTCATGTCGGGGAAGTCGCCCTTCAGCACACGGCCCATTGCCTGCGCAATCGGGCGCAAGCTGGCGTGCACTGTTTTCTGGCTGCGCAGCTCGGCAACGTACACCATCTGCGGAACCGTATAAGCAAGCTGCGTCAGTACCGAGGTCCCCATCGGGTACAGGTACTGGTTCAGCATCGGCGTAGCCTTCACATCGGCCGGCAGGTTCTCAATCGCTTCCAGCAAACGGCTCACTTCTGCTTCAAATGCAGCATATTCACTACCCAACAAGTCCTTCAGCTGGTTCAGGTACCACGGGTAAATACCAAAGCCGCCATCAATCAGCGGCACCTGGCAAATGCCGTTGCGGTGACGCTGCAAATCGCGGTAGCTCCCAAAATCGAGCAAGAAGCTCAACTGATAAACCCCATAAGCACCAAGGCGACGGTTGAGGTTGGCACCTTCCGGGCGGGTATTCATCGCATTCGCTTCAAAGTCCATCAAACCGGCCACGTCCAGCTCGGTCTTGTTGATGACCATACCGCCCTGCTCCAGTTCCTCAAGGTCTTCTTCCAGAATACGCTCTTCATCCAACAGGTTCTGCACGCTTACAAAGTTGTCGCGCTCGGCTTGCTCGGCGTAGTAGGCGCTGCGGGCGGCGTAGCGCTCGCTGTCACCCATTTCCTCGCCGGTAAAGCTGTTCGGGTACTTGGCGTACAAGGTCTTGAAGAGGTCTTGCGCCAGCGTGCGGATCTCCGGCAGCGGGTGGTTCTTCAACTGCATCAGGCGGTCGCGGGCCTGGCGCAGGTTGGTGGTCCAGCTAAACAGCGTGGTGCAGCCAACCGGCAGAAAACCGCGCAGAATATCAAAGGCACGGGCATTAATGGCATTCTGCCAGATCTTCTCGCTCTTGTACTGGGTCGCATCAAACGGGTGCTTCTTGGCCAAAGCCTCTTTCACCTTGGGCATAGAGCTATTGTACAGGTCCATCCAGCCATCCAGAATCGCCTTGCTGGCCGGGTGATTGTACGGGTCGTACATCGGCTGGGCCGCAAAATCGAGGTAACGCGTGCTGGCTTCCTGGCCGGAATACAGCGCATTGTCCTGAATCGCCTTGGCCGCGAGCATCGAGTAGTTCTCAATAAAAATGGTCGTCACACCGCAGTCACCAATGCTGGCGTGGCCGTAGCCCACGTAGTAGCTGCTCATGAACTTGCCGCTGCCGGCACTCTTCACCTTCTCAAGGTGGTTCACCACGCTGTCGGGGCTGCGGGAATACAGCGCCTGCAACATCGCGCCGTCTTCCGGGTGAATATCATCATAAACAAAAATCTGCGGCTGCTTATCAGCGGTGTTCGTGGTGGTCATAGGCTTTAGTCTCCCCTTCACCGCCAACCTAACCTATGCTACATACTCTTCCTATCAAATTGCCCGCAAATGAATCATGTAAGGCCCCCTAACGTATGAAAACCAACATCTCCGGCTTCCCCGAGTATCTCCCGTCCGAGCAACTGGCCTTCAATACCATCATTCATACCATTACCGGCATTTACCAAAACTACGGCTATGTGCCGCTGGAGACCGCCGCCGTCGAGCGCATCGACACCCTCACCTCCAAGGGGATCGACAGCAAGGAAGTCTACGCCCTCCGCCGCCTGAATGCCCAAGGCGACGACGGCGACAAGGACATCGCCCTGCGTTTCGACCTCACCGTGCCGATGGCCCGTTACGTCGCCCAGAACTTCGGCGATCTCTCCTTCCCCTTCCGCCGCTACCAATGCCAGCCAGTCTGGCGCGGAGAACGCGCGCAAAAAGGCCGTTACCGCCAGTTCCACCAGTTCGATCTCGACGTGATCGGTGATGGCACCCTGCCGATCGTCGCCGACGCCGAAGTTATCGCCGCCGCCCACGACGCTCTGGTCGCTGTCCTGCCGGAAGGCACGCCCTTCACCATGCGCGTCAACAACCGCAAACTTCTCACCGGCCTCGTGCAAGGCGCAGGCTACACTGCCGATGAGCAAGTCTACGCCGCCATCAAAGTCATCGATGATCTAGAAAAGATCCGCGACGAAGATGCCCGCGAACGCCTAGCTGCCATCAACCCTTCTGCCAACGTGCAAAAGCTGATTGACCAAACTCGTACCGCCAATCTCAACGAATTGACTGGCCTTACCGACCTCGCCCAACAAGGCCTGTCCGAATTGAAAGAAGTGCTAAGCACCCTCGATGGCCTGACCGGTGGCACCAGCAATATCGTGGCCGATCTCTCCATCGCCCGCGGCCTCGACTACTACACCGGCACGGTGGTCGAAACCAAACTCCATACCGCCCCCGAGCTCGGCTCCGTCTGCTCCGGCGGCCGCTACGACAACCTCGCAGCCTCGCTTTCCGAGCGTAACCTGCCCGGCGTCGGCCTCAGCATCGGTATCTCCCGCCTTGCCGCGTGGCTGATGGACCAACCGCCCTACAACAGCATGCCCGCCACCCCGGCCAGCATCATCGTGATTGGTGCGGCAGCGCCTGCCCTCTGCCAGCAGATCCGCAAAGCCGGTCTGGCGTGCGAGCTTGGCCTTGGCGAAAAGTCTGCCGGCCAGCACTTCATGGCGGCCGACAAACGCGGCATCAAATACGGCATCGTGGCCGAAACTCCCGAAAAAGCCACCATCCGCACTTTCAGCACACGCCAGCAGGCCGAAGTCGAAGCCGCAGGCGTCGTCCCTTACCTGCAAACCCTGCTCGACAAATAAGTGACAACCCCTTGAAGTAAAACCTCCCTTGCCGGGAGGTTTTATTGTAATCGCCAAAACCTTACCATAAACTTACTTTAATAAGTTGCATCCCCCACATGCCCTGTTCACCCATCACCTCGTAAGGAGGCTCCGATGAAACGCATCTCTCCAACGCTGAAATATCTGGTCGTCCTGGCAATCGTGTTCGGGGGAATGGCGATAGTGGTTGAGCGTATCACACGCCCAGCCAGCATCTTCCCCACCCCCGAGCAGCAGGCCCATCTCGACCACAACCGCGCTCTCCGAGAAGCGGCCGCAACAAAACGGGCTGCAGAAGCCCACGCAACAGGCAAACAGTCGCCGGTCGTGATCGATGTCGTTAATCTGAATACCGCCATAACCACATGTGTGGCACCTCAAACAGAGGTGACAGCTACAAAGCTTGTAGCAAACCCCTGAAACGGCTTCCACAGCAGCCAGAGAACGAAAAGCAAGGGCACCCCCCTTGCTTTTCGTGTATTCTTACCTTAATCTTACATAGTCTACAGCCTAACAGCACATCCTACATTCCTTTCACACAGACCTTGAGGAGGCCTGAAATGCGGCAAATTCGTCTCCCAAACTTCATCCGGAATATCGAACCGGCTTCGGCCACACTTCTTTTCATTCTTGCGGCTGGTTTTGGCGCACTTGGCTATAATGCCTTGGTGGCTAAGGAACCTGCTACCGTTGCTAAAACAGTACAGCAACCCCAGATGGCAGAAGAATACCCGACCTATCGGATCTACAAGTCCGATCGTGCGGCACCACAGGATGTCAGTCAGTATCTCGAATCACTCGACGACTACGAATCCGCACTTTCCCAGGCGGAAATGGACGAAAAGCTCTACGAGCCGCCGGTCATCATGCTGGCAAACCTCTAGGCATCACTCCACTGAGTACCCTTTGCAATCGAAAAGACCCGGCGCAAGCCGGGTTTTTCGTTTAGGAATATCTAGTCTAAACACAGAATCCGCGGTTCAGCCCCGCCAGCCCCACGGCTCGCCTGCCAACGGCTTTTCCCATCGGCATTCGGCCCAGCTATAACCGACAACCAGAAGTTGCTGTCATTATGGTTGAAGGCAAACACACACAAGGTATGCCAACCACTGGTAACAACCGAGTTAGAGCTATAAGCCGAGCTACCATAGTACGTCACACGTGAGAATCCCGGCGCAGGCGTCGGCGGAGCTTTACATCCTTGCGCATCCGCTCCACTCACCCCGGGCGAATAAAACATCCCCTTAACCCCGTAATCCTTAATGGCATTGGCCATGATCTGAGCGTTGCGAGCATTATTATTGGCATTATCAGTGAGAGATTTCAGCGCACTCCAACTAGCTTCATTCTGCAAATTACCGCTGGCCGTCACTTCCTGAGCCCCGACCGTTCCAAACGGAAGCATAGCTACCGCCACGGCCGTCACAAAGTATCCGATACGTTTCATAATTCTTTATACTCCAACGTATTAAGTTTACTAACAGGTCTTTAATCAAATACTTTGCCGCGCGTCTTTTTCACATCACTGCGCACTTTTTTAGCCCCCAGCCTGCGCTCACCGCTGGCTTTGGTCGGCTTGGTCGTACGACGAGGTTTGGGCACGACCCGCGCTTTATCGATCATCACCTGAAGGCGCTCAAGCGCATCGTTCCGGTTCAATATCTGAGATTTATACCGACGCGCCAGAATCACCAGCGTGCCATCCTTACCCGCCTTGACCATCAGTTTGGAAATCACGCGCTCCGAAACATCCAGCTTACTCAGATGCACACGCAGCATCACAGCCGTCGCTACCTTGTTTACGTGCTGGCCACCCGGCCCACCGGCCGTCACAAAGCTCCACTCAAGGGCGGGATGACTCGGACTTAACGATGCCATCCCAAATCCCCTTAGTAGATACCGAACGTCCGCAGCAGGTTCTCGATCGGGTTGCCCGAGCTACCGCCACCGTTGTTCGGCGCATTGCCAGAACCACCATCATTGGCAGCCGGACGCTCAGTGTCACCGCCGGTCGCACCGCTGTTGAATATCTCATAGCCGCTCTCATCCACGTAATCCGGCGTGGTCTGGGTCGGTGCCGTGCCTTCCTTAAAGGCTTCGGTGATGATCTTCTGCGAATTGACACCCGGCAGCAAACCGCTCTTGGCATCAATACGGACGAACTCGATCCCTTGCGGAACACTGAAGCCTTCAATCGGCGTACCCTTGAACTGCGCTTCCGCGAAGGTCTTCCAGATAGGTAGAGCCGCACGGCCACCGGTTTCGCCATAACCAAGGCTCTTCGGCGTATCAAAACCAACCCATACACCAATCGCAAGGCTGGGGCTGAACCCGACAAACCAGGCATCAACATAATCATTGGTCGTTCCGGTTTTGCCACCCAGCGGACGTCCAAGGCTGGAAAGGCTGTAACCCGTCCCGCGCAGAACCACACCTTGCAGCACATTCGTCATCAGGTACGCGTTCTGGGCATCCAAAGCTTCCTTGCCGCCCATCTTGGGCAGTACCGGGTTCTCATCCGGTGTCGCCCCCAGGCTGGCCAGGCACTTCTCACAGGCCGGGTGGGCACGGAACAAGGTCACGCCCTTCGAGTCCTGTACCCGACGCAGATACGTCGGCTCAATATAACTCCCCCCGCGCGGGAAGACGCTATACGCACTGGTCATTTCCATCAGCGTGTAGTTGATACTCCCCAGCACAACCGAAAGGTCGGTAATAGGTAAGCCCTTTAAACCAACCCGACGGCTCAATTCCGAAACATCACGCAAACCGATATCCTGTGCCAAGCGCACGGTCATCAGGTTACGGCTCTGTTCCAAGCCCTGACGGAGGGTGGTCAAACCGGTAAACTTCTTGTCGTAGTTATGCGGCTTCCACTCGCTGCCGTCCGAGTTGTTAAAGACCAGCGGCGCATCCAGCACGGTGCTGGCAGGGGTGTAACCCTTTTCCATGGCGGCAGCGTAAACAAACGGCTTGAACGAACTACCGACCTGACGACGCGCCATGATCGCGCGGTTAAAGCCAACGCCTTCACCCAAACCACCCACCATCGCCAGCACTTCACCGGTGCGTACGTCCATGGCTACAAGGGCCCCCTGCACGTTGGGCAGTTGCTCAAGGCTATAATCCTTGCCGTCCTTCTTGACGGCCTTAACCATAATAATGTCACCCACCTTCAGGAAGGAGTTCAACGACCCCTTGCCGGTCCACTTGGCGGTGCTGCGGGCTACAATACCTTCGCGCTCGTCACTTAAGCCAATACGGGCCGAATCGGCGCTCACCTTCAGCACCACAGCAGGCTCACCAATGCGCCAGCTATGGGCATACTTTTCAGCAAAGGCATTCACTTCCTTCTGCCAGCCATCGAGAGATTTCATGTGGTGCAGCGGGCCACGCCAGCCATGGCGGCGGTCATAGTCGCGTAAACCTTTGTAGGTAGCTTCTTCAGCGCGGCGCTGGGTCGGCAGGTCAAGCGTCGTGTAAACACTCAAACCATCCTGATACAAAGCCTTCTCGCCATACTCCTTGAGCACCATCTGACGAATATATTCAGCAAAGTGCGGCGCATCTTCACCCTGTTTCAGCGGGCTGATGTTCAAGCCCAGCGGGGTAGCAATCGCGGCATCGGCCTCGTCCTTGGTCACGTAGCCTTCACTTTGCAAACGGCGGATGACGATATCGCGACGCGCCTTGGCAGCCGAAGGGTTACGCACGGGGTTATAACGGCTCGGGGCCTGGGGCATACCGGCGATCATCGCGCGCTCCGGCATGGTCAGCTCGGCCAGGGTCTTGCTGAAATACGTCTGCGCAGCCGCAGCCACACCGTAGCTGCCGTTCCCCAGATAAATCCGGTTCAGGTACAGCTCCAGAATTTCATTCTTGGTGTAGGCCTTTTCAATCCGCCAGCTCAAAATAAGCTCTTTGATCTTACGGGTATAGGTACGCTCGCTGCTCAGCAGGTAGGTTTTAGCCACCTGCTGGGTAATGGTGCTGGCCCCCTGCATGCGGTGGGTCATGGTGTTCACCAGCGCGGCACGGATGATCGCTTTCAGGTCGTAGCCACCATGCTCATAAAAATCGGTGTCTTCGGCAGCCAGAAAACTCTCGATGACCGGCTTGGGAATCTCATTGATGGACACCCAGATACGGCGCTCATTGGCGTATTCTGCCACAATCTCGCCATTACGGTCGTACACACGCGTAATCAGCGGCGGCTTATATTCGCTCAGTTGGCGGAAATCCGGCAATTGGTTGTCGTAATACACAAGCACACCGGCCAGCAGCGCACCAAAGGCCAAAGAGCCCAGTGCGGCAAGCCATGCCAAAATGATAAACCATTTCGGCAGCTTATTATTCTTACGGGAACGGGACGGACCCCCTTCTCCACGCGGATTCGGGCGCGAACTGCCCGTACGATTGATGGCCATGGCGTCACGCTACACAAGACCCTTACACCTGACAAGCAAAGCCTCAACGCAAATGCCCCCCCAATCATCACTAACGTAAGGTTTATCTTGCCGAACCCAAAGCTTATGCATACTCTTTCTTCAACTAAAATCGTTTTCTAGCACGGAGGCATCGCCATGACTGATGAGCCTACCCCTAACACTTCGCAGCCACAGCCCGCGTTCTACAATCTCAATATCCAGATAGGCCCCGAGACCTACGCCAAGATTCAGAAAGCAATGGAAGTAAGCGGAACGGCTGAAGCGAACAACTTTATCAATAGAAGTATCATGGAGCATATTAAGCAGATCGAGCTTGCTCATTCCGGTACTCTGTTGCGGACGATCGACACCGTCACTTTCAACAGCGACGCCTACTTCTCCGCAGAACTGCACAACGCCTTCGAACACGGTCGGCAGGAGCGCGAAAGCGTTCAAGCAGCCGAACCGCCAAGGCGCCCAGCTCTTACGCTGGTGAAATGAGTTCCTTTATTTCAAAAACGACCCGTATAAAAAACCCCGCATCTGCGGGGTTCTCTTTTTAGTAGTGCACATTCTTCTCAATGTACGTCCGGATGCCCTTGGCGATCGTATCCGCCAGTTCTTTCCGGTAAGTCTTGTTAGAAAGCTTGCGCGCCTCGGTGGGGTTAGAAAGATACCCCATTTCCACCAGCACACTCGGCACATCCGGGCTCTTCAGCACTCGGAAACCGGCATACAGCACATCGCGCTTACGCACTTCGGTAAAGTTACCGAGTTCATTAATAATGCTGCGGGCCAGATAGGTCGAGCTGTTCAGCGTATCGCGCTGTACAAGCGAGATCAGAATATTCTGCACTTCCTTACTCTCGTTCGCCAACGCCACACCGGCCATCACGTCTCGGTCGTTTTCCGCACTGGCCAAGCGGGCGGCTTCACGGTCACTCGCCTTCTCGCTCACCATATAAACGGTGGCCCCCTTCACTTCACTCTTGGTCGGGTGAATATCGGCGTGCAGGCTCACAAACAGGTCAGCTCCCACACGCTGGGCAATGCGCGGGCGTTCCGGCAGCGGAATGAACACGTCGGTATCACGGGTCAGCACCACATCAATCTTGTCACTGCGCAGACGTTCACGCACCAGCTTCACCATTTCCAGCGTCAGGTTCTTTTCGCAAATATTCACAACCTTGCTGCACGCACCGGGGTCAACACCGCCGTGCCCGGCATCCAGCACCACGGTCGCGTGCTGGCGCTGCTTGTTGCTGGTGTCGCGCACCACTTGCGGCGGAACGATCGGCGCCGGTTCATCTTCAATACGGGTCGGCTTCACGGCCGGCGCTTCACCTTGGGTCACTACATCCTGCGGCGGCGGCACATCGGTGGGCTTCTGCCCCTTCTTTAATTTCACAAGATCGATCACCAAACGCGGACCAGCGCCCCCTCGCGGCGGAATCGCAAACACATTCACACGCCCCTGCTGACGCAGATCCATCACCATACGCACGGTACCGGGGCGGAAACGCCCGGCACGCAGGCTGGCAACCAGACCATCGCCAGGCATCTTCACAAGGCTCGGAGAGTTTTTGAAGGAAATCTCATCCTGAAAATCCACAACCACACGGGCCGGGCTGGGCAGCGTAAACCAGCGGAAATTAAAGTCATCCTCGCGGGTGGTTTTGGTAAACTGCAGCACAATACGCGTCCGGCCATCATCCTGGCCCACACGCATATCTTCCACCACACCGGGCGCATCATCGCTGGTCTGGCTGTTCACACTCAGCAGCGGCAGCACAACCGATGCCATTAAAACAAGGCAGCCGCAAACGACTGGCCATTTAACCCACGCCGGAATGTTCTCCCTACTCATGGGACAAATCCTTACCATGAAGGAATCGCGCCCGTAAACCTTGCGCCAAAAGGTTCACGCCCACACTGAGGCTAATCAGCACTACTGCCGGGTACACCACCAGCATCGGTGCCACCAGTACATCGCGCATACCGTCGCGCAGCATACCGCCAAGGCTCGGCAAAGGCGCCGGAATCCCTAACCCAAGAAAGCTTAAACCGGCCTCCGCCACCATCGTACCGGCCACCACCAGTAAAGCCTCCACCAGCAAGGGGCCGGTGCAATTCGGCAGCACATGGCGCAGCCAGATGGTCGGTGTCGCCACCCCAGCCAGCTTGGCGGCATTCACAAACGGAACGCTCCGCAGCTTCATCACCTCAACCCGCGCCAGTCGGCAAAAGCCAACCCAACCGAGCAAGCCGAGCGCCACCATCACATTCCCCATCCCTGCCCCTACCAGCGCCGCAAGCGCCAGCGCCAGCAGCAATCCCGGAAAACTCAAAACCACTTCGGTCATCTTACCGATAACGACATCCACCCAGCCGCCAAACCAACCGGCCAGAAAACCCAGAGTAATGCCAATGCTGCCGGTAATCAGCAGCACCACACCGGCTACGGTCAGGCTCACGCGGATACCACCCGCCAAACGCGCCAGAACATCACGCCCCAGGTCATCCGTTCCCATCCAGTGCACCCAGCTTGCACCTTCAAACGCACCCGCAATATTAATAGAAGCCGTATCCAAGCCACTCAGCCACGCCACGGCCTGCAACACTATAAGCGCCGCACCAATTCCTAATCCTAAAAGGGTCGCTCCTCGCATCAGCGCACCCTCGGGTCAAGCAACGCACTCACCACATCGGCCAGCAGCACACACAGCATATAAACAAGAGAGATAAGCAGCAGACACCCCTGAATCACCGGGTAATCGCGCTGGTGCAAGGCTTCCACTAATAAGTTCCCCAAACCGGGCCACCCGAATACCGCTTCGGTCAGCACCGCACCCGTCAGCACCATTCCCAATTGCAGAAACACGATCTGCACGGTCGGCAGCAGCGCATTGCGCACCACATGCCAGCGCACACGGCGCATTTCGCCACCTTTAGCTACCACCGTACGCACATAATCCTTATGCCGCTCTTCAAGCAAACTCTCCGCCAGCATACGGGCCACAACCGCCGAAAGCCCCAACCCTAACGTCACCGAAGGCAACACCATACTCGCCGCCCCCTGCATCCCGCTCACCGGCAGAATACCAAGCCCTACCGCCACACCGACAATCAGCAGCGGCCCGACCACAAAACTCGGAGACGCCATCGCCGCCAAACTGATGTAATCCACACTCGTTCGCACCGTCTTGCGCCCAAAGGCCATGGCGCAGCCGGCAATGCCACCCACCACCAGAGCAAAACCCATAGCCCCTGCCGCAAGCACACCCGTTGCGGGCAAACGCTCCCAGATCATCCCCAGCACGGGCTTCTGGCTGATAAGACTCACGCCCCAGTCGCCTTTAAACACGCCACCGACAAAGCTCACAAACTGCCACCATAGCGGCTGGTTAAGCCCCAGCGCCTCACGCAGCGCCATATAATCGGCAGGGCTGGCCCGGTCGCCTAAAAGCGCCACCACAGGGTCGCCGGGTACAAGATGGATCAGCATAAAAACAAGCCCTACCACTAAAAACAGGGTAGGTACCATGCCAGCCAGCCGATGCAGAATCGTATTCATTACACCAAACCTAACAACATCTGCTCAAATTCGGAACACCCAAAACAAGTGCCGCGTTACAATGCAGCTTGCCCCCGTGGCGCAAATATCCTAATCTGAAAGCATCAATCCATATACAGGACTGATAGAGAACAAGTTTCCGCCAAAGGCCGCTCTCCTGCCCCAAAAAGGAAGGACCGCCGCCCAAGGCACCACACCAACACAACGGCGCTGCCGTACGACCCTTAACTTAAAGCCAAACAGCTTTAACTAAAGTGAATAAAGTTTTGATATGCAAGAAGTAACCACACAAAGTTATGTACCAGAGGCTCTCTAGCCTCCGCCTTGCCTTTCCCAAAACCGTCGTCGCAGCCCCTTGTTACTAATACAAGGAGTCCCAACTCATGAAGCGCATGCTCATCGATGCAGCCCACACCGAGGAAACCCGCGTCGTCATCCTCGACGGCAACAAGATCGACGATTTCGAGATCGAAACCCAGGGCAAGGCCCAGCTCAAGGGCAACATCTACATCGGCCACGTGTCGCGGGTAGAACCCTCCCTCCAGGCCGCTTTTATCACCTACGGCGGTAACCGTAACGGCTTCCTCGCCTTCGGCGAAGTCCACCCGCAATTCTTTGCCGTAAGCAAGACTGAAAAGGCCGAACTGCTGAAAGAAGTCGCCGAAGCCGCCGCCCGCCGCCGCGGTGCCGACTTTGATGACGAACCGGAGCAAGCCGAAGACTTTGCCGACAAACTGGCCCACGAAGACAGCGCCCCTTCCTCCAAGCAGATCGCCAAAGCTGACAAAGCCGACAAAGCGGAAAAGGGTAACGAAGCGACCGAACAAACGTCCGAAGAACTGAGCGATGAAGAAGCTGCCGCCAAGGCCGCAGCCATGGCCGATGCCGGTGAAACCGGCAAGGAGCCGAAAGAAGGCCGTGGCCGTCGTGGTCGCCAACCGCGCCGCATGGAAAGCAAAGGCCGCCCGCGCCGCGCCGAAGCCTCCACCCCGGTAGCCGTTGAAGAAGCCGCGTCGTCCGAAGGCGAAACCGAAGCCAAGGGTGCCAAGGAAAAACCGAAGAACCAGCCCCCCATCCACCGCCGCTACCGCATTCAGGATGTTTTGAAAGAAGGCCAGAAGATTCTGGTACAGGTGGTTAAAGAAGAACGCGGCAGCAAAGGCGCCGCCCTCACCACCTACTTCAGCCTGCCGGGCCGTTACACCGTGCTTATGCCCAACACCCCGTACGCCGGCGGCATCAGCCGTAAGATCACCGATCCGCAAGAGCGTCGCCAACTGCGCGAAGCGTACAGCGAGCTGAACGTCCCCGCCACCATGGGCCTTATCATCCGCACTGCGGGCGTCGGCCAGCCGATGGCACACATCACCAACGATTACGAAAACCTCACCAACCTCTGGAAGCACATCAATGAGGAATTTGAGGCGAACGACGATATTCAATGCGTCCACGAAGACGGCTCCGTCATCATCCGTGCCCTGCGCGACATGACGAACGAAGACATCGGCGAGATCACCATCTCCGGCGCCCGCGCCTACAAGATGGCGAAAGACTTTGCCAAGAGCTTCATGCCGGACACCGTCGGCCTTATTAAACAGTATAAGGACGAAACCCCCCTCTTCTCGCAAGCCAAGGTCGAGCAAAAGCTCAACATGCTGCACCACACCCGCGTCACCTTGCCCTCCGGCGGCTATCTGGTCATTAACCCGACCGAAGCGCTGGTATCGGTCGACATCAACTCGGGCCGCGCCACGCAAGAGCGCAACATCGAAGAAACCGCAGTTAAAACCAACCTGGAAGCCTGCGAAGAACTCGCCCGCCAGATCCGCCTGCGCGACCTCGCCGGTCTGATTGTCGTCGACTTTATCGACATGGAAGACAACCGCAACAACCGCAAGGTCGAGAACGCGATGCGCAAGGCCCTCCGCCGCGACCGCGCCCGTATCCAGACCGGTAACATCTCCGACTTCGGCCTGATGGAAATCTCCCGCCAGCGCCTGCGCCCGTCCTTCGGCGAAAGCCACTTCATCGCCTGCCCACACTGCCTGGGCTCCGGTCAGGTGCATAGTCCGGCCACGGCGGCCCTCATGGTGCTGCGCAAGCTGGAAGAAGACGACGTCCGCGATGCCGACCGCATCACCGTCACCTCCAGCACGCCGCTGGTGCTCTGGCTGCTTAACCACAAGCGGGATGTCATCCGTTCCTTGGAAGAGCGTTACAAGTACCAACTGCAATTCCGTGCCGATGACCGCCTCACCGCGCCAGACCACACCATCGAGCTGATCAGCTTCAAGTCCGACGGCACCGAACACAGCCGCCTGATCGAAGTCACTCTGCGCGAGCAACCGGAACTCCCGCCGGAACTCCGCCAGCGTCACCAAGGCCCGCGCCGCGATGAACAGCGCCGTGAAGAACGCCGCGACGAACCGCGCCGCAGCAATGGCAACGAGCAACGCGCCGAGAAATCAGAAAAGTCCGACAAGCCGGAACGCAACGACCGTAATGAGCGTAACGACAAATCCCGCAAGCCGGAGCGTAATGACCGCAACGATAAGCAGGCTAAGTCGGATAAACCCGAACGTACCGAAGGCAAATCCGAGCAATCCGGTGGTGCACGTCGCCCCCGCCGCCTCGGCGAAACCTCCGGCGCAGAAGAAGCGGTAACCGAAACCACCGAGAACACCTCCGACAAGCGCACCAGCAAGCCGCAGCGCGAAGCGAAGTCCGATACGCGCGCCGACTCCAAGCCTGAGCGCAAACCGGAACCCAAGGCCGAAAAGAAAACCGAACAGAAACAGGACAAGCCGAAGCCGATCCGCGAGCAAAAGCCCGCCGAAGACCAGCCTCTCGCCGTCCAAAAGGTCAGCGTGGATAACGACGACGCTCCGGTCATCAAAGCCGCGCCGCGTAAAAAGTTCGAGATCCGCAAACAGGCCGATACCGATGCCGCCGACGCGCCCATCGCCATCGCCAAACTGAGCGAGGAATCGCAACCGGAAGCCGCTCCCACCCGCGGCAAAAAGGAAGCCAAGGAGAAAACTGGTATCATCTCCCGCCTCATCGGCCGCTAATCCCGCCGTTGCAAAAAGGGCCCGCAAGGGCCCTTTCTTAATGGGCTCTTTAAAGTGTTCTGCTTGTCGACCGTTTCGCTGACTGCTATCCCTAGAGTATCTCAATAAGTCCTAATAAATAAAGGCTCATACCATGCTCCGCCACTTATTCGTTATCATCCTGAGCGTCGCCTTCACACCCGTCGTTATGGCACAGGATTGGGGCGCACTGGCCACCATCAGCAGCACCATGGGTATTTCTTCTAGCCGTGTCTGCATCGGCGAAGCCGACCGCGGCGATATCGGCTGCCCTACCTACGCTCCCACCATAAGCCCTACCGGCACACTCAACACACCGTCGGGTCTCGTCACCAATAACGTCAGCCTCACCACAGGCGGTGTCACATGGGGTTACCTCGCCAGCACGGCCAGCTACATTCCCAATCTGGTCAGCAACCAAATTTCAGCCACCAATATCTCGGCCACCTCCATCAACGGTATCTCGTTAGCCAGCATGGCAGGCTCCCAGGTAGCTTTCAGCGTTAACCGCAACGGCACAGACCAAACCCTCACAGCCAACACCACTGCCAACATTGACTGGACAACAAAAGCCTTCGACACGACCAACAGCTTCAATTTGACCAACGACCGCTTTACTCCCACCGTTGCCGGGAAATACGTCTTTTCCCTTAACGCGTATTGCAACCCCTCTTCCTCCTACTGCACTACCGCCATTCTCAAAAACGGTTTCACCCAAAATATGGGGCATGGTTACGGCACCAACCAGATGGCCCCCGTCACAGCTATTCTGGATATGAACGGCACCACCGACTACGTTACCGCCCAAGTCACCGCAGGTGCAGGCACGGTCATGAGTGGCCAAGTCTATCACAGTTGGTTTCAGGGTGCTCTCCTCGGCGGCTCAGGCGGCATCGGCGGCGGCAGTGGCATGCCCACCGGCGCTATCTCGGCGTTCAACCTTGCAAGCTGCCCTTCCGGCTGGAGCGAGTATACCCCTGCCCGCGGCCGCTTCCTGCGCGGTATCGACAGCACCGGTACAAATGATAGCATCCGCGCCGCAGGCAACACGCAGGAAGACGCCTTCCAAGGCCACAAACATAACGCTTTAATGAGCGCATACGTTGGTTCAGGCTCGTACAATGCCCCTCGCTTTTCAGTCGGCACTGATACATCAAATTTGATTGGTGATCCCATTACAGATGGTACAAATGGGACGCCCCGAACAGCAAACGAAACCCGCCCGAAGAACGTCGCTGTGCTCTACTGTCAGAAAGACTAAACAAATCCTTCATAAGACTAAACAACCTTAAGGACAAACCATGACAAAGCTATTCACAACAGTCACCTGTCTAAGCTTTCTCGCCATCGGCGCCCACGCCCAAGAAACCACCGCCGCAGGCAATCTGAATAATCAGATGACGTGGACGGCTCTCAAAGGCCTTTCTGAACAAGCTAACAGTAATGCAAAATCCGCAATGATCCTGGCCGAAGCTATCGCAGCCTGCGGCAAAAGAAGCATGCTCTATTCAGCTGGCCAACCGGGTGCCGATGCCCAAGGCTGTAAACCCGCCATGCCCGACCCTTCCACGCTGAATATCAACACGTACAATCAGGCTATTTGCCAACGCGGCGGCACTCACACGGTTGTGTCAACGTGCCCGGGCGATGAACGCCTCCTTGGCTGTGGTGGCGGTCCTGGAGACATGGACAGCAGCCATGAATACTGGGTACTGATGCCAGACTTCAAGAATAACCGTTGCATCGGTTACGTAGGCAATCCAGCGTGTTACGACAACGGCTGGTCTCGCACCATCGTCTCAGCAGTCTGTTACAAGCCATAATGCCGTGAGAAGGAGCCATCCCGGCTCCTTTTTTAATATCACACCGCTCGGTGCCTAATCCCTAAGCCCTCATGCGCAGGGTATATCTTGCAGCGCACCATGAAGTCACGTAACTTAACCGTAACAACAGAAGGTTGCACACAATGAACCCATGGACCAAATGGATGACCGATGACTGGCTGAACCAGCTCAACCAGAACATCTCGGCCTCCACATCTTCCCCGCAAAGCCAAGCGACGTATCAACATTACCAGTCGCAATGGAACACCTTCTTCCAGCAATGGCAAACCGCAGCCGAGCAAACGTGGCAAGCGCCGTCCTCGTTCTGGCAAGCCGTCGCCGGTATTCAATCCGCCCGTGCGCGCAGCATGGCCCAATTCTGGCAGCAACAGCCGCAGTACCTGCAGCAGCTCTTCCAGTGCACCACCTTCCCGCAGTGGGTCGAATGCGTTTCGCGTTACAACAGCAACCTGTTCAGCAACATGCTCACGCTCGGCACCATCACGCAGGCCCAGCGCGGCAACCTGATGCAGCAATGGCAGCGCCAGTTCTCCAATGTATCACCAGCTGCTTTTACGACTATGTGGCAACAGGGTGCACAAAACGCACAGCAAAATTTTAAGCAAGCGACGAACGCCGCCACCCAAGCGTTCACCGCTGCCGCTACACAAGCCCAATCCACTGCGCAGCAAGCCGCAGCCAGCACAGGCACGTCTTCCGCAAACAGCAGCGCTTCATCCTCGCAGCAAAACAAACGCACCCAAACCGCGACCAGCGGCACGGTACAAACGCCACAAGCAACGGCGGCTAGCACACCTTCCGTACAGGCTGCCACCAGTCAGCAAACGCTGTTCAATGGCGGAGATACTGCTGGCACCAGCGCCTCCTCCGGCACCAGCCTTTCGTCCGGCAACGTCACCCCGATCATTAGCAGCACCGCCACGTCTGTCATGCGCAGCTCGTCCGGTTCCAGCATCGCCTCTGCTGCCGCGGCCACCCGCCGTTCGGTCGTTGCCCGCCGTATGTCTAACCAACGCCGCCGTGCTCCGCGCTAAGCGGAGCTTCGGGGGGAGGAGGACTTTTCAGATGATCCGCTTTGCGCACCTCCGCACATTTGCCCTGTGCGCCATCACGCTCATCCCCGGCCTCGCCTCGGCCCAGCAGTTAGTGCTGGATGAAGAATTCACCCAAGCCGCCAAAACATTGGCCGCCCCGCTGCGCAGCACACTCGCTCCCAACACCAACGTCAATTACGTGCTGGTGGCAGATCCTTCCATCAACGCCTTCGTCACCGGCGAGAACATCGTCTTCATCCATAGTGGGCTTATCGAGAAAGCCAAGAACGCAGGCGCCCTGCAAGGCGTTATCGCGCACGAGCTCGGTCACATCGCCGCCAATCACATTCTGCAGCAAGAAGTTCACATCAAGCAGGCCATGCTCGGCTCTCTCGCCACGGCCGCTCTGGGGATGGGTGCCGCCGCCGCAGGTGGCGGACAGGCCGCCGCCGCGATCATGATGGGCGGCCAGGCCGGCGCCATTCAATCCCTGCTGGCCCACACCCGTACGCAAGAAGCCGAAGCCGACAACCGCGCCCTCGCCGCGTTAAAGAGCGCCGGTATCTCGGCCCAAGGCATGGTGGATATGTTCACCACCCTGCGGACCGAATCCCAACTCAGTTACGACAGCCCGCCACCATGGCTGGTCACCCACCCGCTGCCACCGGAGCGTCTCGCCACCCTTACCCGCGCCACACAGAACGAATCCGACCAACTCAAGTCCGGCTTGGCCAAGTCAGAGCAGTCTATCAACTTCGCGCGTCTGCAAGCCAAGGTTATGGCGCTCACCAGCAGCCCGGGCTCGGTATTGCGCAAGTACCGCACGTCCACCGAGGTCGACCGCTACGCTAAGGCCCTCGCCTACGTTGCCCAAGGTAACTTCCCCTTCGCCGATCGCCACCTGTCGGAGCTTCTCAAAGCCCACCCGAAAGACCCCTTCTACCGCGAATTGGAAGCCAAGGTCGCACTCCAGAAAGGCGACCTCGGCTCAGCCCATGTCATTTACAGCGACCTTGTCAAAGAGCACCCGGACTACTTCCTGTTCCGCTACCAGTACGCCGAGATCCTGCGCAATCAAGAAGCTTTCGCCGAAGCCATTCCCCATTACAAAACCGTCACCCGCGCCTGGCCGGAGTGGGCCGATGCCTGGCTGGGCCTCGGCCTCTGCTACGGCAAACTGGGCCGGCTGGCCGAAAGCCATCTCGCCCGCGCTCAAGGCTTTATGGTCGCACCGGATGCCAACGCCGCCCGCCAATCCCTGGCCCTCGCCAAAAACTATTTAAAACAGAAGCCCGACCCCGACGCCGAGCAATGGGCCGCCGCCCTCCAGTCGCGTCTGGATAGAATGAAATAACCCCAAGGCTGCTCCGGCAGCCTTTTTTACCACATATCCACACCCCCATTGCCTACCAAACAAGCCCTAAGCCTTGCCGCTCAGGGCCATGGCCTTTAAACTGCCCCTCATGCCACCACGCCAACCACTCAAGCTGAAAACCTCGACCCGCCGCAGCACCAAAAAACCGCTGTCGCTGGCCGAAGCTCTGCCGCAAATCTCTGCCGATATCGCGGCGGCTTCGCCCAAACCAGCCAAAAAGAGCAGCTTCAGCCCCTACCCGGACCTTACTATGGCCGTAGAAATGCTGGAAAAACGTGCGGCCCACCTCACCGACGGCGAACGCAAGTCGCTGATTTTAAAATGGAAAGACACCCTCGGCAAATTAAACGAGGAAATGCAAAAGCTTCATAAGCTTGAAATTTTGGCAAATCGGCTTATAACACCGAAATCATAGATCAGACGATTACGTACACATAATCCATCCCCCCTTTAAATTGGAGACTACCCACATGCCTGAAAGCAAATCCGCCCCCGCGCCGTTCGATATTAAGCAACTGGACCAACTGGCCAAGTGGCTGGAAGGCACCGGCCTGGAAGAAGTAGAGATCGAGAGCCACGGTACCCGCCTGCGCCTGCGCAAGCCGGGTGTTGCTGTCGCTGCCGTTGCCGCCGCTCCGGTGCAAGCCGCCATGCCTGCTGCCACCGCAGCTAAGGTCGAAACTCCGGCCGACAACGCCAATGCCTTCAAGTCGCCTATGGTTGGCACCTTCTACCGCTCCAGCAGCCCGGATGCCGCCCCGTTCATCAAGGAAGGCGACAAGGTATCCGCAGGTCAAACGCTGGGTATCATCGAAGCCATGAAGACCATGAACCAGATCGAAGCCGACCGCGCCGGTACGGTCACCAAGATTCTGGTGCAGAACGCCCAGGCCGTCGAATACGGTCAACCGCTGTTCATCATTCAGTAAGGCCCGCTGTTTATGTTCAATAAGATTCTTATTGCGAATAGAGGCGAAATCGCAGTTCGTATCCACCGCACCTGCCGTGAGATGGGTATCTCCACCGTCGCCGTGCATTCCGAGGCCGACGCCGACGCTCTTCACGTCAAACTGGCGACCGAATCCGTCTGCATCGGCGGCAACGCCGCCAAGGATAGCTACCTGAACATTCCGGCCATCCTCAGCGCTGCCGAGGTCACCGATTGCGAAGCCATCCACCCGGGCTACGGCTTCCTGTCCGAGAACTCTAAGTTTGCCGAGATCACCGGCAAACTCGGCTTCACCTTTATTGGCCCCAAACCCGAACACATCATCGCCATGGGCGATAAGATCACCGCGATCCAGACCGTGAAGAAATACGGTCTGCCGACCGTTCCGGGCTCCGATGGCGTGCTGGAAGATGTCGATATGGCGGTCGAAGTGGCCGAACGTATCGGCTATCCGGTCATCGTCAAAGCCACCTCCGGCGGCGGCGGTAAGGGTATGAAGGTTGCGCATAGCACCCAAGCCCTGCGCCAGGCCTTCCATATCGCCATGTCCGAAGCTCAGGCCAACTTTGGCGACAATCGCGTGTACCTCGAAAAATTCCTCGAGCAACCGCGCCACGTCGAAGTGCAGGTTCTCTGCGACAGCCACGGCAACGTCAGCATCCTTGGCGAGCGCGACTGCTCCCTGCAACGTCGCCACCAGAAGATCATCGAAGAAACCCCCTCACCGGCGGTCACCGACCCGATGCGCGAAAAGCTCTTCAAACAGGTCGCCGATGTCTGCAAAGGCATGGGCTATCTGGGCGCCGGTACGTTCGAATTCCTGTATGAGAAAGGCGAGTTCTACTTCATCGAAATGAACACCCGCCTGCAGGTAGAGCACCCGGTCACCGAGATGGTCACCGGCATCGACCTCGTCGCCGAACAAATCCGCATCGCCTTTGGCGAAAAACTGCGTTACCCGATTCACAGCGTCACCCCGCGCGGACACAGCATCGAATGCCGTATCAATGCGGAAGACCCGGAAAAATTCTACCCCTCCCCGGGCAAGGTCACCGAGTACTTCGCTCCCGGCGGCCCCGGCGTGCGTGTCGATAGCGCCCTCTACCCGGGTTACACGGTTCCGCCGTATTACGACCCGACGGTCGGCAAGCTCATCGTCCACGGTGCCACGCGCGAAGAATGCGTGGCCCGCCTCAAGCGCGCGCTGGAAGAATTCGTGGTCGGCGGTATCAAAACCAACATCCCGCTGCACCGCAAACTGGTGGCCACCAACGCTTTCCTCAAAGGCGAGTACACCATCCACTCGCTGGAGCACTACCTGACCACCGGCCGCCTGTAACACGCGCCACAAAAAAAGAGGCCCACGGCCTCTCTTTTTTATCTTCCTCACCAACCAAAGCAAAAGGCCCTTCCCGAAGGAAGAGCCCAAAGCTTCAATACGCATTACAGTTTTTGAAGAAGTTCGCCGGAGATAGCCGATTACTTATTGTACTTGAGGTTGACGCCGACGCCCAGCTGGGTCTGACCGATCGTCACCTTGTTGACGTTGTCGAGCTTGATCTTGTCGATATCCTGGATGCCGGCAACGATGCCGAGAGCCGCGATATCGATCTTGGTCTTGCCGACCAGCTGGCTGGATTCGACGTCGACGTTGACATGGGCGTTCTGCTGAGAAATCGAGACATCGTCGGCCTTCTTGATCAGGATCTTGTCGATCTTCTGATAGCCGCCGACGGCCTGGACGCTGCGAACCTTGATCGGGTCGATATCAGCTGCATGAGCCGAGAACGCAACCGACGAAACCAGAGCGATCGAAGCAACAGCGAGCAGAGTCTTCTTCATGGTAATAAGTTCCTTTTGCTAGATACCGGTCCCCACACTATTGCAGGGCTCCCGAAAGAAACCCGCCACACACGGTGGTCGGGTAGTACCCCGCCCCCTAATGGGGGCGGAACTTTCCCTGCGGAGTTACCTCCGCAGGAGAATCCTGTCAGATGGTAAGCTCTTCGCGACCGATGACCTTATCGAACATATCACTGCATACCTTGGGTACGCTGTGCATGTTAACGAGGGCATCAAGAAGGGAAACGTTGGCTACAAATTCACCGCTCCACAACTGGAGTGGTTGCTGCATGCCGACGCCGCCTTCACCTGTCACCAGGGTATTACCCCAGACGCGACCGATCATTCCGCCGTCCTTGCGAGAGAACACCTTCATTTTCATGCCGCCGGCACCTTCAACCATGTGAGAACCATCATTGGTCTTCACCCGTGCGCCACCGGAAACCGTTGCCGCATAGAAGTTGGAGTAGAGGCCGAGGCCCTTGATCATGCCGGAAATGTCCGCCGATTCGGTGAAATCGAGCGAAAGTGGAGCCACATCGATCAAGAAGTTCGATTTGACTTTGGCAAATGCCGCCTCACGCTTGGCAATTTCACTTTGCGGAAGGTAACGGCGATACTCGAATTCCCCCGACATATTCATCAGGTCCTGCACGTTCATTCCCAACTCATTTTTCAGAGTAGGAACAACGAAGCTGGCTGTCTGAGAACCAGACAGGAAATTACCGCTACCAACCTCACTACCGGCGTTTGTCTTGCCAGCATTGTCGATACTGGCCTGAACCGTAGCGGTTTTACCAACAAGGCTATTACGCAGGCACGCCTTTACAGGCCGAAGGTTCTTCACCTCCGCAAACTGAGTCATTGAGACCCGGCTTGGAGCTTTAAGATTCATGCCTGCCGACCCTGCAGAAACACAGCCGCCGAGCATCAAGCCGAAGAGAACTACGGCCAGAACAGAAAAGAGTCTCTTCATGTTCGTGATCCTTATTTCTTCACGGTTTTGACGCGCTGAACGCCGCTGACGTTGCCGTTCTGGTCCACCTTGACGTCGGATTGGTTACCGTCGCCATTCTGCTGAACCTCAACTTTAACGCCGATGGTTTCCTGATAGATCGTAGTCAACGAGCCGGTAAGGCCCGCACCATCATTCACCTTGCCTGCATAGTCACCGAGGACATGCATGCGCTCGACCGGGGCATTGCCGCCATCGCCTGTCTTGAGTCCCCAATTGGTATGGGCGCTCGACTGGGCAAAGGCCTGAGACGTCGTAGCAGCCACAAAGGCCACCAAAATAAGAGATTTCATGAGTGTCCCCTCACGTAAGAAAACCGAACACAGGCATGTGTCGGCACGTTGAATGATATCAGCAGCCCAAAAACGCAGGGCGCGCCAAAGCGAAAGTACAAGATAAGACTGAATCCAGGCGGGCTTATGAAGATTGCATACAAATCTGTCAAGCAAAAAATCCCTGATTTAGGCATTTTCTTTTAAGCCACTCTCAACCCCGTGGCCCCCGCACCACAAATCCCGCTGATTTGCCTCACAAAAACCAGAAAATCCAAAAGAAGAATACATATCAGATTCTTACCATTATCCTACAAACCCTCCCCACAACCTGTGTACATTTTATTTACAAACATCCCGCCTTCCCCTATGGTCCCGCCGCTATCCAAGCAAAAAACCGAAACACTTTCCGCAAGGATTTTCCATGAGCAAAAAACTCATCGTTCCCATTTCCGATATTCGCGTCACGGCGAAAGTCGATCTCGACGTATTCATTCCGACGTTCGCGAATTGGCACCCGGACGCGAAAGACCTTCTCGAAACTCTCACCATCTTCGACCCCGCAGACTACGCCGAGCACGGCAGCGGCAATTGGGATGAACGCCAGAAGCACAAATCGCTGTGCGTGGTGTCCCAGCACGACCGCCCCCCGAACGAGTGGCGCTACGATGCCGTCTTCGCTGAACTTCGTCCGGTCATGACATTCTACGATGCCAAGGACGGCCACGGCCCGGTCGGCGTTCTCCACTTGCGGGAGTTCATTGTCGATGGAGCCAAAGGCCATGCCCACGCGCCCTATGGCCCGGACAATCGCATGGAAGACGTCATCTTCACGGTCGGCGGATTCGACGAAATGACCGATGAAGAGTACAGGCTGCGCCATCACATCATGGCTCATCCGCGCTTTACTACCGTCGACGCCTAATCCCTCTTATAATACTCACGAACAAAAAGCCCGGCATCGCCGGGCTTTTTCATATCCAACCTAATTATAAATCGGATACTTCGCGCACAGCTCTTCCACTTCGCCACGCACCTTCACAATCGTGTCGCCAGCGTTGCCATCACGCTCAGCCGCCAGAACCTCAGCGATCCACTTGCCGATCTGGCGGAACTCCATCTCGCCAAAGCCGCGGGTCGTCCCGGCTGCGCTACCAATACGGATACCGCTGGTCTTCGCCGGCGGCTGGTCATCGTAGGGGATCATGTTCTTGTTGGTGGTCAGCCCCGCCTCTTCCAGTACCTTCTCGGCCACATCGCCGGTCAGGCCGTAAGCACGCAGGTCCAGCAGCAGCAGGTGGTTATCGGTACCACCGCTCACAAGGCGCAAACCGGCTTTGGTCAACTCGTCGCCCATCACGGCGCAGTTAGTCACCACGTTGGCAATGTAACCCTTGTAGTCTTCACGCAGCGCCTCACCAAAGGCCACGGCCTTACCGGCAATAACATGCATCAGCGGGCCACCCTGCAAACCAGGGAAGACCGCGCTGTTGAACTTCTTACCCAACTCCGGGTTGTTGGTCATGATCATCCCACCACGCGGCCCGCGCAGGGTCTTGTGGGTGGTGGTGGTCACCACATCGGCGTAAGGCAGCGGGCTCGGGTGTGCACCGGTCGCAACCAGGCCAGCAATGTGGGCAATATCCGCCATAAAGTAGGCCCCTACTTCCTTAGCGATGTCAGACATACGCTTGAAGTCGATCACACGCGGATACGCACTGGCACCTGCGGTAATAATCTTCGGCTTCAGCTCACGCGCTTTAGCCGCTAAACCCTCATAATCAATCGTCTCACCGTCCTTGTTCAAACCGTAAAACTCGGCATGGAACCACTTGCCGCTCATGTTCACCGGGCTGCCGTGGGTCAGGTGACCACCTTGGTCAAGGCGCAGGCCCAGCAGCGTATCGCCAGGTTGCAGTAGCGCCAGAAAGACAGCTTGATTCGCCTGAGAACCACTGTGCGGCTGTACATTCACATAAGTGCAATTAAACAGCTGCTTGGCACGCTCAATCGCGAGGGTCTCCACCTCGTCCACTGCCCAGCAACCACCGTAATACCGCTTGCCGGGGTAACCTTCGGCATATTTGTTGGTCATCACATTGCCTTGGGCATCCATCACGGCCTGAGACACATAGTTCTCGCTGGCGATCAGCTCAATTCCCTTGCTCTGGCGGCCCAGCTCTTTTTGAGTAATGGCATGAACCAGCGGGTCGCCTACAAGCAGGCTGTCTTGAAAAAACTTTTGCATATCTAAAATCTCCTGAAATCTAACTTAAATAACGTAATACGTGCGTTAGTTCCGCTCACCGATGGCCCACATCGGACCGGTAATGCCAAATTTCACCATGGCAATTCTCCCTGTATTGCATCCATTCTGGCCCGACAACTGCCGAAAAGAAACAAAAAAAGCCCCACTAGGCCACAATCCTCGCTTATAAGCGCGGCAATCGCGGGTTAGGCTATTCTCTCAACACGGCCAACACCAGCATCTGGTGCAGGGGCCGGGGCATCGGCTTTCACAATAGGCTTAGCAACAGGGGCTTGGAGCGGCGGCATGGTACGGGCCACAACAACAGCCGTTTCCACACTCACATTACGCGGTGCCACGGCAGCTTGCAGCGCTTGGTTTACAGCCGAAGGCGCAGCCGCCTCTTCGGTCAGGTTCATGCCATAGGCACGCAGCGCGGTCATCATTGTCCAGCGGGGGAAACTGCTATCGCCGGTATTGCGCAGATAGAGGCCGAGCATCTGAATACGCTCAAGCGCCGCACCGCGGTCTACCTGAAGACCAGAATCAGCCGCAGCCACAGCCGCAACCATATTGGTGCGCTGGCTATCACTCAAGGCCGTATTGGCCGCAATCTCACTTAATAGCGCCCGAGAATCGGCGGGCACACTCACAGCCGATGCCGAGGTTGCACCCCCGGTAATCTGGCTTATCACCCTAATATCCATATCCTTGTCTTCCTGACTCTCTCATTCCTGTTCCGCTGGGTTACCCCTGCCCGGTTTTACTTTCCACGGTAAAATCCTGGCTTCACGAAACAGCCCTTTGCCATCCTGGCTCATTCTTATACTAACCAGTACAAAGCCGCCTGACAAGCATCCGTATACGCATCAATTATATAGCCGTACCCCCTGCGCCTTTTGGACAACAAATCTCAATATGTTAACCGATGTATAACAAACTTAGCGGCCACATCAGTAGGTTATATAAAGAAAAACCGGCTTCCACAGCCGGTTTTTCATACTTCAGAACATTTACTTCTTCGTAATATCAAAGCTCATGTTTTCCAGTCGCTTGGAGATATCGCCATACCCGCGTTCAATACGTTCGATATGGGTCAGCGTGGTAGTACCTTCTGCCATAGCGGCTGCAATCACGTAAGCCAGGCCACCGCGCAGGTCGGGCACTTCCAGCGGGTCGGCCAGAGCCTGTAACGGCGTTGCTCCCATAATAAGCGCACTGTGAACATGCCCCTTGTGCTGGAAGCGGCACGGCTGTCCTAAACACTCCGTAGAAAGCTGGATCTTCGCGCCCATACGGTTCAGCGCCTGCGTATAGCCAAGACGGTCATCATAGACGGTCTCATGGATCACACTGATGCCTTCCGCCTGCGTCAACAAGGTCGCAAACGGCTGCTGCCAGTCGGTAGAAAAGCCCGGATACACATCTGTTTCCAGCATGATAGGCTTGAGCGTACCGGCACGGAAGAAGCGGATGCTCTGCGGGCCGACCAGTTCAAAGCCGCCGCCAACCTTGCGGTAATACGCCAAAAAGTTATTGAAGGTATCGGGCATGATGCCATGCAGCGTAATATCGCCGCGGGTGGCGCAGGCCAGGCTGGCCCAGCTGGCAGCTTCAATACGGTCGCCAAGGCATTCCATCTTGGTGCCGGTCAGAACATCCACGCCTTCTACACGGATCTCACGGTTCGGCCCCAGGAAGATTACCGCCCCCATACCGCGCAGCATGGTGATAAGGCCCAGAATTTCCGGCTCAATAGCCGCATTCTGGATGACACTGGTACCACGCGCCAAAACGGCCAGGAAAAGGCAGGTTTCCGTCGCCCCCACACTCGGGTAGCTCAAACGGAACTGGGTGCCCTTCAGCTTCTTCTTGGTGGTTGCGGCCAGGTGCTCGCGGTCCACTTCAATTTCGCCGCCAAAGTTCTCAACCGCCGCTTCATGGAAGTCCACGGCACGCTTGCCGATGTCACAACCATCAAGTCTCGGTATTTCTGCCTTGCCAAAGCGGTGCAGCAGCACAGGCAGCATCAAGATCGGAATCCGGTTGCTGCGGCTGTCCGGCGTAGTTACCTTGTGGTTGGTAATGGTCGTGGGGTCAATAAAGAGCGTCTTTTCGTCGCGCCATTCCACGGTCGCGCCAACGCTTTTCAGCAGGCCGATGGTAATATCGACATCGCCGATCGGCGGCACATTGCTTAACACAGTCGGAGAATTCCCCAGACACGCCGCCACCATAGCTTTGGTGGTAAAATTCTTGGCGCCATAACACGTAATTTCACCGACAATCGGGCTACCGCCGGTAATCACATAACTGTGCGAAGCTGCATTCATGCTCGCTCTCCCCTTGATACAAAATAGCTCGCAAACGCTATGCTAATCCTAGTGTTTCCGCAATGCATGCAATCACAAAAGCGCAAAAAAAGCGGGCGCTTTACGCCCGCTCCCGATGCAATTCGTTCCCGAATCTATTGTAGCTGCCGCTTCACGGCTTCAATTTGTTCAGCAATGCTGAGTTTCTGACGTTTGACGAGCTTTACGCCATCCCAGTCCACAAGCGGACCCGCGGTCATTTCAACCAGCTCCCCTTCCAATGCGGCGTGGCGTGCCAGCAGTCGGGTCAGGGCTTTCTCCCCCATCAGTTCCTCCGGAATCGGGTGGTTCTGGTGTAGTGTACGTACGTGCGCCATTGGCTTACTCCTTTGGTTGGTCCCCTCTCGGAAAACACTCCTCGCGGGGTGGTTCAGCACGGCAAGCTGTAAAGTCAGAGTACTCTCCTGACCCCGCGTGTCCATGCGTTATCTCCACAACAGGTTTATGCAATTCGGCCACAAATCGACCTAACACCTAACACTACCAACAGCTTAAAAACGGTGCACAACCTTACACACCTCAAACTTTTTTCCAAAAGTCAGACAATTCCAAAAATAGCAGAGAAGAGGAACCACACAGGAGGCAGAAACGCTCATCCGGTTGTGATGAGAAAAGCCGACGCGTACAAGAAGTACGCGAGGTTTGGTGAAGCGCAAGCGGGGAGTGTTTCTGCCCCTGCCTCTGCAAAGCCCCTGTCTTAAACGGCTTCGTACATTTGAGATTCCCACGCCGCATTCAACACACGCTTACACAGCGCCGCATCAGGCGAATGGTCAAACTGACTGAAATCGGGGCTGGTCGTAAACGCCGCCGCAAAGGTCCCCATCGGCACAAAGTGCACCTGGGGCGGACGGAACGCCGCCGCGCGATACGCACTGCGGTACCCAGCAGAACGCAAATCGAGTTCCGAGTGCAAACGCTTGGCAATGCTGTCCATTACCGGCCCGGGCAATTCAGCCAGAGGACGACTCACTTCCAGTACCCAGAACGGCTGACGCTCGGCAATCACATGCCCCATCAGCGCATCGCGCACAAACACGCCCTGCCCGTTCAATGCACTATTGATATTCGATAGCGATTCCAGTAGCGCCTCTTCTCGCAAGGCTTCGCCCAAACCGTTCAGCTTCACCACCGGCCCCTTGGCCACGATCTGCAACGGCTCGGTGTTCATAACCCGCACAATCAACCCGGTCGAAACACCGAGCAAACCAGAAAGATTGCTTACGATCAGGCAATACTCATGCCCGGCTTCCACCTGACCGGCGTACAGACGACGGTAGCTGCGCGCAAAACGTCCTTCAGGGTCAATATCCTCTACCGGCACAAACTCGTAAAACATCTGACCATCGGTCTGCAGGGTCAAACGCTGACGAATATTCACATCGTCCTGCCAGGCCTGAATCCCCGTCGGCTGGTACATCCATTGAGTCCAGCGCACGTGCGGCAGGCCATGCAACAGGTACCCCAGTTCGGTACGCTGTAAACCGAGGTCATAATGGTTTAGCGCCAATACCTTCAGATTCGGCACCATCTCGCGCAGGGCCACAAAACGGCCGCTCTGCTGGCTTACGTACAGGCAAAAGTCAATCAGCGTGCGCGGGTTGCTTACCAGCACATCCACATCTTTGCCATGGGCTTTCAGCACGTCCTGCATGGCATTAAACCACTGCCAGCGGCTCCCGCCACGCGGCAGGGCCGAATACTGCGGCAAAGCATGGCGCTTCTTCCACGGCAGGAAAGACGCCTTGCTGCCTTCCATTTCCACCAGCTCATGCCAGCCGCGCAGCGGCACCGGCAGCGGCTGGCCAACACTGGCCTCCAGCTTGCTGGCTTCCTGTTCAAATAAGTAAAAGAAGCTGCCCTTCACCTGCACGCCCTGCTGCAGCAGGCGCTTGCGCTGAATCTCTTCCACCGCCAGATGGTCACGCGTCGCGGCCGAGCTAACCGGCAACGTCGTACCGCGCCACAATGTAGCGGCCAGCGGCTTGCCTTTGCTCACAAGGTTAGGGCTTTGCAAAACCTGCAGCGGCGCCAAACCCTGCTGCGGCAGCATTTTGGCAAGGCTATCCATAAACACGCGTGGGCCTTGCACAGGCACGGCACGGCAAAAGCCTTGGTACAGAATATCAAAGTCCTTGAAACTGCCCAAACGGCCAAGTCCAAGCTGATTGAACAGGCTGCACCCCACACCGGCTTTCAGCAGGCCACGCAGTGCGGCTTGCTGGCTGGCAATGCTGGCGGGCATGTTGGTCATTACCGATGCGCCCCCATCCACTCTACGTCACAGTCCTCGCTCACGCGCAACTGGCAGGCCATACGGCTGTTGGCGAAAGTCTGCGGCAAAGTGTCCAGCGTGAGCTGTTCATCGTATTTCATGGCAGAGAATGTACCACTGTTTACGCGCACGTGGCAGGTGGCGCACACTAAATTGCCGCCACAATCACCAAATCCGAGCTCTTCCAGCCCACACATGCTTGCGCCAATCAGCACGCTCATACCCGTGGGCACATTGGCTTCATAGGTTTTACCGGCGTAATGGATCACCACTTTAGGCACGCTTGCCACCTCGCTCAAACAGGCCTAGGCTGGCACCCATGTTCACACATCCATTCGCATACGTCATGATCGCCACGTTTTTGGCGGCACTGGTCACGCTTGTTCTCGGCGTCGCCGGAATGAGCAAATCGCAAGACTGTACCCAGAACCCAGACCGCAGCACCAAGCTGATGGCGCTCCGCGTCGGGCTCTGCATCGCCTTGCTGATCGAGATCATCATTTACATCGCTTATATCAAGTAAACGTTTAGGCTAGTCAGCCGCTCCCGCCCCGGGGGCGGCTTTTTTGGCAACCTTGGCCACGCGCTTTTCCTTGGCTGCTTTTACCGAAGCCCGCGGCTCGGTCTTCACATCCTTGTGTGCGCCATTCTTTACAAAATGCGCCACCTGCTCGGCCATGGTGCCTTTTTTGGCCACTTCCAGCAGCGGAAGCCCATCGGCAAAATCATCCATGCTCTTGCCGGTGTACTCAAACGCCAGCGCCTTCAAATCGGGCTGAGGCTTGGCAAACAGCCAGCCCTGCCCGGCGCCCACGCCAAGCTCTTTCATCACCGCCATGGTTTCTTTGGTTTCCACAAATTCCCCGATAGTCTCAATCCCCAGCCCGTCACACAACTCGACCATGCTCTTTACAAACAGGCGGTCGTCGGCGTCGGTCACCAGGTCTTTAATGTACTCGCCATCAATCTTCACAAGGTCCACATCCAGCACCTTCAGATAACGGAAGCTGGTAAAGCCGGTTCCAAAGTCATCCAGCGCAAATCTAAAGCCCATCTCGCGCAGACTATTTATAAAGTGACGGATCTCATCAATATCGCGCATCTGAGCCGGGTCATGCAGCGCCATGGTTTCGGTCACTTCAAAAATAATGCGTGTCGGGTCAATGGTGTAATCTTCCATCAACTGACGCAGCTTCGGCACCACCGCCGGGTCACCAAGGGTACGCGACGACAGGTTGATGCTCACATCTACATTCACGCCTTCATCCATCAGCGCACGCTGGGTGATGAACACACGCCGCACCACCGCAAGGTCAAGCTGCTGAATAAGCCCGAAGTGTTCCGCCGCATCAATGTACAGCGCAGGGCTGGCCACCTTGCCGTCTTCGTCAAAAATACGCAGCAGAGCTTCAAACAGCGGGCGCTCTTTCTTATGCGCCGGCACAATGGCCTGGTAATACATCTGGAACTCATCGTGCTCTAAGCAGTAGCGCAGACGATCGACCCACTTCAACTGAGCACGTACACTGCCCACGGTCTCGCTACCGGCATCGGTCGCATCCACAAACAGGCGGTTACGGCCCATGTCCTTGGCGCGGTACATCGCAAGGTCGGCGCTCATAATCAGGTGGTCGGCGCCCTTCTCTTCCTGCGGATATTGCACCATACCCACAGACATCGTCACGGTCAGACGCGTACCATTATAATCGATGCCAAAGGCCTTGATGCGCTCGATCATGCGCTGCACCTTGGCCGCCGCACTCTCCACATCAATGTTGTGCATAATAATAGAGAACTCGTCCCCACCACGACGCGCCACAATATCGGTGCTGCGCACGCTGTCGCGCAGAATATCCGCAACCCCCAGCAGAATGCGGTCACCTGCCTCGTGGCCGTGGGTGTCGTTCACTTCCTTAAAGCGGTCAAGGTCAATAAACAGAACCACACCACTGGTGCCATGGCGCCGTGCCAGCACAACAGCACGCTCCAGTTCTTCCTTAAAACGGGCCCCGTTCAGCAAACCGGTCAGGTGGTCGGTGGTGGCCAACCTAAACACGTGCTCGCGTTCCACCTTGCTCGCCGTCACGTTGCTGGCGGCACCACGGTAGCCTTTAAATTCCTGCATCGCATCAAATACCGGAATACCCGAAAGACGCAGACACACGCGGTCGCCATGCTTGCTCTTGGTCCAAAGCTCAAGCTCACGGTAAGGCTGACGGCGCTCAATGCGGTTCTGCACCAGCTCGCGCCCGCTGTCCTCGTCGTTGGCGTACAGCACGTTCATCTGGTTTTGGCCAATCAGCTCCTCAGGGTCATAGCCCAGAACATTGGTCACACCGGGGCTTACGTAACGGAAGTTCCCCGCCACATCGGTTTCCCACAACCAGTCGGCACTACTACCGGCAAAGTCCTTAAAGCGCTGTTCGTTGCGGGCCAGCTCGTCCAGCATCTTTTTGCGCTGGCTCACATCGCGCGCGTGCAGCACAACGCTACGCACTACCCAGTCGCTATCGGGCAAACCCTTGGCGATAAGCTCCACATCCACCCAGCCACCGCCCACGTGGGGAAAGCGCATATTCGCTTCCACCGTACCGCCCTGCGCCACCACACGGCGCAGAATCTCACCCAGATCTTCGCGGTTACGCGGGTGTACCCATTCGGGCAGACGCACATCACGCAGCTCTTCCTTGCCAAAACCAAGGACCCGCGTGAACGCCGCATTCAGATACTCCATGCGGCCTTCGGCGTTACTGATACAGATCAGGTCATAAGCATTATCCGCCATCACGCGGAAGCGCCGGCTCACATCTTCCAAACGGCGCGTGCGCTGTTCAACGGCCGAGTTCAATTTCCGGCGCAATTCGCGCTTGGCCCACCACCAACCGAAGATCATCGCTACAAAGCTGGCAGCTAAAATTCCAATAGCCCACGGCAGCCACGTCAGATTGACGATGCTGCTCCATACCGTTGCCCAAAATTGATGCATCAGCCCACGCATTAGGCAACCCCCTTGCAAGCACGCCACAGGGGGTCTACTGTTTGCGCATGGATATCCGCGTAGCTTCTTACAACACCGGCACGGCTCGCCCCGTGAACGTCACCACTTTCAGCCAGACGGGCAACCCGCTTGCCACGGCGTACGTGCAGAACGCCGCCGCCAACGGCCCGGTCCAAGCGGTCAACCAAACCAACGCCGTGCAAGGCGGCCGCGGCACGCAAACCGCCAACGGCGACGGTTACACCGACTCCGTGCGCGGCAGCATTATCAATATTCTGGCGTAAGCTTTTTTTCATTTCTTGCTAATGGTTTTAAGCCATCTGCTTCCAGGCCGCTAGGTCTGCGGCCCGCAACTTAACCACCAATGTCCATGTTTCGCCGTCGAGGTGTTGTTCTGTAACATCGCCATGCGCGTGCAGCCACGCCAAGCGTCGCCCGTCGCTGGCGGGTACATTTACTTTCACGGTCTCCCAGTCGGCCTGCAAACGGTTGCGGATAGCCTCCAGCAGATCACCAACCCCCTGCCCGGTCACGGCCGAAACCGCAACGCCATCGCGCGGCACTAAAGCATCCGGCGCTTTGTCCAGTTTATTGTAAACATGGATCACGCGCTTATCCGCCGCCCCGATCTGCCCCAGCACACTCTTCACATCAGCGTTCTGCGCATCCATTTCCAGGCTGGAAATATCATGCACATGCAGCAATAAATCCGCCATCACCACTTCTTCCAGCGTCGCTTTAAACGCTTCCACCAGCTCGTGCGGCAGGTCAGAGATAAACCCTACGGTATCCACCAGCACCACATCCAAACCACCCGGCAATTCCATCCGACGCATCAGCGGGTCAAGCGTCGCAAACAGCGCATCCGCCATCAGCGTTCCGGCATCCACCAGTTTATTGAACAACGTACTTTTCCCGGCATTGGTATAGCCGACCAGCGCCACGGTCGGCACATCAGCCTTCTGCCGCGCCATGCGCTGAAGCCCACGCGTCTGCTCCACTTCACGCAATTCACCACGCACTTTGGCCAGGCGCGTTTTCAGCAAGCGTTTGTCAATTTCCAGCTGGCGTTCCCCCGGACCCCCTGTCTTACCCATACCACCGCGCTGACGCTCCAAGTGGCTCCACAAACGCACAAGGCGGCTCTGCTGGTACACAAGCTGCGCCACTTCCACCTGAAGCTGACCCGCCCGCGTCCGGGCCCGCGCACCAAAGATATCCAGAATCACACCGGTACGGTCTACTACCTTGCACGCAAGCTGCACTTCCAGTTCACGCTGCTGACGCGGACTCAGCGGCGCATCCACAAACACCACTTCAATCTTCTGCTCTTTAACCAGCGCCGCCACACGCTCTACCACACCACCACCCAGCAAGGTCGCCGGAGTGATTTTCGACAAGTTAACCCCTTCGCTGTGCACTACATCAATATCCAGCGCCTGCGCCAGGTTCACCGCTTCGGCCACACGCTCATCCAGCGTACGCAGGCTTTTGGGGTGCAACGGCAGACCATGCTCATCCGCCACGTAGCCGCGCGGAAACTCCACACCAATCACCACACCCTTAGGGGCAACACGCTTTAAATCGATGCTAGCGGGCATACACAAAACTCCTTGTCAAAACACAAACCGCAGGCCGAAACCTGCGGTCAATGTAGCATAACACCGGCGCTTATATAGCTCCGGCAAATGTGGCCTGATTACTCAGCACCCATAATATCGTAAATGCTGAAGGCATCCTGTGGCATCACGGTGGCAACAGCATGCTTGAAGATAAGCTGCGTCACACCATCACGTGCCAGCGTCAACGCTTCTTCGTCCACAAACGTAATGCTGCCGGAAAGCTTGACACCGTTGGTCAAAAACACGGTAACGGGCGCATGGCCCTTGGCAAGATGCGCCAGAAAGGCTTCCTGCAGGTTCTTTACACTACCTTTAGCCATAGAAAGGGAATCTCCCTGTTGTTATTCTTCTTATTATGGGTGTGCCGACCATTTTGGACTGACACATATCCGTTCTTTATTGTTAACGGCATGGTAAACCAATTCCCGCCCCCCACCAACCTTCTTTTGGCAAAGCCTCCCGCACAACGAGCCCAGCCGTGGCACCATAGGCACACTTTAAAGGTATTCCGTAGCATAAAAGGCGTACAAACCTTGGCGAGCTACCGCCTCCAGCCTATTCTCGGGCCATGTCACACGCGCACAATACCTTTCACGATAGCCACAACCAAAGCCGCACCGCCATGTTTGTGGCGGCACTCGGCGTAGTGTTCGGCGATATCGGCACCAGCCCGCTCTATACGATGCGCGAATCCTTTCACGCGGCAGGCCTGCCCGTGAACG
The DNA here is from genome assembly GCA_005768725.1 of Blastochloris viridis. Taxonomy (GTDB): domain Bacteria; phylum Pseudomonadota; class Alphaproteobacteria; order UBA2136; family UBA6156; genus UBA6156. Next base: position 228,007 of record VAFM01000001.1, on the reverse strand, counting down.
AGCTGAATGTCTTCGGCATCCTCTCCGCCATCGCCTGGTCGCTTATTCTGGTCGTCACATTAAAATATGTCAGCATTATCATGCGGGCCGATAACCGCGGCGAAGGGGGCATCCTCGCTCTCACCGCACTGGCCATAGATCAGTTCGGCACTACACGCCGTCGCTGGATAATGCTCTGCCTCGGCCTCTTCGGCGCCGCCCTGTTTTACGGAGACGCCATCATCACACCGTCCATCTCTGTCATCAGCGCCATGGAAGGCTTGCAACTCGCCGTCCCCTTCTTCAACGGCTATGTTGTCCTGCTTTCTCTCTTCATTCTCGCCATTCTCTTTTCGCTCCAGCACCACGGTACGCATAAGGTCGGCGCGCTCTTCGGGCCGATCATGCTGGTCTGGTTTTCGGTCATCGGCATGCTGGGCCTTAATCAGATCATTCACATGCCGGAGATCCTGCTGGCCCTGAACCCTGAATACGCATTGCACTTCGCTGCCAACCACCCGTTCATGTCCTTCCTCACCATGGGTGCCGTGGTGCTGGCAGTCACAGGCGGAGAAGCTTTATATGCCGATATGGGTCACCTCGGGCGCCGTCCCATTCAGCGTGCATGGCTACTGCTAGTAGGCCCCGCTCTTACGCTCAACTACTTTGGGCAGGGCGCGCTCCTGATGCAGGATCCCACAACGCTCACAAATCCGTTCTTCCTGATGGTACCCGATGACCTGATGTATCCGATGATCGCCCTCACCACCATTGCCACAGTCATCGCGGCACAGGCGGTCATCAGCGGTGCGTTCAGCATTACGCACCAGGCTATCCAGCTGGGTTACCTGCCGCGCATGGAAGTACGCCACACCAACATCTACAACGTCGGCCAGATCTATATTCCGTTCCTTAACCACCTGATGCTCGTCGCCGTGCTCCTGCTGGTGGTCACGTTCAAAACCTCCAGCAATCTCGCCGCAGCTTACGGTATCGCCGTAACGGGCACCATGCTGATGACCACCCTTCTCGCCGCCACCGTCCTTCTCAACCGCAACCGCTGGCACCCGTTGCTGGTTGCCCTATTCCTTGGCGTTTTCTTGGCGATAGACGGCCTTTTCTTCACGGCCAACCTGCACAAAATTCCCAACGGTGGCTGGTTCCCGCTGCTCTTAGGCGCCGCCATTTTCTTCATCATGCACACATGGGTAAAGGGCCGCGAATCAAGCCAGAACATCGTCGCCAGCCATACACCACTGCTGGAAGACTTCATCGCGCACATCAACCCCACGCTGCCACATGTGCGCCGTACCGCGGTCTTCCTCACCTCTAATCTCAACCACGCACCGCCCGCACTTGTTTACAACATCAACCACAACGCGATGCTCCACGCACAGATCATCATCCTCAAGGTCTCACGCGCGCGTATCCCGCGTTATCCGGCGTCAGAGCGTTACAGTGTCCGCCACTACCCGCACAACATTACCACCGTGCAGGCCACGTTCGGGTTTTTAGAGCGTCCTAACGTTCCGCACATGCTGTCTCATACACTGGAGCAATATGGCCTCACCATCCGCCACCCAGAGGCGCTCAGCTACTTCCTTAGTACGCACACCTACATCCCATCGCCCGAGCCGGTACTGAATCCGGTGCAAGAACGCGTCTTCATCCTGCTGGATAAACTCTCGCAATCCGCCGTGAGCTTCTTCCACCTCCCGCGCCGTCAGGTGATAGAAATCGGCAACCAGATAGAAATCTAACCAACATAAGGTCAGGCCTCAAAAGGGCCTTTCTTTTTTTAGCCAACCCCTCTTGTGTTAATTATTAACAAATGTTAATTCATAACACATGAATACGCCTGCAAAGGACACTCACACTTCGGGCTGCAGTTGTTGTGGCCCTTCTTCCGTTTCTCCAGAACAAGGGTCAGTCATGAACCATCAAATTACGGCACCGGAGCCAACGGAACGTGTCTCTCACGCCCGTATGCGCCTCAATTACAAGCCCGGCCCCAGCTTTCCGTACCGGATAGCCGGAACTCCCGCCGACCGCGAGCAAGCCATCATTCGTATCGAAGCACACTACGCCGAAGCGATTGAAGCTCTCCGCACAACGGAAAGCCGCAACCGCGAGCCCGCAACCGACTATCCACTGCAAGACTACTACTGCATCGGGTGTCTCATCACCGAAGGCACCCTGCGTGCCAAGGTGCTCAGCTTGGCGGCTTACCCGCTGTTGCAAGCCGCTATGGTACGCATCCTGGGCGAAAAGCTCACTCTCCAGTGCTACTTCGCGCAAACCTACGAAGAAAAATCCGGCATCGGTCCGGGCGGTATCATCGGCACGGTCAAGGCCGACAGCAATGTCGAACCGGATACGTCAGCCCGACGTGGCTACGCTTATAGTGGCTGGGTCAGCAGCAGCATCCCTATCGCCTACAAACCGGAAGAGGAAGCGAAGCTCGAGCTCTGGCGCGATAGCTACCGCTTCCTAAGCCAGGCCAAGCATTGGCTCATGCACCAGAGCGATGTTCCCGCCGAAGGCATCCCCTTCCCGCAGGAACTCTCGCACGAGCTGCACGGTCTCCTCGGCGTCGCCGCCATGCGCGCACTGGTCGCCGATAAACTGGGCCGTAATTGGGTACTCCTCGACGCCCATCGCGTCACGCTGGCCGAAAACCTCCACTGGTCGCTCGCGGCCTAACTAACGAAACGCAAAGGCCCCGACAGTTGTCGGGGCCTTTCGCTTATGTTAACGCTTAACCATGACCGACTGCGGATGCCACCACCACACCACCTGCAAAACCACGGCAATGCAAAAAGCCGAGGCCTACTGCGCCGCGCATAATCTCCGCCTCACCGATACCCGCCGCGAGGTACTGGGCATCATCTGGCAAAGTCACAAGGCGCTGACTGCTAACGACATTATGGCCGCCCTCGGCAACAGCCAGCCGCCCATCACTTACCGCGCCCTGCAATTTTTGCAGGAGAACGGCCTGATTCACCACATCGCCAGCATCAACGCCTACATCGGCTGCCCGCATATCGGCGAAACCCACACCGGCCAGATGATCATCTGCAAGCACTGCCGCACGGTGACCGAGATCAACACGCCGCTGCCCCAACTCCAGAAAGACGCCTCCCGCAACGGTTTCCATGTCGAAGACACACACATCGAGATCCTCGGCACCTGCAAACACTGCCAGCAACGCGCCTAGTTCCATCAAACAGAAACCCCTCCCGCCGCAGCGAGAGGGGTTTTGTATACTTGACACGTAAAGAAGCCCGTCCTAATCTCAGCACTCACAGTTCGGGCGAACTGGTATGTAACCAATCCGCCCTCACCTTTTCCCGATAAGCCTACTTACGCTTACCGAAAACCTTGAAAGCTAACGCGATCCCCGCCGCAGCCAAAGCCGCAAGGCCTAGCTGTTCCAACAGGTTGAGCGCCAAAAATGCTTTCACGGGGTCTTCCGACTCCATTAATCGCACAATCAAGAATACGAGTGCCATGATTTCAGACATAGGTGGAATCCTTTCGTGTCTGAAGTTCTGCTCGTGTCGGGCCCCCGGTGATGTTGTAGCATCCCGGGGGTTTCGCCGTTCCTAAAGCAGGAACAAGGAGGTGGAACGGAACGAAGTCCTGTTACTCAAAAATGCTTCGGTACATCGTTACACGGATGACATGGGCGTCCTTCAAACGCCCGGCAAGCGCCACTTATCGGTTATTTCATAAAAGATGCACACCGCAAAAAAAGCCTCTCATATCCGAGAGACTTTTAGAGTGCGTCTGTCTTATACTACCCCATAAACCCGCGTACATCGGCACCGGTCACCTCTCCAGCTTCGCGCTCCGGCACGTCTACTTTCGCCGCCACGCCGTCTTCTTAGTGCACGCCGTCGCCGTCGCCACCTGTTCAAACGTGTACCGATAGCTCATGCGCACCCGCACGCCTTGCCGACGCATGGTTTCCTGAATCGCCAGCGCCGCGCGCAAACGTCCCTCATCCGCCCAGTCACCCATGCTCCACAGCTTGAGTACGCGGCTATCGGTCTCTTTCAAACCCTCCAACGCTTCCATCACCGTCAGCGCCAGGTCCAGCCGCTCGTCCGCATCGGTGGGGATCAACAGATTCTTAGTTCCCACCCACGCCTCTTCCACCGCCTGCATTTCCGGCGCCAGCTCTTGCCATATGCGGCTGTTGCGTGGCAAACGGCGACGACGCAGGACTTCCACCGCCCACTGCAAGGCAGCTTCAGTGGTTTCAAATACGGGTGATGAGTGTGAACGCATGGGGGATATCTTTCGTTGGGTTGTTCGTATACCCAGCGTATTCATAAATTTTATCACTCAAAACAATTGAGTGATAATTCTACACACTACATCCAAACCACAACCAACAAATTCAGCCACATAGATGTAACAAAAACGCCCCACTTGGGGCGCTTTGTCATTTGTCATATATCTGCCAAACAGTCTATTTCGGTCTACATCGGCTCAATAAACACGGCAGTACCCTGCGCAGCTACCAACAGCATGGTCTTGTCACCGCCCGAAATTTCACCGTAATCCAGATCAATCCCGATCACCGCATTGCAGCCTTCCGCCACAGCCTGCTCCTGCATTTCCTGCAGCACCAGTTCGCGGGCATCCTTCAGAGCTTCCTGAAATGCCCCGCTGCGGCCACCGACCACGTCACGTACTTTGGCAAAAAAGTCGCGGAACAGGTTGGTACCCATCACGACTTCACTTGCCACAAGCGGACCGTATTTACGAATACGGTAACCTTCCACGCTATTAGTGGTGATCATCAACACGTCAGAGAAATCCCTTTAAGGATTAACCTTGGATCTTGGCCTTGCGGGCAGCAGCCTCGGGGGCTTGCTCCAGCATGTCCAGGCCCAGGTCGGCCAGAAAATCTTCGGCGTAGCCACCAAAGAAGGATTCACCGGCGCCGACTTCAGCCACTTCGGCAACCACTTCTTCCAGACGGATAACAGCCCCATCAGCCGCAAATTCGGGCTGTACAGGCAGAATCATCGATGCGAACAACTTGTCGTACATCATTGCGGCTCCTTTATAAATTATTGCACTCATGCTAACGGAAACTCACTTCTCACGTCAACACATGCTCTCACATAGGTGCGTGGCATCGACGCCACAACCCCTTTTGTCGGATTTTTTAACAAAGGTTAAGCTTTGACGACAATTTCCTGTGTGGCAAAGCGCCAGGCGTTCTTCCCGCCCTGTTTGGCCGCATACATGGCCGCATCGGCTTTACGTACCAATTCAGCACCTTGGGTACCGTCCTGCGGGTACATCGCAATCCCGATGCTGGTGCCTACCTTATCGGCAATTTTCCCGTTCAAATCGTACGGCGCACGGATGGTACTCAGCACCTTGGCCGCCACCTGCTCGGCATCGGCCCGGTCACGTACCGAAAGAATGATAGTGAATTCATCCCCGCCCAAACGCGCCACGGTATCAGTAGTACGTACACAGGTTTTCAGGCGTTCAGCAACCTGCTTCAACAGAATATCACCCGAATCGTGCCCCAACTGGTCGTTCACAGCCTTAAAGCCATCCAGGTCAAGGAAGAACAGCGCAACCTTACCCAGCTGACGGTAGGCCTGGGCAAGGCTCATATTCAAGCGGTCATTGAAAAGCTGTCGGTTCGGCAAGCCGGTCAGCGCATCACTGTAGGCCAATTGGTTTTCGCGTTCTTCAGCCTGGGCCACTTGCTGACGCAGACGCGTGCTCTCGGTGTTATCGACCACGGTAAAAATGTACCCGCCCATGCGCCCGAATGCATCCATCCACGGCCGGATATGCCAGCTCATGATCATCTCACGGCCATTCACGGTGCGGCGCTCATCATCGCGCCCAACACGTTGGCCTTCGGCAAGCTGCGGTTCATACACGCGGCGCTCGGCGGGGAAATCCGGCACTTTAATGCGGTGATCATGCCCGACCAGCGTCTCGCGCGGGTCAAGGCCCATAATTTCACTCCACTTGCGGCTTACATATAAGTAGTTCCAGTTGGGGTCGAGCACGGCCACGGGGCGCACGCTGTCTTCCACAAGCTGGCGCACCAACCGCTCCGAGCTCTGAAGGAACGACCCTTCCCGGTAGCGGTGCGTAATATCGCGCAGCACAACGGCCACTTCATCCCCCAGCGGGAAGATCCACGCCAGAAAATGCTGGCCCACGGTCGGCAGGTGCACTTCACCGTTCGAAACCTCGCCACTCCCCAGTGCATTGCGCACAGGGTTCAGCACACCCGAAAGATCGCTATTGCTGATGACATCCGAAAGCGGACGCCCTTCCAGCGTATCGGTCACGCCAGGATGAAACCGCCGCGCCAGATCAACCGCCGCCTTGTTCCACCGGCGGATGCTCCCACTGCGGTCAAGCACCAGCCATATCTCAGCACTGTTCTCAAACATCTGGTCGAATTTGGAGTTCAACGTCTCCCAGCGGCTGGTATAAAGCTCGGCGGAATTGCGGGCATCGGTCAGCGCATTCTCCAGCAGGTGGATGCGCTCCAGATAGACCGCCATCTCTCCGGTATCCACCTCGCGGTTCACTAGTACTAAGGTAATAAGCAGGCCCGCCAGCGGTATCAGCCACAGCAGCCACACATGCATCAGCATATGCATCATCAGCCCGAACTGGCTACCTAACACACCACCCGACGAACTGCCGGCGCGCTGCTGCCAGTAAGCATCGGCCAAAGCGGCGGCATCCGGCACAGGCAATTTCTGCAGCGTAAAGCTTGCAAAAAACAACAGCAGAAAGGTCAGGCTCAGCCCGGCCGTCATAATCCCTGCTCTGTGCCATCCTGCGGTTGCCATAAAGGTGCTAAACCTTCATCAGTTTAAAGGCGGGCAAACGCAGCCACAGCGTTATAAGGGCGGCAACCAGCATCACGGCCATCCGGCCGTGCAGGTAGAAGTGAGGGACAAAATCCATAGAGATTCCTTATCTGTTGCCTTGCAATCTTGGCCTTAATGCTAGAGTATGACCCAAAATCACTCAATCGGGAAAAAGCCATGCCGAAGACTCTTAACGCCGTTTACCTGACCCTCTGTCTGTTTGCTGCCACGCTTTTCAGCGTTGCCACCGTCTCTGCACAGAACACCACACCGGGTACCAGCGCCGCCGCCACTGTTACCGATGAGAAAGATCTTCCTGCTATTACAACACGTTTGGTCGCCAGCCATGCCGAAGTGACCTCCGGCCAGACCATCCAGCTCGCCTGGGAATTCAAACTCGAGCCCCACTGGCACATCTACTGGCGCAATGCCGGAGACTCCGGCCTCCCCCCGCAACTCAAACCTGCCGGCAACGGTAAGTCCGAGGCTCTCGCCCTCACCTTCCCCACGCCTCAGGTCATCAGCATCCCGCCGCTGACCAACTATGGGTACGAGAACGCGGTTACCTTCACCACCAACTTCACCGTCCCCAATGGCCTCGCCCGCGGCCTGAATGTCCTGCCGTTCAGCGCCAGCTTCCTGTATTGCAAGGATGTCTGCATGCCGGGCCAGACCGAAGTGCGCCTGCCGCTGGTGGTCGCATCACGCGCCAAAGCTAACCCGGAATTCAAAACTTCCGCCAACCTGCCGCAACCACTGCCGCAAAGCAGCGCGATTATGGCCGAATCCACCGGCGGCACTATTCAACTGACGATTCCGCTCAACCTCTCCGGCCAGTCGGTACGCTTCCTGCCATTTGAAGATGGCGTGATCGACGACTCCGCTCCGCAAAACCAAACCAACAATATTCTGTCTATCCAATTAGATCCTCAGGCCACGACACAACCGGCTAACTTAGAAGGTCTGCTGCTGGTCAACGGCCAAGGATACAGCTTCTCCATTCCTCTGCACCAGACGGGAGATGCTCGCGCCCCACAAACCGAAGCCACGCCGCAGGGCACGCCCCAGGCGGCGGCTTCGTCCACATCCCTCACTCTGTTGGGGGCGCTTTTTTTCGCCATGCTGGCGGGCCTCATGCTCAACCTTATGCCCTGCGTCCTACCGGTGCTGTCGCTCAAACTGCTCAGCCTCATCAAGCACCACCACGGCCTTAACCGCACGCACCACACGCTGGCCTACACCGCCGGTGTGCTTGTCAGCCTCTGGACATTCGCCATCGTCATCGCCGTACTGCGTCAGGCAGGCGGACAAATTGGCTGGGGCTTCCACCTCCAAAACCCCATTATGGTCGCCGTACTGGTGTTCCTGATGCTCGCCGTCGCCTTCAATTTCTTCGGGATGTTCGAACTCGGCCACGGCCTCACCCGCCTGGCCAACGCGCCTCTCGCCAAGGGCAAGCCGGAAACCCCGCGCGCCGCACTGGCCGAAAGCTTTGCCACCGGCGTCCTCGCGGTCATCGTTGCCACCCCCTGCACGGTGCCCTTCATGGGCGGCGCCATGGCTTACGCCCTCACGCAATCACTGTTCGAAGGTCTCCTCATCTTCACCGCACTGGGCGTGGGTATGGCCATTCCGTTCCTTATTTCCATCCCATACCCGCACATCTTCCGCTGGCTGCCCAAACCGGGCACCTGGATGAACACCTTCCGCCACGCACTCGGTTGGCCGATGCTCGCCACCGCCCTGTGGCTAGCGTATGTCTTCACCAGCCAAACGGGTCAAGCCGGCCTGTTCCTGCTGCTCAGCGGCGTTCTGGTGTTTGCCTTCAGCCTGTGGTTGTTCGGCGTGCGTCCGTCGCGTATCACGGGCCTGCTACCGTTCGTTATCGCCGCCATCACACTGTTCTGGGTAGGCAGCTTCGCCAACCGCCCACAAAGCGTGATGTGGCAACCGTGGTCCGCCGCTGCGGTCGAAAAAGCCATTCAGGAAAACACACCCGTCTTTGTCGACTTCACCGCCGACTGGTGCATCACCTGCAAGGTCACCGAAGCCACTGTCATCAATACCGACAGCGTGCAGAAGCTCTTCGCCGATACCGGTACCGCCCTCTTCCGCGGAGACTGGACCAACCAGAACCCGGAGATCAGCGCCGAACTCGCGCGCCACAACCGCCGCAGCGTGCCGCTGTATCTGCTCTATATCCCCGGCAAGCCGGTAGAGGTTCTGCCCCAGCTGCTCACGCCGGGCTTGCTGCGCGAGAAACTGCAAGGCGTCGGCAAACAACCGACGCCTCAACCAGCCGCAAGCTAAAATTTAAAAGTCTAAAAGCGGACTTTGTCGCCCACACCGACATTATAGCGCTCGGCCCATCCGCCGTTCATTTCCAGCACCCAGTCAACGGGCTGATCAGAGGGTAACTGCGATTCATCCATCGGCTTGGCCCAGCTGATGACTTTCACGATCTCACCCTTACGAATATAAAACAGGTCGAGCGGAATATATGTATTGCGCATCCAGAAAGACCGCGCGGCCTCCTCCGGCCATACAAACAGCATGCCTTCCTTGTCTGGCATCTCGCGCACAAACATCAATCCCTTTGCGCGCTCATCACCGTCATCGGCAACCTGAACCGAAACCGTATGGTTCCCCACAATCAGCGGCCGCCGCTCCAGATTCTGCGGAGCCTCATTGCCGTAGTCGCTGCACGCACTCAATGCCGTCAGCATCAGCACGCTTAAGGCCCAACGTTTACTTTTTCTGCTCAGTCCGACCATCCTGCACCTCCAGTTTTACAGGCGCAGGAGTATCGCTACCGGTCACACCGCGCCAAAAGTCTTTCAGCAGCCCGGGCGTGATAACGCTTAACGGGCGCACATTCACCTGCGGGTCGCTCGTGCTCCCCTTCACTTTAAAGTCTGCCACCACAACACCATCTTGGCTACCGGTCAGCAGTGTTCCCAGCAGCGGTATCTTGCCCACTAAACGGTTCAACGGGATGCCCGGTGCCAACTTACCATCAATATTCATCTGCTTCTGGCCGCGGTCGTAGCTACCGGTCAGGCGCACGTCCATGCTCGGGCCTTCTAGGCTGGCATTGTCCAGGTAAAACACCTTGCCATCCACACGCACCGGTATCGTCGCGGTCTTGAACAACGTGGAGCTGCTACCGGAGAACATCTGCTCCAGAGACAGCAAGCTCATCACCTGCATCATCACCGGCGGGTTCTTCACTTCAAAGTCGGTGATCTTCAGCACACCACCGCCCACATCACGACTGTCATACGTAATATCACCCGTTAAGCGACCTTTGGCCAATTGGCTGTACAAGCCGGTCACATCCAGCGCCCGCCCAAGGTCATCAATTGCCAGCGTCATCACGCTGCGCCCGGGCTGCCCCGGCAGGGTATTGCGCACAACCAGTATCCGCTTGCCATCTACCAACGCATCCAGCTTACCCACTTCCCAACGCCCCTTCACGGCATGGGCATCCAGGCTCACATTGGTCAGGTCACCGCGTTCAAAACGTACCGTATTTACATCCATGTCCAGATACAACCCGTCAAGGCTCTCATCCGGTTTGTCATCCACCGGCTTGCCTTCAACCTTGCTGTCAAACAGATCATAACCGCTCACGTCCAGCAGCACGCCTTTCAGCACAATGTCGCCACCTTTCATGGTTGCGGCCACATCGGTCTGGCCCAGTTTAATCAGCGGCAGGTTCACGCTGCTTTTGGCTACATCATCCATATACCAGTCCACGCTACCGTTCACGCTCAGGTCGCGCCCCACCACATCCAGCCGTTCCAGCGCAATCCGCTCGCCCAGGGTATAAATGCCCTTGGTATCCACATTCAAACGCCCGCCAACCGGCTTGGTGAACCTTACCGCCGGAACCTCCACCTGCGCCCGCGCGCCATCCGCGGTGGCAGCAAACTGCCAGCTTCCGTCATCGCGTTCATCCATCGTCACATTCACACCCACTGGCCCGTTTACCTCTAACTGGGTGGTAGAAACATGCTGCATCAGCCACGCCCCTGTCACGGTGCCTTGAGCGCTCAGATGCATATGGTCCGGCGCATGCGGCGCAATACTCTGGCTCCAGTCCACCTTCATCGGTAAGCCGCCCAGAGTCCCTTGTGTCTGCACACGCAAACGCTTGTCAGCATCCAGAGACACCACCGCTCCACTACCGGCAAAATCCAAGCCTTTAAGCTGAGGCAAGCCTCTCACGCCTACATCGGCAATGGTCGCGCTCACCAATACGGTGCTACTGGCAAAACTCGCTTTGGCGCCACGCGGCAGTGGCACTAAAATATCCATCCAACCCGTTTGCTTGCCACTGATACCCAGCGGTACCTTACCCGTAATTTCGTCGATCTTATTAAGCTCCGACATCACCCCGGCCGCAGGCCCGTTCACAATTCCGGTCACACGCAACTGGCTGGGCGTATGAGCAAAAATATCCTTCATTGTCACCACCACGTTCTTCACGTTCTGAGTGCCTGCCGCGGTCTTGATGGTTCCCTTCGGCGCCGTCACGGTCATGGTCTCGCCGCGCCAGCGCAAACGCCCTTCCGGTGCCTCCACCGGGCTCAACTCATCTAAAAAGCGCACGCGCCCGTCACTGAATTCCGCATCAATATCCAGCACGCCGCACTCTTCGCCACAACCCGGAAACGCCTCCGGGAAGCCCTTATAATGCGCCGTGAGGTCGGTGTAGTTGCCCTTTTCGATATTCGGTCGCAACCACTCTAGCGCCTTAGCAAAACCGCGCGGTTTGTCAGGGAACAGATCGAACACGCCCTGAATCTCCCCCTTCGCACTGGTCAAGCTAAAATCAACCAGCGGATTACCGCTCTGCATCCCGGCAATGGTACCGCTGGCATCTACTACGGCACCGCGCTTGGTGGTCACATTCAGTTCCCGCACCATCAGCACATCGCTGCCGCTCACACCTTCAACCGGTGGCACGTAACTCGCGGTCACGGTCAGTTTCGGAAACTCCATCGGCTTGCTGTACGCTACATCCGGATGCACTTTCACATCGCGCAGACGCAACGTCACCCATGGCTGCTCCATCTTGTTGTCTTCCAACAAGCGTGTACCCACTTCTACCTGTCCTTGGGCACGCAACAAATCACCAAATTGTGGTGGAAAATAATCCGAAACCATCTGAGCATCGGCGCGGTCAAGGCGTCCACGTATTTCTAATCCTTCAGCCTTCGGGCCATGTTCAAAACTCACCAGCACGGGCACGTTGTCAAAGTTATCCAGCTTGTCGCCTTCGCCGTACAGGCGGCGCACAAACGCTGTCATAGTCCCGCGCTCTCCCAGGTCAGGGTAACGGCTGATAACCAACCCGCCATCTTCCATCACCCACTCGGCGTGCTGTACATCGTCCCGCACCAGCAGGTTCAGATCGGCCACTTTCACTTGCTTCAGGCGGCCCCATACGCGGTCCCAGCCAAGGCCGTTCAGCCAGTCGACCACACCCTTGCGCTTCTCATCCTTGTCGCCACCAAAGTTCAATCCGGCAATAGAAACCCCATCCACCGCGCGCACCAAACGCAGAGTAACGCCACGCGCTTCCACATCCTTCGGCGCGGCACTCAGTAGCAGCAACTGGGTAGAGGCAAAGCGCACCGCAGCCTGCTCCACAAACACACCAAGTTCGCCATCGCTGCCTTTAATCCCAAGGCCGTTCAAACGCAAAATCGGTCCGTCATCAAAATACAATTCAGCCTTATCGGCTTCCAGTGTCATGCCCTTGGGCAGCAGATAAGTGCCAAGCTGCTCAAGCCGATGCGTCACATCCAGCGGACGGTAGCGTGTAAACTCCTGCGCGGCCCATATAAACAAGGCAATACCCAGCAGCATCAGCACGGCAACAGAGCCACCGCTCCAACCGCCCCATACCAATGCCCTGCGTTTCCAAACCACCGTATTATGTTCGCCTTGTGTTAAATATCTTAAACCGTTCTGCCGGTGGCCCTACAGCCAACGGTTAATCCACGCGTTTGTTGCCAACCTTCGCGGCAAGCGCAGCCTGAATAAATCCATCAATATCACCATCTAACACAGCGGTGGTATTGCTCGTTTCTTCGCCGGTGCGTAAATCTTTTACCATCTGGTACGGCTGCAACACATAGCTCCTGATCTGGTGGCCCCAACTGTTGTCGCTCTTGTTGGCTTCCATGGCCATGCGCTCTTCGTCCTGCTTGGCCATTTCCAGCTCATACAAACGCGCTTTCAGCATGTTTATGGCAATCTCGCGGTTGCGGTGCTGGCTGCGGTCCTGCTGGCACGCCACGGCAATGCCGGTGGGTATGTGGGTTAACCGGATGGCGCTGTCAGTCGTGTTCACGTGCTGCCCACCCGCCCCGCTGCTGCGGTAGGTGTCCACCCGCACCTGGCTCATATCCAGATCAATTTCGATATTATCATCCACCTCGGGATACACAAACACACTGGCAAAGCTGGTATGGCGCCGGGCATTGCTGTCAAACGGACTAATCCGCACAAGCCGGTGAATCCCGCTTTCGGTCTTGGCCATTCCATACGCAAACGGCCCTTCAATCTGGATCGTCGCACTCTTCACGCCCGCCTGGTCACCATCGGTCTCTTCGATCATGGTCACCTTAAAGCCGGAGCGCTCCGCCCAACGGGTGTACATGCGCAGCAGCATACCGGCCCAGTCGCAACTTTCGGTCCCACCGGCACCGGCGTGCACTTCCAAAAAGGCGTTGTTGCCGTCCATCTGGCCACCCAGCAAACACTGCACTTCCAGCTTTTTGGCTTCGGCCACCAAGGCCTTCAGCTCAACTTCGCCTTCTTTGATAGACGCCTCATCTCCAGCTTCTTCACCAAGCTCTATCAGAGCCTGCGCATCATCCAAACGTCGCTGAATACCATCATACGTTCCAACCTGAACCTCAAGCCGACGCTTTTCCTGCATCACGGCTTTAGCTTTGTTAGAATCCGACCATAATGCGCCATCGGCGGCCATGGCCTCAAGCTCTTCCATGCGTTTCCGGGCTACCGGAAGGTCAAAGACTCCTCCCGAGCAGGCTAAGCCCCTGCTCTATCTGCGCCACTAACTCGCGTACGTCCGGCTGCATAATGCGTAAATCTCCTTAAATCGGGCCGAATCTAGCAAATTTCCGCCCAAACGGCAAATTCAAAGCTCCAAAAAAACCCGTAAGCGGCACGGGGGCGGGCCTTTTCGTCCCCCCCAACTTCTGCTAGGTTCGCGCCATGACCAACATCAAGAACACGCCCTCATCGCAGACACCGCAGATGCGCCGCCGCAACATCGCTTTGGCCCTTGTGCTGGCGCTGTTCGCTGCAAGCCTTGCCGCCAGCGTATTTATCTGGCGATATGCGCACAATCAACCCGCAATCCCCCAAGGAGGCTCCTATGGCGCAACCTACGAAATCCAAAAGTAAACCGGCCGTGGTCGTCAAACCTGCCGCCAAGCCCGCAGCAAAGGCTGTGGCTCACGCGCCCGAAGCCGCTCCCAAGCTCCACTACAATAAAAAAGAGCTGCACGCCGACTACACCCAGACCTACAACGTCTTCATGAAGATGCTGGCCATCGGCATCGGCGGCGCACTTATCTATTTCTTCATCCTCATCGTCTACCTCGGCGGTTGGGGCCACACCCGCGGAGACGACTACGTCCGCGAGTTCGGCGAACGCATCCAGTACGACTACAAGGGCCTGCGCCTTCCGCAGTACGACGATCCGAGCCTTGTCCAAGACAAGCCTAAAGCCGAATAATCCAGTTCAGATAAAGAGAAGCTCCCCATGGCAAACGCTCACGACCACGCACACGCCCACGATCACGATTTCCACATTCCGCCGCCCTCCATCTGGCCGCCCATCTCCTGCGTAGGCGCAGGCCTGCTGGCGTTCGGTATCATCATGATGCTGCACATGACTCCCGTCCTCTACGGCCAACTCACTGCTGTAGCGGGCTTGGGCCTGCTCATCGCCGGTGCCATGGCCTGGTTCTTTGCGCTTATTAAAGAATCCCGCGAGCGCGGCTTCAAGCAAGGCAACGTGCCGCTGGTGCTCGACCTCGCCAACCGCTACGGCATGATCTTCTTCATCGCGTCAGAGGTCATGTTCTTCGCCGCCTTCTTTGCCGCCTACTTCTACATGCGCATGCACGCCCCCGTGTGGCCACCGGTCGGTATCGAGTTTCTGCCGATCCACCTGCCGGTCATCAATACGCTGCTGCTGCTCACCTCGGGCGTCACCATCACGCTGGCGCACCATGGCCTGCTGCACAACCGTCGCGGAGAAGCCACCTTCTACACCTTCCTCACCTGGCAATTGGGCGTTATTTTCCTGTTCTGCCAGATGCTGGAGTACAGCCACGCAGGCTTCAGCCTCAGCAGCGGCGCTTATGGTACCATCTTCTATATGCTCACCGGCTTCCACGGTTTCCACGTGCTGCTGGGTAGCGTCATGCTGATGTTCGTCCATCGCCGCCTGAGCAAGGGAGACTTCACCCGCCACAACCACTTCTACTTCGAAGCCGCCGCCTGGTACTGGCACTTCGTAGACGTGGTCTGGATCGGTCTGTTCCTCCTCATCTACGTGCTCTAACCAGCATACTGAAAAGCCCCCGACCGGGGGCTTTTTTTATATCAGTCTAAACCGCAGCGGCAACTCTACATCCCGCGTAATCCCGACCCGCGGCCCCGCCACAATATCACCCACCGCCTCACTATATTCCACCCACAAGGCCGAGTCTTCGTTCAACACACTCCCACCATCATACGCCCGTGGTATCCCCATCGCCCGCGTCAATTTCGCAGGCCCATTCAATACACCACTGATGCCCTCCAAAGGCTCCAGCCCGCGAACCAGCACACATCCATCTTTCGCGATCATATCCAGCCCCACATACTGCCGCATCGGGTGAATATACAACGTCCCCGGCCCCTGCCCCATCGCCCGCCACGCGGCTTTTTTGCCATAGGCCGTATGCGCGGCAGCATCGCTTTCCACTAAGTACGCCTCGGTCTCTACAATACGCCCTGTCCGCCGTTCACCGTCCACCATGTGCACCAGCACACACCCCAGCAAACCCCGCGCCACACTCACGGGGTCCCGGTCAAAAAACGCACGCTCCAACTTCATACCTAACAGTACGGACAACCTCTCTAAACAGTTCCGCGCCTAAGCCGCCTTGGCCGCCATCATCTCAAAATACGCCCGGCTATCCGCCCATTCCTCACCAACATTCAGCGTCCCCTCTACCGGCGGTTTCCAACTGCCCACACACGCAAAATGGTTGTCGTTGGTAAAGATGGACTCCAACCACACCTTATGGTCCGGCATCACCTTGTCATTGGCCAACAACTCTTCCAGCGTCAGCCAGTGCAGCGTCCCATCCGCTACCTCAGCCTTAAACGCGCCTTCGTATTCAAATGTCTCGAACAGATATATAACCCCGCAGCGGTTGCTCGGCGTCTCGGTCATAAAAGTGTAGGTGCCGCGCAGGCTCAGGTTTCCCACACGCATACCGGTTTCTTCAAAAAACTCACGTGCAGCGGCGTCAAACACGTTCTCACCAGCTTCCACTTTGCCACCAAGGCCGACAAACCAACCCGGCAGAAACTTTTTCGTCGCCGCCCGCTCCAGCGTTAGCACACGGCCTTCTTCGTCGCGCGCATACACCAACGTCAGCACCTGCACCCCTGCCCCATCAAAACTCACTGTTCGCATCATGATCTTATCCTTTCTTAAAAACAGAGGCCCGCCAAAGCGAGCCTCCTTCAATCTTCCAAGAATCTTACGATCCTTAGAACGGGCCCTCAATGCGCGCATCTACACCAAGGCTCTTCAGCTTGCGGTGCAAGGCAGAACGCTCCATCCCCACAAAGTCAGCAGTACGGCTCACGTTGCCACCAAAGCGCATCAGTTGGCTGGTCAGGTAGTTCTTCTCAAACAGCTCACGGGCTTGGCGCAGCGGCATGCTCACGGCGCTTTCCATCAGGTTCCCGGCAACGGCATCACCCTTGGTCAGTTCCGGCGGCAGCATGTCCGGGTTTACCAGCTTGCCAGCGTGCATAATCACCAGCCATTCGCACACGTTCTTCAACTGGCGGATGTTGCCCGGCCATTCGTAGCTGGTCAGTACAGCCATGGTGGCGGGTGCAATCTTCGGCATGGCCTGGGCATCGGGGCTGAGCACCTTCAGGAAGTGCTGCACCAGAGTCGGGATGTCCACGCTGCGGCTGCGCAGGGCGGGCATCATGATCGGAACAACGCTCAGACGGTAAAACAGGTCGGCGCGGAACTTACCGGAATCAACGAGCTGCTTCAGGTCCTTGTTGGTCGACGAAATCACGCGGACATCGGCCTCCACCGGCAGACCGGTGTTGGTGTCCGGCAGAAGACCATCCTGCAGAAACTTCAGCAGACGAGCCTGCATACCAGCGCTCAGATCACTTACTTCATCTAAAAACAGCGTACCGCCACGGCCTTGCCCCACAATGGTCGAAAGCGCGGTTTCAAAGGTACCTTCACTCACAGCACCCGGTGCCAGCAGCACAAACGGCTTGTCGGTGCGGCGGCTGCCCTTGTGCACCAAACGGGCGACGATTTCCTTACCGGTACCGCTTTCACCCGTAATCATCACACGGCTTTCGCCCGGGCTTACTTGCTTAACGGTCTGACGCACGGTGGCGATTTCAGACGATACACCCAGCAGCTCCTGTACATCACCACTCTTGGCGCGCAGCAGGTAGTTTTCCTTACGAAGCTGGGCTTCACGGATGGCACGGCCAACGGTCAGCAGCAGACGCTCAACACTCGGCGGCTTTTCAATAAAGTCATAGGCACCTTTCTGGGTGGCCTGCACGGCGGTCTCAATCGTACCATGACCCGAGATCATGATAACCGGCAGGTCCGGCACGCGGCGCTTCAGGCGGCTCAGAACTTCCAGACCGTCCATGCCCTCCATCCAGATGTCGAGCAGCACGAGGTGCGGCACGCGGTCGGTTACGGCTTGCAGGGCTTGTTCGCCGTTTTCGGCAAAACGGATGTTATAGCCGTCATCTTCTAAAATGCCAGCGAGTGCGGTGCGGACTTCAGCCTCGTCGTCAACGATAAGCAGCTCGTAGGTGGTGCTCGCCGGGCTTCCTGCGGTTTGCGGTTGGCTCATGGGTTCTTGTCTCCTGTTCTTGGCCCGCTCCAATCTAGGTGGTGGCGGCAATCGCTGGTTCGGCGAGCGGGAAACCCAGTTCAACTGTGGTTCCACCGGTTTTCCGTCGCAGCAATCGCACCGTACCGCCGTGTTCATCCATCACGCGTTTGACGATGGCTAAACCCAGCCCGGTTCCGCCTTTCCGAGTAGTCACGTAGGGGTCGAACAAACTTTCAACCTCGACGTTCTCGGGAAGGCCCCGGCCGTTGTCACGTATTTCAACTGTGAGCATACCAGCTTGTTGCTCCCTCGCAACAATTTCGACCCGTCCCTGTGGCAGATTTGTGCCTTCCCTTTCAGCAATGGCATTGTACGCATTCTCCAGCAAGTTGGTGAAAACCCGCGTCACCTGGCCTTTGTCAGCCTTTACCATCGCCACAGCTACATTGTAGTCCGTGATAAATTCCACGCCACCACGCGCGCGCTGCAGCACCACAACACCGTCCACCAGCTCTACCATATTCTCATCCGCCATCTGGGCCTGCGGCATGCGGGCAAAGTCGCTGAACTCATTGGTCATGCGACGCATTTCTTCGCTCTGCTGAACAATCGTATCGCACAGCTGCATGAACAGGTCGGTATCCTGCGTAATCTGTTTGCCATAGCGGCGCTTCAGGCGCTCAGCACTCAACTGAATAGGCGTCAGCGGATTCTTGATCTCATGCGCCAAACGCCGCGCCACGTCCTGCCATGCGGCCAAGCGCTGCGCCCCGATAAGCGGCGTAATATCGTCAAACGTCAAAATCACACCGCGCAGATTACTCGAGTTCGTCGCCGCCTGCGGTACAAGGCGTACCAGCAGGGTGCGGGTATCCCCCTCCTCCACAGTCACCTTCATTTCATGCTGAACAACCCCACGGCCGACCACGTTGCCACGGCTTACATCATGTACAAGGTCAGCCAATTCAGGTGCGGCCTTGGCAAGCTTGGTGCCCATGGTCAGCTTCAGCATCGCAATCGCACTCTGGTTGGCCACACGCACAATGCCTTCATCATCCACGGCCACCACACCGGCACTCACACCGGTCAGAATCGCTTCAATAAAGCGCCGGCGCTCATCCAGCTCGTTATTTTTCCGTTCCAGCAAATCACGGTTACTGGCAAGCTGCACCGTCATCCGGTTAAAGGCCTGCGTCAGCACGCCCAATTCACCATCATCACGGGGCTCAAGGCGCACACTCAAATCACCCGCACTCACGCGGTTGGTCCCGTGCACCAGCTCGGTCACCGGCTTCACAATTTTATTGGCTAAACGGATACCCGCCCACACCGCCGCCGTCACCGTGCTACCCAGCAGCAGCAGCATGAACAGCGTCACCACATGACGGATCTTCTCACGCTCCTGCATCATGTTGGCGTAATCGTGATAGGCCATCGCGGTATCTTCAATCCGCGCCAGCATTTCGTTGTTCAGGCTCTTTTGGGCCACCAGCCATAATCCGGCTTTAAGCGGTGCCACTGCCAGCACGCGGCGCCCATCGGCTTGGCGGAACACTTCCGACCACACGGCCCCGCCGTTCACACGCTGAAACTCAGCATTCTGCAAATACTGAATCACCTCACCCGGCAGAATCAGGAATTTCAACCCGCTGCCGCTCACCATGACCTGGCCTTCGCTGTCCACAACAGCCAGCTCTTCCAGTTGCTTTACGTACATTTGCTGACGCAACCAGCCACCTACGGTCTCCTGGCTCAGAAGCAAAGCTGGCAACTGCCACTGCGGGTCGCGGCTCATGGCCACGGTATCGGCCTGCAGGCTGCGGCCACTCTCTTTTAAATACCCTTCGGCAACCTGACGCCCACCTTCCAGTGCCACACTCACTTTGGTGGCAAACCAGCTCTCAATACCCTGGTTGAGCAAATAGATCGCGGTCCCTCCGGTCCCTACCGCAGGCAATACGGCCAGAAATACGAACATCCCCAGCACGCGCCAGTGTAAACGGCTACCGCGCAAACGCCCGCGCCGGTCGAGCATCATCACCACCACACGCCGCACCACATACAGCAGCAGCAGTACCAACCCGATGATATTAATATTGATAAGCGCCAGATACGCCGGCCCGCTCAAGCTGGGCCAACTGTTCGCAAGTAATAGAATCCCGAACAAAACGATCAGAAGAATCCCGATCAGCCCGACAAACCCATAGCGCAAGTACCGGAACACCGGGTGGTGCCCGCGGCGCGGTTTGCGGCGGTCGCCCACCACCGGCCATACGGCGGCAATGGTCTCGTCATGCCCCAGCGGCTCATACAAGGCTTCGGCCTGCGCCCGCTCGGCACGTGCTGCAGGCTTCACTACCTCACGCACAGGCTCGGGCTTGGCCTCTACCACAACCACCTCTGCCCTGGGCGGAGCGGCACGCACGGCCTTCGGCGCCGCCTTTTTAGCGGTCTTTACCGGTTTGCGTTCCTTGGCCTTGGTCTCTTTACGTGCACTCATGCCAGCTAATCTGCCAGAAACTCCGAAAAAAGCCAGCCCACCCACACATTGGCGCCGTAAACGCCCGCCCAAATATCACACAGATACAAAAACGTCTGAAGGACAAAGCCTCAGAACAGTAACAGGCGGCCACAAACGGTCATCTGGTTTGCTTTTTGCCATCCCCGACGTGTACAAGCCAGTACTCAAGGGTGGCAAAAACAAAGCAGGGGCCGTTTTGGCCCCTGCTCTTGAAGAGTCACCGACTTAGTGACCGACGTCGCTCATCAGCTTGTCGAGGTCAATGTTCAGCGCCTGGATCTTCTTACGCAGCGTGTTGCGGTTGATACCCAGAATGCTGGCGGCGCGCACTTGGTTGATGCGGACATAGCGGAGTACGTGCTCAATCAGCGGCTTTTCCACTTGGGAAATCACCTTAACGTACATGCCGGCAGCCGGGCTCATGCCGTTCAGGTCTTTAAAGTAGGTCTTCAGGCAGGCATCAACGGTGGCCGGCAGGCTTTCGTTGAAGGCTTCAGCGCGCTGACGGTACAGCGGGCTGAGTTGGCGCGGAGAACCAAGACCCGGGTTGGCAAAGGCTTGTACACCAAAGGGTTGAGCGTTTTGCGCAGCTTGAAGGGAGCTTTGTTGTGGCAGGGAGGACGCGGTCATCGAAGACATCTTTCTGTTTCATGGAACCTAGCAGCCGAGGGTGGGGCCACTACATCTTGTGTTCTTTTCCCTCAACTAATCTGCTTATACCACCATCACTGGGTATACAACAAGCGGCAATCGTAAAAACTTATCCCCACCCCCTGTTGCCGTTTAGCTACGTTTTACACATAAGTCTTACCAATCACTTACCAACTTACCCACAACCTATAGCGTCCCTTAAAGCACGTCCCCCAGCAAAATTTTTCACTTTCGGGCAACCTTACACCCATCTTGTAGCCCCTAAAACAGATGCCCAATCCCCCATCACTAGACCCCTTGATATCCTCCCAGCCAACACCTACATCTTCAACCAATAGTTACTGTTTCCCTCTTGCGTTACCGGAAAGGCCAACGCTCATGAAAACTTCCCCCCTCGCCCTGGCCTTCCACACGGCCAAATGCACCTTGCTTTATGGCATCGTCATTGTTCCATTCGCCTGGTTTACACCATGGGCATACGCCTGCTTTGTGCTGGCGTTTGCAGAAGCCGTGAAAGATACACTCACGGTTAAGCTCCACCTCCAGCACATTGCCGAACGGCTCGCCCGTATCCACGCATTGCAAACCAAGGCCTACCTCTCCACCACGCACTTCGAGGATCTGCACGCCTACAAGCAACAGCTGAGAGATATCTCCCGCCGTCATGCCATCCTGGTCAGCACAACCGCAGCCCTGCTGGATAAGGTCAAAACCCTCGAAAAGCAGACGGAATCCTATGTGGCGCACGTCAAAGAAGCTCTCAACTCACGCAAAGCGGCAGAACAATCCTATGCACGCCGACAGCCAAAAATGGTACTTCTACCCCCCTCTCCAAAGGTAGAGGACGCAGTGAACGAAATCTTGAACCTGAAAGCCCTTCAGCGTCCCACGTTCAAGTTCGGATCACCGCAAAAGCGTGAAGAGATAGTAACCGAGTTCAGCCGCGCGTTTGCAAGCCAGATTGGCGCATCCGAGCAACTCTTGTTCAACAGGGTTATGTGTCGGCTCCACAAAGCCGCTCTTTAATAACGACAACGAAACCCCCGGTACAGCCGGGGTTTTCGCCTATTTGGGGTAGTTGATATTTGCCGCCACATACCGTATACAGATAAGTGAAAGCATTCTTTCGCAAAGGACTAATCTCATGGAACACCTTACAACGCGCATCATAGCTATACGCATCACCCTTCTTATCGGTGTCGGAGTCCTCATACTGGTCCTCCTTCACAAAAACCTTCTCTCCCTCCCACTCGCCATCATCCTCGTTCTGATCAGCATCGGCGCTTACATGTTTGCCACTCAATGGCTGGCAGCCGCCGTGTCATATCGAACCGAATTTTGGTACAACGGCGGCGTATCAAGCGCTTACCATAAAAAGCAGATAGCTCTTTCGCGCCAAAAGCTGGATGAACTGGAGCAACGATTCGCAGGCGCCCTCTCCGATGCCTATGACATCTACAGCTTTGCGCGTGCCCGCAAAGCCCTGAATGATCTCGACAGGTTGCTGATGCCCGGTCTCAAGCTCGGCTACTTCGGACATCTATATTTCAAAAGAGAAGTTCTGACGTTCATCTCGTTGCTGGAGGACGATCTTCCGCAAGCATCAGCCGAGCTTGCAAAAACGAACATCATCATCCCGGAAGAACCACAAAAGCGCTACAACAAGCTCCGGAAATACTTCCACGAGTATCTGGCAAGATCCGAAATGGATGAACCAGAAACCCGCTATCCGCGCTCCGAGGTCCTCACCAAAGGCTACCTGAAGCTCAATGCGTATATCTGAATCTGCCACCTGAAAAGAAAAGCCCCGTTCACCGGGGCTTTTTCTAATTGAGTGCATTACGGTTCGCTTCAAACAGAGCCCGTACCCCGCTCTGCATTTCGCTGGCCACGGTCATCTCGTTCAGCTTCATCCGCAACTCACGTCCACCAATCAAACCCTTGGTATAACCCGCCACGTGCTTGCGCATGTGGTGGATGCCGGAAAACTCGCCATACAGCTCCACCGCCAGCGCAATGTGCTCGCACACTACTTCACACTGCTCTTCTAAAGAGGGATCCGGCAAACGCTCACCTGTCTTCAGGTAATGCGCCACCTGCCCCAGCAACCACGGCTTGCCTTGGGTTGCACGGCCGATCATCACGCCATCGCAACCACTTTGTTCCAGCGCCGTGATAGCGTCATCAATCGTATGGATATCCCCGTTCACCAGCACCGGAATATTCACGGCTTCTTTAATCTTCCGGATAGCTTTCCAATCGGCACTGCCGGTGTACATCTGGGCACGGGTACGGCCATGAATTGCCAGCAGCTTTACGCCACATTTCTCTGCAATTTGAGCAATTTGCACGCCATTCTTCATCTCTTCATTCCAGCCTAAGCGCGTCTTCAGCGTCACCGGAATATTCACCTTCTCAACCACTTCCCCCACAATACGCTCCACCAGCTCAGGCTCACGCATCAGGGCACTTCCGGCCATGCAGTTCACCACCTTCTTCACGGGGCACCCCATGTTGATGTCGATGATATCGGCACCTGCCTTCTCATTCACCTGCGCCGCCACACCCATATTGGTCGGGTCGCCGCCAACAATCTGTACGCTATGGATGCCCTGACGCACATCAAACGTCGCCTTCTGCGCCGCCACGACAGCCTGGCGAACTACACCTTCCGCCGCCACCATCTCGCTAACCACTAGACCAGCGCCGTAGATCTTGTTCAATAAACGGGTCGGACGGTCGGTAATTTCAGTCATCGGCGCCAGCACGGTATTATTCTCCAGCAAGTGGCTGCCGATACGGATCTCCGGCAACGGCACAAAAGCCTTGGCCACGGGGGCAGAAGGCTCTTTTACACGAATAAAACCAAGGTTATTGGCAGGGGTCTGGCTCATGGCCGCAACGTGCCCAAAACATAAGCACCCGTCAACCCCTAAACGCCTGCAAAACCACTCCAAAACAAGCCAATTACGCTAGAGTGTAAGCCATGAAGAACAAAAAACCGCTCACCGCCCTCTTACTGGCCTCTGCCCTCGTATCCGCCTGTTCATCAGCCCCACAGGCGCCGGGTAGCTCGGTGCGCACGTCGGCGCGCCCTCAGGGCTATGCAGCCCCGGCCCCGCGCGCCCTCACCTATGGCGAATGGTTTATCGAGCCCCGCAGTTGTACCATCCGTGCCCACGCGGCCGAGTTCACACTGTCCACCGACGGTATTCCCACCAGCAAAGGTACGCTGGATGTCCGCGCACTCTTCATCGCACCATTGGTCCGCCCGCCGGTTGCCGAGATCTCCGAAATTCTCGTACCCCTGCCGATCGAAGGCGCCCGCCGCGGCTACAATCTCGTGCTGGCGTACGATGCCGAAAATGCCGCCCACATGCTGAAGCCGGATACCTACCTTATCGTCCGCTACCAGCCGATGGTCAGCAATATCGCACTGGAAAGCAGCTTCAGCACCCGCGGCCTCATGCAGGCCCTCGCCGACCTCTCCAAGTACTGCTAAACGCGCCTTTCCCCTTGAAAAACAGGATATCGGCCCCATATAGAGGGCTGTAATACTTATCTCAACTGCCGTTTTTCATGGAGGTCTCCCAATGGCAGAGAATACCCAAAACCTTATCGATACGTCGGAATTCGCGCGCGGTTACCGCACCCGCTTCCACGGCGGAGCATCCGACCGCACCTGGATGCCCGACAACGTGACCGCCGTCATCCACGCGGTCGCCACCGATCGCGTCCTCATCCTGCACGAGCGCAAACCCGGCATGGTACTCCGCTTCGCGGAAGACTACGCGCCGGAACGCCCGCACTCGATCGAAGTTGACGTCGCCACCGGCCCGCCGATCTTCCTCGCGGAAGACGAAGTTCTGACCCTGCCCTCGGGCTCGATCAAGAACAACTGGGAAGGGAAGCCGGACAACATCGACGCGCTGGTCTACGAAGAATCACCCGAACAGGCGGTCCTCCGCCAGCTCAAAGGCGAAACCGGCAAATATCTCGAAGATGTCAACATCATCAAGCTCGGCGGCACCTTCGTGAAGCCGGCCAACATGACGACGTTCGATGCCTACTTCGCCATCCAACTGCCGTCGGAATTCGTTCCGGCAACCGAAGGCATCGACCCGACCATCAAAGGCGGTCACTGGGTACCCTTCGATCTCGCGCTGCAACTCGTCGACAGCGGCCTGATCAACCATGATCCGGCGGCACAGGCACTGATGCGCTACGAGCGCTACCTGCGCAAGAACGGCTGACCCTGATACACGAAAAACTAAACCGGCCCGCTGAAAAGCGGGCCGGATTTTTATATCTGCTAAAAACAATTAACCCGTCTGCAAGCCACTCAAAACCGACGCAAAGCGGTTCATCAAACCTTCAAGCGAAGGCGCAACCACCAAGCCACTGAAGCATACCAGGTGTTCAACCCCCATAAATCCGGGCTGCGCGCCCAGCAATACGGGCTTCTGGGCACCCAACATGTAGCCAATTTCCACACGCGCGGCTTGGTTGCTCAAACCTTCACCCAGCCAGAATACACCAATATCTGCCACATCCAGTGCCTGACGCTCCCAGGCCACTTGCTTGGCGTGGGCCGCAGGTTCCATTTCCGGGTCAATGAACGGCTCACGACGCGGATTGATGAACGTAATGTCCATCCGCGAAAACCGCTGGAAAAACTCCATCCGCCAGTCACGTCCACGGCTTTGACCACCCAGGTAAATGCGCGGCGCTGGCATCTTGCCGGTAAAACTGTCATCAGGCTTAATCAGGGTGTACATACCGATAGTTTTCACTGTTTAGGCGGCATGTTCAAGTTCAAAGTACTCAAATACCTCGCTTGGCAATTTCCAGTCGTCAGCCCACTGGCGGTCACTGGCACTTACAACTGGACGGCCCGAATCCGTCACCAGTTCCAGCTTGCGGCTGCGCTCATCGGCACGCTTGATGCGCATCACCAACGCGGCAATCTCATCGCGCTCGGCGCTGCTCATCGGTTCAGGCTGAACAGTGGTATGGACAACCTTGGCACCAAGGCCGGCAGAGGCAGGAAGTTTAGCAGCCATAAGTTACGCAGCCAGTTCGTCTTCAGTTACTTCAAAGTAGTCAAAGAAGGCCGCAGGCAGCGCTTTCAAATCCACGCGT
Organism: Blastochloris viridis; assembly: GCA_005768725.1. GTDB lineage: Bacteria > Pseudomonadota > Alphaproteobacteria > UBA2136 > UBA6156 > UBA6156. Next base: position 201,677 of record VAFM01000001.1, on the reverse strand, counting down.
CCCTGCGGGTTATCAAGCATGTTGTGCAAGGCTTGTTCAATATAGTCCATAGCGCCCTCCATTCGAGTTATGGCCTTACGCTACGCAACATGTTCCCGTCACTCAAGCGGCGCTGCCCGTTTTGGGGCCACTTTAACCTGCCCCCTGTCACCCGGTTGCCGCAGCCGCAGGCAGGCTTATTTCAAACCGTCCTTAAGCGCCTGCACCCGCGTGTAAGCTTCAGATTTTGAAACCCCTTCCACATCCGCCACCCAACCGGCTACGGTTTTCACGCTGTCACCAGCCTTGAGGCGCGCCACAATCGCAGCGTCCTCCAAACCTTCAGCCACAACCCCTTGCCCACCAGCCACAACCAGCACGCACTCACCCTTCACACCACCACGGGCCTTTATTTCCACCAAAATAGACGCCAGATCCGGCCCCATCCATTCCTCATGCAACTTGGTCAGTTCGCGCGCCAGCCAGGCCGGACGGTTTCCCCATACATCCAGCGCCACAGCTACGGTATCTTCCACCCGCTGCGGGCTTTCATAAAACACCAGCGTCCGCTCCTCCGCCGCCATCGCTGCCAACTGCGCACGCAACGCCTTGTCCTTGCGCTCGGGGAATCCCGCAAACACAAACCCGCCGTCAAAACCACTCCCCGCCACAGCCGTCGCCACCGCACTGGGCCCCGGTATCACTTCTACCCGCAAACCCGCCGCGCGCACCGCCGCCACAACCTTGGCACCGGGGTCACTGATGCCCGGCATCCCGCCGTCACTCACCAACACCACCCGCTTCCCCGCGCCAATCTCAGCCACAATCTGCGCCATCCGGGAGCCTTCATTCTCCTTGTAGCAACTCACCATTCTAGGCGTTTTAAGGCCCAGCAAACGCAACAACTGCCCTGTCCGGCGGGTATCTTCACACGCTATCAGGTCGGCTTTCTGCATGGCTTCGCTGGCGCGCGGGCTCATATCCGCCAGGTTCCCGATAGGCGTCCCCACCACCTGCAATACACCAAATGCATTCGTCTCTTGAATTTTCATACAAAACTACCTAAACCATCCTTGCACATGAAGCCAGCCCTTTGGCTTCACTCATTCCGAGGATAATATGATGACCATTACCCCCGACCACCTTTTTCACGTCTCCGATGCCCTCAAAAAGCTGGAGGAGAAAGACCACGAAGCCTATATCAAGGCGAACTCCCGAAAAATCGTCGAGGCTTTTGCCGAGTACAACAAGCCGGATCTCACACCAACGCTGGTTATGGGTTATCTGATCCTGAAGAATCACTGCCAGATCTCGCTGGTCAACGCCAAACTCATCCACGACATCCTGCAAGCGTCGCGCTGCGCCAACGCCGCCTGAACGCTCGTATATCGACTCCAAACAGCTCTGCCCCATGGCAGAGCTTCTCTTTTTTAGGCAAAGCTGCACAACCCCGTTGCCAAACCCTGTGTAATCAGGTTATATCCCGCCCGTACCAATCCTAAGCTTGGGTAAACCCAAGTGGAATTGAGACCGTGCGGATATGGCGGAATTGGTAGACGCACCAGCTTGAGGGGCTGGCGAGTAAAATCGTGGAGGTTCGAGTCCTCTTGTCCGCACCAAATTTAAAGTTCTATAAAGTTCCAATGAACATCGTTACGTGGCCCGGCCTGACCCCCTACTCCGAGGGTATGCTGCGCATGGACGAAGCCCTCAACCACGCCCTCGCCACCGGCGAAGAAACCGCCATCTTCTGCGAGCACGAGCAAATCCTCACCATCGGCACCAGCGGAAACGAAGCCGACCTCGGCACCTCACCCCTGCCTTTTCTCCACACCGGCCGCGGCGGCAAGGTCACTTACCATGGCCCGGGCCAGCGCGTGGTCTATCTGGTGGTAAATCTCAAACGCTTCAATTCCGATATCCGCGCCTACGTGAAGTGGCTCCAACATTGGCTTATCAAAACCTTGAAAGACACAAACCTCATCGCCACCGCCGGCACCGGCGATGAAATCGGCGTCTGGGTCCCCAATAGTACAAACGGCAAGAAGATCGCCGCCATCGGCGTCCGCGTCCGCAAAGGCTTTGCCTACCACGGTATCGCGTTAAATCTGAATCCCGACCTTACGGTCTACCAAAGCTTCATTCCCTGCGGCATCACCCAAAAAGGCGTCACCAGCCTCCATGCCGAGGGCCAGCCACTCACCATGGCGCAGCTGGATGCTTTGCTGCTCGCAAATCTAAACAAACACCTGCCACAATTACCCTAACGGGCCTGGCAGCTTACATTCTGGTAAAGCGGATACGCCTGCTGGATTTCACTAAAAAACGCGCAAAAACGGCTATTGCCGGAAAGCCGCTGCCGATAGTCCGTACTCACGCCCTCGCCGCCCAATCCGGCAGTATCCTCAAGCTTGGCCAGTTGGCTGTTCAACGCGTCGAGCGTACGCTCATCTTCAGCGGTATCTTCATCGAGTGTCTGTGCCCCTACCGGGGTAACCACAACCAAAACCATCGCTATTGCCAGAAGGTACTTCATAACGCGTCCTTTTCTTATTCTTTCAGAATACGCACAGCCACCCCATTCCGCAACGTACCAAACACTAAAGGCCCCGCATAAGCAGGGCCCTTAGTCGCAAAATCAGCGCAGTTGGTTAACGGACCACCTTACAGGTCAGACCCTTGTAGTTCCGCGCTTCGTCGGAGAAGGTGATGATGTCGGCAAAGCTGTCGCACAGTTCGGCGTCGCCTTCCAGCACGGTGCGATTCCCATCCAGAAATTCGCCCAGCTGCTGGTTGAGCTCATCAAGCTCCACATACCCTTCGGTATCAAATTCCGCGGCACTGGCCGAGGTCATCACAGCCACCGCAAAAGCGGCCGATACAAACAGTCCCATAAGATTTCTCACGGCATGTCTCCATGTTTAGCCGTTGAAGATGCTAAAAAGATGGGTATCGCTGCCCCATTCCGCAAGTCCCACCCTCAAAAGCCACACTTAATGGAAAAAGAGCGCCCAACCCCTTGCCAGCCGCCGCCAAACCGCGTTTATACTGGGGTAACATAACAACAAGCAGGAAACGTGTATGAGCGACCTCATTGCGCAAGCCGGTACCGCCCTCACCCCCGAGATCGAGGCCCTCGGCGCCAAGCACGGCCTTAACAAGGTCGAAAGCCGCTTTCTCGGCCCGCTGCTGAAGTATTTTGAAGAACCGAATATCCGCGAACTTGTCATCAACCGCCCCGGCGAGGTCGGTTACGAATTCCCTGATGGTTCCTGGAAATGGGTCGACGCCCCCGAACTGACGCTGGATCGCCTGGAAGACTGTGCCCGTATGCTGGCCAACCTGTCCAACGAGATTTTCACCCCCCAGCACCCGGTACTCTCCTGCAAAATGCCGGGCGGCCACCGTGTGCAGATCGTCGGCGGCCACAACACCACCAAAAAATTCACGATGACCGTGCGTATCCAGCACGTAAAGAACTTCACGCTGGACCACTTCTACCTCCAGCCGGGCGTGAAGGAGAAGATCATCAATTGCATCGTCGGCAAAAAAACGCTGCTCATTTCCGGCGGTACCAGCACCGGTAAAACCAGCTTCATGAACGCCGCGCTCAAATACATCCCGATGCACGAACGCCTGATTACACTGGAAGACGTGCCGGAACTCGATGTGCCGCACCAGAACTGGGTGCCCCTCATTTTCGGCGGTGCCAACCGCGACCCTACTGGTAAAGAGATCCGCGAAATGCTCAACGCCACGCTGCGTATGCGCCCAGACCGCATCATCCTCGGGGAAATCCGTAAGGAAAACGCCTTCGCCTTCTGTTCGGCCATTAACACCGGTCACGATGGCTCCATGGCGACCATCCACGCCAACAACCCGGACGCCGCCCTCGACGCCGTCATCAACCGTGTGATGCTGAACGGCGAAATCGCCGACAGCGCGCTGAACGTACTCAAACGCCAGCTCCACGACGACATTTACGGTGTGGTGCAACTGGTGCGCGAAGGCCCGAAAGTCACCGGCTACTTCAAACAACTGAAGCCGGACAGCGCCATGCCCGGCGCCCCTGCCCACTAACGCAAGAAAAGTATGCATAGCTATTGTAAAGCCCCCGTCCTCGGGGGCATACTTCTATTTATACATCCCTGCCCGCTTCCTGTTTTCCAGCTCCGAAAGGACGCCATGACCCAAATTCTTCGCTTCCCGAATGAGCGCGTTCGTCCTCCCGGCCTAAAAATCAATAAAACGTCGGCGAGTTTCAGCCTGCTCCTTACCCCCATAGCATTCGAGGCTTACATGAGATCCTGCGGCCTGCGATACACCATCGTACAAACCACTCTCACCAAGCCTCCTGCTTTTCCTGCGCTAACTTACGTTCCCTCCAGTCCGTAAGGTTGTGCAGAAAGAAACGGCCCGCCCTTCCCTGGGGCGGGCCGTTTTTTTGGCCGGAACAATCGCTTCAACCCGCCATTACTCCTCCATGGCTAAACTCCGCTTTCGCAAACTCCTTACCGGTTGGGCATGGCTGCGCGCTGAAGGCGCCGTTCTGTGGCGCGCACTCTGGCACCCCCATACTCCCAACACCGCCCGTATAGCCGTTATCGGTCTTATCCTGTATGTTCTAAGTCCAATAGACCTGATACCGGACTTCATTCCCGTCCTCGGCTGGTTAGATGACCTGATCATCCTCCCCATCGGTCTCGCCCTCGTCCGCGGCCTGATCCCCGAAGATGTATGGCTCTCCAGCGGCGGCACAATTCCCACCCGCAGCGGCGGCCGCCTGAAGGATGTCACCCCACGCCGTAAACCCCATTTCTAAAATAAAAAAGAGGGCCACTGCCCTCTTTCTCAATTGTCATTAGCTTTTCAGAGACGCATCCACAAACGCCGCAAAAATAGGGTGCGGATGCAGCGGTTGCGATTTGAACTCCGGGTGATACTGCACAGCAATGAAGAACGGGTGCTCGCTTACCGGCAACTCCACAATCTCCGCCAATGCGTTTTCCTGCGGGCTCAGGCCGCTAAACACCAAACCTGCCGCTTCCAGCGTTTCGCGGTAACGGGGGTTGAACTCGTAACGGTGACGGTGACGCTCCATGATCTCTTCCATGCCATAAACCTTGGCCGCAAGGCTGTCGCGCTTCAGCTTGGCGGGGTAAGCCCCCAAACGCATGGTGCCGCCCAGGTTGCCCATTGCTTCGCGCTGAAGCATCGAGCCATCCGGCTTCTGCCACTCGGTCATCTGGCAGATGATCGGGTTCGCCGGCGCACCCTTCTCCTCGGTAAACTCGGTGCTGTCGGCGCCGTCCACACCGGCCTTGTTGCGGGCATATTCCGCAATCGCCATTTGCAGACCCAAACAGATCCCGAAGAACGGTTTCTTGTTCTCACGCGCATAGGTAATGGCCCGGATCTTCCCTTCCGTGCCGCGCGCACCAAACCCACCCGGAATCAGAATCCCGGCCGCATCCTTCAAGCGCTCGGCCACTTCGGCGTCATCGCACTTTTCCAGCGCTTCGCTGTCCACAAAATCAATATCCACAAGCGCATCATGGGCAAAGCCACCATGAATCAGCGCCTCATTCAAACTCTTATACGCATCGCCCAATTGTACGTACTTGCCAACCACGGCGATCTTCACACGCTTGGGCGGATTGCTCGCAATATGGCTCACATGCTGCCAACGGCTCAGGTCTGGCGCATCGGCTTCAATGCCAAAGTGGTCTAAAATCGCACTGTCCAGGCCATGGTTATGCAAGGTTACCGGCACACGGTAGATCGTATCGCTGTCGGGGCAGTTCACCACGTGGGTGCTGGGCAAACCAGCGAACATCGCGATCTTATCCAGCTCCGGGCGGTCAAGTTCCACTTCCGAGCGCACCACCACCACATCCGCCTGAATGCCCATCTCCAGCAAATCACGTACAGCATTTTGGGTCGGCTTGGTCTTTACTTCGCCCACAGCCTTCAGGTAGGGCGCAAAGGTCAGGTGCATAAAGCAGGCGCGGTTGGGGCTGCCATGGTTGGTGCGCAACTCACGGCCCATCTGGCGGATGGCCTCAATAAACGCCATGCTCTCAATATCGCCCACAGTACCGCCGATCTCGATCAGCGCAAAATCCGCCTTGCCTTCAATCTGCTTCACAAAGGCTTTAATCTCGTTGGTAACGTGCGGTACCACCTGCACGGTTTTGCCAAGGTAATCGCCCTTGCGCTCTTTATGCAGAATATTCCAGTAAATCTGGCCCGCCGTGATGTTGGAGAACTTGCCGGTCGGCACACCGGTAAAGCGTTCGTAGTGGCCAAGGTCAAGGTCGGTCTCGGCACCGTCGTCGGTCACATACACCTCACCATGCTGGAACGGCGACATCGTGCCGGGGTCCACGTTCAGGTAAGGGTCAAGCTTTTGCTGGGCCACACTAAAGCCACGTGCCTGAAGCACAGCCGCAAGCGCACTGGCCGTCAGGCCTTTACCAAGAGAGCTCATCACACCGCCCGTTACAAATATGTAGCGGGTGCCGCCTTCCAGTTTGGTTTTTTGAGGACTGGCTTGGGCGGTCTTGGGCATGGCGTGGGCTTTCGTTATTCGGTAGCGGGGGCTGTCGCCGGAGTATCCGGTGAGGTTTCAGCTGCCGGTGCAGCCGGAACAGTAAGAGTATCCGACACCGCAGTCACCGGTGCGCTCGGCACAAGGCTGGCTTCCGGCAATACGGGTTGGCCTTCAACAGCGGTATCCATCACGGTCGCGGCGTGGTGGCCACCCTTGTTGATGATGGCGGTCACAATGCTGAACATCAGAAACAGCGCGGCCAGAATAGCCGTCGGCTTGGCCAGCGGGTTACGCACCACGGGTTGGCCGCCGCCACCGGCACCACCGAACATACCGCCAGAGGCAGGGTCGGAACGCTGAAGCAGGATCAGGATGATGAGAGCGGCGCAGATAAGCGCGTTAAGGGTAAGAAGAATGCTAACCATGAAAAGGGTTGTACGCACCTGCACGCCAACAGTCAAGGCGGGCCGGTAAAAACCGCGCACGCAACTGCTGCACGTTTGGGCGCCTGCCCTTGTCGCCATCTTCGCTTGGTGGCAGGTTGCGGCATAATTATGTATATATGCGTGGTACACACGTCTTGATATACCGACCAGAGAGAAACGAAAGTCCTGTCCCCATGATGCAAGCCTTCCGCAAGTTCGGCGCCAGTAAATACAGTAAGGGTATGCTGCTGCTTTTGGTCGCGTGCTTTGGTGCGTGGGGCATTGGCGACTACCTCATGCCGTCGCTGGGCGCCCAGGCCGCTAAGGTGAACGGCCACGATATCTCCCCGCGCCTGCTGGAGCAAACCTACAACCAGCGCCTGCAAAACGTGACGCAGATGATGGGCACCCGCCCCACGCAGGAGCAACTGGACCAAATGCAGATCGCCGAGCAGGTGCTGGCTGAAGTCGTCGCCCGCACGGTGCTCCAGCAATCTGCCGCCAAGCTGGGCTTCCAGCCGGCCACTAAGCAGCTTCAGGCCGAGATCACCAAGATCGGTGCCTTCAAAAATGAAAAAGGCCAGTTCGACGTTGCCCGCTATCGCCAACTGCTGGCCCAGATCGGCCGCACGCCGCAACAGTTCGAGGCCGACATGGGCCAGGACCTCACCGTGCGCAGCCTCGCGCAGCTTTCGCGTGTCGAAACGCCCAGCCCCAGCCTCGTCGCCGGTATCGTCGCCGCCGAGAACCTGAAACTGGGCTTCGAGGTCGCCACCCTCACCCCCGCCAGCCTCGGCACCCTGCCAGAGCCGAAGGAAGACGAACTGAAAACCTTCTACCAGCAGAACGAACAATTCTACAGCAAGCCGGAAACCCGTAACCTGACCGTGCTGCGCCTCAGCCGCGACGAACTGGTCAAGACCATCAACGTCCCGGAAGAAGACGTGAAGAAAGCCTACGAAGAGAACAAGGAACACTACAAGCTGCCGGAAACCCGTACCGTCCGCCACATCCTGTTCGAAACCAAGGAAGCCGCCGAGCAAGCCGTCCCCACCATTAAAACGAAGGACGACTTCATCGCCGCCGCCAACAAATTAAGCCAAGACCCCGGCAACGAAGGCACCAAGGGCGGTACCCTCGGCACCATCAAGGCCGACGACGTCGTGCCCGCCTTCCGCAAGGTTGCCTTCAGTGTGGCCGCCAACACCCTCAGCGCCCCCGTGCAAAGCCCCTTCGGCTGGCACCTTATCTGGGTGGATGAGATCAAACCGGCCCACGATGTTCCCTACGAAGAGATCCGTGCCGCCATCGCCAAAGACCTCCAGACCGAACAGGCCGACGAAGCTCTCGTCCGTCTCGGTGGCGTGGTCGATGAAAAGATCGCCGCAGGCCAACCGCTGACCGAGATCGGCAAGGCCATCGGCATCAAGGCCCTCACCTTCAGCACCGTGCGTGCGAATGACGAAGCGATCGAACCGCAGGAACTCTCCACCGGTTTCGGTCTCACGCAGAACGAAACCAGCCAACCGCTGCAGATGGCCGATGGCGGTGCCGCCTACGTGCAGGTCACCAAAATCAACCCGGCCAGCGTCAAACCGTTCGCCGAGGTAAAAGCCGATGTCGCCACCCAACTGCGTGCAGCCCAAACCCAGCAGGCTCTGCGCCGTGCCGCCGACAAACTCCTGTCGGAAGCCCGTGCACCGGGTGCCACGACCTTGCAAGCCGCAGCTCAAAAGGCCGGTATCCAGGGCGTTTCCATCAGCAGCCTCAGCGTCAGCAACCCCACCGAGGCTCCGCAATGGCTGCAACAGAACATGCTGGAATTCTATCCCCTCGCCACCGGCACCACGCTGGCCGGTGCCCTGCCGGAAGGTCAGAACCTGCACCTTGTCCGCCTCACCTCGCGCGAGACCCTGCCGCTGGATGAAACCAAGCTGCCAGAGCAAGCTAAGGTCTACCAACAACGTCTGCAAGGCGATGTTGAAGCCCTCATGCTGGCCTACCTCACCCAGAAGGCCAAGGTGGAGCTCAACCAACCGATGCTGAAGCAGATCTTCGGCCGTGAAGTGCAATGGACCATCGCGCAATAACCTTCGCACTCATCCTCGGGCTGGCGGTCCTCACCGTCCAGCCCGCAGGCGCTGTCACGCTCACGTATCAAAACGAGAACAAGTGGGTCTCCACTGAAGACAACGCCCCTCTCCTTGCGCTCATGAAGTCTGCCAAAGGCGGCCAATCGCAATTCATGGTCAGCATTCCGGCCGACAACCGCCCGCTCTCTATCCAACGACTGCTTATTGTGAGGGATATCCTCGCCCGCGAAGCCGGCAAACCGGTGCTGATCGAAGAATCCGCCCCCGCCCCCAAGGCCAACACCCTCATCATCCAATAAAAAGCCGCCTCTGGTTAACCCAGCAGGCGGCTATAAACGATTCCAGAATGCGATGAGACAAAGCGACGTGTACAGAATAAGTACACGAGATTTGGCGAAGCGTATTCTGGGAGCGTTTTAGCCCCTGCCCCACCACGAAGACGTATATTAAGCCTTCTTTTCCCAACCCTTCTCGGTCTGCTGATGATAACTCAGCTCATGCCCAGCCCCTTTAAGCTGTTTGAAGAGTCCGCGCCCGCGCTCCACATCTGCCGTCGCAGCAGTAAACATATAAAGCGCGCGGCTTGGCGTGGCAGCTAGCACCTTCTCCAGTGCACTTTCGGCACCGGCCAGCACAACGGGAATCCGCCCGCTCATAAACCCCGAAAATTCATCCTCGGCATTCACGATCAAAATCGGCTGAAGCTCCGGCTTACCGTCCTCCGGCTTGCCGTGCGGCAAAAACGAAGCATCGCGGTAACTCCACAACGCTTCGTCCAACCGCTGCTGACGCGCCGCCGTAGGAGCCACCAGCAGAATGCGGTTACCCGCACCGACAGCTTTCTCCAGCAAAGTCGGCAGCACAGAGTCCAGCGCAGCAGGGGTTTCACCCCCTGTATGATAAAACGCGACCGGAATCCCCATGCTACCCCCTTCTCCCTTTAAAGCTATTTACATGATTATTGACACAGTATGACGAGATGGAAAAGGTTTCTGGTTGTAATGGCAAAAACGGCTAATAGTGGTCCTATTTGACGTTTTTGACAGTGCAATCCAGGGACTTTTTCCATCCGTCCGAAGGTTCACATACTGTGTTAATAATTGGGTAAATAGCTTTTACAGCATTGCGTGTGCGTGCAGGGTTTCAATCACGCCTTCAACCGCACCAAAGGTGGTGGATTCCACCGAGTGCAGATTGTAGATCGGCGAAACGATACACGCTACCTGACCTTTAAAGCCTGCGCCCTTCGCTTGTTCCGCATCGGTACCGCCGCCTTCAAAACTCTTGCGCTCAAAACCGACTTTGGCCTTTTCCGCCGCGGTTTCCAGTTCATCGGTCAACTTCTGAGAATACGGGTAACGCCCGGCCTTCTGCTTGATGGCGCAGTTGTTCAGGTCTTCCATTTCTTCACCGACAGACGTATCCACGGCCACAAAATCACTCAGCTCCGGACGAATCACCGACGTACCACCCATACCGGCTTCTTCCGCAGCAGAGAAAATGAAGTCGACCGAGAACTTCGGCTTCATCTTCTTCTCGGCCCAGCGTTCCATCAACGCCAGCAGCACAACACAGCCAAGGGTGTTGTCCAACCAGCGGGAGCGCAGCGTACCATTCACTTCATCAATGTTCAGCATCGGGTTCAGCCAGACCAGTTGGCCCACCTGAATCCCGAGAGACTTCAGCTTGTCCTTACCGTTCTTCTTGGTGCAGCCAATGCAGGCATCGGGGCGCAGACGGATGTTCTTCCACTTCTGCGGACGCTTCTCAAAACCTTCCAGACCCATTTTGTGGATCGGTGTATCCATGTGATAGATCAACCCCTCAACCAGCGTACCGTCCTTGGTCTGGATCTTGGCGATCACACCATCCATTACGTGACCCGGATAAAGCCCACCAATAGAGCTGATCTTCACCGTACCATCGTCAAACAGCTCGTCCACCATCAGGCCAATACGGTCCAGGTGGGCGCCATAGCCAACAACGCGCTTGGTATCCTTACCGGCCACACTAATCCGCAGCGTATCATCCCACTGGCGCTCAACCTTGTAGCCCAGCTTCTTGGAATGCTTCTCCACGTAATCGGCCACAGCACCAATGCGGTTGGTCGCACTGGGGATGTCCAGCAGCGCGCGGGTATGTGCCAGCGCACTCTTCATCGCGGGGGTCAGTACCTTCTTGGTCGCTTTGGCCGGAGCTTTAGCACTCGCCTTGGCAGCTGTTTTGGTGGCCGGTTTCGCTTTTGTTTTAGTCGCCATTTCTATATTTTTCTTTATATTGTTATTAGTTATTAAAGTAAATTATCAGCTTAAGCCGCCTTGCGCGGACGCCCGCGACCACGCTTGCCCGCCGCCGCAACCGCCGCCTTGGAAGGACGACCGCGACGCTTCGCTTGTACTCCTTCTACAACAGCAGGCGCTACTGTCTCAAGCCAGTTGACCAGCAGACGCACACCAAACGCACGCGCACCGCCTAATTCCTTTGGTTCGCCCGGCAGGCCGTCAACCCACCCGGTACCAGCAATGTCCAAGTGCGCCCACGGCGTCTTATCGGCAAAGCGTTTAAGGAACACCGCCGCCGCATTGGCGCCACCCCACGGAATACCGTCGTTATTCACATCGGCCACCTTCACGGGCGCGGCGTAGCAGTCATCTACCGGCATGCGCCACAGGCGCTCACCCACTTCATCACCGGCCTTCTGCAGAGCATTGGCCAGCGGGTTACTGGTAGAAAACAACCCGGCATAGGCCCCACCCAACGCCGCCACAATCGCACCGGTTAAGGTCGCAAGGTCAACAATCTGGCTCGGGTTGTGCTTATCAATGGTGTAAGCCATCGCATCGGCCAGCACCAAACGCCCTTCAGCATCGGTATTACCGATTTCCACGTGCAGACCTTTGTAAGACTTATAAATGCTGTCAGGCACAAAGCTCCGGGCACCTACCATATTCATGGCACAGGTCATCACCCCAATCACATTCACCGGTGCCTTACGGCGCGCTAATGCTTCCATGGCACCCAGCACAGCGGCAGCACCGCACATATCAAACTTCATGCCGCCCATGCTTTTGTTGATCTTCAGGTTGTAACCGCCGGTGTCGTACATAATCCCTTTGCCAACCAGCGCGGTAGGAGCCTCACCCTTCTTGCCACCGTTATAGTGCATGAAAATCAGACGCGGCTGATCTTCCACCGCCGCATTGCCACCCACGGCCAGAATCAGATTCAGCCCCAGCTTTTTCATCTGCTTTTCGTCAATCACTTCCACCTTCACGCCATGCTTTTCCAAAGCACGCGCCTGGGTCGCCATGTATTCGGGGTTGGCAATATTCGGCGGCAGGTTGGCGGCATCGCGCGCCTTGTCGGTCGCTTCAAGCAACGCAAACAGCTTGGGCGTTTCCTCTTCCAGCAAACGGGCGGCACGGGTACTGGTCAGCACGGTCAGCTTTTCAAAACGCGCAACCTGATGATCCTTCACCTCTTTAAACTGCTCAAAACGGTACATGGCCATATACACGCCTTCTACCAGCGCACTGGCGGCGGCAAAGGCTTCTTCAGCACTGCCAAGGTCACCCAGTGCCAGGCTGGCTTCTTTCACGCCCATGGCATCCAGTTGCTTACCGATAGCCAAACCGGCTTTCCACCAGTCCCGGCGTTCACCCGGCTCTTTGCCCAAACCGGCGACCAGCACGGTGTTAACCGTCCCATCCTGCACCGTGATGCGCGAAAATTCACCCGCCCCACCATTAAAACGGGTCCCACGCAGAGAACTCTTGATAACGCCCCCCAAACCTTCATCCACGGTCTGGGCGGAATCGGTCAATTTCCCCTTGTTTTCCGCAAACACAACAACGGTTCGCTTGGCCGATTTCGGCGTCAAACGGGCAGCTTCCAAAACAAACGAAGGCATTTTTACATCTCTTTTTTAATTATTCCGGCCAAACGGCTCATTCGCTCGTTAAACTGCCACAACCTTTCACGCCTGTGCAAGCGTGTGCATAAAATCATCTTGGTATAAAAGCCTTAAAACTGGTATGAAGAGACCCGAATGACACAACTCCGCCTAACCTTGCCGTCGTATATTGTGCGCGATGCCATGAAGCCGAGCCTGCTTGGCATGGGCATTTTGCTGGGCCTTGTCTGGCTCCTGCAAAGCCTGCGGTTTCTCGATCTGGTGATCAACAAGGGCCTTGGCATGGGCACCTTCCTGCACCTGACCGTCATGCTGGTCCCCAAGCTGCTGACGATTATCCTGCCGTTCGGTATGTTCATCGGCGCCTGCGTCATGCTGCGCCGCTGGCAGGAGGATAACGAACTGACCGCCGCCCTCAGCCTAGGCCGTAGCCCGACCCACATTCTGCGCCCGCTGCTGGCATGGGCCTGTGTCGGTGTTCTTTTCGGTTACGTCCTGTTCCTGCAACTGCTGCCCGCCAGCACGGCCTCGTTCAAAGACCTGCAATACCAGATCCGCACCCAGAATGCCCAACTGCTCTTGGAAGAAGGTACCTTCAACCAGCTTGGCAATAATCTGATGATCTACCTCCGCAAGCGCACTACTCCAACTACGCTGGATCAAATTCTGGTGCACGACACCCGCAACCCCGCCAAGCCGGTCACATGGTATGCCCAGCACGGAGAAATCACGCTGGATGCCGACGGCTACCCGCAACTGGCGCTGGAAAAAGGCCTGCGCCAGGAAGTCGGCGCCAAACAGGTCGGCATGCTGGAGTTCGATAAATATAACTTGGATATCCGCCAAAGCCTCGGCCAGCAGGTCATCGTGCCGCGCACACCCAGCCATGAAGAATACGGTCTGGCCCAATTGATATCCGAAGCCAAAACCGCCCCCGTAAAAAAAGCGAACGAAATGCGCGCCGAGCTCCACAAGCGTCTGCTTTGGCCGCTCAGTCCCATTCCGCTCACTCTCATCGCCGCCGCATGGCTGCTGCGTCCCCCTCGCCGCCAGCAAAGTCCATGGCGCCTGCTGGTCGCGGCTTCGCTGTCCGGTTTCGTGTATCTGGGTATCATGATGATGCTCGAAGGTATGTCGCAAGACGGCTCCACCGCCGTTCTCTACGGCCAGTGGGCATGGCCTCTTGTCGGCGCCGCCTACGCTGCATTTGTGTCCAAAAAGGGCCGCATCCATGCCTCCTAAACTTACCAACCTCAGCGTGCCGGCCATGCCCAACCTGCTGGCGCCCGCCCCACGCGACGCCTCCACTCGCGGCTACTCCCCTACCCTCGGCTGGTATCTTGGCGGCATGTGGCTCACCACGGTCATTTTCACCATCTTCGGCCTTGGCTCCTTTATTTATCTGATCGATGTCATCGATCTCTGGAACCAGATTTCCGACAAAGGCATCGGCATCAGCGTGGCCCTTATCATGAGCCTCGCCAAAACGCCGGACCTCCTCCTGCAACTGCTGCCATTTGCCGTCCTTATCGGTAGCCTTGTCTGGCTCAACCAGCTTAATAAAAGGCAGGAACTCGTTGCCCTCCGCGCCATCGGCCTACCCGCACGCCGCTTCCTCATGGGCCCGCTGCTCGCGTGTCTCTTGGTCGGCATGCTGTCCATCTGGGTCGGCAATCCGGTCTCCGCCGCCCTTCTCAAGCGCTACGAACACTGGAACGCCACCGTCTTCCCCGGCTCCACCAAAGGTCTGGTCACTGCAGGCGGCAGCATCTGGCTCAAGCAAAGCGAATTCCCCGCCACCGCCACCAAACAGGCCTCGGGCCGCGACTACTTCATCTACGGTCGCCGTGTCTCTCCCGGCGGAGACGATCTCGGTCAGGCCACGGTCTTCATCTTCGATGAACATAACAGCTTCCTCGCGCGTATCGATGCCGAGCAGGCCGTTCTGGAACCAGGCATCAATGGCGAACAAGGCCAATGGAACCTCAAGAACGCCGTCATGCTCACTCCCCGACAGGACATCATCCGCAAGCCCGAGCTCACCCTGCCGACCAGCCTGACGCCGGACGAGATCCAGGCCAGCTTCAATCCGCCGGGCACCCTGAACATCTTCGAGTTGCGCGAATTCATCAGTACCCTGCAAGAAAGCGGCTTTAAAACCGACCGCCACGCCATGGCCTACCAGCGTCTACTCGCCCTTCCCTTCATGTGCATCGCCATGTTGTTGGTAGCTGTGCCTTTCGGGCTGCGCTTCACCCGTGTCCGCGGCCTCGGCATGGTCATTGTGGCAGGGGTTCTCATGGGCTTCGGCTTTTACTTCTTCGGCAACTTCATGGCCACGTTCGGCCTTGCCGGACGCCTGGACGTAAGGCTGGCCGCGTGGTTGCCAGCTATCATGGCCAGCTTGCTGGCTATGGCCCTTATGTTGCAGCTGCGCGAGGAATAAGCCCCAAAAGCACCGTTACCCTCGGGTAAGAATTGACGCCCACCGCGTCTTGAGCAAGACTGCCGGAAATTGGCTCCCCTACGGGGCCACCCCAACAATGAAAAGCGACCCCAAAGCGCACGGCCTCATGTTCCTCACCCGCCTCACCGTATTTCTGGCTCCGGCCCTTCTCGCAGTGGCTGCCTTTGCAAGCGTAGCCCAAGCGCAAGATGCCAAGGAGATCCCCTTCGACCTCACCGCCGCCAACATCGCGTACGATGTCTCCGGCAGCCGTGTCACCGCAACGCCCGAACCCGGCAAACAGGTGCACATCAGCAGCCCCAAGGGTCAGGTCTGGGCCGATACCATTCATTACGACCTTGCCAATAACAGCGTGACCGCCAACGGCAATGTGAAGCTGCTGAACCCGGATGGCACCAGCCTGATCGTGCAAACGCTCGAACTCACTGGCGACATGCAGCGCGGAGCTTTAGAGCAACTGCGCCTCAGCCTGCCCGCCCTCGGCGAGATCGCCCAGGCCGGTACCGCCAAGGTTTCGGGCACTACTTATACTATGACCGACATCACCTACTCCCCCTGTAAGGAATGTATCGGCGACCGCAAACCCTGGACCCTCAGCGCCGACCAGATGGTCTACCGCAAGGACGACGGCGACATGACCTATAAGAATGCAGTGTTCGATGTCTACGGCGTACCGGTTATGTACCTGCCGTGGTTCCGCCACCCGGTCGGCCCTAAAAAGCCGAAGAACGGTCTGCTGCCGCCGCAATTCGGGCGTAGCGAAAACCTCGGTGAAAACATCACCCTGGCCGGTTATGTCTTTAACGAGTCCGAAAACGCCGACTACACCATCCGCACCCGCCTGATGTCTGAACGCGGCGCGCAACTGATGCTGGAACGCCGCCAGAGCACGCTCACCACCGATAGTGACATCCGCGGAAGCTTCATTAACGATACCAAAACCGGCGATCAGCGCAGCCACTTAAAGATCGAAGCCGAAAAAGACTTTACCGCGTCCCGCCGCATCGGCCTGAATGGCGAGATCGCGTCCGACGACACCTACCTGCAACAGTATTACGACCGTCTGGATCCTTACCTGTCCAGCACGCTGTACGGAGAAGACGCGGGCGAGCAGCACTATGCCGCCCTCAGCATGACCCGCTTCCAGGATCTCTCCCCCACCCGTGCCATGGCCGATACCGCACAGGTTATGCCGCACCTCGAACTCTCGCGCTGGTTCGTACCGTCCTTCGGCGGTCAGGTGGATATGTCGGCCGACGTACTCAACATTTACCGCGGTAACGGTAACGAAAGCCGTCGCGCCATCGGTGGTGTCGAATATACCCGTCCCTTCATGATGATGGATGGTAGCAAGCTGACCCTCGGGGCCAGCGGCCGCTTCGACGCCTACCTTGTCAATAACGGCAATACCGACGGAACCGTCACCCGCGCTCTGCCCGAAGCCACCGCGATGTGGGAAAAACCCTACGTTTCGCCGGGCGGCACCCACACCATTGCGCCGCAGGTTATGGTCGCCGTATCGCCGCGTGGTGGTAACAGCAATAACCGCGTCCCGAATGAAGACAGCGTGAGCTACGAGCTGGATACCAGCAACCTGTTCGAAACCAGCCGCTTTGCAGGTCTCGACCGCATCGAAACCGGCCCACGTATGATGTACGGTATCGACAACCGCTGGGGCACGCCAGACCACACCGACTACCGCCTCTTCCTCGGTCAAAGCATCCGCAAGTTCGACGATACCTCCCTGCCGGAATCCGGCGGTGCCGCCACCAACATTTCCGACTGGGTCGGTATGGTAGAAGCCAACCCTGTCGACTGGTTCGGTGTCAACAGCCGCTTCCGACTCGATAACGCGACCTTTAACCTGCGCCGTATCGACAACGGTATGCGCATCGGGAATATGGATGGCGCCTACATGACGGTCACTCACTCTTACCTGACCAACGGCCCGGAAGAACTGGCGACCGATTTCACTGTTCCGCTCACCAAGCAACTGGCCTTCCGCGGTAACACCCGGAATGACCTTGCCACCAGCACCTTACTGGAAGGCCGCGGCGGTCTGGTCTGGACGCGCGACTGCTACGAGATTGAAACCGTTATCCGCCGTCGTGGTTATACCAACGGAGACCTCCGCCCGGGTACCGACTATCTGGTCAACCTCCGCCTGCTAACCCTCGGCAGCGAAGACTAAGCCTTACTCAAGTTAAGAAAGACAAGCTTATGCGTCTCATCCTCACTCTCGCCCTGCTGGCCTGCGCCACGTTCGCAGCTCCCACCCACGCCGCCGACCGTATCGTCGCCGTGGTCAACGACCAGGTCATTACGCTCAGCCAACTGCAAAGCCGTGCCGCTCTTAACCTGCGTCAGGTCGGTATCGCCAATCCCAGTGCCCAGCAACGCGACGCCGTGACCAAGCGCAGCCTGTCCAACCTGGTGGATGAAGAGCTGCAACGCCAGTTTGCGAAATCCGCCGGGCTTTCTCTTGGCAAGCAAGAGCGCGAGAATGCCATCGCCTCCGTCCGTAAGAACATGGGCGAAGCCACCTGGCAGAACCTGACCGGCGGCATGACAGGCGCGGCAGAAGACAAGATCGCCGCCGAAGCCCTCTGGCAGAAGATCATCGCAAGCCAGGTCGCCCCGCGCGTACAAGTAAGCACGCCAGAAGCCGACCGCCTGATTGCCGAGCTCGGCAAGAGCCGCAAGGTAGAAGACCGTGAAATCAGTATCATCATGCTGGAAGAAGGCGCCGACACCGAAGCCAACAAAAACCTGCTGCAAAAGCTGACCGAACTCAAGCAGAAGACCGACGCCGGCGAATCCTTCTCCGACCTCGCCCGTG
The DNA here is from genome assembly GCA_005768725.1 of Blastochloris viridis. GTDB lineage: Bacteria > Pseudomonadota > Alphaproteobacteria > UBA2136 > UBA6156 > UBA6156. The sequence continues at coordinate 183,408 of VAFM01000001.1, read as the reverse complement.
CCCACTCCGACGATAAATCCGCCGTCAACGGGGGTAAGCTCGGCTGGTTCGGCACTGGCGAACTCAACCCGCAACTGGAAGAATCACTGGACAACCTCAAGGTCGGCCAGGTGAGCGAACCGATCCGTACCCCCGAAGGCTGGTACCTTGTCCGTCTCGATAATATCCGCACCAATTCGCCGGTCGATATCAACCCGCAAACCCAATTGGAACTGTTCCTGCTGGCCGCCCCGGCCGCAGCCGACAAAGCCGCCGCCAAAGAGCAGGCCAAAGCCTTCGACGCCGCCACCGGCAAGCTTAAAACGCGCGACGATGTGGCAAAGTACTTCTCCGAAGCCCAATATAAAGACGCCTTCCCCCTCAGTACCTCCCTCGGCTGGGTGACACAGAACGATCTGGATAGCGACATTGCCCAGGCCATCGTCAAAACCAAGCCGGGCCAATGGACCAAAACCGTCACCGTCAACGGTAACGCCTCGCGCGTCTTCGTAGCCGACACTCGCCAAGCCATGGCCGACAAACTGGCCGCCTACCGCGACCGCGTGCTGAAGAACATGTACGGTAACCGCGTGGAGCTGGAATCCCGCCGCTTCCTGCAAAACCTCCGCCAGCGCGCCTTCCTCGACATCCGCCTCTAAGCGGGGTATACAGCGCGCATGAGCCAAATCCGCGCCGCCAAACACCTAGGCCAGCACTTCCTGCACGAGCGCGGGGTAATAGACCGTATCGTCGCCGCCATCAGCCCCAAGGCAGGCGAGCATATCGTCGAGATCGGCCCGGGTACCGGCGTCCTCACCCGTGCCCTGCTACAAGCCGGCGCCCACGTGACCGCGATAGAGATCGACGAGCGCTGCTGGCCGGTACTGGAAGACATGAGCACCCAGTTCGATAACCGCCTGAGCATCCACAAGGGAGACGCTCTGCAGGCCTTTGGTAAAGCCGTACCCGTGGCTGGCCTCAAGGTGGTCGGAAACCTGCCCTATAATGTCGGAACCGAGATGGTCGCCCAACTGGTGCAGATGACCCCCACCACCGCCGAGATGACCTTTATGCTTCAAAAAGAAGTCGTCGAGCGCATCTGCGCCGTGCCGGATACCCGCGACTGGGGCCGCCTCGGCGTCCTCTGCGATCTGTACTGCAACCGGCAAGACCTCTTCGATGTCTCTCCCGGCGCGTTCACGCCACCGCCCAAAGTGATGAGCAGCGTCGTCCGCCTCACCCCCCTGCCCGCCATGCGCGAGGCTGTCGATATCAGAAAGCTGGATACGCTCCTGCGCCTCGTCTTCACCCAGCGCCGCAAAATGCTGCGCAGCGTCCTCAAGGGTCATATTACCGAAGCCACCATGGAATCCCTCGGCATCACCCCGACCGACCGCGCCGAAGTCCTCACCACCGCGCAGTTCTGCGCTCTCGCCAACAGCCTGTAGTCATCATCACGGCATAAAAAAACCGCCCGGAGAAATCTCCGGACGGGTCGTAGTCGTATGCGCAGGTATTACGCTGCGGTTTTCAGTTTCAGTTCGTGCACATTACGCTTGGGCGCTTCAACCGGGCGGGTGGTCAAATAATTCATCCACGTGCCCGTCGCCATATCAATGGCGTAGTCGATAACGCTTTCCTTCAGGTAGTCGTGTTTGCCACGCATGGCAAATGTACGCGCCGTATCAAAGTCTTCCGGCTTCAGCCATTCCGACCTGCACACCACGTCCCGAATATAATTCGGGTTGCGGCCACGTACCACGTCGTCCAGCTTGCGCTTCCAGAAGATGCGCGTCCGGAACTCCTGCGGCAGATACACCGCCCGCTCCAGACTATCCAGAATCAGGGCGTTGCCGCCCAGAATCGCGGCATCCACCAGCGCATCATACGCCACCGGTGCCGGCACCAGTTTCAGTTCGCTCACCGCATAGGTCCAGCAGGCATCAGCCCCCTGGCGTGCCATGAGCACCAGCAAATCATCGGTATCAACCGTCATCTGCAAACGCTGCACGGTATCCATCATCTGGCTGAACGCCGGAAGATAGTTAGAAACCGCAATTCCCGGCAATGCCGCACCGACGCAGGAAGGATCGCTCAGATCGGCCTTGAGAATGTCCTTGAGCGTTCCCCACATCTCTGCGGGATGGCGGCTGTTGACCGCGGCGACCAGAAGGTCGGCAGCTACAAGGTTTTTGCCCCCCACTGCCAGCATGGTCAAAAGCAACCCTGGCTTGCAATGATGAACGGCAAAGCACGCAACCTGCGTAAAAAAACGCATCTTATTCTCCATTCTTTTTAGGTCATCGGGCCGTCAATACCGCATCGAAGCGGCCCGTTAATAAACGCGATACAAGATAAAAGATTCGCGACGTACCGATGCGTCAAAACGCGGCTTCCAGCAAGCCATTCTCTTACAGCACCCTGACCATAACAGCCGAAAACCGCCCTTTTCGGTTTAAATCTTGTTAAAAAGCGACTCCCACCCTTCGCCATGGCTGGCATCGGTTTCCATCACCTTCAGGTTGCGAGCACCGGTTTTAGCCTGAAAATCCTCCACCACACCGCGCGGCACAATCGTGTCGTTTACCCCAACGTAAGCCACGATCGGCAGCGTCACCAAGCGCCCGGGCGGGTAAGCCGCCACCTCAATCTGCCGTACGTTATGGTGCGCATTCACATACTCCGGCATCAGGTTTCCGGCCACGGTAGACACTTTCACTACATTCTCCAGCCGCGCAGCCACCTGCAGGGCAACCCACGCGCCGCCGCTGTAACCAACCAGTTCCACCGGCCTGCCCTGGCTTTCTTTGCGGATGACCGACACATACGCCGCCGCCATCCGCTCATTGAACCGCTCCGTGGTCCACAAGTGCCTATCCTTGCATTCCGGTCCGCGCACCCATTGGCACGGCCGCCCGATGTACATCACACTGGGGTGCATATCCGCCAAAGCAAGGCTAAGTCCCACGGGGTTGACCGGCGTCGGGTCACCGCTCACCACACCTTTACTGATATAAGCCTGCCCATCGCCTTCAATATAGATCTTCAGCGTCTCTTCGCTCTCCAGTTGGGTATAGTTACGCACAACGGCAAGTTGCAATCCGTCCGTAAATGTCACACCTTCGTGCCACACCACACCAAGCTCTAAATGTTCATCATTTACCGAATAAATACGTTCACTTAATGGCACTTTTCCCGCCGCACAGCCGGTAACAACCAGCATTAAGGCCACCGCAGCCATCACCCGTATGTGGCTCCAAAAACACAACACATTGTTCAATCCTGTGCGCATACGCCAAATCCCTGCTTATTACCTAGCCAAACCGTGGTTTATGCCCCTAGCTTACTCTCATATCGAAGAAAAACGAAGGATTGTCTCCCATGTCCCCCCGCACGCTGAAGCTCCTGACCGCATCCACCGCGTTCATGGCCGCAAGCTCCTTGGCCCACGCCGATACCATCAGCACCAGCCTTGTCACGACGCAATACACCAGCGCCACCACAGGCGGCCTGACGGTCACCGGCACGGGGCGCATCAACACCACCAGCGACGCAGCGATTGAGATCAGCAGCACCAACGCTACCAGCAACACCATTTACATTCAGCAGGGCGCAACGGTCGGCACGTCCAGCGGTGTCACCGCCACCATTCAGTCGGTCAATGCCGTCAACGGCGCAGTTTCCATTACCAATGCCGGAACGATCAACGCATCAGGCGGCACAACGTCGGCCATCTACCTCAACGACATGGCGGCCAACGTGAATATTGTGAACAGTGGTAACATCAGCGGCTCCATCGTGATGGGTCAGGGCACCAACCACTTTACCAGCACGGGCAACACCAACGGCAACCTGTTCGGTTATCAGGGTAACGACACCATCACCTTCACCAACGCCACCCATACCGGTAATATCGACTATGTCTCCGGCTCCGATGTCATCGTGGTCAGCAACAGCACTATCAACGGCAACATCAGCAACTCGGGGGTTACGGGCGTTACGCAAATTACCCTAACCAACGCCACCATCAACGGCGAGATCAACGACAGTTCTCCCAACGATGGCGACATCCTCACCATCAACGGCACCCGTACCTTCACCACGGGCGGCAATATTGCGGGTATGGAAACCGTCAACTTCAACGCGAACAGCGTGATCAATCATCAGCTTATCGGCGCCCAGACGGTTAACATCGCTGCCGACAAAACGGTCGAAGCCAACCGTAACTTCAACGTCGGCGGTACACTCACCAACTCCGGTACGCTCAACATCGGCGCCAACAGTACGGTCACAGCCAACACCTATTCCAGTACAGGCGGTGTCGTGGGTATCCACGTCAGCAATTCCACGCAGGCCGGTAAACTGGCCATTGGCACCGGTACGGTCTCAAACAGCGCGGCGGCGTTCGCCATTCATCTGGCCGAAACGTCCGGCTACATCAGCAACGGCACGTCCTACACCATCGTACAGGGTCAAAGTGGTACCGCCAGCGGTACGCTGGTCAACACCGGCACCGCCGTCTACCGCTATGGCCTCAACAGTAATGGCCAGGACCTCGATCTCATCGTCAACCGCGTCGCGACCGAATCCGTCGCCACCGGCGCCGATGCCAAGGGCGTCGCCAAGATTCTCGACCAACTGGGTGCCAGCTCCACAAACGAGCTCGACACCCTGCAAGGCATCATCGGCAGCAAAGCCACCGCCGCAGGCGTACAGGCCGTGCTGGAATCCCTCAGCCCGAACATCGATGGCGCCGGTATCGCCAGCGTGAACTTTGCGGTGGATGCCGGTAATCAGGTCAGCAACCGCCTCGCTTCTCTGCGTAACACGGGCTACGGCGAAGGCGTTGCCACCGGCGACAGCATGGTCAACAGCCACATGTGGATGCAGGGCTTCGGCACCACCGTCACGCAGGACGACAAGGACGGCGCCCGCGGGTACGACGCAAACTCGGCCGGGGCCAGCATCGGTCTCGATACCGATACTCTGGTCAACGGTGTCACCACCGGTCTGGCCGTGACGTACGGCAAGAGCAAGGTCGACAGCAACGCCTCGGGCGGCGCCTCCACCGACATCGACACGTACGCCGCCACTCTCTACGGCAGCCGCGTGATGGACAACGGTGTATTCTTTAACGGCCAACTGGGCTACGGCGCCAACAAGTATGAGATGACCCGTACCATCGCCGGTATCGGTCAAACCAAGGGCGAAACCGATGGCTGGCAAGGCAGTGCCAAACTGGAAACCGGACGCGACTTTGCCTTCGGCGGCCTCACCCTCACCCCGCTCGCCAGCGTGCAGTACACCTATCTGGATATGGACGGCTATACCGAAACCGGAGCCGGTGGCGCCAGCCTCCGCGTCAACCCGGATGCCATGTCGACGGTCGACGCCGGTATCGGTGGTGAAGCGAGCTACGCCTTTGCCCTGAGCGACGGCGGCACGCTCAAACCGTCCCTCCGCGCCAAGTATATCCACCGCATGGGCGATGAAAGCATGGCCACCACCAGCCAGTTCACCGGCGGCGGCGCATCGTTCGTCACCAACGGCGTCAAGGCCGATATGTCTTCGGTCAACCTCGGCGCAGGCCTGCTGCTCAACACCGTGGGCGGAACCGACTTCAGCCTCGACTACGACGCCGACATCCGCAGCAGCCTCATCGGTCATACCGGTCAGGTCAAAGCGCGCTGGGCCTTCTAAGCACACGGGTGCTTACACCAAACCTTAACCGCCCCACGGGGCGGTTGGTTTTTTGCCGTTCCCGTGCTAAAAAGTGGCCCTGTTAAACGCGATTACGAAAGGTTTTGCCATGGCTTCCACATCTCACGCCATCCCCGTCACCGTCCTTACCGGTTTCCTCGGCTCCGGCAAAACCACGCTGCTCAACCGCATTCTGAGCGAAAAGTCCGACAAGAAATACGCCGTTATCATCAACGAATACGGCCTGGAAGGCATCGACGACAAGCTCATCACCGCGCAGGTCGATGAAGAAGTGTTTGAAATGAACAACGGCTGCATCTGCTGCACCGTGCGCGGCGACCTCATCCGTATCCTCGCCGCTCTCATGAAGCGCCGCGACAAGTTCGATGCCATCCTGCTGGAAACCACCGGCCTTGCCGACCCGGCCCCCGTCGCCCAAACCTTCTTTGCCGACCCGGACGTAAAGGCGAATACCGAGCTGGACAGCATCCTGACCATGGTCGATGCTGCCCACATCCTCGGCCAACTGAAAGACTCGCCGGAAGCCACTGACCAAATCGCCTTCGCCGATACGATTATTATCAACAAGATTGACGCAATTGTTAAAGCACAACAAGAAGAAGCTGAAGCCGCCATCCGCGCTATCAATCCCTTCGCGACCATCCTCTACGGCACACGTGGCCAGCTGTCCGACAAAGACGGTAACAGCGTCGCTCTGGATACCATCCTCACCCGCCACGCCTTCAGTCTGGAGCACGTGCTGGGTGTCGACCCCGAATTCCTTGCCAACGCCGCCGAAGGTCACCACCACCATCACGATGCCGACGTCTCCAGCATCTCGCTGAAGTCCGACAAGCCGATCGACGGCACCAAGTTCGACGACTGGATGTCCACCCTGCTCGCCACGCACGGCCAGAACATCCTGCGCACCAAAGGCATCCTGAACATCGAGAACGAACCGAAGAAATTCGTCTTCCAGGCCGTGCACATGATGTCCGACGGCGAATTCACCTCCGACTGGCAGGAAGGCGAAAAGCGCGCCTCCACTCTCGTCCTCATCGGTCGCGGCCTCAACAAGGCACAACTCAAAGAGCAATTCCTTGCCTGTGCCCAATAATGACGAAACATCCCCATACCCCATACGCCCTCGGCACGCCCGTTAACGGCCTGGTCTGGAACGGCGATACCGTAGCCGCCGCCGGTGGCGAAGGCACGCTGCACCTCATCCGCCCGAACCTTACAAAAGCTCTCGCCGTTCAGGTCAGCGACGCGCCTCTGATGACCGTTATCGCTACCCCGGAAGGCTTTGCTACCGCCGACGAGTCCGGCCGCATCCACCTCACTACCGTTCAGGGCGAAGTCACCCTGCTGGCCGAAACCAAGTACATGTTCCTCGAGAACATCGTGTACTTCGCCAAAAAGAAGCAGATCCTCGCCGCCACCGGCAAATCCGTGACGGTCATTAACCAAGACCACTCGGTCACCAAACTTCCGCACACCCTGCCCTCCACCATCGGCGGCATGGCCATTTCGCCCATCGGCCCGCGCCTGGCCGTCAGCCACTACGGCGGCGCCACTATTCTGGCGCTGGATAGCGTCAAGAACCCGCCGCGCCTCCTCCCCTGGAAAGGCTCGCACCTCGCCCTCACCTACAGCCCGGACGGCAAATGGCTGATCAGTTCAATGCAGGAGCAAGCCATCCACCTCTGGCGCCTGTCCGACGGCATGGACCTCCAGATGCGCGGCTACCCGAGCAAGATCACGCAATTCAGTTGGATGAGCGACAATACCACCCTCGCCACCAACGGCGGCGGCGGCGTCCCGCTCTGGAGCTTCGCGACTGAAAAAGGCCCCGCCGGCACCCAAGCCCGCGTACTGGCCGACAGCGGCGTGCAGGATACTTTGGTCACAGCAATCAGTATGCATCCCAAAGGCCCGTTCTGCGCCATCGGCTATACCGACGGCCTCACGCTCCTTACGCAGACCGTGGAAGACCGCGCCATCCTGCTGCACGAGCCGAACAGCCAGAGCGTCAGCCATATTGCTTGGGCTGCCAACGGCATGTATCTGGCCAGCGCCCACGCCAATGGCACGGTAACTCTCACCGACTTCGCGGCCCTCGTCTAACGCTTGTCTAAACCCTTAAAAAACGCCATAAACAACGCCATGAACACCACAGTACCCGCCAAACCGTCCGCCGAGATCCTCGCCGAAGCCGCCCGCCAGCACGCCATCCTGAGCGAAGGTACTGCGGCCATTTATCCTGAAAAAGGCGTACACGGCAAAGACGGCCTGTTCGACAAGCTGGTCACGTCGCTGATGGAGAACCGCCCGCTGCGTATCAAGCTGGGCATGGACCCCACCGCGCCGGACATCCACCTCGGCCACACCGTGGCACTCAACGCCATGCGTAAGTTTCAGAATCTGGGCCACAAGGTGCTGCCGCTCATCGGGAACTACACAGCGCTCATTGGCGACCCCTCCGGCCGCAACAGCACCCGCCCGCCGCTGACCGAAGAGCAGATCATGCAGAATGCCGAGACGTATAAGGAGCAGATCTTCAAGATCATTGAGAACGACCCGGCCAAATGCCGCCTGATGTGGAACGGCGACTGGCTGAAGGAACTCAGCTTTGCCGATACCATCAAGCTCTGCGCGCAGGTCAGCGTGGCACAACTCATCGCGAAGGAAGACTTCGGCAACCGCCTCGCCAACCAGACCCCCATCTCGCTGCACGAGTTCCTCTACCCCCTCATGCAGGGTTACGACAGCATCGCGATGCAGGAACGCGAAGGCTGCGATATCGAATTCGGCGGCACCGACCAGACCTTCAACTGCCTCATGGGCCGCCAGCTGATGCAGGCCCGCGGGATGGAACCGCAGATCGTCATGACCTTCCCGCTGCTGGAAGGGCTGGACGGTGTGATGAAGATGTCCAAGTCCAAGGCCAACTACATCGGCGTGACCGAAAACCCCACCGATATGTTCGGTAAAACCATGAGCATTCCGGATAGCCTGCTGGACCGCTGGTACAGCCTGCTCACCACCATCCCGGCGGCCGAGCGTCCTTCGCACCCGATGGAAGCCAAGAAAAAGCTGGCCCACTTCATCACCGCGCGCTTCCACGGAGAAGCCGCCGCCGACGAAGCCCGCACAGCCTTCGAGTCGCGTTTCTCCAAGCGCGAAATGCCGACCGACATGCCGGAACTCAAGCTCCCGCTAGAGGCCCTTACCACCCTCACCGACCTCGTCGTCGCGGCTAACTTCGCGACTTCCAAGTCCGAAGCCCGCCGCCTGATCGAGCAAGGCGGCGTCAAACTTAACGGCGAACAGCACAAAGATCCCACCGCCCCGGTGAAACTGGAAACCCCCTTCATCCTCCAGGTCGGCAAACTCAAACTCGCTAAAATTACAGCATAACTTAAAGGCCCACAGGGCCTTTTTACTTGAATCCTCAATCGTGCAGCGGTAAAACGAACTGTTACTACAACTTTGTACGAGGGAGACTAGCATGACTGCCTACCTTGATAAAACCCCCGCCCGCGCTCGCTTCAATCTGGATAATTCCATGGAAGCCATCCGCGCCGCCTGCCCACCGCATCAGTCTCTAAGCGCTTTTATGGCCAGTAAACTGGAGGTGGACGAACAGCATCTAAGCCTGAGCACAGGCGTGACCAACATTCTGGAGCTGAACGATATTGCCGTCAGCCATCTGGAAAAACAGGTCGCGACATGCAATCTCGGCTCCCACATCACGCAACGCCTTACAGCACACGCCATGGCAGCCGCGTAATCCCCCTACGAACAGCAAAAGACCATGGTTTTCCATGGTCTTTTGTTTTCTCTCTAGCACAGCCCTGCGTCCTGACGTATACATGGAAACCTACTCTATTTGATTAAAGGGACGACCCATGCCCTATGCCCCCAACTTCGACCGCGCCGATCTCATCGACGCGCTCTCCGCCTGCCCTGTCGCCCAGATACCCGACCGTGTCCTGCGCCACGCCTTCGGGAATATGCGCGAGCTCCTGCTCTGCAGCCTGTGCGAGTCCGACCGGCACCTGCACCCGCAGCTGCTGCAAGGCTTCCTCGGGCTTTATGCCGGGGTGTCCTTGTATCTGGAACTCTGCCGTACCGCCTATGCCGCCAAGACGATCGACCACTGCCTGGAGGTCTTCGCCCGCGCCCATCTGTACCACGCGGCCGAACCGACCCGCAGCCAGCGGTATTACACAACCATGGCCTTGCTGACCGATTAAAAAAAGGACCCTTCCACAAGGTCCCTTTTTTGCGGGCACTGTCGTTAACCTTGGTTCAGCTTCGCCAAAACAAAAAACGGCTAACCCCAAGGTCTTTTTAGGCAACCAGTCTTTAATCAAGCTACATAAAACATCCTACAACAATAATGAATTTTCAGAGATTACCCCCGAAAAAGGTTGTTTCTAACATAATTCTTACAACTGTTACTTGAAACTCCCTCTGCAGCAATGTATACGCGATTCATGATTGATATCCGCGGCCGCATTCCAGCACTCGATTCCCTCCGGGGCGTGGCCGCTGTTGTGGTAGTCCTCACCCATCTCTTTCTCATCTTACCGGAAAGTCTGCGCGACCAGCTCTGGTGGGTCCACCGCACACCGCTGCGCATGCTGGTAAACGGCCATGCATCGGTTCTGCTGTTCTTTGTGCTTAGCGGTTTCGTATTGGCTCTGCCGTACCTTAACCAGTCCACCTTATCGTACGGGGTATATCTCTACCGCCGCTTTTGCCGTATTTACCTGCCCTATTTCATCGCCTTCCTTTTTGCATGGGGCCTCTGGAACCTCCACGACGGCAGCCAGCTATTGCCCGGAACAAGCGAGTGGCTCACCAAACAATGGCCTGGCGAAACACCTGATATATCCACAATTCTGGGGCATATTTTCCTCAGCGGTACCAACTCTGGCATATCGCTCAACCGCGTGTTCTGGTCATTGGTTCACGAAATGCGCGTATCCATAATCTTCCCGCTCCTCGTCGTTCTCTGCTTGCCACGCAAGGGCGGAGCGGCGTCAACACTCGGTATCTATGTTGCAGCCAGCGCCTTTGCTTTCATGCTGGAAGACACATTTGCTCTTGTCGGTAACTCCTTTGCGTCCAGCTTGGTGCTTACCTTACGCTTTGTGCCTATTTTCATGGTCGGCATCCTTCTCGCCATGCACATTGAAACCCTTTATGCCTACTTTATGCGTCTGCCAACGTTCGTGCGTTACACGGCATGGCTGGCCGTTCCCGCCACTTTTATGTTCCCGCGTATTCCAGTACTAGATATTGCCCAATCCCTCGGCTGTGCCATCATTATCTTCCTGATTCTTTCCAGCCCCACCGCCCGTAAATGGCTAGAGGCCAAGCCTTGCTACTGGCTCGGCCGTATCTCCTACAGCCTCTATTTGGTCCACACCCCTATTATCCTGTTCAGTTTCAACAAGCTGTACCCTATCCTTGGTATGTGGCCCTGCATGGTTATCGCCACTCTGGCCTCCTTTATCGCTGCCGAAATCTTCTACCGCACGGTAGAATACCCCTCCCATAAACTTGGCCGACGCTTCTTCGCCCCTAAAATGGTACATCCATCGAAACAGAGAGTGCGCCCCGCCATTACCTAAAAAAGGCCGTTGAATAAATCCACGGCCTTTTTTTATTTTGCTTTAACTCGCATTCAGCTTCGCCAAACTCGCCAGCATTTTCTTCTGTCCGGCGTGCTTGAACTCGATCACCAGCTTGGTCTCGGCCCCACTGCCTTCCACAGCCTTGATCATCCCGGCCCCGAACTTCTCATGGTGAACCTTCTGGCCCACGCTGTACGCGCTATTCGAAAGGCTCTTGGTCGGTGCACTCGCCGCCCGCATCATCTCGGTCTGACTGTACGCGATCATCGGCTCAGCCGGCTTCGCATAATCATTTCCGGTACGGTTGGTGCGGGTGTCCAAGCGGCTGCCCTGCTGGGTGCGCATACCACCGCCGTAACCGCTGCTGCCATAGCCGCCCGAGCCATACCCGCCACCGTAACCACCTCCGCCACCAAAGCGGGTCATGCCACCGGCCATCATCTTCACGTGCTGCGGGGGTATCTCACCTAAAAAGCGGCTTGGCGTACCGGGCATGTACTGGCCATACAGGCGACGCGCACTGGCAAAGCTGATCACCATGCGCTTGCGGGCACGGGTCAGCGCCACATAGGCCAATCGGCGCTCTTCTTCCACGCCCTTCTGCCCCTCATCCTGAATCGAGCGCTGGTGCGGGAAGATGCCTTCCTCAAACCCGGGCAGGAAAACCGTATTGAATTCCAAACCCTTGGCGGCGTGAATGGTCATCAGCTTGACGGTATCCTCTTCACCTTTCACGTCGCTCTCGCTTACCAGCGCCACGTGATCCAGGAAGCTCGCAAGGTCAGGGTATTCCTGCATCGCGCGCAGCATTTCCTTCAGGTTATCAATCCGCGTCTTGGCATCTTCGCCGCCTTCGCTCTTATCATCGCGCAGCATCTGGGCGTACCCGCTCTCTTCCAGCACACGCTCGGCCAAACGGTCCGGCGTATCCATCTGCATGATGGTCCGCCAAGTGGAAAGATTATCCAAAAACTGCCCCATCGCACTGCCGCCCTTGCCGCTCACCTGACCATTACGGATCAGGTTGCGAACGGCACCTTCATAGCTTTCACCCGTGCCACGCGCTTCGGCATCAATGGTGGCCAGCGTGGTATCCCCCACACCGCGACGCGGCACATTGATGATCCGCTGGAACGCCAGATTATCGGTCGGGTTATTGATCAAACGCAGATACGCCAGCAGGTCGCGGATTTCCTTCCGCTCGTAAAACTTCAACCCGCCCACAAAAGTGTACGGCAAACCGGCGCGGATGAGCCCTTCTTCCAGCGCCCGCGTCTGGCTGGCGGTACGCACCAGAATCGCGATGTCCTCGTACTTGCCGCCAGCCCGGGTATGCTGCCAGCAACCGTCGGCCACAAAGCGCGCTTCTTCGCGGTCATCCAGTTGCGGATGAACCTCGATCACGCTGCCATCGCCGCTTTCGGTCCACAGGTTTTTACCGTGACGATGATTGTTGTTGGCGATCACCGCGTTGGCGGCGGCCAGAATATGTCCGGTCGAACGGTAGTTCTGCTCCAGACGCACCACTTCGGCACCTTCAAAGTCATGCTCAAAGCGCAGAATGTTCGCAACCTGCGCCCCGCGCCAGCTATAAATACTCTGGTCGTCATCCCCCACCACACAGATGTTCTTGTGTCCGGCCGCCAGCGCGCGCAGCCACTGGTACTGTACGGTGTTGGTGTCCTGATACTCGTCCACCAGAATGTACTTAAGCTGGGTCTGGTACTTCTCGGCAATGTCGGGGTGACGCGTCAGCAGGTGCAGCGGCAGCAGCAGCAGGTCACCAAAGTCCACGGCGTTCAGGGCCTTCAGGCGGTTGTCATATTCGGTATAGATCTGCTTGCCCACATTCCCCAGGCTCGCATACTCGTCGCTCGGAACCTCAGACGGCGTCCAGCCATGGTCTTTATAGCGGTTGAACATATTGGTCACCATGCGCGGCGTCATCACCTGAATATCCAGGCCCGCATCTTTCAATACCTGCGTCACCAGGCGCTGCTGGTCATCCGGGTCTAAAATCACGAATTGCGGCTTCAGGCCCACGCGCTCGGCGTGGGCACGCAACAGGCGCACGCCCAGGCGGTGGAAGGTTCCCAGCCACATACCGGCTACACTTTCGCCCACCAGCCGCTCGGTACGCTCGGCCATTTCCTTGGCGGCCTTGTTGGTAAAGGTCACGGCAAGAATTTCGCTCGGCCACGCCGACTTCGTCAAAAGCAGATACGCGATCCGGCGCGTCAACACGTTGGTTTTGCCGGTCCCGGCACCGGCCAACACCAGAATCGGCCCTTCGGTGTGCTGTACGGCCTTGGCCTGCGGCGGGTTCAGGCCTTTTAAAAGCGCCTGAGCCGGGTCAACAGGGGCGTAATCGCCGCCTTGCATCGGTACCACCTCAGCCAGCATCGGCTCAACGGTCTGTTCCAGTTCATCTTCCATAAAAGGGTCGCTCATCAACATACTCATGGGGTGCACCATAGGCCGAAAGCCCTCTCCTGAAAACCCACAACGCGGCTTACACGCCCCTTGCATGCCCGCAACAAGGGCATCGCAAAACGGCCTGCACCGGCGGGTTCGCTTGCAACTTTTGGCCCGAATACTTATAATCCTTACATCGTGAGCAACTCCACTACCCTATTGTCACAACGCCTCCGTAAGTGGGGCTGGAAGTTCCTTGTCATGCGCCAGAAGGCCATGAGTAAGGCCCTTTCCTATCTTTACGGCACTCCTATACAGGTTCTGCCTGCCGGTCACGTCGGGCTGGCCGGTGCGCTGGTGCTGTGGGTCGCCCAGAGCGGTGGCCGTCAGATGATTTTCCTCCGTAATACGACTACCGCCGACTCCAATGCCCGCCTCACCAGCTTTTTCGGTCTGGGTAAACACGAGGACATGGCCGCAGCCATGCGCAGCAGTGCCCGCGCGCAATTGGGCGAAACCTTCTGCAAATCCCTCAAAGTGCAGAATATTACGCTGGATAAGGTCGCCGCCGCACCGATGTTCACCTATACCGACGAGCAGAACGGCATCGTAACACCGGTCCAGACGCTGGTCTGGGTCATGCAGGTGCAAGCCATGCAGCTGGAACTGATTGAACTCCAGCCAGACCATGAACTGGTAATGGTGCCGGAGCATGCCCTGCGCAACAGCCGTCCCTCCCATATTTCGCCCACGCACGTGGCCATCTGGCGCAGCATCATGGGCCACCTGCCGCTGAAAAAACTGCCCACCGACGGCGACACCGCCGCCGAGCTGGAAGAACGCCGCGAAGCCGACGCCAAGGCCGAAAAACCGACCCGCCGCCAGTTGCACTAGCCTGTTGACGCAACAGCGTTTCGTCACACCCCTGCCCGCATAGCAACCAGCCGCACTTGCGGCCTAAGGCCATGGCTGTTACCTAGCCCGCATGGAAGCTCTGTTCACTCTCGTCATGCTCGCCATCGGCCTGTCGGTGGATACCTTTGCAGCAGCCGTCAGCAAGGGCGCCAGCCTCAAAAAAGCTCTGAAGAAAAAGCAAAAGCGCGAGATAGCCATCATCTTCACCGCCTGTGCCGTTGCTGCCCCGGCCTTGGGTTACAGCATCGGTTTTCTGTTAAGCGAACTGGTCGAAGCGTTCGACCACTGGATTGCCTTTTTCCTCCTCAGCGGAGTCGGTCTGCACATGGCTTACAATGGTTTTCAACCGCAACCGACAAGTTCCAGCCCGGCTCTTAACCAGACCAAGGTCTTTCTCATGGCCATTGCCACCAATATCGACGCCGTTGCAGTTGGTATCGGCATCGCCTTTACCGAGCTGAACATCGTCTGGGTCTGTATCGCCACCGCGCTTGGCACGCTGGCCGCCGTTTATCTGGGTATTACACTGGGCAAGCGCGGCGGCAAACTTTTGGGCCCCAAGGCAGAGATCATCGGGGGCCTAATTCTGGTCCTCATCGGCTTCAAAACCCTTCTCAGCCATCTCTTCGGCTAACCAAAAGGCGCCCACCGGCGCCTTTTTCTAACCTTGCGGCGGATACCGCTCAAACTCCGGCAAACCGGTCGTATCCTTCATCCAGACCAGGCGATCCGCGGTCTGAATGTGCACGTCCGCCGGCACCAGGTTCGCATCATCCAGCGTCGCCGCCTGAATATCCGTGATTCCAGGCAGATTCTGGGCATTTTCATAAAACAGACCCGTGCCGCAGTCGGCGCAAAAGTGCCGACGCCCATGCTCGGAAGATTCATACACCTTGGGCTTACCTTTGGTTACTTCCACCGCGTCGGCAGTGTACATCGCCCATCCTACCATGGGGGCACCCGCATGCTTGCGGCAGTCATCGCAGTGGCATAGCGCATGGTGCATCGGCTTACCACGAGCAGCATAACGTACCGCACCGCAGTGGCAGCCACCGGTCAAAATCTGTGTATCGGTCATGGTCAAAACCTTTCATGTTGCGTTCGGCAGCAGCATAGCGTCTCTTTACCGTTAACGCCAACCCTGCCCAATTCGCTCCCAAAACATTTGTGAGCCTTTTAAATATTTGGTATGGAACACCCTAGGTCGGGCGAGTAGCTCAGCGGTTAGAGCAGGGCACTCATAATGCCTTGGTCGTGGGTTCGAACCCCCCCTCGCCCACCAGCTTTAAGCTCATAAAGCCTTTCCAAGTCACTACCTGTCGAAATCCTCCGATTAATACATTGGAGTGCTACATAACGTGTCTCGACTTACCTATCGGTCATTTACCGTTTCTGGGAAGAGCTTTACTTCTTCATTGTTTTGTTGGGACTTCATCTATACAGACATTCAGAATGTGTAAACAGCACCTAAAACAAATGCATTTGTTTATACAAAAATCCTATTTAAAATCATAAACATAAGCCTGTGGAAAAATAATTAACTAACAAGCGCATGATTTGATTATAAAAATTCATAACATCAAAATACGTTTAATGAATTTGTTTTTGCTACAAAGTCCTGCTACATATTACCTATAAATAAGGATGAGGCAGTTAGCTAAGTCTTAGATTCGCAATGTGAGTCGAAAGTTTGTGGAGTCCCCCCCCTCGCCCACCAAACAAGAAAGCCCCGCATGAAATTCACGCGCAAACGCCTTTCCTTCGCAGCCATTCTGCTTGTTCTGTTACTCGGCTGGCTCTGGTACGACCATTTCATCGAAGACGGCAACTTCACCATCGTCACACCGCACACACTGTACCGCTCCGGCACGCTGTCGCACCACGAGTGGAAAGAAATCCTGCGCGAAAACCCGCCCTTCCGCAGTGTACTGAATCTGCGCGGCAAACCTCACAAAGCCGATGACCGGGAGTGGTACGTACGGGAAGAATCCCTTTCCGAAAAATCCGGCATCAGCTTCTACACCTTCGGTATCTCCGCCAACACCAAACCCACGCTCGCGCAAATGAACGAAATGGTAGAGATCATGCGCGCAGCGCCCAAACCGCTGCTCATTCACTGCAAATCGGGGTCCGACCGCACCGGGCTCGCCACCGCCCTGTACCTTTACGCAATCGAAGGTAAAACCGCCGAAGAAGCAGCCCGCCACCTCTCCATCCGTTTCGGCCACTTCCCCTGGCTCACCAGCCATACCGGCGCCATGGATGCCGCGTTTGCCGAATACGTCGCCGCACATCCTCAAAGGTAAGTCATGTCTCCCATATCCCCCCACACCCGTATCGGCCACGTCCACCTGAAGGTCGCCGACCTCGACCGAGCCCTCGCGTTTTACTGCGATGTTCTGGGTTTCCACCTCACCCAACGCTACGGCCGCAGCGCAGCCTTCGTGGCAGCTGGCGGCTACCATCACCATATCGGGCTGAATACATGGGAGAGCAAAGGCGGCCAACCACCCGCCCCCGGCACCACCGGCCTCTATCACGTCGCAATTCTCTACCCCACCCGCAAAGATCTCGCCGACGCTCTCCAGCGCCTCATTCAGGCAGGTATCCCCCTCACCGGTGCGGCCGACCACGGCGTTAGTCAGGCCCTCTACCTGAACGACCCCGACGGCAACGGCGTAGAACTGTACTGGGATTACCCGCAAGACCAATGGCCGACCGACGCCGAAGGCAATCTGGCGATGACGACCGAATCACTCGACCTCGAAGACCTGCTCTCCGAACTGAATTAAGTTCTTTTAAGCGGTCGCCCTTGTAATAACGTCAATTCAACCTCATATAGCTTTCAGTTTCCTCTAAAGCATGGCGCAGCCATGCAGAAAGCGACACAATGACAACGTTTATCGTTCTTGCGATCATCGCAATAGCCATCATTTATTTCGTCTTCTTTCGGAAGAAAGAAGATCCGAAACCGACCGAAACGCTCTACCTGAATCGCCCCCTGCCCCGTGCAACCCCCACGGTCCGCAAACCGGTCAAGTTCACACCGCCGCCACGCAGCCCCATCAAGGCAGCCTCCGGCCACACCTATGTCCCGAACGACGATGGTACCTACCGCAACACGACGGACAACAGCGTGGTCACCTGGCTCATGCTCTATCTATTGCTGTCAGACTCCGCCCGTGCCGACTACCCGGAACCCTCCAACTACATGGAAGGAATGACATTCGACGACGCCCGACGTGAATCGGCGGAAGAACTCCTCGCCCACAGTTTCGATGAACCGGAACCCCCGGCGTCAACGGTGACGACGGATTACACCCCCGACCCCACACCGAGCATGACGCCGGAACCGTCTTCCGATGACCATCACAGGCCGGACCCGACACCGAGCTATACGCCAGACCCGTCTCCGAGTTACTCGCCCGATCCGACGCCCAGCTATTCGTCCGATTCAACCTCGAGTTTCTCGTCAGACTTCTGAAAGGCTTTATCGACACCACAAAGGGCAAGGAGACATCCTTGCCCTTTGGCATATCTATCTGACGCATAAGGCTTGTAAAATCATCCAGGCATACCTACACATGCGCCACGACCACTCCGAATCACGCATTGCGTGGGAAAGCAGCACAATGAACATTTTCACCAAGTTCTTTTCGGTATTCTTCCGGAAACAACCCGAATCCACGGTCACGTTCACTGGCGAGGACCAGTTCACCTGCCTCACCGGCAACTTCAAAAAATGTCCCGATGGCCAGTATCTCAATCTGGATAACAACAGGATTCTCAGCCCTCTCGTCTTTTACGCGTCGCTTGTCGCAAAAGACCGTCCGTTCTTCGAAAAGCCCTTGTATTTCCATAATGACATGAGCCTCGAGCTGGCCGAAAACGTCCAGAAACAACTCGACGCGATTGAGGACGCGAAAGAGGATGAACGCCGCAGAAAGCTGATACTGGAAGACCGCAAAATGCCACTCGGCATTAACCAGCGGCCATTCAGCTTGCGCTGTGAGGCACCGCGATCGGCAAGCTTCATCAGCCTCAAGATTGACGAACCGCACACCATCACACCAAACGGATAACACGACATCAAAACCAAAAAGGGCAAGGAGACATCCTTGCCCTTTTGGCGTTTAGGCACACTTAAAACGCGCCGAGGTAATCCTTCTTGCCTACCTGTACGCCCTTGGCGCGCAGAATGTCGTACGCCGTGGTCACATGGAAGAAGAAGTTCGGGTGCGCAAACTGGAACAGGTAATCACGGCCGTTAAAGCTGTAATCGCCACCCTTGTTGGAGAACGCGATCGCTTTGTCTTCGGTCCCATCGACCTTGGCACCATCCACACTCTTCAGAAACGCGAGGGTGCTGTTGATGCGGGCCTGCAGTTCGTCAAAGCTGGCTTCGGTATCTTCATTCTTGGGGGCCTCTACACCGGCCAGACGCGCGGCGGCAAACTTGGCGCTGTCGCAGGCCATCTGTACCTGACGGGCCAGCGGGAACATATCTTCGATCAAGCGCCCCTGCACCAGGTCCTGTTCGTTCAGGCCCTTTTCCGCAGCGTAGCTTTGGCCCTTGGCCAGAATATCCGCGAGGTTCTGCAGGTTGCGCACAAATACCGGTACGCTGGCAGAGTACATTCCGAGTGTCATATGAAGGTGTCTCCTTGATTGTTGGACACACAACAGCTACGCCAGCCATAATCGGACGTCAAATTATATTTCGATAATTTCGTAATAATCTAAAAACGCTTTTTAAGAGCCAATGCCTGCTTTGTGACCAGACCCAAACCCTCCTGCCCACGAATATGCTAAGTCTACTCCATTCGCCCAACTCAGGAGAGAGACCATGCTGAACTGGCTCAAACAGATAAAGAACAATTCGCCCGTCCTTTACGCCATGGCCATGGGGTTTCAGCATAAGCGCTCCGCCACGCCTTCCTGGGTAAAAACGCCCATCCAGAAAGACCGCCGCCGCGTCCGCTGGCTGGAAAACACGGTCAGCCATTTCACGCAGCAACGCCTGCTCGCCATGCTCCCGCAAAAGGATGGCCTCATCACCATTCCCGCCGGAGTCTTCAAAGGCCTTAAATACTGGGCTAACAATCCGCACTTCTTTACAGGCATCGGCTACGGCGCCTACGAACCTCAGATGCAACAACTCATCGAAGGCATGGGCGATGGCAAACGCTTCACCCATTTCATCAATGTCGGCTGTGCCGAAGGCACCTATGTCGCGGGCCTGATGAAACGCTGGCCGCATATCAAAGCCCAGGCCTACGACATCCTGCCCGACCGCGTGGAAATGACGAAAGCGTTGGTGAAACTGAATGGCATCGACCTTTCGCGCCTCACCACCGGCGGCCTGTTCGACTTCACCAATGAAGCCCTCTACCCTAAAGAGCGCACACTTTTCCTGATCGATATCGAAGGCTGCGAGGCCGAACTTCCCCAGCATCTCGCCAAGTTCAAACCACACGACCTTCTGATCGAAGCCCACGAGGATATGGCCGAAAATATTACCGAAACTCTCTGCAAAGCCTTCGCCAAAACACACGACCAAACCGTGCTGGGCTTTGCCGACCTCGACTACATCAAGAAGAACATCGACCTTTCAAAATTCAGCGCAGCCGAATGCGCGAACCTGATGTTCTGCAACCGCGCCATTCCGCAGAACTTCATCTATTTCAAATCAAAGGCCCGTTAAGAGCTACGCCTTTATCAGAAAGTCGAACGTGTGGCGTCGCCACGGGCTCACTTCTACCCGATGCTGCTCCAGTCCAAGCGCCTTGGGTACGTAGGGTTTAAACAACGCATAGCCATCCAGTTCATCCAACCGGAAATCAATATATTTCGGCTCGTTCGGCCACCCGACGATCAGCAAGCCGCCTTTGGCCAACACGTTGTAGGCTTCATGGAACGAGCGGTTGATGTCATCCTTCTTGTCCAACCCCCACCCGATAAGTCCATTCATAACCACCACATCAAAGCTCTCAGGCTTATACAAACGGCTCAAATCGGTAACCGAGCCAACCGTATGAAACCCCTTACGTCCCCACTTCTCCTGCTGCGGCGATATATCGATCGTAAAGAACGCCTTGTCCGGCAAAAGCCTGTAATAATGCCAGGTGTAGCTTTCAATACCGGCAAACAGCACACGCTTTACCTCCGGCTTTGCGGCCAGCCAGCCAAACACATCCCGTTCCAAAAAGGTTCTGTCGGGCAGTTTCAGCGGTGTCGGTAGGCCAAGCCGATACGCAAGCGGCAACCACACATAAAGCCGTAAACGCAGCGGGATATAACGCAGCATTTTCCATACCAGCGTCCCTGTTCCCTCGGTGCGGACAACAGCACAAACGCGGTGTATCAGATTAGTTGTCATGCATTTTCACGCCTTGAAACCGCAACAGGGCCGTAATCCCAAGCACGGCAAACACAACGCCGCCTGTCAGTTTCCCGATGATCAAACCCCACAAGCCATAATGCGGCATCAGCAGCACGGCCGTGCACAGCGCAATAAGCGTCGCTATCATCGTGAACAGCGTACTCAGATGCATCTGGTTCCGCACAAACAGCCCCTGATATAAAATCCCCATACTTCCCTGCACCACAGCCACCAGCCCCACATACGGCAAATACCGCGAGGCGTCGCGGTAAGCCTCATCAAAAAACCACGTGATCAAATACGGTACGACAACGACCATCGCCACCGCCATCATCAGCATAAAGCCCGATAATGCGGCCTGATACACCAGAACTTTGCGCGCTAACCGCTCCGGTTCACGCTCGTTCACGGTGCCAAGCTCGGGCAGCAAAAACGAGATCACCGGGTCCTGCACCAGCAGCACGGTGGCGGCAAACATCATGGCAAACAGGTAAAGCCCTACTTCATGGGGGTCTATGGCAAAGCGGTCCATCAGTATCACGTCCATCTGTACGGCCAGCACATTCACCACATTGGCTATCAGCGCCACGGGCATAAAGCGTTTTACAACGCCCCACTCACGCGCGTTCAGGCGGTCATGGGTATCGCATGGTTCAAGCGTTGCGGTGGCACGGCCATGCATCAGGTGCAGGCCCAGTACGGCTCCCAGCATCCCAAGCACGTAGCCGGATGAAAAGTTCAGCGCCGCAGTCTCAAACGGCCGCAGCCATACCAGCAGTAATCCTACCAGCAAACCAAGCTTGGCCACAAACAGCCCGATGGACGCCATATTCCGCGCCCGGATGAACTTCCAGAACGTCTGGTACAGGTCGGTCATGCACCAAAGCGGCACACTCAGCATCATCACCGCCAGCGGCACCATCAGCGTCGGGTTTACAGTGATCCATCCCATTAAAGAGAATCCCGCCAGCCCCAGTGTCACGATCACCCCCGGTATGCGCCACCAGCGCAGGGTTTCGCGCCAGTAAAGCAGCCGCCGGGCATGGCTGCGCGGCGAGATAGCCAACCGCCCCAGCGGAGCGACAACTCCCAGCAGCACAAACGGTGCCGCCAGCAAAAAATACCCCCAAATGAGCCGGATTTCACCGAACTCGTCCGGCGGCAGCAGCATCCCCAGCACCATCTGCACCACCAGCGTGAGGGCCGAGCCGGTCACAGTCGCCATGAGCATGAACATCAACTGCCGCCGCGCCGGAGACCGGAACTGTTTGTTCACCAACTCAAACACATGGTTCATCATCACGAAAGTTCCCACGCCTTGCGCGCATCTACCAGATAACGCCCAGGCCCCAACCGGCACACATGGTGCACCCCATCAAAGCCCGCCGCCATGGCGGGGCTGAACCCGCCCACACGCCGTTCGGCAAAACTGTTTGCGCTGATATCCGTAATCTCCATCAAATGCACGTCCGCCCCATATACACCACCTCTATGCGCTTGGGCAGGGCGTATCAAGCGCCCCTGTTCATCCACATACATGGCTCCGGCGCAGCGTGCAAAACGGCAATCTTTCACAATCGGGTTCATCGGGTGCGGCTCGGGTGTCCAGCCGTCGGTACTGCCCAGTTTAAACAGATGCAGTTCTACCGCGTGGTCAACACACCGCGTACGGCTCAAACTGGCAAACAGCCAACGTTCTCCGGTATCCGGGTTCTGCCAGAAGGTCGCATCGGCGACCGACGCATTCTCCATCACCACTTTTACCGGTGTCGCGTCCACAACCGGACGCCCCTGCTCTTCGAGGCATAACAACAGCTCAAGCCGGCGCGCTGCATGGCTTTCCGCCAGCAAAAATATACGTTTTTTATCATGAAGGATCTGCGGATAACTCAAATGATACGGCCGCGCCAAAAACGGAATAACGTCACCATGCATACCATCGGCCAGCAGCGGCGCACACTTCAGTTCGCCTTTCGGCGCCTTATCCAGCACCGAGTATTCTTCAAAAAACAGCCACTCTTTCCCCTCAAACGTGGCCACGAACGGATCCGCCCGCACCACACCGCGCGGCTTGGCCAGTGGCGTAAAGCGCACGTTATCCCCTTGCGTTTCCACCAGCGCAAGCGTCCACACTCCGCGCGGAATCCGCAAGGCTTTGGCGACCAGCATCATACCTTTCTCTGCTACCAAACGCGCATAGCCGCACACCGCATAGCGCAGTACGTCCAGCCCTCCACCAATCCTGGAAGATGCAAACTCACTCTCCCCCACCACGCGCGCATAAGCCTTGGGCTCCTGCACCACACGTTGCAGCCAGTCACACAGCATCACAGCGGCATAGCCGCGCATCATCTCACGGTTACGGTGCCAGCGCCGCTGAGTAGACAGCACGCGCGTATCCAGCACGTGTACCCCCTGCGCATCCCGTAAATCCAGGGTCACAACCGTCACGTCCGCCCGGCGCGCCACTTCACGCACACCGCTCAAGGCGTGGGCTACCCGGCCAACCGAGACCACCGGCACACCCGCCACAGCACGCGGTTTATCGGCCAGCCAGACCACGCAATCGCCTGCGCCCGGCGCTGTCACAATCGCCAACCCCGCATACCACGCGGTCACATCGGCTTTGCAACCGTCCAGATACCCGCTCGCCCCCGCCAGACACGCAACAGGAATCCCGCACGCCATCACCTCCGCCAAAAACGGTTCGGCCCAGGCGGCATTGGCGGGGGTCATCAAAAGCAGGCGGGTTATCATCTGGCGCAAGTATGTCCAAAAACCTTGGTTACCACAATCCCGTGCTGCGTTGATTTCCCCCACCCCATGGGCTAAAAATCAAGAAGAATGAAAATCATCTTCGTCCTCGACCAGCTCCAGCACGGCGGAATCGCCACCACCTACACGCGTTGGGCCTCCCGGTTGCTGGAGGAAGGCTATCAGGTCGCTTTTTTCTGCCAGAAGCACAGCGGCCCACTGGCGTCCGAAATCCCCTCCGGCGCCGAACTTCACATCAATAATTCCCGCTACGCCTTCACGGCCTCCGGCGCCCTTTTTCAGTACCTCCGCCGCCAACCGGAAGACAGTATCCTCATCGCGGGCGGTTTTACCCTCATCTACGCACAGGCCCTACGTCCGTCCTGGATGAAACTCTGGGCCTACATGCCCAGCTCACCGGGCATCGGCAGCCGTCTCAACACCCAACAGTCGCCACTGGCCGAGTACCTGCGCTACACACTCATGCGCCACGCCGTCCGTAAGTCGGATGCCGTTAGCGGCGTCAGCCACGGCACGGCCCAAGACGTGGAGCACTGGGCCAACCTCCCCCTCAACAGTGTCGCCACCGTCTACAACCCGGCCTACACCGAAGCCTTTGCCACCGCCGCCAAATCCCCCGCCCCGCACCCGTGGCTGAAGGATGCCTCCCTCACCACCTTCTGTTCCTTCGGCCGTCTGGTCGCCACCAAAAACCATCTGAACCTTCTCAAGGCTTTCCACAAAGTCCACGCGCAAAACCCGTCCACCCGCCTGCTTATCGGCGGCAGCGGCCACCTTCGCCCGCAGTTGGAAGCCTTTATTGCAGAAAACTTCCCAAATCCCGCACCCGTCCAACTCCTCGGTAATGTCGCCAACCCGGCCGACTACATGGCTCACGCCCACGCCTACGTCAGCAGCTCGCAACTGGAAGCCTTCGGCAACGTGCTGATCGAAGCGCTCGCCACCGGAACCCAGGTCATCGCCACCAACGCTCCTTACGGCCCCGCCGAGATTCTCACCTCACCCGAAATCGGCACCCTCGTCCCGGTCAACGATGCCGACGCCCTCGCCAGCGCCATGCTGCGTTCACTCACAACCAATCCGCAAACTCATAAAAAAGCCCGCCTCGCCCGCGCCAAGCAATTCACGGCCCAAGCCCTCTGGCCGCAGTTCAAGGCCGTGCTAAATCACCTTAGCCCCTCCAAAAACCATCCTGCCGAACCCCGCGTCACCATCATCCAGCGCGTGGTCGCCGCTTACCGCAAACCGGTATTCGAGTCTCTGGCCAACACCTACGGCTGGAATGTCGCCGCAGCCACAAACTTCCCCAACCCGCAAAGCTTCAACGCAGTCCTTAAAGCGCCGTGGCTCACCACGTTCCGCTATCTGTTCCTTGGTAATCCCTACCGCTGCCACGTGCCGCTTTTCACTATTATCCGCCGCCAAAAACCGGATGCGATAATCCTCGAAGCCGGTACCCAAATGACATCCACCTGGCTGAGTATCCTGCTCTGGCCATGGCTCAAGGCACTGGGCATACGCGTCCCCAAACTCATCCTCTGGGGCCACGGCGCACCGGTGGCCTTTGGCACATCGCCTTGGCGCCGCAAGGTCTTCACCACCCTTCGCCGCCTCATGCTCACCCGTGCCGATGGCTACCTGACCTACACAAAACCGGAGGCCACATACCTCCAGACTATGGCGCCCCACGCCACCATCGGCTACGTCACCAACACTATCGATATCGCCCCCATCCTCAAGCTCCGCACCACCGAATGGAAAAAATCCAAAGCCCTCCACATCCTCATGGTCGGGCGCATCACGCCGGATAAACGCTTCCTCGAGGCCATCGCCGCCATGCCGCAGATCTGGGAACACATCCCCACCGCTCAACTCACCATCATCGGCGGCGGCCCCGAGCTGGAAACCCTGCGCACGTTAGCTGGCTCCGAGCTGAACAAACGCATCCACCTCCCCGGCCCCATCCACGATGAAGCCGCGCTGGCCACCTACTACAACCGCAGCCAGCTGTTCTGGCTCATGGGCGCCGCAGGCTTGGGCGTCAACCACGCACTGGCTTACGGTGTACCGGTGCTGGCCTATGCGCCAGACCTCCCCAACGGTCCGCGCCACCACCCGGAGATCTATTACGTGGAAGACGGCATCAACGGCTGGCTGGTACCCAACGCCTCGCTGCAAGCCATGGTCTCGCAGCTTATTCTCCTGCTGCAAGCCACTAAGCCGCCACGCCAGCAACTGGGCAAAACGCTGGAAGACTACGCCGCCCAGCACCTTTCACTTACAAACGCGACCGAAGCTATGCACGCCTTCGTCCACAAGGTCGTTTCCCAACCATCGCGCCGCTGATATAACTCTTCCAACAACAAGGCTCTCTCATGCTTCTCTCCCTCTCCACCCGCAGCGCAATCATGTCTCTGCCGTTTATCGGCCGCCTTATTTCGCTCTCCAAATTCAACCGTAAGGGCCATTATCTGATACAAACCGGCTGGTTCCACAGCAGCGCGTCCTACAGTTCAATAGACTCCAATAAAAACCCGATTCCCTGGCTCACCTATCCGGCGATAGACTTCCTCACCCCCCGCGTCAAAACCACCTTCCGCGTGTTCGAGTACGGCTCGGGCAACTCCACACTCTGGTGGGCCCCACGTGTGAAGGAAGTCATCGCGGTGGAGCACAACGCCGCATGGGCCAAGCAGGTCGCCACCAACATCCAGCACCTGTCCAATGCGCAGGTGATTCTGGAACCGAACCCGGACTCCGCCAAATACACCGAGGCCATCACTCAGAAAGGCAAATTCCACATTGCCGTGATAGACGGCTCCAACCGTGTCGAATGCGCCGAAGCCGCCCTCTCCTGCCTCACCGAAGACGGTGTGATCATCTGGGATAACTCCGACCGCATCGAGTACAAACCCGGTATTGCATCCCTCAAAAATGCCGGTTTCCGGCAATTAGAATTCACCGGCCTCGCCCCGGTCAACAGCAACCGTATGGAAACCAGTATTTTCTACCGCAGTAAAAACTGCCTCGGCATTTAAACCAAAGCCGCCTCTTGGGCGGCTTTTTCGGCTTAAACGGTAACCCGACGACCTGTGACCTCAGGCCCTTCGTAGTAACGCACACGGCGGTTCATCGCCATGCGCTCAAAGTCCAGCGGCCAGCCCCATTTACGGAAGTACGCGATGCACGAATCGACCAGAATACGGAACAGCTTGCGGTTCTTATACGCAGCGCGCTCCCAGTGGTGGAAGCACGGCACATCCGAGAACACAACATTCAAACCGCGCTGGGCCGCCCGACGCGAAATATCCAGGTCTTCCATGTAAAGGAAGTAACGCTCGTCATAACCTTTAAGCTCGGCCAGCATGCTGCCACGGAAGAACATGAAGCAGCCGGAAATGAACGGGCAGATAAGCGGGCGGCTTAAATCCATATCTTTCAGCACGAACATGTCTAAACGGTGGTTCAGAATGGTCTTGATGACCGGAATACGCAGCATCCAGTCCAGCTTGCGCGCCACAAACACTTCCGGTGTCGGCAGGCGTTTGTTCACAAGCTGGGTCGAGCCATCGGGGTTCTGGATATGCGGAATGCACAGCCCGATGGCCGGGTCGGCATCCATGCGCTTCACCAGTTCTTCCAGCAGGCCTTCACCAAAGTAAGCGTCCGGGTTCAGTACCAGCCAGTAGCGGGCTTCATGAACATGTTCGCTAATCTTCAGGTTATGCCCGGCACCAAAGCCCACGTTCCCCTGCCCGAAGGTGTAGGTCACACGCGTGTCCAAAGCCTTCAAAAAGGCCTCATCCAGCGGCTGTTCCGAGTTATCGATCAGATGCAGATGCCAGTTAAGGCGGCACAGATAAACGCTATCCAGACATTCCTTCAATTTAGCAATATCAGGACGGTAAAGCACAATGGAAACCATCAGGTCCAAAGCGTCGTGGGGGGTACGATGCGTGTTCAAAGTAGAGAACCTATACCAGAAAAAGCAGGGAGAATCATCCCCCTGCCCTCATTCACGGCATAATCCACCGCGTATTAGCTGGCAACGGTGCTCCCGGAAAGCACGCCCGCCTTGGCCAGATACCACTCAACGGTCTTGCGGATGCCGGTCTGGAACGTCTCGCGCGGCTCCCAGCCAAGTTCAGCTTTGATCTTTGCAATATCAATCGCATAACGGCGGTCATGCCCGGCACGGTCGGCCACAAAGGTAATCAGGTCGCTGTAGCTGCCGGCTTCACGGGCCACCAGTTCATCCAGAATCGTGCAGATACTCGCCACGACCTCCAGATTGGTCATTTCGTTCACGCCACCCACATTGTAGGTCTCGCCGCTGCGGCCTTTCCGGAAAACCGTATCAATAGCCTCGCAGTGGTCCTGTACATACAGCCAGTCGCGCACGTTCTTGCCGTCGCCATAAATCGGAATCGGCTTACCCGCCAGCGCCGAACGGATAATGGTCGGGATCAGCTTCTCAGCATGCTGGTGCGGGCCGTAGTTGTTAGAGCAGTTGGTGGTCACCACATCCATGCCATAGGTATGGGCATAGGCGCGCACCACAAAGTCGCTCCCGGCTTTGCTGGCGCTGTAAGGCGAATTCGGCGCATACGCGGTGGTTTCATGGAAGAACCCGGTCTCACCCAGCGTGCCATACACTTCGTCGGTGGAAATATGATGGAAGCGGCAACCGGCATACTCCGGCTTGTACACGCCCGGCGCACTCATCCAGTATTGGCGGGCTACGTCCACCAGCGTAAAGGTTCCCATCACATTGGTCTGGAAGAACACTTCCGGCCCACGGATGGAATTGTCGACATGCGACTCGGCGGCAAAGTGAATAACACCGCGAATATCATGGGTCTTGAACAGGTTCTCGACCAGGTCGCGATCCCCAATATCGCCCTTTACCAAGGTATGACGCGGGCTCTTGACCACGCTGGCAAGGTTGGCCTCATCGGCCGCATAGGTCATCTTGTCCAGCGTCACAATGCGGCAGTCCGGGTAGGTGCGCAGCATGTGCAGTACAAAGTTAGACCCGATGAAACCGGCACCACCGGTAACCAGCAGCGTCATTTCGTGAGGTGTGTGAGGCATGATGTAAGTTCGTCCCGCCAATGGTTGATAGGTAAGCCGAAATGGCTCTTAAGCTTGGTTGTGTCAAGAACCGAATACGCCGGACGCACCGCCGCAGTGGGGTATTCATCGGTCGTAATAGCCTTGATCTCGCACGGCAGAGCCGCCTGCTCCATAATGGCGCGGGCAAAGCCGCACCACGTGGTTTCGCCGCCTCCGGCGTAATGGAACAGCTCGCGCATCTCCCCGCCATGCAGCAATTCATCCCCGATGCGCACCATAGCGCGCGCAAGGCTGTCGGCCAGTGTCGGCGTACCGGTCTGGTCATCCACCACATTCAAGCTCTCGCGCTCAAC
Source organism: Blastochloris viridis (assembly GCA_005768725.1). Taxonomy (GTDB): domain Bacteria; phylum Pseudomonadota; class Alphaproteobacteria; order UBA2136; family UBA6156; genus UBA6156. The sequence goes on along the minus strand of VAFM01000001.1, from coordinate 154,165 downwards.
GCCCAGGCGCAGCATGGTCTTCATAAAGTTGTGTCCGTAGCCGGAGTACAGCCATCCGGTACGCAGTACCGCCGCCGCAGGTGCATGCTCCAGCACCGCATCTTCACCCGCCAGTTTGCTGCGGCCATACACGGTCTGCGGGTTGGGCAGATCGGTTTCCACGTAGGGTCGGTCAAGGCTTCCGTCAAACACGTAATCGGTCGAGATATGCACCACCTTTGCCCCGGTTTCATGCGCGGCACGGGCCAGGTTCAACGCCCCTTCCCGGTTAACGGCAAAAGCAAGGTCGTGCTCGCTTTCCGCCTTATCCACCTTGGTGTAGGCCGCCGCATTCAAAATCAGGCTAATGCCTTGGTCGGCCACCAGTTTGCGGCAGGCTTCGGCATCGGTAATGTCCAGTTCGGCACTGGTTTTGTAAACCACGGCACGACCTGCCAGAACAGGCTGCAAAGCCTGCCCCAGTTGTCCTCCCGCGCCGGTGACCAAAATCATTACGCCAACTCCGCCAGCAGCGGGAACGTCGCATCGCGCTCGTTCACCTGGATCATCTCCGCTGGCAACTGCCAGTCGATGCCCAGCGCAGGGTCGTTGTAACGCACACCGCCCTCCGCCGCTTTATTATAGAAATTATCGCACTTGTAGCTGAACACCGCCTCATCGCTCAGAACAATAAACCCGTGCGCAAACCCGCGCGGAATGTACATCTGCTTACGGTTTTCCTCACTCAGTTCTACCGCCACATGCTGGCCGTAGGTCGGGCTGCCGGGGCGCAAATCTACAGTTACATCCAGCACGCGGCCACTTAAGGCGCGTACCAGCTTGGCCTGAGCATGCTCACCGGTCTGGAAGTGCAAGCCACGCAGAATACCCTTGCGCGAAAGCGACTGGTTATCCTGCACAAAAACGGCATGAATCCCGGCTTCAGCAAACACGCGCTGGTTATAGGTCTCCATAAAATAACCGCGCTCGTCGCCGAACACCGTCGGTTCTAAAATCAGAACTCCTTCAAGCTTGGTCGGCGTTACCTTCATTCTTACGCCACCTTGCTTTTTTCACAAAGGTTCAGCAGAAAACGGCCGTAGTCGTTCTTGGCCATGGGTCGGGCCAATTCCGCCAGCTGGTCAATGGTAATGAAGCCTTGTTCAAGTGCCGAAACTTCCGGACATCCCACCTTAACACCCTGACGGTGCTCAACCGCCGCCACAAGGTTGGCCGCTTCCAAAAAGCTCTGGTGAGTACCGGTGTCCAGCCACATAAAGCTCTGGTCAAGCGTGGTCATTTCCAGTTCACCACGTTCCAGATAGATCATGTTCACATCGGTGATTTCAAGTTCTCCACGAGCCGAAGGCTTCAGGTTCTTGGCGATCTCCACCACCGAGTTATCGTAGAAATAAATACCGGTCACCGCGTAGTTAGACTTCGGAACGGCGGGCTTTTCCTCAATGCTGACAACCTTGCCGTCAGCCCCCAGCTCGGCAACACCGTAGCGTTCCGGGTCTTTCACATGGCAGCCGAACACACGGCCACCCTTGGTCAGCGTAGCAGCCTCCTTCAGCATGGCTTGGAAGCCTGCACCGTAAAACAGGTTGTCACCCAAGATCAGGCAGACCGAATCGCCAGCCAGAAACTCTTCCCCCAGAATAAAGGCCTGCGCCAAACCATCCGGGCTGGGCTGCTCTTTGTAGCTGATGTTTATCCCCAAGCGGCTGCCGTCACCCAACAAGGTCTCAAACATCGGCAGCGCCTCGGGGGTCGAGATCACCAGCACATCTTTAATGCCCGCATCCATCAGCGTGGTCAGCGGATAGTAAATCATCGGCTTGTCGTAGATCGGCAGAAGCTGCTTCGAAACCGCATAGGTGATGGGATACAGTCGGGTTCCGCTGCCACCGGCCAGAATAATGCCCTTCATGTTACTTTCTCCCCTTCTTGCCCGCAGGCTTCTTTGCCTTGGCCACAGGTTTAACCTTGGATTTGGCCGATTGTTCGATTTTGGCAGGCGCTGCAACAGCCGCTCGCAAAGGCCGGCTGGCCAGTGCCAGCGGCATAGTGATAACCAGCACCACCAGCCATTCCAGATTAAAGATAGACTTGTTCGTCAGTGCACACACCACAAACCCGGCCAATGCAGCCAAACCGGCAACGCCCATGCCATCGGCCTTGCTCTTCTTGAACAAGGCATAAGCCATCACGCCGATCAGCACAAACGTCGCCATCAGGCTGACAAAGCCACCTTCCAGCCAGATCTGCAGTACAAAGTTATGCGGGTGGTAATCGGCACCGGGGATGAAGCGGAAACCGTTGACACCGATTCCAAAGAACGGCTGGTCAAACACGTGATTCCACGAAAGCTGCCAGATATCCAGACGTCCACCACCCAAGCCACGGTCCGGAATCGTCACGCCGATGCGCTCCTTTATGGAGGTCATGCCGTACAGCAGAATATAGGTAATACCGCTCACAGCCAGCGTACCGGCAGCCAGCAGAGCCATCACATCGAAGCGCGGCAAGCGCAGCTTGTGGTAACGGCTCATCATCACAAGCCATACCAAAGCCGAAGCGATCACGCCGACCCAGCCGGAGCGCCCTTCGCACAGCAATACAAAAACGAGACTAGAGCAGACCCACAGCATACCGTTCATCTGCGCCTTATCGCGCAGATTAATAACACCATTGGCCGCAGGCTTCAGCCATACCATCCAGCAGAATGGCAGAACCACAGCCAGCAGGCTGCTGAAGAAACGCAGGTGGGTTTCGGTCCACGGCTTGTCGCCATAATAACCCAGCGGCAAGGCCCACGGCTCAGCGGCAGCGATCGCAAATGCTATAATGTAACTGGCCTGAATACCGGTGATCAGCCACGCCAGAATCTTATTCTCCAGCTTGGCTGTACGGAACACATGGTACATAACACCCGCAATAACGGCCATCAGTACCAGGCGCACCCAGTGCTTCACCGAGTATTCGGGGCGGATGCCGGTCAGCGTCCCGATGTAAAGCGACAGCAGCAGCGCCGCAACGGCCCATGCAATGGGGCTGCGCACCAAACCTGCCAAAGTCTCACGGATGGCCTTGCCATCACGTACCTGCGGCAGGCTGAACGCCAGCAGCATGCCCAGTACGGCAAGGCCGTAGGTAAAGGCATTGGTCAAAATCATCGCCGGTAGGCTTAATCCAATCAGGGCCGGAATAACGGGGGTCATAGCAGCGCGGTCTTTCTCTTAACGGTTTTCGGCAAAAAAGGCGTGCACGGCGTCCACCACCATTTGCAATTCCTCACGGGTATGGTGAGGGCCAAACGGCAGGCTCAGGCATTCGGCAGAAATACGACGTGCCTGCTGCATGGCCGGAGTATGCTCCAGCTCGCTCTTCAATGTAGCGTACGCACGCTGGTCGGTAATGGCATGCGGATAGTGAATCAGTGTCGGGATCCCCTTCTCCTGCAGATACGCCTGCAATTCTTCACGCTTGGGGGTACGGATGACATACATATGCCAGACCGGCACTACATTGCCCTTTACCTGCGGCAGGTGCAGCGGCAAGCCCTGCAGTGCGTCATTGTAAAACGCAGCCACCTCACGGCGCTGGGCATTCCAGGCATCCAAGTGGCTCAGCTTCACATCCAGAAACGCAGCCTGCATCGGGTCAAGGCGGCTGTTCATGCACTCCATGTCGTCATGCACGTATTTCTTTTCCGAGCCATAATTCCCACGCTTGCGCACGTTCGCCGCCAGCGCATCATCGCTGGTGGTCACGCCACCGGCATCGCCAAGGGCGCCCAGGTTCTTGGCCGGGTAAAAACTCCAGCACGTCGCATCCCCAATGCTACCGATGCGTTTCCCGTCCACTTCCGCACCCTGCGCCTGCGCCGCGTCATCCACCACTTTCAGGTTATGACGCTTGGCGATCTCCATGATGCGGGTCATCGGCGCCGGGTGGCCATACAGGTGCACGGGCATGATGACTTTGGTACGCGGGGTAATCGCGGCTTCAATGGCCTCCGGGTCCATCACGTAGGTATCTTCGTCCACGCTCACGGGTACCGGCACGGCGCCCAGCTTGCTCACGGCCAGCCAGGTCGCAATAAAGGTATGCCCGGGCACGATAACCTCATCCCCCTCGCCCACATCCAGCGCCATCAAGACCATAGAGAGTGCATCCATACCGTTACCGGTACCAATGCACTGGCTTGCTCCAACATACGCGGCAAAATTCTTCTCAAAAGTGGTCACTTCCGGGCCACCGATGAACCAGCCGCTGCGCACCACACGCAAAGCAGCCGCTTCCAGCTCGGGCAGAATACCGGCATTGGCGGTATTCAAATCAAAAAACGCGACACGCGGAGACGCCATACCTATTTACCTTCCTGTTCAGCAACATAAGCCTTAAAATCATCATAATCCCGGATATAATCGGCCTCATCATACTCCAACGACGCCATGACAACACACACAGTGCCAGATTTAAAGTCAGACAGCTCGCGCCACAGGCCGCTGGGCAAATACAAACCTTTGGTGGGGTCGTTCATCACAAATTCCTGGCGGGTGCGGCCGTCATCCAGCATCAACGTAAAGCTGCCATTAATAGCCCAGATAAGTTGTTGAAGTTCTTTATGAGCATGAGCTCCCCGCACTACATCTTTAGGAATATCATGAAGATAATACATGCGACGCGGTTCAAACGGCAGAGGCTGCCCCTTCTGAAGGAAGGAAACACACCCCTCACCCCGTATAGTAGGAATATCTACCCAGCGAACACCATTCAAACTCATTAACTTTATAAATCAATTATTTAAATTTCATCCTGTTATTCAGGAATTACAGCTTGGTATATAAGCGATATCTCAACACTTTAAAAGTCAGGCCCCCATAAATAAGTGGCCAATTCATGGCCACCGATCTTTCCCAAATCAGTCTCAGGAATTGCTGCCAACATTTACGCATGCTATCTAAAAATCAGTAAAAAGCACCTTCATGAATAAGTACCCAGCCTCTTTGCAAATCATTCAACACTATCGGGAATTCACCCGTGCGTTTGGCATCAACAGTGTTTTTCATACCTGTATGCTTATCGGTGGCGGGGTTATAACGTCACTACTCGAACTCGCAGGGCTTTCTATCCTTTTTCCGCTTATCAGCCTGATTCTCCAGCCGGATTACATGCACAGCAGCAGCGTTATTCGCACGGTTTCCCATATCACCGGCATTACTAGTCCCGCCCAAATGACAGCACTGATAGGTGTGGCCATCGCCGTGATATTTATTACCAAAAATGCGCTGCAAATTATTTATTTATCTTACGAAAAAGCCATTTTAACCCGCTGGCGCGTCCATATAACCAGCAACATGTACTCTATGTACATGAATACCGATTATGAGAATTTCATGCGGCACAGTTCCAGCCACATGATCAACCTGATAAGCCAAAGCGTGCCATATATCGTCACGCACTTTATCCATCGATCGCTAACGCTCCTTAATTACTTCCTCACCGGGGTGGTTATCATGATTTTCATCCTCGCAACCAACTGGATCATTGCAGTCATGCTCATGGCTACAGGTATATTGGTCATTAAGTCTTATTCACTCCTGTTTCGCAAAACAACCTTAGAGCTAGGTCATCAGTCACATCACCTGGCACAAAAACAGTTCAGTTTGCTGCAACAGGCTTTCACCGGTTACAAAGAAACCCAAAGCCATTTACGGGAAAATTACTTCTCTCAACAATTTATGACCAACGCCAAAGAGCTGGCTAAAACCGACGGTAAGCTCCTTTTCATCGAGAATCTTCCTCTTGCAGCCGTTGAGTTAACTGTCATCCTGCTACTCATAGGTATGTTCCAAATTCTTATCCTGACGAACAGCAATATTACGCTGGCAGCCACTCAAATAGGTATCATCGTATTTGCCAGCGTCCGGATGATTCCGATTATAAATCGTTCTATCGTAAGCCTTGTGATGATCAATAGTTCTGCTCAGTCCTTGAATAAAGTGATGTCTGAAATCAATAACTTCCCTGGGGCAGAAGAATATTTCCGTAAAAACCACATAAGCAGCATCCATCAAAAGATGGATGACGCACCAATCGAGCCGTTGCCATTCCATTCATCGATAAGCCTTAACAACTTATCTTATACTTACCCTGAAGCAGAGAATCCAACCCTTTCCAACATTAATCTCACCATTAAAGCTGGAGAATTTATTGGTATTTCAGGAGCGTCCGGTGGTGGCAAATCCACTCTGGTCAATATTTTGCTAGGATTTCTTACCAACTTTAAAGGTACTTATAAAGTAGATGAAACTAAAATCACCGCCGAAAACATCCGTAATTTGCGTAAAATCATCGGTTTCGTTGATCAGCAGATTTTCATGATGGATGCGTCTATTGCCGAAAATGTGGCCTACGGTATAGCTCCCTCTCAAATCGATCACGCTCGTGTTAAAAGCGCTCTTCAAAAAGCTCAGGCATGGGATTTTGTAAAAAAACTACCAGAAGGCGCCAATACTTTGGTGGGTGAAAACGGCAAAAATTTATCAGGCGGTCAGCGTCAGCGCATTGCCATCGCTCGCGCTTTTTATCGCGACCTGAAAATCTTGGTCCTGGATGAAGCAAGCGCCTCGCTGGACGTAGAAACCGAACACAAATTCTTTACATACCTGAAAACTCTCAAAGGTGATTTAACAGTCATCATGGTGGCTCACCGCTTATCCACTCTCAAGGAATGTAATCGGATTATTTTCATGCAAAACGGCCAGATTTCGGATGAAGGCACTTTCACTAGTCTCAGCCATAGCAACGCTAAGTTTCAAGAGTATATAAAACACTCTAATATTTCACTTTTTACATCTACCAATGCCTAACCCGAGCATTCCTACATGAGCCGCGTCCTCCTCAGTTTTCCCTCTCCCATTTATCTGAATGGTAAATTCCATTCTACCTGCTTCTACGAAGGCTTTATTAATGCCCTGCAGGAGGAAGGCAATGAATTGATGGTGATCAATACCTACTCCTTCCTCCATCAGTCCATCCACAATCAACAATTCAAGTTTCCACCTTACATCGACAAAGAAAAAATGGTGGCCGACGTCAAACGCTTTAACCCGGAGCTGGTCATAACGTTTAACCATTCTATTCCGCTGGAGGTCGAGGAAGCTTGTAATTGTCCGATTACCATCTGGGATGTCGATTCATTCGATTTTCTCTGCGGAAAAGATCACATCGGTGCAAACCTTGATAAATATATTTATATAGAGTTAGGCCGAGCCAGTTCAAAAAAACTTATTGCATTCGGCGCTCCAGCAGAAAAAGTGCACGTTGTCCGCTCCGCCACGGCCATTCAAGCAGAAAAAAAGCCATTTCTTCGTAATATCGCGTTTATTGGCAATCCATTCTACGGTCCTCAATCTATGGTGGGGTTACTTACCGAGCCAAGAAAGGACGTATTCATCGAAGCGTCTAAGGTCTTTGCCAAGAATTTTTATACCAATATAGAAGATGTACTTTCAGCAGAAGACTTGAAGATACTCGCAAAATACATGCACCCAGCCGAATTCAAGGGCATTTCCTCGGGCCAGAATCGCATAACAACCCTCAACGATTTATCAGACCTCGGTCTCACTGTTTGGGGTCCTTCTACATGGCTCTCCCTTGCGCCCTACTTGCCCCAGTTGGCCATGGCCTATGAAAAAAAGCCCGTCTTCAGCCTTCAGCATAATCAGGACGTCTACAATTCTTCGAAAATTGGTATTTCCATCAGCCACGCACAAGCGGCCGATGGCTATCCATGGCGGGTTATGGACATCATGGCGTCCAACGGTTGCATGCTGTCCGATTACCATAGCGGCATCGACGACCTGACCAAAGGCTACGTCAAACTGCCGATGTTCCATTCCCACATCGAAGCCCGCGAGCTCGCCGCTAAGATTCTTAAAGATGAAGCCTGGCGTCAGGATCTGGTCGCAGGCTCGCAAGCATGTATCGAGGCCACCTCGCGCTGGCACCATCGCTTCAAAGAGTTAGAACACATCACAGGTATTTCTCTTCTCGCAATCTCAAAAAGCAAAAAGACAAAACCTCAACCGACACCAGTTATACACATCGAGCGCAAAAACTATTTGGCCAGCAGCTACACAATCTACTATCTGCTCATCAAAATGGCCGCACGTTGCCTTCCTTCCTTCATCAAAGGTATGATTTACAAGATTATGAACAAGAACGGCATTTATTTCGATTCACATATCATTCGTTCTATTCGAGGTTAAAGAATGATTTCCATTCCAGATCTCATCAAAACCAACCGTCACTATTTTCACAAGCTGGTAGCCTCAGCTCGTGGCTGTAAATCGCCTGATAAACAGGCTGCACTATGCTCGCAGGCGGCTATTTTCGCGGTACGTAATCCCTGCGGTATCTTCAATTCCTGGCCGCTGGAAGAAACGCTGCTGAAACTCGCCGATGGTATCGCAAGCCCCATGGCCAGTCAGCCGGAAGCTGAGTCCTTTCTCCACGTATTGACTCGCGCCTATGCCAGTGGCGGGCATACCCGTGTGGCAGAGCGCTGGATAAACGCCGCACCTGCATCAGGCAGACACGATGTCGTTTTGCTGTCACAAGGCGACCGCCCGGTTCCCAAGACCTTGGAAGCCGCCACCCACGGAAAGCACGGCAAGGTTATGCACCTGAATGCCGGCCTGCACCTTGCTAAAGCCCGCCAGTTGCGCAGTCTTGCGTCCAACTACCAGCACATCATCCTGCATGTGCATATGTACGATATTCTCCCGCTTCTCGCCTTCGGCACTCCGCATTTTCCCCGGCCGATCACACTTTACAACCATGCCGACCACCTATTCTGGACCGGTGTCTCCATTGCCGATAACGTCGTTAATTTCCGCAGTTTGGCAACATATATAAATACCGAGTTTCGTCATATCCCGGCAGAACGGAACCAACTCCTCCCTCTTCCTGTGACTCAACCACCGACCCCTCTCCTGCGCGAACACCGCCAAAATCTTAAAGCCGAGCTCGGCCTGCCGGAAGACTCTCAAGTTATCCTCACAATGGCCAGCCCCTATAAGTATGCGGCAATAGAACATATCGACTTTCTCGCGACTGCTGAATCCATCCTCACACACAATCCCCGTGCTTTTCTCATCGCTATAGGCCCTTCGCTTAAAAACCCGACATGGCAAGCCGCCAGCCAGCGTACGGGTGGCCGCATCAAAGCTCTTGGCCGCCTTCCTTATACCGAGGTGGACCGCTACCTGACCCTTGCCGATCTCGCACTGGATTCCTTCCCTTTTGCTTCGCTCACCGCCATGCTCGACATCGCCCGTCATAAAATTCCGTGCCTCACCCTTCATACTCCGGTAAACAGTTACGATGCCTTTACCCGCGCTGGCATCGTCTGCGCAACGCCTCAAGAAGTAGCGCAACGTGCCCTGCAAGAACTCGCAAATCCTTCACCGAGCACGCTGTTCCCGATTATCGAACAGGAATCGCTTCCCCAAGGTTTTGCTCGCCATGTCGAAACGCAGCAAAAAGCGTTACAGAAAACCCACAAAGTCTATTCTTTCACTACCGATAACCGATCTCATCCGACCGAGATGGAACTCTTTATCGGCCTCAACCACCACGCTAACATCAGCGGGTTAAAAGCCAAGGTCGCTTTAGGTATCCAGAAGTCCATCCATAAACTTCTCCGTATTTTGCCTCTGCGTCTCATTCCCGCGCCTGTGTACAGCCGGTTGGAATCGTACGGCATCCTCTAGGCCTTTCAAGCTCACGGTAACGAATAAATCGCTCGATTATCTTGCCTTTTAAAGACACTCCTTCTAAAACACATGCCATATCAGCAAGGAGAGACGCTTATGTCGTACATTCACCCTACCGCCATTACCGAAGGTGCCACCATCGGCGAAAACTGCCGTATCGGCGCCTATGCTGTGCTTAAGTCCGGCTGCGTCATCGGCAACGGCACAATTGTTCACGAGCATGTCGTGATTGGTGAAAACGTCACGATTGGCGAAAATACCGAGATCTTTCCTTTTACTCTGCTAGGTAAAGAGCCTAAGGGCGCAGGCGCCCTCGCCCGCCAGCCGGTCTTTGAAAAGCGCATCACCATTGGCGACTCCTGTGCCATCGGCCCCTCTGCCATCTTATTCTACGATGTCACAATTGGTAGCAATACCCTTATCGGCGACGGTGCTTCCATCCGCGAAAAGTGCACGGTCGGCAGCAAATGCATTATTTCCCGGTATGTGACTGTCAACTACAACACCACCATTGGTAACCGTACCAAGGTGATGGATGGTACGCACATCACCGGTAACTGCACTATCGGAGACGACGTGTTTGTAAGCCTTCTGGTAGGCTCAGCCAACGATAACCACATTGGTCAGGCCGGTTACGATGATGATCGCGTCAAGGGTCCGCAAATCCATAATGGTGCCGCTATCGGTGCCGGTGCCATGCTGTTGCCAAACACCATCATCGGAGAAAAAGCACTAGTTGCAGCCGGTGCTGTCGTAACCAAAAATGTCGAAGCAGGCACGGTTGTTGCAGGCGTTCCGGCCAAACCTCGCGCCTAGTCCCGGGTTTGATCGAAAACTTAAAACCCGCCTTCTGGCGGGTTTTAACGTCTATACCTTTACCAACGTGGTATGGCTGTGCAATGCCTCACGTATCACATCAGGCGCATTCCACATCATCACATCTAAAATAGAAAGATGCGGCTCAAACGTATAACCGGGAGTCTCATAGTCGAAACGAGCAAAGTCGGCAAACAGCAGCTCAATACCTTTTTCTTTAAAGATCTTAGAATCAAATAACTCTTTGCCGCCTAGGGGGTTCAGATATTCGGTCGCGCCTACGTGCTGCGAAATGAACGGCGCCCAATCCCCCGCCTCCATATGTTCCGGATATTTCAGTTCCAATTCCGAGCATATACGGTACCGGAACGGAATCTCAAGATACGCACACACTTCCTTCAGGCACGCCACATTCAAAGCCACTAAAGAATCGCTTTGGGTCGCATCAAATGCAAGCTCAACAAGGCTTTTCACTTTCCAGTAAAAGGGCGCTTTCCTGTAGTGGCTAAGCTTGCCGAGTGTCGACTGTTTAGCCGCGGCCACATCTTGTACACGCGCATCCTGGGTTTTAATCGAGATGGAAGAATTGCACAGAGGCACAGTCACATATTGCCACTCTTGGGTAGGGTGCAAAATGCGGTTGCGGTTCATCCATGTGCGAGGTGTGTATTGGGTGACATCAAATACAATCCATTCATCTACAGCCGCTATCAAGGCAAAGTGCCCCATATACGGGAAGAAGTATGGCTGCATGATACCCACACGCATGATTAAGCTCCGCTAACAGCCACTTTCAGGATATCTTTATGAGTTTGATGGGGGCCAATTTTTCCAACAACTCTCAACAAGCACTTTGTTAAATGTCAGTAATTTATATATATGTGTATACTGAATATAATTGGCAATTATTGACAATTATTACCCCTAATTGTCGCAAAAGTGTCGCAAGAAATTTCTTGAAAAATCGTTATAAAACATTAGTAACACTATACATAAGGGAATGAAACAAATTTAAGGATCATCACAAACCATGGCCACAATTGCCCCCCGTAAAGGTAAAAATGGAACAACCTATCAGGTTCTGATTCGCCGTGAGGGCTTCCCTAAAATAACTCGAACCTTCTCAAAACTGTCTATGGCTAAGGCTTGGGCGGAAGAAACTGAAACCAGCATTCGTAAGGGGGAATTTCATAACGTTCTAAATGAAGCCAAGAATCACACTTTTGCAGAAGTTGTCGCACGCTACAAAGCAGAGGTTCTTCCAAATAAGTCCAAAGGAACGCAAAGAGTAGAAGGTACATTTCTTAAATTTTGGGAAACCAAGCTAGGTGAATATGCCCTTAGCTATATTCAAGCAGACCTTATTTCAAAACTCCTTATGGAGGTAAAAGCAGCTGGAGACACTCGCACTAAGAGCGATACGAACGACTCTATCTTTTATACGCCCCCCGCAAAGTCACTTAAAACCATGAAGTATTATCGTGACCATGTAGAAATGCTGTTTAACCATGCGAAGCAATGGGGATGGACTGGCTCTAATCCTGTAAGCTCCATACAGCGAGTTACGAAAATCAATAACTCTCGTATTAGGTTTCTTAGCGATACTGAGCGTGAAGTCCTCTTAAAGGCATGTCATGCCAGCCCAAACATTCAGCTCTATCCAATTGTCGTATTCGCGCTATCTACGGGTGCTCGCCACACGGAAATCCTAAACCTCACTCTCGATGATATAAACCTTGAACGTGGCCAAGCAATTTTGAGGCAAACAAAAAATGGAGAGACCCGCGCGATCCCAATTGTCCGATACCTCAACACGCTTCTTGTTGAGCATATAAAATGGGTCAACTCTTTCTATGAGATCAACGCTCCAAAAGAACATAAAAGATTCCTATTCCCTAGTTCAAACGGTCTAGCACCAATCCAAATAAGAAAGGCTTGGGAGAATGCGCGTGACAAATCTGGTGTGAAGGATTTCCGATTTCACGATTTACGGCACAGTGCGGCAAGCTACCTAGCTATGAACGGAGCGACTCTTTTAGAGATTGCAGACGTGCTTGGTCATAAGACTCTACAAATGGTAAAGCGCTACTCTCACCTTTCTGAGAGTCACACAAGCCAAGTAGTTTCAAAGATGAACGACACTATCTTTAAGTAATGTGTCAAAAAAATTGGTTGCGGGAAGAGGATTTGAACCTCTGACCTCCAGGTTATGAGCCTGGCGAGCTACCGGGCTGCTCCATCCCGCGACACAGCAGGGCTTGTATTACATCTAATACGATATAGCAAGCCTTTCTCGTAGCAATTTGGGATTCGGCGCTCAGACACCATTCATAGGGCTATCCAAGCCCTCCCTCAACCCTCTTTGTTTACCCAAAAATCATTAGAATCGCTTCTGACTTTCTGGCAGATTTGCTGGTTCTTATTGGTTTTATAAGTCTTAAGTATGATGTCGTAATTTTTTCAGACACCACAGTATTTCCAACATTTTGAATGGTAAGTTTTTAAGAACTCGCCGGATTTCTTACTTATCAACAGCCCGTCACGTTTCGCTTGTGCAGAAAACTGGCTCTTAGCTTCACCTTTTCGTTGATTCGAATTTGAAGACGGGAAAGATTACAAAGTCACATATTACGAAACTTTAGGAGAATCTCACCATGCTCGATTACCAGAACCTTCGCACGATTCGCCAACTGGCGGAGGAAACGACGCCTATTTTTACCGAAGGGAAACTGCGCTGGTGGGTTTATAATGCCGACAAGAATGGGCTTAAAATGGCAATTGTGCGGGTTGGTGGCCGGATTTACCTCGACAAAGAGGCTTTCAACCAATGGTTAGAAAGCCTCCGTAGTACGAACACCGCAGCCGTTGTGATAGGTATTCTAACTCTAGCCGTATAGGTATTCCCTCGTTTCATCCTGCCACTTCTGGCGGGTGTGGATGTAACCGAAGCGATTGATGAACCGATAACCAGGAACGGCATATAAATGGCCGTGGTCAGACTCAACCAGCGTCCACCAAAAGTGCCAATCGGCATCTTTTGGCACTTCCCACGGTTCCCAAATGAAATCGTGGGAAGGCGCAGGCTGCGGCTCGAACCTCTTTTCAAACTGTGTCCAGCTTCCGGCACGCATTCAAAGGCCCTCCACTGTAAACGTGATTTCCGCAGAGACATCATGTTTATGGTACATGGTGAAGCTCACACCACCCAGCCGCCAGACAATCAGCGCATGGCCTTCCGCTCGAAACTCTCCCAAAAAGGCATCCGAGTAATCCAATCCCATGGCATCAAGGTGAATGGATTGGAAAAGATTATAGGGTTTCATCCCATCACGGCATTGCAATACCGTTCGCGCGTCCGCAACAGCAGCCAACAACTCAGGAGAAAAGGTGCAGGGCAAAATACCCCCTTCTCGCAAGCGATGAGCCTCTTCCCCCAATTCTTCACAGTAGCTCGCGCTCTCTGCTTCATAGTATCCGGTCAGTTGTCCCTCCTTGTGACCTTTGACAAGGTTCTGGGCAAGACGTTCGTACTCGTCCAGTTCGTTTATCGCATAAGGCACACTCACAACGGGCGGGTTGGCCTTTAATGCGGCCAGCCGGCTTGTAATTGTTTCATTCATATGTCGTCTCCTGATTGGATTTTATTCATTGCGATAGCTGCCATGGCGATGGCCTTGAGCAGGGCGCGCGGGGCGCCAATTGAGGGGCTTTGGGTATCGGCCCATTGGCAGAGTGAGCGGCAGGCCTCCACCATTTCAGGAAGTGCGGCAATCAAACAGCCAAACGCATCCCGTTGGGCATCCAGTAGTTGCATCTCTTCATCGGTGGCCCCGTCAGGGTAAGTGGTGCAATCAAGGTCGCAGATACGCCCCTGCGGCCCTACAACGGGGCAGCCCTCTTCATGTCGGCAGTATGTCCACGGGCCTAAAGGTGTAAAAACAGGTGTCATGGTAAAGACCCCTTAGCTGTTCTGCTGCTGGTGGAAGGCAACACATGCGCGGCGTGCTTCCATGTAATCGTCACAAGTGCGGTAGGTCGCCACCAGTTCATCACCTTCCACGTATTCCGCCACCGTAAACGCCTTATCAAGGGAGCAAACGGCTGCGTAAGGGCTGCAAAATCGCACCACATACCCAATCCGTTCCAAACCAGCCGCCCATTCCTCGGCGGTGGTATCGATTAACAGGTCTTTGCGAATTTTTAGAGGACGAGGAAAAGCACTCATGCCGTAACCCTTTCCTCTTGGGGGGTCACAGGTAAGGGCGTACATTGCTCCCCTTCCCCGTCCAGCTCTCCCAGCAGGTAAGCCGCAGCCTTGCGGGCCTGACTGGCTGCGCGGAAGATGGCCCGCTGGTCGCGTCCTAACAGCGTGAGCCAATGGGCTATATAGTCAGCGTGCCGCAATTCCCCATCAATCCCCAACGCTGCACAGGTGAACGCCGCCCCCAGCTCTGCCACCAGTTCCTCAAAGGCATAGCTTTCATCGCCATAGCGGCCCTGCATGTCGCGGCCGAGGCGGTGCTCGTGGCCTGTCGCATGGGTCAGCTCATGCAAGAGGGTACAGGCGTAATGGTCAACACTCTCGAAGGCTTCCACCTGTGGCATCACCACTTTATCGGAGAAAACATTGTAGTAGGCCTGATTGCCGCCGTGCAGAAATCCGCCACGCAAGTCACAACGTTGGGCGATGGCAGCGAGTTCATCCTCCACCCCTTCACCCTTCGGCAAGCCCGCCTGCGGGGCAAGGTGCGCGGGCAAGCCCTCCACCTGCGCCACGTTGAACACCCAGAACCGCCGCCACATCGGCACGCTGAAACTCTCTTCGCGTTCCTCGCCCGTCACCATATCTTGCACCGTACGGGTACGGTCTTGCATCTTGGCAAAATACACCGCCGTGCCTTTCTCACCTTTACGGACAGAGCCACCAACGGCAGCGGCTTGGTTGAAGGTCAACCAGCCCGCCGTGGAAAAGTCGCGGTCAAGCTGCTCCATCGCCAGCATGAGAAAATTAACGCCGGAATAGGGGCGCCCCGTGACGGCATTATGGGGCAAGGCGCCGCCCTGCTTCCCCTTCCCCACGGTGCGCCATGGCCTCACCCATGGCGCCACACCTTGCTCCAGTTTCCTGAGGATTTTGTCGGTGACCTCCTTTTGTATGTCGGCGGTGACGGTTTTGGTGGTTGGTACGGTCTGCATGTCCGGCCCTCCTATTCCTGAACCCCAGCCGCTTCCGCCTTGCGGAATATCGGCGGCAGCCAATGGGTTTGAGCAATGGCCTGCATCACTTCGCGGGCGGCTTCCTGCTTCTTCACGTTGCCCAGCACAAGGCTCAAGGTCGCTCCGGCATCCTTCGCCAGCATCAGCAAGCCAGCCTTGGAAATCTTACCGAAAAACCCTTCAACGCTCGGCTGCCATTGGCTGGCCATATCCAAGCCGAGACTATCCGCCAAAGCTGCGGCATGGGCGAGACTGGCAGAATGGCCGATGTCCATGCGCTCCTGCGTGGCGTTGACGGTGAGCGCAGTGCAATACGCCAGAAGCGACAACAGCACGTCTTGCGGCTGCTCAAGGCACCAAGCGAATAACTCCGCCGGATGGCTCGGCAGACGCTCCCCCCAATAGGCGGCATGGTCGGTCATGGCGGCATGGGCCTTGCAGTCGTCTTTGACGGTCACCGCATCCGACACCCGCGCACTCCGGCGAGAAATTTCAAGGCAGCTGTAATATTCGCGCCCATCAATTAGCGGCAGGGCCAACACATGCACCACCGCCGCCAAGGCCGTCTGCGGGTTCTCGGTCATGGCAAGGCGAAGGGCGGCGGTGCGGTGCGCCGACAGCTCCCGAATCACCGAAGCCGGAATGGCGCAAACCTCTTTCGTCTCCTCTTCATCAGCTGCGCATTGCGTCCTCTCAGCCTTTATGTCGTCGGGATGCATCAGGCCACGGCTCACATCTAACTCACCATCAAACCCAACCCGCACAATCACTCCCGCGCGGGCCTTGTCCTCGTCTGAATAGAACGGGACGCGCTCCCCTCCCTCGGTTTGGTGATAGCTGGGGGGCAAGCGGTGGTAACTGATGGAATAATCCTTTTCTATCTCGGACTTCACCCACTTCCACCCCTCGGCTTCCGCCATCTGTACGGCAGCTTCCAGCTTATGCGCCGCAAGCTGCAACACAAGGCCACGGTCGGGCATATAACCTTCATTGCGTTCATCAAACAGGTCACGCTGAATGACCCCACCCGCCGCCAGATAGCTCTCCACGGTCACGAATTTCGCCAGCGGGTGCGTGAGCGCCACGGCTTCGCGCGTCAACACAGCCTTAATCTCGCGGGGGGTGCGGTTCCATTCGGACAGGTTCTTGTAGGCATTCTCCTGCGCCTCGTGGTCATCACTCACCGCAAAGGCCATCAACTGGTCAAGGGTAAGCTCACCCCCACGGAACAACGCCCGCAGCTTGGGCGACACCCGCGCCAGCTTCAAACGGCGCTCCACCACGGCAGGGGTCACGCCAAAACGGGCGGCAACCTCCTCAACCCCCTTCCCTGCATCCACTAATGCCTGAAACGCCTCGAACTGGTCGTCAGGATGCATCGCAACCCGCATCGTGTTCTCCACAAGGGAAATCTCGGTGGCATCATCGCCCTCGGCCAGCACGTTGCAGGGAACCTCAAAACCCTTCGCTACCCCGCCTTGTTTCGCCAGCAGCTTCAAGGCACGGAACCGCCGCCCGCCCGCCACAACCTCAAAACGTCCGCCCTCGGTCTGCCGCACGTTCAAATTCTGGCGCAGGCCATGGGTGGCAATGCTGTGGGCCAGTTCTTCAATTCCCTCGCCGCTGTCCGTCCGGCGTACATTGGCCTTGGAGGGAACCAGCTTGTTCAGGGCTATAGTCTGTAGGGTGCGGCGCTTAACCTGGCGAGCCTGAAGGGGTTCGGGGAAACTGGGCGGAGCCAGTTTCCCCGCCCCGGTGCCGGACAGGGTTCAGTCAAGCCAAGGGGGGACCACCCGGCCTGCACCCGGAACGGGGAAGGCTGGGGGAAAGGCTTGACGGGTTCCTGGCCGGCATCAGATCAACGACACACAGGTTAAGCCCCGCATGGGGCTTTACTCATCTCCGGCAACGCCGACCACACAGTAAAAAAGAGGGCTGATATGCCCCCCAGAGTTAGTTCAAAACCGGGCCTGACCGTATCGAATAAGCAATCTGATAAATACAATTCTTCAGCAACAGATCTTTTTGCTCTTCGCTAAAGGATTCATCGTCCTGATAGTTATCAATAAACCCTTGCAGAATAACGTACAGACTTTCAACAACCTCTTTTTCATAGGTGCCGAGACCTTCAAAGGTCGTCTCGTAAAGCTCTTTAAACGCCTCAAAAAGCTCCTTACGCGTAGTTTCATCCTCCAGATACTCCTGAAGATGCTGCATATACGTCAGAAAACCATGCCCGAACGCCTTTGCAATGTCCGGCAAAGGCCTCCCAATATTATGAAAGTCTTCGTAAGTCACAATCGAGTCCCGCTGCAAATCGGTATAAGGGAATACCCCTGCTTTCTCCAATTTACGGGTAAAAATCATGTGGGCAGGCAACCCCTCATCCTGAAGCTGACGGATATACTCAAGCTCATCTTCAGTAATGCCCACAGCCAGCAATACACCATACGTATTGCTGTCTCCCTGAACCTCAAACGTCGCATATTCATCAAAATAGAGAGCGGATAACGTGGAATCTTCATCCGATTCTCCCAGATCCATCGTATGGCCGGGCTGCAATTCATATTCTAAGGTATAAGGCGCAAGACGCGATATTGTCTCCGCTCCCCAGTCCTCGCCGCTGTCCCTGTGACATATCATCAGCTCATATTGCTTCCACTCGGAAGATTTTTGATCATTTTCGGCTAAGGTTAATCCAGACGTGACATACACAACACCAGAAATATGATGCTTAAACTGCACGACATCCGCATCGCCGCCCATGTGCAACGGCTTTGCCGCAACCAATATCTCAGTTTCCTTTGCGCCAAAAATACCCTCCAAGGCTTCAAAGCGTAAGGCATTGGACAGGTCATCACGATCCATAGATATGTCCTTAATCCTTAATAATTTATGAACAGCTTTTTACCTATCAAACGATAGATAAATCTAGAAGCAAAATTGAACGATTTCTCCGATTTTCAATTAATTTAAGCCTTAACCCTTAATAGTTCCTCCCAGCAAGTCGTATAGCGCGGGCTTCGCCTCTCCTGCCGCATAGCCCACACCTGCCGTAACCCGCAGCTAGCTGGTCTAACAGCACCTTTGCCATAATTCCGATTCAATCCATCCAATGCCTTCATAAGCTGGGTGCTTCGGCTATCATCCGGCATATCCCATAACCCCATCTGAGCCTCTTCTGGCGAATGAAGGTTATTGAACATGAGTCCCGCCTTTTTAAAGCGGTATCCGTCTCGCCATACCTTCTCAAACCCCTCTAAAGCCGTTTTCAGCAGGCGGCGGGAGTCATTAGTCGCAACCGGCAGGGTAAGCGGAATCGAAGGATGATATTGCGGCGCCTTCGGATCAAAAGGATTGGTTTGAATGAAAACCACAAGCTGGTTAGTAACCACCCCTTCCCTTCGTAATTTTTCCGCTCCTCGGCAGGCATAAGTCGCCACTGCCTCTCTCACCATATCTCTACAATCAGTCATCACACCAAACGCACGGGAGCAAACGATGCTTTTCTTCTGTGGGTTCACCATTTCAAGCGGCAAACAGGATTCTCCCCTAAGTTCACGGCAAAGTCTTTCCAGTACCACGTTAAAGTTAGAGCGGATAAACGCCGGATCAGCATCCCGCAACTGGAGAGGCGTATGGATCCCCAGCTTTTCTAACCTTGGCACCAGCCGCCGTCCAATTCCCCATATATCCCCTAACTCCAGACGCTCCAACCCTTCCTCCTGTTGGCATTCGGTCTCCATAATATGTACCCCACCGCTCGCAGGGTTCTTTTTGCCAAGGCGATTGGCTACCTTTGCCAGAGTTTTAGTGGGCGCCACACCTACAGAAACCGGAATCCCCGTCCACTCCAAGACCATCTGCCGCATATCCCGTGCATGGGCTTCCAACCTCTTCTCAAAACCGCGCAAGCCAAGAAAAGCCTCATCAATACTATAAATTTCAACCTCAGGGCTAAAAGCGGTAAGCACGTTCATCACGCGGGCCGACATATGCCCGTAAAGCGTGTAATTGGAGGAAAAGGCTTGTATCCCTTGCTTGTGGGCTTGCTTTTCAATCATGTGCCAAGGTGCCCCCATCTCTATGCCAAGAGCCTTAGCTTCATTACTGCGGGCAATTACACAACCATCGTTATTAGAAAGTACCACTATCGGCACGCCCTTAAGCTTTGGATTAAATGCGCGCTCACAGCTGGCATAGAAATTATTGCAGTCCACAAGGGCAAACATGGCAGTTACCTCTAAAACGAATGCACAACCGAAGTGACCACACCCCAAATCTCCAGCTCATCGCCAACAAATACGGGATTCAAACGCGAATTTTCGGAGTAGAGGATCCAGCCGCGCGTATTACGCTGTAACCGCCGTACTGTAATTTCACCATTTAACACGGCCAGCACCACGCACCCACTGGTAGGTTTAAGGCTCTTATCAACTATAAGAAGGTCACCGTTAAAAATCCCTGCCCCTTCCATGGCTTCCCCTTTAACGCGCACAAAGTACGTGGCTGCGGGTCTGGCTATAAGGTACTCATTCAAATCAAGGTGGCGTTCCATATAGTCATCAGCCGGACTCGGAAAACCGGCTGGGACCTGAGTCATATACACCGGACACGGTATAGAAGCGCCTAATAGTGGCTGGATTGGCGTAAAGCTCTCGATCATGGTTTTTCCCCTCCCATTTGATTATTGAACCACAATCTACTCAAAAAGCATCCCAGTCAATCCAAGTTAATCAAATGAAATTACAGCTATTGCAATGATTTCAATGGCCATAGCAATTAGAAAGAAACTAGTTATACTGAGCCGATTAATAAGAAAGAATTCATCATGCAAATGGTACACTCTCTCCATCTGGTAATGGTCTGCGTAGCTTTGTCTGGATGCACCACCAGCAAACATGTTTATCTTCCGAATGGCCAACAAGGTTTTGCGATTACATGCAATGGTGGCGCAAATAATTGGTCTGATTGTTATGAGAAAGCTGGCGAAGTATGCGGTACGCAAGGCTATAAGTTATTTGCTCAGGATGGGGAAAGTGGCACTTTTGTAAGTGCAAATAATGGCAATCTTATGGGCGGTAGTACACATCACCGTTCCATGATAATTGCATGCGGCAAATAGTGATAATTAAGAGCCCTATACTAAACATCTTTCGAAGGCCTATAAATGAATCCTCAAAGCCAATCCATTGACACCCATGTTGGAAATAAACTCAAAAATCTGCGAGCTGAATTTAGCCTTAGTCAACAGCAACTCGGTAAAGTCATTGGCGTATCCTATCAAATGGTTCAAAAGTATGAGAGTGGATCTTGCCGCTTAGGACCCAATGCGATGATGAGAATCTCCCAGAGTCTCAATATACCTGTAAGCTATTTCTTTAATGGCTTTTATACCCCGGCTGAACAGACCGTGCCTACGGATACAGAAGCTGAATTGGCTCAGATGGTTTCACTGTTCTCCAAGATTAAAAACCCGGTTTTCAGGCGCGCCCTTCTTGAGAAAGCTCAAAACTATCTGAGAGATGAACTCGCGGGAGAATAGAGACTTTCCTCATGTCATAAAAGTCATCACGACTTTCCGTAAAGATCCATACCGACATGAAGTTTCTTAAATCCCCTTTGATCTCCAACGGCGAGAAATAGTCCTTACGGTTATAAATCTCAATCCGATCAAAGTATTTTACGTAATGCTGAAACCGCTTCTTTGAAGAAGCAGTAAGGAGATAAATCGTTCCAGGTGAACGAGCCAGAATTTGAGCAATTTCTCGCAAACGAGAATCTGAAACACAATCTCCACTGACAAAGACCAGTACCGATTCACTCATGGCATTTCTCACCTTTTTATGTACTATCAAGGTAAAAGAAATACATTGCGATACAACAGACATTTATATTATTAATGATCTATGTCACAGAAATCTCAAATACGGGAATCCGTTTCCCATTTACGGGAAATCTCCCCTAGCGAACAGATAGCTCTCCGGCTTAAAACGTGTATTGACCGGGTTGGCGGTAAAAAAGCCATGGTGGAGCAAACTGGCATTTCTCTCTCCCACCTCTTCCGCTACATAAACGCTCAGGCAATTCTTCCGACCGATAGACTTCTCGCCGTTGCCCGTGCCGCCAAGGTTCACCCAAATTGGCTTCTAACAGGCGAAGGCTCTCCTGATATCGCGCCTATAACCAGCCTCGTCTCAGAGCAGCAACACCTGCTTATCGATGCAAAATCTTTAGTTCACAGCCTAACTTTGGCAGAACAGCTCGATCTTGATTACGGATATAGAATGAGCCCATCCGCCAAAGCGGAATTTGTATTTGCGCTTTACCACGCCGTTCGGCATGAATCCCAGATTTATGGGAATAATACTAAATTTGAGACCAGCAAAGCTCTCGAAGTCTATGCCTATCTCAGCAGTATTCAGGGTGAGATACCGCGCCGGATGATTCTCAACACCATTGAGATTATGTTCAAAGCCGCAAAAGGCGATCTCCCTGAAAAGGAAGTGCGCACCTTCTGCAATTACCTGAATACCGCCATTAAGAACGTCTATAATCACCAGGCCATTGGTCAGCCTTACTTTGACCGTATCGGCTATAGCCTTGAGCCGGATACGGTGGAATATGTCGATACGATGCTTGCCGAGTATAAAAAATCGTTCCTCTTTTCAGACAAGCCTTTGCATGTTCTGGATATAGGCTGTGGCAATGGCAGACATTTGCTGCACTTCTCAAAAGACAAACACATCAAGATAACGGGTATCGATAATAACGCGACCGCCAAACGGATTTGTGAAGATTACGAAAAGGCCGGCAAACTCCCCAAAGGTACATTTGTCGAAGGTGACATTCACAATTTGCCTTTCAAGGATCACAGCTTTGACTTTATCTTTGCCAATGCCATCCTTTTCCACGCTCCTTTCCTTCCCGATTCTCCCCATGGGGTTAACCAACTTATGTTGGAGTTGAGACGTGTCCTCAAACCCAAAGGGGCCGTCTATCTTCACTCACGCTATGGCAGTGGATTCGACCCCTTCCCGTTCTTCCAGCTTCATAATGAAGCCACCATTCACCTTATGAGCAAGAAAAGTGGCTTCCAGGTACAATGGTTCAAAAAGTTCTTCTGGAATGATTCCATCGAATATATTCCTCAGGCCCGGTTTAACGACTGGTTTAGCACTCTGTTAACCCGAACCAACTAAGCCACCTTGAAAAAGACGTTGTGGTATTTGATGGTGACCTCTTCCCCCTCAGGTATTTCCCTGAGAGCGATAAGCTCCATTGCATCGTTCGCATAATCTTTTCTCACAATCGCATTCGGTTCCGGTGAGTGATTACACAAACTGGAAAATCCGAAGCCGATGGCACCCGCTCGTTTTGCCCCATCCCCCCATACAAAGGTATGATTAATAAAAGGCAATGTACGCACCACCTGATAAATCTCCGGCTCAATGACTAATACCGGAAGCCTCTCAATTACATCCCCTTCCCTCACTTTCTCCATTGTGCATACGCCTCGTCCTTTACCTGGATAGGCCTTCACCTGGATATCAATTTTACTCTTTTCAATCATAATAATTTCCCCCTTTCCTTAAAAGGAGGTGCAGAGCACCTCCCTTACGAACTCCCCAGACAGGACTACAGCCCTGGCGACGCATCATCCTTCAACATGCCACCGCACATTGCCGGCTTCAGTTCCATGCCAGTATCGTTTTTCAACATACCGCCGCACATAGATGCACGCTTGAACTCTCCACTGCACACAGCTGCTTTGAGAATGGACTCCTTGTCTTCCTTGAGCATGCCACCGCACATGGACGACTTCAGATTGAGGGTTTGCTCCTCTTTCATCATTCCCCCACACATGGCAGGCTGCAGATCGACACCAGTGTCATCCTTCAACATGCCACCACACATCGCAGCTCGTTTGAACTCACCATTGCAAACCGCAGCAGTCAGATTCATTGCGGTTTCCTCTTTGAGCATACCACCACACATCGCGGGAGATTCACGCGTAGAGCCTGCGTTTTCAATAAAAATACCGTCCCCATGCGTCTCAGCAAAGATCTTCTGCGTCTCTTTGCAGGCGGCAAAGAACGCATCGGTCCCGTAGAAATTGGGATTGTGGTGCAGGAACTGCCCAAACAACCCTTCGCAGTCCCGGGCATAGGTTTGGGTATCAAGGATATGATGGTGCCACGCGGCATCCACGTCCTCATTCGGAACCATGATTTGTTCCGGGTGGCCCTGCACCATTGCCAGGAACTGGCGATACATGTCCACCGCCGCCTGCGCACGGGTTTCATCGAACTTCTCTTTGGCTTGCAGCCGCGTCACGATGTTCGACAGATCGAGACTTTCAACAGCCATACGGTTTTGATTCGGACTCATCACATATACTCCTCTTGTTTGGTTGATGTCCGACTGCATCGTATGCACTACAACTTTATGTTGTAAAAAGGTTGTATATAAAAATATCGAGAAAAAGAACCCTATAAAAATAAAATCAGTTATTTAATTATAATTGTAATATATATTACAATATACAATGGGGGGCCCTAGGCCCCCCATTGTCAGTCATTTACGCGATTCGCCGCAACTTCTCGGCGTAGATATACCCTCCAGAACCTACCTGTACTGTGGAAGCTGCAACCCTCTCCGGATTATAGCCCTTGTTGCAGTCGAACCAGAGGGCATGCACCATAGGTCCCTCTTTCTGAAGCAGCCTCATAGCCGTTTCCATAGCCTGAACGGCCGGGGTGTTCAGCGGTGCAGACATAAGCTCTGACACCGCTTTGTCAAAGCCCGGATGACTCCACCCCGACAGATTCCACTCCGCACCGGTCGTATAGACCTTACTGAACAGCTGTTGTGCCAAAGGCCTGTGCTGCCACTTGATGGCCGTTAGTCCACCTCTGTAGGTATTCCAACGATCACCAAACTCGTCACCACACGCGACAGGAGTTACCATGACACCTACTTTCGCAGCTGCAGCAGCATAAGCTTCCGCCGCATTCTTCTGCCAGGCAAACCTAGCCGGATAGAAGAGCGGAAATGCCAACAACCGACCTCCAAGCAACTGCCTTGCACGATCAGGATCGTACATGGCGCGCACTTCGCGTCCCGAAGGAGAGTCCAGGTGAATGGAAGCCACATGGGTATGATCCGCGGCGCGGCCCATACCGTAGACGCTGGTAATCATCACCTGCGGATCGATCAAGAACCGCAAGGCCTGGCGAACCGCAGGGTCCTGAAAGAGACCGTCACGGCAATCCATGTGGAAAACCAAGGCATCCGCCAAAGCATTCTGCTTAATGGCCATCCCCTCACCTTGAAGCTGTTTCCAGCGGTCAGGAGAAACATCAGGAATGAAGTCAAATGCAGATGATGATGCCGATTGCCCTTGCCGGAATGTCACCGGAAAGAGCGCCTTGTGCGACGGATCCCAATAAGAGTCCTCCGGTACGAAACGCAGAGACATTCCCTCTTCAAAGGAATCTACCTTGAAAGGCCCGGTCCCCCGACTTGTCGGGGTAAAGAGCCCCTTGTCTTCCGGATGACCGATCAACGCCGCGTACGACGTGAACGTATAGAAGAACTGATGATCAGGCTGTATCAGCTCGATCTTCAAGCGTGGGGAGCCGGATGGTCCCTGTTCAAGAGTGACCTTGTTCACTTTTCGACGAAATTCGGCGCCGATCTGAGATAGATCATCCTTCATCCAGGACAGGATGTTGGATTCGACCTGTTCCAGCGTGAAGGACTCACGCCCTGCTGGCCCGTTCCAGAATACACCCGACTTGATTTCGACAAACCAGACGTCACCAGCACCGTTTTCATATATGCGCTCGGCGAGCACATATTCAATCCGGTTTTCGCCGGCAAGTCGAACCAAAGGCTGAAGCCTCAAGCTGACCAGATTAGCCCAGGCCAACCAATTTAACCGGGCAGGATAGAGAAGATTATCCCATGTAGAGGGAACGAAATAGCCAATCTGGAACCCGTCCATACCGGCAGTATGCGAGATCTTAGGGAATGCCGATATGGCAACTCCCCCTACAATACCTTTTACAAGGCTACGACGAGAGAGACGCATAGGCATGCTCCTTTCAAAAACGGGACTACACTTGTCTCAGCACAAAGTCTTATTCACATTGGACTCCCATAGCAACCCATCGAAAGATTAACTTAATCCGTTGTAACTTATAAACATCACAAACTAACCAATTGATTTATATAAGGCGTAAAAATAGTATTTGGCTTCCAGTAACAACTAGGTTAAGCAACAGAAGTATTAACTTCAACGAAGTAAAGGGTTAACATATGATTTACCTAGGGATATTCGCCTACCTTATGGTTGCGGCCATATTTTACGTAATCGGGCAAACTACAACCGATCCCAAGGTGGCTAATAGATCGCTAGCCCTGCTAGCAGCTATATTTTGGCCGGTTTCAATTTTGACTGTTGGAAGTTATGCACTTCTTAACTCAATGGGAATGCGATAGTTTATAAATATTGAATTTTTACTACTTCCCAATCACTAGCTATACCCGAGCTGGTAGACTGGCAGTTAAATTGTCTCCGATAACAAGATTAATTACTAATTTAATTATATAAAAAGTATAAACACACGTTGAAATTTGATTCAATTTCTCCTAGTGTCCGGCCACAGATAACGAATATGAGGAAATTATTGTGAATAAAACTGCACTAATAACAGGGGTTACTGGCCAAGACGGCGCATATTTATCTGAATTTCTCCTCAAAAAAGGTTATACAGTTCATGGTTTAAAACGTCGCTCTTCCATGTTTAACACAGATCGGATTGATCATCTTTATCAAGATCCTCATGTTGAAAATCAAAAGTTTATACTCCACTACGGAGACATGACGGACAGTATGAATCTTACGAGCTTGATCCAAAAAATCCAGCCTGATGAAATTTATAACCTTGCAGCCATGAGCCACGTTCAGGTGTCTTTTGAAACTCCTGAGTATACGGCTAATGCTGATGGAATTGGTACTCTTCGCATCTTGGAAGCTGTTCGATTACTAGGACTTAATGATAAAACAAAGATATACCAAGCATCCACATCCGAACTTTACGGGTTGGTTCAAGAAACGCCCCAAAAAGAAACGACACCTTTCTATCCGCGCAGCCCTTATGCTGTGGCAAAGATGTATGCTTACTGGATCACTGTTAACTACCGTGAAGCTTACAATATCTTCGCTTGTAACGGTATCTTGTTCAACCATGAATCGCCTATCCGCGGCGAGACCTTCGTAACCCGCAAAATTACTCGCGCAGTCTCAAAGATAGCTCTTGGACATCAGGACAAGCTGTATTTGGGTAATTTGGATTCCAAACGCGACTGGGGACATGCTAAGGACTATGTCCGGATGATGTGGATGATTCTACAGGCTGACAAACCCGAAGATTGGGTGATTGCGACCGGTGTAACCACATCTGTCCGTGATTTCGTGAAAATGTCTTTTGAACATGTTGGTATCGAACTTGAATTCAAGGGATCGGGTGCTGATGAGAAGGCCTATGTGGCAAGTTGCTCAAACTCTGAGTATCAGCTCCCCATAGGTCAAGAGGTTGTCGCCGTTGATTCGCGTTATTTCCGTCCGACGGAGGTTGACCTTCTCTTGGGTGATGCTTCAAAAGCCAACTCTAAATTGGGTTGGACTCCCGAATATACGCTTCCGATGCTAGTTGATGACATGATGGCATCAGATTTAAAGCTGGCTAAAAAGAACGCTTATCTGCGCGATGGCGGCTTCACACCTCCGAGCTATTACGAATAGGATTAAACTTATATGGACAAAAAGGCAAAAATCTATGTAGCCGGTCACCGCGGCCTGGCTGGCGGAGCCGTTCTGCGTGAATTGCAAAGTCAAGGTTTTGAAAACATTCTTACACGCACTCACGCAGAATTGGATCTAACCAATCAGGCCGACACAGACAATTTTTTCCAAAAAGAACAACCTGAATATGTCGTGTTGGCCGCAGCTCTCGTTGGTGGTCTATTCGACAATAAAAACCGGCCAGCCGATTTTCTTGCCACAAATTTGAAAATCCAAACCAATACAATTGATGCAGCCTACCGGAATGGCTGCAAGAAGTTCGTCTTTTTAGGAAGTTCTTGCATTTATCCTCGGATTCCAGACCGCCTTATAAAAGAGGAAGATATTCTGACCGCCCCCTTGGAAGAGACCAACAAAGGCTACGCTGTCGCAAAAATAGCAGGCACCGTGATGGCTCACTACTATCGCCAGCAGTACGGATTTAATGCCATTACTGTCATGCCGCCTAACCTGATTGGCCCTGGCGATAATTTTGATCCTGAAAAGTCTCATGTGGCACAGGGACTTATGGTTCGCATGCACAATGCCAAAAAGGCAGGGGACAAGACTTTCACTGTGTGGGGATCTGGTACTCCCCGTAGGGAATATTTGCACAGCAGTGACCTTGCAAAGGCTATCGTATTCCTGCTGGCCAACGATACAGGCGAACAGTCAATGTTCAATATAGGTACTGGTCACGATCATAGCATAATGGAGCTATGTTCAATGATTCAGAAAATTGTTGGTTACGAAGGAGACATCACGACTGATCCATCCAAACCTGATGGTACCCCACGGAAAACCATGGATACTTCAAAGATTTTTTCGTTGGGATGGCGGCCTCAAATCAGCATCTCCGAAATGCTCGAGAAAACATACGATGACTTTTTGCAGTCTCAATAGATCATGAAGAGAAAAATCTTTCATATCATTACCGCATTCCAGCTAGGCGGAGCTGAAAAAGTGGCTTTTGCACTGGCAAAAGCCATTTCGTCTGAACATTATCAAGTTTCAATTGTAACTATTTACAAAGAATATACTCCATTTGCTCAAGAACTGAGAGACGAACTTGCTAAAAATCACATAGGTTGGTTTGAATTAGGCATCTCAAAAACGAACACTTTGAAACGATATGCGGGACTCATCGTATCATCCATTGAACTTACCCGCCTGTTGTTGAAGGAAAAGCCTGAAGTCATCCATTCTCATACGGATTTCCCAGATATGGTTCTAGCAAATGCATTGAGGTTATCAGCAATTCTTAACCATAGTTATTCTCCACATATTGTACGAACCATCCACAACACCAAACTGTTATGGCCGCATTACCCTAATGTTGGAAAATGGGTTGAGGGAACCTTTATCTCGGATAGCGTTGTGCATATTTCCAAAGATGTCGAACAGGCTTATTTAGCTATGCGTAGCACTCTCGGTCTTAATCCAAGCCCACATCAAACATTCATTACAAATGGTGTTTTAGTACCATCAAAAGTTCCTGAACGGAGCGGTCCAAATGCACTGAAACGCTTGGGCTTGCCCGTACATGAAAAAAAGTTGAAATTGCTTTTCGCAGGTCGCTTTGTTGAACAAAAAGGCTTTGATATTCTTTTGGATGCGCTCTCTCGTTTATCGAAGGAAGACCAAAACAGAATTCATGTCTATGCTTTTGGAGCTGGTCATCAGGAGAAACTATTAAATGAAAAAGCATACAGCGCCCTCCCCGTTTCTATTCACACTCCAGTAAATAACTTGAATAACCTTTATCCTGTTTTCGACTATGTGATAATGCCTTCACGTTTTGAAGGTTTACCTTTAGTTGCTCTCGAAGCTGCAGCCTCCGGTGTACCTGTTATTGGATCAGACGCTCCTGGTCTAAGAGAAGCATTACCAAATTCATGGACTCTACAATTTGCAAATAATTCAGTTGAGGAACTTGTTAAAAAAATCCTACTAATCCTCAATAAACCAAAAATGAGGGATGCTCTTAGTGCGGAATCTTACGATTTCGTAGCCAAAAATTTTAATCTTTTGAAGTCTATAGATAGATACAAACAACTTTATTCTACAAAGAGTTTGAGGAGCCTCCATGAAGCCTAAACTTTTATTCCTATGGGAAAATATTGGGCCTATGCATCAAGACCGCTTGAGTGCCCTTATTGAGCATGACTATCAAGTTGTGGGTGTAGAAGTTACATCACAGAGCAATACGTATTCTTGGGTTTCTGATGAAACTAATGGTTATGTCAAAAAAACGCTTTTCCTTAATCAGTCTACGCACAACCTTTCCCAAGTAAAAATTATGCTTAAGCTAATGCTTACTTGCATACCGCTCAAAGAGCATCACTTCTTTTTTTGTCATTATGAACAACCATACGTATTTTTTACGGCGATTCTCTTAAAGCTCTTAGGGCGTAAAGTTTTTGTTATGAACAATGCTAAGTTCGATGATAGCTCACGAAATATACTGTTAGAACTCGTTAAGGTAGTTCTCTACTCCCCCTACAACGGTGCGCTTGTAGGATCAGAAAGAGCATCCGCTTATTTGTCTCTATTGGGTATGAAAAATCGCCCGAAAGTATTGGGTTACAATACTCTATCTATAGAACGCATTAGAACAAATTCTGGCACTGTTCCAGCACCTAAAGGTCTTCCGTTCGATAAGCGGCATTTCTCAATTATTTCCAGACTTGTTCCCAAAAAGAATCTCTTTATGGCCATAGATGCATATACTCTTTATGCTTCAAAGGTCCAGAATCCACGCCCTCTTCATATTTATGGGGACGGCCCTCTTGAATCAAAGCTCCAAGAATATATCGTCAAGAAGAAACAATTAAACAACGTCATCCTACATGGCTTTATACAGTCTGATGATATTTCTAAAGCTCTTGGGCAGACTTTAGCTTTACTTCTGCCTAGTTCAGAAGAGCAATTTGGGAATGTCGTTATCGAAGCACAAGCAATGGGTGTTCCTGTCTTAGCAACTTATTTGTGTGGTGCAGCCGATGAACTCATCAGAGATGGTATAAATGGGTTTACATTCACGCCGGACAATCCAGAAGGGTTAGCATTTTTTATGCATGAGGTTTGCCAACGCAAAGATATGTGGAATTCACTATCTAAAGGAACAGAACTAACAGTTTATCTGGGAGACACTAAACGTTTTGTTTCGGGTATTTCAAGGTTAATAGACTAATGAATAAATTAATTTTAGCTGCTGCAGCCCTCCCTCCACCTATGCATGGACAGGCTTACATAACTGTAAAGCTTATTGAAGCGTTGACTAAAGAAAGCTCTACTCTACATGTATGTGATTTATCTCCCGAAAGCCTAATTAAAAGCTTAGGCTATCATGTTATTAAGTGTCGAAAAGTTATAAAAACTTCGATATATATAATATTCTATTCAATGTTATATCGACATAAAACTTTTTATACTATCGTTGAAAGTGGCTACGGTATTTATTACAACTATTATCTATGTAGTCTAGCAAGACTTTTTCACTATGACATATATTTACATCATCACACATCCAAACATGCAAAAGTTTTTAGTAAAACATTTGATTGGTTAACAAAGATAACACCAAATGCGCACCATATAGTTTTAGCAGATGGAATGAGAGAAGATCTTAAAAGCAAATATTCAAATATCAGTTCAATAGCGGTTTCTAGTAACGCATGCCATGTCAAAGTTCCAAACATAAAACCTATAATCATTGATGAGAAAATCAATCTAGGTATGTTAAGCAATTTAACCGAAGAGAAAGGAGCAATCAGAGCTTTAGACTTAGCTATAGAGTTAAAAAAGTCTGGCTTAGAAATAACTCTTACCTTAGCTGGCCCAATAATTGAACCTAAAGTTGAAAAATCTATAATTGATGCTAAAACCACACTAGGTGAAGACTTAATAATCTTAGGTCCAGTTCATGGGGCTGCCAAGGAAGATTTCTATAAAAAAACTGATGTATTTCTATTTCCTTCCACATATCCAAATGAAGCACAGCCCGTTGTTATTTATGAAGCATTAAGCTATGGGTGTGCAATTATTACATCCTGCGCTGGGTATATCACTGATATGCTGAAAACTGAATCAGCACATGTATATCAATATAAAAATACGATTTTGGAATCAAAAGACTTTGTTTATTCATGCATTAAAAAGAGTAAAGATAACTCCCCTTTTATAAAAAAACACAAGTTATCTGCATTAGAATTCAATAGTTTAATCAAGGATATATGCTCATGAATCCATCTAAAATATTAAAATCTTTTGTTATATTCTTCATATTTTTCATTGCATTTTCATCTATGCTTTTAAATATGAGTTCTAACTATGGCTCGCTATCAAGCAAATTAATATTAGGTAGCATGATCGTATATGGAATTATTCGTCTTGCAATTTTAACACATTCAAATGATAGCCGATGGTCGATTCAGATATTTTGGCTCTATGCACTTTTCATATTATTAATTCCTGGCCTAGTTCAGATGAATGATGGATCGTATTATTGGGATACTTTGCTTGGTTACCCCGCAGAGCAGGAGTTATTAGCTAGCCTGATTCTTGCGTGCGGGATAATTATAACTGATATTTCTTACATTCTTTTTTCTCGCAATGCAAAACACAGCATTTGCAGTAATTCGTTAAGAATCAATGAAGATAAATATCTAAAAATACTTAAAATCTTCACTTTAATTGGCGTAGCTTGGTCTTCTTACCTTTTTGCTAGATTTGGATTTTCCTTTTTTCTGCGGTCACGAGGTGCTGTCGCCAGTGATTTTGGCGATACATTTTCATTAGCAGAGTTAGGCTTAATTATAGGTTTAAACTCAGCTTTATTAACGGCATTATTTATTTCTTGTTTTCAACAAGTCATTCGTAAGGATCTTCAAAAAAACTCATGGTACAAGTTTCTTTTAATTGTAAATGCATCTCAGTACTTGATTATAAATTATCCAGGACGAGTTGCACGTTTTGCTCTTTTGGGAACGTTATTATCATTAGTATTCATTTATATTAAAAATTCAAAGTCGAAAATTGATATAGGCTTTTGGCTGACTGTATCATTTCCACTGTCTCTTTATTATGTATTCAGATTCTTAGGCGGCTATAATCGTTCAGGTATTTTTGACTTCGATGCCGCGTGGTCTTCTGCTAAAAACTTAAAGGATAACTTATCTAGTGGAGATTTTGATGGATTCCAAATGACCATCTTAGGTGTAAGATATGTTATTAGTGAAGGATATACATGGGGAAATCAAATATTATCTGCATTATTGTTTTTTGTTCCTAGAAGCATCTGGGAAAATAAAGCGTTACCAACAGGAGCATTACTCGGAACTAACGAAGGTTTCTCATACACGAATCTTTCTTCTCCTATATATATTGAAGGTTATTTAGATCTTGGATTTATTGGTGTTGCCATCTTAGCTTATATACTTGGCTATTTGATTTTTGCTTCTGATAGAGCTTTACATAAAAATGAAGCAAACATAACCATATTGCCAGCAATTGTATTTACTGCATTCTTGCCAATTATACTTCGCGGATCTCTTTTAGCAGTTTGTTCAGGAATTCTAACTATTATCTTTATTTTGTTTATAATGAAGAGATACTCTCTGGAGCAGAAGGGATGATGCTTCGACTAGAACCATAAGCCTTGAATTTGCGATATGAGCAGCTGCAAGAGAGTAATAGCTAGAGCTAAGCGCCCCCCCTCAGCCGCCCCGCCTATCAACCTGATCATAGCACAGCTTGGTAAAGCTCTACTGGCAACGATGCTGTTTACAGGCAAGATCGACACGGTAGTGTTCAAACGCTGGCTCTCTCACATTTTGCTGTCGGAACTAGCCCAGCCCAGCGCGATCATTGTGGACAATGAGGCTTTCATAAACATTCAAGCACCCGCCAGCTAATCAAGGCGACCACCCTTACCTTGCTATACCGGCCGCTCTCCACACTCGATCTTAGCCGAATTGAGCAGCGTTGGGCGCAGCTCAAAGCACTCCGCAGCAGCAACAACCGCCTCCCCTGAGCAACGACTGGAACAAACCATGAGAATGCTATAGAAAATCTTTTGAATAGTCTAACTCTATCACTTCCTGATCATCTTATATCTGGAATATATAAAAAACCATATACCAAAACCGATAACGCTGCCCCAGCTTGCACCCATATAACCGAAAGCCACTCCATTAAGGTCTGATACGAAAGATAATACGAAGGTCAAAAGAAGCGTAGAAAATAACCCATACCCAACTACAAACCATCGACGGTGACACGCAAAGGCACTTTGAACATAAAACATTGCCAATGCGCCTGATGGACAACACCATACCAGGATACTGAAAGCACTGAGCAACCGCTCATAGTTTGCACCGTGGATGCCTGCGATCGAGCTTAGAATCGGCATCCAAAATGGCGCAGTAATAAAGAGTCCGCATGATAATCCGAAAGAAATACCTCCAAGGACAAAGGTTCCTTCCTGAAGCTTCTTCCGCAGTAAATGGCCGTCCGCCTCGGCTGCAATCCGAGAGATATGAGGAAACAAGACAGTTGCAATAGCCTGTGCTGGCAATGATCCCAACATCAACAATCGGAATGCAAACTGATAAAGTGCAAGACTTCCTGAATCAAGCTGTGAAAGTTCACGATTAACAAGAATAGGTTTCCACATTTCAGTTCCTAGAATTACTAGTTGCGGCAACAATAGCCAACCAAGTCCTCTAAACGTATCCCAGAACCTCTGGCTGGCATGCTGTACTGGTAACTTGATCCAAGCCATCCACGTTTGCCATGCAAGTATCCCAACCATGAGAAGGAGACCAACACCAAGAGCTATTGCTAACAATCCAAACTGCGTTGAGGCCGTCCTCGTCAAATGGCCGGCAAGGAAAATAGCAAGACCAATGCCACCATTCATTAGCATTTGTCCTACCGGCTGCCCCCAAAACACGCCGTAGAAATTCACTATGGCTGTCAGACTTCCCACCAGTGTTAATATAAAGAATCCTACACACCCCACAGTCACAAGCCAGGAGGCTTGATTAGTTACCTCTCCCGGAATACCAGGAGCTAGATAATGTATGATTATGTCTGGACGCAACACCCCCAAAAACAACAGCGGAAGAGTTACGAGTAGAATACTCAATGTGAAATGCAGAGCAAATAAAAAACCATCTTTCTCTTTTCCTTGAGATCTGAAAGTTGCCATTTTAGGTATGACAACGTATTTCAATAATTGCGATGCAATAAGCCCCTGCCCCATTAGCATGAATGTTAGTACCGCTCTATACACATCAAGGACACTTCCTACGCCATAGGTCCGCATGAGCAAGATTTCAACAAGAATACCTACAACAGGAGACGCATACATCAGGCCAGTAAGGCCGACACTCTTTC
This sequence comes from Blastochloris viridis, assembly GCA_005768725.1. Taxonomy (GTDB): domain Bacteria; phylum Pseudomonadota; class Alphaproteobacteria; order UBA2136; family UBA6156; genus UBA6156. The sequence goes on along the minus strand of VAFM01000001.1, from coordinate 119,110 downwards.
GTAAGATAGGACTAGACCATAAGCGATTTAAATATTGTCTCAAACCTAGACCCAATCTTAGTAATATCGAATGTGTGTTCCGCATATTTGCGGCCAGACTTTCCAAACGTTTCCCTTTCAGTTGAACTTTGTGCAAGCTCTTCTGCAGCTTTTACAAATCCATCCATGTTATCTGGTTCAACAACTTTACCTGCCGGAATGGCAAGGATATTCTGAGCTGCGGCGTTCACGAGTGGAATGGCTCCCAACACGGGCTTTCCTGCACAGAAGTAATTTAGAACTTTGGAGGGAACGGAAAACACTCCAGCTTCTTTTTCTAACAATACGACAAGTACGTCCGAAGCCCCTAGAACATCAGGTAATACCTCAAATGGTTGGTAATCCAACAAAATAAGATTATCGATCCCCTGTGAACATTTCTCTTTTTCAAGGAAGTTCCGTCCAAGCCCCTGGGTTACCACAACAATTTTCGCCTCAGGCTGTGATAAAGCCAAATCTATCAATAGTTGCGGATTATGCTTAAGCCCTAATGTGCCAGAATATAGATAAACAAAGCTACTTGATAAGTCATACTTTTTTGTCCATTCATTCTGCTTTGGTCTCACAGGCATTTCTTCTAAAATAGCCCAGTTTGGAATTACCACCATAGAATCTTGAGGCAGCCCTTCTGCACTCAAAAACTCTTTAAAAGAGTCTGCAATTAAGACAACCTTCTGGCTACGACGAAGAATTGAGAGCTCATAAACCTTTAATAGCCAACCAAAAACATATCCTGCTAGCCAAAACTTCTCAACAAGCACTTTGCGAACCGGAATATAATACAAATCCTGCAGCCAAGATACCAGCGGTATCTTTTGACGTTTACACCAATTAAGCAACGGTCCTTGAACTATTGGTGATGGATTTGAGAGAATCACATCGACATTCAACGGTTCAATAGCCCGAATAAGAGCACGAGCATAAGATCTCTCTGTAAACAGCCTTTTGATAAGATTATACTTAGCCAGAGGTTTCCCAAGTGAAATAGGTAACAAATGAAAATTTTTAGGATCTGTAGGCTGATAATTAAGTGGCCCTCTAGGAGCCTCGATATCTGAACTCCAGACATGCCAGACATCATGACCCATTTTAGCTAAAGCACGACTTAATTGAACTGGAAAGGCATGTCCTGGATAATCATGGATAACTAAACGCATTTTTTTACCTAAATTTAATTTAAAAGAGCACATTATTTAAATAATAGTAATGGACTCTAAGTTCGATGATAAATATCTTCGACACGCACAATGTCTTCCTCTACAAGAATCTTGCCAGTCTGTACTTCAATAATTTCTACCATATCGCTAGAAGACTTATTCTCTAAGCGATGGTGAATTCCCAAAGGCAGATAGACTGATTCATCAGGGTTGAGAGTAAGAATTTCCTCTCCCTTAGTAACTGTTGCAGTCCCTGTAACAACAGTCCAATGCTCGGCACGATGATGGTGGTATTGTAAGCTAAGACGCCCACCCGGAATCACACCAATACGCTTGACTAAATAACCTGGGCCTTTGACTATTGTCTCATACCATCCCCAGGGTCGATGAACGCGATTATGAAACTCAGCCTGAGGAGCTCTAGCAGCCTGAAGACTCTGAAAAATTGACTTCACTCCAGCTGAACGCGATTTTGTGGTGACAAGCAATGCATCAGCTGTATCAATAACTACTGCATCCGAAAGACCATGAACAGCGACAATCTTGTTAGGAACACTACTGTGAATGAGACTTCCTATAGTATCAGGTACAAGAACATGTGAATCCTCAGGTGCAGAAATGCTGTTTCCCGAGTCATCTTGAGGAAGAGCTTCCGCCAAAGCGGCAAAACCACCGATATCGCTCCAACGACCGCTGTAAGCAAGAACAACAGCATGCTGAGTTTTCTCCATGACAGCATTGTCAAACTGAATTGAAGGTACTTCTCCAAATGTCTCATCGGGTCGAATAACTTCCGTATGAAGCAAAGTCTCACTACGGCGCTTGTCCCATGCTACTGAAACTTTGCTAGCTACATCCTGAGCATATTCAAAAATCTCACGCGCTAGGAGCTCTGGCGCAGATATGAACATGCCACTATTCCACACGTGGTTTCCGCTTACTAGAAGCATTTCGGCACTTGCACGGTTTGGCTTTTCCAGAAACTTGATTACTTTATGAGCCCCTCCCCCTATGTTCTCACCTAACTGAATGTAACCATACTCAGTATTTGCAAAACTAGGATTAATACCAAATAAAACAATTGAGTCAGATGCGTGAGCTGTGGCAGCTTTCAAAGATTCCTGAAATTCCGCGGGAGAACCCATAAGATGGTCTGCAGGCAAAATGGCTAATGGCACATTCACTGAGTTGGTTTTGGCCCATTCCGTGGCAAGAGCTATTGCAGCAGTTGTATTTCGAGCTTGAGGTTCAAGAATTATAGCGGCAGGGGTAATACCAATCTCTTCAAGTTGATTTAAAACATAAAAGCGGTGAGCTTCTGCACACACAACTACAGGCGGAAGCATTCCAGCACCTTGAACCCTCAACGCTGTATGCTGGAAGAGCGTATGCCCCATTTGACCACCGAGCGAAATAAATGGCTTAGGCATTGCACTACGAGACAAAGGCCATAGCCTGCTTCCAGAACCGCCACAAAGAATTACAGGCTGAATTCTAGTATCGATAGTCATTTGCTTAGGTCTCCCACAATTTACGTTATTTGGCTCTAACTTATATCTTATTCAAAAACAAGACTGTATTAGTGGTCTTTAGCCAATTGTCCATTGTGATCTAAGATAACTCTCCTAATTTCATCCAATTGCTCTCTAAGCTCATGCGACGAGACCGCTTCAACATTTAATCTTAACAATGGCTCAGTATTGCTAGCCCGAATGTTGGCACGCCAATTATCAGAAGATATTGTGATGCCATCAGCATAAGACAACCTTCCTACAGGCAGGAACGACTCTAGATTCTTGAGAAACTCTCTTGCCGGCAAAGGGGTATAAAAATTAATTTCATCAGAAGCAAAATTTTTACTCATGGATTGATTCAAAGCTTCCGACAATGTTTGGCCTTTTTGACCAAGATGCTGAAGAACCAGCATCCACGGTAGCATGCCAGTATCACAGAAGAAAAAGTCTCTGAAATAAAAGTGCCCCGAGATTTCACCGACGAATGGAGAATCATGCTCTCTCATAGCAGGCTTTATGTGTCCATGACCAACTTTACCGATGACAGGCTTACCACCGGCACCCAAAATAGCCGCCTCTGTATCCCAAAACAGCCTTGGATCATGCACAATGGAAGAACCTGGATATTTATCCAACATTCTTTGTGCAAGCATTCCTACTAGATAGTAACTATTAACAAAGTTCCCTTTGTCATCATAAAGAAAACACCTATCAAAATCTCCATCCCATGCAATTCCGATAGATGCATCATTCTCAATTACAGCGTCACTTGTTGCCTTGCGATTACCGGGCAAGAACGGATTAGGAATCCCATTTGGAAAAGTACCATCGGGCCGGTGATTGATACGGATAACATTTAGCTGGGGAAGATTAGCAAGAATCGCATCTGCCGTAGGACCTGCGGCTCCATTACCAGCGTTAATAACGATAGTTTGAGGAGGAATGGACTCAGGCAAAATCAACGCCATTAAATGAGCAACATATTCATTTCTGTAAGAAATCTCCTCTATCTCAGGAAACGATTCGGGAACAAACCCTGAGATATTGGCGCGAACAAATTCTTCAAGTGGTACTAAATCTTCAGAAGGATCAAAAGGTAGTCCACCTTTTTTAACAAACTTCATCCCATTGTATTCCATAGGATTATGGCTCGCGGTAATCATGATACCAATATCGGCATACCCAACTCCAGCAGCGTAATAGACCTCCTCAGTACCACACAGCCCCAATGAACGGCAGCTTACTCCCTCTTCCATAAGACCTGCTGCAACTGCCTTTAGGAGTAATGGGGAACTGATTCTGCTATCCATACCTAGAATGGCCTGAGATGCTTGCGTTGTTCGCGCAAGACCACGACCTATTTGATAGGCGATACTCTCATTTAACTCATCAGGCATTTTGCCTCTAACATCATACGCCTTGAAGGCATTAAGTTTAATTTTCATAAGCGCATTTAAAGTTAAAAATCATATTTTGCAATAAATTACAAACGCTATACAGTTAAAGTGACTTATACCATTATGCAAATTAGGCAATACGGCATTAAAATTACTGTTAACTTACATGATTATTCTTAATGACTCTACTGCAACGAATCTTTGATATGTCTTAATCTTGAAATCTAAGCAATAACGAAAATTCTTCCATGACAAACCTTCCCCCAGTACCCAATGAGAACAATCTTAATCCTGCTGAGTTGATGGGAGATATAAGGCAACCAAAACCTCCTCGACTTAAACTTTGGATACTACTCTTCGCCGCATTTTATATACTTACAGCTGTTCCAGCAGGATTTGTTGTCTATACTATTAAAAACAATGCTGGAATTAACATTTTCAAGAAAGGTGGGGGACACGCCTTTGCCCACTGCATAGAGCAAGCCTTTAATCCTAAAAATCTTAATATTTCAAAATAATAGAAACTAATGCTTTTTAAAGCGCTCAACAACATGGGCTATAAAAAGAATAGGCGAAACTAATAAAAACATAAAAATTAACAAAGCAATAGCGCCCCAAGTACAATCCGCCAGAATATCTCCGGACTCGATATATGTGGGATGTGCCTGCGAATTTTCCATAGAACGAACTATTATACGACATCCAAACTGTTTGCAAGACCCTCCAACACTATCCCATTCAAATAGTTAATTATTAGAGACAAGCCATCAAACAGCTGCAGTCATAAGCAAAAAGGTTAAGCCTCCTCTTGGTTTTAATCTCCAATTTTTGTAAGCTCCGCGTAGGATTCACTCCTCTTCCCCCATCTAGGAGGATGCTAACCAACTAGAAAGAATCATATACGTGAAGAAGCTAGCACTCACCGCAGCCCTCTTGGCTGTCCCCTTCATGACCAATGCACAAGACAAAGCTCAAGGTTCAGGCCCCAGCCCCTATACCGAATGTGGTATCGGCGCAGCCCTATTCCCAAACGTTGCTTGGGCCGCAGTGACTTCCAATGCCATCTGGGACCTTGGTACCACCGCTCTGAGCTCTGCCTCAATGTCTCCGGAAATGTGCAATGCCAAGAAGGTTAAGACTGCAACTCTGATTATCGAAACCTTGGAAGCCATGGAAGCTGATGTCGCCAGCGGCGGCGGTGCCTACACCACAGCTCTGGCTGATACCATGGGCTGCGACAGCGCTTCGCGCAGCGCAATTGTGGCTGAAACCCGTGCAAACTACGCCAATGTTGTGGCACAAGGCAATTACAGCACTCAAAGCCGTCAAGAACGTGCTGCAGGCCTGTACAACAGCGTAAAGGCCGCCACCAAGGCCGTCGCACCGAACTGTGCCGTATCTCTCTAGGATCGTGCCTATCAGTCGTATCGATACTCAAAGGCAGCTCTTTAAGAAGCTGCCTTTGATTCTTTTGGGTCTTATCCCAAGCCTATCGGTATGGGCCAATACCTTCCCCTTCCCTGAGGAAGGCCCGTTACACGACGCTTGGATGACAATCAACTTTTACCATCAGAACACCGACGGATATTCAACGGAAATCGTAAATGACTCCTTTTTCTTAAGTCCAGAAGGAGCCTCTTCACCTGAAAAAGAGTTTGAGGCCTTCGTAAATGCCATGGACGAGTACAAAATGGATAAGACAAAAACAGAGATACTTTGTCGCTTTCCAGCTCGCACAACGCTTTTCCGAAAATATATAGACGAGTTCAAGGAAATCCCACAACCCGATTGCTCAGGTTATTCCCGTTATGTAGACCCAAGTAAAGTAACAGGTGTCTCTCTCATTTTTGCCAGCGGCTACTTTGAAAGCCCGGCGTCGTATTTCGGCCATACCATGCTGAAGTTTGAAACGACCGATAAAGATGTGAACGAACTTTTTTTTGACTCCAGCTTGAATTATGGAGCCGAGGTTACAGACGCAACCGGTAAGCGATAACGTATTGGACGTCGTCAAAGGCCACTACGATCTTGAACTTGCCAAGTTGAGCACGAAAGCTAAAGATTCGGAAAATCTGAAGAATGTCCAACAACACCGTCATATACTGCTTATGGAGCGTTTAAAGCGTCCGCCTTCTCAGGACTCACAGAATGATTCCGCACCTGTGAAGCCAGGATCTACGCCGGCCACTCTCAACCATCCAGCCGTTCTACAAATTGGTTACATCACCAGACCTGAGCATGATGCATTGAACATCCGTTACCAAGCGGCAAACAATGATCTTTTGAATACCCCTCTGGAAGGTCAGGAAGCTTCTCGGTTTGTTATGGGAGCCGTTGAAGTCGATATTACCCGGGATAACATTGACCTGAAATCTTTCACCGCTATCGATATAGCCAGTTTCAATACCAACCCTATTCCCAGAGAGTTTCATAAAGACCTCTCATGGTCAGTAACGGCTGAGTACGCCCCTCGCAACCTTATCTGTGAATCATGCTCTACAGCTTATATCGATGCCAAAGTCGGAAAAGCCATAAGACCTATCCCTGACCTCATGATTTACAGTCTTTGGGGCGGCCAAATTAACCATAAGCAGACACACTACAATGATGTTCTTATGCTGAGATCGGAAAACGGTATCCTTGCAAACTTATCATCTAAAAGCCGTCTTAATATGGAACTCAATGCAGACGTATCTCCCATATCCGGCAATCCATCCTATTTATGGGCTGCAGAAACAGTGTACGATATAACTCCTCAAACTGATTTACGTGCTCGCTTTGAAAACAATCTTCAGCAATCTTCACTTATGATGCGCGTTAGTTTTTACTTAAATTAATATAAACACATATTACCTTGAATCATAAAACATTCACCCGAAAAGAACTCCTTGACCTCGTTTGGTCAAAACCTATGAAAACACTTTCCCAAGAAGTGGGAATCTCCGATGTAGGACTCGCAAAAATTTGCAAGAAACTTGGGGTGCGACGACCGCCTCAAGGCTATTGGAATAAAGTTACACCTCTGAAGAAAGCAGCAGTGCCTGAGCTTCTTAAAGGTTCGTACCCTTCCAGTTACACAGTAAAGATTCATCACTCAATAAAGTCAGAGACATTCCTGCAGGCAAAAGCTAAGGAACAAATGGAAGACAACATCATTATTGTTCCCCCTTGGCTCTCAAATCCTCACCCCTGGATCAAAGAGGCAAAGAAAAAGATCGATAAGTCAAAAGAATCAGACTCATTAATAAATCTCAAAGGAAAGAGCTCACCGAACATAACTGTATCCAGACATCAGGCAGAGCGTGCATTTCGTATTTTTGACACACTGTTAAAAGCTCTTGCCACAAGAAAAATGCGAGTCTGGCTTGAAAGCGATAAGACTTGGGTAAAGGTGGATGATGAAATCATTGAGATCGGCCTCCGGGAAATGAGCACACGTCGCCGCCGTACAAAGCAAGAACAGGAGGACTTTGTAAAGGCTAATCCCCATTGGTATAGAACCATTGCATTCGTTGACGAGCCCAACGGAAAGTTAGAGGTATTCCTCAAAAACGACGCCTATTTCAAATATTCTCACCGAAGCATTAGTGAAGCAAATGGGGGAGGATTAGAAGGCAGGATTAACGGAGTTATCATAGGACTTCATCGGCTTGCGGCAAACGTCAAAATCGCACGTGAAGAAAGTCGGCTTCGCAGTCTTCAACACGCTATCGACAGACAAAAGTGGGAAGAAGAAGATCGCATCAGGCAATTGGCAAACGATAGAATGACCACTTTCACAAAATGGTCCGATGATTGGCATCGAGCAAAGCAATTGGAGTCATTCTTACATGAGCTGGAAGCTCTCGTAAAACACTTCCCCGAAGATCATGAAGTTCATGCAATTGTCGAAGTGGCTAAAGCCCGAATTGAGAAACTGAATCCCTTACTCAACAACAAGATTCTAGATATGAAAAAATCATTATGGAACATCTACTAAAAAGCCCCTTTTGAAAGGGGCAAAGTCTTGGTGGAGGTGGTGGGACTCGAACCCACGTCCGAAACACTTTCCAGTGAGGCTCTACATGCTTATCGCCCGGGAAATACAATGAGCTAGGCCGTGCGCCCCCTTACTCAAGGTTGCCAAGTAAAAATTCGGGTTGGGCGCTTGGCACACTTACCCCTAGAATGGCAGAGATTTGGCCGATTCTCCACCGCCACGCCACACAACAGCAGGCAGGAATCGGGACCGTTAAGTCTTGCGCCCCACCCAAGGGGCTTACAAGGTTAAGCGGCCATTGCGAATGCGCCAGCGTTTACACGCGGACGGAAAGCAATCACGTTGCTTTTAGCTTTGGCATTTATATACCTGTCACAGTTATTAAGGCAGCCCGTAACCCCTGCCGCATGCTCCTCGGGCCAGTCTGTGCCCCGTCGAAACCAAGGCACCCCCGTAAATTTTATATACTCCAATGCCCGCTAAAAGGAAAGAGGGCCAACAGCCCCCTTTGCCATATCTACTAGGATCGGATTATATTTCTAAGTCCCGCATAGCGGATCTGATATTAGCTTCGGAATAGCCTTCATATTCAAATAAACCAATAACATCCTTAACAACCCCCTCATCTTCTCCATTATCCTCCATTGCCGATACAATAACGGCTGGGCTGATACCGTGCTTAAGATGAAAATCTAGATAAATTTCAGCTTTGATACTCATTTTGTGACTCCTTGATAAAGAAGCCCCTTACGGGGCGTTTCTATACATTCATACTACGCTGACGGGTTTGAGTGCGTTGACGGGTTTGATTCTTGGACTTTTCTTGCTCTTGTTCTTGTTCACGACTCGCACGATCTTGAAGGCTACGTACCATCTGGTGAGGACGAAGCTTACCCTTCACATCAATTTTATTCTCCTTCAAGGTATCTAGAGTAGCAGCGGGGGCGTTGGCAACCAGTTGCTTAAGGGCATCCTGATCAGCCAGATAGCCTTTCACAAGACGGGTATCCAGCTTATCGGCCGCGGTTTTGGCGCGGACGAACTCGTTATATTCGTTGTCACGAGCGAATTTTTGGGCAGTGCTCCAAACTTGGTCAGCGTGGCGCTTGATTTCACCCTTGGCGGTTTTGGCCTTGATGGTGTTTTCCACGCGGCGGTCAGCCTGGAATTTGTAGTCCATACCGATTTTCTGCGTTTTGAGCATGTCCAGGGTGTGTTCCTTTTTCAGGTTCCCCAGCTTCTCAGGTTCACTCATCATGGTTTCAACTATAGCCACACGCTGAGCAATGCGGCCCTTATTGAAATCTTCTACAATCTTCTCAGGCTTGGTGTAGGAACTACTGATAATTTTCAGCACCCGTTCATCCAATCCAGCCAGCTCTTTCTTGTTGTGAGAAAGGGCAGTAATGCTGTCGCTGATGTCCTTGCTGATCTTATCGAAAGTAACGGCGTAAGAGAAAAGAACCTCACGCTTGCTGAGGTTATTCACGGCTTCCGTGATTGCCTCTTCGTGGTTGATCGTTTTGGTAGCCATTGGCTTATACTCCATTCGTTGATATGAGCTGAGGTTGCCCTCAACGATGGCTTATAAGCTGGTTGGGATGGGCAATTCTGACAAGAACATCATTATTTATAAATGTTTATGCACGCCTGACAAATCCAATAAATTCTAACAATTTCCAATAACACTCTTTACTGACAGCATAATAAGAAATGGCTTACAGAACGTCTGCGCGATGGGCATTCTGTTTAACTTGGTTTTCAAAAACAGGAAGATTAAACCAAAAACCATTTTGAACTTTCAGAGGGTGCATGAGCTCCCCCTGCCCTATAACGATACTTTCTTCCTTACTGAGGTTAAGGATTTCCTGGGCGCTGACTAGCGCCAGCCCTTCCTCGGATTCGCTGGTGCTTTTATCGGTTTTCAGAACACCTTTAGCGGAACGGCTGGTGCTGAGCTTGGTGGTGGTGAAGTTGCCGATGGTGTCGCTGATATCCTTGGCGGTCTTGAGATCGTTCTGGCGGAAAATAACTTTGTAGGCGCAGGTGGAATTGAAAATACTCACCGCCTCCCGCCCGTATTTGTCGGCAATCTGTTGAAAGTCCTGGGCGATGAAAACCGCATTGACCCGGTAGCCGCGGGAAATGGCGGGAAGCTCCTTAACCTGTTTCAGCTTGCCGAGTCGTATGAATTCATCCAGCAGAAACGTGACCGGGATTTGGCCGGGTTTCGGCAATTCAGAGATAAGCTGGGAACCTAAAGCCTCGAAAATAAGCGTAACGATGGGAGAGAGGCGGGCCAGGTCTTTGTCGGGAATGACAAGGTAGATGCTGGTGCACTCCTTCTTCAGGTCTAGGGCATTCAAGTCGGATGGCCCGCTGGTGGCAGCGGCAATCCGGGGGTCGGAAAACGGCTGTAAGGCCGTGGAGAGCGTGCCCATTACACCCGCCCATTGTTCTTCACTCCGGGCAGCGACAAGGGTACTACGCCCGTCTTCGACCAGCTTTTGGATAATGCCGGCGCCGAATTCCTCCCAATCATTATGCGAACTCAAGGCGCCCTCCCCCTCCAGGTCGGCAATCATCTCTTCCACCGTCCATGCAATATCCTCGCTGGAAAGGATTTTGCTGCGGATTTCCGGCAGGGAGGTTTCCCCGTTCTTCCAGATCAGCCATTGGGCGAAAAAGGCGAAGGCATCCCGTGCCGCCTTGGTGAAATAGTCTTCACCCTTTTGCGGAGCCTCGATGATGATGTGGGCCGCGTTCAGGACGTGGCCGCTGTAATCTAGGATGCTCTTCGGCATCATATTGGCTGCGAAGATGTTAAAGCGGGCGGTATTTTTATTGGTGGGGTTGAAGTACCAAACCCGGCTGAACGTGCTGCGTGTGGGTGCGGTCAGGTCGAACAATTCTCCCTTAAGGTCGCTGATGATGAAGCTGTTCCGGCTGGTAAGCAGAGTGGGGATGGCAATGGCGGAGGTTTTTCCGGTGCCCGGAGGGGCGAGAATCAACACCGACAGGCTTTCGTCCAGCCTTAGGGATTTTCCGTCCAGCAGGCCAAGGAAAATGCCGCTTGTGCCATTCAGCTTCAGTTCTAGTGCTGTGCGCCAAGTGCCCCACTTCGCTTTGCCATATTTGCTGCGTTCAAGGCTGGGATGCACTAGCAGGAGCGCCACGGCAAAGGCGGCGGCATATGCCGCCAACCACATGCTGTTCGGCGCCTGAAGGCCGAGGGCCGTCCAGGCTTGGTAAATAGCCTGCGGCCGCGTGATGAGGGTGGGCTGCTGATACCAAACGCCAGCGGAGGCGATGAGGTAGCCTGCCGGCAACGCCAGCGCAATCCGGCTAAGGATGCCCATTGTGCTGTACCTCCCTTGCCACCTCGGATTTTAGGTCAATGCCAGCAAGATTATTCATTGTTTGGAAGTAGGCTTTGCGTTTGTGGGTTTTCGCGTCGCGGTCAATCTGGATGATGCCGTGGATATCTTCACAGAGCTGGCGTTGAACAATCCCAATGCTGCCGCTGTCTATGCTGCCGTTGATAATCATTTTGCTGATAAGCGCCACAATGGCGGCGCGAGGATTATTGGCGTGGATGGTGGCGATAGACCCTTCATGCCCGGTGTTGATAGCGGAAGCGAACACCGCGGCATTCTCCGTATGGATTTCTCCAAGCAGGATGCGGTCGGGGCTTAGGCGCAGTGAAGCCCGCAATAAGTCCCCTGCCCCATTGCTGGAAATACCGGAACGGTTTTCCGAGTAAGTCAGGGCGCACCAGTCCTCATGCGGCACCACCAACTCTGCCACACCCTCAATCGTCACAATCCGCTGGTCTTCGGGAATATAAGGAATCAGGCAGTTGGTCAGGGAGGTTTTACCAGTTCCCGTCCCGCCAGAAACCAGAATGGTTTTGTTGGCGGCGATGGCCGCCAGAATTCCCTTCTGCTCGGTTAGGCTCAGGCCGAAGTCGTCCATGCTGTAAGCCACCTGCCGTTTGATGCGGATTACCATGGCGAAGCTGCTGGCGACGCTCTCATAGGCCACAATCTGGACGCGGTGCCCGCCCGGAAGCTTGCAGGCCAGAATAGGCTTGTCCTCACTAAACCGCTGGTAGGTAAGATTCGCCAGAATCTTACCCATATTTTCCAGATAGTCGAAAGACAGCTTGGCATCCGGTTTAGTTACCTTCTTACCATCCGCAAAGGTTTGGATAACCGTTCCAGGCTGGTTGATGCGGATCTCCAAGAGATTTTTGGCACTTAGGTAGGGTTTCAAATGCAGGAGCTTATTTCGCATGAGCGGATCACGCTCAAGCGGATCTAGGAAAGGCTTAGGCATTTTCATAGTTACATGGCCTTCCCTTCAAGGTTGGAACCATCGCCACAAACATATTTGGTATCGGTTACCGTTTCCAAATCATTATAAACAGTATTGTCTCCTCTAATGTACCGAGGGTGGGCTAAGAGAGTGGTCACGTCGCATGAAGCTCTGGTACACGTAAAAGCAACAGAGCGTGGTGTTGATCCACTTTGTTGAAACCAAACCCGACCATTGCTTATCGTTTCGGTCATATTCGATAACGTGGCCGTGGTTACAGTTGTGGGCGAGGACGTTGAGTTCACAGGATCAATCTTAATGCCATCCATGGTTGTCCAGTTGGACGCATCAGGACCAGCAACACACATAATATTGCCGCTGTATGTGGCTGCTGCTGAAGAAGCATTGCAACTTGGCTTACCAATACCAGGCCCGACACGATAAGCGGTGTAGTAGGTATTTATGGAAAATGGCAGGCCTTTATAAGCATTAAACATCGCTGCAGAGTTTTGCCATGTGTAGTAGTCGGTGTTAACAATTGCAGGACCACAATTTGCCACACCCGTATAGGTCACAGATTCAATTAGCCCTGAATAACCAATCATGCTCGTCAAATCTTTTGCGGTCGGTTCAAAATCCTTTCTGGTAGTGCTTTTGACTTTCCATATGTCACCCGTTTTAACATAGGAAATTGCTGGGCTTATAGCCTGGCAATCATTGAGATAAATCGGCTGGCCTGCCACCTCTTCTATATAAGTCTTGGCATACAAGGTGGTTTGTCGCGCACTATCATTATTGATAGCCGGGCAAACAGTCTCGTCCTTTTTATGGGAAAAAGTAATTACTCCAGGCTGGCATATCTGAACATCCTTCCGGTTACCACTTGTATCCGCGTAATAGATGGTCTGATTCAAGAAGCTCTGACCTCCTCCAAAATCATGGGTGTAGCGATTGGGTGCTACACACGCTTCCACCTGCAGACTGGTGTTGTCGGCCGTATCCGGTGCGCATTCAGTAATATATTGGAACTGCCCATCTTTCATAATACGAATACGTTTCTGGTGAACGACGTTCATTCCGGGAATATCAACGATATCATCACAACCTGAATAGGTTGTTTCCTGAGCATAGGTTTCATCCGTATCTTCACAATCCTGCAAAGTCTGAATATTTCCTTGTGGATCAACATACGTTTTTTTAGCTCGTTGATAGGAGACACCTTTGTCAAAATCATGACGCAAGCCACAACTAGCGGTATCCAATGTGATAGGAATAGATCTATCGTTATCAGGCTGGCAATCAGCAACCTGGACAGCCCCTCCTGAGACGGGATCATTATAGCTCAAGGTATATTGCTGATAAACTTTGCCCGCTTCATTATCAACCTTGACTGGGCAAGTCGAGTAGGTTTTATCAAGAGGATATCGCGTAAGAGTGTCTTGGCAAGCAGCCACCTCCTTACCATCCTGAAGAGTTCTTTCCTGAACAATCGCCACCATTTGAGCAAAATCCACATTCATATTACATCCATCACGAGTGCTAATCGTTATGGGATCGGCTTTAACCTGAAACTGAGGTGATTGAGTTTGTGCCTGTTGCTCAGAACTGTCGGGATTTGTCGCAAAATCTTTTGTAGGAGACAAAACGTCGGTATTCTTTTCAGATTGTTCCTTTGAGTCTTTGTCTTCCTCATCGAGTTTCTCCTGAAGCCTTTTCCATGCGGCTATCAATTCCACCGGGTCTCCCTCCGCTGTAAAACTATCTCCGCCTTTAACGACTGGATTCGCAGAAATATTGGATTGAAGTGGTTTACCGATATAGGTACTGAGCTTTTCGCCCTCTTGAGTGCGGAGAGACGCGATACCCCAACTGATCGTATAATCCTTACCTCCATCTGCAGCATCGCTGGCAGCAGCTTCTCCCTCAAGAATCATTCTTTCCATACCCAACTGCACGCCAAGAGATTGGAGATTAACCAAGCGGGCTTCCAACATTTTCTCCCCATCTGTTTTATCAATCACAATCGGCAAAAGAACATTAGAACTCGAAATATCTACTCCAATTAAAGCAGGTATCGTTAATGAGATGGACTGTGTAGAACTTACGGTGGAGCTTACGTTTTGTGCTAAGGCAGAGAGAATTAATGTCATAAAGACAGCAACACCAAAGAGAAGAGATTTCATTTTTATTGTTCCTTATAGGGTTCGGTTTCAACTTGATTTCCTTTGGGCTCCTTGAACCAGATATCAACTAGGGGAGAGATAATGATGCGCTCACCCTTGGGAATATTGATCCTCGGAATAATATCGAGTGAACGACGAAGTTGCTCAGCCACCACTGGCGTAAGGGAATTGGAGAAGGAATCCGCCGCAGCCTTGGCGTTGTTGTTATCCACTGGCACGCTCATCTGCGCCAAGGCGCTAATACTGCTGAACAGCAGGGCGCTGCCATACTTATTCTTCCATTTGCTGTCCACATAGCCAGTCAAGCCACTGGAGCCTTGGGCATCCACAGCTTCTGAGGTCAATCTGATATTGATACCTTCTGGCGTAAGGATGCGGTACCAACTGATGCCAAGGCGAGTGCTATCCGGTGAGGCCACCGCCTCATACTTGCCGATAGCCTTGGAACCTTTGGGAATCAGGATTTTGCGGCCATGGAATCCCACCACGTCCTGCTCTACCATGGCGATGACCTTGGAGCTGGGAATTTCAGATTCGACCTCCGTTTCCAGTACAGCGGGAATGTACTTATTCATGGTTAGAACCCGTTCCAGCTTGACGGGATAGGTCGCCGTTTCACTTTTTACGCCATGTTCACGGAAATCCCTGTCACGACTTTCCGCATCTTCAGAATAGGGCTTATCATAAAATTCTCGGTGCAGTTCTTCGAACGTACGGATCTCCTTGGCGCTTTCCTGCGTGTACAGGGACTGACGCAAGACCTCGTTCCGTTTAAATTCCTCGGGCGGTATTTGCGGCTCCGGTGGCGCCACAGGCAGGAATACCTCGCTGGGTGGCGGCAACAGCATGCCACCCGCCTTCTCGACTGGCGGCGGTTGCAGAAGCGTGGGTGTCGGCTCCGGCAAAGGCTGGGGAGCGGCGGGCACAGTCGCAAAGAAATCCTCGGGCGGCTGAGTATTGGCGATAATCAGGGCTTTGACCGACGATGGCAAAACATCGCTGCCCGCATTCGTATAAGCGTAGAACCCTCCCGCCAAGGTCAACAATCCAGCCATGCCTACCATCGGCAGATAGATTTTCGGGGATGATAAGACGTTTATCATTGGCCAGCCGCCTCGTATTCGCTGGCGATTTCATCGCGCAGCGGCTTTCGCTGGACCACGCCCACAGGCTTGGTCGGTTTGATACAGGCGAATTTTTCCCCATTACGAAGCGTCCAACCCTCGGGGGAAAGGCTTTCGGCCACGATGAAGCCTTTCACGATATTGAAGTTTACAAGAGTGTCATACCCATCCACTACCTTGTAAACTACTGGCAGGCGATCACTCGCCAGCCGATCCCGGTAGTCGAAATAAGTGAAGCTCCCGTCGTCATAAACCGCATACGGGGCAATCGCCTTGGTGCCTTTAATACGGTAGTCAGTATTAATGTTCTCGGATTCTTCCAAGGTTTTGAGGTAATCGTTATCTCCGCTGCGCTGCACGGTAAACAGCTTGGGTTTGGCTTTGCGCTTATCAGCCTCCTCCGTTGCCGTACTGCCGGAAACCACCGTAGGTGAGGCTTCCTCCGTCAGCTTGGCGATGGTAGCAAGGACGGATTCCTGCACCGGCAGGCGCATGTAGACCGTGAACTGGGGCACGAACTTGCTGTTTACGGGGTCTGATCGCAGGTAGAAATTATACAGGCGCTGGCTTTCCGTAATCACAACAAGGTTGGTATCGGCACCGGCATACGCCGCTTTGACGGTGAGGATGTTGGGGATGAAGCCCTTCTTGTACTCCGTGCTTTGAATCGGCATCACGTTGAATATTTCAGGATTACCGATTACGAAGGACTTGATGGTTTCACCCGGCTCAAAGTTGATGACGGTACGCACTCCCACCCGAGTGCGGATTTTGGCAGTGTATTCTGGCCGGTAATCGAAGAAGGCCACATTCGCATCATTGGCCGAATCATCGAACGCCTCCTGCACCGCCTTCAGGTTCAATTTAAGGGGGTCGGTATTGGTCATCAGCCCCTCCCCGCG
The DNA here is from genome assembly GCA_005768725.1 of Blastochloris viridis. Classification (GTDB taxonomy): domain Bacteria; phylum Pseudomonadota; class Alphaproteobacteria; order UBA2136; family UBA6156; genus UBA6156. Next base: position 102,498 of record VAFM01000001.1, on the reverse strand, counting down.
CTCGGCACGGCTGGGCTGGGTCACTTCGGCCATGCCTTGCATTTTCTTATCCACCACCTGAGCCTGCGCGGTGGTGGCGATGCCCATGGCAATCACCAGAAAACTAGAGTACTTCAAGGTTCACATCCTCCTTCTTCATGTTTTTGCGTTCCGTCCAGGTGTAGCCGACCACCCGCAGTCCAAGCGGGTTTGGGTTGTCAGACATTTCGGAGGCTTCGATTTTCATGGCTGGAGCGTTGAATCCGGCCAGCTCGTAGCGGATGTTCACCACCCATTCCTTGCGGAACACCTTGCCGGTGTTCGGGTCGGTATCTTCGGTCTGAAATTCGATCTGCTGATAGTAAGGTTCAAGCTGGATGTCGCGGATGATGTTAATTTCCCGCTTCACCATTGGCATCTTCTCTTTGAAAGTTTGGTATTCCTTCTTGAGAGAATTGAACACGCTGTCGGCGCTCTGGGCCTTCACCAACCTGAACCGCGGCTTTTCCGTTACATCATCCACAGTATGGCGGTTGACCACATAACGGCGCAGGTAATCTCGCGTAAGTTCGTAAAGCTGGCTTTGGGTCAGCTTTTCGGCCGGAATGATGTCGTAATAATGGGTACGTCCCACTTCCGCGATGGGAATGAAATAAGGCTGGGTCTGCTTCAACGGCAGCATGAATGTAATCCCCAGCGCCAGCAGCAGTACGACCGCCCCCAGCAAACCTATTAGTAGGTAAAGGACACGGTTGAGGCGTATGGCTTTATCATAGGCAAGGCCAAGAATAATGTCCGGCCCATGCCCCCTCTCAGGAAAACCGAGCATGATTCACAAGCTCCTTGCAGGCACAGGGGGACTTTTCAAGGTTGTCCTTTTTTTGCGGCCCAAAGCTGGCGCAGGCCGCAAGAAGGATAGCTGGTAACAGCAAAATCATACGTTTCATGGTATTTCCTATCTGTTTCGGATTCGGTCGGTCAGACTTCGGGCGCCCCTGCCAATGCGGGCTGCGGCTGGGACGGCGGCACGGCCAAGCAGAAGCTTGCCGCCCGCGATACCGAAGGATGTGGTGGCGGCGAAGACGCTGCCAAAATTACTGCTGGAGCCGCCGATAATCATCGCAGCAAACTCGGAGGACTTCAGGTGGAAGTAAAAGCTGAACAGTCCAACGATGATAACCCGTGTATAAAGCGATTGCGGAGGCTCATCCGTACTGGAGGCAACCCACGCGGCAGCCTCAGCGCTCACGTCTTGGAGAATGAATAGGGTTGCCCCCATAGCCACCCCAGCAAATACCGGCACCAACGCATAGGTAAACAAGGCTTTCAGCCAATTCACCAACAACCACCGCATACTCGGGATGGAACCAAGAAGGATGCTGATGGGGGCAAACACCAACAGGAAGTGCATGGCAATCAGACCGAGCATGTACATGATGCCGAATACCAGCATGAGAGCCATATAAATGATGCTGACGACAATACCCTTCAGGGTATATTGAAGGCCTTCGACCATGTTCAGAAGGCCCGAATCCTGTCCTTTACTCATCAGAATATTGCCAATATCCATGATTTTACGAATTTGGGCTTCCATGGTTACAAGGGTATTTTGAATAGGGTCTCCCCCGCCGATGATGTCACCAGCGCTACTCTGCAAGATATAAGCCGTGAGGCGTATGGTCGTTTTGATAACCGGATTATAAATCCACGTTTCAAACGTGCCGGGAATGTAAACCATGTAATAGGCAAACATCATACCAGCCATCATCGCCGCAAAGTGAGCAATCTGGATTTGACGTGTCTGCCACCATCTTGCGACGGTGAAGAAGATATACGTCAGGACACCAATAATGAAGATACCGCGTGTTTGCTGGGCGATGTCGTCAAACAGCTTCATGACAAAGCGATGCATGACAAAAATGTTCTGGGCGATGAGTTTGTACATTACACTTTTCTCAGAAACATCGCCATTTCCCATGTCTGCGGTTGGCGTGGGGGCCGCACTGCCACGCAACCCCTCCGCCGTCACCACTACGTTTCCAGCCGCAAAGGCCGGAATACACAAAAATGAAAGGAAGATAACAACTAGGCTTAGTTTCATTCTGATAATTTCTTCATAAGATCGGATTCGTCTTTGGTAGGCGTGAAATTGCGATCAAAGCCTTCGCAGTCCTTGGGATGGGTCTGGCGATATTCACCATTTCCACATGCCAGGGTTGTGCTAATTGCGGGCTTTTCCTTATCCTTCTTGCAGCCAGCGATAACGGCGGCGACAAGAACGAGTGCAATAAAAAGGTGCTTAGTCATCGTGAGAGTTCCTTCATGAGTTGATCTGCATCTGGGTTGACCGAGAAATACTTGGAACCGTATTTGCTCATCATCTCATTGTACTCATGGGCGGTATATTTTCGAGCCTCCACCCCTTCATTTGGGGATACACCTTGCATTTTCGTCGCACTCTCCGCCCGCACCAGATGCGCCAGAAGCATATTCAGCTTGGTTTGGCTGGCCATCATTTCCTGCATGTAGCGGTTGTTCAGGTCCATGGCGTCTTTCATGGACTGGGTTTGGTTAATCTGCTGGGAAAGGTCCTCCAGTCTGTTCATGGATTTTTCGGTATCGGTGATGATGTATTCTGAGTAGCGCACCGCATTACTGATGGATTTCTTGCGGTAAGCATCACGCTGATCCTTTGTCAGTTCGGCCTCCACAGGCTGTGCCTGGGAGGACACAAAAATCTTGTCCAATTCGTTACCGATACGCTCCATGTCGCTCTGGCTGGGGTTCGGTAAACCCTTAATGGTGAACGTGGGTATCATCTTCTCCACCGCACCTCTCAGGCGTCGAATATCTTCATCCGTGCCCAAACCACGTTTCAGATTACCCGTGAGATTTTCGTTGATTCTCTTGGCCTCGTTCAACACGTTGGTCATCTGCTTGACCTGATCCTGCATCTGCTGAATTTGCTGGGCCATGCGGGTGTAGGCACCGGGGTCGGAGACGACCAAAGCGTGAATTGCACCTCCACTCAGGCTGAAGAGGATAATGGCGGGAAGGACAGACTTCATGTGGAAACCCTCTCTCGCTTGGTTCCAAGGAATCGTTCAACCCAATCCTGCGGTCCGGCATCATAGAGCTGCTGTGCGCGTATCACGTCATCGAGCTTGCCGCTGAATAGGTGGAGGTACGCACCGAGTGATTTGAGGTCGGTGTTGATGATGACGCTTTCACCCCCTGCCCGCTTGACCAAAGCCTCATAACCAGAGGTCGGTGTCTTGATCCAGTCAATCTCCCGGTCGGTAAAACCAAGCATCTGATATTCCTCGGCCCGCGCCCGCGAGTTTTTCATCACAATGAAGGTCACAAGGTTTTCAGCAATGGCTTGCCCATTCTTGTTGTGGATAAGAATGCCCGGCTCCTGTACGGCACCAAAGAACACACCATTCCGTTTGCGGGCCTCACGCACAACCTTCAAGATAAACGGCGCGAAAATGTCATTCTGCAGGTACTGCTGCATCTCGTCCACGAAAAACAAATGAGGGCCGGAAGCGTGGTCCACCGTACTGTTGAAGGCGTGGAAGATGTAAGCCGATAAGGGCGCGAGAATATCCTTGTTCTTGAGGCTGAATGCCATGTCAAAGCCCACCATGCGCTTATCGAACTTCAGGGCATCGCTGGTTCCGTTGAAGAAATCGGCAAACAATGATTCGCCACGACCCGCCTGCTCGTGAGGCATCCAGCGTTTGACGCGGTTGAACAAGGTCTGGCTGTCCTCCTTGCCTCGCTCCAGTAACACAGAACGGGTAGCGCCCAGCCCGCGCTCGGCGCGGGGCAGGCCCATAACCTCATCCACAGCCCGGCCGATCAGGTTCTTGTCGTCATCGCTCAGGGTGTCCACCCCCCCAGCAAGCATAGCGATCCATTCATTCAGAAACATGCGGTTGCTCTGGGTATCCTCCAGCATGAGGGGATTCATCGGCAGCTTGTCGGGGTTGCCGGCGTCGATGTATTCGCCACCGAAAGCCCGCACCGGTATCTTCAGCCCCTGCCCGCTGTCGAATACCAGCATTCGCAGTGGTTGCCCGAAGGCGTCGTCCTGGAATTTAAGGCAATTCATCAGCAAATTCATCGCCAGAACGCTTTTCCCTGCACCCGTCGGCCCGATTAGGATGGTGTGGCCGGGCGCCTGCTCTCCCGGTGCGGCATGGAAAGTGAAGTTGAACTGGGTATCCTCACGAGTCTTGAATAAGGCCACGCCATGGTTACCGAAGGCGCAGCGATCCAGCCCTTCATAGCTGGTGGCGAAAGTAACGAAGTCGCTGACGTTATGGGTTGTAACCTGATAGCGGCGCGGTTCATTCAAAGGTTCGTTGTCGGGAAATTGCGCCCAGAAGGCGTTTTCCATGTGCATCTTCTCGACAATCAGGCTGAGGCCATGCGGTGCAAGGGCGGAACGGATCTTACGGATGCCTTCGGCCAAATCTTCCTCACTAACGCCATATACGAAGATACTAAGCGTATGCTGGATGATACGGATGTCACCTGCTTCGACCAGATTCCCCATTTCGGCCAGCTCATCCATCCGCAGGCCCATAAAGGTACTGCCGACTATCGGCGTTTCCGCAATGGACTGCATTGAGTTAATCTTCTTCTGGATTCCAACTTTGGTTTCCTCCGGGTCTTGTGGAATCACTTGCTGAAGAATGGTGAACGGATGCCGGATTTGCATGAGCATGTCCAGCATGGCGCTGTAGGTTTCCTGCGGGTAGATGTTGATGCCGAGAACCGCGGCACACCGCTCCCCGTCGATATCATAGGCTTTAATCACCCCGCTCTCCTGCCGGAACTCAAGATCGGTCAGGCCGATGGTCCTGCCGAGGAACTGGCTGTGCGGTGGTACGGGGAAGCTCTTGCCCGCATTTATGAGGTACGACCAGAAATCCAGCAAATTGTAGCTGTAATGCGGCTGATGAAGCAGCAGCTTGGGACTGTAGCTCTCCAGCAGCTTGCAGATTTCAGACACCTTCGATTCCAGCTCCACCCGCTTCAGGTGAATTTTCTCCCACTCCAAGCCGTTGTTCTTGGAAGTCATGCCCAGTTTGCCAGTGAGGCCAGTTGGTAAAGCCAATTTTACGGCAAGGTAAAGCTCGGTGCGATAAATAATCTTGAAATCTTCGTACCGCAGGCGGTTTACCTCATTCGCATAATCATTTCCAAGATCGACCATGTCCTGCATCACGCTCACTCGCTTACGCAAGGCATAAATGCTCACGCTGATGTTATGGCCGAGATTGTCGAAGAAGGCTTTACGCTTATCAAAAAAACCTTCCAGTTCCTCTTCCGAGATACCGGAATAGTTCTTTCCCTCGATTTTGATAACCTGGACGAGACTGCCACGGTTGGTCAGAAGCGTTCTATGGTCATTCAAAACCTGCGCCAGCGGGAATTTTTCCGCTATCCGCAATCGGCTATGGCTTTCACGCATAAGGTTACGCAAGATAACGCCTCCCCTTCTGGCTAAAGTCCAGCTCGTTTCTCACAAAGCGCAGGCGCACGATTTCAAACCATCGAGGGTCTTTACGGGTCATGATGATGCCCGCGATATGCAGGAATACCATCAACCCTACCGCCATCAGCCGGAAGTTAAGGATAACCACGCTCACCACGCCGACAATGCAGCTCATGATGAAGAACTGGTATGGCACCTTCAGAAACAGCAAGGGATCAGTCAACGACCTGAACACAGGGTGTTTATGCATCATATCACCCCTTAGGACTGGAAGAAGAAATCTACGATGTCCCGGGCCAGCGCAAGGCAGATAGCGCAAATCCCGTAAATCGACGCCTCGGCAATTTCGAACTTCTTGGTAATCATGAATTTGATGAGGTAGCCAAAGATAAAAAGACCTGCGGCAATCTTACTGACTGGCCCCAATAGAAAATCCAGAAACTCATTCCCACGGGCTTCGATTTCACTGAAAGGGTCACTGGCAGCCAGTACATCCGGAATGGCCAACACAATACCCATCACAATGGCAAAACCAGCAAAAAAAATCAGAGGTCTTTTTTTCATTCTTATCTCCGTTAACAATCATTTCGCCATCTTTTGTCAGGAACAGCGTTACTTTTCACTATCGGATGCAAACATATGTAGAATGAAATTATCAAGCACAATTATTACGACATGAATGAAAAAACCATCCAAAAAAATATACCAGTATTCGAAGAACACGCTTGTTTTCCAACGCAAATGCTAGGAAATGCGATACTGAATATTATTGCATCACCCCCATCCATCGATGATGTAAATGTCTTACTAAGTAAAAATATGACACCAAAATTACAAAGAAAATTTAATTTTACTCAAAAAGATTTAGAAAAATTCAATAATCTTAAAAATATTTTCAACATTCCTTATGATTACCAGATGATTTACGTCATCCTCAATAAGTGCCAACAAAATCCTCTGTTCAAATTTTAGAAACTCTCATCGGTCTAGGGTTACCTTATACCATCGACTACCTTTATGCTTGCTATCATAGCCCTTACACACCAAGTATCCTTCTTTGCATAACACTTCGAAGTATTCATTAAGGGCTTTCCATGAGGAACTTAGAGTATCATTCACCTCCTCAGGTATGATCGAGGGATTCTTTTTACGTTCTCTTAAAAGTGCCTTTACGATATCAGGAACCACTAACCCGACTGTACCAGTTAGCCATGAATCCACATGCTCGGTTGAGAAACGGGTGTCATCTCCCAGCTTATGAATGAAATAACTGAAAATCGCAGATTGCCAGACTCTCCTGTCACAGCCGTATATCCAATCTCCATTTGTAGTCTGCACATTCACAAAGTTGGGCGCATCCTCCAAAGCGTAGGGCACATACCTTCTTGTATGGAGCCACGCAGGATGTTGAGGCCCTTCTTGAACCAGTTGTTGAATTACCGCAGGAGAAGACACCCGCTTATACTCAACAGCAAGAGATTTGACTCGTTCAATATCCCTCTCACGCCTATGAAAAAGCTCTCTCCGGATGCGAGCTTTCTCATATTCGCCCTTTGCATTATGAATCCACTTAACGTTATCGGAATTGCAAATATGTGCCCATAAGCTCTCCCAGTCTTGCACGTCATCCTGAGTTAGCTTGGAAAGGTTAATTTCAATAGCAGAGAGATTCATTCGCTTAAACACATCTGCTTTTTCAGGCGAAACGGGATGACGGTAAGCAATTTCTATGGCGAGACGGGTTTTCCCCACATAGCCAATCAGATCAGGGCGTATTCCATCCAGAGAAACCTCAGTATCTACAAATGTAAAAGAGATCGGCGACCCGTGTTTAACAAGCCTGAGAAGCTCTCCATAAAATGGTTCATAATTGCTATCGTAATAAACTTCATCCTCATCAAGGTATTCATATATTTCATATTCAGGCAATTTAAGCTGGCGTTTTTGAGCAATCAAACTCTTGGCTGCAAGGTGTACGGCACTTTCAAACGCCCCTTCGCATTCTAGGTATTCGTGCTGATGGCGAAAATGGTGCCGTTTGATACTTCCCTTTGCAGCTTCAAGAGGTTTTTCGCAATTAGGGCATACGCATCCACAGGCTCTACCGCGCTCTACTTCCGATATATGGAAAACTTTACCATTTTTGAGACCGAACGGATTCTTCAAATTTGCCAAAACCAAAATCCTCGCTCAGTAACACCAAGACCTAATACACTATATTCTAATCGATTTTTTCATACTCACCTTAAGAGCCGTCAGCATTTCAATCGTTTTTTGAGTTTCACTCCTACTCTCCGGACTTAGTACGTTCACCATCTTGGTTAATATCTTAACAGTTTCATCGATTTTCAATTGATGCCGCTTAATCCAAATCCTCTCGTTCTGCTCCTTACGGCGCCGGCGGGCCGGAGGAAGTTCAATCGGCTTTAGCGCCCGCTTTGCCATGATCTTCTCATGGTCTTGGTTAATCTGCTTCACAGTTGCCTCCCGTTCCTTCTCAAACTGGCCGGGTTTGAGGGTGAGAAGGTCTTTCTTGTGCAGTTCCAGCTCGGTAATCTCTTGTTTGAGGCCCTTTGCCTCCTCTTTGGAGGCCTTGGCTAAGGTTTCCTTTGCCATCCCCAGCAGGCGTTCAGTCTGCTTTAAGGCATTCCCCTTGGCACCAAAGGCATCCACCGCCTGCGCCCTGGCTACCTTACTCTCAAACCAACTCAGGTTCGTCTCCATTGTTTCCCGCTGCTTGCGGATGCTCTCATAGGTTGCCACCCGGTCTTGACGGAGGGTGGCAGCCCGTTCAATTCCATACATGGTGAGCTGGTAGGTGAATTCCTGGCGGAGATTGAACAAATCTTCCTTGTCAAATTGCAGCCGTTCTCCCGTCATGCGATTCCGCGCCTTCAGAATGACGTGGTAGTGCAAGTTTTCCGTGTCGGTATGCTGGGCGATGAGATATTCGTAGCCGTTGGATCCAAAGTTATCATTCAGGAATTGGCGCACCGCCTGTTTGGCAGCTTCATTCTTGTGCCCCTGTCCTCCCACGGAGAGGAGCATGTGAACCGTATCTTTCGGGGCGTTAATGTTCAGGTCTACGACCTTGCCGCCCTGTTTATAACGGAGGGTTTTAAGGGAAAGGTTAAGTTCGGCCAGCCGGGCATCTTCCTTGCCCGAAAGACCAGTGCGGATTTGCTGATAGCCTAGCTGGCGTCGTTCGTATTCAAGCTGCTGGATCAAGTCCCGCTTCCAAGCCTGCCGTTTGTACCGTTCCGGTGCCTCGAAGTCATGCCCCCAATCCCGAATCAGCGCATCCCGCTCTGCTTCCGTTGTGAGAATCTGCCCATCTTGGGTTTCCAGCTCAATAATCTGATGCCCGTCTTCCCGCATGTAATCGGCGTCGCGGGCGATATAATCCATGATGTTCTTGACCGCCCCCTTCCCCATGGCGCCGCTGACAATCTTCACCACCACCTCCGGGCGACCGGAACGGGCCTGCTGATGATAGCCATGGCTTTTAAGCCGCATGGCATTCAGGATGGGCGCAACCTCTTCCTCCAATCCATCCCGGCGCTGCTTGCGCCACCAGGGATGCTCCCAAAGGGACGGGTCACGGTTATGGGAAACGTGAGCCATTAGCTCACCCGTTGCGAAGCCATTTGTAGGAGGAGCTTTTTAACCTCGACGACTTCGCGGTGCAGATCACGGCAGACCTTCTCAAGCTCTTTTCGGTTCACTGGCACATCCTGAGCCTCGCCCTCCTCAAACTTCAACCTACTGACGTTGAGGTTGTAGACAAGCTGGTTGAGAAGCCCTCCCACACGGGCAAAGTTGGTGAAGTTGTATTTGAGGGTTTCAAGGGACTGGTCAGAGAAGAATATAGCTTTGTTTCGCCCCCGGATCAGGGAGCGGATAAACCGGCTGGTATCTCGGCGCGGATTGAAGTTCTGTTCGACCATCCACGCCGCCAATCCTTCAATGTCGGCGGGTGCCATGCGGATTTGCAGGCGGGATTCCTTGATTTGCTTTACTGGGTTGCTCATCACCGTTATTATGGGTGATAGCAATAGCCGCTCCCGACGTTTGGAGTACAAAACCCCTATCCTGCCTATAGAAAAACTCTTTAAAACTACTCTATATCCCCTACTCAGCCTACAAAAGTGGGTAGATTGGCCGGTAGACAGCACCGCGCCTGCGGTAGATATCTTTTTTGAGGCGGTAGATAGGTGTTAGAAGCTGGTAGATAGTGTAAAATCATAGGTAGATTGGTTATTTTGCTGGTAGATACGTAAATTTATAGTAAACCTAATTTACAGATCTGTTACTCAGGAGATTATCTCTAATGTCTAATCCTTATTATAACTTTCTAGTTGAATCAGAAGCAACCACTTACGCTGATGGTCAATTTTATCCTTTAAAATTTAATGAATTGGAAAATATTGGTAACATCAGTTGTACTGGCACCAGAATACCACTATCAAATGGGCGACATTTCTTCCTTCTTGTAACGAGCATAATTACTCGACAACAATTAGACAAAACCTTAGATAATACTGGGTCATTCATAAGTAACAGCTATGAAGAATTGTATGAGTCAGACTATCCATTAAAAGCAGAAATATTTACATCCCAAGGTCAACGACGGTGCTTAGATGGCACGTGGCAACATGTATGTACAGCTATATCGAACTTTGTCCCAGGCGATAAAATCACTCCAAACACCGTTCACCCTCCAGTACTATTCTTGGGTTCAATAGCTACACCACAAAAATTATGGGCAAATGTAGCTTCAAAACTTGAAACCATTTCCTATGCTGAAGATAATATAGATGGAAACACGAGAATATTTCCATGTAACGGCCTAGGTGTTATCGGAAATAACGGCCAAGTTGTTACTGTTAATAATGTTACTTGGAGACCTTCGTTCCAATATGGAATGAACCATCCTTTAATTACCACGCCTTATGCACAGAATTTTAATGAAGGAACGATTCCGTTTACTGGAGCTTTCGAGATTACTCTTCCTGAAAATTATCGCTCATTAAGCGGAACTCAACTTTTAGCTGTAAACAATGAAGCTTCATCTATTCTTCAAAGAATTTTAGCTGGCATAACTTTGCTAACTCCATTAAAGCCAAATATTCTCGCCGATGTATTTTATGTTAATGGTCAAATTGCAAGTGGGACAATCAATCCCGTAAACAATCTAAGCCTGCTTGGTGGATTCCACACAAACGTAAGCCAAATACCAGCGGAAGATTTAGAATGGATAATGAAACTAGCGACAGCACAAAATCCTACCACAAAAGCTGAAAAGGCTCATATTACTTCAGTATTACTCAGATGTTTGGATGCTATTGCTCATATTAAACTTAGTTGGGATCTTAGAGTTGGCTACATACTACTTTGGGCAGCTATTGAAAGCTTAGCAACTCAGTCGAACACGGAAGGACTAACAACTAATATAGCTCTTACTATTCTTGGAGCAAAAGGCCCCGCTCCTGAAAACCCAGATATGTTCGTCAAAATAAAAAACGCCTACCATTTAAGGAGCCAACTAGTACATAATTTTGAATCACCAAATGATGAGATTATTTTAGAGCATGCACGCACATCCTTAGATGGGCTCAAGATTCTTTTTAAATCCATGCTAAGTCGGCTTCAAAGTGGAGATGAGAATGCCAAGAACTTTGCTCCAGATATGGTTCGGAGAGCCTTAGCTACTAGTTAATATATTATTTTTAAGCACTACATAACACACAGGTGTGACTGAACGAGGCTGATCCTATCTTTGCTGATACCATACTGACTTGCAAGCTGGGGCCATTTCGCCAAAGCCGCCTGCGTTTGAGTGATAACTTCCATCATCCAAGCCCGTTCGAAATTTGCTGTTTCCCCCAGCTTAAGCAAGTGTTCCACCGTGGGGTTGCGGCCCTCACCCATCACCAACATGCTTTGATAGCCCTGGGGGCCGGAAGAGAAGGTTATGTCGTAAACCGGAGATAGCTTCCATTCGCCGTTGCTATCCATGAGGAACGCAAAGTTCTTGCTATGGTCGTCGCGGTTATGAGCCAAGACGTTAAACACAGCCATACGGTAGGCTTTGGCAACTTCCCGCATATCTTTGGTCAGTTTGTGGGTCGCCAGCATGACGGTTTCATAATCTAGGCTGGGATGGCGGAAATCGTCATGAAGCAGGCCACATAGGGAATGCAGATGCAGACGCTTTCCGTCCACGCGGTCAAACCGCTGTGTTGCGAAGTAGCCAGCCCCTTTTGCGGCCGGAAAGAGGTGACAGGGCATCATCTCCAAGCCTGCCTCCTTTGCCATGAGGGCATAGATATATTCAATGGCTCCAGCATCCGCTCCATCGCCGGAATTCGGAAACTTAACCAGCCAAGGCTCGTATCCATCAGGGATAGCCTGCTGACCGTGGATGATATGGGTTTTATCGGCATTTACCGCAATGAGTGCCTTGGGGCGAGCGCCCGCCGAAGAGCCATTAAGAGAAATAAGCTCGGATAAAACCTCTTTGGATTCGCCGTCTAGGACGGCCTGAGCCGCTTGGGCCAGATTATCAAGGTCAATAATCGTGGGGGTAGCATTATCTGGGTTTATTTCGGGTTCATAAACAAGAGCGCCCATGCCATTCATCCCCACATAGGCCAGCCTATCCAAGGGGCTTAGCTGCTGAGGTACAAGCCCCTGCCCTATAAGCATGCGGTCAAGCAGTAAACGCCCCCAACCATCGGGGAGGCTGTCATTAAAAACCCCCGGCAATCCTTCAAAGAGGTCACGCTCAAATTCTCTCAAGCCAGCCTTAAGAGGCAGTTGGAACGGGGAAATAGGCAGATTTCCTTCAAGGAAAGCAGGTTCATATTCAAAGTAAATACGGGATTGATTAAGCGCCAGTGTCCCTACAGGAATTGGCGTTCCTGAAAAGTTTAGACCCACCTTGATGCTATTTACTGGCTCGTACTTCATGACTTTGACCCCCGGAGGCGGGGTTTAGCATTGGTACTGGCAATCACATCCGTAATCCGCTTAAAGGAACTGCTATTATCCGGCTTCACGGCTTTTAAGATTCCTTCCAATCCATCTAAAACATCCATTATCATCAGAAAGGAGCTAAGCGAGATTTTGCCGGTTTGCTCAAACTTCCTTAATGTGGGAAAACTCACTCCGGCACGCTCTGCCAAGCCTTTTTGGGTATAACCCAAGCCAAGGCGACGCTCTTTGGCTCTTTTCGCCAACTCTATTTGAGCTTTTAAGGGACTTATAAGTAACATTATAGTATTCTTTATGATTTATAATTTCTATCTATAAACATTATAGTGTTTGATATAAGATTATCAAGACATTCATTTCTGACAGCAATATGAAGTACAAATTCATAACTGAGAAAAGATGCCAAGCCTTAGCTACTGCCTCGCCATCAACAAACATACTGTTTAAAACAGCTCAAAACAATATCCACACAAACCTCATCAGAAGCTAATAACCCTCAACAATCTGCACAATTTCTCAGCACGAAATCCTGACTGTCGCAAAAGTGTCGCAATCGCGGAATTTGAGACAAAAAAGAGGGACTAGGAAAAACCTAATCCCTTGAAAACTTTGGTTGCGAGGGCTGGATTTGAACCAACGACCTTCAGGTTATGAGCCATATGCCTAGCAAAATTTCCAACATATCCCAATATAACTTTCTTTATTTTTCATTAGTTTATATTTTATATAACGTTGTATACAACTGGTGATTATTGGCAATTATTGCAAATTAGTGTCCCCAGATTGTCCCCAGAGAATCTTGATTTTTCCCTTAAAAAACATTACTATCTCCTGACACTAGCAAGCAACAATTTTCTGGGGACAGTAAAATGGCCGTTATCGAAAAGCGTGAGCGCAAGGATGGAATCAAGTTCCGCGCCAAGGTTCGCATCCGTGGGTTTCCTACGCAGGAGAAGACTTTTGATAAGATTTCGGAAGCCAAGATTTGGGTGCAGCAGATGGAAACCGCCATCCGAAAGGGTGAGGTTCAAAACATCGTAAAAGAGGCCAAGAAGCATACCCTCAGCAATGTGATTGCCCGTTACCGCCAGGAAGTCCTGCCCAACAAGGCCATCACCACACAACGCATGGAGGATACCCTGCTCCGGTACTGGGAAAGGGAGCTTGGCGAGTATGCCTTGAGCTACATTGATACCAAACTCATTACAACGAAGCTGACCGAACTCAAGTCTTCCGGCGATGCCCGCTATAAAAGCGGGAACGCAACGCCCCGCCCAAAGTCGCCCAAAACCATCAAGCACTATCGGGATCACCTGGAATTGCTGTTCACCCACGCCCGCCAGTGGGGGTGGTTTGGGGCAAACCCTCTGGCGCAACTCCAGCGCGTTACGCGCATCAACAATGCGCGTATTCGCTACCTGGATGATTCCGAGCGCAAAAGCCTTCTCAACGCCTGCCTTGCCAGCCCCAACAAGCAATTATACCCGGTGGTCATTTTCGCCCTCTCCACTGGCGCACGCCTGAACGAGATTCTCAAACTCACGCTGGACGATGTGAACCTTAAACACGGCCAAGCGATTCTGCGCGAAACCAAGAACGGCGAAACCCGGACGGTTCCCATCGTTAAGCACCTGAAAGACGTTCTGGCTACGCATATTGAATGGGTGGAGAAACACTATTCCCAGCATGCGCCCATGCTAAAAACAAAGTTCCTCTTCCCCCGGCAGGACGGCCTTGCCCCGATTGATATTCGTAAGGCATGGGAAAACGCCCGCGCAAAAGCGGAAATCTCAAATTTCCGCTTCCATGATCTGCGCCACAGCGCGGCCAGCTACCTCGCCATGAACGGCGCCACCCTGCTGGAGATTGCCGCGGTACTGGGTCACAAAACCCTGCAAATGGTGAAGCGGTACTCCCACCTGTCGGAGAACCACACCGCTAAAATCGTATCGAAGATGAATAGTAAAATTTTCAAATAAATAAGATTAAAAACTAATCTTATTTTATAACTTCTCAAGGTTATCCTGGATAACCTTGAGAATGTCCTCGAACGGCACCTGGCCCTGATAGTAGAGGGAGGGGAAGTCCTCATAACGGCTCTTGATACGTTCCCGCGCGGCCGGGTCGGACAGCAGGAACGCTTCATTCCGGCTGAGGGGTCGCACGTCGCCACCCCGGAACCGTTTGTCCATGTGGGCCAGGTAGTCCGGCGTGCCGATGAATGCCTGTACCTCCGGCTGCTGCAACAGGTAGTAAACATCGTAATAGTGGCGGATGAAATTCGGCTCCATCGGCTTGCCCGGTTCCACCTTCCTGAATTTGGTGGAGATGGTCTGGAGTTTCTCCACCAACGTGTAGCCGGGATGGTAGCAGGGCACCTGCACGGCGCGGTTATCGAGAATCTTCACACCCGCCTGCGTAGCCTTGTCGAAGGCCCATGAACTGATGTCCAGCTTGGTGTTCGGGCTGATGTCGTCAAAGCCAACCTCCAGCAGGATGCCTTGCTTCACATTCTGCCCCGGATGGTCGAACAGGGACTTGTAGAACAGCCGGATGCCGCCGCTGCGGTATTCCTTGTCGTCGGCGGATTCATCCCGCACCACCTCGATATCCGCCATGCGGAGGGTTGAGGCCAGGTGGTCATAGTACCGCTTGCGGCTTTCCACGGCGTTGGGCTTGGACACCTTGGGATTGGTGTTCACGCCCAATTCCATCGGAGGGACAATGTAAATATCTATGTCTTCCGAGAAGCGGTGGATGATCTTGTAGCCTTTCGACAGGGAGGTTCCGCCTTTGAGGTAGAACTCATAGCCGCCCTGCTGCAATTCATGCAGGCAGTGCATAATCCAGTAATCCTTTTCGACAAGGTACGGGTCAATGCCCATTTCCCCTTCAAGCACCCTAACCAAGTCCTTAAACTCCGGGTGGCGGTGCAGGTAAGTTGTTTGCGTCATGCGGCTTCTTTCAGGAGTTTGGAAAAGAACGCTTTGGTACGGCTGCCGCCATACTCCCGCACCGCCTTTTCCAGGGCGCGTTTATCCACGGAATGCACCTGCATGGAGAGTTTCCATTCAAGGTCTTCCGGGTTTTCGGCCAGTAGTTTCATGTTGTTCACCATATCCACCATCAGGAAGGCTTTGTCAGGCTTTTTCGGGAATTTCCGGTTTTTCAGGAAATAGTAATTACGCCCGTTCAGGGTGTGAACACCGTCCCGCTTGGAATTGTAGACCAGCTTTTGGTTGTAAAGCTGGGTCGCGCCCACGCCCAAGGCGTTATAGGCGTTCAGGGACGCCACATAGAAATTGTTATCCTTCAGGAAGGCTTTGACCAAAGCCTCTTCGTCCGGCGGCAAAACGCCAAAGCGACTTTGTTTCGGATAGTGGTACACGCCGGGGCTGACCTTGCGCAGGGTGCCGTCTTTCACCAGTTGTTGCAGGTGCCTGTCCACGGAATGGGAGAAGTCCGCCAGGTCGGCACGCCGAACCACCTGCCCAGGATGCAGGTGCCTTTTAAACTCGGTCAACGTATCCATTGTCGTAATCTCCTTCGTATCACTTATAGGATAAGTCACCAGAAGTTTCAATGAAGTTTAGACTAAAATTCATGCAACATGCAGCAGGTATCATTGTAATTCATACAGTTACCCCTGTCAGCAAGAAGCCCATTACCTCAGTGTAGTGCACCTGTACTGCTCCTTCAAGGAGGGCGGCCGTTAACTGCACAAAATATGAGGTGCAATCATGGCTAAAACGCCACCGAGGCCGTCCGGCCTCAAACCGGGTACCGAAGCGCCTGCTTCGGGGCAATATCAACAAATCGGCCCCCGTGGGGGTGTCGGGCATGAGATTACGGCAGTGCAGGGCAAACCCTTGCCGCCAACGACTCAATCCGGCGCCACCTACACGCTGGTAGACCGCACCCGGAACCAATCCGGGCAAGGGAAGTGAATCACATGACTAGTTATCAAGTGACTCACATCGCCCTCTCAAACGGTTCCCGCCACGAGCACATCACCCATCTGTACGCAGGTGGGCGGTGGTGGCCAAAGCAAGAAGTGGTGCAATCCATCAACGCTGGCAATCAGTTTTATACTGAGGTCAACGGCCGTCGCGCATACCTCAAGGTGGTTGACGCCATCCCGCCGTATGTCCAGACCTACGCCGACAACACGTTGACGGATACTGGAAGCGGCTACGCCGTCCCCGGCACTGCTAGACCTTGCGCAGACCATTACCATGGAAGTCTGGCAGGAGAAGATGAAGGAGATGGATGACATGAAAAACCAACTGAGAGTTCAGCAGAGGGAGACTGAGAAGGAGATTGAGCAGGCCGCCGAGGTGTTGGGCAAGCTGAATAGCAATACGGCCATTGCCCGGCTTGAGGCCCGCATGGCCAGCATGGAGGAGGCCGTTCAGTCCATCAGTGACCGGCTGGGGCTGATTGAGGCCGAGATGCCCGAGGTTAGAACCGCCGTGAGGAAGGTCAGGGGATTCATGGAAACCCCCGCCCAGACTTGGAAGACGGGTTCCGCCCACCAACGGGAGGCCGTCTCCAAGGAAAACGGAGTTGGAACCGCCCAACTCTCAACCCCATTCAGGGTTTTGCAGGAGAGTAAGGGGGATAAAGAAACTTTGGTGGGGGAAGATTTGATTTGTACAAACCCATTCACTCCCGAACACTCATTATATGAATCAATCTGGTAACGGTGGCACAGGCGATATTTGTCACTCCTTATATTAAAGTGGCAAAATGACTCACGCCTCCCAAGAGAGATAATCCCTACTCCTCTCTTTTTACGACGGACGAATGCGCTTCCACAGGTTTTTCCACCACCCCGCAAGTGTAGAACGGAATGCCACACCCGCCACGCACAACACGAACAAGCCCAGCGTGACCATGAAATTGATCACATGAAAATTGTCGGCATCACGAGCGACAAACCAGCCAGTGACAACACCGCCGATAAGGAGAAGAATACGTGCGAAAACACCCATAGGAAGACTTTCTTGTTAGAGGAAACATAACGGATTCAAACTGGATAGAGCACAGACTTGTTTGCACAGTCTCACTCCATTTAAACCCGATATCATCGGCAGGCCCTATTCTTAGCCCGCATCGAATAACCTGATTGCCACATCATTGCTACTTACTTTTACGAGAAATCTCAAGCCATTTGCATTTGCTCTTGATAAGCGGCGACATGTTGTCAGCATGAATGCCATTGGCAATGAGATCAACGACCCTGTCGTCTTCCATATAGCCTGAATGCGCCTGAAGCGGATTAGCAAAAGATACCGCATCAAACAGCGTTTGCGTATTGGCCACCTGTAGACTGACATTGGTGACAATCGGGCATATCCGGCTGTCGATGCTCTTGTCGGCAAAATCGAATGGAATCGGATAGGAAAGAATATCGTTCGGGTCACTAAAGGCAATGATATTCATTGCGTTCATCACACGCTGCGAAGCTTTTGCGCCATCTACAGCACAGTATGAGGCTTGTTCGTTCGTCACTTCAGGTATTTTCCGCCCCATTTGCAACAAAGGTAACTGGTTTGCCAGCATGAAAACCGTAAAGTTCTTTTCCCGAACGATATGGCCGATTTTATGATTTTTGGGATCATCCACCACATCATTCTCACGTTTCGAAAAATCCTGTATCGTATCGATGGTTATGCGACTGCCCAGACTATGAGTTACGAAGAAGTAGTTGTCATCAGCAAGTCCATCAAACGTCGAGCCTCGCCATGCATTACAGTCATATTGTCCTGCTTTGGGAAGACTCTCCCAATCGTTACCTAGCATCCAGCAAACCGATTCCTTCACCGAGGCCGTAATCTTGTCGCGGCCATCTCCCGTATAAATCAGCAGATCCGGCACCGTCGTATTCATGAAACTTTTGAGAGATGCATTAAGACTTGCCCGACGCAAGCCCTCATAGTTGGCGGAATCAGCCATAAGCGTCTTTTTCTCAAGGTCGGAAATCGGTGACCAGGTAAGCTCGTAAAATATCAGCTGGCGCTTCCCGTCATTATCCGTATGACGACTTACTTTCAACTGACCCAGTACATGAGGCTCCTCCGGTTTCCACGATACCTCAGAACTATCTAGCTGAATGGTTTTAACCTCGGCCTCCGTTACATTAAGCTCCAACTCTTCAAGCAGCTTTTTCCTGAAGCGGGTTGAATAGCCGGGCATATGGGAATTAATCCCGTGCACCATCAGAACCTTGGTAACCCCCATTTTATCGGTCATATTACTCAGGCTTTGCCGGATGCCATCGAACTTAGCTCCTTCAATCTCGCACTGGCGCAGGTCTTCCCGACTTACCGGCCCCTGTATCACAGCTTCGGTAATCCCCTTGGCGAGGCTGGAGCAGCCGTGTAACGCCAAAAATGCCGTGGCCAGCAACAGAGTCCGAAGAGCCGGAGTCTTGGTACTCATATTCATGGGGTAACCCTTTCCGTTGGTGACACGTTGCGGATGATACGCGAGTAATCATTGATATCCTGAATGTCTTGCGCGCGCTTGGTAATACGCCCCTGCCCCGTGAGCTGCTCCAACGTAGCCTCCCGTCCGAACCCGCCTACGTCGAAGATATAGGAAGGTAAAAGACCGGAAAACAGTATCCGCCTATCCAGCGGCAGGCCGGGCACGATACTGCGCACCATGTCGAATACCACTGTCGTGCAATTGGCCGTCAAGGTATTGTAAAAGACGGGTTCAGAAGCCAACGCATTGCCCCTTGCCAGATATTTGAGGAAAAGAACCTTACGTTGCTCGGGCGTAAGACGTACGGCGTAGCGCGTCACATCCTCTTTGCGGATGTTCGTGCGAGTGTAAATGATATCCCTCTCATCCGCAGCGATCAGTGCCTGTTCGTATTGTTTAAAGAATCCAGCTACCGACGAAAAGGCTTCCCCCTGCTCCTTACGGATTTCCAATGAGAACACGACATGTTGGCCGTCACGGAATCCAAAACTCACAAGGGTGTGGGCAATGTTGGGATTTCCCCATGTGGAAAGGAATAAATCAACCGATTCCAGTTCCGCAAGGTCGTAACGCCGATCTTCCCACCGGATATCGTAATCGGTTGATGTTCTCCAGTGGAAAGAGCGCACGTTGTGCAATACCACGGCATCACCATTCACCTCTGCCGTAACAGTCCGAGACACGTCATCCGCCCACAGGCGGTTATTGGAAGGCCGGATGGAGCCCCACCAGGATACCAAGCCAAGCAGGATTATCCCGTAGCAAAGCCATGTGCGAGCAAGTTCACTCTTCTTCCAGGTAAGAACCATGATGATACCGTGAAAACACACCCATGCCGCCAGCAGAACAACACGCAAGGTCATCATATCCTTCAGGCCGTACCAAAGAGCCATCCCTCCCACGATACCAAGTGAGATGCAGACAAGAGTAAGAATGCACCTCCTTATGATATCTGCCATGTTTGTCATCCCTGCCGTCCCAAAAAGCTTCGGAACTTGAGAATGCTGTACACAAACAGAAGCAGCCCCACACCTGTCACCATCAGCATCTGCGGCCATACCACGGAAAGCCCTGCGTTACGGAATAAAATGGCCTGTGCGAGACTGATGTAGTTGGTGGAAGGCACCAGCTTCATAATGCTTTGAAGTACCGCGGGCATACTCTCCAAAGGCGTGAATCCACCGGAGAGCAGGTTCATTGGCAGTACGATCAGAATGAACATCAACCCTAATTGCGGCATGGAACGGGCCACCGTACCGAGGAAGAGCCCCAGCCCGGTCGTGAAAAACAGGTAAAGCGCCGTGGCCAGCATAAACAACGGAACCGAACCATTGATCTCCACGCCGATCCAGCGGCGTATCGTAAGCTCGATAGCCAGCCATACGACCAGCAGGATAACGGCACCGTTCGCAATCACTTTGGAGAGGACGATTTCCACGGCTGTTACAGGCATAACCAGCAAGTGTTCAATCGTTCCGCTTTCGCGCTCCCGCAACAAGGCGGCTCCTGCAAGGAGGATCGCCAACATGGTGACGTTTTGAATCATACCGGTAATGGATGAAAACCATGCCGTATTGCGGGCCTGGTTAAAGGCATAGCGGATGACCAGATCAGCTTGGGGTTTGGCATTGCTCTGGATATTGAAATACCGGGCCAGCTCTTGCTGGAAAATATTCTGGATATACCCTGCGCCGATCTGAGCTTGACCGATGACGGTAGCATCAATCAGGATTTGAACAGTTGTCGTCTTCCCTGCCCGCAAATCGGCTTCCATCTTCTCGGGGAAATGTACGACGAAACTGTATGTGGCTGATTCCAGACCTTTATCGACCTGTGCCTGATTGATGTGGGTTATTTTACCGAAATACGGCGGCAAAAGAGCATCGGTAAACCTGCTGGATAATTGCGAACGGTCTTCATCCACAATGCCGACAGCTGCTTGGTTAAGATCTGTGGACGTACCCGTTGCCTGCGAATAAAGCGATAGACTAAAGGAGAACACGATAAACACCAGCATAACGGTATCGTGCATCAGCGAAAGCCATTCCTTGCGGCATAAATTGACAATATTTGAGAAGGATGGAAGTTGGATTCTCATGTTAAGCTTCCTGTTTCTTAAGCAGCATGACGTTGAGGATCAACAGCGCCGGAATGAAGAGTAAAAGAGAGAGCAGGAACGGTTGTAGCTCCATAAAGCCAAGCCCCTTGGTAAAGGCACCTACGCTGGTTTTAAGGAAGTACGTGGTGGGATACAACGTACCGATCCAGTAGGCAGCTCCCTCCAGCGTCGCGACAGGCTGTATCAGCCCCGAGAACTGCGCTGCGGGAATCATGGTGGTAATACCAACCCCGAACAGGGCGGCTACCTGAGACTTCGTGAAGGAAGAGATCAGCAGGCCCAAGCCGGTTGTGGAAAACACATACAGCAGCGTACCTACAAGCAGGCCAATAAGACTACCCTTTATGGGAATATGGAAAAGGAACACCGCCATCAGCAACACGATAAGGAAGCTTATCATTGCAAAAATCACGTAAGGGATTTGTTTGCCGAGAACGAATTCAAGCCGTGTGACCGGTGTAACGTACATGTTCGAAATGGAACCCATTTCCTTCTCCCGAACAACGGATAGAGCCGATAAAATGGCCGGAATGAATACCAGCAGCAATCCGATGACCGAAGGAACCATCGCATTCAGGCTTTCAAACGACTGGTTGAACAGGTAACGCATCTGGATATTCAATGGCGACTGCGCTGTCAGCCCGTGGTTCTGAAGGAAATACTGGTGGATGCCCTGGAGATAACCACCGATGGTTTCGGCCCGGAACGGCATGGAGCCATCGACCCATGCGGCAACCTGAGTTGGCGCCCCGCGTTCCAAGTCTTTTCCGAAGTTGGGAGGTATTTCCAACGCCATCGAGATATCGCCGCTTTGCAGGCGCGGAATCACCGACTCACTATTGGCAATTGGCTTTTGGATTTCAAAGTAGCTTGAACCACTGAGCTCTTCCACATAGGCACGGCTTTCGGGTGTGTGATCCAAATCCAGCGCTGCAAAACGCAAGGAATTAACGTCCATGGTAATGCCATAACCGAATACCAGCATAAGCAGGGCGGTGCCCAGCGTTGCCACGCCCAGCCTCACGGGGTCGCGTAGCATTTCCATAATTTCGCGGCGGGCATATGCCATCATGCGTTTAAGGGAGAAAACCCGCTCCAACACACTCACGGGAGCATGGGTCGAGGCAACCTCTCCAAAGGCCGCTTTCGATACGTCAGGCTGTGCATCCTTTGACGTTTCCTGTACGGCATCCTCAAGGTACGACACAAAAGCCTCATCCAGCGTGGCAGATCCTTTCTGCACGCGCAGGTCATCCGGCTTGCCGGTCGCCAGTACGCGCCCTGCGTGCATAAGGGAAATGCGATCACAACGCGCAGCTTCGTTCATGAAGTGGGTGGAAATGAAAATGGTCACGGCATCCTTGCGGGAAAGCTCGATAAGCAAGGCCCAGAAATTATCGCGTGCCACAGGGTCAACACCGGAGGTCGGCTCATCCAGAATGAGAATTTCCGGCTCATGGATCACCGCCACCGCCAGTGAGAGACGTTGCCGTACACCCAGCGGCAATGCGCCGGAGTTGGCATGTTTATAGCGTTGGAGGTCAAAGCGCTCGTACAACCACTCAATACGTGCCTCAGCTTTATCTTCGGCCAATTTGAACAACCGGGCATGCAGCCATATGTTCTGGTCAACGGTCAATTCGCCATACAGGGAGAACGCCTGCGACATGTAGCCGATACGCTGGCGGTTACGCATGTCGCCGGGCACCAGCTTTTCA
Organism: Blastochloris viridis; assembly: GCA_005768725.1. GTDB lineage: Bacteria > Pseudomonadota > Alphaproteobacteria > UBA2136 > UBA6156 > UBA6156. Next base: position 79,685 of record VAFM01000001.1, on the reverse strand, counting down.
CCAAACAAGGATGATTCACCCTCGTTGACAGGCAACAACCCGGTCAACATCTTCATGGTGGTGGTTTTTCCGCACCCGTTGGAGCCGAGGAAGCCGAAGATCTCTCCTTGCGGAATATCGAAATTGACATGGTCAACCGCCGTAAAATCGCCAAAGCGCCGCGTCAGGTTGCGGGCGGAAATAGCGATTTTTTCGAGCGAGAGGTCGCGCGGCGTCACATCGGGCACTTCGTGCCCATCGCGCTGGTCTTGCGGCAAAAACGCGATGAATGCTTTTTCCAGATCGTCTTCGCCACATTCCGCCCGTAATTCCGAAGGAGAGCCTTGGGCGATGATCTTGCCCTCGTTCATCATGACCACTTGATCAAACCGATCCGCCTCTTCCATGTAAGAGGTCGCAACCAGAACACTTAAACCTTTTCTCTCAGCACGAATATCGTCGATCAATTGCCAAAACTGTTTACGCGATAACGGGTCCACGCCCGTTGTCGGCTCATCCAGAATCAAGAGGTCCGGGTCGTGAATCAGGGCACAGCACAAACTAAGCTTCTGCTTCATTCCTCCGGACAGTTTTCCGGCCGGGCGGTCCAGAAAGGCAAACAGGCGCGTTGCCCGCGTCAGCATTTCAATGCGGCGCTCACGCTCGGCTTTATCGTGCCCGTACAAACGCGCAAAAAACTCCAGATTCTCACGGATGCTCAATTCAGGGTAAAGGTTTTTACCCAAACCTTGCGGCATATAAGCAGCTCTTTGCTGTAATTCGGCACGAACCGAACGCTCCCGCACGTTGCCGCCGAAAACGTGCAAATCGCCCTTTTGGAGCTTTTTGGCTCCGGCAATCAAACCTAGTAGAGTGGATTTACCAACCCCATCCGGCCCGATAATCGCCATACTTGCACCTTGGGGGATCGACAGGCTGACCCCGTTTACCGCAGCGGTCTTGCCATAATGATGGCGGATATCAAGAGCCTTGACCAACATTGCGCAAGTCCCTATCGGCTCTCGGGTTCAGACGAAGACGGTTGCAAAGTTTCTAAATCGTTTGTTTGTGGAGCCGCTTCGGAGGCAGGCTGTTCCGCCGCCTGTTCCGCTGCGATCTTGGCCAGCTCGGGGCTAACCATCAGTTGGGCAGGCCATTCACGGCCATCGTCGAGCTTGACGTAAGCCATTCCCGGCACGCCGGTCTTCACGGCATCAATATACTTGCCAAGCAACGGCGCGGGAATGCGTACCTTGACACGGAACGTCAGTTTCTCGCGCTCACTCCGGGTTTCAACCTGGCGTGGTGTGAATTGCGCTTCGGGCGAAATATAAGATACATACGCAGGAATTACCGCGCCGGGGAGAGCATCCAACACAATGCGCGCCTCGGCTCCCAGACGCATCCGGGTAATCTCGTTAGCTGGGAGGAAAATGCTCATGTAGACATTCTTAAGGTCTAGAAGCGTTACAACCTTACCCCCTGCTGGAATAACTTCGCCCGGCTCCGCCAGCTTGTACAGGATGCGTCCTTCCTTGGGAGCGCGCAGGTTACGATCCGTCAGCAAGTCCTTCAAACGGTCAACTTCGGCCTGAGCCACACCAATAGCCTCACTCGCGCCGGCAAGGTTCTGCTTGGCGGAGTCCACGTTGGCAGCAGCGGATTGACGTTCATTCAACGCTTGATCACGGCGGCTTTGGGAGACAGCCTTATCCTTGGCCAGAGCATCCACACGGGCAAATTCTTTTTCTGCAAGGCTTAAAGCCGACTGGGCCTGTTTAACAGCCGATTCGGCGGCGGCACGTTGCTGCTCCCGCGCCCGGACATTGGCTTCGGCACCATTCAGGGAGGCGGAAAGGTCGCCCAGATCAAGTTCGGCCACCACATCCCCTGCCGCAACCATCTGACCTTCTTCAACCGGCATGGTGCTCACGCGGGCCGCATAACGGGTTGCAACGTCAATACTTTGTGCCTCGATACGCCCGTTGCCGTAAGCAATTCCCTCCAGACTATCCTTGCGCACAAACAGGAAATATCCGCCAGCGGCCAGCACGCCTGCAACAGCTATGGAAAGGAGCGCGTATTTTCGAGAGATCAGATTCATGGGGGAAGTATCCTTTTTCTTGGCTTAATTATTTGTCTTTGTAAAAGTCGTGATTCATCGCCGAAATGGGGACGTTTCTTTGAATGACCATGGGCAGGAGGAAAACATCTGCGTAATCACTTGCTTTACGAACCAAGCTAATACGCTCCGGGTGTTTGAGGTACTGAATCAACAAACCTGTCCAATAGCAAAAGAAGGCCTCCGCCACAATATGGGGCGGCTTGACGAGGGAAATGCTGTTATCGTGCGCCACCATTGCTTTCAGGTAAGAGACAAGCAACATCGTCATCTGCTCGGTGTGATAACGCGTCTTATCCATCAACGGCGCATTGTCTTGGATATATTCGCACTTTAACATCCCAATCGCCAGACGCCGTCTAAGTGTCGCAGAACGTGCAATCATCTCCATGGGGGCAACACTCGCCCGACGCAAAGTCATGATGTCAGGCGTCTTGCGTTGCGAGAGTATCTCCCGGAATTTTTCCACCAGCGGATTTGCAGCTAGATCAAGAACCTCGTTCAGGATTTCATCCTTGTTTTTGAAGTGCCAATAAATCGCTCCTCGCGTCACCTCGGCGCGTTCGGCAATGATCTCCAGCGTGGACGCCGAAACCCCCTTCTCAAAAAAAACCAGCTCCGCAGCCGCCAGAATTTTGTGGCGGGTTGTCTGCCCTTGTTCACTTTTTTTGTTCAGCGAAACATTGCTTTTAGCGTCTATCGTGCTAGCATTTGTATCCATACACGAATGTATGTATCCCACACATAGGATGTCAATAGAAAGAATGGTGTCGTGACGCATTTTAAGAACCTTACATATGCAACTTCTCTAACAGCCGCATGGGTTTTAGCCTCCTGCTCCCTCGCCCCGGACATTCAGGATCATGCTCAGGTTCTTCCCGACCAAAAAAACTGGGCGCTTGCTCAAACGTCCTCCGTGGAAAGCTCCCATCTTTCATGGTGGGAAAATTATAACGACGCCACCCTTACAGATCTTATCAATAGAGCGCTTGCTCGGAATACCGATATCTTACTGGCAGCGGCCCGTGTTGATGAAGCCCGTGCGGCCCTTGGTCTGGCACGAGCCCAGCGGATGCCGGAGATCTCCGGGCAGGCCTCCGGCACGCGCGGCAACACCGACTCTTACGCTGTTACGGGTAGCGATAAGCCTACCAACAGCGTGAACGTCGGAGGTATGTTCTCCTATGAAGTCGACCTATGGGGCCGCCTGGCCAACAGCAGCAAGGCCGCCAAGGCTCAATTGCTTGCGGTTGAAGAAAACGCCCGCGCCGTCACGTTGGGCATAGCAAACCAAACCGCCTCCGCCTATTTCTCGCTGGTTGCGCTGAACGAGCAAATCGCGGTGACACACAAGACCATTCAAACGCGCCAGAATGCTTATAAACTGGAAAAGAAACGACTTGATAAAGGCGATACCGATGCCCTGAGCACCAGTCAGGTGGAGGCCCAACTGACTGCGGCACAATCCCGTCTTCCAGCCTTGGAACGTGAACGCGACCAATACCTGACCGCGTTGTCCATGCTGTTGGGACAATCTCCGGCGGAGGTCATGGCGTCCCTGCCGTTTGGAGCCATGGAGCGAGAAGGCTCCTACGTTCTTCCTGCCCTGCCTCCCCTGCCGGAAAAATCGCCGGAAAACATCCTCACCTCACGTCCGGATATCCGGGCTGCCGAACACGGCATTACAGCTGCCAATGCCAATATCGGCGTGGCACGCGCCGCCTATCTGCCCCGCATTTCGCTTTCCGGTCTGCTGGGGTTGCAATCCGCGCAGATGGATGACCTGTTTGATGGCACAACATTATGGAATACCGGCATCAATGCCAGTGTCCCCTTGCTAGATTTTGGCCGTGCCCGCGCTCAGGTTGATGGTGCAAAAGCCCGCGAGAAGCAGGCTTACCTCGGTTACGAAAAAACCGTTCGCACCGCCTTTGGAGAAGTGAAGAACGCCCTGACCGTCCGTCAGAAATCCAGCGAGGAATACCAAGCACTCGCCAAACAGGCGAGTGTGCTGCAAAACGCCGTTAAACTCGCGCGCCAGCGGTTTGACGCAGGATATGCGGGCTACATTGATGTACTGGACGCCGAGCGTAGTTTATTCGACACCCAAATGTCCCAGATTGAATCCAAGCGACGCCAATTGCAGGCCAGCCTCGACCTTTACCGCGCTTTGGGAGAGTAACGCCCATGAACGCCAACCATTATAAAGCCGTTGCAAAATCAGTCAGCAAACTCGGCAAGCTGAAGGTTGCCGTCGTACATCCGGTAACAGCCAACGTCATCGAGGCCGTCAGGGAAGCTGTCAGCGAGAAACTGATAGACCCGATTCTGGTTGGGCCGGAAGCCCGCATCCGCGAAGCCTGCAAACAGGCGGGCATGGCCAAGCCGCTTTACCCCATCGTCAATACCGCCCATAGCCATGAAGCCGCCGCCATAGCCGCCGCCATGGCTGCCCGCGGCGAGGTGGAAGCCCTCATGAAAGGCTCGCTACACTCCGACGAATTACTGAGCGCCGTTGTGAGCCATGAGAGCGGACTGCGTACGGAACGCAGGGTTTCGCACGCCTATATCATGAGCGTTCCCACCTACAAAAAAACGCTCATCATTACCGACGCCGCCCTTAATATCGCTCCCACATTGGAACAGAAAGCCGACATCTGCCGCAATGCAATTGATCTTTGGCACGTTCTCTATGGCGAAGATAAAACCCCCAAGGTTGCTATCTTGTCCGCAGTTGAGACCGTGACAAGCCGTATGCCCTCCACCTTGGACGCTGCGGCCTTGTGCAAAATGGCGGAGCGTGGACAGATCACGGGAGCCGACCTTGACGGCCCACTTGCGTTTGACAACGCCATCAGTCCAGCAGCAGCAAAGGACAAGGGCATCAAGTCTCCGGTTGCAGGGCATGCCGATATACTGTTGGTACCGAATATTGAAACCGGCAACGCCCTCGCCAAGCAGTTGATATTCTTAAGTCACGCAGACGCTGCCGGCATCGTGCTGGGAGCGCGGGTTCCCATCATTCTGACCAGCCGTGCCGATAGCACGCAAACCCGCCTGCTATCCTGTTGCGTAGCCTTGGCCTTAGCATCTGCACGTCAGCGTGGGCGCATCAAGTAATGAAGATGTTGCTCACCCTCAACACAGGGTCTTCCAGTGTCAAGTTTCGTCTGTTCGGCCTGTCGGAAAACCTCCCGCTTGTCGCTGGCGGTAAGGTCTCAAGTATCGGTGAGGCGCCGGTATTTAAGGCCCATCTGGAAAACGGGCCTACCGTCACGCAATCCCTTACGCCCTCAAGCAGCCACGAAGATGCCGTTCTCACCATTTTGGAATGGCTGAAAACCAGCATATCCCCGACATACTCCCTAACCGGCATAGCCCACCGCATTGTCCATGGCGGAGAGTACATTCATTCCGTTCGCCTTACTCCGGACGACATGGTTTACCTGCATGGCCTTGAGCCCTTGGCCCCGCTGCACCAGCCGCATAATCTGGCCGGAGTTAGGTTGCTAACCATGCACCTGCCCGGTGTGGCGCATTACGGATGCTTCGACACAGCCTTCCATGCCGGACGCAGCGAACTCCACACGACTTTTGCTCTGCCGGAGAAGATTCGCAGCAGCGGTATCCGCCGTTACGGCTTCCATGGCCTTTCGTACAATTGGATAAGCCACACCCTTCACCATGACTTTCCCCACTTGCGGGAAAAGAAGGTTGTTGCGGCTCACCTTGGCAACGGTGCAAGCCTTTGCGCCATGCACAAGGGCCGCAGCGTAGATACCACCATGGGCTTTACGGCTCTCGACGGCCTTCCCATGGGCACACGCTGCGGAGCGCTCGACCCAGGGGTGGTGCTGCATCTGCAACGGGACATGAATTACTCTGCCAGCGAGATGGAACAGATGCTTTACGAAGAGTCCGGCCTCAAGGGGCTTTCAGGCATCAGCAACGATGTGCAGACCTTGCTGGCGGCAGGTACTCCTCGCGCCATGTTCGCATTGGACTATTTCGTCCATAAGGTTGCCCAGAACATTGCCGCGCAGGCCGTGTCTCTTGGCGGCATGGACGCGCTCGTCCTTACCGGCGGGATCGGGGAAAACAACCCGGACCTCTGCAAAGCCATCCTTGAAAAAATCGCGTTCCTCCCCCCGTTTGAAACGCTTGTCATTCCGGCAAATGAAGAACGCTGGATGGCACTGGATATTTATGAACACTTCGGAAAGGACATGTAACATGGCAGAACCTCTCAAGGGCCTCATCGTAGGTCTGGCCAACGAGCAATCCATTGCATGGGGGTGCGCACGCGCCTTCCGCAACAATGGTGCCGACCTCGCCATCACATGGCTGAATGAAAAAACCCGTTCCTTCATCGAACCCTTAGCCGACAGCGTCAGTGCCGATATTTTTCTCCCGCTGGACGTTACAAATGAAGAGCAGGTCGACGCTGTTTTTGCAGAAATCGGAGCCAAGTGGGGCAAACTGGATTTCCTGCTTCACTCGATAGCCTTTGCCCCCAAGGACGACCTGCAGGGCCGTGTGCTCGACAGCTCCGTCGAGGGTTTCAAGATCGCCATGGATATTTCCTGTCATTCCCTCATACGTCTGGCCCGACGCGCCGAACCGCTGATGAAGGACGGTGGCAGCATCCTGACCATGAGTTACTACGGCGCAGAAAAAGTCATTGAAAATTACAACCTTATGGGGCCAGTTAAATCGGCGTTGGAAGCATCGGTACGCTATCTGGCCAAAGAACTCGGCCCGCAGCACATCCGCGTTAACGCCATCTCCCCTGGCCCGGTCAAAACGCGTGCGGCTTCCGGCCTTACGCACTTCGACAACCTGATGGAAAAAGCAGCCCAAACGGCGCCCATCAGCAGCCTTGTCAGCATCGAACAAATAGGTGAAGCCGCCGCTTTTCTCGTGTCCGACAAATCACGGAATATCACCGGCCAGACCATCTATGTGGATAACGGCTACAATACGATAGGCTGATAACGGAAAAGGCGCTTGGCTTTTTTCATGGCCTTTGCCTCACTCTGGTCGGGACTTGTTATAATCCCCTCCCCTTGGAGGATTTGATTGGTATGCTATGCGAGGGGCATTTGAATCCTTGTGAGGTGCTTTGCCATCCTTTCTATTCCTTCGCAAACAGCCATTAAATGGCATATTTTTTGCATATATCCGTTCGGTGAGAGATAAAAACGAAAAGTAAGGATATATCTCCGTGCAATTATCAGCTTCTCTTTTTTCAGATCCAACCGCCCGTCCGGCCTTGGAGAAATATTATGAGAACAAGAAAACAGAAATTATTAACACTTTAAAGGCCCGTGAGGCTGACCCATCCTTCCAAGCCACAATGAATGCGAACATCACCATGCCGGATGGTACGATGAAGACCCTAACTGTAATTAATCGCATGACTGCGGAGATGGCTGAAAAATCATTAGTAAGCTTTGATGAATGGATGAACATCATGGCGGACACCTACGAGTCCAGCAACCGTAGCTCTGAAGATTGGGCGGATGTGTACCACAACCTCCCAAATCTCCTGAATCAACCTGCATAGTAATCTTCTGCTTCCAGCCCTTGATAAACATCGTCAAGCCACCCATGGGTACTCGCCGGTTTGGTGGATGAGCTTCAGCACCTCCTCTAACGCAATAAACTCGCTGCCATCATCGCCGCCAAAGGACTGGCGTTTGGCCTCCCACCAGTCCTCAAATTCCATCGTGTCGGGGTTGCACTCGTGGGCATACACCACGGGACGGCGCTGATTATGTCCCAGCCCGCTGTGGTGAATGCCATCGGAGGTGTTGGCCATCAGGTACACACCTTGGTCACCCACCAGCCAGAATCCTTTACCCGTCTCCTCGCCGTAAAAGGGCTGGGCCGTTTGTGCGGTATTCAACTCCTCCAACAGCTTGTCAATATCTTTGAGGGGGAAGTGCAGTTTCCCTATTTAACCAATAGAGGATTTATTGGCCTTGAAAAGCCCCGATTTAGGGGCGTTTTATTGGTTTTTACTGATTTTTCCAGTACGAGGTATGATATTACCAAATTGTAAGATTACAACATTTCCAGCAATTTGAACGATAACATCATATAAGACTTATGGCTTTTTCATTTCCCCACACGCCATTTCGTAGCGTTTAGACCACATACAGGGAAAAAGCCCTTTCCTCTTCGTTGCTTAGAGTTTGGTTCCGATAAAAACTGGAATAATGACTTAACAAGGGGAACTTTTTTCATGGTGGACTTCAAAAACCTGCGTACAATCCGGCAACTTGTGGAAGAAGCCCCCGGCATCTTAACGGCGTCGAAACTCCGCTGGTGGGTTTACAAGGCCGATGAAAATGGGTTGAAGGTTGCCTTGGTGAGGATCGGGGGGAGGATTTACTTTGATACGGAGGCTTTTGCCGAATGGCTGGAGAGTATGCGAGAGGTCAACAGGATGTGAAAAATCCGGCCTTGAGCCGGATTTTTTCAGTCATACAGATAGTCCCTTAGTTCATCTTTCCAGCCGTGGCGGGTTTGGATATAGCCGAGGCGGTTGACGAAGTGATAACCGGGGGAAGCGTACAACCGCCCGTTATCACCTTCCACCAGCGTCCACCAATATCGCCAGTCCGCGTTTTTCGGCACTTCCCATGGCTCCCACAGGAAGTCATGGGAGGGTGCCGGCTGCGGCTCAAACTTCTTCTCAAAGTGTGTCCAGCTTCCGGCACGCATTTAGAGGCCCTCCATGGCAAGCGGTTGGGCGTTACAGATTTCCTCAAGGTAGTTCCATACCGTGCGGGCAATATGCTCAAGTTGCCGTGTCTGGCCCCACATGAGGGCTTCCGAGAGGGTTTTAGCGCCCCATTCGGTCATGGCTTCATCCACATAAGCCATGCGGTAGAGGTTCTCACCCACCCAGTCCAGCAGGCGGGCGTGGTACACATCGCATTGCGGGGTGCAATCATCCTCGCCTGCGCCACCGATGATGTTATCCAGCGTGTCCACAACCGCCTCATACACAAAATCGTTGGCCCATTCCCCGTCATGGGCTTCGCGCACCATGTCCTTGGCGGGATGCTCCAAGCAGTCTAGGCAGTAAAATTCCTCTCCGTTGTCCCGCACACGGCGCTCAAAGTCGTTGCGGAGTTCCGCCGCCAGTTGCTCCATGGTTTTCATGGAGCAAGGCGCGGCGTTGGTGTTGTTGGTAACGGCCTGCATGGCTTATGCCTCCCCTTGTTCTTGGGGCTGGGCCTTGCCGCGCAGCACATCGGGGAGCCAAGCGGTTTCCGCCATGACCTCCCGCACATGCTGGGCCGCTTCCGGCTTCTTCAAGTTGCCCACATTCAGGGACAACTTGGCTCCGGCCTCCTGCGCCAGCTTCAACAGCGCAGCCTTGGACAGCTTGCCATAGAACCCTTGCACGCTGGGTTGCCAGTAGTCGGCCATGTTCAAGGTAAGGCTCTCCGCCAACGCATCCGCATGGATAAGGCGCGGGGCTGTGTCCTTGTCGAATTTGTCCTTGATGGCATTCACACTCAACGCGGAGCAATACGCCAGCAGGGCAAGCAACACGTCCTGCGGCTGGGCGAGGCACCAGCCAAACAAATTCGCCGGATTGCTCGGCAGGCGTTCCCCCCAATAGGCTGCATGGTCGGCAAGCTTGGCATGGGCGCTGCAATCCTCTTTCACCGCCGCCTGTTCGGTAGGGCGCAGCATTCTGCGGGATACCTCTAGGCAACTGAAATACTCTCGCCCGTCAATCAATGGCAGGGCAAGGGTGTGGACGATTGACGCCAAGGCAACTTGCGGGTTTTCCGTCATGGTGAGGCGGATGGCGGCGGTACGGTGGGTGGAAAGTTCCTTCACCACGGAGGCGGGGATGGTGGGAACCTCTTGGGGTTCACTGTCCTCGGCTTCCGACTGCCTGCGCTCGGCCTTCATGTCGTCAGGATGCACAAGGCCACGGCTCACATCCAACTCCCCATCATGCCCAATCCGCACAATGGCTCCGGCGCGGGCGATATCCTCGGCGGCAAATGTCCGCACCCGTTCCCCGTCCTGCTCCGCCTCGTCTTCGTTAAAGCTGGGATGAATGCGGCCATAGCTGATGCTATAATCTCGCTCCATTTCCGCCTTCACCCATTTCCATCCTTCGGCCTCCACCATCTGCACGGCGGCTTCCAGCTTGTGCGCGGCAAGCTGCAACACCAGCCCACGGTCTGGCATGTAGCCTTCCCCCTGTTCGCTGAACAGGTCGCGCTGGATGGCACCGCCTGCGGCGACATAGGTTTCCTCGGTCACGAACCGCGCCAGCGAGTTCGACAGCGCCACGGCCTCACGGGTCAACACGGTGCGAATATCTCGCGGGTTGCGGTTCCATTCGGCCAGCCCCGCCCATGTTTCTTCCTGCTGGGTGTGGTCATCCACCACCGCAAAGGCCATCATGTGGTCAAGGCTCAACTCGCCCGCACGGAACATCGCCCGCAACTTGGGAGACACCCGCGCCAGCTTCAAACGACGCTCCACTACGGCAGGGGTTACACCAAAACGGGCTGCAACGTCCTCAACCCCCTTCCCTGCGTCCACCATCTGGCGGAATGCCTCGAACTGGTCGTCAGGGTGCATCGCTACGCGCATCGTGTTTTCCACAAGGGAGATTTCCCCCGCATCATCCTCTTCGGCCAGCACATTGCAGGGAACCTCGGCGTTCTTCGCCATGGCCCCTTGCTTCGCCAGCAGCTTGAGGGCACGGAAACGCCGCCCGCCCGCCACAACCTCAAACTTGCCGCCTTCGGTCACTTTTACATTCAGGTTTTGGCGCAGGCCATGGGTGGCAATGCTGTGGGCCAGTTCTTCAATCCCCTCCCCGCTGTTCGTCCGGCGCACGTTGGCCTTGCTAGGAACCAGCTTATTGAGGGCTATGGTCTGTATGGTGGTCATGTGGGTTACTCCCTTGGTTAAAGGCACCACACAAAGCGGCGCTTAACCTGGCGAGCCTGAAGGGGTTCGGGGAAACTGGGCGGAGCCAGTTTCCCCGCCCCGGTGCAGGACAGGGTTCAGTCAAGCCAAGGGGGTTCCACCCGATCTGCACCCGAAGGGGAAGATTGGGGGAACGGCTTGACGGGTTCCTGGCCGGCATCAGATCACCGACAAACAGGTTAAGCCCCGCATGGGGCTTCAACTCACCTCCGGCAACGCCGACGATAAGTTCCATCGGCTCAGCAAGCCTTATGGAACCCTTCTATTTATAAGACGTTTTGAGATTGAAACTTAATTGGTGCTTCATCATCCTGATAAGCACCGTTTCATCTTTATGAGGAGAACTGTTATGCGAAACCACGATTCGACAATGGTAAAGAAAAGCTACCTTCAGTTCGGAGCTGAACTGATTGTTGATTTCGTCCTTATGTATCTCGTCATGTACACCATGATTGATAACCTCAGTGACTTTTACCTGAATCTCAACAATGTCTACATGACCTTGATGATGGTGGCCCCAATGGCCATTGTAATGTTGATATTCATGCGCTCGATGTTTCCGTCTCGCATGGCTAACATCGCTATAATCCTCGCAGCCGTTATCGTGTTCGGTATCAGCTATTATGGGATGCGAAGCCAGATGGCCGTAGGTGACAAGGAATTTATTAAATCCATGATTCCGCACCACTCCGGCGCCGTGCTGATGTGTCGTGAAGCGAAACTCAATGATCCTGAACTGCTGGGGTTATGCCAGCAAATTATTGGCTCCCAAAACGAGGAAATCTCACAAATGAAGAGAATCCTTGACCGCCTCTGATTCGTAATAAAAAGGCCCTTAACGGGCCTTTTCCTAGAGTTTCAACACTCTCAGCCGAAGTGCATTGGCTATCACCGAGACCGAACTCAATGCCATGGCGGCACTGGCGATAACAGGGCTGAGTGTCCATCCGAACAGCGGATAGAACACACCTGCGGCCACGGGCACGCTCAGCCCGTTATAGATGAAGGCGAGGAACAGGTTCTGGCGGATGTTGCCCATGGTGGCCCGGCTCAGGTGGATGGCACGGACAACGCCTGCTACGTCGCCTTTCACCAAGGTCACGCCGGAACTTTCCATGGCGATATCCGTCCCCGTTCCCATGGCAATGCCGACATGGGCCTGCGCCAGCGCGGGCGCGTCGTTCACGCCGTCACCAGACATGGCCACGATCTTGCCTTCGGTCTGGTACTTCTGGACGATGGCGTTCTTGCCGTCCGGCAGAACATCGGCTTCCACCTTCTTGATGCCGAGCTTGCGGGCCACGGCTTCCGCCGTGGTGCGGTTATCCCCCGTCACCATGACGACCTCGATGCCCAAAGCCACCAGTTCCTCAACGGACTTGGCCGCGTCGTCCTTCACCGGATCAACGGCCGCCAGCAGGCCCGCCAGTTTCCCATCCACGCCGAGGAAGACGACCGTCCCACCTTCGGCACGCAGTTCATCGGCACGTCCGGCCAGCTTGGCGGTATCCACGCCAGCATCTTTGAAGAGCATGGCGTTTCCGAGCATGACCTTGGCATTGCCAATTTTGCCACGAATCCCCTTCCCCGAATCTGAAACGAAGTCGGTGATTTTCGGAAGCTTGATGCCTTTTTCCTTGGCTCCGGCCAGAATAGCCGCCGACATCGGGTGTTCGCTGTTCTGCTCAAGGGCACCGGCGAAGGTCAGGATATCCTCCTCCGTGAACCCTTCGAGGGCTTCCACCGTTTGCAAGGTCGGTTTGCCGAGGGTCAGGGTACCGGTCTTGTCGATCAGCAGGGTTTCCACGCGCCCCAGCACTTCCAACGCTTCCGCGTCCCGAATCAGGATACCGGCTTTCGCGCCGCGGCCTGTTCCCACCATGATGGACATGGGGGTGGCAAGCCCAAGCGCACACGGGCACGCGATAATCAGTACCGAGACGGCGGCTAACAGGGCGTGTGTCACTTTCGGGTCTGGCCCAACGGCCAGCCATGCCAGCCCCGCGACAACCGCCACGACCAGCACGGCGGGTACGAACCATGAGGATACAGTGTCCACCAGTTTCTGGATGGGGGCGCGGCTCCGCTGGGCCTTGCCCACCAGTTCCACGATGCGCGACAGCAGGGTGTCCCCGCCGACTTTCTCGGCGCGCATGATGAAACTTCCCCCCGCAAGAATGGTGCCGCCTACAACCTTGTCGCCTACGACACGCTCCACGGGCACGGGTTCACCCGTCATCATGGATTGGTCTACGCTGGCAAAGCCTTCCATCACGATGCCATCCACCGGCACACGTCCACCGGGGCGCACCCTCAGCAGGTCGCCGACCTTGACCATGTGCAAGGGCACGTCTTCCTCGTCACCGTTCTCCCGCACGATGCGGGCGGTTTCCGGCGCAAGCTGGAGCAGTTCCCGCACGGCATTGCCGGTCTGGTTGCGGGCTTTGAGTTCCAGCACCTGCCCCAGCAGGACAAGCGCGACGATGACGGCCGCAGCCTCATAGTAGAGGTCGGGCATATCCGTGCCACCAATCCACTGCGGGAAGACCGTTGCGAACAGGCTGTACCCGTAGGCGACGCTCACACCCAGCATAATCAGGGTGAACATATTGAACTTGAGGGTCTTGAGGGAGGCCCAGCCCCGTTCAAAGAACGGCCAGCCCGCCCAGAACACCACGGGGGTCGCCACAAGGAATTGCAGCCACGGGTTCCAGGGCGAGTGCATGAGTCCGGGGAACGGGAATCCCGGCAGGTGCATCGCCATCACGACCAGCGCCAAAGGCGCGGCAAGCGCGGCAGCAACCCAGAAGCGGCGGGTCATGTCGCGCAGTTCGCCATCATCGGCAGCTTCGGCAGGGTTTTCCGGTTCCAGCGCCATGCCGCAGATCGGGCAGGTGCCCGGCCCCTTCTGGCGAACTTCCGGGTGCATCGGACAGATATAAATGGCGTCCTTGTTCACGGCCTTCACCGGCTTGGATGCACCATGGTGGCCGTGATGACCGTGGTGGCATTGCGCGTGTGCGGTTTCCTCCTTGGCAGGCTTGTGGGCGCAGCAGCTTTTGACAGGCTCAGGCTTTTCGACCTTGGGCGGGCAGCAGGAACCGCCGCCGCCATGTTTGTGATGGGAATGGTCGTCCATGTCGTTCTCCTTATCCTTGGGCATCATTGTCATAGCGGCGGAAGAGGTCGAGAAGCTCGGCAACCTTGCCCTCCTTCTCTTTCTTCTCCCCGCTGTTGAAGGCTTGGCCCACGCAACAGCGCAGGTGTTCTTCCAGAATCCGGCCTTCCAGCGTCCGCAAGGCGGCACGGGCGGCGCGGAGCTGGTTGAGGATGTCCGGGCAATACCGCCCTTCCTCGATCATCTTTCCGGCACCGTTGAGCTGGCCTGTGATGCGGTTCAGCAAAGGCATGCTGTCTTTATAAGAAGGATGTTTATGGGTCATGTCTGAATCTCCTTTATACCCTAGGGGGGTATATACCCCCTAGGGGTATATGTTGGCAAGCATTAAAAGGCGCTGACAGGTGCCAGCGCCACGTTCTTCGTTAATCCGTCATACGGCGCAGGGTACCATCCCTCAGGATGACGCTGTGATACAGGACGGCAAGGGTGTGCAGGCTTATCAGCCCCAGCAGGGCGTAAGCAAACCAGCCGTGCAGGGATACCAGCACATCCATCAGGTCACTCTCCGGCAGCAAGGGCGGGATGTCCGCCAACCCATAGAAATTGACCGAACGACCTACGGCGGACGCCATCATGAGGCCGGTCAGCGGCATGGCGATCATCAGGCCGTAAAGCAGCAGATGGGTTAACCGTGCGGCCTGCATTTGCAGCAATGGGCCTTGTACCTCGGCAGGCGCGGGCTTGAACGCCCGCCAGGCCAGCCGAAGGCTGCCCAAGACGAGCACCACAACCCCCGTGGCCTTGTGGGTGGTCATCACCATTTTACGCCATTCATCTGGCACCAGCTCCAAGCTGAAGCCCAAAGCCAGCATTGCCAGAACCAGCCCGGCCATCAGCCAGTGGAAGGACTGGCTGATGATATCGTAACGCGGGGCTGCCATGGCTTACTGCTTATGCAGTTCGGTGATGAGGTAGTCATCCCCCTTCGGCGTGAGGGTGAAGCCGATGGCGTCACCGGCCTTCACACCGTCCAGCTTCACGGCTGCGTCCACGCTGAACTGCATTTTCATCTTCGGCCAGCCAAGTGCCTTGATCGGGTCATGGTTGATGTTGATGGTGCGGTTGGCTGCGTCCACGCTGTTCACCGTGCCGGTGCCCTGCGGCAGGTTGGATTGCTGGGCGGCGGCAGGTGCCTTGGCCTGTGCGGAGCCGGTCGCGGCGCTGATGCCTTCCTTGTGATGGCTCATTTTCACGGTTTCACCGGCTTTGGAAGGCGCGCCCACAATCAGGGTGCCCTTCATGCCCTGGTCTTCATGCGGGTGGCAGTGGAACTCATAGGTACCGGGGACGGTGAAGGTGTAGGAGAACTTTTCACCCTTGGTCTTCATCATCGGACTCATGATCATTTCATCGACACCCTTGGGCACACTTACGAACATCACGTCATGGCCCTTATTCTCACCGTTGACGAAGGTCACGGTGTCGCCTGGCTGGATGGTCAGGTTCTTGGGAGTGAACTTGTAGTTCGCTTCGGTGATGGTGTAATCCGCTGCGAAGGCCGGAACGGCGATCAGGGTCAGGGCGGTGGCAATCATTAGGTTTTTCATGGTTGGGTTTCCTTTTCGGTTTTTCGTTTGAGTTTGGTTAGAACATCAGGCGCAGACCAACGGCGCCGATGAATTCGTTGTTATCCTCGCCGTTGGTCTTGGCGATGGCTGCGGTTTCCCCGAACTTGCGCCCATAGCTGAAATCAACATAGGGGGCGAACTTGCGGGTGAACTCGTAGCGGGTCTGGAGGCCAATCTTGCCATCCGAAATCCCCGCGCCGACATGCTTTTCCGGCACGTCCTGTGCGTAGAGGTTGATTTCGGCATAGGGCTGGGCAATCAGCTTCTGGGTCAGCAGGAAGTCGTTTTCCTCCCGCAGCCGCGCGCTGACGTCGCCCTTGTCGCTGACGAACATATGCGCCTCGGTCTCGAACCAGTACGGGGCAAGCCCATTCACCCCGAAGACCGCATAGGTCGTGGAGTCCGGTTCATCGTGACGGATACCGGCCTGAACATCCCAGAAGGTGGCGACGTTGCGGCTGTACATGGCCCAGAATTCGGCATCTTCCAGCTTGCTCTTGCCTTGTTCCCCTTCGGATTTAAGCCACAGCTTGTTTTCGTCGGTACCGATCCAGCCGTCCAAGTCCCAGCGGCCAAAGTTGCCGTGGGGGCCCGCACCGTAGTCGGTTTCCAGCCGCATCATATGGTAGGTTTCCCCGCCATGCTCCTTGGCCATGTCATGGCCCGCATGGTTCATATCCTGCGCCTGGGCGACGATCGGCAGCGCCATCAGCGCTATAAGAGCCTTAGTGGTTGCCATGGTGCATGCCTCCTGTCTGGGGTTTGATTGGGGCGGACTCTTCCGGCGTGGGCACGTCGGCGGCATCCAGCTTGGCGACCACCACCTTGTTCATCATGCCGGACATCATGTGGTACAGCAGATGGCAGTGGAACGCCCACTCACCGGCTTCGTCCGCGGTTATCAGCACCGAGTAGGATTTGCCGGGCGGTACGATGACCGTGTGCTTGTTGGGCAGCTTTTCCATCGGCTGACCGTTCTCAAGCTGAACGAACATGCCGTGCAGGTGCATCGGGTGCGCCATCATGGTTTCGTTGGTGAAGGTCATGCGGACACGTTCGCCGAACTTGAGGCGGATGGGATCGGCGTCCGAGAACTTCTTGCCGTTGAGCGTCCAGATGTACCGTTCCATGTTCCCGCCAAGGCGCACGTCGATGTTGCGGCTTGGCTCACGGGTGTCCTTCTGGATGCCCGCATAGCGGAGGTCGGCATAGTCCAGCATCTTGTCACCGGGAGGTGTGCCAGCCTTGGCCCAACCGCTTATCATGTCCTTTGGCGTCATCACCATGTCGCCCATGTCGTGATCCATACCCATGTCGGCCATGGTCAGCAGGGCGCGTTCACGCTGGGCGGGAACATCGCCTTTTATGCCTTCGCGCGGGGCGAGGGTCGCAAGCGCGAAGCCGTTCCGGTCGATCGGCTCGGCCGCGATGGTGTAAGCCTTGTCCTCGGTGGGCGTGACGACCACATCGTAGGTTTCAGCGGGGGCGAAGCGGAATTCATCCACTGCCACCGGCTCCACGTTCTGGCCATCGGATTGCACCACGTTCATTTTCAGCCCCGGTATCCGCACGTCGAAGAACGACATGGCGGAGGCGTTGATGAAGCGCAGGCGCACCTTCTCACCGGGCTTGAAGACACCCGTCCAGTTCTGGTCGGGGGTTTTGCCGTTAACGAGGAAGGTATAGCCGGTCACGTCCGCGAGGTCGGTCTGGGCCATCCGCATTTGTCCCCAGTTCCTGGCATTGGCCCAAGCCTTGCTGAAACCTTCGGCTTTCACGTCACGGAAGAAGTCGCCCACGGTACGCTGCTTATTGGCATAGTATTCCGAGGACTTCTTGAGGTTGGCCATGATCTGGTCGGAGTGCTCCATCGTGAAGTCGGACAGCAAGACGATGTAGTCGCGGTCGCTCTTGATGGGGTCGGCACCTTTCGGGTCTACAATAATAGAGCCGTAAAGCCCGTCCTGCTCCTGCCCGCCGGAGTGGGCGTGATACCAGTAGGTGCCGGTCTGGCGCAGCGGGAAGCGGTAGGTAAAGGTTTCACCGGCGGGAATACCGTTGAATCCGTTCGTCCCCGGCACGCCGTCCATGAAGCCCGGCAACAGCAGGCCGTGCCAGTGGATGGAGGTATCCTCCTTCAGGGTATTCTTAACGTGGATTACCGCCTCGTCGCCTTCCTTGAAGCGGAGGATGGGAGCCGGAATCCCGCCGTTGACAGTGATCTTCTCCACCGCCTTGCCAGTGATGTTCACAGGCTCCTTGGCGACGGTAAGGGTGTATTCGCGGGTTGCGGCGCTGACGGGCGCGACCCACAGGGCAAGCCCGAACAGGGCCAGCCATAGTGACTTTGCATATTTCATAGTAAGTAGCCTTTTAAAGAGAGGGGGCCAAGCCTAAGCAAGGCCCCTGCCCTTTACTTCTTGTTAGCCTTGAGCATCTTCTTGCAGGCTCCCTGCTCCATCTTGGAGCAATCCATGCTTGCACAGTCCATGTCCTTCATTTCCTGTTCGGACATGCCCTTGCAGCAGGGCATGTCCTTGCATTTCAGCGAAGATTCGAGATGACCGGGATTGCCGATGTCATAGACTTTCGACCGTCCATAGACTCCGCCCGGCTCGGCATGAGCGAGGGACGCCAAGCTGACCACGCCAATCGCGGCAGCCATGAGTAATGTTTTCATATTAAGATTCCTGATTCGTTCAAACGCACCTGAACGCCCCATGCGTACAGGTTTAAAAGTGCGTTAAACGAAGTTGGGCGGAGGAGTCGGAATGTGGGGGGTGCGGGTTTTGTAGAACTGGTCGGCCAGGGTAATCTCGTTACCGGACATAACACCCAGCGACGTAAAGGATATCCCCTGCCAGCCCAAGGCGGACATCATGGTAAAGCAGGCCACGGCGCACTGGGCATCCTTCATGGTGTGCCCGTCATGGTGGGCCGGACAATCCATGGTCATGTCCTCACTGGCCATCTGGTGATGGTTTTCAGCCGTCATTTCGACAGGATGGGTTTCATGCCCACTTCCCCCACCTGCGGCAAAAGACACGGAAGCAACGCTGACCAAAATGAGCGCCAGGCTTATTATAACAGCGATGGATGTGCTTTTGATCATGCCCCTAGTATAGGGACTTTCGCCTTCTATTGCTACCCATATTATTACAAGCGGCTTAATACCGTGTCTATTTTGTTCATATTTTCAATATCGTACAGAATTCATATCCTCCCTAGGGGGATATGAACAGTAAAAGATAATCCATTAAACATATGTAAATGCTAGACAACATTCACCAGACTTCCCATCACACCTGAAGTTTTGCTTGCAATTTGCGGACGACTATCTCTTTTTATGTATTTACATGAAAAGCCAACATCGCCACGCCTCCCACACCGATATCTCGAAGCGGCTCAAACGTGCCCACGGGCACTTGGCGAAGGTCATTGCCATGATTCAGGAAGGGCAGTCCTGCGTGGACTTGGCCCAGCAGCTCCATGCGGTGGAAAGCGCCATCACCAATGCCAAACGCGAACTTATCCATGACCACCTTGAGCATTGCTTAGCCGATCATACAGATACCGCCCACGCTTTGGACGAGTTGAAGCAGCTCTCCAAATATTTGTAAGCCCCTTCAGCATCAAGGATACCCCTTAGATAGCGTCACTTCTCTCCGAAGCTATTCCAATCCTAGCATCCATCCCTCTCGCCTGCTGCGTGTTGCTTTCCTTCGGTTAAGATTTGTATTTCATCACACATCCTCCATGGGAGGATAGGCATAGTATCCAAGCTATGGTACTTAATCTGCCATGATTTCACCTTGTCCCTGTGGCTCCCAAAAGGAGTTTGACGCCTGCTGCGGCCCGATCCTTGGCGGCAAAGATGCACCCACGGCGGAAGCGCTCATGCGCTCCCGCTATACCGCCTTCACGAAGGGGGATTTCGATTACCTTGAGAAGACCAATTCCAAGCGGATTGCCCATGAGTTCAACCGCGTCGATCTGGAAATTTCAGCCCCCGATACGGAGTGGCTTGGCCTCGATATCCGTGAAACGACTGCCGGTGGCGAAGACGACAAGACCGGGACGGTGAAGTTTGCCGTGACCTATAAGTTCAAGGGCCGCACGTTCACCCAGATTGAGGACGCGAAGTTCATTCGGCAAGACAGCAAATGGGTCTATGACAAGGGCGATATCGAACTTGAGAAGAAGCAACCCCATCACGTGGTGAAGATTGGCCGCAATGACCCCTGCCCTTGCGGCTCCGGCCAGAAATACAAGAAGTGCTGCGGTAAGTAGTGAGCGAAAAACGGTTCGCATGTACCGCCTGCGGCCTTTGCTGCTACGGGATGCTGCCGCTCACGATTGAAGAAGCCTTGGCTAGGGCCGACCGTTTCCCTCTGGCCATGAGCATGATGCCCATCAAGCCCAATGTGCGGGGCTACCAGTCGGTTGCCCAGATCGGGGCGCGGGCGGAGATTGCGCCGCGCAATAAGGTTCTCCTCAGCATTTCGCCCATGGGCTT
This sequence comes from Blastochloris viridis, assembly GCA_005768725.1. GTDB lineage: Bacteria > Pseudomonadota > Alphaproteobacteria > UBA2136 > UBA6156 > UBA6156. The sequence continues at coordinate 59,343 of VAFM01000001.1, read as the reverse complement.
TATTCCTTCGTCCATGCCGTGCCCCGACCTAGCACCGGACAACCTTTGCTCCATTCATGAAACCAAACCCGTGCGCTGCCGCGCCATGCCGTTTTACGCCTATAAGGACGAAGACCATCAGGCGGACATGCTGGTGCCGCGTTCCGGCTGGAAATGCGTCATCACCGAGGACGCTCCCGTGGTTTACCGTGACGGGAAGATTCTCGAACGCACGGATTTCGACGCGGAGCGGGTGGAGCTGGTGGCCCAAGCCCCTGCCCTGCAACGCTTCGTGGATACCCTCCTGCAATACAATCCCCACCTTCGCATGAAATTGCTCAAAGCTACCCAAGGCCCGATTGCAGGGCGCGTGGCCGTGGGATTCATTTCCTACCTGCGCTTCAACCCTTCCCTGCCGCTGCGGGAGTTTGCCAGCAGCCAGTATGCGGTGATGAAGGATTGGCTCGGCCGCACCGAAGGTGATCCGCGCCTGAAGGAGTTTTCAGACTTCTACCGCAATGAGCTGCAAGACCTTGAGCGTTACCTGCCGAAGGCCGGAACGGTTTAGAATAGACCTTGCCAACGCAGAAAGCCCGCCGAGTGCGGGCTTTCTTGCATCCGGCGCAAACCTATTTGCGGTTGATGGCGCTGTAAGTCCCGCTGGTTTGCAGGGTAACGGTCAGCGGCTTGTCGGTGCGATTGCGCCAGAACCAGCCATGTTCACCGTCAAACGCGGCCACGATTTCGCCTTCTTTGCGGACGGTCGAGCCTTTCTCATAGGCGTGGTACTTGATGCTCAGTTCCTTGGAGTCGCCGTGAACATCGAAGTTGGCCTTACCTGCCTGTAAAATAACTCCCCCTAACTACCTTCAAAACCACGCTGAGCCTGAAAAATCGGGTAGATTCATGGGTAGATTATCCCCCAAATCCGGTAGACAGCCTTTTTAGGCTGGTAGACGGGTGACTTTGATTGGTAGATAAGGCTGCTGGCGACACTCGCGCCAAAAGCACAGAAGAGAATTCAATTTTCTATTCTCCGCCTGCAAAATCTCTCAAAACCATGAAATATTACCGTGACCATGTGGAAATGCTCTTTAATCACGCGAAGCAATGGGGATGGACGGGTTCAAATCCGGTATCCTCAATCCAGAGGGTAACGAAAATCAATAACTCTCGCGTTCGCTTTCTTAGCGATTCAGAACGGGATGTCTTGCTCAAAGCCTGTCGTGCAAGCCCAAACAACCAACTTTATCCAATCGTCGTTTTTGCATTGTCTACGGGTGCCCGACATACGGAAATTTTGAATCTCACACTCGATGATATTAACCTCGAACGGGGTCAGGCCATATTGCGAGAAACGAAAAACGGCGAGACGCGCTCTATTCCGATTGTGCGTTACCTCAACACACTTCTCGTTGAGCATATTAAATGGGTAAATGCCTTTTATGAGATCAACGCTCCAAAAGAACACAAAAAGTTCTTATTCCCCTGCTCAGACGGTTTAGCCCCCATCCAAATCAGAAAGGCATGGGAAAACGCCCGTGATAAATCTGGTATTAAAGACTTCCGTTTTCACGATTTGAGACACAGCGCGGCTAGCTACCTTGCTATGAATGGCGCTACCCTTTTGGAGATTGCTGATGTGCTTGGGCATAAGACGCTACAAATGGTGAAGCGTTATTCCCACCTTTCTGAAAGCCATACAAGTACGGTCGTATCAAAGATGAACGACAGCATCTTCAAATAAAGCATGTGAAGTAGAATTCAGTAAATAAACCAAAAAAGCATAACAAAAAGCCCAGAGGTTTAATCCTCTGGGCTAAAATGATTGGTTGCGGGAAGAGGATTTAATTAAATACGATAAACATATATTTTATAAATAAAATAAATCTGCAAGCCTCGCGTCATACCGTCTCCTATACCGTCAAAAGTGTTGGCGTAGGGGTGAAGAGGTATAGGGAGACTTCAACTTTTCCTTACGGCGATGCCAAGGAAAAGATAGGCCACAACTTTTCTTTAGCGTCTTGCCAGCCTAGCGGCAATCAGTTGGGTATTGGCTTTGCTCACCCCGTATTCAGCGGCCAAAGCCTCCCACTGGCTCAAGGCATCACGGGTTTGGGCAATAATAGCTTCCACCAGCTTCTTATCCAGCCCACCTGCTGTCCCCAGTTTCACCAAGTGTTCCAAGCCAGGCGCTTTACCCTGGCCCATGACGCTGGTGCTTTGCTCCCCGTTGGGGCCGCGAGAGAAGGTCAGGTCATAGGCCGGGGCCAGGCGCCACTCGCCCGCAGCGTTCATGAGGTAAGAGAAGTTTTTGCCGTGGTCATCACGGTTGTAGGCCAGCACATTGAACACCGCCAGCCTAAACATCATCTCCACGTCGCGCATGTCACGGGTCAGCGTTGTGGTCAGCGCCAGCAGGTCTTCATAGTCCATGGCCGGTTCGCGGAAGTTGGCGTGCAACAGCCCTGCAGCGGTGTGCATGTGCAGCCGCTCACCCTCTGCCCGGTCAAACCGCTGGGTACCAAAGTAGCCAGCCCCTTGGGCGGCGGGAAACAGGTGGCACTCGGCCATGGCCAGCCCGGCGGCTTTGGCCATGAGGGAATAAACATATTCAATGGCCCCGGCGTCGGCCCCATCCTGCTGGGTGTTGAACTTCACCAACCAGGGCGTGTAGCCGGCGGGCATAGTGGCCGTGCCATGCACCAGTTTCTTGCGTTTGGTATCCACGCCAACCACAACCTTGGGGCGGGCCCCTGCGGAAGAACCATTCAGGGCAAGCAGTTCAGCCAGCACGGCGTCACTCTCACCTTCAAATACTTCATTGGCGCTGGCAGCCAGGGCATCCAAATTAAGCACGGTAAGTGCAGTATCGGTTTCGCTTTGGTCGGGTTCATATACTAGGGCGCCCATGCCATACGCTCCCACATGGGCCAGCCTATCCAAGCCGGAAAGTTCCTGCGGCATGATACCCCGCTGGCGCAGGGTGCGGTCTAACAGCAAGCGCCCCCAACCATCCGGCAGACTGTCACCAAACACACCGGGCAGGCCATCAAACAGGTGTGGGTCAAACGTCTTCAGGCCAGGCTCCAAAGGCAGGTGTAGGGGGGACAGGTTTAGGCCCCGCGCAAGGAAGGTGGCGTCATACTCAAAGTAAACGCGCCCCTGGTTGATTGCCAGGCGGCCCACGGGGGTTGTGTCGTCCCCAAAATTCAAACCCACGTTAATGGCGGTTACGGGCGTCCAGGTCATGAGCGCCACCCTGTTTTGCGGATGCGCTTGGGCTTCTCGGTGACATCCAATACTTCTTCAATGGATTTATAGGCTGGCGGGGCCGGCGCCACAGCTTCGGCTACCTTATCCAGCAGCCCCAGCGCCAAGGCCAACTTCAGGTAGCTTTCCAGGCTGATAACCCCCTGCTGCTCAAACTTGCGCAGGGTAGCCAGGCTCACCCCTGACCGCTTGGCTAACCCAGCCTGGGTTAACCCCTGGGCAACCCTATGCCCACGCAGGCGTTTAGCCAGAATTTCCTGGGCTTTAGCTAGAGTTAAAAGCGATACCATTGTATTAGTTTTGCTTCATTATTGCCATATAGTAATATTATAGTATTACTTTCATGAATTGCAAGACAAATCTAGGGGGTGACTACATATGAGATGAAGAACGTTCAAAAGCCTTATATTTCGCGGCAAGTGAGGGTAAATCTAGATTAGAATAGCGTGGCTGGGTTCGGATAGGATAGGTGGAATACACCAACCTAATAAAGTCATTCCAATATAATTTGGAAGATTTTTCAATTACTTCATCAAGAACGGTTTTTACATTGTCTGATATTTCGTATGAGGCGGTAGCTTTTGCCTCAACTAAATTCTTTTTTGTTCCGTAGGGGGTAGTGGTATTCCTGATGTTAAACTCATTATCTGCCACAATAATATTTTCAACATCATCAACATATGGGCCATAATGATTGAAATACCATGCGATATTAGTTAGTTGACGTTCTTGGTTAATTGCTGTTTTCCAATCAGCTAAGTAAACCATTTTGGTTAAGCGCGCCAAAGAAAGTTCTGACTTATGTGGATAAGTCAGGCAGAGGTAGCTTACGATATCGCGGAGTGTGTCCATATCAAAACCCCATCGTTTGTGCATAGCCTTTAGAAGGTAAGCCAGTCGGCTTAAACTTCTCTAAAATTGACGTTACTCTACTGCATTCATTAACGTCAAAAAGTTTATCAATATCAGTGGGCACCACTTGGCCTTTTTTCTGACTTTCACAGACTAAAACCGCAATTGGCACCTCTTTATTATCGTAGAGAACTGTAGCATAAATATCAATGGCTCTCATTCTGAAGTCCGTAGATATTGCTTGAGGGATTTGATAGGTTTTAAGCAGATATTTTTCGTATTTATTTGCCCCCTCTTTGACTGGGCATGGAATGTTATTATCATGAACATGACCGTTGTGTTTACCAATATTCCAAGCATGGCCGATAATACCGTAAGACGAGCTATAAACTTTTCTTGCCGAGGGGTGTCTAAATCTAGCGTGTTTTGACCATCTCGCAACACATTCAAAACCATCAAGTTCTTTAAAATCAGGATGACGCTCGCTTAGTTCAGATTTGTCTAAATATCTATAAATGCTAATTCTCTTAATTTGAATAGAATAAAATCTGAAACCTTTTTATAAAACATTGTTAAGCCTCGACCACAGCTACATCATCCGCCGTCAGGCCAAAGAGTGTGTAAACCTGTTGATTGATTTCTTGCTCTAACTGGGAAATGCGGTGGGCCAGGTTGCCCACTTGTTTGCGGTGGTCGGCCAAGTAGGCTTCCCATTCGTTGCGTTGTTTTAGAGGAATAGCTTGCCTGAAGGTTTTTTCCACCTCTTTGCTGAAGGCGGCAAAATCCAACTCCCACCACGCCTGCAGCTTGCCAGTTAGTTTTGCGGTGGCTGGGTTTGGGGCAAGGTCGGGGATGCGTTTCAAAACCTCTTGCTGGGCCATGTAGCGGGCTTCAGCAGCTTGTTGGCATTGCTGCGCCAATGCGCCCAACGCCGCCTTTTGCTCTTTGGTGGCTTTGGGGATTGGCAAGGTCTCCATATACTGGATGCGGCACTCGTAAAATCCACCGCGCACAGGTGGTGACATGCCGCGTATCAAAAACCACATGGTGGATGAGTTCAAAAGTGCCAACAAAAACCAGTCGGCATTGGGTATGATGTAGCTCTTATCGTTAGAGTAAAAACCCTGTGCATCCATAGAAAACAGAGGGGTCACTGAAAAGTGACCGTAAACTATTTTTGGCCCTTCAAAAGATTTACTGTAGGCAACGGTATCTTGGATTTCATACCACTTATAGGTTCCAGCTTTGCGTCCTAGCCATTCTTTTCCTTTATTGGCGTCAACATCATCCCACCCCTCTGGCTTGGGTTCCAAACTGTCACGATATTGCAAAAGATGGGCTTTGATTGACGGATATTTATCAATACTCACCCCTCTGTGCGTGAATATAATATAGAGGCCACGGGGTTCAGTATGCCAAGGTTTAAAATCTTGCCCCTCTAAAAATGGCTTAATCAAGCCGGCAGCTGCAGGGTCAGCTTTCACAAGTTTTTCACGCGTAGCCTGGTCAATAATGAAGGCATCGTTGCAACCTGTTTTGATGCCATACAGGGGGCTACCATATACTTTTGATAAATTGGGATGCTTACCTATCGCCTTCTTGCGAACATTGGCTACGGTTACGTTTTCAAGCTGCCAGCTAGATGAACCTAAGTTGCTTTGAGGCATGGTGGCCGCGTGTTCTTCCAGGGTAGCAAAATTCACCACATCATCCGTCACCGTGGTGAAGGCAATTTCATGCCCTTTGGCAGGCTTGGCTTTTTGTAAAATAACAATTGTTGGGTAGGTGGTCGCACCTTCAAATACTTGCCGGTCGCCAAAGTCAATCAACCGATGAAGTGTAACCTTTTGAGAAAGGAGTTCGCGCAGGCGCTGCCCACTGCTGGTTTTAAAAAAGGTGCTGGAACTAATATACCCCAGCAGGCCGTTGGGCTTTAGTAAGTTGATGCCTTTTTCATAAAAATACGCAAATAAGTCAGCCACACCATGGTAGGTGGTGTAGTGTTTTTGAAGGTAGGGTTTGTCACTCTTAAACAGTTCTTGTCGCACATAGGGTGGGTTACCCACCACCACATCAAAGCCGCCCGCTTGCACAATGTTGGCAAACTGCTGGTTCCAATCAAAAGCGCTAGGCTGCACGGCCATGTCGGCCACAATACTGTTTCCGCACTTGATGTTGTCATCCAAATAAGTCAGCTTTTCTTGGCTGCTGGCGGTTTTCAGCCATAGGCTTAATTTGGTGATTTCCACTGACTCGGGGTTCAGGTCTACACCATACAGGTTATTTTTAAGAATTGAGGTATCCAAGCGCTCAAAAATATCAATAATACCACCCTGCAACCGCTGGATTTCTGTGTTTACGCGCAGTCCTTCTTCCAGCAGGTAGTCAAACGTTTGCACCAAAAAAGCGCCAGAACCACAGGCAGGGTCAAGCACCTTAATGCCGGCCAGTGCGTTCTTATAATCTTTCCAATATGCCAAGTGTTTTTTTGCTTTTGGGGTTAATGTGACCGTCACCTTGCCCTTTTTCCCTTTGCCAGTGTGCATGGTGGGATAATCCTTAGCAGGGTCTAGCTTTGGTAAATCATAAAAGCCAAGTTCTCTGCGGCGCCCATCTAACCAGCCTCCAACGGCCTGCTCTACAATATACCGCGTGATGTAGTCGGGTGTGTAAAACACGCCGTCTTTTTTACGCTTACCTTTTTTGGCATCGTAGTCGGCATTGTTCAGGCGAGCCTTGATTTCTTCAAGGTCGGTAATAGATTGTTCAAAAATATGCCCCAGAATGTTGACGCTGATTTCACTGGAAAAGTCGTATTCCCCCAGTTTTTTGAAGCCTTCACACAGACTGTCCGGCACATTCAGCTTATCAATAGCTTTGTTTTGCTTAAAAAGGCCGCCATTATATGGAGGGATTTTGCGCTTAGGAAAACCTTTATCTACCCAGTTAAACAAGGCAGCAAACCGTTCCCACACCGTCATTTTGGCGTAGTCATCTTCGGCTTCAAAGGCATCGGCCAGGGAGCGCTCTGGCAACAGGCGTGTATCCTCGGCAAACGCAATAAATAACACGCGGTCTAGAATAGTTTGTGCAAACTGAATGGCATCTTCAGCTCCCAGAGTGGGGTTATGTTCTTGCAGCCCTTGGATAAGGTCAGCCCGCAAGGTTTTATAATCACGGTATAAGCGATTGGTAATATCTTTGTCAGCCAATTCACTCTTTTTCAGCAGGTCAGCGGCGCTGCCTTCCAATAAGGCCTTGGCACTTAGCAGTAGGCAAAATCTGGCATACTCTAAAGGCTTGTGAAGGTCTTTCAGAAAAAATACCTCATATGCCTGCCGGCCATAGCCCACGGCATAAAGCCGGATTTCCAACATATTGGATACCAACACCCACTGGGCACCTTTAGCATCCATGGCATATTCCCACGCCTGCTGCACCGGGGTTTTATTACGGCCCGCCATAATGGCATCCAAATCTTTGGTCTTCGGGCCTTTAAGTTCAAATGGGGCTACTATGTCGCCAGCCCCACCCTTGGTGAATTTCCCAATAGCAACATCCACATTACCGCTACCAACGGGTCGGTTTTTTTCAATTGTCCAGGCACCTGAACCATGAACCCCTTTGTATCCAAGTAACGGAATTACAAATTCCGAGAGAAAAGGCCCATCTAAGTTGGTTTCTTTTCCACCAAATTCAGTCTTCTTTTGCCAATCCTCAATGATTGCAAGATGTTCAGACGGAATAACCCTTGACGCACTTCCCAGCGCTTTACTTATAACTTTTGCGCTGAAAAGTGGCTTTTGCTTCATAGGGCATTACTATAAACTTATGCGGTTTTTATGCAAGGCTTCCGCTTGTTTTTAGTTAGGATAAACCCCTGTGCGTGCAAAGTTTTGCGGCGGCGGCACAATGCATAAATCTAGGCGCAGCAGCAGGCCGTCTTTCTCTTTAGCAAACACCACGGCCACCACGTTGTCTTTATTGCCCTGGGCCAGCAAGGCATAGGGGCGTTCTTCACCGGGGGCGCATAACTCCGCCCACACGGGTAAAGTTTGTTTGTTTTTGCGTAGAGTTTCCAATTTGCCATCCATGTAATCCAGGAAAGTAGCACATGGGGTTAGTTCTTCAGCCACCGTTTGTGCAGCATACGTAAAGTTGGGGTGCAACACGGCTGCCAAGGGCGCTATATCCAAGGTGTTCATGCAACGGCAGTAGGCTTCTAAAAAATGATGCTGGGCCTGGGCGTTCATGGTTATCCTACCTCTTTAATGGCTGCGCGTAGGCTTTGCATCTCGGCAACACGCTGGGCTTGGTTCATTTCCTGCAAGGCCACACGCCGGTCTAACAGGTGGTTAGCAAACTCATGCAAAAATTTACCTTGGCTGTTTAATATGCCTCGGTAAGTATGGTAGCGGCCTGAAGCCAGCCAGTGTGATGCCGCCCCATACATCATACAAACGGCCATGCGCTCAAGGCTCATGTTGGGCTGTTGCAGGGTTCCAAGAACTTCGCTCTTGTTTTTCACAACATAGGCTAGCACATCCTCCACAACTTCACGGCCTATACTGGCATAGGCAGCATTTTCTGGGATTTTTACCCCCTCACTTTTTACAGCCTGTAATACCGATTGAACATCGTGCGCTCCGCTTGTGATACCTTTTGGTTTGTAGGTTGCCGCAATCACCAATCCAGCCACCACCACATAAGCCAAAATCCAGTCTATGCCATTCAGGTGGCGTTCTGGGTCGGTAAAAATACTAATGGTTTGGAAGGTGCCAATTACACCCGCCGCTACCCACAGCACCCGGCGGTGGAATGTTGAAAGTTCAAAGTAGCGTAAGTCAAGCATGGCCATCCTCCCCGTTAATGGAACGGCCACCTTAATGGTGGCCGGGGAGTTCAATCCGTCATGTAAACGGCGCGACTATTCGCTTGCGCTGTTGTATTTGCCGCCTCCCCAACCGCAGTCGGAAGGCAGCACAATGGTCACGGCATGTGCTTTTGCCGTACATGAGGGGATTGAAGGCCCCACTGCGGCTTTTTACCGCAGCACCTGTAACATATTGTTTCATGACGTCCAGGTCAATCCAAAAACGCCTTTAAAGCGCCGGTTTTTACTGCTAGCCTTTATCTATGCCCATGCCTAAAAACCTGCTCAAAACGCGATTCAAGGGGGAGATTTATTACTCCTACCGCACCGCTTGCACACTGCTGGGCGTTGGCATGGCTGAACTACTCCATCTGCTGGGAACCGGCGCCTTGCCCTGGGTGCAAATCAAACGCAACTGCCACCCGGTGGTACCTGCGGTGGCTATTGCTGATTTTATGCGCCAGAGGGATAAAGGTTCAGAAATTCAAATCTGTGCGACAAAGTAGCCATATTTTTGAATATATCAAATAAACAATCCTATTTTTATTCCCCCCGCAGATTTTAAGCCTGCAGGGGTTGGCGACAATGGCGACACCGGCGACGTTTAAGGCCGGTTAATATACCATTTTTCTCCCTTGCGTTTGCCGGTGCGGGGGTCTTTTTCAACCGGCTCAAGGTAGTGGTGGTCTTCCAGCACCTGCAGCACGGCCAAGGCCTTCACCCGCGGGCGGATGTTATGCGGTACAGCACCCCGGCACACGTCACGCAAGGTGATGGTTTTCTCCTCCCAGTGGGCATCAATCCACTTCCACAGCTTTTCAGCCTGCAGTACCAACACATTCAGGGTGCCCTGGCGGTTAAAACGCAGGGCTTCTTGCAGGTAGTAGCGGGCCAAGTTCACACCACCTTGCAAGGCCTCTTCGGTGACCTGAATAGCATTGATGTCATGCACCAGGGTCAACACCCCGGCAATGCGCAGGGCGTGTTCGGCCATTTTGCATGCCAGGGTGGATACCACCTCATAATTGCCATCCAACCCAACCTGGCTCTCCACTTCATCGTGAAAGGCCACCCATACTGGCACCAAGTCTTTCGGCACCTGCAGCGGGCGGGGCTCCAGTTCGTTACGCTGCCCCTCCTTCATTACAAACGGGGCTTCCATCAACTTGGTGATAAGGGCGTGGTATTCTTCCAGCGCTAATAAGCTGCTTGGGTCGGCAGCACGATACATCCGGGTGCCGGCCAAGCTGGTAGGGCACGCCAACAGGCAGCGCCCCAGAACCCCCTGGGCACGGATGAGTTCATTATCCAGCAACATCGCTGCCACCAATGGCTGCAGCATCAGGTGCATGGATACCCGCTTACCGTACAGAATATGGCTACCTTCTTCCTTGCGCACCCTGGTGATAGGGCTGCCATCCCAAAATGCGGAAAGGTTAGCAATCGTCCTCACCCGGTTCTCGTCGGCCATGCCGTAGCCTCCCAAAAACTGCCCACCTTCATCACTAAAGATACCCATGCTGGGGGTGCCCTGGCGCAGCAGCCTGCACAACCCTTCAAAGGTTGGCTCCTGGCAAATCCGCATGGGGGAAAGTGGCGCCTCCGGTTCGGGGTTGGTCAGGATAGCTTCCAGGTCAACTCCCTTTTTCCGGCCACCTGTCACCAGGCCAGCCTTATGGGCTTTGAGTTCAGCCTGGTGTCGCTTCTCCTCAATGCGGTAGGCGGCGTAGGCATTTTCTTCAAATGCCCTCACTGCCTTCAGCGCCAAGTTATCGCAGGCGGTTTTGCGGTCGCCTGATACTGCAAGGGTGAGGTAGAAATTGCTGATAGGTCTCACCTGGCCATGGGGCATCTGCAAGTCAGCATAGCCCTGAACGGCTAGCGTCGCTGCTGCCAACACCGATTGCCCACACATGGCCAATGGTGCCTGCACCACATCCGCAATAGCTTTAGCCGCTGGGGCTAGTACGCCCAATGCCTCTACTGGGAAGGGGGTTTCCGTCTCCTGGTCAGGGCGCAGAGGGATGGGCTGAAGTGTCGCCAAAGTCGCCGGTGTCGCCACAATCCCTACATTTTCCAAACTCCGCAACAGGGCTTCAGCCGGATGACCTGCAATAGGTGTCATATCAATCTGCCGTCCCCAGCCAGTTTGTTGGGCCATACGCACCAAAGTGCCCATGGTGATACCGCCAGGCTTTTCGGAAAATGACTTCCAGTGTTTGGCGCATTCCCCTTTTTGATAGTTGCTACCTGGGCGGCTCCATTCTTCCCAAAACGCCAAGGGCCAGCCACCAGCATGCAATGACATCCCGACATGCAACCACTCATCATACCCCAGGCTGGGGTCAAGGCTGGCAAGCATGTTCACAATATCAGTAGCGCTCCATTCCTTTAGTTTGGAGAGCGGCAGGGCTGGCTCGGTCTGGTTAGTCACTTTGGGTGCTGTCACCAATTCCACCAGCCAATCGGGTGCAGGCAAAAGGGCGGTAATGTCACCATACATCTCATAAGCATGGCCGTTGGGGTGAATACTGGGCGCAGCCACAATGTAGCCACCATCACCACGCACATCTAAACCTGGCCGCACACCAGCCCGGTTGGCAATTTTTCCGGTAGAGTACCGAAAGAGTAAATGCCGCCCTTTGCCAGTAGTTTGCCACGCCGCGGGGGTCAAAGGGCCATGTTCAGCTTCCAGGGCAGCCAGTATTGCTTCCCCTTCAGGGCCATCAATATCCAATACCCACATACCGCTGGCCTCGCCAGTGGCAATAGCTGTGTTCAAGTTCAGGCGGTTGCCTACCAAGGCCCGGTATTCTTCCATACTGCTGGCGGCATTTTTGAAGCCATGTGGTGTTGCCGGTGTCTTTTCGCGTTCCCGCAAAGGGAAACATTTAAAGCCCGCCGCAAAGTAGCTTTCTACTGCAGCTTCAATGCGTTGTTCATGACTTTGTTGTTCGTCAGGGGTTTGCGCAATGTGCGCGTTTGTGCTATCCATATGGATGAGTCCTTCTTTTCAAGAGTTGGGATTTACAACCCGCTGTATCAACGCGGGTTTTTGTTTAGATGGGAGAGAGAACAGGTTAGGTCATGATTGCCCCCTGACCCTGACCGTTCACAACCTGCTGAATGTAGGCCTGAATATCCTCCGCCCGCCATGCCGTGGTGTTGGAACCAAGCCGGTAGGCCTGGGGGAACTTTCCTTCTTCCATTTTTCGGTAAATGGTGGCCCGGCTCACCGGGATGAACTTCATAACGTCCTTAAGCCGCAGGAACCCAGTGTTGGGTAGGGTGTGAGTGATGTTGGGTTCCATATGGCCTCCTGTGGACTTGGTATGCCCATAGGTTTCCTTGGAAAAAGAAGCGGAGCAATACCGTCTTAAGTTGCCATAAGCCTCCCTAGTATATTGAAATACAAATAAAAGACTTCGGATTAAATTATTTTGTTCTCCGAATTTTCCTAAAATCTCTGTACATACGGTCTAAAGAAGCAGCATCAACGCTTGCTTTAGATTTGTCCCCCTTACGAGGGGCTACCAACCATCTTTTGTTAGGGTCTTCCAAACATGTCGCTATGAATTCTTCAGCTATTTGAACCTTTGTTATTTTCTTACCACTACCCTTCATTCTATCATAGTAGACGCTATATTCCTTAAACAATAAGGCCTTACGTTGGTCATCAGGTACAAAATCAGCGCGCCCAATCAAAACGGCCATTTCTTGTTTGAACATGGGGTCAATATTCAGGTTTGCCTGTTCAGGCCTTAAAGCCCACTGGCAAAAATCACGGGGCTGAAACTTATTTTGGCCAATACATTTAAGGTTGTTACTGTCCACGCCAAGTTCTATGGCATCTGTAAAATATCGGCTGTCATCTGGGTGAATGTAACCACTGCCCATGCCGTCAGGGTCATCAGGCGCAACCCCACAACATAAACTCACTATTTCACGCGTTGTGAGCAGGGTTCTGCTTAACCAATAATGATAATCAACGCGTTTCATGGGGGGTGCCTTTCTGCGCTTTCTTTAATTGCTCATCTAGGTAATCAGCCCACTGTTGCATCATGACCGTGCGTTGTTCTAAGTATTTGGCTTTGTTGTAAGTGCCACGAACCTTGTTCCCTTCAATATGTGCCAACTGCATTTCAATGTGGTCACGGTTGTAATCTTTTTCGTTTAGTATTGTTGAGGCGGTATGCCTGAACCCATGTGGCCTGGCCTTACCCTTAGTGAGTTTGGTAACGGCCTTAATCAACGCTACATCCGAAACTGGTTTAGTTAGTTTTTGCCCTGGCAGCAGGTAGATTGAACGCCCCGTCAATTCCTGTAGTTGTGTAAGCGTTGCTAAAGCCTGGTTGGATAGCGGCACGATATGTTCACGGTTCTCTTTCATACGTTCAGCAGGTATGCATATTTGCTTTTTTTCGTCATCAACATCTGTCCACAATGCAGTGCGTAGTTCGCCAGGTCGTAAAAACGTAAGCGCCAACAGTCTCACCGCTAAAGTCATTTTACCCTGTTTGGCATCTTGCAGAGACTGCAAAAAATCTGGTAGTTCGGCCTCTTTTAGGTGAGGGCGGTTCTGAATTGGTGGTAGTTTCACTAGTTTCCGGCAGGTCTGGGCCGGGTTTCCCACACATCGGGCGGATAGGATGGCATAGTCAAATACACTGATGCAGTACTGATTGATGCGTTGTGCCACATTAGGAGCATCTCGCGCTTCTATAGCATGAAGGATACTCACGATGTCCTTAGTCTGAATGTCGTTGATTGGCATATGGCCAATAGCCTTGAAAACATCTTTTTCCATTCGGCTAAGAACATTTTTACCATGCTTGGGTGCAAAGTCCTGCTTACCCAGCCACTCCCTAGCGATTTTTTCAAAGGTGTTGGCACCTTCCTCCATCACCCGCAGCTTTTCCGTGGTTTTGGCGGTATGGGGGTCAATTCCTGCCTTGAGAAGTTTCCGGGCTTCCGTGCGGCGTTCACGGGCCTCGGCAAGGTCAATCATATCTAAGTCACCAAGTGTGTGGATTTTTGGGGTGCCGTTAAACTTATACTCATACTGCCAGGTTTTGGTGCCGGTGGGGCGCACCAGCAGGCGCAGGCCTTCCCCATCTCGTAGGTAGTATGGTTTTTCAGCCGGGCGGGCCTTGGCAATCTTTATGGCCGTCAGGGGCAGTATCTTTATGGGCATTAGGGTCTCCTTCCGTACCGTCTCCCATACCGTCAAAAGAGTAAGATTTGATGGTTAACGGTGATACACCATGAGACACCCCAGCGGGGTTAAAGTCAATATTTGCAAGGCTTTTTGAGATAAAATAAGACGCTATGAGAAAGTAAATTGGTTGCGGGAAGAGGATTTGAACCTCTGACCTCCAGGTTATGAGAAATATGTGCAACATAATTTTCAACACCAACCAACATTAAAATACATTTATATCATATATTTATAAAAATAAACATATTGGATACAGTTGATGAATATTGATCAAAATTGGAACTTAGTGTCCCCACAATGTCCCCAGATAAAATTGTCATTTCCTTTAATAAACATTACTATAAATGATCATTAAGACCAACCAAAAATCTGAGGACAGTAAAATGGCCGTCATCGAAAAGCGTGAACGTAAAGATGGAATCAAGTATCGCGCCAAAGTTCGTATCCACGGTTTCCCCACCCAAGAAAAGACTTTTGACAAGATCTCAGAGGCCAAAATCTGGGCCCAGCAAGTGGAAAGCTCAATCCGCAAAGGCGAATTCCTTAATGTCGTTAAAGAAGCCAAAAAGCACAATCTCTCAGAAGTCATTGCTCGTTACCGCTTAGAGGTCTTGCCCAATAAAGCACTCAATACCCAACGCATGGAAAACACCTACCTTAAATACTGGGAACGCGAACTTGGTGAATATGCTCTCAGCTATATCGACCCACAGACAATTTCTTTGAAACTAACCGAACTCAAATCTTCCGGCGACAGCCGCATCAAAGCTATCCCAGACAATCCTATACCCCCTCAGCGCCTAAAGTCCGCTAAAACTATTAAGCACTACCGTGACCACTTAGAAATCCTTTTCAATAACGCCAAACAATGGGGCTGGGCAGGGACAAGTCCTTTAACCCAAATCCAAGGCCCTAAGCGCATCAATAATGCCCGCACCCGATACTTAGACGACTCAGAGCGTGAAAGCCTTCTTAAAGCCTGCCAAAGCAGCCCCAATAAACAACTCTATCCCATCGTCATCTTCGCGCTATCCACGGGCGCTCGGCTCAATGAAATTCTAAAACTCACCCTGAACGATGTCAGCCTTAAGAACGGCCAAGCCATCCTCCGCGAAACCAAAAACGGTGAAACTCGTACCATACCCATTACAAGTCACCTCAAAGATATCCTTGAGCCGCATATCCTCTGGGTTAAAGAGCAATACAGCCTCCAAGCCCATGCCCTCAAAAACCAATATCTTTTCCCACGCACCGATGGCCTAGCCCCGATCGACATCCGCAAAGCCTGGGAAAACGCCCGCACAAAAGCTGAGATTCAAGACTTCCGCTTCCACGACCTCCGCCACAGCGCGGCCAGCTACCTAGCTATGAACGGTGCCACCCTCCTCGAAATCGCTGCAGTCCTAGGCCACAAAACCCTGCAAATGGTCAAACGCTACTCCCACCTCTCCGAGAGCCACACCGCTAACATCGTATCCAAAATGAACAATACGATTTTTAGAACTAACTCTTAAGACTATAAATTTGAAGAGTTAAAGATCAGGAGTTCGAATCTCCTCAAACGCGGCGCTTAACCTGGCGAGCCTGAAGGGGTTCGGGGAAACTGGGCGGAGCCAGTTTCCCCGCCCCGGTGCCGGACAGGGTTCAGTCAAGCCAAGGGGGTTCCACCCGATCTGCACCCGAAGGGGAAGATTGGGGGAACGGCTTGACGGGTTTCTGGCCGGCATCAGACACACGACAAACAGGTTAAGCCCCGCATGGGGCTTCAACTACACTCCGGCAAAGCCGACGATAGATTAAACGAATGTAATCGGCTTAAAGCAGGCACGCATTTCAATATGCTTCATCATGAAGGTGTCGAGTTTGTCCTTCTCAGCAATGTCGAGGTAACTAAGAACAGCTTTGATGAATAAACCAGCCGTATAGCTATATACGTTTTGAAGCTCAAACGGGTCGTTCACAACCTTGAGATACTTTCCGTTAGCCTTCTTGCCGCTTTTGGGGTGCGTAATCACATTGCGTATTTGGCTGATCCATTCACCGACCGTTTCTTCTTCGTCAAAAGAACCGAGATGTTTACGAACCCCCTTATCCCAATCTTCCGTCCCAAAGTTTTTAATCAAACAGTCCAGATTAGTATCCTTATGAGATGTTAGGTTCAGCAATGTCTCAACCTCTGACACCAGAGAAACAAACTGCGATGAATCAATCATCTCATGACCTGCCTCATAAACCCGCCGGAGACCATGGTTTACAGGTTGCCAAGCTTGCTCGGTCATTATCTCAATCCACTTATCCAGAGGGCTGGATATTGCAGCCAGATAATCATCAGCGTTTTTGAAGTCGAAGAAATTGATGGGCAGCATATGGATAGACCGCAGGTATCCCGGTTGAGGTTTCGGCTTGTAAAACGTGTTCAGGAAGGGATAGGAACGCAAATGAGTTTCGTTGTTGTTGAAGGTATAATCCGTCAGCACCCAAGCACTTTTCACCAAAATGGTATGGTCTAATAAAGTTTCCCAGAAAAATCTCGATTTCCATTCAACTTTGAGTAAATCTGCCAATGGCAATGGCTTATCCTGCTTAAGCTGAATCGTCGTCAGCCATTCGTAGTTCTTTGTCAAATAGGGAGGGCCATGGTTTACCAGCGGCTCTAATACCTTTTTAATTTCTTCGAGGTGATTGGGATCGGTGGAATGGAAGATGGTGTCCAGCTCATTAACAGAATCGAAGGGTACGCCCATAGTTCTCCAGCTCAAGTTATATTCAAGGCCGGATATAAGCTTTGCTGGTTTTTGGCTACTGAACTCATGCGTCAAACGCTCCTTTTGGAAACCATTCGAAAACAGGTTCATGAACCCTTCGTCGTAATGGAATTCTAATCCTTTTACATCGGCTTCGGTGAAGTGATCGCCTATAATAATTCCACCACCAGAGCCATCTAGAACTGTGAGCCTGATATTCCCGTAGGTGGTAGATTCGGTGAGATATACATCCGTGAGTGTCAAATATTGAGCTTTATCGCCCATTGCGACACCATGCATATACTTCTTGGCGATTGGGTCGTGGCGGAAACCTTTAAATTCAGCATCAGGTTGAGTAAGCCGAATTTTGACGCCTTGCTCTGGCGTGTAGGTAATTTTGCCTGAAAACTTATTCTCTTGGTCTTCAGGAAACCAGAACGAGCCTACCCATTCATAGGATTCATCCTGACTAAACTCGATGTTGGAATTCTTTGGCATTTTGGCAATTTAAGCCAACTTGGAATCGTAGCCTAGCCTATACTGGCCCTAAACGCTCATGCAGCAGATACACATCCACCATAAGATGAAGCTCATATTCGGAGAGTGGCTGCCCTTCCTTCAACTTTTTGTAGATTACGTCTTCAGGATTCAGGATTCCCAAGGCAAAATCCAACGTCTTTCCTTCAAGAGGTTCACCATTGAGAAGCCTACGTTTGACATGCCCGCACTTTGCACCTCGCGCTTTCCGGGCGGCGCGTTCTTCGGGCGTGTACTGCGGCCATTCCATTACCCCACTCCGCATTAAATCGCGGAATGCTTTATCAAGTCGTTCAGCCATAGGTTTGTCCCCTTTAATTTCTTTGAGAAGAGTATTCCTGAATTTCCCAAAAGACCATCTTGTGATGCTATATGTACTGAGTGACACCACCTCCCCAAGGTTGCCCATAAATTAAGCAAAAAGGGCGGAATCACCGGCCTTCATCAGACCCCCCTTCGATCACCTCTTAAACTTTAAAAGCCGGAGTGCATTCAGGGTGACAATGACCGTTGCTCCGGTGTCCGCCATCACGGCTATCCACATTCCGGTCATTCCCAGAACGGTTGTCACAAGGAAGATGGCTTTAGAGCCAAGTGCCAGCGCAATGTTGGTGTGGATGTTGAACATGGTGGCGCGGGAGAGCCTTACAAGATCGGCAACTCCGGCAACGCTGTTGCTGAGGAGTGCCGCGTCCGCTGTTTCCAGCGCCACGTCCGTCCCGCTGCCCATGGCGATTCCGACCCGTGCCGCTGCTAACGCGGGAGCATCGTTGATGCCGTCCCCCACCTTGCCGACCGGCCCCTGCCCTGAGGCATCCAGTTCCTTAACGATACGGGCCTTGTCTTCCGGCAGGAGTTCGGCGCGGGCCTCGATGCCGAGCTTGTCAGCAATGGCCTTGGCCGTGGTGCGGTTATCGCCGGTAAGCATGATGCCTTTGATACCAAGATTTGCCAGTTCCTTGAGGCCGGCAACGGCATCCAAGCGCGGTTCATCCCGCACGGCGAACATGCCCAGAGCTTTGCCGCCTTCCAGCAGCACTGCCGCCGTTTTACCACTTTTTTCCACTACGGCCACCGCATCCATCACTTCCTTGACAGGATGCCCTTCCTCAAACGCGGCACGGGGGCTGAGGAGTAGGAGATTGCGGCCATCCACCACGCCGCTTAGGCCCTTGCCGGAAATGGCCTTGGCGTTGGAGGCGATGGGCAGCTTGACGCCCTTCTCGGCAGCATAAGCTAAAACAGCTTTGGCAATCGGGTGGTTGGAGCCATTTTCAAGACCGCCGATGAGACGCAAGGCCTCTTCATCTGAGATATCGAAGCCCTTCAAGTCTGTAACTTTAGGCTTCCCCTCAGTCAGCGTGCCCGTTTTATCGAAGCAGATGGTTTTCAGGGCACCGATGGACTCCAGCACGATACCGCCTTTGATAAGCAGGCCGCGACGTGCGCCCGCCGCCATGCCGGCGGCAATGGCAGCGGGAGTGGAAATAACCAGCGCGCAGGGGCAGGCAATCAGCAACAGGGAGAGGGAGCGGTAAATCCACACGCTCCATTCCGCGCCCATGGCCAACGGGGGAACAACCGCCACCAGCAGGGCTACAAGCACGGTGATAGGCATATAGATGCGGGCAAATTTGTCGATGAAGCGCTGTACAGGCGCTTTGGCGCTTTGAGCTTCCTCCACGAGGTTGATGATGCGGGCAATGGTGTTGTCGGCGGCGGTGCGTGTCACTTCGATGGTGAGGGTACCGCTGATGTTGATGGTTCCGGCAAACACCTCGTCGCCTGCATTCTTGGTAACGGGAGTGGATTCGCCTGTCACAGGAGCTTCATCAATATCGGAAGGCCCTTCGACGATCTTACCGTCGCAGGGGATGCGGTCTCCTGGACGCACCAGTACGCGCTGCCCCGGTTGAAGGGTTTCAACGGACACTTCACGGCGGGTATCGCCTTCTAACAGCAGAGCTGTTTTAGGTGTAAGTTCGCCCAAGGCAGCAATGCTGCGGCGGGCACGGCTGGCGGCAACGCCTTCCAGCAGTTCGCCCACGGCAAACAGCATGACGACAATGGAAGCTTCTTCCGCTGCGCCAATAAAGAGCGCGCCGATGGCTGCGATGGTCATCAACATCTCGATAGTAAACACCGAGCCTGATCGTGCAGCGGCGATAGCACGCTTGCTGACGGGATAGAGGGCTATGAGGGTGGCTACCGTAAAGGGCCATATGCCGAGAACGGGGAAGACGGCATCAGCTAGGAAGGCCAGCCCGATAAGAACGGCGGATACCAGCACCAGTTTGCCTTTTGAGGTTTGCCACCAAGGCTTGCCTTCATCCCCCGGTTCTCCGTGGGTATGATCGTGGTCGTCGTTATCGGCGTGCTCATGCTTTTTGCCTTGGGGAGTATGTTCGGACACCTTGAAACCGAGGACTGTTATCGCTTGCTGAGCCGCCTGCTTATCAAATTCGCCTTCCACGGATACGGTTCCTGCGGCTACGTTGACATGGCTTTCGGTTACGCCTTTGACGCGCTTGAGAGCGGTTTCGATTTTAAGGGCGCAGCTTGGGCAATCCATGCCGCTGACGCGGAAGCGGGTTTCCGATGATGTACTTTTATTCATGATTTAAATATTCCACATTTTTACCTGAAAACGGTACGCCGTTTTCTTGCGCCTGCAAAGGAATATAGAGTTAAAAACACACCTAAAAATCCTCTAGTAACTTGAGGTTATGGGCCGGGAATCCGCGTTGCGACATGCGGTCTCAACACATCAGCATGAATTGAATGCTTACAATAAATCCGCCCATTTTTCTGGGCACGGTAAAGTCTCAGGAATTCTATTATTTTCCATATATCTTTTTGGGGATCTAGCTGGTTAAGGACATAGCTATGCCTATTCGCTGACGTAAGACCAACACTGCAACATCCGTTTGGTTTGCCATTACACTCGCAACCCCCAAGGCATTTGACAGATTTAAGCTTGATATCATTTTCACCTTTGAAAACATGCCTTAATTTTCTCAAAAACAAATATCCTTGCGCCTGAGCTGTATCCAACCGTGACGGGTTGCGATCACATACAGCACAAACGTACAAAGTAATTAAAGATTTTTTGGATTCAGGCTGACTCATGACCAATAATTTGCTATAAAAAACTCCTATTCGACAAGCCTGAAGAATCTTTATTTCCGCTTCCCTCAAACTCTCGCTGAAGGAGAGACTTCCATGAAAAAACTGTTTGCCCTTCTCGCCGTCTTTATGGCGGTTTGTGCCCCGGCGTGGGCTTCCAGCCACAGCGGCATCTATACACGGTTGGCCGATGAAACAGGTATTTCGATTCCGCCACTCGTTCATGGCCAGATGCAGATCCTCGCCAACAACCGCAGCGATATCCAAGCGTTGGCAGATAAGGTTGCTCCGCATGATCCGACCGTCTTAAAATTGCAAGCGTACATCACGGCTCAACGCCGGGCGGCGTGGTACGGCATCATGCCCATGGCTATCGCCGAAGCCGAAAGCCCTTTCCATCTGCCGACGCATGGTTATCTGGCCGCATCCCGCGTACTGCTGCTGCACCTGAACACTCTGGCAGCCGGTAATGAGGAAGTTAGTGCACTTACCGATAAGGTTGAGATGCAGATGCTTGCCAATTCAGTCAGTCTGAGCGTGTGCGTTTACAGCGCTACGCCGTTCAATTCGGCAAGCCTTGTACAACCGCAGTGGCAACTCACGTTCCAGCACTTGCCGACGCTTGCGACATTGATGCTGCCGTTCTTGCTGATTATCGCGCTGCTCCTGCACATCGTTCCTCGCTCGCGTAGGGCACCAGTGCCCTTGCCTGCCTGAGACATCGACTTTGAATTAAAGGGAGGCCCAACTTCGGGCCTCCCTTTCTTCTATTTACTCTGGCTAACTGTTAGTTTTTGAGCGGGGAATCAAGAATTGTATTGAGCGAGTACTGCGCCCTTGGATAATGCGAATCCGCAAAACAAAGCTTTCCTTAATTTCTTCCGGAACCTTTAAGGTAATGCTGTTACCATTCAACGAGAAGTCTTCCATATTCAGCGGAACTTCACGGTCGCGCACCATGTAATCTACCCGAAGGCCTGAAATGGCCAGCATTGCAACGGGCTTACCGTGGCGGTTGTAAGCGGTAAGTTCCAACACCTTTGCCTGTTCGTCCATGGGATCAATCCTGAAGACCAGATGTCCCATGTGGCGCTCGTTGCTCTCAAGCGTCCATGCGGCCACAGGCATGTTGAAGGTTAAGGCGAAAAGTGCCGGATATAGCCAACGCAGGAGTTTCATGCCCGCCTCAATTTGCCAGTGTTTCAATGATGCGGCAATCCGCGACGCTGCCATGGCTATGTTGGGAAATCATCCGCTCCAGTTCTTCTTTCATGGCGGTGAGTCGATGGATGCGGCTTTCCACTTCGCCCAGGTGTGTGCGGGCCAAGGCATCCACGTTCTCACAGGACGCCTCCGGTTGTTCCTGCATCGCCAGCATGGTTCGGATGGCCTCTAGCTCGAAGCCCAACTCCCGCGCATGGCGGATGAAGCGCAGCCGCTTGAGGACTTCTTCATTGTAAATACGGCGATTGCTTTCGGTGCGCGGCACTTCCGGCAGAAGGCCTATGCCTTCGTAAAAGCGGATAGTCGGTACTTTCGTTCCCGTAGCTTTGGAAAGCTCTCCAATGGTGAACGTGGTCATAATGCGATCTTGTCTTTACCGGGTCCCGTAACTTTTTCCCAGCTCTGGCTCTTGCACAGGAATTTCAGGACACAGCCTTTCAATTCCAGCGTTTGCGGGCCGCTAAAAGGCGTGGAGATATTGGCTGAGCCTGTATAGGATTTATTGTCCTTCGGGTCGGTGACTGTGCCCTTGTAATGGATGCTATCCCCCTTCAACTCACCGATTTTTTGTCCTGCATATTGGCCGGTTTTCAAAGTCAGGCAGTATTGCTTGTCACAGCGGGCGGCTTCAACCAACTCACCACCCGCAGTGCGCCAAGTGCCTTGAATCGGCTCGGCCGCCATAGCGGAGCCTGCTACAAGCAGCAGGGCTCCGGTCAGCAGTTTTGTCATGGTTTTCCCTTTCCTTGCGAAGATTATAGAATCTCCAGTCACTAGAGGTTCAAGTCCTTCGTTTTCGCTTTTTTGCGGTTGAGCATCCGGTACAAAGCGGGCAACACCAACAGCGTGAGGATGGTGGAGGAGATAATCCCACCAATCACCACGGTTGCCAGCGGGCGCTGCACTTCCGACCCGGCGCCGGAGTTGAGGGCCATCGGCACGAAGCCTAGGCTTGCGACCAGAGCCGTCATCAGCACGGGGCGGAGGCGCGTCAACGCCCCTTCCCGCACGGCTTCGTCCAGCTTTTTGCCTTGCTCCCGCAGGGTTTTGATGAAGCTCACCATGACGACACCGTTCAGCACCGCGACACCTGAGAGGGCGATGAAGCCAACGCCCGCGGTGATGGAGAGCGGGATATCCCGCAGCCACAGGGCCAGCACGCCGCCCGTGAGCGCCAACGGCACGCCGCTGAAGACCAGCAGGGCGTCCCTTCCCGACCCGAAGGCCATGAACAGCAGCCCGATAATCAGCAGCAGGGCTACGGGCACAACGATCATCAAGCGGTTCTTGGCCGAAGTGAGCTGCTCGAAGGTGCCGCCGTAATCCAGCCAGTAGCCGGTGGGGAGTTTCACCTGCGTTATGACCGCCTGTTGGGCTTCGGTGACGAAGCTGCCGAGGTCGCGGCCGCGCACGTTGGCGGTAACGGTGATGTTACGCTTGCCGTTTTCCCGTCCGATCTGGTTGGGGCCGTACTCCTGCTTGAGTGTGGCAACTTCCTTGAGGGGAATGAAGCCCGGATTCGCACGGTTTGGCAGCGGAATCGGCAGGTTTTCCAGCGCGGTGAGGTCGGATCGCAGGTTCTCCGGCAGACGCACCACCATGTCGAAACGGCGGTCGCCTTCAAAGACCTGGCCGGCTTCACGCCCGCCCATGGCAGCTTCGATGACATCCTGCACATCCGCAACATTCAGGCCAAATCGGTCAAGAGCCTGCCGGTTAGGAATGATGCTGAGCATGGGTAGGCCACTGGCCTGCTCGGTCTTTACGTCCGCCGCGCCGGGGATTTTCCCAAGCACTGCCGCAATTTGATTTGCGGTTTGCAGCATGGTTTCCAGATTATCTCCGAAGACCTTCACGGCTACGTCGCTGCGCACCCCGGAGATCAGCTCGTTAAAGCGCATCTGGATCGGTTGGGTGAACTCGTAGTTGTTCCCCGGCAGTTTTTCCAGTGCGGATTCCATTTCCTTGACCAGTTCGGCCTTGGTCTTGGACGGTTCCGGCCATTCCTTGTGAGGTTTGAGCATGACGAATGTATCCGCGACGTTTGGCGGCATCGGGTCGGTAGCAACTTCCGGTGTACCGATTTTACTAAACACTTCCTTTACTTCGGGGAATTCCTTAATTCTAGCTTCCACCTGACGCTGCATTTCCAACGACTGGCTGAGGCTAGTGCCCGGAATCCGCATGGCGTGAAGGGCGATATCGCCTTCATCCAGATTGGGGATGAACTCGGTTCCCATACGGGCGGCCAGCACGATACTGAGCAGCATGGTGACAACCGCAATCCCGATCATCTTGAGCGGATTTGCAAGGCTCCAGTCCAAGGCAGGTTCATACCAGCGGTGGGCGGCACGCATGGCGAAGTTCTCCTTCTCTTCCACCTTGCCGGTGACGAACATGGCCACGGCTGCGGGGACGAAGGTAAGCGACAATACCAGTGCTGCCAGCAAGGCTGCTACCACGGTAAAGGCCATCGGGTGGAACATTTTGCCTTCGACGCCGGTGAGGGAGAAGATCGGCAGATATACGACCGTAATTATGACCACGCCGAAGAGGCTGGGGCGGATGACTTCCGCCGTGGCCACCGAGGCCAGCCTGAAGCGTTCCTCACGGTTGAGCAATCGCCCAAGTTTATGTTGTTCCATACCGAAGCGGCGCAAGCAGTTCTCGATGATGATAACCGCTCCGTCCACGATAAGCCCGAAGTCCAAGGCGCCAAGGCTCATCAGGTTGCCAGAGACCTTGTTCTGCACCATGCCGGTGATGGTCATCAGCATGGCCAGCGGAATCACGGCTGCCGTGATGAGGGCCGCACGGATGTTACCCAGCAGCAGGAACAGGATGACGATGACCAGTAGGGCGCCTTCCAGAAGGTTCTTTTCCACCGTGGCGATAGTACGTTCCACCAATGTTGTGCGGTCATACACCGGACGGGCGGTGATGCCTTCCGGCAGGCTGCGGTTAATTTCCTCCAGCTTGGTGGAAACGCGCTGCGCCACATCGCGGCTGTTCTCGCCGACGAGCATCATGGCTGTACCTAGGACGATTTCCTTGCCGTCCATGGTTGCCGCGCCCGTGCGAAGGGGGGAACCGAGAGTCACGCTGGCGACATCCCGAATACGCAAGGTGATATCGTTACGCTTGGACAGGATGATGTTGCCGATGTCGTTTTCAGTTGCCACCTGACCGGGTACGCGGACGAGGTACTGTTCGCCGTTTTTCTCGATATACCCTGCGCCGATGTTGGCGTTGTTACGCTCCAAGGCGCTCACGACATCCGACAAGCCGAGGCCATAGGCCTGAAGGCGTTCCGGGTTCGGGAGGATATGGAACTGCTTTTCGTAACCGCCGATGCTGTTGACCTCGGTGACGCCCTTGAGGGTGCGGAGCTGGGGAATGACCACCCATTCCTGCATCTCGGCAAGATCCATCGGAGTATACGCGCTGCCATCAGTCTTCTTGGCATCTGCCTTGGATTCGACCACATAGCTGAAGATTTCCCCCAACCCCGTGGCGATCGGCCCCATGGCCGGTTCCAGGCCCGGCGGCAACTGGGTGCGTACCTGCTGGAGGCGCTCGGCGATAAGCTGGCGGGCGAAATAGAGGTTCGTGCCTTCTTCAAATACCACCGTGACCTGAGAGAGGCCGTAGCGTGAGATGGAGCGGGTATGGTCGAGGTTCGGCATGCCGGCCAGTGCAGATTCGATTGGGAATGTGACGCGCTGTTCGGACTCCAGCGGCGAATATCCGGCGGCTTCCGTGTTGATTTGTACCTGGACGTTGGTGATGTCCGGCACGGCGTCGATGGACAGGCGCGTGAAGTTCCAAGCCCCTAGTGCTGCGAACCCCAATACGATGGCCATGACCAGCCAGCGGTGCCGGATGGATAAGTGTATGATTTTCTCAAGCATGATGTGTGTCCCTGTTCAGCGGCTTAGTGCTCGTGTCCGGCACCGGCCTTGCCGATGTCCGCCTTGACGATGAAGCTGTTCTTACTGACGTAGATATCGCCTACGGCCAGACCTTCCAGAACTTCGGTATAAACGCCGTCGCTACGCCCCAGCTTGACGGGATGGGTTTCGTAGGTATCGTCGTTTTGCACGAAGACCGCGGGCTTATCTTCCATGGTTTGGATGGCGGTGGTCTTGACCGCCAGCGGCACTTCGGCCTTGCCAATTACAGCGCCGCCCTGAACGGCCATGCCGGAGCGCCAGCGGTTGTCTTCATTGTCCAGCGTCACCCACACCTGCACGGTCTGGGTATCGGCATCGGTTGTCGGCAGGAGGGATTTGACCGTACCTGCGCCTTCCACGGTGCCATCCACGCTCTCGACATACACTTCCTGTCCGACCTGCACACGTGAAAGGTCTTGCGGGAAGACGTGAAGCTCTGCCGTCACGGAGTGAAGGTTCGCCACCGTAAACATGGACTGGTCGGCTGCGGTATCGCCCACGTTGGTACTCCGCGCCAGCACGACCCCGGCGAGCGGGCTTGTCACCGCATAGGTCTGGAGACTGTCGTTGCTTTCCACAGTGGCCAAGGTTGCTCCCTTAGCAACACTTTGGCCGATGGTTACACGCACACTTTTCACAACACCGGGAAAGCGGGCTTTGACCTCGGCAGTGGTTTCCGGGTTCAAAATGATTTTACCGCGCAGGGGCAAGCGCTCGCCAAGATTGGCAGGGCCAGCCTTCTCCACCACGATTCCGGCTGATTTGGCAGCTTCAGGAGCAATCTTGGTACTGCCCTCTTCGCCGTGTTCTTCCTCACCGCCATGGCCGTGACCATCTGCCTCGCCAGAGCCGCTTTCTTCTTTGGCATGGTTTTCCTCGCCACCTTCATGGCCGTGATCTTCCGCTGCTCCGGCTTCTTTTGGGCCTGCGGCAGGAGAAATATCAGCCATGCCGGACGCACCTGCCGGAAGGAGCGTATACGCAGCCACACCGGCAAGGCCGAGTGTGACCAGTAAAATTATCATCGAAGGTTTCATTACTTGGTTTCTCCTGTTGGAATCGTGGTTGAAATGGGGTTGGGAACCGACGGGCCTGCCGTGAGACGTTCCACTACGGCTTTGGCGTTAAGCTGGCGCTGTTCTGCATTGATTTGCTGCTCCTGAGCTTCAGCTAAGGTGCGTTGCGCATTCAAGACTTCGAGGAACGAGAAACGCCCGCGCTCGTACCCTTGGCGGGACAGCTTGAGGGCTTCCTCCGCCGAAGGAATGATGCGTTTTTGCAGTTGAGTGGATTCGTTATGGGCTGATTGCCAGTCCTGCCATGCTTCGTTAAGGGCCTGTTCGGCTTCAAGGCGGGCTTTTTTGACCTCTTGCTCGGCTTGCAGAACCTCGGCCCCGGCACGGCTGATGTTCCCCTGGTTGCGGTCAAAGACCGGAATGGGCAGCGACATGCCGACAAGCATAGCCTGCTCCCGGTTTTCGCGGAAATTCCGCAAACCTACGCTTATTGTAGGATCAGGGATTCCCTGCGCCTTTTCCAGGCGCAGAGTCGCTTCGCGGGCTTCACGGAGGGAATTCATCCGTTGAAGGTCAGGGTTTTCCCCAAGCTTTGCCTGATAGATGGAGAGGTCTTCTGGTTCTGACGTAGTATCTAGAACGGTTGGATCGAGAGAGTCCGAAAGGATACCGTCTCCCCAGAAGCTTGCCAATTTACGCTTGGCGAGGACCAGATCCCGCTGCGTTTTTTGGAGTTCCAGCGTGGTGGTCGCCAAAGCAACCTCGGCCTGGTTCTTGTAAATAAGTGGGTCGCGGGCGGCTCCTACACGCTGTCCGACATTTGCCAAGACTTCCCGCGCAAGGTTCTCACGGGATTTCACGAGTTCAAGTTTTTCGCCTGCGGCAAGGACTTCCCCATAAGCAATGGTGACATCGCGGGTGATATCCAGCTTGGTTGCCTGAAGGCTCTGCTGGGTGGCCGTGCGCTCCGCACCGGCCACGCCACGGCGGGAGCCACGCTTGCCGCCGATTTCGACTTTCTGGGACAGGCTATAGGTATATTCCGCAGAATCCGTTCCCCGGTAAGGGCCACTGCCTGCAACATTTTCGGCATCAATCCCGATTTCGGGATTTGGAAGCAGGCCTGACTGCTTCAAGGTGCCATCCGCCGCCGACAGAGAAGCCGTTGCGGCTGCAATAGCGGGAGAGCCTTGCAGCGCTTTTGAGATTGCCGTCTCAAGGTTCATAACGCCGGTAGGGCTGGTTACAGCGGGGGTGAGCGAGGTTTGAGCCTGAACGCTTAAGCTCAGCGCCACATACATGGCTGTAAGGCCTAATGTGGATCGTATCATTATCTAGTTTCCTGTCTTCGTTGCGCGGTTGATGAAAAATCTTGGGTTAAAAATGGTGTTTCCGCTCTTCAACTGGAGACGGAGGGTGTAGGGCTGTTCTTCCGGCACAGGGACATGACCCACCATGTCCGAACCTTTTGCTTCCAATGGCAACGCGGTAAAGGGGACATCCCGCGCCGCATATTCAGCCCGCAGGGGAATGCTTCCCGGTGCAACCATGCGACCGAAACGATCCATGATCTGGATGGATATCCAAGACTTCTTTGCGTCGAGGGTTGATATCTGGACTTGATATCCTCCCAACTTTTTTGAGGGGTATAAAACGGTTCCTTCCGCGTGAGCCGTGCCCACGAATAGAAGTGCCAACATACCGAGTGCGAGTTTCACTTTACGAGTTCCAATACTTATTCAAGAGAGGGAGGAATTGAATGGGCAACTCCTCCCCTTATCTCTATCTATTTGCTTTCAGGCGGGCATTCCGGGCGGTTCGGGTTGCCGATCTCATATGGAGGGAACGTATGTTGGCGGGTACCACCTTCATTCAGTTTGCAGTCACGGCCAGGCAGGCGCTTGCCATCCGCTTGCTCTGCTTTTTCCGTGGAAGACACTGCGGCAGCGGCTTTCTGTTCATACGCCGCGCTACGGTGTTGGTGGCCCGGTTTGGCGTGATCCTGTTCATCCGCCATTACGTTAGCCACTGCACCGATCGCCATAGCCACAGCAACGGTGCCCATCATCAGGGTCGTTTTCATATCTCTATACTTCATTGGTTGGGGTAGTTCGGAACGCCTGCGATTACAGGAATTCCATGCTATGTCCGACCATAATGGTCGTCACAGGCTGGCCGAAAATGCCTATGCTTGAGGAGGTTCGGATAGCATATCCGAGAATATCCCATACGGAGACGCAGGGATTGAGGCGACAACATCGCCTTTGGGGGCCGCTTTTTGCACGGCAATCGTCGGGATGGCGACCATTTGGAGATGGCAGCTCTCGCAGCAGTTCTCCTTATCGGCCTTTTTATCCACCTGCTTCGAGACAGAAACCTTTTCGGAAGCATCCTTGGTTTTGACATGCTGTTCGATACGCATGTCGCAACCGATATTCTCAGCCGAATAGGCATGTGCAAACTGAGCCGTTGCGAGCAATGCGCAAAGCATAACGACGGCCAGGGTCCACAGTCTTTTCATTGGTCTCAAACTAGCACGCTGTTCTTATGGCTTTCAAGGTTAATCGGCGATTGACAGGGAAGCCGTGCGACATCCCTGCATCAATTTGTCTCACCTTATCAATCCTCTAGCCACTAGAGGATCAAGCCTTTTCTTCAAAAATGTCTATATTCGTCGGATTATCTCATCTAGTATCCCGGCATTACAGGCGAAAGAATAGATAATGAAGAAGCTCAGAACTGCATTTAAACCATTTTATTTCATGGTTTTAGGTTTTTCTTTAATTTTACCCAACGCCTTTGGCGAGAATCCGTTTCCCGGTCAAATATCCGAAGACGCCGACCAGTTTGTGACCCTCACCAGCGAAAATGATAAATTTTTCGGGAACTCCGACAGGAATTATACTAACGGCGCACAAATTAATTATACCCGTTTAAGCGAGAAACCTGAGGGCCTGGCTAACTGGTTGGATGAGAAGCTTCCGTTCCTTGATTTTAATGGCCCTGTAGCGACAAGTTACACCTTCGGCCACCAGTTCTTCACCCCAGATAACGCCGGGCGTCCTTACGCACAACCGGGCCAACAGCCTTTTTCGGGTTTCCTGTACGGCAAAGTCGGCATCACATCCTACAAACCCGAACATACGGACAGCTACGAACTGACGGCCGGTATGATCGGCCCCTCCGCGCAGGGGGAGTTTGTTCAGAAGACCTACCATGAGGCATTTGACTATTATAAGCCTAATGGATGGGATTATTACCAGCTTAAGGATGAGCCTATTCTCAACCTCAGCTTCGTGCGGCGCCACCCTGCCGCACTGGAATGGAAGGGTTCCGCATTAGGCTTGGACTGGTTTGCCGATGCTGCCCCGCATTATGGTTTTGCAGTCGGCAACGCTTATGACTATGCCAATGCAGGCGGGATTGTGCGTTTTGGCCCAGCGAGTGCCCAAAGCATAGATTTCCCAGCCCTCAGTGTACCGGGGCTGCCCGGCGGCACCACCTTCACCAAAACCGGCAACTGGTTCGACTGGTATGTGTTTGCAGGGTTGGATGGCCGTGCCGTAGCGCGCAACATCTTCCTTGACGGTAATACATGGCAGGATAGCTGGAGCGTTGATAGGAAGGTTCTGGTGGGAAATGCCACAGCCGGCGTTACGGTTGTCACCGGCAAAGTGAGAAGCAGCCTTGCCCTTACCCAGGAATCCAAAACGTACAAGACGCAGCCTGAAAACCATGTTTTCGGCGCCATCAATGTCGGCTACCGCTTCTAAACATCAGGCCTATTTGGGCATGTAACGCTCAAGGTCGTTCAGTTGATTGCGGTAGAAAGTGCTGAACTCGGTGAGTTTCATGTCGCCCTGAGTGCGGCCTAGCCAGTCATTCATCACGGCATACTGGCTGCGGGCAATGCCGAGGATAGTCGGTTTCGCGTTGTGGAAGCGCACATCAGGCGCTAACCCAAACCCCATCCCTTCAACTAACAAACCCAATCCTTCAGCATCTTTCCGTCCAAATGCAGCAGGAATTTGCGCTCCCATAATTTCATATATGCGCTTAGTCGAAATAATCGCCGGGCCAGAAATACACACCTGCTCAAGCTTCGCTTTGATTTCACTCGCACGTGGGGTCTGTCCCATCAACTCTTTGGGTAGAAGAGCCAATGCTGCTAATGAGCTAGGATCATTATCTTTACGCCCTAAGTAGCGGCTACCGTATCCACCAGCCGCAGGAAGCGACTCACCGACATATATCATCCCAGAGGTAATTTGATACCCTTGTACATTTACACTTTCTCCCGGCTGATACCATCTTGCAGGCTTTCCACCTTGTCGATGCGGTCGCTCATAGCGAGGCTCATCGAGTTCAAGACTAACCTCAAATCGAGCCCCCCTTGGAGTAGTAGATATACTTGAATATGGAGTTCTTGCTTTATAGGAATCCGTCTCGACTGAATCCCCCCCATCTCTAGCCTTCGCAAGAAACCGGGAAGGCTTCAATAGGAAAACGTGAGCCATTCCCAGCAAAAATGCAGAGATGAATATGGTAGGCCACCAAGATTCATTCTCAGCTTTAGATCCCATACCACCAATAACAATTGCAAGAACGGTCAACCAGTAAAGAATACGAAACACGTAAACTCCGAGACTAAGAACAAACCGCTCCATCGCCACATCTTTGCTTAAGTAGTTTTTAAAATACTAAATGCCCTTCGGCATTCCAACGCATTAAAACTATCACAGAAGCTTAAAATCCAAATGGATGTGCAAAGGTTTAAATGCCTAGAAAAAGGTCTAAATCTCACCTAGCTCAAGGTGATACCGCATCCCACTCCCCTTCCCGATAGCTTTCAGCGCCCCTATCTCAGCAAGATGCTGCAAATCACGAGTAGTAGTAGCCGAAGTCGCCCCAGTAATCACCATATACTTGCTAGCACTCATACCTCCAGCAAAACCCTCAGGCCCTTCCCGGAACATCCGCTCAATAGCCTTCTCTTGCCGCTCATTCATCTGCCCCCGAACCCGGTCATACAACTTCGCCTTAGCAATCAAAAAGCGAATCAACCGCAACGTATATTGCTGCGCTTCAAGAATCTTCTCCGCAAAGTATTCAAGCCAATTGGATATCTCCATAGACTTGTTATTCAGCTCCAAAGAGTCATAGTAACTCTTCTTCCGCTGAGCGATGGTATGCGACAAAGCAATTAAAGTTGGATACCCCAAATTCTGAGACAACGCTTTCTCAACCAACGCACGGCCAATACGCCCATTCCCATCATCAAACGGGTGAATGCATTCAAAATAGATATGCGCCAACCCCGCGCGAGTTAACGGCGGCAAAGGATGCGCCCCACCCGGCCCAGAATCATTAAACCAATGAATATAAGCCGCCATTTCCGCAGGAATAGCCGCAGCTTTCGGCGCTTCAAAGTGAATGATCGGATCATAAACAGGCCCGGAAACAACCTGCATAGGCTCAGGATCAACCCGGTAAGCTCCCGCCAGAACATCAGTCCGGCCATTCATCAAAAGCTTATGCCAGGCAAACAACATCTCATCCGTCAGCGGCTCCTGAAATGTCTGGTACAAGTTAACCATCATTTCAGAGATTCCAGCCTCAGCCGCAGGAATACGCCGATGATCCGTCTGAAGCCCTAAATTTCCCCGAATGGACGACTGAAGGCTATCCCGATTAAGGATCTCCCCTTCAATTTCCGAAGTCATTAAAGCTTCAGTGCTGATCAACTCAACTTTGAGAAAGTCCTGATCTTCACATTGAACATGACGAAGCTCCCCCTTAAGGAGCCCTGAATTAAACAAAAAATCAGCTTCCAGCTTCGTCAAACGCTCAGCGTTATAACGAAACTCAGGCCATTCCTTTAATTCCCAATTCCACGTCATGATTTAAATCCATTCTATATATAGATCACATCTACACATACATATGATCTAAGAGTCAAACCAATTTAGATCATTAAACTGACATTATTTGATCTAATCTTAGAGCAAATTTAAATCATAGGCCTTAAATTTAGCAGTAGTCATCAAACGTATCTCCACCAGTCCACTCCAATCCTTGAGCCAAATGCAACTGCTTTTCAGCGCCATCCTTGTGAAAAAACGTGCCAAGACTCGTATGAACATATAGCCCATTCTCACAGGTAATCTGCGCTAACGACCAAGGCTTAACCGCTCCCTCACCTTGAGCACATAATACCCATAGCGAGGTTTCATCCTGTGAAATTACCACTTCAACAACTTTAGATTCCGAAAAGTGCGTTTGAGCAAAAACAGCCCCCACAGCAAGTTTTTGAGCATATGCAGTTAGGGAAACATCCTGCCCAATCAAAGGACAGCAGGGAAATTCAGCCGGAACTCTCCATTTCCGCTGAACTGCTCCTGCCGTGAGAGACTCTGTCAAATCAGAATAGGCGTATCCGTTATGATAATTTGAAAACCCCTGAACTTTCAGTGGAGGTTGAAAAACCCATTCGCCAAGCTGCCCTTTAAAATCTGACCGTGACGTATCTCTCTTAGAAGCCCAAGCTTGCAAGCGCTCCAAGCTTGCCTGCGCCTCCTCACGAGTTACTGTTCGCATCCAAGAAAAGTTCGTATCTAGCGTACTTGCACCCAGCAAAGAAGGATTCGCAAGAAACCGCTCAACACTCCCGCACACAAGCTCAACCCGCTTAAGCGTGATGGGATTGTTGAGCACATTTTCTAAACGAGTAAGCCAACGTAAATTCTCGGGGCGGTTATTGTGGCGGTTCGTATCAATGTGATCCACGACGTGCTCAGGCGTTTCAGGCTCCCCCAAGAAGGCTAATGCAACGATCCTATGAACTCGGACAGCCGCTATCTCTAAATAGCCATGTTTGATATTTGGCTTACCGAACACCCATTTCAAATCGGTAGGCCTAGGCTTTGCGACGTTCAATGGATGCCTCATCACAGCACCATTATCACGCACCGAATAAGTCTCCCCCTTATAAGTGTAAACCTCTTCTCGCAAGAAATCGTTAATATCAACCATGCTCATAGAAAGCACTCTAGAACAATTCAACGACGTTCTCCAAGAGTAACTGCCTGCTAACGCTTACGAATTCGCTGAGCCTCCAACCACACATTGAACTGATCACAATCAATATAAAGCCGCCCCCCAATTTTCACGATTGCATGGTTCAATCCATTCTCTTCAGCATGGAATAACCACCATCGTAATTTGCTCGCAGTGATCGCTGGCGACGCTTCTTTCGCAAGCTGACTGACAGTCCTGAGATTCAAATAATTGATCATTTTTTGCCGTTCCTCCGTATCTGTGTCTGGCAAACCATTATGAGAAATACCAAAACATGCCCAAAGTGGCAAAGATCACTCAAATAATTGATATATATAATTTATACACAATCCACCAAACTGTATCTCAAAAGACACAAAATCACGTTTTCACAAAAACGTGACACAAAGTGACTATCCTGCCTAGTCAACCGACCTGTAGCGAAAATACTTTCCGAATCACGTCAGGTTGTCAGCTGACATTTTCAATAACTGCCATACAGTATCAACACCACAGGAACCTCAAACCAGAACCGAATCCTCCAGCCCCTTCCCTCACAGTTGAGCCAAATACCCCTAGATTCCCGTCAGATTCAAACCAAACTTGCTCAGCTACCCAACTTCAGAACCCAGCTTCCGTACATATTCCGCGAAATACCCCTCAGCTTCCCCCTGTGGAAAAATGTTGGAAACAATACCATTCCGAAATTCGGCAATTTCACAAAAATCCTGCCCGCTGTTACCAAGCACTAAAATCTCATCAACCTCGGTAAGTGCCGCCTTCAGATTTTCCAAAGCACGCGGATAACGACGTTCAATTAGCTCATCGGCAATATAATGCCCACCTTTACTAACTCGAAGGGCTACCCGCTCCTTGTGAAGCAAGGGGCTATCCAGCCCAACAAATATAAGTCGCGTTCGCCAGCCAGCCGCACGGGCCTGACGAAAGAGGTTCAGCCCCCGTCGATCTGAGAAGGTGGACTCAAGCACGAAGTCATTCCCACTTTCCAATTTGGTCTCAACCAGATTGACAACGAAGCGTCCTATCTCGAACGCAGACACCTCCTGCTCGGCCTGCAAGGCATCGGGATTGATATAATCGCTATCAGATAGGAAACGGGAGGCATAGGTACTTTTGCCTGCACCATTACACCCTCCAACCAATGTAAATATCTTATTGATGATCGTTTTCTCCTTAAGCGACTTAAACTGGAAAATTATCTACTAAGGGCGGATGGATTACCAGCAACTCATCACTATTCCACCACTCTTCCCCCAAAGGGGGTTGAGAAACCAAAAAATCAACATCTTCGAGATAGCTACTGTGCAAGAGATAGCTTTGCTTAACCACTTCATGAGCACGCGCCATGCATTGTCTTGAAATATCTTTCAGGGCCAGTTTCCCAAATCTGGTAAATTGGTAGTCCTTAGAAATAGCGACGTATTTAGACACATGCGGCGCATAAACTTCTAGCTCACCAGGGCGCATCTCACGCATAGGAATGATTGACGAGTACTTCTCGTAAAATTCAAGTGGGCTCATAGCTATCCTCTCACCTAATTAAAAAGCCACACAAGAAACTGGTGGCTGGGGAGTTTAGAACCGTCTTAAGAACGGCGCAGCGTATTCACGCTCACGCGATATTACATTCCGCTGCCTCCCCAACCATAGGTCGGAAGGCAGCAGGTTTGGTCACGGCAGACTGCAACTGCCGCTTAAGAGAGGTTCTAACGCCTCACGCCTGCTTCACAAGCGCAGATGAAAGCTATGACATTCCACACTCAACATCAACTTTAATAAGCTCCAAACGCTTAGTAGCCAATAAATACTGAACATTTGGAAAGCACGCATACTTACAAATATTTTGTTCAGATTAAGCCTAAAACAACTCTCCACAAACCGCAGAAAGCCTAGCAAGTACATACGACATGGACACCCCAATTGCCTGCACGCATACTTACAAATTTTAGCTAGCGCTCAAGAAGAAGCAAATGGCGGCATTTATTGGTAGCCTTACTCAATCGCACATCAGCCTTAGCATTAAGCACTTTTTAGAAACTGTCCCCAAATTGTCCCTACGAACAAAAAAAACAGGGACTAGTTAAAAACTAGTCCCTTGAATTCTTTGGTTGCGGGGGCTGGATTTGAACCAACGACCTTCAGGTTATGAGCCTGACGAGCTACCGGGCTGCTCCACCTCGCGACACGAGGGCTTCTCTAGCCTCCTGCCTACATAATGTCAAGCGTTGTTCACAAACATTCTTGCACTTCTTGCCTAAAGCCGTTACCCTTCAACGAAATAAGAGCTCAACAAAAACCCCATAATAACGAAAGCTCCTCCCATGGCCAAAGCTCCTGCCAAATCCACCAAAAAGCCTGCCGCAAAGGCAAAAGCCGCACCGGCCAAGGCCAAACCGGCCGCAAAGCCTGCTGCAAAGCCTGCAACCAAACCGGTGGCCAAGGCTGTGGCAAAACCTGCCGCTAAGCCAGTAGCCGCCAAGGCTGCCACCAAACCGGTAGCTGCAAAAGCTTCCGCTAAACCGGCTGCAAAACCCGCTGCTAAAATCGTGGCCGAAGCCCGCCCGGCGCCGCAGCTGCACACCGTGCCAGCCACCAAGCGTAGCAATGCCGAAACCCCGAAGTGGATCGACGACGCTATCGCTTACGCCCAAGCCAACCCGGCCGTGGTTCTGGTCAGCATCATTGCAGCCTTCGTCGGTCTGGTTCTGCTGTTCGACTAAGCAAACGAAACAGAAAAAGCCTCCCCACGGAGGCTTTTTTGCTATTCCCTATCTAGCCAGAGCCGCCACACTTTGCTAAAACCCATCTCGGCGCGGGTATAGCTTAATGGTAAAGTTCCAGCCTTCCAAGCTGGCCATGTCGGTTCGATCCCGTCTACCCGCTCCACTTCTTCCCCCCATCCGCAAATCACAAAAACGGGGAGCATCGTAATGCCACAGCTCGATAAATTCTTCATTAACGGCCAATGGGTCGCCCCCACCAATCCGCAAACGCCGCATACGCTTATTAATCCAGCGACCGAGCAACCCTTCGGCCAGCTCGCCATGGGCGGCAAGGCCGATGCCGATATCGCGATCCGCGCCGCCGCCGCGGCCTTCCCCGCCTACAGCCAGACCACACGCGAAGAACGCCTCGCATACCTTGATAAAATCATCGCTATCTACAAACGCCGCTTCGATGAAATCGCCGCCGCCATCACACAGGAAATGGGATCGCCGATCGGCTTTTCCCGCTCCGGCCAAACCGAGATTGGCTTGAAGCACTTCCAGATTGCCCGCGATGTACTGGCCAGTTACGAGTTCGAACACCCCGCCGCCAACGGTACCATCGTTAAAGAACCCGTCGGGGTCTGCGGTCTCATCACACCCTGGAACTGGCCCGCCAATCAGGTCGTGCTCAAGGTCGCCCCGGCCATCGCTACCGGTTGCACCATGGTACTCAAACCGTCCGAGTTCTCCCCCCTCACCGCACTTATCATTGCCGAGATAATCGAAGAAGCCGGCCTCCCCAAAGGCGTCTTCAACCTCGTCAACGGCAGTGGAGAAGAGATTGGCGCCACCCTCGCCTCACACCCGCTGGTCGATATGGTCAGCATCACCGGCTCCACACGCGCGGGCATTGCCGTGGCCCAGGCCGCTGCTCCCACCATCAAGCGCGTCACGCAAGAGCTCGGCGGCAAATCCGCCAATATCATGCTGGACGACGCCGATTTTGAAAAAGCCATCCCGCAGGCCGTCAGCCAGTGTTTCGTCAACTGCGGACAATCCTGTAGCGCGGCCACGCGCCTGCTGGTGCCGCAAAGCCGTCTGGAAGAAGCCAACGCCCTCGCCAAAAAAGCCGCAGAGTCCTACAAACAGGGAGAACCGACACACGAAGACACCGACCTAGGACCGGTGGTTTCCAAAATCCAGTACGACCGCATCCAAACCCTTCTCCAAAAGGGTATCGACGAAGGCGCCACCCTCCTCACCGGCGGTGTGGGCAAGCCGGAAGGCCTGGAAACCGGCTACTACGTCAAACCGACCATCTTCACGAACGTCGACAACGCCTCCACCATCGGCCAGGAAGAGATTTTCGGTCCGGTGTTGGTCATCATTCCGTATAAAGACGAAGCCCACGCTATCGAACTCGCCAACGCCTCCCGCTACGGTCTCTCGGGCTATATTTCGGGGAGCAACGAGCGCTGCGAGCGCGTCGCCCGCCGCATCCGTACGGGTACGATGAACATTAACGGCGCCAAACCACACCCCTCCCTGCCCTTCGGCGGTTACAAGCAATCGGGCAACGGACGCGAAAAAGGCCCTCACGGATTCGAAGAGTACTTGGAAATCAAAACCATATCTCGTCCTTAACAAACTTAACCGGCGCCGAAAGGCGCCGTCTCGTTAAGTGGCTTACACCACCCTGCAAAAGTCCCATTACCCCTTGCATTTGAATGAGACTGTGCTACAACGGCCCTGCCGCAGCGAGAGGCTCATCATGCGTGGCAGACATGAAAACCTAAACAAAGTAAGGGCTAGCGAAATGGCAAAGGCATCTTTCCAACGCAACAAGCCGCACTGCAACATTGGTACCATTGGTCACGTTGACCACGGTAAAACCACGCTGACTGCGGCCATTACCAAATATTTCGGCGACTTCCGCGCGTACGACCAAATCGACGCTGCTCCGGAAGAAAAAGCCCGCGGTATTACCATTAACACCGCTCACGTAGAATACGAAACCGCGAACCGTCACTACGCTCACGTAGACTGCCCGGGTCACGCTGACTACGTTAAGAACATGATTACCGGTGCCGCTCAAATGGACGGTGCTATCCTCGTGGTAGCCGCCACCGACGGCCCGATGCCGCAAACCCGCGAGCACATCCTGCTGGCCCGCCAAGTTGGTGTTCCGAAGCTGGTTGTATTCCTGAACAAATGCGACATCGCTGACCCGGACCTGCTCGAGCTGGTTGAAATGGAAATCCGTGAACTCCTGTCCAAGTACGACTTCGACGGCGACAACACCCCGATCATCCAAGGTTCCGCTCTGAAGGCTATCGACAATGCCGACGACGCTCTTGGCGGCGTTGCCATCAAGAAGCTGATGGAAGCTGTTGACACCTGGATCCCGCAAGCCGAGCGCGAACTCGACAAGCCGTTCCTGATGCCGGTAGAAGACGTGTTCACCATCACCGGTCGTGGTACCGTGGTAACTGGCCGTATCGAACGCGGTGTTATCAAGGTTGGTGAAGAAATCGAAATCGTCGGTCTGCGTCCGACTGCCAAGACCGCCTGCACCGGCGTTGAAATGTTCCGCAAGCTGCTCGACCAAGGTCAAGCTGGCGACAACGTTGGTCTGCTGCTGCGTGGTATCAAGCGTGAAGACGTTGAGCGTGGTCAAGTTCTGGCCAAGCCGGGCTCCATCACTCCGCACACCAACTTCAAGTCTGAAGTTTACGTGCTGAGCAAAGAAGAAGGTGGTCGTCACACCCCGTTCTTCTCCGGCTACCGTCCGCAGTTCTACTTCCGCACCACCGACGTTACCGGCTCCATCAAGCTGCCGGATGGCGTTGAAATGGTTATGCCGGGCGACAACATCGCCATGGAAGTTGAGCTGATTGCTCCGATCGCTATGGACCAGGGTGTACGCTTCGCTGTTCGCGAAGGCGGCCGCACCGTTGGCGCCGGCGTGGTTGCCAGCATCATCAAGTAACTTTGATGAACGCACGAAAAGAGGCCTTCGGGCCTCTTTTTGTTGGTTGCTATAACGGCCTACAGGTTCGTTGCTGAAAACCAACACCATCAAACGTCATGACGATACGCGTTTCCTCAATCTCTCCATCACATTCAATTTATTATCAGTTGGTTAATTTACAAAACACGCACGGATACAAACAAAAACAATCCGATACCAGATTGATTTTCACACCGGCCAATTGACAGTCTCGCCCGCCCGGCAGAACATCGCTGTAATAACAGCAAGAAAGATATCCCCATGAACTTCCGTACTCTCTGTATGGCTCTCACCGCTCTGGCCACCCTCCCCGCCGCTTCTTTCGCAATCGATATGGCAACGGTCGAAAAAGAAGTTGCGGCCGACATGAAGGCCAAGATCAGCCCGGCCATTATTGCCGCCATCAAGGCCCAGAATACCGAGCACGCCTCTCTGGATGCCGCCGGCATCACCAAGCTGGATAACGAGTGGAAAGCCGAAACCACCGCCGCCGACAAGCCCTTCATCAACAAGGTGCTGAGCAACACCACGTCCGCCGAGCTGAAGAAGATCATGGACGCCAGCGGCGGCAAATATGTCGAAATTTTCGTGATGGACAACAAGGGCCTCAACGTCGGCCAAACCGGCATTACATCCGATTACTGGCAGGGCGATGAAGCCAAATTCACGGGCGTCTTCCCCAAGGTAGGCGCTACCACGTCTACCGCACCAGAGTTCGATGAATCCGCCCAGGCCTTCGTAGCCGAGGTTAATGGTACCATCGCCGACGGCACCACCGCCATCGGCACCTACACCGTTAAAATTAGCGCCGAATAAGCCACAACGGGGGCTTAAACGCCCCCCTCATCCCTTCAGTTAGCAGGTCTACCCCATGCCTATCAGCCGTAAACTTCTCCTCATTATCGCGCTTCTCATCGCCTTGGTTCAACTCATCGTGGCGGGTTTGGCCACGTACAGCCAAGCCTACCTGCTGGAAAGCATGTTCGAAGAAAAGATCGCCATGGCGTCCGACCAGCTCACGCTGGCCAGCAAAGGCGGCCTGATGTGGAACCAACCCAAAGCCCTGGAAAAAGTCTATAACGACTTCATCAGCGTCAGCGAAGATCACCGCCTGGAAGCCTTCTTTGTTCTCAAGCCGGATGGCACGATTGCCTACGAGCACAACCAGGACCCGGAGCACTACGAGTTTAACAAAAAGTATCTGGCACTGGCAGCAAAAGACGGTAACAACCCTCTGCAGCACACCATTACCGAAGACGACCACGTCGCCTCCATCACGCCTATCCTGAATGGTGAAGACAAAAAACTGATCGGCTATACCACCACCTTCTGGAACAACAACCACATCACCACTCTTGCGCTCAAGCAAGCGGGCATTCAGGCTATCGTGGCACTTATTCTGCTGGCGCTCTGCCTTGCCGGCCTTACTGTCATCATCCGCAGTATTCTGGTCGCTCCCGTGCACAAGCTGGTACAAATGGCCCGCACCCTCGCTGGCAATCTCGATACCAACATGTCGCAGGTACGCGATACGACCGAACTGATGTCCTCCAACGCCCACCACACCGCACAAAAAACCGTCGCCGTACAGCAAAACTCCGGCCAAACCGCCACCAACGTGCAACAGGTTGCTGCAGGCGCCGAAGAACTCTCTTCGTCCCTGCAAGGCGTTGCCAATACGGTAGAAGCCACCAGCAATCTGGTCACCACAGCGCTGCAGCAGGCCAACCAGAGCAGTGTCGTCGTGTCTTCACTGGTCGAAGCCTCGCAGAACATCTCACAGGTCACGAACATGATCGCCGAGATCGCCGAACAGACTAACCTGCTGGCTCTTAACGCGAGCATCGAGGCCGCCCGCGCAGGCGATGCCGGACGCGGCTTTGCCGTGGTAGCCGACGAGATCAAAAAGCTCGCCAGTACCACGACCCAAGCCACTACCGACATCACCAAACAGGTGCAACAGATCGCGTCCACCGCCAAAAGCAGCTCGCAGGCCCTGCAAGCCATTGCCGAATCGGTCTCGCGCATCAACGAGCAAACCGGCACCATCCGCGCCTCGATCCACGAACAGTCGTCGGTCACCAACGACATCACCCGCAACATGCACGAGGCCTCCTCTCACGTGCAGGAAGTGGACAGCCAGCTCTCCGAAGTCGGTCAGTCGGTGACCGAAACCGGCAACATGAGCCAAGCCCTGCTGGACCGCATCTCGGGCCTGAAAGCCGACAGCGACCGCATCGTTACCGAGCTCACCGCCTTCGGCAAACGCATCTAGGCCACAGGCTAAAAAGAGAGAGGCTCCGGCCTCTTTCTTTTTGCCGGTATTCCCGCATACTTCGCGTATGTTGTCCTACCTCCCCCTCATCTCCGCCATCGTCTCCGGCCTCTGCTTCACGCTTTTAGGTATCCTCCTCAAACGGAACACCTCCGCCGGCGCCAGCCCGTTCATCCTTCCCAGTTGGCTGGCCCTGCTCTTCCCGGTCTGGGCGGGCGCATTCATCGTTAGCCACGCCACCGGCCAGCTTCACTTCAACCTCACGCCAGGCGCCCTCCTCTGGCCGGTTCTCTGGGCCGCCTGTACGGTCACTACAACCACGCTGCTGGTCTGGCTGCTGCAATCCCTCAGCCTCACCGAGGTAGCCGGTTACAAAAAAGCCCTGCTCACCCTCCTCGCCTCCGGCGCCGATATCTTCCTGTTCCAGACCGTCTTCCCCTATGCCACCGTCGCCGCACTCGGGTGCATTCTGGTGGGCAGCCTTATTCTCGGCCAAGTGCGCAACAGCGTCCCAAATCTCAAGCAGGCGCTCGCGCTTATCGGCTGGTGCGTTATCATTACGGCGCAGGTCTCGGCCTACAAATACGGCCAGAATTTCCAGCCGGATGTCCTCGCCTTCACCATCCTCGCGCAAGGCTGTTCTACCTTCCTTTACACCCTGCTCTGGCTACTGCCGTCGGTCAAAAACACACCGTTCAAACTGGGCCCGGCACTGCCGCTACTGGCGGTCGCCTTTACCGGCGTCGCCATCGAAGGCTTTGCCTACAAAGCCCTCCCACTCGCCGTGGTCATTCTCATCACCATGTCGGGCGCAGCCCTGTTCGCGGTGTACGACCTCGCCACGCGCGACCTCCCTCTCACCAAACGCACCGCTTTAGCCTTGGCAGCCATCGCGTTGGGCTTTATGTTGCTGTTCGTTAAATAAAACCGATACCCGACATGCACACGCCCGAATCCCTCTTCGAAGCCCTTGGCCAACTGAACATCCCCTACGAGAACCACCACCACGCCGCAGTGTTTACGGTGGCCGAAGGCGAAGGCATCACCGACCACCTCCCCGGCGCGCACGTCAAAAACCTGTTCGTGAAGGACAAAGCCAGGAACTTCTATCTCATCACCTCACTGCAAGACCGCATGCTGAACCTCAACGCCCTCGGCAAACACCTCGGCGCGAAGGACCGCCTCTCCTTCGCCGACGAACCCACACTCATGGAATTCCTTGGCGTCACCCCAGGCTCGGTCAGCCCGCTCACGCTCATCAATGCCAAACCGGGCAGCCTGCGCTTTATTCTGGATAGCGGCATCATGGCGCACGACACCGTCCACTCACACCCGCTCATCAACACGCAAACCACATCAGTCACTCCCGCTGACCTTTTGCGCGCCATCAACAGCTGGGGCCATGCGGTGGAACAGCTTGACCTCGGCCTCTTCCCGCGCGCATAACGGGCCATGATTTTCAAGCAACTTCGCCGTCTGTACGACTGGACCCTTAAACTAGCGAACAGCCGTCATGCTACGGCGTCTCTTTTTGGTATCAGCTTTGCCGAAAGCTCCTTTTTCCCGATTCCGCCGGATGTCATGCTCATCCCGATGTGCGTCGCCAATCGCCAGAAAGCGCTCTGGTACGCGGCTGTCTGTACACTCGGTAGTGCGCTGGGCGGGGTTGCAGGTTATGCTATCGGTTATTTCCTGTTCGAAACCATTGGACAGGGCATCATTAACTTCTACGGCCTGCAACATCAGATGGAGGTCTTCACCGAATCCTTTAATCTGCACGGCGGCTGGCTGATTGTCATTGCCGGTTTTACGCCTCTTCCCTACAAACTCATCACCATTGCCAGCGGCCTGTTCATGTACTCCCTGCCGCTATTCTTCATACTCTCTGTTTTATCCCGCGGTGCACGCTTCTTCATGGTGGCCGGGCTACTGTATTACTTTGGCGAACCGATCCGTAACTTCATCGAAAAACGTTTCGAACTCCTGACCGTCGTTTTCAGTGTGCTTCTTATTGGCGGCTTTGTAGCTCTCAAATATCTGCTCTAAATGATGATGCCCTCTCTCCTTTCCCAAACCACGCGCCAGCAAGCCGAGTCTTTGCCAAAGAAGGGCGAAATCGCGGTTAAAACCCTGCT
The DNA here is from genome assembly GCA_005768725.1 of Blastochloris viridis. Classification (GTDB taxonomy): domain Bacteria; phylum Pseudomonadota; class Alphaproteobacteria; order UBA2136; family UBA6156; genus UBA6156. Next base: position 15,343 of record VAFM01000001.1, on the reverse strand, counting down.
GCAAAACCACTCGGAAGAAGTCCTCGGCACTATGCTGCTGCTGGTCTCCATTCCGGGTCTGCTGCCCAGCACCGGCATTCCGTTCGGCAGTCTGTTCAGCCCGGCCATGTTCCTGGTAGGCCTTGCCTGGTTCGCAGGCCGCAAAACCGTCAAACTCCCGGCCAAAATTAACGAGTATAATCTGAAGACCGACACGGCCCGCAGCATCCTCGTCAAAATGGCCAAGGCGTACGAGTACGCGGAGAAACTCTGCAAACCCCGCCAAACCCAACTCACACAGGGTCTCGCCCTGCGCATCATCGGCCTGGCTGTCATGGTCAACGCCTTCATCGTCTTCCTGCCCATTCCGTTCGGTAACACGCTGCCCGCGTTTGCCAACATCGTACTGGCCTTGGGCGTGCTGTTCCGCGATGGTTTGACCGTGCTTGTCGGCCACCTGCTCACGCTCTCCAGCCTGATTATCGGCTCCATACTGGGCATCATGGCGCTCTGGGCTGTGCAAAAGCTGATGTAGGCTCTGCCTTCCAAACGTGCGTCATCGCACAAAACCACTTGAATCCTCCCCTCGCCCGTGCCATAAACCGCCCGTGTAGGGGAGTGGCTCAATTGGTAGAGTAGTGGTCTCCAAAACCATTGGTTGCAGGTTCGAGTCCTGTCTCCCCTGCCAGAGTTTTCTCCAAACCCCAGCGTCAATATACAGCCTAGTGCCCGCCGCCTTCAGTTTTGTGCGCGCCCTTCTTGATCAAGAACACCAGCGGCAGGCTGCACAGGTAAATAATCGCCAGACCATGGAAGAGGTCATTGAAGGTCAGTACCGAAGCTTCCCGCAAAGCCACATGGTAAAGCGTCTGCAAGGCGCCGAGATCCGGGTTGGCCACACCTATCTGTTCCATACGCCCGCCCACCTGCGTTAAAAACGCCTGTGTAGCCTCATTACCGGCCGTCACATGTTCACGTAGCTGGCCTTGGTAAAAATGGTTCCATTTCAGGCTGAGGGTGGAAATAACCGCCAGCCCGATAGCCCCGCCAAGGTTGCGCATCAGGTTGAACAACCCGCTGGCGTTCTTGATCTGGTCAACCGGCAAAGTCCCCAGCGCAATGTCGTTGATGGGAATAAAGCAGAACATCAGCGAAGCTCCCCGCACAGCCTGCGGCAAGAACAACTCCCAGAAGCCCGTCTCATTGGTCAGCAAGCCGTTCAGCCACATGGAAGCCGCAAACCCGCTCATCCCGATGAACAACATCGTGCGCGGCTCTAGCTTCTGCGAGGCTATCCCCGCCACGGGCGTGAACAGCAACTGGAATCCACCGGTTACCGCCAGATACATCCCGATCTGGAAACTGTTCAGCCCCTTCACCTGCGCCAGATACATCGGCATCAACGCGATCGCCGAATACAAACCGATCCCCAGCACAAAACCAAACAGGCTCCCCACCGCAAAATTGGCGTTCCCAAAAGCTCGCAGGTTCACAATCGGCTCTTTAATCGTCAGTTCGCGCCAGAACATGGCTATCCCGGCAAACACCGCCAGCAGCGCCGCAATGACAATGGCATCACTGTTGAACCAGTCCTCGCGCACACCGTCTTCCAGCACAAATTGCAAGCTTCCCAGAAAAATCCCGATGTACAGAATCCCCCGGAAGTCGATCTTCTTCAGCAGGCTGTGGTCCGGCTTGTCCACATCCAGAAAGAACCACACGGCGAGTGACACCAGAATCCCCGGAATGACATTGATGAGGAACATCATGTGCCAGCTGAACATATCGGTCAGGTACCCCCCCAGCACCGGCCCGGCGGTGGGCGCCAGCGTGACCACCAGCCCCAGTACAATGTTCATGCGCAGGCGCATCTCGCGGGGGAACATGATGAAGATGGTCGCAAACACGGTGGGGATCATCGCACCACCCAAAAAGCCCTGCAGGGCACGGAACACGATCATGCTGTCCAGATTCCACGCCAGCGCGCACAGCAGGCTCATCAAGGTGAACCCCATGCAGGAGACCGCAAACAATATCCGTGTCGAAAACGCGCGTGAAAGCCAGCCGGAAAGCGGGATCATGATGACTTCCGCCACCAGATAACTGGTCTGTACCCAGGTAATTTCATCCGCACTGGCCGAAAGCCCGGCCTGAACCTGGCTCAGGCTGCTGGCCACGATCTGGATATCCAGAATGGCCATGAACATCCCCAGTACCATGGCCATAAAGCCGATCCACTGGGTGGTGGTCAGCTTGCCGCCACGGGCAAGCGCTTCGCGCGCGGCAGCGGCGCTCATGGGTTACTTCCCGCGGGTATCCACAGTGACAATGACCGAAAGACCGGGACGCAGCATCGCCGTAGTTTCGGTATCGGCTTCCAGCGCAATACGCACCGGTACACGGCGTACCACTTTCGTAAAGTTACCAGTGGCGTTCTCAGGCGGCAGAATACTGAATTCCGAACCACTCGCCGGTGCAAAGCTTTCCACATGGCCCTTCACGGTATGGCCGTCCAAAGCATCTACTTCTACTTCGGCGGGCTGGCCCGGCTTCATATGCGCCAGTTGGGTTTCCTTGTAATTGGCTTCCACCCACATCTTTTGGGGTATCAGATACATCAGCGCACGGCCCGGCTGCACCAGTTGCCCCACCTGTGCGGTACGGTTCCCAATGATCCCGTCCTGAGGCGCCACCACGGTGGTCCGGCTCAGGTCAATCGCGGCAAGCTGATGGTTGGCCTGGGCTTGCTTCAATTGCGAAGCCAGCGTTTCCATATGGGCCTTGGCAGCGCCCAACGCTGCCGAGGCAGATCTTGCCTTGGCACGCGCCTCTTCCGTCGCCTGTGTCGCACTGGCGCCCTGCTCCAGCAGTGTTTTAGAGCGCTTGAAATTCGCCGCCGCAATATCAGCATCGGCCTGCGCCTGAGCAATAACCTGTTCCTGCTCGCTCATATTATTGGTCAGGGTGTCCATCTGGGCCTGCGCGGCTTCCAGCTTGGCGACGTAATCGGCGTTATCGATCTCGATCAGCACCTCGCCTTTCTTCACGGCGGTATTGTCGGCCACATTCACTTTGGTGATGGTCCCACTTACCTGCGGGCTTATCAGCGTTACATCAGCCTTCACATAGGCGTTATCAGTGCTCACACGCCCTTGCCACAGCACAATGTAAAGCACGGCCACAACGGCGATGATAACTATGCCGGCAAGGGCCAGCAGTTTCAGGTTCGGTTTTTGAGACGCCATGGAAAAAATCCTGTTCTGTTCCTCCAAGCAATCCTCCAACTTCCGGCACGTGTCAATAACCAACGCAAGCGTTCACAATTACCTCAAGCTTCGAAAATTAAGCTGAAAACCGCCATCTATCCCCTTCTTTCACTTGCACGGGGGCCGGATGCTGATTATAAGTCTGGCGTTCACCTAGTGTAATCGAGCCACAACGGCTCCTGAAAGGACAGATAATCATGACCCAAGCCCGCAACCTCACTATGATCGGCACCGGCTACGTCGGCCTCGTAAGCGGCACCTGCTTTGCAGAGATGGGCTTCAACGTGACCTGCGTCGACGTTGACCAGACCAAAATTGATAACCTGAAAAACGACGGCATCATCCCGATCTACGAACCGGGCCTGGAAGAAATGGTCCGCCGTAACGCCAAGGCAGGCCGCCTGAGCTTCACCACCGATCTGGCAAGCGTGGTCGGCGACTCCGACGCAATCTTCATCGCCGTAGGTACCCCGCAGGATGAAGACGGCTCGGCCGACCTGCAATACGTCAAGGCCGCCGCCGAGCAAGTGGCTCCGCACCTGAAGGGCTACACCGTTATCGTCAACAAGAGCACGGTTCCGGTAGGTACCGGCCAGTTGGTGGAAGACGCCATTCGTGCCACCAACCCGACAGCCGATTTCGACGTGACCAGCAACCCGGAATTCCTGCGCGAAGGCGAAGCCGTCGGCGACTTCATGCACCCGGACCGCGTGGTGGTGGGTGTCGAGAGCGAGCGCGCCCGCGCCATGATGGCCTCCATCTACAAGCCGCAAACCGATCAGGGCGTCACTCTGCACGTCACCAACCGCGCCAGCTCCGAGCTCATCAAGTACGCCGCCAACGCGTTCCTGGCCACCAAGATCACCTTTGTGAACGAGCTGATTTCTCTCTGCGACAAGGTCGGTGCCGATATCCTCAGCGTCTCCCGCGGCATGGGGCTGGATAGCCGCATCGCACCGCGCTTCCTGCAACCGGGCCCGGGTTACGGCGGCAGCTGCTTCCCGAAGGACACCAACGCACTGGCTAAAACCGCCCGCGATCACGGTGTTCAACTGAACCTGGTGGAAGAGACCATTCGCACCAACCAGAGCATTAAGGAACAGATGGCCGACCGTATCGCCGCCAACCTCGGCGGTGTCAGCGGCAAAACCATCGCCGTCCTCGGCCTCGCCTTCAAGGCCAATACCGATGACATGCGCGACGCCTCCGCCCTCACCATCCTGCCGCGCCTGCAAAGCATGGGCGCCAAGATCGTAGCGTTCGACCCCGCCGCCATGCCGCGTGCCAAGCAACTGATGCCGTCCCTTACCTACGTGAACAGCACCGACGAAGCCCTGCAAGGCGCCGACAGTGCCGTCATCCTCACCGAGTGGGCCGACTTCCGCACCCTCAACCTCGGCCAACTGAAGAACACGCTGACCGACCCGAAACTGGTCGATCTGCGCAACCTCTTTACGGTAGAGGAAGCCAAGGCCGCCGGTCTGGAATACTTCCCGCTGGGACGTCCTGCCTAAGCCGGTAAACAGACCGATATACGACAAAGGGAGGCTAGGCCTCTCTTTTTTGGGTCTGATGAAGGATTAGGCAGCATTACAACACATAGTTGTCAGTTGTTGCATTTTACTATTTACAACTTAAAGTTGCATTCCTATCATTCATCATATCAGGCAAAACAGATTGCCCGACATAACAACAACTCAAAGGCTAACATCATGCTCGGCTCCCAGCTCAACGATCTGTCCTTTTCCCCTCTCGCCCCCCGTCACCGTCGCAGCACGGCCATCGCGACCGAACTCCGCCGTCTTATCAGCAGCGGCCAACTTAAACCAGGAGACCAACTCCCTACCGAGTCCACGCTCTGCCGCCAGTTCGGCGTCAGCCGCACCACGCTGCGTGAGGCTATCCAGATGCTCCGTACCTCCGGCCTGCCGGATGTTACCCCGGGGCGCGGCAGCTTCGTGCGCACACCCGACCTTTCGCAATTGCTGTCCGACCTCGCCATGGCCGCCCCGGCCCTGCGCAACAGCCTGACCGATATCGCCCAGATGCGCTGCCTGATCGAGCGCGAGGTTCTCACCCGACTCACTCGCCTCAGCCCCACGCAACGCGGCGAGCTCCACCGCTACACGCTTAACCGCCATGCCCTGGCCGAAGAGAACGCCGAAACCGAAGCTCAATGGCATCTGCAAATGGCCCGGATGAGCGGCAGCATGCTGGCACACCTGCTCCTGCAAACCTTAATGGCGCTGGAAGGCCAGACCCGCATCAACCGGTTTAACAATCAGGATGAAGTGATGCGTACCATCCAGATCCAGATGCGTATCAACGCCGCGCTGGTCGATGGCGACTTCGCTCTGGCCGAACGCGTACTGATGCAATACCTGAATCCCTACCAGACTCAGCAGATGCAACCGGTGCAGCAAACCACGACCGCCGCATAACTCAAGACGGGTACGGTTTTCCGTAAAACCAGAGGTTTGACGGAAAACCGCCCCCAGCCTGCCTTTCAGCGCTTATAATATAAGCCCTAAACATCACACCATCCGTTGTTTAGAGCGGCCTTAACCTTGCCCTTTCAGGCTCTCGCGGCTAGTATGCCGCCCATGTTTCTGTTTCTCACTCTGCTGGGGGGTTTAACCTTCCTCGCTCTCGGTGCCGGCGCTCTTATGCGCGGTACCGTGGGCCTGGCCCAGCTTACCCGCCTGCCTACGTTTTTCATTGGTCTGGTTATCATTGCATTCGGCACCAGCACGCCGCAATTGTTCACGGCTATTCAGGCAAGCCTGTCGCAAACACCGGTCATGGCTTTGGCAACGGTCGTAGGCGCAAGCATTTTCAATATCTTTGTCACGTTGGGCGCCGTCGGCCTCAGCGGTGGCGCGGTTAAACTGGATATCCGCCTCTGGAAACGTGGCAATCTCCCCCTCGCCCTTATCGCAACCGCTGTGGCGGGTGCACTGGCGTGGTTTACCCTTCACGGCGGTGTCACTCCGCGCTGGCTGGGCGCAGTTCTACTGGTAAGCCTCGCTCTCTATGTAGCCTTCGCGAAATGGATGGAACATACCCAACCGGTATCCCTCCCATTGCTGAAGGAAACCCGCAAACTCCCGCCGGTCATTCACATCATTCTGTTCATCGCCGGTCTTTTGGGCCTTATCCTCGGCGCCAACCTGCTGGTCGATGTCACGCAGCAACTCACGCTCAAGCGCGAGCTTACCGCACCCTTCCTCGGCCTCACCGTGCTGGCCGTGGGTACCGCGCTACCGCAATTGCTCTCATCCATGCATGCCTACCGCGAAAAGCAGCACACTCAGCTTCTCAACAATCTGGTCGGCAACACTATCTTCAATCTGCTGGGCGTCTGCGGGCTTATCCTGGCCTTCAGCCCTATCAAAATGGTCTGGGGCGGCACCATTCTCACCAGCTTCTTTGTTCTGGCAGGCGCAGCTATCGCCTTGCTGGTCTTTACGCATCCTTCCATGCGTAAGTTCAAGCGGGCCGAGGCTATCCTATTCCTCATCTCGTATGCCGTCTTCGTGGGCTACGTCATCCACAGCATGTAAAAAAGGGCCCGCTCGGGCCCCTTTTTCTGCTTAATCGAACAAATCGAAAATACTCTTCATTTTGCTCTTCCGGCCATATTTCTTGTAATGATAATCCTCGTAATCATCATCGCGATAACCATGATGCATCGGCTTATGTGGTACGGCCTGACGGTACTCGACATAATGAGACCGCTCTTCCGCCGCCGCACTCTGCACGGCATTCAACAGCTTCTCCAGTTCGCCGCGGTCCAGCCATACGCCGCCACTTACGGGGCAGCGGTCAATTTCAATCCCGTCGCGCTTGATCTGCTGCATCGGTGTCTGGCCGTCAATCGGGCTTACAAGTAAAGGCATAGGCAGTTCTCCTCTGGTTACGTCCGTCCCTGCAGTTTGCACAACAGGGCAGACCCTTTAAAACAACCACAACCGGACGTAACGGTTCCCATAAAATGCCATGTGAATGCCTTGCAAACAGCCACAATACGCGGCAAACCCCACACATATTCCCCCAACCCTGCTAGAATACATTATGCAAAAGAACTCTTACGCCTTCCTGCTCATCGCCAGCTTCCTCACCTCTCTGCCGGTGGCACTCGAGAGCACCAACAGCTTTTTCGCACTCGGTATCATGCTACTGGTGCAGGCCATTGCGCTACGCCTTATCGTACAACCCGAGGCACCGAAATCCCTCACCACAGCCTGGCCCTTCACCGCGCTGGTGCTGGCTATCAGCCTCACCCAACCGGCCGATATGCCTAATTTCGCCCTCCTCCTCACGCTCTGCTTCTGCACGTATATCCTCCGCAGCAGCAACATGCCGTGGGTGCAGGTTAACCGCTTTTTGCTCACCACATTCACCAGTCTGGTCATGTGGCCAGCCGCCTCCAGCTTCTCTACACCCTACCCGGCCGCCGGCCTCTTCATACTCACGCTGCTGATGCTCCTTTCCCAGCACCGCGTTGCCAATCTCGAACTCGCCGCACGCATAGCTCTTCTCTCGGCAACCACACTCATCCACCCCGTACTCACCCTCCTGCCCGCACTCTCCGGCATCACCCTCTTCGCGGTCTGGCCCAAGCGCGCCATCACGGTGGCGGTTGCCGGAACAGCCCTCACCCTCGCCCTTTACAATCAGTTTTCCGGCCACTGGTGGGAGGTTGTCGCCGAATCGACCCTCCACTCACTCATGGACGGCCCGGAAGGCTTTGCCGCCCTCGCGCTCCTCGCTATCGTCATCACCCAGTCGGTCTATCACTGGCGTTGGTGGACTGCCCCGCAACAACTCGCCTGGCTGCTCACCACGGTCTTTGCCATCCTGATTCTCTCCGAAACCACCGAGCCGACAACCCTCGCCCTCACTTTCCCGCTCATCACCCATACATTGCTGCGCCCCAATTACCGCAGCAAATAAGCTTTACACATCGCCCTATTCTGCATACAGTCCCTCATCTTTGTCGGACAGATGGAGTAGTACATGTCCCTTTTAATAGAAATTTACCATCACCACCGCCTGCCTGCAGGCGAGCCCGAACTGGCCAAGCGCCGCGATCGCATCAATCAGCAAGCTGAAGAGATGCTGGAACAGCTGCGCGATAAAATCCCGACGCACAAGCCGGCAACGCCGCTGGAAGGTATCCACCATATCGTCCGCTTCAGGGGCAAAATACTCTGGAGTTCCTGTTATGACTTTCTCTACGAGCGCTACAAGGGCAATTACCTCAAGGACTGGCCATGCGAAGTCCTGATGTTGCTCGCCGAACTCTTCCCGGCCGACGGCCACAAGCAGAAGCTCGACGGCAAACAGTGCTACCGACTCTTCAAGAGCCTAACGGCCATGCTGCTACATCTGGAAGAAGAACGGCAACTCGCCACAGCCTGAACACCCCCTGAAAACAGCGATGCCCCCTCCGAAGAGGGGGCGTTTGCTATGGAAACTACCTTTGATCATGAACACCGACCGAAGTCGTATATCCCTCAAGGATATCATCTCAGGAAGACGGGATACTCTACAAAGAGAGGGGCCTCTTCCGCTATTGAAGCGTTCTGTCGTTTCGTTTTTGCGGTTCGTCACGGAACCTTTAAGCGCAATGCTTTGTAGTAGGCTAAGGGTGGGTTACCCCACGGTGCGGCTATTGCCTGCTCAGCTATGTTCAATTTTCAAAAACCCTTCACCGGCAGCTGAGTGCGTCGGAAGTGCCCGCATTGAAAAGGTAAAGAACCGTCATATGGAACACCCCTTGAATACATAAACCTACGTCAGAATACAACCGAAACTTATATTCACATCCTCATCCGAAAGCTGATCCTTGTTCGTCTCACACTTGACCTTCAACTCATAATCGACTCAAAAAAGCCTCTCAGCACCTTTAAAGAGGCTTAATCTTTTGCATCAACAACAAAATACAACATATTCAAAGCAAACAAAAAACCCACCTTGCGGTGGGTTAATTCTGTGAAGACTGAATAGACAAGATACAATAAGCCCAGAACATTTAACGAGGTCCACCAAGCATCCTTAGAAAGGAGGTGATCCAGGCGCACGTTCCCGTACGCCTACCTTGTTATGACTTAGCCCCAGTCAATGGTTGTACCGTGGACGGCTGCCTCCCGAAGGTTAGCTCACCGGCTTAAGGTATCCCCATCTCCCATGGCTTGACAGGCGGTGTGTACAAGACCCGGGAACTGTATTCACCGCGGCATGGCTGATCCGCGATTACTAGTGATTCCAACTTCATGCCGTCGAGTTGCAGACGACAATCCGAACTGAGATATCGTTTAAGGGATTGGCTCCACCTTGCGGTTTGGCGACCCTCTGTCGATACCATTGTAGCACGTCTCACGCCCAAGCCGTAAGGGCCATGATGACTTGACGTCATCCCCACCTTCCTCCGCGTTATCCGCGGCGGTTCCTCTAAAGTGCCCAACTGAATGATGGCAATTAAAGGCGAGGGTTGCGCTCGTTGCGGGACTTAACCCAACATCTCACGACACGAGCTGACGACAGCCATGCAACACCTGTCACTGGTCCAACTAAATGCCCCCTCCCTTTCAGGAGAAGTCTACCAGGATGTCAAGGCTTGGTAAGGTTCTTCGCGTATCTTCGAATTAATGGACATGCTCCACCACTTGTGCGGGTCCCCGTCAATTCCTTTGAGTTTTAACCTTGCGGCCGTAATCCCCAGGCGGCATACTTACCGCGTTAGCTAAGCCACCGAGTTCTGTAGCGAACCCGACAGCGAGTATGCATCGTTTAGGGCGTGGACTACCAGGGTATCTAATCCTGTTTGCTCCCCACGCTTTCGTCTCTCAGTGTCAGAAATACCCCAGTAAGCTGCCTTCGCCATGGATGTTCCAACTGATATCTATGAATTTTACCTCTACACCAGTTATTCCGCCTACCTCTGATACTCTCAAGCTCGCCAGTTTTAAAGGCAGTTCCCACGTTGAGCGCGGGGCTTTCACCTCTAACTTAACAAGCCACCTACAGACGCTTTACGCCCAGTGAATCCGAGCAACATTCGCCACCTTCGTATTACCGCGGCTGCTGGCACGAAGTTAGCCGTGACTTCTTTTGCGGGTACCGTCATCGTCGTCCCCGCCGAAAGAGCTTTACAATCCGAAGACCTTCATCACTCACGCGGTATGGCTGCGTCAGGGTTGCCCCCATTGCGCAAGATTCCCCACTGCTGCCTCCCGTAGGAGTCTGGACCGTGTCTCAGTTCCAGTGTGGCTGGTCATCCTCTCAGACCAGCTACTGATCGTCGCCTTGGTGAGCCATTACCTCACCAACAAGCTAATCAGCCATGGACTCATCTTAAAGCGCTGCAACGCTTTCCCAATATGGATTATGCGGTATTAGCGTCCATTTCTGGACGTTATCCCCCACTTCAAGGTAGATTTCCATGTATTACTCACCCGTTCGCCGCTCGACTATTACGCCTCGCTCGACTTGCATGTGTTAAGCCTACCGCCAATGTTCGCTCTGAGCCAGGATCAAACTCTCAACTTGATGTGGTCCTAATAAATTAGGGCGCCAAGCCGGTCCGATACAAGGCTTTGCTCTCCTGTGTTAGTGCCGGAATGGGCACAAGGAGATGCACTGAATTCATTTGCGTAGATTACGTTATTTCTCATTGTGAGCCGAAGCTCACATAAATTAACGAACCTTCACAGTTAATAATGAAGTTCAAATTTATATCGGCCGACCGGTTAGAGTCTGATGTCGATACTTACGTGAACCTCGTTAACTGTTCTGTCTTGTACAAACCTTCTGTTCAATTTCACCGAAGTGAATTTGAGAAGATTTGCTTGTATCTTGCCTATTCGGTTTTCACAGAACTTTGTCAGGCAATTTGCTTTGGATTCCCTTGGGTTTCCCTCGCTTCCGGTTTCCTTTTTCTCGGCTCACCGTCGCTGACGAACGGGGGTATAGCCCGACCCCCACGACCTGTCAACACTTCGTTTCAAGAAAAAACGCATCAAACCTCATTTTTCTTGGAACCCCACTGAAAACACTCAAAATCTATTTCAAGAAAAAATGAAGACCGGCTCAAAAAGAGCCGGTCCACACCGCATTTCGATACTCAGAAGACCGATCAACCTACCGCCTTTAGCTCCGGAAAGAGCAGCTCGCGCCAGGTCATCACGCATTCAATATAGTCAGAAGACCCCTCGACAAGGCCGCCCGCCACCAACATGCCACCTACTAACGCCGCCGCACGGAAGACGTCATCGGAAACTCTGTCGAGAAGATTGGCATGAGGAAGCCTCCTGCGAATCTCATCCATATAAGGATAATCGCGATCGATCTCCTCACGCGTGAATGCCTTTCGGCACTTCCCCTTGATAGGAGCACGGCAAAAAGCTCCCATGTGGTCAGCAACGACAACCTCAAGGCGAGGATGCGTGCGCTGCTTTATACCCGTATAAAGTTCCGAGAGCTCTCCTTCCGTAAAAGGGCCGCTCTTGGCGAATTGCAGAAGCGAGATGATCTCACTTTCTTCTTTTTGTACTTTATTAGCCGCAGTCATAGTTATTTCCCCGTATGCATGCACGAGAGTAATGATAGCCAAACAGGCCAGTGAAAACGGAATATGTAAACCGTACATTCATGGCCACAGAGGCCAAGTTATGAAACGGTCTAAAAAATCCGACTTCCTATTATATAGTGTACCCGCTCCATATCCTCAACCCCTTATCTGTGAAACGTGCCCACCCCCTAACCAAAGAGTCACATTTCGCTCCGCTTAACTCTCTGGAAAAGCTCAAACAAGCCCAAGCTCAAAAGTCACACCCCCTTGAATGTATGACGAAAACCAAACGGCAGTTGGCTTGACACCCCCCTTACCGCTGAGGCATATGTGCGCCTTGTGGGGGAACACAATCTCCCATCGGCCCCTGCCCTGAAAAGAAAAACAAGGTTGGGAAGGTTCCGGAAATAAGGAGAGAAACTTGGCTCTAAGCCGTACCCTCGCGATAGGTGGACTGATTTGTTCCGGTTACCTGGCCGTCAACTTGGCCAGTACCGAGCAAGCCATTGCTACCCTGCGCATTCCGTCCGATGCCACAGCGGCTAACAGCGCGCAAACGCTGCCGCAGCTGGAAATCCAACGCACTATTATGATGAAACGCGGCGATACCCTCGCCTCCACGCTGAAAAAGGCAGGCTTTTCGCCGGAGCAGATCGCGGCGATGACCATCAGCACACCTTCGGCCACCAAGCCCATCACGCATAAAACCGAGATGAAGCTCAGCTACACCGAAAGCGCGCCCTACCAGATTCAAACCGCATCCCTCACCTACCGCCCTAAGCCGGAAGAAGAAGTGACGCTGAAGCTGAACGGCACTCAAGCCACCGCTAAGGCAGTCGCTAAGCCGCTGCAAGAGATCAACGGCACCGCCGTCGGTGAAATTCACGACTCTCTGTATCAGGATGCGACACAGGCAGGCCTCTCGCCCGCACAGGTCATGCAGTTCATGAACTTGTTCGCCTGGGACCTTGATTATACACGCGATATTCACCCGGGAGATACCTTTAAGGTACTCTACGAAAAGACCGTGAACGACAAAGGCGTGACCGTCAAAACCGGTAAGATCCTTGCCGCCGAATTCACCGTCGCCGGCGAAACTCGCTCGGCCTATTTCTACGCAGGCGAATACCTGAACGAGAAAGGCGAAAGCAAGAAGAAGCTCCTGCTGCGCACGCCGCTTGAGTTCACCCGCATTTCCAGCAATTTCGACCTCCACCGCAAGCACCCGGTGCTCGGCTTTACCCGTGCCCACAAGGGAACGGACTTCGCCGCCCCGACCGGTACCCCGGTAAAGGCCAGTGGCGATGGTAAGGTCGTCTACGTCGGCCCGCACGGCGGCCACGGTAACTTCGTGAAGATCGAGCACAACGGCACCTTCACCACCGCCTATGCCCACCTGTCGCGCTTTGCCAAGGGCCTCAAGGTCGGCCAACGCGTCAAACAGGGTCAGGTGATTGCGTTCGTCGGCTCCACCGGCGTCTCCAGCGGCCCGCACCTGCACTACGAGGTCATCAAGAACGGCACCCACGTCAATGCCATGAGCACCGACCTCCCCACAGGCAGCCCGCTCAGCAAAAAGCAACTGGCCGAGTTCAAGCGCCACGTTTCCAACGCCCAAACAGCTTGGAACGCCGCGTTCCTCCAAAACCGCCAAGTGGCCAGCCGCTAAGGCAGACACAACAAAAGGGCCCGCAACAGCGGGCCCTTTTTGGTAACAGACGAACTACTCAACGAAGATATCGATGATCGTGACGGAATCAAGCGTGACTCCGTCCGAAGACACCGCCAGAGGACGAAAGAAGATATCGAGGATTTCCAATTGAGACTCCCCCAACAGGTCATCCACTTTAAGGGGATTCTCCTTGGCATCGGCAACCTTCTGCATGCGCTCAAACGGCGTATGCTTCCAGTCCATGCCTAAGGTCCAGTGGAAATGCAGCTGGTAGCCATTCCCTTCGGCCAATGCCATGGCCGTCTTTATGGGTGCCAACTTCATGGCTGTCGTCCATGTGTTGGCGGTAATAATGGCATCCATCGGTTTGGGTTTAAAGGGAACAACCTTCTTCTCCTCATCCGACACAGTCTGACCCATATCGGGTACTCCGGTCAGGGCTTCCAGAAACCGGACAGCCATAACTCCAGGCGTATTGCGCTGATTGAATTGCGAGAGAACGCCCTCCACCACTGCAAACACCCTATCGGCAATAGCTTCAGGATAAAGTCTCACCACGGTTTTCGCGCGCGACATGTAAAACTCCTCAAAGATGAAATATGAACGATATGTATACCAAGCATATACTCCCGACAAGAACCAAAAGCCCCACTCAAAAAGAAGGCCCGCACACAGCGGACCTTCTTCGTTTCATAAACCATTGGCGCTCCGTTCCAGATACACCGTGGGCACCAGCAGAAGCTCAAGCCCTGTTATCTCCATCTGTCCGGCGATATCATTATCCATCAAAGGATTCGTCTCCCCAGCGACTTTACGCAGCATATCCATGGTCATCGACATACTCGGCGTAGTCACCCCCCAAAGCATCTGAATTTGAAAGCCTTGAGACGCAAATTCCGCCTCAAAGGCTGCGAAGCTGACAGACGTCACTGCAAGTAGAAATTCCCGCACGCGCAGCACAGCCATCGCCTGCTTGGATTTAGCCTTGGGAATAGCCACGACTTTTTGGTGTTGGTCGTAGCTTTTCAGATCCTCACCCGAATGCAATGAAACCGGAAACGTATCGGGCACAGGTAAAACCCCCGCATTTCGACAATCATCCGCCTCCATGATCTCACGCAACTTCCGAAAATGAGTAACAAGAAAATCTTCAGTCGCAGAATGGTTCAGATAAACAGTGTTATCCATAAAACGCTCCCCGAAAGATAGCCAGACACACTGCCCGACCTGCTCAGCAGCCTATGTATACCAATCCATCATCAAACTCAACCACCTAAGCCGCGCCCAGCAATATCCCAGCTCCCAGCACCAGTAACCCACCTAAAAACACCTGAATCGCCGCCACAAAAAAGCTGCTTTCCATATATTTCCAGCGGATCCATGCAATCGCGATCAATTCAATCAACACCACAGCCACAGCCAGCGTCGTCGCCGCATGGAAGTCGCTCAGCAGATACGGCAGCGCATGCCCGATACCACCGACCATTGTCATAACACCGCACACCGTACCGCGTATCCACGGGCTGCCGCGGCCAGAAATCTTGCCATCGTCACTAAACGCCTCGGTCAAACCCATAGAGATCCCCGCCCCCACACTCGCCGCCAGGCCCACCATCAACGTCTCGTGGTTATTCTGGGTCGCAAATGCAGCAGCAAACAGCGGCGCCAACGTGCTTACACTCCCATCCATCAGCCCCGCCAACCCCGGCTGAACGATCTGTAACACAAACTGCTTATGGGCCTCAGCCTTCTCAAGGTCTTTGGCATTTTCGGTCAGGTTCTTATCCTGCAAACTCACCGCCTTGCGCTCATGCTTCTGCTCCGCTGCGGCTAGGTCACCCAGCAGCCTGC